>NZ_SSSM01000003.1 GCF_004801885.1 Naasia lichenicola | reverse complement strand
GGGGGGGGGGGGGCTGCACGAATCGGGCAGCAGCCGGATCAGCCCTTGAGGACCGAGACGAGGAACCCGTCGAGGAAGGTGTTGCCGGAGAGGCTGATCTTGGTGGTGGTCGGAGCGACGATCGCGCAGTGCTTGATCGTGGTGTCGGCGGCGAAGGTGTTGCTCTTCACCGAGAAGCCGAGGATGGCGCCCTTGCCCTTTTCGGACACGTTGATCGAGCAGTCGCCGCCGCTGATCCTGTTGCCCGAGACCGTCAGATTCGAGACCTTGGCGCGGTCCTGGGTGACCATGAGTGCCGCGTTGTCAGCGTCGGCGAAGGTGTTTCCGCTGAGCGCGATGTTGCTTCCGCCGGTGATCTCGATGTTGTCGTTGTGCGACCCGTCTGAGTGATCGGCGTCGTAGCTGTACCAGAGGCTGCCGTGCAGCCACGAGTCCGTGATGGACACGTTGCTCCCGGTGATGCTCACCTGGTCCACCGTGTTGTGGATCTCCACGCGCTGGAGTGAGAAGTTCGACCCCATGATGCCGTTGACCGTCCAGTTCGGCTTCGTCGCGACGATCTCGGTATCGATCACTTTGAGGCCGGAGTAGTTGCCCATGTTGTCGACGAGTCCGTACTTGCCTCCGGCATCGGTGCCCCGCACGATGGAATTCTTGATGGTCACGTTGGCTGCCTTGATGATCACCCGGCCGTGGATGTCCTTGCCGCTGATCACCGTGCCGGCGGTCGTGACCCTGATGTCGCCGTAGACGGTCGTGAGGCTGGTTCCGGAAGGGACGCCGGTAGTGCTCGCGCTGGCAGCTGCATGAGCGGGCTGACCCGGGACGACCGCGAATGCCAGAGCCAAGATGGCCGCAGCGGCTGCGAGGAGATTCCAGCGACGAGGAGGGCGAATGGATGTTGCAGACAGGTGTGTAGGGGTGGCCACGATGTCTCTCGTTTCGGGTGGTCGAGGGGCTGGTCAAGAAGGACCCTAGGAGACGTTTCGTTGCGTGAGTATGAATCTGGAGTTGAAGGTTCTGGGATCACATTGCCTCGAGCCTTGAGAGACCTGAACTTCGTAACAAGCCTGTGACCAGCGGATTCTTCCCGGAGCGGATTTGATACCACCGAGCATCGGAAATTGATAGGAACGGATTTCCTGGCGCGGCCGCCAGGGCTCACCTGCCTGCGTAGATCGGATGCCTCGGGAAGCAGAAGAGGAGGCGGGCGTCCCGATGGACACCCGCCTCCTCTGTGGAGCAGAGAGGTGATCAGCCCTTCTTCACCACGACAGAGCCGCCGTTCGAGAAGAGGTTGCTGATCAGGTTGACGATGGTGCTGGTCGGACCGACGACACCGCAGCCCCTGATGTTGCCGTTGACCCCGAAGGTGTTGTTCGAGATCGTGATGCCGCTGATCGGCCCCTTGTCCTTCTCGGAGATGTTGATCTGGCAGTCGCCGTTGTCCATGAAGTTCTTCGTGATCGTCAGGTTCGACACCTTGCCGCGGTCCTGCGTCACCTGGATGGCGGCATTGTTCGTGCCGGTCATGGTGTTGCCGGTGACGAGGATGTTGTCGCCGCTGACGATCTCGATGTTGTCCTGGTGAGAGCCGTCGGTGTGGTCGGGGTCATCGGCATAGAAGATCGAGTCGTGCAGCCATGAGTCGGCCACGACCACGTTGCTTCCTGCGACGCTGACCTGATCGACTGTGCCGTGGATGTTGACTCCATGCAGCTCGAAGTTCCAGCCCATGATGCCGTTGTTGGTCCAGTTCGGATTGGTGGGCACGATCTCGGTGTCGAGGACCTTCAGGCCGGAGTAGCCCTTCATGTTGTCGACGAGACCGTACTTGCCTCCAGAGTCGGTGCCGCGGACGATCGAATTCTTGATCGTCACATTGTTGGCACGGATGATCACTCGGCCGTGGATGTCGAGTGAGTCGATCACGGCGCCTGCCTGGGTCACCGTCTGGTCGCCGTAGACGACGGTCAGCTTGGTGCCGGCGGGCACTCCGAACTGGCCCGCAGGGTTCGAGCTGCCGGAGCCGGAACCTGATCCCGTAGATGGAGCCGGGGCTGGAGTCGTCGGAGGGGTCGGCGCGGATGGGGTGCTGGGAGTCGAGGGTGTCGGGGCAGCCGTTTCGGCCGGAGCAGGGGCCGGCTCCGGGGAAGCCGTCGCCGTCGCGGTGGGAACTGGCGTCGCCGTTGCTGTCGGACTCGGCGTCGCCGTCGGGCCGGTCGAACCGCCGAGGCCCAGGCCGTCGGTGACGTCGTCGATGATGTCGTCGACGACATCGTTCTCCCCGGGAACCACCGACGGGGTCGGCGTGCCAGGTGTGGCGGTTGCGACGGCCCGATGATGCAGAGCGTCGCGCACCTGCTCGCCCGTCACGGTGCCCGCCGAGGTGATGCCCACCATCGCGCACTTCGACTTGGCCTTCTCGGTGCTCATCGTCGCGGTGTCGCGGCCTCCGAGCTTCACCAGTACGGTCTTGGCGTCGCTCGGCACGCTGGGCAGGCGGACCGTGCGCTTCTCGTCGCTGCCGAGCTGATACTGCAGGTTGAGCGACTCGTCGGCAGCCGAGTAGCTGGCGCCCTCGGCTGCAGGGTTCGAGCTGTCGAAGTAGCCCAGGATGCTGACGATCGTGGTGCCGACCGCATTGTGGTTGACCAGTGAGACCTCGGTGGCTGCCGGATCGAGGGCGACGACTGCCACCGTCGGGTCTGCCGACGGCTCTCCCGATGCGCTCACCGAGGTGCTGGCGCAGTCGTCGGCGCCGCAGAGGGCGACGTACTGAGGATCCGCGATGACCATCGTGGCGACACTGAGGCCACCGACGAGAGCCAACGCCGAACCGAGTCCGACGAGCGCCTTGGCTCGGCCGCTGAGGCCGAATCGAGAGTATCCGGACCTGATCCGCTGGGAGGGTGCTCTGTGCTGAGAACGCATAGTCGCCTTGTGTTTTCGCCCACGTCGAAAGACCACAGCGCAGGGCCGTGGAGAGACGTCGAGGGCGTACGGAAGCGACCTCGGGAGGCGGGGTGTTCGGGACCCCGGCCGCTGAACAGGTGAAACAGTAACACCCCCCATGAGGGGGGTACGGGAGGGGCGGCTGAAGGATTTCGGCGTGTCCGCCGCTTGGGGGACAGGAGAGATAGCGAGACGGATGTGTCCCGATCCCCGTCAGCTCGGGGGTGTCACGGTGTTGAGAGGTTGAAACGATCCGCAGAGACATGTCCCCCAAAGTTCGAGATAAATTCTCGATCTCGGGCGTGTCGAGTGCGGTGCGTCGTTCGGCGTTTCGCTCAATGGCCGTCAGGGCGAGATGAGCGGTGTCTGCGCCGAGCGGAAAGGCCCTAGAGGTACGGTGCCACGGCGATGAAGAGGCCGATCGTGGCGCCGAGCGCCGCGATCGTCCAGATTGCTTGTCTCAGCCATGGAGCGGGCTTCGCCCGCAGGGTGCTCGTCGGCGGCCGGAGCGCCACGATGGGGCGTGGCGTCCGCGCCGAGGCGAGCGGTGTCATCAGCGGGTTGACGCCGAGGACTTCGCGGGGAGCAGGGCGTCGGCGGTGGTCTGCCAGCCCTTCTTGCGGCGGCGTCCCTTGGCGATGCCGTGAATGGAGTCGCCCGCGGCGAGCTTGATCGCGAGTGCCTCGTAGCCGAGGGTCACATCGTCCCAGTTGTAGTTCTTGATCGCGCGGTCCTGCATGGCCTGGCCGATGGCGAGGTAGCGCCAGGTGTCGGCCTCGATCTCGTGCAGGTGCGGGGCGAGCTGCGTGGCTTCGGAGAAGAACATGCCTTCGGGGCCGGCGACCTCGCGGTTGAAGTTGACGTCGAAGGCGATGACGGCGGTGCCGGCGCCCATCGCGCGCAGCAGGGACGGGTTGGTGCCGCCCACGGAGTGGCCGTGGATGTAGGTGCGCGCGTGTGCGTAGAGCTGGTTGAGCTCGTCCTGGTCCCACACTCCGCCGAGCATCTTGATGCGCGGGTCGGCGGCGGCCATCTTCGCGATGCGGTCGGTGTACTCCTCGGCGTATGGGGCGGAGCCCACGACGACGAGCGGGTACTGGGCCTTGCTAGCGGTGTAGCCCTCGACGATGACGTCGACGTGGTTCTCCGGCTCGAAGCGCGCGACGGCGACGTGGAACTTTCCGGCCTCGAGTCCGTGCTTGGCCAGCTTGTCCGTGGCGACGTCGGTGAGGCGGTTGGCGCCGTAGGTCAGCAGCTCGGTCGGCACGCCGAACTCCGCCTCGTAGTAGTCAGCGATGCCCTGGGCATCGGAGATGAGGGCGTCGCCGGTGCGCACGGCGAACTCTTCGGCCATGCGGTAGTAGCGCTTGCCCCACTTGCCCCACTTGCCGCGCTTCCACTCGAGGCCGTCGACGTGCACGGCGACGGGGGTGCGGCGGGCCTTGATCATCGGCACGAACGGAGCATTGGCGGCGTTGAAGACGAACGCGGCATCGTGACCCTTGGTGCCCATCATGTGCAGGGCCGAGAGGGCGGTGTGGCTAAGTGTCTCGAGGGTCTTCTTCTTCATCGCGGGGAGGTAGACGAGCTTCATGCCGAGATGCGTGGCCGGCTTCTCACCGTTCTTGCCCACGCGGCAGTAGACGGTGACCTCATGGCCACGAGCGACCAGGCGCTGGCCGATCTCCTCGATCGCGGTCTCGAATCCGCCGTATGCGGCGGGCACCCCGCGCGTCCCGACCATCGCGATGCGCATCGGCTTCTGGGGGAGTGCCTCGAGCCGGGGCGCTTCGTTGGCGAGCGCCGCGTTCTGGAGCAGCCCTTCGAATGTGTCGTCGTCGGGGATGGAGGATGCGTTGGTCATGATGTCCTGCGTTCGGGTGACAGGTGGGCGGGTGGAAGTTCGTTCGGCTCCGGTGTGGGTGCACCGGCTGGGAGGGCCGCTGTGGTGGAGCAGGTGTTCGGTGGAGCAGGTGAAGCGGTGATTCAGGCTTGGGCGAGGCCGCGGTCGGCGTTCTCGGTGATGGCGGCGAGTGCCCGGCGGAGCTGCGTGCTCGAGGTGGACATCGTGTACGGGAAGTAGACGACCTCGACTCCGACCTCGGCGAACTCGCGCTCGAGCTTCAGGCCCTTGTCTGTGCCGCGCCAGTCGTCGCCCTTGAAGAAGATGTCGAACCCGACGTCGCGCCACGTGTCCAGCTTGTTCGGGACGACCTCGGCGCGGGCCTCGTCGACGTAGGAGATGTGCGAGACGATCTCGAGGCGCTCGGAGAGCGGGATGACCGGGACGATGCCCTTGGTCTCGAGGAGCATCTCGTCCGAGACTACGCCGGCGACGAGGTAGTCGCAGGCGCTCTTGGCGTGCTTGAGGATGTTGAGGTGACCTACGTGGAAGAGGTCGAAGGCGCCAGCGGCGTAGCCGATTCGGGGCATCGGAGGGATACAGCTTTCGGGTAATGCTGCGTCGTCAGTTCTCTGTCGGGGTGGACAGCGCCGGGTAAGCGAGTGACGTCTGGTTCTCGTGGGGTAGCAGCGGGTAACAGCTGAGAACCAGGGTTCCAAACTATCGAACGGTGGGGGTGGAGTCACGACACCAAAGAGGGGGGCGTCGTTTCGTTCCCGTTAATTCTTCCTGTGCAACGCTCAACTTATTGAGCACCTGATCAGGGTTTCCGATGGTGGCCTCAATTGAGGCGAGCGCGGCGGATGGATCCGCCGCGCTCGCCGTGTGGTGCGCCATGCGCACTGAGGATTACTGGACCGGCGTGACGGTGAAGTCGTCGAAGCGGACGGCGCTCGGCAGCGAGCTGAGGCCCGATGCGAAGTAGCCGCCCAGGCCCACGGAGCCGGCCAGCTGCAGGCCGTCGGTGCCGTCGGTTGCCGAGAGCTGCCAGGCGGTCGGCTCGGTGGTGCCGGCCTTCCAGATCTTTGCATTGAGCGTCGTCGGACTGGTGCCGGTGACCTGCAGGCGGATGATGAGCTGGTCGCCCGCCGCGTAGGTCATGCCCGGGACCACGATCGAGGAGAACGTGGTCCCCGCGCGCTGCAGCTGCAGGGTGATGGATCCGGTCGCCGAGACGACTGCCCGGGCCCGGTAGTCGACCGTGCCGACGCGTCGGCCGATGACCGAGGCGTAGACGCTGCCGCCGACGGGAACCCCACTCAGCGAGACGGTGACACGGGTATCGGTCGATGCCGCGGAGACACCGGACAGATAGGCCTCGGCCTGCTTGGCGGCTGCCGTCGTTGTGATGGCCGCTGTGCTGCCGTCGGTCGAGAAGTAGGAGCTCGATCCGCTGAGGCTCCACGCCCCACCGGTTCCGGCTGTGCCCCAGGCGTTCGCGGTGGTGCGGCCGAAGTCGTCGGCTGCGATCGCCGTGGCGGGGGTCGTCGGAGTGGTGGGAGGTGTGACAGGAGCCGTCACGGTGACCGACCCGGTCGACGTGGCCGTCGCGCCGCTGTTGTCGGCGACGGTGAGCTCGATGCCGTACGTACCTGCGGCCGCGAAGGTGTGATTGGCCGTCGCACCGGTGGCCGAGCCTCCGTCGCTGAAGCTCCAGCTGTACGACGCAATGGTGCCGTCGGAGTCAGTGGACGAGGTGCCATCGACAGCGGCCGTGAGGTCGACGCTCGACGCGGTGAAGGCTGCCGTGGGCGCCGCATTGGTCGGCGTGGTCGGCGGCACCGGGGTGGTGGTAACGGTGGTCGAGGTCGCGATCAGGTCGTCGAAGCTCGTCGTCACCGCCGCCGTGGCACCCGCGCCGAGGTAGCTCGCGAGGCCGATGCCGCCGGCGGCCTGCATGCCGGCAGTGCTGTCGGTCCGTGTGAGTGCCCATGCGGTCGGCTCGGCGCTGCCGACCTTCCACGCCTTGGCCTGGATGGTGGTCGGCGAGGTGCCGACGACCTGTACGCGGATGCGCAGTGAGTCGCCGTTGGCGAAGGTCAGGCCGGGGACGACCGTCGAGGCGATGGACACCCCTCCGCGCATCAGCTGCATGGTGACGGCGCCCGAGGTTCCGATGACGACCCGAGCCCGGTAGTCGTCCGTTCCGACACGGCGGCCAAGCACCGAGATGTAGTGCGAAGCGCCGGAGATCGTGCTTGGAGTGGCAGTCACCTGGACATCGGTGTCGGTCGAGCTGACCGATCCGAGGACGGCGGTGATGGTCGATCCTGCAGAGGAGGTCGCCTTTCCGGTGCCGTTCGAGACCGCGAGCCGACTGGCGGTGCCCACCGTGGTCCAGACGCCGCCGATGTCAGCCGTCCCGAAGCTGTTCGCCGAGGTGCGTCCGAAGGCGTCCTGGGCGAGGGGAGCCGACGTGACGGGCGGGGCCGTCACGGTGACGCGCTGGGACGTCGTGCTCGTGGCGCCCTTGTCATCGGTCACCATCAGAGACACCGTGTAGGTGCCACTCGCCGGATAGGTGTGATTGGGGACTGCGGCCGTCGATGTGTTCGACGTGGTGTCCCCGAACGTCCAGGCGTAGCTGGCGATGCTTCCATCCGAGTCGGTCGAGCTCGATCCGTCGAAAGCCGCTGCCAGCCCGGTCGAGGAGGACGTGAACGACGCCGTCGGGGCCTGGTTGGCCGGAGCGACGGTCACCGGGTGGCTGACCGTGCTGGTCGCCCCCTGATCGTCCGTCACCGTGAGCGTCACGGTGTAGGTGCCGGCACCGGTGAAGGTGTGGCTGGGTGCCGCGACCATGGAGCTGTTGGAGGCCGAGGTGGGGTCTCCGAACGTCCAGGCGTAGCTCGCGATGCTGCCGTCGGAGTCGACCGAAGTCGAGCTGTCGAAGGTCGCTGCGAGTCCGGTGGATGCAGAGGTGAACGCCGCCGTCGGTACCTGGTTGGAGGCGACCGGCGCGGAGCCGAGGCTGTAGTGGTTGCTCACGGTCGACGGGCTGAGCACGGTGTCGTAGACCGCGACCTCGTCGATGTCTCCGCGGAACCATGGGCCCGAGCCGCCCCACGTGCTGTCGCCGCCGATGCGCCAGTATCCGACGTAGCCCTGCGAGTCGCCGTTGCTGTTCGATCCGACGAGAGCGCCATCGACGAACAGCCGGAGGCCTGCGGCGGACTGCTCGGCGACCACGTGGTGCCAGACGTCGTCGTTGTACGACGCGGTCGAGCTCACGGTGTTGGTGCTGCCGACCCAGGTGCCGAAGGTCAGGCGTCCGTCGTTCTCGAAGTAGATGTGACGGTCGTAGTTGCCCGAGGTGCCGGTCTGGCTGTTGCCGAGGCCGATGAGCTTGCCGCCGGTGACCTGCTGGTCGGCCTTGAACCACAGCTCGAGCGAGTAGGTCGTCGGGTTGCTGGTCGGGTTGTTGGCCGAGACGAGTCCGCCGTTGCCGTCGAAGTGTGCTGCGGTGTCGGTGGTGGTCGGGATGGCCCCGGTCACCGGCTTGGTCACACCGTCACGGTAGGTGCCGGTGTTTCCGTTGCCGCTCGCATCCGTCGCCGTGGAGCTGGTGTCGCTGAGGCGCCAGTAGAGCACAGGGTTGGCTCCGACCACGGCCGTGCCGTAGGCGTCGCTCGGGGTTGAGCCGTTCGCGACGACGACGTCGTGCGAGACGGCAGCGGTGGTTCCGCGATTGTCGGTGACCGTGAGCGTCACGGTCTTGGTGCCCGCGGTGGCGTAGCTGTGCTGGGCAGTGGCACCGGTCGCGGTCGCGCCGTCGCCGAAGTTCCAGCTGTAGGCCGCGATGGCGCCGTCGGGGTCGACGGAGGCGCTGGCGTCGACGGTGACCGAGCGGTCGGTGGTCGTCGAGGTGAACGCGGCGGTCGGGGCGGTGTTCGCCGGGAGTGCCGCGTTGAAGTGACTCGCGATTGCGGAAGCCGAGAGTGCGGCGGGGTAGACAGCGACCTCGTCGATCGAGCCCCGCAGGTAGGAGCTCGAGGCTCCGCCCCACGTGGTGTCTCCGCCGACTCGCCAGTAGTTCGTCGAGTTCTCGGCGCCGGTGTTGCCGTTCGTGCCCACGAGCACACCGTCGACGTAGAGCTTCATGCCGTCGGACGACTGCGTGGCTACCACGTAGTGCCATGCGCCGTCGTTGTAGCCGCCGTTCTGCGAGGTGGCCCGGTTCTCCTGGCCGGTCCAGGTGCCGAAGACGACCTGGCCGTTGTCCTGCAGGAATACGTCGCGGTCGTGGCTGCCGGAGTTGCCGTTCTGGTTGCCGGCGAAGCCGATGATCTTGCCGCCGGAGGTGGAGTCCGACTTGAACCACGACTCGAGGGTGTAGTTGGTCGGGTTGCCGAAGCGGGCGACGCTGGCGATGGTGTCGTCGTTGCCATCGAAGCTCGCTGCGGTGTTGGCGGTGCCGGTCACGGCGCCCGTGGTGCCGAGCGTGACGCCGTTCTCATAGATCCCTGCGTTGCCGTTGCCGCTCGAATCGGCGACGGTGTCGCCGGTCGATTCGCCGAGGCGCCAGTAGAGCGTCGGCTCGTCGTTGTAGACGGCGCTGCCGTAGGCGTCGGTGGGTGCGGGCACGGTGCTGAGGGCGCGACCGGACAGCGTGTAGTGGGTGCGGACCTGGTCGCGAGTGAGCGCGGTGCCGTAGATCGAGACGTCGTCGATGTTTCCGTCGAAGTACTTGTCGCCGCCCCATGTGGAGTCGCCGCCGATGCGCCAGTAGCCCGAGTAGGTCTGTCCGGCGGTGACATCGGTGCGCGAGGCGACCTTGATGCCGTCGACGAACAGCTGCATGCCGGCAGCGCCGAGGCTCGCGGTCACCTGGTGCCACTGGCCGTCATTCAGTCCGGCCTTGCTGCTCACTGTGGAGGTGTTGCCGTTGTAGACGCCGAAGCTCACCGCTCCGTTGCCGTCCATGTAGACGTGGCGGTCGTAGTTGCTGGAGTCGCCGCTCTTCGCATTGCCGAATCCGACGATCTTTCCCCCCGAGGTGCTCGTGGTCTTGAACCACGCCTCGATCGAGAAGGTGTTCGGACCGGCCTGGATGGTGTTGCTCGTGATGACGCCGGTGCCGTCGCCCGAGAAGAGAGCGGAGCTGTTGGTGTCGTCAGCGATCGCGCCGGTCTGGGCGAACGAGACGCCCGTGCCGGCGGCCGCGATGTCGGAACCCGCCCAGTCGGCGACCGTGGTCGAGCCGGCCGCGTCGCCGAGGCGCCAGAAGTTCTTCGCGCCGTCGTCGAGGACGGACTGTGCGTAGCCGCTGGGGGTGGCGGCCGAGACGGTCACCGAGACCGAGTTGCCCAGCACGGTGTTGCCGTACGGGTCGGTTGCCCGGATGCGGTAGGTGTGGGTGCTTCCGGGGACGAGGCCGGTGTCGACCACGGTCGTGGTTGGCCGGTCGAACCAGATGCGCGATCCGACCACGCCGCTCCAGATCGGCGTCGTGTTGGAGCCGTCACGGTAGAGCGTGTAGGTCAGGTACTGGTTGTCGCGGTCGTAGTTGGCGGGCCAGCTGACGCGGACCTGGCCGGAGGAGAAGGAGTTGAGGGTCGGCAGGAACTTCGAGCTGCTGACGCGCGGTCCGTCGAGGTTGGGCGCGATGGTCTTGTTCGCGAAGCGGACCAGGCCCTGCTGACGCACGCCGTTGACGGTGGTGAACTCGCCGCCGTAGACGACGTAGTTCGCGTTGGCTGCGACGCTCCACGGTCCCTGGTTCTGCCCGGTCACGGTGCCGGTGTTGAAGTCGGGGTACCAGTTGAGCAGGGTGGGGTGTTCGACGTCGGTCCAGCTCGGGTAGCCGTAGGGGTCGGCCAGGTTGCGCTCGCCGCTGCTGGTCTTGGACCAGGCCATGGCGCGCTGGAAGGTCCACGGGTCGGTCTGCGGGTGTCCGCCGGAGTTGCCGCAGTAGTGGGGGTGGCCAGCGATGTACACGGCGTCCGTCGAGGTGGCGACCGAGTAGGTGTCGCCGTGGCAGTCCTCTTCCCAGACGAGGGAGCCGTTGCTCCATTCGGCGCGGAAGGTCCCCTCGGTGTTGCCGCCGCCGCCGAAGTGGTAGCCGGTGCCGTAGAAGCTGGTGCCGTCGGAGGTGAGGCTGTAGATGGCGGCGTCGGCGCCGCCGTTCTTCACGCGCTGTGAGGCGGGGAAGGACAGCGAAGCTCCTGTGGCGGCATCGACCATGCCGAGGCCGTAGCCGCTGTCTCCGCCGGTGTTCGGGCTGCCTGCACCGTTGACGGTGGTGAACGAGCCGCCGAGGACGATCTTGGTGAAGTCGGCATTGGCGACGATGGCGTTGACCCGGCCGCCGTCAGCGGAGGCCGAGAAGGGAAGGATCGACGCGTCCGTGGCAGTCACCGCGGCGGCATGCAGCCGGGCCGTGCTCTTCATCGAGGTGAAGTTTCCGCCCATCCAGACCGTGCTGTTGCTGGCGACGATCCCGTACACGGCGCCGTTGCTGTTCGGGTTCCAGGTGGTCAGAGCACCACTGGCGACGTCGATCGACGCCGCACGATTGCGGGCGGCGCCGCCGATGCTGGTGAACTGACCGCCGATGTAGAGGCGCGTGCCGTCGGGGGAGGCCGCGAGGGAGCGGACGATTCCGTTGGGGTTCGGCGCGAACGAGCTGATCAGCTCACCCGTCGTGAGGTTGTAGGCGAGCAGGTTGGCGCGGGCGACGGTGCCCACGCCTGACGCTGCGCCGGCCGGCTGCGCGGTGGAGAAGCTGCCGCCTGCATAGACGGTATTGCCCACGATCACCTGCGTGTAGACCACGCCGTTGATCTGCACGGTGGGCAGCGCGTCAGACGACACGGTCTGAGTCACCCCGGCGGCGGGGGAGGTGTCGGCGTAGGCCGGGGCGGTGACGAGCACCGTACCCGCCACGACGGCGACGGCAGTGACAGTGGCAAGCGCGCGCAGGGACGCACGGAAGGAGTAGGGCACGGGTAAGCCTCTTGTTCGGGTCAGGCGAGCGGTCTGGGTAACCGCGAAGTCGGGTAACTACGCCTGTACGGCTCAGAGTACGGTTCCTGCCTGAATGCTTCACGCCCCTTTCCGGGTGCCCCCACTTCGGGGTCGGCCGGGTCGCGAGAAATTCGAGGTCCGCTGACTCCAGCGGTGGTGGCGAATTGCAGTCGCGGCGCGTAGGATCCGCCGCATGCGAGACCCGAATCGCAGCTGGACCCGAAACCCCTGGTGGCACGACGACTTCGGTGGCGCGCCCCGCTGGTTCCTCATCGCCGTGATCGCTGTCATCGTCATCGGCGCGCCGGTGACGATCGTCCTCGGCAGTCGCTCGGCACCGCCGTCAAAAGCCGGGGCAGAGGGCGCCAGCCTCGCCGTGGCGCCTCGGCCGGTGATCGCTGTCATAGGGGACTCCTTCACCTCGGGCCCACTCGACGGCGCTTCGACTGATGCGACCTGGCCCGAGCTGCTCGCCACCTCGGTGGACGCTGACTTCCAGGTGCTCGCGACCGATGGGAGCGGATACGTCACCTACAACCCGAAGGCGTCGCGCGACACGTTCTCCACTCACGCCGGCGAGGTGCGCAAAGACGCGGATCTCGTCGTCTTCTTCGGCAGCCGCAGTGACGTCAATCAGGGGACGAACGTCTTCGACGCTGCTCTCATCGCGCTCGCCGTCGCCGCAAGGCAGGTCCCGGATGCACAGGTCCTGGTGGTCGGACCGGCCTGGGCGGATATTGCGCCGCCGATCAAGATCCTCGAAGACCGCGACGCGCTCAGCCGAGCGGCGGAGGAGGCGTCCGTGCGGTTCGTCGATCCGATCGCGGAGGGCTGGTTGGTCGACGGTGAGGCACTGACGACAGATGACGGCCTCTATGCGACGGAAGAGGGCCAGAAGTACATCGCCACCAAGATGTCCGCCTTGATCGCTTCGGCCCTCGATGACATCGGGTTGTCAACCGGCTGATCAGCCCCGCCGGCCTCCCCCTTGCGTTCAATGGCTGGCTGAGGTGGGACGCGAGGCCCGCCACGATGCCCGCAGCTCGCCGATTATGGGAATCAGCCAGGAGATGCTGGTCCACCATTGTCCGCGTCCCCCATCGGGGGGACAATCGGGGTACGCCGCGCGTCCGGGTAAGCCGCGCGACGAGGCCGCCGGGCGATACCGGGTATCTCGCCCGACGGCCCTTATCTTATAAGCCCACTCTCCTGCGGGTCAGCGCGATTCGTCGAGCCGCACGGCGGCGTCATCCGGCCTCGCCCGTGACTGTGCCAAAGGGGCAGCCGATGCGAGGACCAGTACTCCGAGCAGTGCCCAGTTCCCCTCGTACAGCAGCCGCGATTCGGCTAGCGCCTGAGTGAGCAGCGCGGTGAGCAGCAGAGCGGGCAGCAGCACGCCCACTGTCGAGGCCGACGCGTCAGCGGATCCCAATTCCCCGCGGCCGATCCGGGTAGCGATGGCGATGATGAGCCCGATGAACAGGATCAGCCCGACCACCCCCAGCTGGAACGCCACGTCGAGGAAGGCGTTGTGCGCCTGCAGGTATACGACCCCACGGCGTTCTGCGAGGTGATCGAAGGGCGCGATCCACGGCAGCCAATAGCCGATCCACCCCCAGCCGACGACAGGGCGTTGCAGGAATAGGGTGCCGACGGTCGACCAGATGTCGAAGCGCCCAGTGAGGTCGTCGCTCTTGCCCATGATTGCCAGCAGCGAGCGGTACTGGATGAGCGCGACGACGACACCGACCAGGAGCAGGGCGATGACCCCACTCCCCACACGACGTCGGACCGCGCGAGACGCTCGTGCTCCTCGTCGAAGCAGTACGCCGAGGGCGAGCACCAGGACCGTCGTCACGGTTGCCGCGATGACGGTCGATGATCGAGTCAGCACGAGCTCGAGCGTCGCAAGGGCAAGGCCGGAGATAGCGAGCCAGCGGGGGAGTGCGCCAGCGGCGAGCAGGCATCCGCAGAGGATCAGCGCTAGCAGCGCGATGAAGCCCAGGAGGTTGGCGTTGCCGACGATGCCTTGAATACGGCCACCCTCGAACAAGAGCGCCCGGCTCCAATAGAAGGCGTCGGGGATCTTCTGCCCGGGCACGACGTCGATGGGGAACACGGGCAGGATCGGCCGGCGGGCGACTGCGGCGACGATGATCTCGAACAGCAGCGACAACGCCAGGATCACCGTGAGCGCAACGGCCAGAGCCCGCGCGATCTCGATCCAGCCCAAGCTGCGCACGAGAGTCACCGCAACGAACGTCACCACCAGCAGCGCGGCGATGCCCGTCAGCGTTCCGAGCGGATACGCCGACCACGCCAGCGACACGATCGCCCACACGATGTACGCGCCGAGCAGCACGACGGCCGCCGGCCACAGCCTCCCGAATGCCGCGCCTTTTCGTTGGTCGAGTAGCCCGCGAAGCGGGCGTATCGAGGCCCTCGATTGGTCACCCTCGACCTGCCGCCCCGCTCGCACCCCCTGCGCGAACACCACCACGCAGCCTACGAACATGACCGCAATCCACCCGGCGTACCCGTACCAGCTGAAGGTGTTGCGGATCGCTTCACCGGCGAACAGCGTGAAGAACGCGAGGATCGCGTAGGCATACGCCGCAGTTCGAGTGGCCACGGCACCACCGTATTAGGCGGGCGGCCAAGCATCGCACGCCTCGCGCATCGACCTGACCGCGGGAGGCGCCCCAATCAGCGGACCGCCGGAGATAGGAATAACCGGTTGCCTCACAGATCCAGAAGATCTAAGCGACGAATCCGCTCTAGCGATAGACCACCGTCACGCCCACCAGCTCCGGATTGCGGCCTTCCGGCCCTACCGCGACCTGAAGCAGCCCGCCCGACCCGAGCGCGATGAACATGAACGGCCACGCGACGTCCTCCGACTCCGAGTCGGGTGATCCCCACAGCACATCGGTGTATTCGCCGCCCGGCTCGGCACAGCCGCCGAGCCAGCTGGAGTACCCCGTTGGCGGTGTCGGCCCTGCACCGGTCGAGCGCGAGCAGACCCGGCCGTCTTCGAGCTCGACGCCCAGCGGGTCGGCGTCGGAAACATCCACTCCGTCGTGAGCGACGAAGTCTCCGCTCACTCGCTCCCAGTCGGTGGTGCCGTCTCCGCACAGCGCTTCGTTGGGGGAGTTGGGGGAGTCGGGGTCGATGAAGCACGGGTCGAGCACGGCATCCTCGCCGAAGCACCGGTACGCGTCGGCTCTCCCACTGATGGCCGAGGTGTCGCAGGAGAAGTTGCCGCTCATGGAGATGGCACCCTCGATGATCGATTCATCGCTCCACGGCATCAGATCGACGACCTTGGTGGAGCCGACACCCTTCACCACCGGCGGCGTGCCGACTTCGATGGTCACGCGGCGAGTGTCGTCTGCCGCGCTCTGCTCGAACGCGAAGTCGTACTCGTTGATGACCGCGGGGAGGATGGCGAGCACGATCGAGATCCGGCCGAGGATCTTGCCGGCGAGCGCGCCCGCCTCCTTCGGAGTCTTGCCGAGCTCGAGAAGTCCGACCGCGAGCTGCTTGGCGAACGCCTCATCGTTGGCGCTGATGCACTCCAGCACCGCCCGAGCGATGTCTCCGGCGTCGTCCATGTCGTAGATCGACGACGCACATGACGCAACGGCGAGCACCGCGCCGAGAGTGCCCTCCGCCTGACTGACTCCGTACCTGGTCGCAGTCGAGGCGAGGGTGGATGCCACGAACTGCAGGACGGTGGGCGGAGTCAACTCCACGACGTAGCCTTCATAGCCGCTGCCGAACGCAGCGCGTTCGAACGTGTAGTCGACCTCGGCTCCGGGGCCCACCAGATCGCCGTCGGCTGTCAGGTCGGCGATCGACTGACCGATCGAACTATCAGTGGCACCGATCGCCGTGAGCGCCTGACCGATGAGGTCGTCGTAGGTGTCATTGTCCGCTGCGACGGTGTCGAGGTAGGACTTGGCGGTGAATCCGAAGCCGCGGTTGACGCGGGCCTTTACCAGAAGCTGGTCGTCGTCACTGGGGTCTGCCCCGGCGCAGAACAGCACGGAATCGTCCGAGCCCTGGCCCGGCACGGCGATGTTGTCGACCCAGTCGGGCTCCAGTCCTGCGCACGACGGCGCATCGACACGGGCGGTCAGCAGCGAGCCGACCCCGTAGTGCAGGGTGGTGGCACCCTTCTCGAACTCGGACTGGAAGATGGGCACGACCGAGCTCGCCGCCCCTGCGAGTGCAGTGCCGGCAGCCACCACCGATTGCCCAGCCCGCGTCGCCGCGTCGGCGACGGAGCCGACGCCGGCCTTGGTGCCGCTGACGATGTCGTCCCACAGCGAGAGGTGGTGGACAGTGGCGGTCAACATGCGCCGGTCTGCACTGAGTGCGGAGGGGACCGCCGTCCATGATTCGGTGTTCTCGTCGAAGTACATGAACGAGGCCGCCACCTCGTCGGGCAGTGCTTCCGCATAGCTGCGGGTGAGACGCAGCCCATCGGATGGGATGGCGTCGGGATAGGTGATCTCGACTGGGGTTCCCACGAGTGAGTCGGTGTCGGCAAGGATCTTCAATTCCTCGATCGCCTGCTCGGAGACTTCGGGGGCGGCGATAGTCGGTTGGGTGAGACTGTTCGCCGTGGCTCGAAGAGCGCTCGGGCCGGCCGACGACGAAGGCGCGCAGCCGATCACTGAAAGGACGGTCGCCAGGACGGCTATTCCCGCCGTGACACGCGCGATTCGGCGTCGCGTCATCGTCTTCCACCGATCCCCATGAGCGCACTCTATTGAGTTCGTCGCTCCCAGATGGCCCACTCATGAACTGGCCAGCAGCCGTCCCCGCAGAAGGCATGTGCGATGCGGCGCCGCGCCTCGATAGAGTTCGGCGACGCCCCCTCCGGAGGCGGGGTGATCAGGGCGGATCTCCGACGCGAGCCGCGGATGGCTGATTCAAACGCGAGGTGGGGATCCATGTCGAAGGACACCAGCGAGAGCACGACATCGCCGGCGAACACACAGAGGTCGGCCGGCCGATTCGGGGTCCTCCTCGACTCCCGTCGCAGACCTTTTGTGATCGCCGCCGGGGTGGTCGTCCTCGCCCTCGTGGTTTCGGCCATCGTGTTCTTCGCCGTTCAACCGCACTCGAGAACGGAGAGCTTCACCGTCCCGACGTCCGGAGGAGCGTTCGGCTCGGATGCCATCGTGACCGTGCCCTCCGGCGCACTCACGTCGGCGACGAAGCTCGAGATCCTCAGCGGTTCCGACGGCGGCCCGAGTGATGCAACAGCCGCGGCCTACGCGGAGCCCCTCGGTACTTCCTACGAGATCACCTTTACCGCGGTCACAGAGATCGAGGGCGCGACCGTCAGCGTTCCACTCGACCCGTCGGAGCTCCCCGTCGTCGACGGGCGGCAGACCACCACAGAGGGGGCGTTTCTCGCCGTGTACAACGATCAGCTGGACACCTGGATCCCCATACCCACCAGTCACGAGGGTGGCCGTCTGGTGGCCGAGGCTCCGCACTTCTCCTGGTTCCGCAAATACGTGATCAATCCGATCAAGACCGCAGCCAGCGGCGCGGCAGATCTGGCCAATGCCAGCGTCGATGCCATCCCCGGCGGCCGAGCCCTTTTCAGCTCCCTCGCCAAGACGTTCGGCGTCACCGTCGATGAAGCCGACTGCTCCAAGCCCGATCCTGATTGGACCGTCGCGTCGAGTTCGTCGTTCTTTCCCGCATGCATGGTGAAGAGGGACGACGGAGACTACGAGCTGCGGATGAGCAACGAGCTCTTCCTTCGGTACATCGTCGATCCGCCGGAGACCTACGGGATCGGCGCGAACGATTCCGATACGGGCCTCGATGCCGGTTCTGCCATCGCTCGCCTCTGGCAGATCCACAATCACAACACCGTTCTGCCATCACGTGGACAGGGCCAGGTTTCCCTCCCCTCCACCGAGGCTGAGAGGATCGCCAACTTCGGCGAGGACACCGTTCATCTCACTCCGGACATGTTCGGCCTCATCATGGACGCTGGCCTGGTGGCCCTATCGGTGTGGCCAGTCGCGAAGAAGAGCGTTCAGGTGATCTCCAAGACGACGGTGCGAGCGGCCGTCTCAGAGATCGGCGGCATCACCACCCCGGCGCTCTATGTCGAACGGATCAGCGAGACCATCACCAAGGACGTCGTGAGGAACGGCGGAACATTAGCGGGGGCGCAGGCGATAGCGAGCGTCCTCTCGTGTGGCGCTGCCGCCCTTGACGCCCTCAGCCCGCAGAGCGGCGAGGACGTGCTCGACGCAGCCGTGCGCGAAGGCAAGGAGTGCGCCTTGGGCGTGCTGAGGGACAACGTCGAGGGATCGGCGAAAGACCTGCTCTCGCTGTTCACTGTGTTCCCGGACGGTATCCGTGCCTGGCAGGGGCTCGTCACATCCACAGCGGTCTCCGAGTTTGACCGCGATCTGCTCGATGTGAGCATTAGGGTGAGCACGACCGCCACTCCGACCACCCCACCGTTGGGATCAACGGCTTCTCCAGGCACCACTCAAGAGTCACCACCGCCACCCGCGGCCTCCACGCAAGGCGTCACGCCGGCGACCGGCACGAGTGCCTACCAGGGCTTCATTCGTCGCCTGAGCGCGACGAGTCTGACAGTCGACATCTTCAAGGTGGCGGGTGACGTCGATGGGAATGGCAACCACACCTACCGTGTGGACTCGGATGAGGACGGTCCAGTCCTCTACACGATCCCCATCAGTCCGACGGCTCAGTTCGGCTATCGGACGCCCGATGGCGTCGTGTCCGTCGCGTCCCTCCGCGATCTCCCGCGTTCGCCGGTGACCAGTGCCTCGGACGACATCGATCTGCTGAGCGTCATCTATTTCACCGACGGGGTCGTGACCAAGGTGGACGTGGGCACCAGCCTCATCCGGATGATCGTTGAGGGCGACCTCTAGAGCAGGGCTGCCGGGCCACGTTTCGCGTGCCGTTGGTGCGCTCATAGACGCCGACCTTGCGGTCCGCTCAGCTTACGAACGCGTTGTCGCCGACCCTGATGCCGCGCGTGATCCGCGCCACGGTGTAGCTGTAGTCGGCGGAGGCCTTTCTCAGCCAGCAGCTCCATCGCGCCGTACCAGCCGAGGACGGCCAGCCGGTTGCTATTGGGGGCAGCGCGAGCCTCCTGCGTACCCGCCGCAGGAGAGCAGACCACCTCCGGCGCGGTCAGGGTGCTAGCGTCTGGCCACTGACCCGACGGGAGACTCATGGACGCTGACCTGCCCGCAGAGCCCTCGCCGCCGGGTGCGGCGACCGCTCGACGCGGACTCCGGCGGGGCGCTGCCGTTGGACTGCTGGTCGGACTGGTCGCGGGAATTGCAATCGGCGGGGTCCTCGGCTCCCTGGCGACCGAGTCGAGTTTGCGCCCGTACATCGCCGTCGCGCAGAGTCAGCTGGCTCGCTGCCAGGAGACGGTGCAGCACGAGACGAATCTCGTCTCCGACCTGCTAGAAGTCGTCGGCTCGCTTAACGCCGGCATGGATGCCACCGCTGCTGTGGCCAAGGCGACGGCGGACAGCCGGCTCATCGAGGCCGACGGCTGCGCGTCGCGATGACGCTCGCCACCCGCCGACCCTCCGGGCCGCCTTCGACCTCCCGCTTCGACGCCGGCATCGGCTGGCTCGTGATCCGATTTCGACGGCATGCTCTTCGACGCGTTCCCCCGCCGCTTGCCGTGCTGATCGTGCTCTGCTGGGCGTTCTCAGGCGCGCTCGCCTGGCTGCTGCTCCTTCCCGGATTCGCGGACGCGGTGATGAAGAGCCCCATCGGATTCCCTACGCCAGCCTGGTTCATGTCCGGCCTCCTCATCTGTGCAGCTGCGCTCGCCGCATCCTGGACCGCTGTATTGCTGGACGCTCCGCGCAGATCACGGCCGGTAGGAACCGCGATAGTGCGCATCGGCTTCCCGGCCACGCTGCCAATGCTCGCCCTCGCCGCCGACCGGGAGTGGGTGGCCCTGTCCATTGCCGCTGTCTCAGCCGCGGGTGCTATCGCCTTGGGGCTCGCACCACGAGAACCCGCGACGCGTGAGCACGGAACACGAGCTGGACGCGACAGAGCAGTAGGCACGCGAGTCGGAGCTGCGCGCGTCGCGCTCGGTGCCTTCTTATCGGCGGTGCCGTGGGTCATCGCGGCATGGTTCGAGCTGCGGGCCCCGTTCATCGGCTTCGCCGGCTGGATCTGGATCGAGCTGATGCCCCTCGCCACAGGAGCCGCCGCTTTCATCGGGTTCTACGCCCTGGTGAGCGTGACCCGCAGCCGGCAGACACGGCTGCCTTGGATAGCGCGCACCGACCACTCGCCCTGGGTCGTTGCGATCGTGTTCCTCATCGCGGCAGGAATCATCGCCGCACGCATCACCTTCGCCAACGGCTTCTTCAACGAGACCGAGGCCATGACGTGGGTCATCCGCCGCAACTGGTCGTGGCTGCACGCCGCACTCGTCGCCGCGGCGATCGCCGTGCTCGCCTTACGACCGGCCCCTGGACCGCTCGCGGCCGAGGACACCAGAGTCTCGATGACGGGAATCCGCTTGGCCGGCTCCTGGAGTCTGCTGGTCTGGAGCGCCGTCGGCGTGACCGGAGTCATCTCGCTCCTGATTACGGCGCAGCCGTTCGTCTGGGACGGCTTCGTCGACGTCGACGCGTGGGTGTCGCTCATCGTCGTGCTGGCCCTTGCTGCGATCGTCATGCTTCCGCGATTCCGGCGCACCGTGGATCGTCCGATCGCGCTGATCTCAGCCTTCTACCTGGTGCCGATCCTTACCGTCATCGCGGTCGGCGTCGGCGACGATCCTGCCCTCGTCCCGTTCTGGGCTACCGCACAGCAGGTGGTCGTTCTGCTCGTCGGAATCGGCGGTGCGCTCGCGCTGGTGAACCTGATGACTCGTCGGCGCGTTGTCCCCTCATCGGTCATTCTCCGCATGATCGTGGTGCCGATCATTGCCGTGCATGCCGGTGAAGCGCTCCCCTTCTTCCTGAGCAAGCCACTCGGTCTTGCCACGGTTGCGATCGGCCTGGTCGTCACTGTGTTCGTGGCTGCGCCGAAGGTGTCGTCAGACCCGCACACCCACGGACGCGCACTGCTCACTCTTGCGAGTGCGCAGCTCGCCGCCGCTTTGCTGGCCACCCTCGGAACTGCGAGCCTGCTCGGCGGCGACGTTGCAACAGTTCTGGCCACCCAGTGGCTGACCGTCCCAATCGTTGTCGCCACTCTTCTCGTGCGACGGAGACGCATGACCTCGGAGAGCTCGATCATCTTGGTTTGAGATCCGATACCGGGGGACCTCGCCGCTGGTGAGCCGCTCCGCCAGAAACCGCGTCGGGAGAAGGAGCTCACTCGCAGGCGATGCCATCTCCATCACGGTCGAGCTTCCGGGAGTAGCCCGGTTCGTTGGAGTGGATGGGGGCAGCGCCGGCGGCGCGTACGGCGTCGCAGTTGGCATAGGCCACGGCCACGGCCACGGCCACAGGTGCTGGTGCTGGCGCAGGCTGCTCCGGGGCGTCCTCGATGACTGGCTGGGCTGGAGCAGGTGCGGGCGCGATGGGCTGCTCTTCCACGACGACAGGAGCGGGAGCTGGCATGGGCGTGAACTGCGAGGTCAGAGCCATCTCGCCGGGGCAGCTGCCGAGGATCTTCGCAATGGCATCGTGCTCCGCTTGGGTCATCCAAAGTCCGTAGGTGGCCTTGACGGCCACCTGCCGCGCCACGTAGGCGCACCGGAAGCTCGTGTTCTTCGGCAGCCACGTGGCAGCGTCGCCGGCGCCCTTCGATGAATTGGACGGACCATCGACGGCCAGCAGGTTGAGGGGGTCATTCGCGAAGGTGACGCGCTGCTCGTAGGTAAGCTGCTGCGCGCCCTTCTGCCAGGCGTCCATCAGCGGCACGACGTGGTCGATCTGCACGAGGGTGCTGGTGGTGTTGCCGCGCAGGAAGCTGATCGTCTTCGCGGTGTACGGGTCGAGCAGAGTTCCGCTCATCACCTTGCAGGGACCCTCGAGCACCTCATCGGCGAGATCGCGGGCGAGGATGTCGTTGCGGGTGTCGCACCCATTGCGATCCACATCGAGCCATGCCGTACCGAACTGAGCGGTCCGGGCGTAGCCGGTCTTCGGCGCACGCCCCTTGATGGCGATGGTCCCGAGCAGATCGATCGCCGGAACGGAGCTCGAGAAGCTCGCGGTGGCGACGGACGCGTTGCCTAGTGGTGCCTCGGCGACCGCTGGGTCGAGTTCGACAGTCGATACAGGGGCCGTGGGGGTCGGGGCCGGCGTGGGCTTCGCGCTCGCTGTGGGAGTCGGCGCCATCGTCGGCTCTGCATTGCCCGTCGTAGCCGGCGCGGCTTCGACAGAAGAGCGCCCCGCGGCGGGGTTCGTGGCCGCATTCACACCGCCGCCGATCATCGCGACGATGAGGCCGCCGGCCAGCACCCCCGCTCCGACCTTGCGTGACGCGAGGCGCAGCAACGACCGTCGGCCGGTGACGAGGACGAACGCTCCGACACCCAGCGCGACGAGGCCCGCGAGGACGAGGAGCGCGCCAAATCCGCCGGAGAAGCTGATGATCAGCACCAGGAACGCCAGCGCCCCGCCGATGATCAGCTGCCGGCGGCTGAATCGCGAGGTGCGCCGCGCGGCTGGCGCGGTCGCTTGCATCGCAGGTGCGGGCGCAGCGACCGAAGCTGGCTCGACCTCGACGTCCCTGAATGTCGACGCCGCGACAGGTGCTGGCAGCTTTTCCGCGAAGTGCGCGGTCCAGGCCGATCCGTCCCAATAGCGCAACTGCGCTTCGTTGTCTGGGTTGTCATACCAGGCGGCGGGTGCAGACACGGGTCTCCTTCGGTCCGAGCGGACGGCGGAGACACAACGCCACCGATCAGTGGCTCAGGGAGGTCTATCCGCCGGACCCAATATCGGCGGGCCGAGGGGAGATGCGATGATGCCGCGCCGACGTCAAGGTGGGCATGCTCAAGAAACGGAGCGTGTGGGCGCCGACTGAGGGGCTGGTGCCAGCGAGTCCACCTCGGCATCGCCGACGCTCATGACGTTGCGACGAGGCGACACAACACCTCGGTTCAGCACAAGTTAGGCGGCAGGCAGAGCCACACGTCATATGTACAGCCGGGTGTCATCGGCGAGGCGCCGACCGCCGGCGGGGATGTGCTCACCTGGGAGAGCGCATGCATGCTCACCCTCGACGAGGTGAACGCCGCCTGGCAGGCGAAGGGCCTCACCTTCGCTGGCCCGGCGAGCGACGGAGACACCAGCTGCGAGTACTCCGAGCCCGACATCGACCTGCCGGGCAGGGTCGACATCGACTTCTGGGCGTACGACCCGACGAGCGACTACGGATTCGGTACGGATCACACCACCTCGTGGATCGCACCCAATGCTGAAGAGGGCGTCGCCAACGCCCGCGCGGCAGCCGTCGCGAACACGACCAGCGATCAGGATGCGATCTGAGACGGCACCGTGGTCATCGGAGCAGGCAGAACGGAAGCGATGGTGTTCGCGCCGGGCGACTACTTCTACATCGTGCAGCTGTACAACATCGGAGGTGACGACACCCTCACCGACGCCTTGAGCCAGATGGCGTCCCTGCTGACCACCCGGCAGCCGGTGGCGGCGGGTTGATAGGGAACACCTGCGGGTGATCCCCCTTCCGACGCACCCCGTCCGCCAGAATGATCGCCACAGGGCGGCCATCCGGTCGGCGAAGAGGAGAGCATCGTGCGTCATCGCCTCCCAGCACTGATCGCCGGCGCGACCACCGTCGCCCTGCTCGCAGTCCTGCTCAGCGGCTGCGCATCCGAGCAGCCGACCGCCCCAGGGTCCGTCCGGGTGACTCAGGGCAACGACGCGTCGCTGTCCGTCGACGACGGCGCCCTCCTCGTCGACATCCCCGGCGACGCGATCACCGGAACAGGCACCCTGCACGCCGAGCCTCTCGCCGATTCGGATGGCAACGCCTGGAGCATCGAGCTCATCGGAGGCGCCGAACTCACGGGCACTGCGACCGTCCGCTTCAGGCACGACTTCGAAGAGGGGGAGCCGCCGCCGCTGATCGCGTCGACCGAAGACGGCACGGCCTTCGAGGGATCCGACGTCACGGTCGAGGACGGCTATGCGGTGGTGCAGACCACCCACTTCTCCACCTGGTTCACCAGCTGGTGGGGTGACCTGCTGGACAAGGCCCGCGCGCAGATGGATCGCATCTACAGCGACGCAGGCAAGCAGCCGACCTGCGACGGCGAGGACGAGGTCCGTGCCGACGGATACGAGGTGACGTCCGACGACGGCAACCGCGTGTACTGGTGTTTCGGACTCGACGACGACGGCAGCCCTCAGCTGCGCCTGACGAACGGCCGCGGCTACGGGGTGGGGGCGGAGAACACCCCCGGCATGTCCGGCTCCACGGGCGCCTCGGATCTCATCGGGATCATCTCCGCGATCCTCAAGCCCGCTCCATCGCAGCGGGGCAACACCGTCAACGTGCTGGGCGCCGGCGACACCATCGACTACGCGATCACGGGCACGGGCGACATGGGCGTCCGCGTCCAGCCGAGTCCTTCCGCCTACCTCCTCACCGCGGCCCAGTACGCCGTCGACACCCTCGGCCTGGTGCTCAAGGCGGGCGGCAAGGGCTCGATGACCAAGCAGGCCGTCGCGCAGCTGGTCAACTGGGAGAGCTGCCTGTCCGGCTACTCGAGCATGCTGACCACCAACCTGCAGACGGCCACCCAGGCGGCCAACTTCCTCAACGACGCGATCGGAACGACCCTCGGCTGTCTGGACGACGCCATCGAGAAGGCGGGACTCGGCTTCTGGGGCGTCGCCTTCGCCGAGGGCATGTCGTGGTTCATTTCCGGCGTGCGTTCGGCGGCCAACGGTTTCGCCGGCGCCGTCGACACCGCGCTGAACCCGAGCGGCTACTCCATATATGTCACGGCGCCGGGGGAGGACGCCGACTACCCCACGGACATGGCTCAGCTCTACGAGCTCCCGCACACTTCGGCCCAGCAATCGGGCAACCTGATCACCGCCACGTTCCGGCTGCCGGGAGTGAACGGCGATGGCTCCACCTCAAAGCAGACCCTCACTGCGGAAGACTCGACCGAGCAGTGGGTGGGCTGCAACGGCACGGTCGCGAGCACGGACTACGACCTGCGCGGTCGTTGGGTGCAGATGCCGTGGTCCTTCGCCGTCATAGACAGCGCGCCCGCCGGGCTGAGCGTGCACCTGCGGATGTTCCTCGACGGCCGGGTAGTCGTCGACAAGCAGATAGCCGAAGGCGACCCGTTCTACGACATCAGCACCTCGATCGACGTGACGGGTGCGCAGACCCTCACCGTCGAAGCCAGTACCGACGGCTCATGCGGAGCGTCGTCGGTCGGCTACGGCGCCTTCTTCAACACCTACGTCGACGATGAGGCCGTCCCCTTCGAATAGGAGACCCTCGGCGACTGAGCCGAGCACGAAGCTGCCGAGACGAAGCCCACTCGTCAGCCTTCGTTGGCTGAGGAGGCGCGCCAGCGCCGTCACGAAGCCTCCGAGACGGCCATCAGCCGCGCCCGCCTCAGTTGCTCCAGATCCCGCCATCCACCAGCGCCACCGCGCTATCAAGTACGGAATCGGACGCATCGGCCACAGCGATCCGCACCGTCACCGGAACACCCGCCTTGACTGGCACGTCGCAGGTGAGCGGCTTCGTGAGCCCATCCATCGAGGTGCTGTACCCCGCTACTCCTGCTGCGTTGTCGATGTAATAGGCGCTGTTGGTCTGCGCGTTCACGGTGTTCACCGCCACAGGGGTGGTCGTCCCCGGCACGTAGGCGCAGTTCACCCCGTTCACGAACACCGCCATCGCGTCGTTGTAGGCGCTGCCGACGTACTCCGGGTACTCCTCGCTGGCGAACACGTACCGCACGTGCAGGGTCGTCCCCTTGGGCACCACAGTGACCTGATACGCCACCGCGTCGAAGGTGGGGCGTCCGGCAAGCGCAGTGAGCTGCGCGTCGCCAGCGAGACCGAGGTTCGTGCTCGCCAGCTGGCCGGGTGACCCTACAGCCCTCGCGATGCTACCGGTGCTCAAGACCCAGGTCTTCGCGCCGGGCACGAACCCTTCGACGTACCCCACCTGGTCTGATGTCCCGGTCGTCGAATCGTTGACCTTCGTCACCCCGTCGCCGAAGAGGCTGTTAGGCGGTGTCGGGGCGGGTGGAGGCGTGACCGGCTTGTCACATCCGTTCGGGAAGGTGATGGGGAAGCCCGGGTACGGGAACTCACCGTTCAGGTCCTCGCTCGAGATGTCGATGCTCGCGGTCGGCCACTTCGGGAACCATGCAGTGGCCGTCAGTCCGAGCGCCAGCGCGAAGTTGGCGTTGACCACCCCACAGAGCTGACCAGGGTTGCTGGGGCTCTCCGAGAGCTTGAAGCTGGCGCTGAACGGATCGAGCGTGCCCTTGATGCCCGCGATGATTCCGGCCACCTTGGAGCCGATGCCGGGACCGAGAACCACGCTCGAGCCGAGCTTCATGCCGATCTCGGGAAACGCGAAGCCCACACCGCCTGGTTGGGTCGGCGTGGCGGAGAACGACTTCGAGGTGGAGAACTTGGGGCCATTGGAAAGGCTGAGCGTTCCCTTCATCGAGATGCCGGCAGTGGCCGTCATGCCGACGTTCTTGATCTCCACCGTTCCGGTTACTGATATCTCCGCGTAGGGAGACACCAACACCCCGATCGGCACCGGGTACACCGATATCTGCTTGTAGAGGGGCGCGATCTCGAGCCCGCATTTACCTTCGAGTTTGATGTCGAGTGCCCCGGTGGATTTGAGTGCCAGGCCGGTGTCAACCGTGGCTCCCACGTTCACCTCCACGCCGAGGAACGAGTGCTTGTCCACGGTCGTGTTGAAGTGGCCTCCCGCGGCCACCTTGAAGTCCGCGGTCGGATCCACTCCGCCGTCGTTGCATTTGACGGTGGCCGGCGCGGCTGCCGCGAGTGAGTGAGGTGCCGGCGCCGCCGTAGCCTCATCCGTATCCTGCTGGCGGGCGGCCGCTACCTTGTCCGTCGGCGTCGGGGCGAGGAGGGTGTTCGGCGCGGCCGGCGATCCGACCGTCGGGGTGGGCGTCGCGGCGGCGATCGCGTCCGCTTCCTGGGGCGTGAGTATCGACGGGTCGGTGCTGAACGGGCCCGAAGCCAGCTGATAGAAGTTGAAGGCATCCGCCAGCCCACCGGTTGTGAGCTGCAGGGTGCGGCCGTCTGTCGAGATGGAAGCGACGACGCCCAGGTACCCGCCGGCAAGGATCGTCGAAATCGGCAGGATGACCGCGGCTCCCAGCACCGGGGTCGGCACACCGTCGGCGAGAACGACGGTCACTCCGCTGTCAGTCGGGGTCGCCGAGTTGATCTGCTTCGCGGTCGCGATGAGCGTCGTCGGCTCGGCGACGTAGGAGGCGTCCGTCGAGCCCGCGGGCGGGGCGGTACCGGCGGTAAGCGTCAACGGCGTCGACCACCGGTTGCTCGACCATTGGCTGCCCGAACCGTATCCACCTGACCAGTGGCCGCCGGACCACGAGTTGCCGTGCCACTCGCTGCTGGACCACTTCTTCTCCGACTTGGTGAACAGCGCGTAGGAGTAGTGCTTCCCGGCTGTGAGGCCGGCGTCAATGGCGGTGGAGCCCTTGATCGGCACGGCCACGCCTTGGGTCGGCGAGCTCGGGGGCACATCCCCGATCGCGCGACGAAGGAGGTAGGTGCTCTCCTTCGACGTCGTCCAGGCCAGCGTGACTGATGTGGTGGTCAGACCGGTCGTGTGCAGGTCGCTCGCTCCGCCGCTCGCGACATAGCTGACCGTGAGCTTGGTCGTGCGGTTTGGCAGCACCACCACCTTCTGCTGCGGGTTCTTGACCTCGTAGAGCACGCCGGCGACGATCATGGCTGGCGCGGACACGGCGTAGGCGCCCACGGCTGCGGCGACCTTCACGGTCTGCGTCTTGCCTGCCGCCGGCTTAGCCGCTACGGCGAGGTTGACCTTCTTGTCGACGCGGCGAATCGCGACATTAGCGGCGACGCCGTCGGGCGCCGTGATCGTGACCTGCACGGTCCCCGGCTGGATCACCCATGGATGGGCCGAGGCGGGACTCGACACCCCGACCACCATGAGGAGCGCACTGAAGATCGCAATTCCGATTCGTGCGCGCACGACTGAGCCCCCGACTGCCTAAACGGCTAGCAAATGAAAGAAGTCACTGGACCGCGCTTCGGGTACACGGCGTCAAGTAGCGAGCCGACGTGGTGTGCAGACCTAGGGGCAAGCACACACGTCCCTCGAACGTCGCTGGATCCAACCTAGGGATTGTCTCGGAATTTGAGATGCTCCAGTTCCTTAGCGAAGGCGCCTTGGGTCACCAACCTAGCCACCGAGCTGGACGGAGAGCGACGTCTTTCAAGGCAATCCCGTCTGACCCTTCTCCTCGCTGCGGCCTTCCGATCAGGTCCAGTCGCGGAGGTCGTTCCCCGGGCACCCCGAGCCTCGATAGAGTGCGGCAACGCTCCCAGGACGGGACGCGGGGAACGCCAGCGTCGGACACCCCGAAGGACCCATCCAACGAGGGCAGAACGATGACGTCAACTGAGCGCTCCAGCGCCCAATTCCTGCTCGACCGCGCTCGCCGACGCCCCATCGTGCTGATCGCCGCAACGGTGGTCGTCCTTCTGGTGATCACCGCGATCGTCTACATCGCAGTCCGACCGCACGAGCGCAGTGAGACGTGGACAGTCGGGGCGGCGGGCGGCGTGTTCGGAGACGACGTCCAAGTCACCGTGCCCGCCGCGGCGCTCACCGTTGACACCACGCTCGAGATCGTGAGCAATTCCGATCAAGGGCCGGATGACGCCACCGCCTCCGATTACGCGGTCCCTCTGTCGTCGCCCTACGAGATCACCTTCGAAGGCCAGAGCGAGGTGGATGGCGCAACCGTCAGCGTTCCGCTCGACGCGGATGAGCTTCCGACCATCGACGGCGTCCAGACGACCACGGCTGATGCCTTCCTGGCGGTCTACAACGGGCAGCTCGAGACGTGGATCCCGATCCCGACCACCTATGACGCGGCGACCCGGCGGTTGGTGGCTGAGGCCCCGCACTTCTCCCCGTTTCAGAAGTACGTGGTGAATCCGGTCAAGGCTGCAGCCGGCGCGGTGGCTGACATCGCGAGCACGGGAGGTCGCGCACTATGGAGCTCGGTCGCGAAGACGTTCGGCTTCAAGGCGGAGGAGGCGGACTGCTCCAAGCAGGACGACTCATGGACGGTGTCAGTCAGCAACTCGCACTTCGACGCGTGCATGGTCCCGGCGGGGGATGACTATCAGCTGAGGATGGACAACGACATCTTCCTTCGCTACATCGTCGATCCGCCGGACGGCTACGGCATCGGGCCCAACGACTACGACCTAGGGCTCGACACCGCCTCGCTGCTGTCCCGGCTGATCTCCGCGACACAAGACAAATCCGTGCTGCCTTCACGAGGCCGTGCCCAGCTCTCCATCTCGGCGGACGAGGCCAGCAGGATCGAGAATGGCGACGACGAGACGGTATACCTCACCCCGGACGTCCTCGGGCTCATCCTCGATGCAGGTCTCGTCGCCTTATCGGTCTGGCCGGTCGCCAAGCAGAGCGTGCAGGTGATCACGAACTCGACCGTGCGTGCCGCGCTCACCGAGATCGCTCCCGGCGAGCTCACGCCGGCGCTTTCAGTGCAGAAGGTCCAGGAGATCATTCAGACGGGTGGAGGAACCGCGGCAGGGGCGAAGGCTGTGGCCGCCATCCTGTCGTGCGGGCTCTCGGCGGTCAGCGCCCTTGGTGCGAACGATGGCGAGGACCTTCTCGACGCAGCGGTCCGTGAAGGCAAGGAATGCGCGCTGAGCACTCTGCAAGAGAACGTCGAGGGCTCTGCAAAGGATCTCGCGTCACTGTTCACGGTTTTTCCCGACACCTTGCGCACCTTCGAGGGGCTCGCGGTCGCGGGCGCGATTTCGCAGGTCTACACGGACCTGCTCGGCGTGACCATCACCGTGACCAAGAACGGGCCTGGTGGTGGTAACTCGGGCGCACCTTTCATGTCCCCGATGCTGACCTCGATTGCAGACGGCTTCTATCAGGGCTACATCCGGTCGGGAACGGACGAGGCGATCGTGTTCAACCTGTGGAACTCTCTCACCGGTGCCGACATGGATGCCTACTGCGCCGAACACGGATTCACGCCGAGTGCCGAGACCATCAACTGGTGCATCACGTACGCCTACGCCGACAGCGGCGTCGTCTATCAGCTGCCCATGCAGAATCCGCCCAGATCGGTTTCGGTTCCAACCGACATTCGCGATCCGATCGGCGATCGCGTCGAACCTCTTGCCAAGGTCAGCGACATCCCGACGGAGTTCTTCGACTCGCCGATTGGGACGGGCACCCTGACCGGCATCGTCGTGGAGGGAGGAGTAGTGACGGACATCACCGCGAACTTCGCTCCGACGGTGCGGCCCTAGTGCGAGCGCATCGTGGGTAAGGGATGAACGAATTGACGGCGACCCGCACCTCCACTGGCGTGTTAGTCCGCGCGACCGTTAGCTTCTGCTCATGACGACGCAGCCCACTGTTCCTGCACCGCCCACGCAGATGCCATCCGTCGTCTTCGATCCATACGCCAGACGTCCGTCGAACGGATTGGCCGTCGCCGCGCTGGTGCTGGGGATCGTCGCGATCGTGTTCGGCATCTGGATCGTCGTGCCCTTGATAGGCATCGCGTTCGCCTTTTCCACGTTTGTTCCAGCGCTTCTGGCGGTGATCTTCGGCTTCTTCGGCGTGCGTCGGGCGAAGGAGGTACGCGTCGGACGCGGGATGGCCCTCACAGGCATCACTCTCGGCGGGGTCACACTCGCGCTCAGCGTGATCACGACGGCAGTCTGGGTGATCTCCTTCGCTGGCTTGGGGATTGCGTCGTCGTCGTACTCCGCGCAACAGGCGCAGCAGGCTCAGGAGCAGTCTCAGCCCGATCCAGAGCCCGTCGCTCCCGCGGAGATTCAGGCCGTCTACCCACAGGGAGTAGTCGACGTCACGGGAGTCTCGCAGTACAGCGACGTGTACTACGCGAACATCCTTGGCGCTTCGGTAGAGGGCAATGACTTGCGGGTCAGCGTCGATGCAATGGGCAACGGCGACCTGCGCGCCGCGGACTCATCGTGCATCCACGATTCATCCGGATTCACCGTCCGGCCCCTTGGCGCTGAGATGACGGTGAACGAGGGCACCCACCGCGCAGGCGACCTAATCTTCTCGCTCGTCGGCATGAGCGGACCGATCACCTTCACCTACTCGTGCCAGACCGATTACTCCACGGTTGAACTGATCACTCCCTAGTCAGGCAAGTCCACCCGCGTGGCCCAGCGGGCGCTATGCGCGAGTCCACGCCCCCTCACACATCGGCGGCGCGGCATACGAATTGCAATCGTTGATTGCCTTCCGTGTGCCCGCAGAGTTGATTGCGGCCATCATCCCGATGATCACCCGCCCAACGTCCCCTGGAAACCGAACAGCGACGCCCGCCCCCCTCTCAGCGATCGACCACCTCTACGCATACCAGCTCTGGCTCCGCACCCTCCGGCCCCTCCGCCACCTGAAGCAGTCCGCCTGCCCCGAGGCCGCCGAACATGTATAGCCAGGCGAGATCCTCCGAAGGCGCGTCCGGACTTGCCCAGAGCACATCGGTGTACTCGCCCGGCTGAGCGCAGCCGCCGAGCCAACTGAATTAGCTGACCGGCGGAGCCGGCGCTGCGCCCGTCGCCAACGAGCACACTCGCCCATCCGCCAGTTTGAGCTCCACCCGGGCCGGCTGCGTCACGGTCCGCTCCATCGTGGAAGTCGGAATCCGCGTTGACGCGCTGCCACTCGCGGGTGCCGTCCCCGCAGAGTGCCTCTGTAGACCTACCGGAAGAGTCAAGGGCGATGAAGCACGCGTCGAATACTGCGCTCGCCGAAGCACCGATATGCGTCGGCTCGCCCGCTGATACCGGAGAAGTCGCCCGCCAGTTCGCTGGCGCCGTCGACGGTCGACCTATCACTCCAAGGCAGGAGGTCGACGACCTTGGTGGACCCGACACCCTTCACCGCAGCCGGGGCGCCGACCTCTACAGTCACTCGGCGGGTATTGGCGTCTGCTTGACGTTCGAACGCGAAGTCGTACTCGTTGGTGATCGCGGGGAGGACGGCTAGCGCGATGGAGATCCGGCCGAGGATCGCGGCCGCTTCCTTCGGAGTCTTGCCCAGGTCAAGGAGACCGAACGCGAGCTGCTTGAGGAACGCCTGCACGGCCACCTCAGACCCGTTGCTCCCTTCGCAACAGGTCTCCTTTGCTCGCAAGTTCTCGGGCGCCTGCCGCGCTTGAGCCCGGTGCCGAGCCGGGTGGAGCGACAAGGGCGACGAAGCGAGGCGCTACTGGTACCCAGGCGAGACGTAGCCGAGTCCTGAACTCGTCCCGCCCGGTGCCACGTAATCTCCGCCAGGAGGCACCCCTCGGTAGATGCGCGCCTCACCTCCGGCGCCATCATCGATCCCGGCGAGTCCTGGATATTTGCCCTCGGGGGGAACTGCATAGGACCTACCCGAGGAGTCCCTTTTGAACTGAAAACCACTATAGAAAGCACCGAACGTGTACGGGGGTGTCGTCGGAAGGTGATAGGCGGTACTCCATCGCGTGCCCTCGCCCAATTCGTAATAGACATCGAAGAATGACAGGGGACCGCGTAGGAAAGAGGGATCGGCGACGATGTTAAACAATTTGGAAGCTTGCCCAACAGTCAGCCCTGGCCGAAGGTTCACGCGGCTCCAGAGCGTGGGCCCCCATTGGCCAGTGATGGCTCCGTCGCCAATCATGCCGCCCTGATATGGATTGCAGACAGTCCAATTGAACACTTTCATGCTTCGCAGTCCGCCCCACGACTGAAAACCATCTGAGTGATAGAATCCGTCTAAGGAATTGAGTCCCTGTATGATTCGATCACATTCGCATCGCGAATTTTGAAGGACCAAGTCTGTAGAAGCTCCTCCTGGCTGCCGGATGCCATCAAGGGCATACGCTCCATGTACCCAGAGTCCTTCGATGAAGAGAGTGCCCGTTTGGCCTTGAAACTCAGGCCCACTCGACCGAGCGTAATAGTCGCTGTCTGACGGGCTATAACCCACGTGAGGTCGATCAAAGTCGATGTCAAATTCAGCGCCAATTATCTTGATATTCCGCCCACCACTAAAGCGAATACGCTCATGTATCACTTCATCGAAGATGAGATGATAGTCAACATTTGGGTCCAATACCACTTCTCGAATGTCAGAGTTGACGACACTAGTCATCGCCAAATTTATGTGTTTGATTGTGTATGCAACATCAGGCGGTGCCCACGGCAAGAGGGCTGATGCTGACACAACCGCAGGGGGAGCGGTCTCGCTGAGTATGGGCGGGGGAACAGAGACTGGTCGGGAAGCAGGGGCTGGCCGAGGGGCAGGGGCCGGCAGGCGACTGCTCGCGGCTGGCGACGGCGCAAGAGGGATCCCGCTTGCCTTTGGCTCTCGTATCGCACACGCGGACAGCAAACCGGCTGAAGCGGCCATGATCCCAGCCAGGAAGACACGTCGAGCGACTTGGGGTGTGTCTTGTGCCTCCACGTCTACAACCGTATTGGTTCAGGCAGGTGCAATCCACCAACTCGGAGAGTACTGCGTCCATATTGCTGAATCCACTGCCGGTTCCCGTTCGGCTGAGGGGGATCTAATGGAGATGGGTTCGAATGCTCTGCCAGAGCGAAACCGACTTCAAGAAATATACAACCCCGACCGCTAGCGCTACTCCAGTGGCGCCAAGCCCTATTGATCCGGCAACGAGCGCTACTAGAAGAACGCAAGCGGATACAACGCCATTGATCGCTACGAGCCTTTCGTGGCCTTGGCCTTGAAGAATTGCACCGAGGGCCGGAGATAATGCGACAAATGGGACGGAGAGGAGTGCTACGGTGAAGGGAAGAGCGGCCCCGGCGAATCGGTCGGTTAGGACTAGCACGATGAGGGGTTCTGCGAATATGCCCACTATTCCTAACGGAAGAAGGCATGCAAGGTACGCCAAGATAATGTTCCGCGCCGTCGTACGCGCGGCCGCTGAAGAACTTTTCGCCGCGTGTGGCATCAAGATAGTCGTGAGCGTCCCCGGGACGAGCATAAGGGGAGCCGTTAGTCGTGTCGCGGCTGCATAAAGTCCAGCTTGAAAAGAAGTTGAGAATAGGCCTAGAAAGACCGTGTCAAGTGTTCGCGCTTGTCCGGCCACATTGCTGAGGAGGAACGGTGCCCCTTTCTGAGCGACGGACACCAAGTGCGAGAAGCGGATATCGTTCGACGCGCGAACGTGCTTGCTCAGCCATATTTGGATCTGTATTTGGCCCACAAGGTTGCCAATCAAAGCGCTCACTGCATAGGAAGTTAGTCCATCCAATCCAGTTACTTGCAAGGCGAGAAACGCAACGAGAGCGGAAGCGCGGCGCAGAACGATTGACGTTGCGGGCATCACACCGATGTCGTCGGCGATCGGAACGGCCAACGCCGTTTCGACATTCTTCTCGACGGCCACCGAGATAGCCAGAAGCGCGAGGGCGAGGGAAGATACGCCAGTCGGCGCTAGCGCCCAGGCGCCGAACGCGAATACGGCTGCGGCAGCGATGCTGGTGTACCGATTTACCACTAGCGCCTGAGCAACTTCGTGATCGTCCCGATTCACGGCCCGAGCGCGGGATACAAAGTTCATCATCCCAAGGTCCGCGAAGGTCCCCAGGAATAGGCAGGCACCGAAGACAATGCCCGCCGCGCCTACCTCCGAAATCGTAGATACCCGAGTAAAAAGCAGGAAGATAATTGCCTGGAGCAAACTTCCCAATACTCGCCCGCCAGCAAAGAGGGCGAACTTCGACTTCATCTGCTACATCGAATATTTGGGAGTTGACCATCGATATGAGCGTCAGATTGCATGCCGCGTGCCGCCCGTCCATCCATGCTTCCGGTAGAAGCGAACAGCAGAAGCGACGTGACGTCGAGCCATCGGGTTTATCAATAGTGCGGCAAAGCCCCCTTTAGATGCTCTACCCCAAGAGTGAAGCGCACGAGCATTTGGCTCGTAACTTACCCTCCATCCGTCGCGCCACATACGAAGACAAAGATCAACGTCCTCAAAGTACATAAAAAAGCGAGTGTCCATCAATCCGACCGAAACTAGGGCGGATCGGCGAATCGCGAACGCACACCCCATGACCCAATCAACGTCCATGCGCGACTGGCTCGATATCGAAGAAGCGACTCGCGCTGCGTTCGTGAAACGGTCTAGTTCCATGCGTCCCAGTCGTGTTGTCCCGAAGCGAGTGCGCCTCGCGAGGAAGGTAAGGGGGCGGTAGAACGAGAAGGCAGTCTCCTGCCGCGACCCGTCTTCGTTAGATACTTGGGGGCCAACCACCCCCAAACCCGGGTCGGAATCGAGCGCGCCAACCAGCCCCTCGATGCCTCCCGGAGCTAACGACACGTCGGCGTTGAGCACGAGAACGTATGGAGAGCTTGTGCTGAGGATGCCTGCATTCACCAATCGTGCATATCCAACGTTATGAGTGAAAGGTATGTAAGTCGCGGTCGGATACTCATCTCGGACAATGGAGCGAGCCTCGCCTGTGGCTGCGCTGTCGCTGACAACCACCGATCGAACGTGGGCTGACCCGAGTTTGCGTAGCGCGTGGAGGTTTTCTCGCAAATCGTCGAGTGACCGATAGTGCGTGATCACAACATCGATTCCCGAAACGTCAGTCATTGGATGTCAAGCTGCGAGTGTCGTGGAGTTGGAGCGAAATCGTCGGTGGTAGAACGGCGGAGACCCTACCTTCTGCCGCGGCGTTCATGTGTATAAGGTTTATGTCGTCCGCCTCGGCCGATATGGCTAGGTTTCTCATGACCAGGTCATCGGCGATCTGCGCCTGATGGTCGTCCACGTGTTCACCCCGCGACTTGCGGCGGGGAACCAGCAGCGGGATCTTGCCGTTCTCAAGCGCCGTTAGGGCGGCGCCGGTTCCGGCATGCGAGATCACGAGGTCCGCTTCAGCCACGAGACGGCTGAGCTCGGCGGACTGGATGTTTGGTCGGCCGTCGATATCCAACCCGGTTAGGTCCGTCACTCCCGTCTGCCACGTCACGTCCACGTCAGCAAGCAACGGTTCGAGGCGCTCGAAAAGTGTCCGAAACCCGTAGGACTCCGTTGTCCCGACGCTGACTACTACTTTCTTGATCTCGGTTTTTGCATCCGCTGCTCGAGCGAATCGGTCAAAAATCGACCCGATATAGCGCCACTTGTCGGTTGCCCAGGCAGGATATTGATTGAATGTCTCGATACCGGGGATAGCGGCGACTATCTTCCCGGTGAGTGAAGGACCTGTAGCGCGGGCAGCGCTCTCAATGTAAATTGTCCGGACGCCCATTACTCGAGCCAGTGGCAGGAAACAGACAGCCAGGCTGGCACCTGTACTAATCGCAACTGCATATCTTGAGGACCGAAGCACGCGGAATGCCAGCGCAAAATTTCGAAAAATGTTGGGCAAGTCCCGTGGCGCGGCGTAGCGTGCGAATACCCGGCGTCTCCCTGAAAGAAGCGTTCTGCTTAGTCCCGTGTCGAACGTTACCCAATCCTGATCGGCAGGGTCGATTTCAAGTCGACGTGCATACTCGAACAACTGCTTTAGATGGCCGCCGCCTGATGACACCAGGAGGTAGCGGGGTGCTTGCGCTAGCAAGAGCAGCGATCCTTTCGCAAGCACGCGACGTGAGGAACTCGAGTGTGGGGTACTCGCCTACGAGCGTGGAACTTACGGCCCGGGGAAGCGCGCCTTCGCAACACGGTACCGCAATCCGGCGCAACTCTGGGTCATCCGTTGTCGAAGTTACCGAACCTCCAATTTGTCGGCAACTTCGATCCCGCTACTTCGCTGGCAATGACCTGCTCATTCAGCGTCGATCTACAACCCTAGCGCTCGTCATCAGCTCTCGGCCGCAGTGTCACGATGGATGAGATGAAGGACTATTGCGACTTCACATAGTTCCTGTGGGCGCCGATTACGAGAGAAGTCTTCGTGTAGTGTCTCGAGGATCATGCTAGGAGTGCCGTCGAGCGGGGCTGACATCGATGCTCAGAACGGGGCGCGATCAGTATCGGACACGGTTGACGGCGGGGCCCACCGACGCGACCTGCCTGCCGTAGCGGTCATCGTCGCCATGTTCGCGCTCGTGTTCGTCCCCAACATCATCCAGAAGTTTCTAGGAGGAGCTTCAGCAAGAATCGTTGGGGCCAGCGTGGTTGATTCGGCCCAAGCATCGTTAACGCGCACCATCATTAGCTTGGTCGCCATCATTCTTTGCGTGTACCTGATCGTGCGACGACAGCGCCGTTCCGCCTCTACTGCCCCAGCAGTCGCGGGGATTGTCGTTTTGCTGATTCCTTGGCTGTTGTTAACAGTCTTTGACTTCTTCGGGCACCGGATAATTCCGTCTCCACAATCGCTACTTTATCCATTGCTGTGCGTGGCGATCTGGCGGGCCCGATTGGGAGAGTCTGGGTTACGGGTCATCGCGCGTTGCGCGATCGCGGTAGCAGCGATCTCAGTCATCCTCGGTTCAATGTTTCCAAATTCGGGCCTGGAGACAATCACGACGGGTCAGTTCATAGCTTCGGAGAAGGCACTGCTGTTCGGATCCCTTTTGTCCGGCGTCTACTTTTCTGGGAATAATCTGGGCCAGTTTTTGGTGCTGCTACTACCGCTAATGCTTTACCTGAAGACGCGGTTCGGCAGGGTCCTCGGAGTCGTTCTCGTCGTCTTCGCAATCGTATGGACCGGATCTAGATCTTCGCTCATCACGATGATCGTGATTGCAGTGCTTGCGCTGCTCCTCGTACTCATCGACTCGGACACATCTCGAAGGAGGCTGGCCTGGGTTGTTGGGACGATCGCGCTGATAGTTTCGTTACTTGTGCCGTTCTTCTTCTCTGGAGATGCGCGAGCGTTTACTGGCAGAGGGCATATCTGGGCCACCACGCTAAGTTACGTCGCCGAGTCCCCAATCCTTGGCATGGGCTCGCGGTGGTTCACTGTTATAACCGGAACAGATAGCGATTTCGGTTCTACGGCAAATCAGTATGTCTTTCATGCTCATAATCAGTGGCTTCAATTGCTGGCCACTGGAGGAGTGGTTCTTTCTATCGCGGTGCTTGCGATGCTCTTTATTGCAATGAAGTTGGCGATCCGGTCTGCCTCACATCGCTCGATGCCTGCCGCGCTTTACATCGTGGCCTTCCTGCTGTCAGGTATTCTTGAACTAAACCTTGGATTCGTTGACCGCGCTATACTTTGGCCATCTGCACTCCTGCCGCTTGCCGTTATTGTCTCAATGCCCAAGGGTATTAGGTTCGCCTCGAAGATGAAGAACTTCGCTCGCAGGCAAGGCGAAATGCATCCGGGTAAATATCCCGCCTGAAAGCCTCGATTAAGCCTTAGCGAGTATCGCATCGTATGTCGCCCTTTGTTCGGAAATGCGCCGACCTCGTAGGTGTTCGATATCTGCTTTAATCGTAGTCGTCCGGGCGAGGGAGTCCATGATGGCGTCCCGAATGCTCTCGGGTTCGGTCGGGTTGCAATAGCTGGCCGTATCCTCGTAGAACTCTCGAAGCACCGGGAAATTTGACGTGACTTGAGGTACGCCCAGGGAAAAAGCTTCGTACCCTGCGCGCTGCATCGTGAAGTTTCTCGTAGTGATGGCTAGAATAGAATCTGCGGTTGACAACAGCTCGATAAGGTCCTCATAGGCCAAGAATCCGGTGACGGTAGTGTTAGCCGGCAAGTTGTCGCGAAGTGCGTTTGGAGCTTTGCCTGTGAATACAAAACGAATGTCGGGCAAAAGCCTGCAGGCGTCCAGTATGGCTGGAATGGGTTCGTCCGGAGCGTAGCTGGCGGGGAAGACCACCGTGCGGATGGCAGATTTTTTGTGCTTGAGTTCGATTCTCGCAATACTGATGTCATCGTGAAGAATCACTGAGTTCACACGGTGAAGCGCAAGGAGTCTTGCGTCCTCCTGGTTTGTGACGATTGCGCCATCACGCCGCAAACTCCAAAAGGCAAGCCCTCGGAGCCAACCCCAGCGGGCGCCCCTCAATGCAGCTGAGTGAAGATCCCCTACCACTCTCGTCGTCCTGGGCGTCCATAGCTTGACGGCGAACACGAGAAACGACGGCGGCATCATCACGATTATCAGTTTTGCCGATGTCTCCTTTAGTGTCGTATTGGTCCATTTTGCGAGTTGCACATATCGGCTAGGGACCTTCAAGTTCATTATCTCGTCCGGAGGGAAGAGAGCGGTACCACGGAGGCCTTTTGCGATTCCTGCGGAGCGCCCGTGATACTTGACCCAGCTAAGCACAATGGTTTGGGCTTCTGGGGATGTCCTGTCGATGCTCGCTTGTGATTCCAAGGGGTGCTTTCCTCCGAGAGGTGAGTGGGCCGTGTGTGGTCAGGGGTGGCGCTTGGATAGATAATTCGAGCCCGGTAGCCGCGCCGCCTTGTCACTGGGGCGAGAACCGGGTCGCGGTGTTCTTTTGTCAATACTGAGACCCGTGCGAAAAGTTAGCATGGAGGCGGGGGATGCATTTGCTGACACTCTTTGTGCGTCCCCATCGGCCCTTGCGGTTCCAATCGGTGCCCATTCGTCGCCGTCGGCGCTGCGAGGCAAGAGAGGACGCCGCTCCCGCGACCTGGTTGGGTCCGCGGTCGACGGGCTCATCCCGTACCTATCCGATTGGGACCTGGTCCGGGTCACTTCGATCGTGCCCGGTGGCATTGCTGCTCGCCCTCGCATGCCTGGCCCTCGAGTTACTCTGCGAAGGGTTCCCAGTTGGAGACACCAGCTCTCCCGACCGCCTAGTCGCTAGCTAGCCAGGGGCATCAAGGCTGGCGCTTTTCAACGGTACGCCTCTGGTTATCGCGGACTAAGTGATCGTGGAGTTGGTGAGTCTCGCGGCGACGTGCATCTCGCCACCAGGATCTTATTCATCAAGGCGGTGGTGGCTGGGATCGCGGAGGTCGCAGGTGCTGCCATGACTGCCCTCGCACGGATCGCCGCATGGTGGTCAGAGTTTGAGTAGAAGGCGGTTTCCTCGGCCTAGCGTTCAAGCTTGACTTCGACGACTTCCGCAAATTGCCGGCGCCTTGTTGCTGTAGTGACTTGGCGCGAATGTCATCGCCGACCTGAGGCCAACCTCAACTCAATTCCCACGGCCACGCAGTTCGGCTTCGTCCCGAGACCATCGATGCCGATGCCGATGCCGATGCCGATGCCGATGCCGATGCCGATGCGATGCCGGTGCCGATGGGCAGGGAACAAGGAGTATCGCGAACTCGACCGGGAGGGCTTCGGCAACTCGGAGGACGGTGGAGTCGAGGGTAAGAACGAAGGCGAAGGCGAAGGCGAAGGCGAAGGTGAACGTGAAGGGGACGGCGCAAGGTGAAGGGGATGGCGGGGCGTGGGCGTGGGCGGAGGGGGAGGGCATCGTTGACGGCCTATACCTCGAACAGACGAGCGGCGCGGCGCCAGTTGGATTTTCCGGGAAGAGAGTCGCTCGTGAGACAGCGGAACAAGGACTCGGTTACTCAAGGCGAGTTGCGTGTTGAGGTGTGGGCCGCCCGCGAAGGAGGTCGCGGTCGGAGGGCGGCCGAGGCGTGGCGCTCGTCATGAGAGGCCATCGGGTCGTCGCTGGACTGCCGATCCCGCACTCTCCGAGCAGAGCAGCGCTTGACCATAAGGCGCCACTGCACGCGGCCTGAAATCAGGGTGTCGCCGCAGAGGAATGGTCATTTTCACTAAGACAATCGGTAGCCACTCTTCGCGCGTCGCTCCAGCGTCTACCCTGAGCGGTGCTCGACTTTTGAGTGCTCGACTTTTTGAGTGCTCGACTTTCGGGACAAGCCTTCTCGACTTTTCGCGGCAGCGATAATATTGCGATCCCGGACCTCAGGATGTCGCATGTCATCAACAACCCCCGCTCCGCCCGTCGCCCCCGCTGCGCCCATCGCCCCGGTCACCACGGTGGCGCCTGAGCGTGCCGGTAAGCATGGGTTTCGAGGTGATATTCAAGGACTTCGGGCTTTCGCCGTAGTGGCCGTGATCTTGGATCACCTCCTGGGCTGGCCCGCGGGTGGGTTTGTAGGAGTGGATGTCTTCTTTGTGATATCCGGGTACTTGATTACGAGCCTGCTCTTGCGCGAACACGAGCGTACCGGTTCGATCTCGTTCAAGGGGTTTTACCGAAATCGATTAAGGCGAATCGCGCCCGCCGCGACGCTGGTTTTGCTGAGCACGATCCTTGCCGCTCGCTTTCTTTTCAACGCGGATCGGCTTTCAAGTACAGCCTTGGACGCGCTCGCGTCGTTCTTTTTCGTAGCGAATTGGCGCTACGCATCTGTGGGTACTGACTATTTTCAGGCGACAGGCCCGGAGTCGCCGTTGCAGCATTTTTGGTCACTCGCCGTGGAAGAGCAGTTCTATTTCATTTGGCCGTGGTTGATGTTACTGGTGTTCTTTCTGGTTAAGAAGCGAAGGAGTCGTGGAAGCATACAGGCGCGGACGGTTCTAACCGCGATTATGATTCTCCTAATTGCGACTACCTTCGCGTGGGGGGCGTGGGAGACACAGTTCCGACCCACTGTCGCCTATTTTTCCACAATCACGCGCACCTGGGAGCTCGGCGTGGGTGCGCTATTAGCGGTTTCGGGAGCGATGCTTACAGGGCCGTCGGCTCGATTTCGTGCGTGGTTGGGATGGCTTGGCTTTGCTGGCTTGATTGCTTCTCTTATCGTCATTAGTGAGGCTTCGGCTTTCCCTGTTCCGTGGGCCGCCTTGCCTGTTTTGGCCACGGCGTCAATTATCATTGCTGGTTCTGGCGACCACGGGCCTCGGATCTGGCCGCTAGTGAATCCTGTGTCCCGTTATATCGGGGACATATCCTATTCGTTATACCTGTGGCACTTCCCGGTAATCATCTTCTTCCAGACCCTCGTTGGAGGAGGGTTTATACAGAACATGATGTGTCTCGCGGTGTTCGGTACTTTATCCGTTTACAGTTTTCACCTTCTCGAGGACCCCATACGCCGATCTAAATTTCTGTTGCGGAAGCCCAGGCTAGTTCGGGCTGGATCAAGGCGGCGGCGAAAGCGCAGGAATACGGAGGTGTCCGTTTTTACCCTTCGCTATAGGCTCACCGCGTTAAGTTTCGCGGGCCTAGTCATTGTCGCATTGGTGGCTGGCGCTGTTCACCAGCAGACTCCCGTGACAGCCAATGTTCCGCGGTTCGTTCCGCAAGCCGGTGATCAGGACGACCCACTGGCGGATCAGCCAGAACTGGCCTCGCTACAAAACGAGGTCGCGTCTGCGCTACGAGCAACAGATTGGCCAGATTTGGATCCGACATTGGACGAGGTTATTGCGGGGCTGCAGACACCCAAGGAGATCCTTCCTTGTGGCTTCATAACCTCCGTTGAGTCCGAATGCATCTTTGGAAATGCACAAGGGCCGCGGACGATAGTCGCGGTCGGAAGCTCGATAAGTATGACCTACATCGAGACGCTTCGAACTGCGCTTGGTGATAGTGGGTGGAGAGTGATTCCGTACGGCATGTTTGGATGTCCCTTCGCGGACTACAGCATTCTTCCCGAAAGCGATCAGGGGACGAGGGAGGGGTGCGGGCAGCGCCCGGATGAGGCGGTGGAGGCGATAAATCGGCTTCAGCCAGATCTCGTTTTCATCAGTGGGATCCTCACGGCGAGTAACGCCGCCTCGGAGGTCGCGAAGGTTTCCTCGCCGGCAACCAAGTTCGTTGTGCTTCCCGGGCCTCCGTCCGACAAGAACGTCGCGGAGTGTTACACCCCCATCAGTCACCCGGCTGACTGCATAAGTGAGGTGCCCGATCAGTATGCCGATGCCGACCGGGGCTTGGCGAAGAGAATTGGCGCAACGTTCATCGATCCTCAAATGTGGTATTGCGTTGGCGGACAGTGTCCTGCATTCGTCGGATCATTCCCGGTGAAGTTGGATGCCGCCCACATCACGGCAGCCTATGCTCGGCGGATTGCGCCTGTGCTGCGGGAGTTCCTCGTACAGCGCGAGGTAATTGACGCACCTGCTGCTTGAGGAAGTCTGGTGTTCCCGGAATTTTGTGTGGTTTAACTGCTTGCGTAGTCGGCGCCGGAGCTTGACCGGCTACCGGACTGATGTCTCCACGTCAGGCGAGGTACGACATCCAAACCTGATCTGATTTGACGATAAGCCGCTAGTACAGGATCGGTGCCTCGCGTCGCGCCACCATCTTGGGGGCCTGCGCCAATCGGCCGAATAGTGTTAGACACTAATTTAACGCGATTTGCCGAGGCAACACGCTGGCAGTCGCACCCACGACCTCCCCTCGCCATCGTCGACGGCGCTTCCTAGGCGTTCTGATATGAAAGAACTCCGCACACCGCCGTGACGTTCCTTCTTGACCCCCAAGGAATCAACCCCATGAAGCTCTCTGTCATCGGCTGCGGCTACCTAGGAGCCGTCCACGCGGCGAGCATGGCCGAGCTCGGCCACGAGGTCGTCGGCATCGACGTCGACCCCGCCAAGATCTCGGCGCTTTCCGCAGGCAAGGCCCCCTTCTTCGAGCCAGGACTCGACGAGATCCTGCAGTCGGCTCTTGCCTCCGGTCGGCTGTCGTTCAGCAACGACCTCGCGGACGCCAAGGGCGCTAAGGTGCACTTCGTCGCCGTGGGCACTCCGCAGCGCAAGGGCGAGAACGCAGCCGACATGACCTACGTCAACTCGGCCATCGACGGGCTGATCCCGCACCTCTCCGCTGGCGACCTCGTCGTCGGCAAGTCGACAGTTCCAGTCGGCACCGCCGCGCGTCTGGCTCAGAGCATCGCGGACGCGGGGACCGGTGCCATGCTCGCCTGGAACCCCGAGTTCCTGCGCGAGGGCTTCGCCGTTAAGGACACCATCGCTCCCGACCGCCTTGTCTACGGCGTTCCTGCCGGCAACGAAGGGCCGAAGGCCAAAGCCCTGCTCGACGAGGTCTACGCGACCGCGCTGTCGAACGAGACGCCTCTCGTCGTCGCCGACTACGCGACTGCCGAGCTGGTTAAGGTCTCCGCCAACGCCTTCCTCGCCACCAAGATCTCCTTCATCAACGCCATGGCCGAGATCGCCGAGGTCGCTGGAGCCGACGTCACGGCCCTCGCCGACGCCATCGGCTACGACGCCCGAATCGGCCGTCGCTTCCTCAATGCCGGCATCGGCTTCGGGGGCGGCTGCCTCCCGAAGGACATCCGCGCCTTCGCTGCCCGCGCCGAAGAACTCGGGCGCGGTGAGTCCGTCGCCTTCCTCAAAGAGATCGACGCCATCAACCTCCGTCGCCGTCAGCGCGCGGTCGACATGGTCATCGAGTCGCTCGGCGGGCAGGTGTTCCAGAAGAAGGTCGCCGTGCTCGGCCTGGCCTTCAAGCCCGACTCCGACGACGTGCGCGATTCACCCGCGCTCGACGTGGCCGTGCAGCTGCATGGACTGGGTGCCAAGGTGGTCGCCACGGATCCCGAAGCCATCCCTAACTCGATCCGCCTGCACCCCCAGCTCGGGTTCGCCACTGACACCATGGACGCCCTGCACTCCGCGGACATCGTCGTGCTCGTGACGGAGTGGAAGGAGTTCCGCGAGCTCGACCCGGTCGAGATCGGCGAGCTCGTGAAGGACAAGGTCATCATCGACGGACGCAACACCCTCGACCCCGAGAAGTGGCGTGCGGCCGGATGGACTTACCGCGGTATGGGCCGACCGTAGACCTCGAGACCTCGAGACCTCGAGACCTCGAGACCTGGAGACCTCGAGACCTCGACGCGTTCTCTCGAGATCTTTCGGGCAGGTTGAGCGCCTATCGGGCGTTGGCCGCTCAATAGGCGCCCGAAGATCCGACAACGGCGCGGGCAGTGCGCCAGAGGATGACCAGGTCGCCCGTCATGGTCCAGTTCTCGACGTAGTAGAGGTCGAGCCGCACTGACTCCTCCCAGGAGAGATCCGACCGTCCGCTGACCTGCCACAGCCCCGTGACGCCCGGCTTGACCAGGAAGCGTCGGTGCACCTTGTCCTCGTACTGCTCCACCTCGCGCAACAAAGGTGGTCGGGGGCCGACGAGCGACATCTCCCCACGCAGCACGTTGAGCAGCTGGGGCAGCTCGTCGATGCTGAACCGCCGCAGAACTCTGCCGACCTTGGTGACACGTGGGTCCTGCTTCAGCTTGAACAGGACCCCCGCGCCTTCGTTCTCCGATTGAAGTTTCGCCAATAGCTCTTCCGCGTTCGTCACCATCGAACGGAACTTGAGCATGCGGAATTCGGTGCCATCCTTGCCGATGCGTGGCTGGCCGAAGAAGACGGGTCCGGGGCTGTCGATCCGTACGAGCAGAGCCACTACGGCGAGGACCGGCAGCAGCAGAAGCAGGATGATGAAAGAGCCGGCGATGTCGAATGCCCGTTTCGTGTAGAGCTTCCGCCCGCTGTACGTGGGCGTCTCCACATGAATGAGCGGCAGCCCGAGCACCGGGCGCATGTGAATGCGAGGGCCGCCCACATCGGTGAGGCCAGGAGCCACCACAAGATGACGACGTCCAGGCTCCAGGCTCCAGCTCAACTCCTGCATCCGGGACGGGGGAAGGTCGTCACTGCTGGCCACCGCCACGGTGTCCGCCCCCGTGGCATCCATGTGCTGAAGCAGGTCCGAAAGGTTCGGCCACACGGGAACGTGAGTGCCGGGGAGGTGATCCAGCCGGCTGCGAGGGATCACCGCGCCGACGATGTGGTACCCGGACGCAGGGCTGCGTCGGAGCTGCTCAGCCAGATGAGTGACGCTTCCCTCGGAGCCGACGAGCATGACCTGATACGACCACTCGCCTGCGAGGCGTTTGGCCTTGAGCCAGCGCCGCCACAGGGCACGGGTGATTATCAGGGCGGCTACCCCTACCGGGAGCGCAGTGATGAGGTAGCCGCGGGCGATGTCGACGTCGAGCACGTACGCGAGCATCGCGACGATCCCGAAGAGCCCCAGGCTGGCGATAAGCACGGCCTGGTACTCGGATACTGCGGTCCCAATCACCCGCACTCCGCGGCTGCCTGCAATGTGCAGCGCGAGCATCCAGCCGCCGATGAGGAGGACCGAAACCAACCAATAGGAGACCGCCAGTGAGGTGACCCCATCCTGGGCGGCTAGAGCCAGCCGATCGTTGAATGTGATGAGCTGCGCGCCCGTTACAGCCCAGGCGACGGCAAGGGTGTCGGTGATCACGATCCGCCGCCGATAACTGGCCCGCCAGTCTTCGGCTTCGGTGCTCTTCGCTATCGTCATTCCTCCGAACCTGCGCTCGCAGTCACTGGCGGATCCCATCTCCTTCGTGTCGGGTCGGAGGCTCGATACGAGGGGCCTCCGCATACGAACGAATGCTCTTGGGTCAATCTATCGGTCACCCCGAGTGCAACGATCCACATCGCTTTGCGGGTGCGAGATAGCGGGAAGCGACCGACGGTCACTGCCTTTCTAGGCGGCGCGCGATCGCATGGGCGTTCGCTGCCCCCACCCCACGCGCCCCATTCGCAGCGACGCGCCGAAGAATCACACCGTCGTAACATTGCCCCTCGTCCAGGGGGCAATGATCGGTTACGGTGATACCACCCGCTCCACTCGATCGATGCCGCTTGAGTTTGCCTCCTACCAGTTCTCCCGAAAAGAACGAACGGATCTCCGACCTTGTCGCTTCGCTCTCTGCCTGCCATCACCCTTGTCGCCGTGGCTCTTCTGGGCGCACCAGCCGCTGCCACGGCGGTCACGATATCCGCCGTTCAGTCGCATTCCGCAGGTGCGTCGACGTCGGCGGTCGACCCTGGTGTCAGCCCCGCCATCCTGGCGTGGGGAGCGACCGGTCTCATCGGTCTGGGAGCCATGGTGACGTTCGGTGCTACCGTCGTCCGCCGCAAGCCGACCCGCCCTGCGCTCGTTGAGGCACCTCGGGACGTCGCTACCCCGACCTACGCGTAGTCCTCGCACGGACGAAGGCGCGCGGCACTGCGTGGGCTCCGACATCTTCGAGGAGGGCCGAGGTGGTCGCTGTTCACTTCTCCATCGCTCCGTGCGAGCGCTCGACCGATGAACCAAGGATCTTGACCTGATGGACGGGGCGCCGGCCGGACCGGTTTCTCCTCGCGACTCGGACCCGCGCTATTTTGACTCGGAGCTGCGGCCGAGGAACTGGTGGCTCGTCTCGATCGGAGGCGCTCCGCGGTGGCTGTTGATGATGAGTGGACTCGCGCTCATAGCGAGCGGGGTAGTGATTTTGGTAGCCATCCAGAGATGAACGAAGCCGGGTGCGCGAGCTTCCTCGTAGTGAGCTGACTCGCGACTGGCCCCTTCACTGGGCATGTTGGCGCTGACCAGGACTTTCTATCCTGGTTCCATGACCCGAAATCCCCACCGCCCACCCAGCTGGTGGATCCACGAGACCGGCGGCGCCCCACGCTGGCTGCTCGCGACCCTCTTTGCATTGATCCTTGGATCTGCCACTGTCGTCTACCTCTTCGGCTCTGGGCTGGCGCATCCGCTGCTCTGATCGATCGAGACTTCGGACGCCAACCCTCTACGGCCATGCGCGCTCGAGCTCGCAGGCGTTGCCCAGAAGTGGCGTCTGAGTGAGTCTGCGCATGGAGTGCGAGATGATCGTTCTTCAGGTGCATCTCTCCTGAGCCGCCACCATGACCGAGGATTCTGCCATGACCGACTCTCGTACCATCGCCGCCCACGACGCGTGGAGCGGCGACTGGTCGCCCACGCTTGTGGCGTTCGACCTCGACGACACCCTTGCCCCTTCCAAGACGGCTATCGACCCCGAGATGGGACGACTGCTGCTCGAGCTGCTCGGCGTCGCTGAGGTCTGCATCATCTCGGGAGGGCAGATCGGGCAGTTCCAGACCCAGGTGATCGCTCAGCTCCCGGACGCGACACCCGAGCAGCTGCGTCGACTGCACCTCATGCCCACCTGTGGCACCCAGTACCTCACCTGGAACGGCCAGTGGAACGAGGTCTACGCCGAGAACCTGACCGCAGAACAGATCTCCGCCGCCATGACCTCGCTCGAGTCCCGCGCCAAGGAGCTTGGACTCTGGGAGACCGACACGTGGGGACCAGTCCTGGAGGACCGCGGATCACAGGTGACCTTCTCCGCGCTCGGCCAGGCGGCGCCCGTCGAGGCCAAGAAGGCATGGGACCCGACGGGGGAGCGGAAGAACAGCCTCCGAGCGGCGGTGGCCGCTGACCTGCCCGACCTCGAGGTCCGTTCCGGCGGCTCCACCTCGGTGGACATCACCCGGCTGGGCATCGACAAGGCCTACGGCATGAAGAAGCTGACGGAGATGACCGGCATCCCGCTCGACGACATGCTGTTCGTCGGCGACCGTCTGGACGCCGACGGCAACGACTACCCGGTCAAGGCGCTGGGAGTGAAGTGCCATGCGGTCGAGGGCTGGCCAGAGACCGCTGAGCTGCTGCGCCGGCTCATCCCGCAGTACGCCGACTGAATTTTCGGCGTCAAACGCAGCCGCGACCGAGGCGAGCAACCGGGCCGAGCAGGTGACTGCGGGGCCACCTGCGCAAAGCGGCGAGCCTGTTGGGACTTCCTAGGTGCCGCGGATAACGTCATTCCATGAGCGCATCATCGACGAAGGCCATCCGCTACACGGCTCGAGGACGACGAGTGCGCACAGCCCGCGACTACCTCATCTATGTGGTCGCGCTGGCCCTTGCCGTCGGCGGCGTGGTCGCCATTCTCTCGCTCTTTTAGGTTCGCTCAGGTCGGGATCAATTTCGACCGGAACAAAGAACCCGCACCTTTGCTGAGGCATCGGCCTTTCTGCCCTACTAGGACTCGTTCACGGTCGGTGGATACAGTGCCCACATGGCCCGACGACGCTCTCACTACCTCCCGAAGCCTTGGTGGCAGCGGCAGACCAAGGGGGCTCCGAACTGGCTGCTCCTCGCCTGTGCGTGCGCGCTCAGCATCTGTGCAGGGGCGATCATCACCGCGGTCCTCAGCAGGTGATGGCCTCGAAACACTCTTGACGGGGCGGAATGGATCCCCGCCCGAGGCATGTCCTCATTTATGCCGACGCTCTCAGTGGGGGTGGGGCGGCGGGGGACAAACTGCCACGATCAAGACATGGATTTCTGGGGAGTCATCGCAATCGTGGCGGTCGTTTGGGTAGCGGTCAGTCTTGTTCTTGGACTCGGCATCGGCCGGGCCATCCGTATCGCGGAGGTCAAGGAAACCAGCGCCCGCACTGCCCGTCTCTCCACCATGACTCGCAAGCCGGCCCGCGAGATGGCCTCGGCCGCCTGAGTTGCCGCTCGACTATGCGTCGAGCGATCTGAGCTGAGCGAAAGCCCGGGGAACTACTGTTCCTCGGGCTTTCTCCATTTCATCGCCCAAAAGACCAATCCGAATCGGGCTTCGGTCCGAACGACCGAAAATCGTCCACCTTGACGGTTCCCATAGGTTCGCCCCACTCCGGATGTCACCCGAGACGCCCTGGCATCCCCTCACTTCCGCCATCGAAGCCCCTCGTGGCCGATGGACGCTGCATGACGCCTTCGGCGAGCCCTACGCGACCATCACGATGACGCCGACCGAGTACGTGGCCGCCGACGAAGCCGGGAGGCGCATCGGCGGAGCGTCTACGTTGATTCAGGCGGTGGACCGGGTGCAGGAGCACGTGCGGGTGGTCCCGCCGCAGGCGGGGGAGCGGGAGTCGGGCGCTGCGCCTGATGTGACAGGGAGGCGGGCTCGGAGGTCGAGGGCTACGTAGGCCGGTTGGGTGGGCTTCGACGCGGGCGCTGGGCGCCCGGCTCAGCCACCGGATGAGTGTGGTCGCGTGGGCTTGGACGCGGGCGCTCGCGCCCGGCTCAGCCACCGGGTGAGTGTGGTCGGGTGGGCTTCGACTCGGGCGCTGTGCGCCCGGCTCAGCCACCGGGTGAGTGTGGTGGGGTGAGGTTACGAGTCGGTGCACGCTGTGTGACGAGTGCGTGGAATCCGCAGGGAGGGTGTCTCGAGTCCGTTAGACAGATGCCATGACAAAGATCTCGCTCGCAACCGCGCTCCTCGTCGGTGCACTCTGCGTCACCTGCATGGCAGTCGTCGTGATCCTTGCACCTCTCCGGAGCACATCACCCCGTACCGGGCGGCCCACGCGCGGCTCGGATTTCGCCCTCGCCGCCTGACGAAAAGACGACGATCCGTCGCTTTGCACAAGGGGTAGCGCGCAGGGCAACTCGGACGTACTCTGTGAGCTCCACGCTCAACTACCCGAGACGAGCAGCGGTGACCCACCCGCTTCAGAACCATCCATCTTCGCCTGCCGCAGACGGCCGCGAAAGTCATCTTCGACGACGCTCGACCCGGCGCGGCACAGCGCTGGCGGCACTCGGCATCGCGATCGGTGCGCTCGGCGCCCCGATGCTGGCGACCGCAGCGCACGCCGAGGTAGTCGACGGCCAGTGGGTGGGAACACCGCCGCAGAGTCCGTCGCTAGCCGATTACTGCGCCGGCACGGTGATGCAGGAGTTCTCTGCCACCGCGGACGGAACGATGACGCAGTCGAACCTGCTCGGAATAGGCACCTATACATTCACCCTTGCCGAAGGCCTGGTCTTCGGAGATGTCGACACCCTTGGCGGGGGACTGGCGGGGGATCTGACGTCCATCACGTGGATCTTCGCGCCGACCTCCTGCGCGGTGGCGGTTCCCGAGCCGACGCCGACCCCGGAACCCACCGGGGCAAGCACCCCCGCGCCGACCGAAACACCTGAGCCGACCGCGACTCCTACTCCCACAGCGACACCAGAGCCCACTGCGACGCCGACTCCTACGCCGACCGCGACACCCACACCGACACCGACACCGACACCGACACCGACACCGACCGCGACGCCCTCACCGACCGCAACCGCAACCCCGACCCCGACAGCAACGCCTCGGCCGACAACGACTCCCACCCCGAAGCCGAGCCCGTCGTCGACTCCGCGGCCGTCTCCATCTGCCACGACGGCTCCCATCGCCGCGGTCGGCGGCAACCCGTCGGCATCTGGCCCCATGCCGAGTCCGTCCGCGACGCCCGTCGAGATCATCGCTGGGCTGACCACTACCTTCCGCGCGAGCTCGACCTCTTCATTGGGGCAGCCTGCCGCGGCCTCGACTGTCGAGGTTCCCCCGGCGAGAGAATCAAGTCTGAGCTCAGATGCCATTGCGACTCCCGCACAGCTCCCGACGGAGGCCATCGGCCCGAGTAACTCCGAGAACGCGGCATCAGTCGCGCGGCTCTCCACGCAGCCCACCACCCTGCTCGGCAGCCTGCCCGGGCCTGTAGTACTGGTGGGCAGCATCCTCGGCCTGCTCCTGGCGGCAGGACTCGCTTTGGGCGCGTTGACGCTCTATCGCCGCGGCTACTGATTTGAGCCCCCACCTGCGTGCCTCCGGGGCAGCGGTGCAGGCGGCAGATAGACAGGGGGAATGCTTCGTCTCCCTCTTGCCGTCTTCGGTGTCGTATTCGGTGTGACCTGCGTGACTGGGATGGCCATCAGCCTCGCCGTGTCTACGGTCGTCGACGGATTCACCGGCCGTGACGACAAGGAGAAGCCGAACTTCGACCTCGCGGCGTAGCTGTTTCGGTCGCTGGGAGCGGCCTTGCCGAGGGTTGTCCTCATAGCGCTTCCCGCGGCGCCGGCGCTCCTCGTCTGCCAACGAGGCATGGCATGGTCTGAGACCGGCTGCCCGAAAGAGGGGCATACCCGCGCGTACCTGACGCATACGCTGGCGGTGCGGTGTAAACCCGACGCCGCCTACTCTTCACCCAAAGAGGACATCACCCGTGTCTCAGTACGTTCCTGCCCTCTCGGGCTTCGGCTTGATCAGCTTCATCATCGGAGTCGGCGGTGCCGCGACCCTCGGCCCGACCGGCGTCCTGGTCTTCGTCCCGCTCGGATGTCTGCTCTTCGCAGCCGCCGTCTTCGGACTCCTGCAGGGCCGCATGCGGCGCGGACGCGAACAGGCCGCGGCCGCCATCGCGCTGCCGGCTGAGGAGCCGATGCGCGACGACGTCGCGGCCTGAGCACGAGTTCATCCGTTGTCGAGGCCGAGCGCCTCGAGAAGCCGCGGAGCGGACAGTTCGGCCGAGGGGGGCGCTCAGCCTTCCTTGACGGCAGCCACCAGGCCGTCGACGAATGCGTTGCCCGAGGCATTGATCGGAGTGCTGCTCGGACCCACGATCGCGCAGTGACCGATCGAGGTGTTGAGCCCGAACAGGTTGCCGAGGATCGACAGGCCCTGGATGGCGCCCTTGCCCTTCTCGCTGATGTTGATAGAGCAGTCGCCACCACCGATCTGATTGTCCGAGATCGTCAGGTTGGACACGGTGGAACGGTCCTGGGTGATCTGTATGGCAGCGTTGCTGCCGCCGTCGAGGGTGTTGCCGGTGATCGTGACGTTGCTGCCGCCGGTCATCTCGATGTTGTCGCTGTGCGAACCGTCGGAGTGATCGGGGTCGTCCGCGAACCAGAGACCGCCGTGCAGCCACGAGTTCGCAATCACGACATTGCTTCCAGCGATGCTCACCTGGTCGACGGTGTTGTGGATGTTCACACCGTGCAGCTCGAAGTTGGACCCCATGATGCCGTTGACCGACCAGTTGGGATTGCTCGCCGCGATCTCGGTGTCGATGACCTGGAGGTTGGCGTAGCCGCCCATGGCATCGATGAGGCCGTACTTGCCGCCGGAATCCGTCCCGCGCACGATCGAGTTGCGGATGGTGACGTTCGGAGCCTTGACGATGACTCGTCCGTGGATATCGAGAGAGTCGAGCACGGTGCCCGCCTGTGTCACGGTGACGTCACCGGACACCACCGAGAGCGAGACACCGGAGGGGACGCCGATGCCTCCAGATCCCGCATTGCCCGAAGAGCCGTTGCTGGAGCCGCTCGAACCGGAAGACGAGCTGCCAGAGCCCGAATAGCCCGCGGAGGCGGTCGCTGCCGTCTCGGCCTGTGCGGCGGCTTCGGCCGCGGCGACTTCGGCTGCCGCTGCCGCGGCGGCCGCCTGCTCGGCCGCAAGCTTGGCGGCCGCCTGGGCCGCAAGGTACGCGGCGTGTGCCGCATCTGCGGCATCGCGCTCCGCCTTTTCAATGGCCCGCAAGTCAGCGAAGTGGCCAGCGATCTCGGCGGTGATCTCACGATCGATGGACAGGGGCTGCTTCGACGAGGCGAGCACGATCGAAGGGGACTCGGCGGACGACGGGGTCGCGATGGCCGGTTGCGCAGAGACGGTGAACGTCACAGCGGTGAGGAGGATCAGGGGGACGGAGGCCGCGACACGGTAGGGGTGTCGAGACATGGACAGGGCGATGGGGCGATTGGCCACGAGTAGCTCTCTTTTCGGGGGTGAGCAGCAGGGGTCGGCGATCACCATATGTGAGCTATTTCGGGCCGGCTCTCACCCTCAGGCTGGGCTTGAAGGTGTCATATTTGCTTCGACCTTTAAGATGCTCGTTGTCGAAAGCAACCGCTCATCGGGGATTTCTCGATGTGTCCCGCCTGATACCACTTCACTCCGAAAATCCATAGGAAACTTTTGGTGCGGCGGAGGCTCCAGCCGTGGGGCGGGGAGGGCGTGCGGCTACGCGGTGCTTCGCCGCGGGGGCTCGGCGCTCCTCGGTCGTCCGGAAGGAGCCGGAGCCGTGTCGGGTAGCCTTGGAGACTCGATGCTCCGTCGACCGGAAGGCGCGGCCCTGGCAACACGCTTCCGTCTCCGACTGGTCTCCATCCTCTTGGCGGCATATGTGGTCATCGTCATCGCGATGACACTCACCCCCACGGCGCCAGACCGGCCGATCGCGATTCAGCTTCGTCGGATCATCCAGGAGCTGCAGGAGCGAGGGCTGCCGGCCTTCATCGGCTATCCCGTCTTCGAGTTCACGGCCAACGTCCTGATGTTCCTGCCCCTCGGGCTGCTCATCGCTCTGCTGCTACCGCGACACCTCTGGTGGGCGGCGATCATCTGCGGGGCGTGGACCTCGAGCTTCATCGAATTCAGCCAGCTTCTGCTGCTGCCCGGCCGCGTCGCCAGCATCGGCGACATCATCGCGAACAGCCTCGGCGCTCTCCTCGGAGCGCTCCTGGCAGTCGCTGTGCGCCGAGCCGTGCATCGACGCGACCTTCTCCTCTATATAGATGTGCGGGCTGGCCGCCGCGTGCTCTGAGCGTTCCGCTGATCCCGATACGGCTGAAGATGCCAGCGGTGCATGGATCTGTCGTTCGCGCGTGACCCAGTGTTGTCCTCGTGTTCACCTTCCGCGGCTACACCTGGACCAGATGAATATGACAATGACGATGACATTGACGGTGGCAGGGGCCATCTGGGCGATCGGATCGCTCCCACTCGGAATCACCATCGCGATGATGAGCCGTGCAGGCCAGCTGCGAGAGCTCGGACGACGCCCGTATCGAGAGCCGGCAGGCCGTCTGATCGGAGGAATGCTGCTCAACTAGTTGAGCATGCCCCCGAATGGGGGTCATGCCCATGAATCGTCTGAGAGTACTGTGACCCCCAGCCACCCCCCAGGTCGCAGGCCCCGGCTCACCCGCTGAGGTCTCGCTCACAGCATGCAAGGTTCCCCACCAATGACGGTTGGACGACGCTCCCGCGCCCTCATCTCACTCCTCACTCTGAGCACGGTCGCAGGTGGCCTCGCACTGGGAGGTGCGGCTCCCGCCTTCGCGGATCCGGGCGGCGTCGTGATCTCGGAACTCAACTACCACGCGGGCTCCGACCTCGACGGGGACGACTTCGTCGAGCTGACCAACACCTCATCCGCGCCCATCGACATGAGCGGCTGGAGCTTCAGCGCAGGCGTCACCGGCACCTTCCCGGCCGGCGCCTCGATCGCAGGCAACGGCTACTTCGTGATCGCGAAAGACGCCGCTCAGTTCCAGCTCAGCCACGGCTTCGCGCCTGACGCCGTCTACGGCGGCAACCTCAGCAACGGCGGCGAGGCTGTCACCATCGTCGACGCGGCCCTCGCCGTCGTCGACACCGTCACCTACGCCGACGCCACCCCCTGGCCGGCGACCCCTGACGGCACCGGCCCCACCCTCGAACTGCGCGATCTGTTCTCCGATAACACCCTGGCCGACAGCTGGGGCGCCAGCCTGACCGCGGGCGGCACGCCCCACGCGGTCAACTCGATCGCGGGGACCGGCCCCGCCCCCACCATCAGCGAGCTGACGGCCACCCCGAACCGTCCGACACCCAACCAGGCGATCGCGGTCTCAGCGCGCCTGCTCAGCGGATCGACGGCGACGCTCACCTATCGGATCGCTTTCGGCGCCGACACTCCTCTGCCGTTCCTCGACGACGCGGCCAGCCCGGGCGGCGCCGGCGACGGCGTATACGGAGCCACCATCCCCGGCCAGGCGGCCGGTCAGCTGGTGCGATACCGTATCGACGCCACCCGCGGAGCGGCCACCTTCTCGGCTCCCGCCGCCGACGACTCAGCCCGCTACCGCGGGGTCGTCGTGACCAACTCCGCAGTCAGCACCCAGCTGCCCGTCATCGAATGGTTCATGGACGACGCCGTCTACAACGACCTGCTCGCCAATCATCGCGAGGACGACGTGCAGGGCGCAGCGGTGTGGTCTTACAACGGCGAGGTCTTCGACAACGTCCTGATGAACATCCGAGGCGGCGCCTCCCGTCAGGCGGCCAAGGTCCAGTGGAAGGTCGAGCTGCCGAAGGGCTACGAGTGGGACATGGGCGGCCAGCTGCCTTACCCGATCGACGAGTTCGCCCTCCAGAACTACTCCAACAACAACGCGGACATCAGCTGGGCGACCGTGAAGGCGGCCGGCAACCGCGGGCCGGCCATCATCCCCGTCCGCACCCAGAAGAACGGCACGTTCTGGAGCCTGGGCCGCATCATGGAGACCGAAGACGGCTCGTGGCGCGACGATCAGGGCGTCGATGACTGGGCCATCTACAAGGGCGACGGCGGCTCGCTCGGCCGCACCGCATCACCAGCGGCATTGCAGGCCAACGCCTGGCTGGACAAGAAGACCCGTGAAGACGAGGACTACACCGACGTCTGGAACCTCAGCCAGAACGTCTCGGCCTCCTCCTCCGCGGCGCAGCAGGCGTGGATCTACCAGAACGTCAACATCCCCGAGCTCGTCAACTACATGGCAATCCAGTCGATCATCCGGCATCAGGACAGCGGCTGGCACAACTGGTACGTCGCCCGCGACACCGAGGGCACCGGCCGCTGGGAGATGTGGCAGTGGGACCTCGACCTCACCTTCGGCACCGCCGCGACCGACAACAAGGGACTCTTCCTCACCCCTGACACCACCAACAACTTCACCATCGCGATGCTCAACTACCCCGAGGTGAAGGAGATGTACTACCGGCGGCTGCGCACCCTCGCCGACCAGTTCCTTCCTGCGGGACAGTACGAGGCGCAGTGGGACGCGATCACCGCCACCACCAATTCGGACTGGGCGCTCGACTCCGCCAAGTGGGGGAGCAGCTCTGCGAGCTCCAACCGCACGCGTTTCCTCAACGGCCTCGCCGACCGTCGCAACGCGATCGCCAACAACACCGGAGCCGGCAAGCTGGTTCCGACCTCTCAGTCGTCCACCGCAGCGGTCGTGATCAATGAGCTGCAGTACAACCCGGCGGGCACGGGCGGCGAATTCATCGAGCTCGCAAACCCGAGCGGCACCGCAGTCGACGTGTCTGGTTGGACGATCGACGCCGTCGGCCTCACCATCCAGCCCGGGACAGTCATCCCCGCAGGCGGACGAGTAGTCTTCGTCGGCAACGACGTCGCCTTCCGCGCCGCCTACAGCGGCAACCGATTCGTCGGCGGCCAGTTCAGCGGGGCGCTCGACAACTCCGGCGAGACCGTCGAGCTGCGAGCGGGAGCGCGTGTGGTCGACACCGTCAGCTACTCGCCGACCGATCCGTGGCCTGCCGCCGCGGATGGCACAGGTCCGTCGCTCGAGCTCAACTCGACCTCGTCCGACAACTCGCTCGCCTCCAGCTGGACCGCGACCTCGACGACGGGCGGTACGCCCGGCCTGATCAACACCGCCAGCGCACCTGCGAACCTCGCCCCGACCGCGTCATTCACCAACGGCGGCAGCGGTCTCGCCGCCACCTTCTCGGGCACCGGATCCTCGGATGCCGACGGCACCATCGCGTCGTACTCCTGGAACTTCGGCGACAGTGCGAGCGGCACCGGAGCCACGACGACCCACAGCTACGCCTCCGCAGGCACCTACACCGTCACTCTCACGGTGACGGACAATGCAGGCGCCATTGGAACAACCAGCCGCGCGATCACTGTCAGCACTACGACGACGCCCCCGACCGGCAACCAGCTGGCGCTCGACAGCTTCACGCGCACCGTGAGCGGCGGCCTCGGCACCGCTCAGATCGGAGGCACGTGGACCACCTCGAGCGGCGCCACGAGCTTCGGTGTCGCCAACGGGACCGCGAACATCTCCACCGCATCCGGCAGCACCCGCTACGCCTACCTGGCCGGCGTCTCGTCGACCGACACCGACGTGACGGCGACCATCTCGGTGCCGCGACCCACGGCGAGCAGTGTCTACGCCGGCATCCTCAGCCGCCGCGTAGGCAGCTCCGACTACCGGGCTCGCGTCGTGATCGCCTCTACCGGGGCCGTCCAGCTCCAGGTTCAGGCGACCGCCACCACGCTGCAGTCGGTGACCCCGGCCGGGCTCACCTACAACACCGGAGATCGCCTGCAGCTGAGGGTTCAGACCGTGGGCACCTCGCCGACAACCCTCCGCGCCAAGGTCTGGAAGGTCGGCACTGCCGAGCCCAGCGCCTGGCAGATCAGCCGCACCGACACCACATCAGGGCTGCAGACGGCGGGCTCCATCGCGCTCTACAGCTACCTGAGCAGCTCGGCCACGCCCGCCAACGCAGTCATCGCGTTCGATGATCTGTCGGCAACGACCTCCGGCACGGTCACTCCGCCGGCGAACGCAGCCCCTACCGCGGCCTTCACAAGCACCCCCAACGGGCTCGCAGTGGGCTTCAACGGCTCGACATCGACGGACAGCGACGGCACGATCGCCTCCTATGCCTGGAACTTCGGCGACGGAACAACAGGGACTGGAGCGACGACCAGTCGCACCTACGCCGCCGCGGGCACCTACACGGCGACGCTCACAGTGACCGACAATGGCGGGGCGACCAACTCGACCAGTCGCAGCATCACCGTGACCTCTGCCCCGCCGGCCAACATCCCGCCGACGGCCGCCTTCACCAGCACCTCGAACGTGCTCGCAGTGAGCTTCAATGGGTCCACATCGACGGACAGCGACGGCACGATCGCCTCGTACGCCTGGAACTTCGGCGACGGATCGACGGGGACCGGAGCAACGACCAGCCGCACCTACGCGGCGGCGGGCACGTACACGGTGACGCTCACAGTGACCGACAACGGCGGGGCGACCAACTCGACCAGTCGCACCGTCACCGTGAGCACAGTGACGCCTCCCGTAGGCACCGCCTTCGCGGCGGATGCCTTCGCCCGGACCACCACGAACAGCTTCGGAACCGCCGACACCGGTGGAGCCTGGACGACTTCGAGCAGCACGGCCTCTTACTCCGTCAGCGGCGGCCTCGGCCGCATCACCACTCCGGCGGGCTCTGAACGCAACGCCTATCTCGCTTCCGTGTCGTCGGCCAGCACGGACCTGACGGCCACGTTCGGCTTCCCTCGCACCACGACAGGCAGCACCTACGTCGGCCTGATGGGTCGCCGGGTCGGCACCGCCAACTACACCGCCCGCGCCGTCGTCAGCACCACAGGCGCCGTGCGACTTCAGGCGCTTCGGACCGGCACCACCCTGCAGGAGGTCAGGGTGAGCGGCCTGACCTATGCGGCCGGCGACCGGCTCCAGGTTCGGGTGCAGGTGTTCGGAGCATCTCCGACAACGGTCCGCGCCAAGGTCTGGAAGGTCGGGATGACGGAGCCGACGACGTGGCAGGTCAGCGTGAGCGACGCCACCGCGGGACTGCAGTCGGCAGGAGGGGTAGGCATCTACACCTACCTCAGCAGCGGGTCGGCGCCAAGCTCATCGGCTATCACCGTCGACGACGTGCGAGGGGTTCCCGCCGGCTAGCGGCGAGCGCCGACGACGCAGGAGTAGGGCATTCCGCCCGAATGCGATTGAATGGGGGCGCCAATGGCGGCCCGACCCGAAGGTCCGCCTCTGAAGCGAACCAGGTTCTCAATGACGACGATTCTGATCACGGCTGCGGTATGGACCTGTGCCTCGGCTCCTTTGGGAGTGTTCGTCGGACTCATGTGCCAGAGGGCGCGCGTCTACGAGGGTGCTCGGATGGACTCGCACCGGTAGCGAGCTCTGGGCGGATGCACGGAGCTGTGGGTAACTTCTGCCTGTGTACGATCCTCACGTCAGAATGAGATCCCGACGCATGAGGAAGAGACCATGGAGACACCGGACGACACCTCACACAAGGGACGTCGGACCATAGACATCCATTCCGTGCGCGCGCGGGGGCCACTGCTCGATGAGCATGGACATCCTTACCTCCCGCCGGCGCCAGAGGGCGAATCGTCCTACGGCCCGCTGAAGCCGGAAGAGTCGGAGTTCTACGGGCGATTCGGCGACATGCGAGAGCCCGAGGTCGACGACGACGACTGGCTTCCTACGGCCGACGACTTGGCGGCGGGAGACCCCGAGCCCGATGATCCCGATGCACGAGCCAGCGGAGCCGTATGGACTGGACGATACTGGCGGCCGCGCGGTCGACCCGTCGATCGGCTGCCACGCACACCCCTCTGTCCCACCGACTTCACTCAGATGGAGGTCACGACGGTCGGCTGGCTCTGTCCCGACTGCGGCCTGGTGAAGCTCTAGGACCAAGACCGGTTACTCGAGTCTCAACGGTCATCTGAAGTCGTAACGGTCACTGATCTCGTCCGGTCGTGAGACCAGCACCGTCGCACGGATCTCGCGTCCGGGCGGAAGCAGCCTCACCACGAGCTTGCCCTCCGTCATCTCCGCAAGCCGTCCCCGAACGAAGGCGGTGAGGCCATCCATGACGTCGGACGGAGGAATGTCTCGGAGGTCGTCGAGAAGGGTCACGTCGATACCCCGTGCGCGTGCCTCGCTCACCGCTTCTGCAAGTGCCGGCGCCAGGACCCCCGCGCGAACCTGATCGCGCAGTTGCCCCTCGAGCACGACCGCCTCCGCGTGCACCTCGGCCGGATCCGCGCCGCCGGCGACTCGACGAAGGAAGGGCAGAGCCATCTGCTCAAGGCGCTCGAGGCGCACCCCTCGCTGAGCCACGGATACCTGCTCCGCGCTGATCGCCGCTCCGCGTCGAACCTCGATCTCGGAGAGATTCCTGATCCGCTGCGCAAGTCGTCCGATAGCCGCACCGAAGAGGGAGCCGATGAGCAGGACCCCTGCGTTGCGATCGGTCAAGGCGATGCCTGTGCCTATTCCCTGCCCGACATCAACGGCCCAGACGATGGTGATCGCCGACATCAGCAGGTAGGAGACCCAGGCGATCGCGATCCGCCCGCGCATGGCGAGGAAGAACAGCATGATCGTCGAGGCTCCCAAATGCCATGACGCGTATCCGGGCCAGCCGTGCGTAGGCATCTCCCAACTGATGGCTGCCGTAGCGAGCACGGGCCCGGAACCGATCAGCAGAGCCAGCTTGGTTGGCAGCGGCCGCTCGCTGTCGACGAACAGGAAGGGGGCGATGGCGGATACGACCAGGAAGGCAGCGACCGCGGGAAGCGGCGTGCGATAGTCGGCGATGCTCATTCCGAGCAGCGCGGCGTTGGTGATGAAGAAGAGGTAGAGCAGCGCCCGTGCGCCAGGCGTGCCGATGCCGAGCAGGGTGCCCGGCGTCATCGAGATCGAGGGACTGGTCGGCTCGGGGAGCTCTGCGCTTGCCTCTGTGTTCGAGGCCGCTTCAGTCATCGCGACGCCAGTGCAGCCCTACGCTCGTGCCGGCTCCCGGCCGCGAGCTGATGGCTGCCGATCCGCCCGGCACATCACGCATTCGAGCGATGATGCTGAGCCTCACTCCGAGGCGCGAATCGTCGACGTCGTCGTGAGCGAATCCGGGGCCCTCATCGCGGACTGTCACGGCAACCTGATTCGGCTCGACCCGGGCGTCGACCGCGATGACGTCGTCGGGAGCCGTGTGCCGCAGCGCGTTGCGGACTGCCTCCGCTGTCGCGTCCGACAGAGCGGCGCAGACCGAGCGCGGCATCGACGTGCCGTGAGTGACCGAGGAGGTGAAGAGCGGCCTGGGGGAGATGTCGGCGATGGTGCGGCTCAGCCGCTCGGCGAAATGCTCTCCGGGATGGCTGACCGGCTCGGCGCTGTTATCGAGCTGCTCCACCCGCATGAGCGCACGGCGAGCCTGTGCCAAGAGTTCGTCCGACGCGGTCGGCTGCCGCAGCACCCCCACCAGTGTGGAAAGGATCTCGTCGTGCACGAGCGCGTCGAAGCGAGCGTTCTCTCGCGCGAGCGCCCTGGCGTCGGCGATCGCTGCGGCCTCGCGGGTGGCTCGTGCGATGGACCGGTCGAGAGTGGTGGCCGCACGCAGCACAGCGAGGATGGCCGCTGCGAAGATCGAGCAGAGCAGGATCATGTATAGGGTGTCGCCAATGGCGAGGACGAAGTGATTCTCGCCGTCGGAGGTGATGACTCTCAACCCTCCGGTGAGCAACGACGCCGCGAGGACGTACGTCCACGCCCAGCGTCGGGAGAGGACGAAGCACGCCGCACTCGTTGGGACCGCAGTGATGGCGAGCAGCCACGGCTGCCCGTCGTCGGGGATCAGCGGCGGGTCGACCATCGCCGGTATCCAGGTGATCGTCGCGACCGGGAGAGCGATCGTCAGCGCCCAGGCGGCCGCGCGCATCACCCGGAGGCTGTCGATCAGCGCTCCGACCGCCACGACTACCGGCAGCAGCAGCAGCAATCCGATGAACAGCGCCGACCATAAGGGCCGAAGGAGGGAGATCTGCTGGATCGCGGTCGGCAGTGCCAGCGCTCCGAACACGATGCTGGCCGCCCCCATCGACGCTCCGAGCGCACGACGGATCCCGCGCGCGGTGAGTCCATCGTGGATCGGCCGACGGACCACATCGTAGTCAGCAGACGGGACGTCGACGGTCACATCTCGCCGCCGATGAGCCCGTCCTCGCGCGCCCGCCGGTAGAGGTCGATCCGGCTGGGGGAGTCGCGGCCCACCAGCTCGTACTTGCGGCGGATGCGGCTGATGTAGTTGTTGACCGTATCGATCGAGAGGCCCGTCTTCATCGCCACGCTGAAGGCCTTGTCGCCCGCCGCGTAGTGGGCGAGCACCTCCTTCTCCCGAACGGAGAGGCGAGCATCGGCGAGCTGGAGATCACCATCGATGGCCGCCGCCCACTCGGTGGACGGGACGGTGCTTCCCTCGATCGCCAGCCGAATCGCCTCGACGATGGCGGCATTGGGCGCCGACTTCATGACCATGCCCAAGGCGCCCGACCGAGCCGCCGAGCGGATGAGGTCGGGATCATCCCCCGCGGAGAAGACCAGCACGTTGGCACCGTTGTCGCGCAGCCAGCGCACATTGTCACCGGGCTGGGAGCCATCTGCGAGGCGGAGGTCGAGCAGCACGAGGTCTATGTCTTCGATGTGCGGACTCAGCTCGTCAACGGTGCGGGCGGTGATCGCGAGCTCCGCACCGTCGATCCCCGCGAGGAGGGAGGCGACGCCGGCGCTCACTATCTCGTGGTCATCGAGCACGGCGATGCGATGGACTTGCGCGGGCATCGGGTCCCTCGGACGGATTAGGGGTGGTGGCCTGAACCGTACCATCGGCGTGGGTGCGGCCAGGTCTAGGCCACGAGGGCTCGGCTCGGGCATGACGCGCGTGCGACGAGGGCCCGAACCAACTGAGGACGAATCGGTTTGGTGGGATGGTCGCGGCGCGATCTGGGAACGGCCGGAATTCCGCATGATTCCGGGGATTCCGGACGCAGGATTGTCTGCATTCTGGGGTATGGGGATGGATGAAGGGGCACGCTCCAGCGCCCGTCGGCCGCGCCGGATGCTCAAGAATTCGAGCAGGGCAGCTAGCGGGACAGATGGCATCCTGCACTGACCTGCGCATCGGTTGCCTGGCGCACGCGCCTTCCGCCGAGATCCCTTCCGTGTCGTTCCGTCGCTGCGTCGGAGGCCGGGCGTAGCTTCGCATCCACTGATCGCGAGCGAGGAGGCTGAGATGTCGGACCGAGTGATCGTCAAAGGCTATGGAGCAGGAACGGTCATCGCGGAGATCGCTCCCGACCAGGTGAAAGTGGCGCTGGACAGCTTCGATGCGTGGGTGGTCTGCCCCCTCGAGCTGTGCTCGCACATGCCCTCTTCGAGCTGAGCTTCCAGGGTCTCAGGCTTAGCCCTGAAGCTCAGGGTGAGGCTTTCGCGCGACTGGCCCGCGTGTTCCGAGCGCGGCAAGTCTGGGGGCGATACTCTCCCTGCATGACAGTGGATCGGGTAGTGCGGAGCGGAGACAATCCGTTCCAGGCCGCACTGCTCTCCGTAGCCGTCGTGCTCATCGCCATCGGCGTCATCACCTTCGGCGTCGCCGCTTCGAAGGCCGCTCCCAGTCCGCTCTACCCGGATGCTGCGGCTGATGCGCTGCCATCGCTCATCTGGGGCGGCGCGATCATTGGGATCGGCGCCATCTCCTTCCTGTTCTGGCTGCTCGTCAGCGCGCTGAAGTGGAATGGGCGAACCGCCGACCCCCGCGTCGCGGTCCTCGTCGAGTCGCCCCACCTCACCGAAGCCGCCTAGCTCTCCTTCGCTGGTCGAGTAGGCGCGGTGGCGCCCCTCGCTCGTTGGTCGAGTAGGCGCGCCAGCGCCGTATCGAGGCTGGTTGCCGGATCTGCAGCGCACAAACCCCGACAGCCGGTCTCGAGACGCGCCGTGGACGGCGCTCCTCGACCAACGGGTATCTCGCCCGTTGGTCGAGTAGGCGCGCCACCGCCGACTGGCTCGTTGGTCGAGTAGGCGCGAAGCGCCGTATCGAGGCCGGCTGCCGGATCTGCAGCGCACATACCCCCACAGCCGATCTCGAGATGCGCCGTGGACGGCGCTCCTCGACCAACGGATTGTGGGCGGAGGTGCATGCCCCATGAACGGGTGTGAATCGGCCAGTATCCCCCTACAGCTGGGGTCAGGATTCCGCCATTTAGCACCTGAACAGGGGAAAGACCCCGGCGACGCCACCCCGTAGCGTGATGGGTGCGGAACAGCGTGCCGGGGGGCTCGCGTCCGCACATCAGATCCATGGGGGTGGAGATGACCATGCAAGACCAGCTCACGCACGATGAGCTCACCGACGCATTCGAGTCCGTCAAGGCGAGCCTCGCCGCTCCGGCAGCGCGCGCTCCGTTCATCGCTGCGCCGGTCGGCCGCGTGCCGCTCGTCGCTGCGCCGCTCGTCGCATCCAACGATGCTGACGAGCTCGACGCTCCTGAGGGGCTGGTGCCGTTCGACACCGCGCCCATCGACCTCGGCGCGCTCGACGTGCTGCCGATCGATCAGACCATCAGTCGCAAGGCGCTGCCGTTCGAGTACGACGAGCTCGCCGAGTGGGACGCCATCACGACGGCGACCGCCCTGCACTTCAACCCGTCACGCGAGAACCGCCGCCCCGCCGACCATGCCCCGTGGAGCCTGCGCTCCGAGATCGCGCTGGCCGTCATCGGGCTGGTCGTCGCAGGCCTGGCGCTTGCATCGGTCATCTCGGGCATCGGCCTCAACTGGATCCCGATCGCGCTGCCGATCATGGTCGTCGTGGTGGCTCGTGGCCTTCTCGCCTTCCGAAAGTGGATCCTCGAAGCGACTCCGCGCGGCACTCGCGCCAACATCGCCCTCGCGGCGATCACCAGCACTATCGTCACGACCGTGCTCATCACGATGATCGTCGTCGTGGGCATCCGCTCCACCCACCAGTAGACGCTCTCGCGGCTCCAACGCGCGGCTTTCGACCCGAGGGATTGACCATGGCTGACGACAGCACCGCATCACCCGCCGCCGGATGGTATCCGGATCCTGCCGGCACCGAGCAGGTGCGCTGGTGGAATGGCGAGACATGGACCGATCGATATCAGTTCGCCAGTAACCCGACAGCCTCCGCACCGTACGCGGCCTCCGCATTCGCCTACCCAGCGGGTCCGCAGTTCGGATACGCGCCGAGCGGTCCGGTCTATCCGCCCGCGCCCCCGGTCGGCTTTCTCGAGTCGATCTCGAAGGTCGTCCGCAACTACGCGGTCTTCACCGGCGTCGCCAGCCGATCCGAGTTCTGGTACTTCTACCTGGCAACCATCCTCGCGGCCGTCATCGCGCTTGTCCTCGACCTCATCCTGCTGGCTGTCCTGCTCAGCGTCGGCGCCGTCTGGCCGTTCCTGTTCACGGGGATCTACTCCCTCGCGACCCTCGGCCTGCTGGTGCCATCGCTCGCCGTCACCGTGCGCCGACTGCGCGACGCAGGCTATCCGTGGCCGTGGATCTTCGTCAGCTACATCCCGTTCATCGGCGGCATCTGGCTGATCATCATCCTCGCCAGCGAGCCGACGGCAGCGCGCCCGGCGGTCTACGCCCCGCAGTACTGAGTCAGAGCAGGGCGGCGGTCTTCCGTCGCGCGGCCACGATCTCGGCGGCGAACGGGATCGTCGCGTCGCCCTCAGAGGTCCAGACGCCGGCCGTGGCGTAGGCGCTCTGCAGTCGTGCCCGCACGATCCCCTCGACCAGGTGACCGACCCGGAATGCGTCGTACTCGTCGTCCGGCGTGGGGTAGGCCTCTCGGAGCAACTCGGCGTTGGGTTCATCCGAGACCGTGACTCCGTCTTCCAGGACGACGCCCGCCTGCTCGGCTGCGGCGCCGACGTGCGCCGCGAAGGATGGGATGAGCGGATCGGCGTGCGTGTGCGCGTCCGTGGCGGTGTCTCGGGCAGCCGCGATCTCGGCGGTGTGGGGGAGGAGCAGCGATGCGGCGAGCCCGCCGTCGGGGAGGGCGGCGCCCGCTATCCAGGCGAGCTCGGCGGCTTCGGAGTCGAGCATCCAGAGGTCGATGTCGCGGATGCCCTCGGCCTCGTCGGGCCAGGAGCGGTGCAGCCACATCGCCGTCATGAGGCGGGTGATGGGGGAGTAGAGGGAGCCGGTCTCGGCAGGGGATGTCTCCCTGTTCGCACCCAATGTAGCGACGGCGTCCGGGTAGAAGGACTCCAGCCAGCCGATCGCGGATTCTCGATCGACGATCTCGACGCGAGCGCCGGCCAGAGGTTCGGCGACATCGAACAGCACTGTCCCGCCGATCACCCGGAGCGCCTGGAGGCTCACTCGAGGTGTGGGGGAGAAGCCGACGTGCTGGATCACCGTGACGCCGTCGGGGGATTCGATGATCTCGAGCTCGCTCATGCGCCGAATGCTAGCGGGGCGGCCTGCCATCCGCGTGAGCGGGCTTCGACGCGGGCGCTGCGCGCCCGGCTCAGCCACCAGGCGTAGCAGATCTCGTTGGTCGAGTAGCGCCGTCTGCGGCGCGTACCGAGGCCCGCGGCGGAGGACTCAGATGTGGTAGCTCGGGACCGCCGTGCCGAACATCTCCTTCTGCACGGCCATCGCCAGGTCACGCAGTCCGACGAGGTCGAGGTCGCCCTCCGGACGTGGCTTCGAGTCGATGACGCAGACCGCGCCGATCCGGTAGCCGTCCGGCGATTCGATCGGGTAACCCGCATAGAAGCGCGCCTTCGGGCCCGCGTGCACCAGTGGGTTCTTGCCGAACATCTTCATCGCGCCCATGTCGCGGAACACCGTCGGCGCCTCGTGCTTGATCGTCTCGTTGCAGAAGGAGTACTCGCGCGGGATAACCACGTCGTCGAAGCCCACGACGGACTTGAACACTTGTCGATCGCCGTCCATCAGGGTGATGGCTGCAACCTCTGTACTGAACATCTGCTGCGCGAGGCGGGTGATCCGATCGAGGCGCTCGCTGGGCTGCAGCTGCAGGATGTTCATCGCCGTCAATGCGGCCTGACGCTGATCCTCGTTCTGCGGCTTGCCTCGGCGGTAGTGGGCTCCCCACTCCGAGATCTGGGCGTTGTCGGCGCAGCTCCGTTCGAGCTTCGGCGCCAGCTGAGCCGCGACGCTCCCCGCGAGCATGCGATAGAGATCCCGGGGCGCGATCTCCCTCAGCTGCACCGGCGAGCCCTTCTCTGGCAGCGATCGGAACGAGATCCGCGGGTCCTGCGCGCAGATCTCCTCGGTGATGGCGTCGAACTTCTTGGCGAGCCGATCGCTCTGGCGACCGAACTTGTCGCCGAACGGGCCCATGCTGCCGACGGGCGGTATGCCGAAGACGATCATCTGCGTCGTGGCGGACGCCTGCTCCGCGACGTCGGCGATGAGCGCGCTCATCGTGTTGCTCCAACGAGCGGTCGAGTCGAGGCGCAGCGCCTCGGCGGTGCCGACGGAGATGATGATGGCGTCGTAGCGCCAGAGGCGCAGGTCGGTGATCTTGCGAAGGGTGGCGCTCGCCGTGAGGCCGTGCTCGGTGATCACGTCGACATCCACACCGCGAGCGGTGATCTCGGAGAGCTGACGCGCGAGCTGGCCCGAGAAGGCGAGGTCGTGACTGCTCACGCCCCAGCCGACGACGGCTCCAGTCCCGACGACCAGGATCCGGTCGGGATCGGGTCCGCTCGCGTGGACCTGGGGAGCATCGGACGGCCGCGGGATCAGATTGAGTTTGAACGTCTCATCGTTCTTCCACGCGCTCCGGAAGGGGCGCGGTAACTGGAGGCCGGGGCCGGGCATGTGTCTCCTGTGCAGGTGCTTCGGAGGCGCACGGAACGTCCCCCAGATCCGAAAACGTAACCCGAGGACAGGTTCGGTTCAGGGAGCGACACGTTTTGCTCATATACCTGAGCAGACATCGTTCCCATCGAGATGCCACTTTCCGTCCCTAAACCGCCAGATAAGGACTGAAAGTGGCATCTCGATGGCAGGCAGGGCGACATCCTGCGTTCTCACTGCGTTCACCCGCGAGGTCTATCCATAGAGCAAATGATGATCATGTTGATGGCGGCGGTCGCTGCCTGGGCGCTGGGGTCAGTGCCCGTCGGATATCTCGTGAGCCAGATGTGCCGTGCCGGCCGTGAAGGCGACCTCCGTCGCCGCCCGATCTCGTCCACCGCCGAGACGAGAATCATGAGCTCGCTGCTGGGCTGAACCTCAGTAGCGTCGGGTGTCCGCGAGGGCGCGCTGCAATTCGGCGATCATCGCCAGCTGGCGGTTGTTGATCTCGAGCAGCATCTCGATGTCCTTGCGCGCTGCGGTGTCCGTCTCGAAGTCGTGCTGTGCCAGTGAGGCGGCGATCGCATCCTGACGCTTCGCCGCGATCAGCAGAATGGCGCCTTGGAGGCCCGCGAGCATGCTGAGGAAGAGGTTGAGCAGGATGAAGGGGTACGGATCCCAGCCCTTTCCAGAGGAGTTGAGGATCGCCCAGACCACCATGAAGCCGACGAAGCCCATGACGAATGGCCAGCTGCCCATCACATTGCGCACTGCATCGGCCGCTCGCTGGCCGGGAGTCAGCGACTCGCGGTGCTTGTCGTGCCAGTTGATCTTCGGGGCCTTGCGGCCACTGCCCGGGGACGTCTGCGTCATGGGAACTCCATTTCGGCGCTCGAGCTGCGCCACCCTTGAAGCCTAAGTTCGCCGGCCGGAGCTTTGAGATAGTGCTCCGCTGGGGTCGATGCACGGGTAGCGCGCGCGGTTGCTGTCGTGAAGCCGACGACTGATGTGTTCTTGGGCCGACAGTTCCCGTAGCCGCCGAGCGAGACAGTTCTCTCACGAACAACCGCTCCACTCATCCCCCCCCAAGCAAAAGGAATCGGACATGTCCAACATCGCCCTCGCCCCCGTCGCCACCGACATCCAGCCCGTCAAGAAGAAGTCCGGACTGCGCACACGCATCGTCGCTGCTCTCGCCATCGTCGCTGCTATCGGAGGTGGATCCGTTCTTGCGGCCGCTCCCGCCCAAGCGGCGACCAACACAGGCAGCATCAGCGTCTGCTTCAAGTTCGCCAGCAACGGCGCAAAGTGGACCAACCGGGTCTACGCCCAGTACAGCAATGGCACCAGCTGGATCAATCTGACCAACAAGATCGCGTCGGTCGACGGATGCACGAGCTTCACGTTCACCAATCCCAACGGCTACGCCTTCCGCTTCCAGGCGTACGAGAACGTCGGCGGGCGGACCTGGTCGGGCTACAGCGACTGGACTCGGATCTACAACGGCCAGTCGCTCCGCTTCAACAACTACTACTGGGTCTACGGCTGATCGGCGGCAGCGGCCCGACGCCCGTCTCGTTCTCCGAGCCGGACGCCGGGCTCTTGTCGGATTCGCAAAGCAACTCCTGGTCAGGCATTGAAGTTGTCACGAACAGTGGTGCGCCTCGCGGGCACTCGCGATGATCGTGCCCCCGGCGCCGAGCGAGCATCGCTCTCCTCCATTCGACTGCAGAGTTGGAGTCGCAACGTGAAGATCCGTCTCGTTCGATCGATCACGGCCGCGATCGCCGTCTCCCTGGTCCTCGCCGCCTGCACCTCCGGACCCACCGTCGACGTGAGCGCGTCCGCCTCGAAGGTCACGCTGGGCTCCGCCGACGGGAACCCGGCCGAGATCACCGACACCGAAACCGCCTCCATGGGCGACGTCGTGCAGACCGACTCCGAGGGGCAAGCCCAGCTCGACTACCCGGACGGATCCCTCACCCGCCTCGGGCCGAGCACGAAGCTCTCGGTCACCACGCTCGATTCGGCGGAGGCCCAGCGGACCGTCGTCAGCCTCGACGTGGGTCAGACCTGGCACCGGGTCGAGAAGTTGGTGGCCGAGAACGCGGCATTCGAAGTCTCGACTCCCGTCGGCGTCGCGGCGGTGAGGGGGACTGCGTTCGAGGTCGACTGCACCGATGCGCCTGCGTGCACGATCACCGTCATGGAGGGGGTGGTCGAGTTCACCACCGAGGAAGGGTCGGTCCTCGAGATCACTCCCTATCAGAGGCTCGTGATCCCAAATCCGGACGGCGGTGCTCCGGTCGTGGCGGTCACTCCTTCCGCGCTCATCGAGGCAGACGAGTGGATCACCGCGAACATCGCGGCGGACAGCATCGACGAAGTGATTCCGATGGCAGCTGCTTCGCTGGCCGGGGAGTGGACCATGGCCTACGACTACAGCTCGGTGTCGGGCTTCTTGGCCCCGGAGCCCGACACCGGGCAGTCGACGTGGACGTTCGGTGAGCTCACCTGCGACGATGCGTGCACCTTCCCGATCACCTCATCCGGTGGCGCGAAGTACCTGGCGACGCTGACGGATGCCGGCTTCACCGCGGCCACCAGCGAGCCGCAGAAGACGACGTGTGCCGATCCCAGCACGGGCGAGGAGTTCACCGATGCCTACGACTACAGCATCGATGTGACAGCAGACCGCACCGACGACGAGGCCACTCGTTCGACGATCTTCGCCGGCACCCTCGTCTGGCACTACGTCTTCAACGGCCAGCCGTCCGGCTTCTGCTCCTACGGGGACTCGTCGTTCGACGAGGCCGCCGACATCTCGATCTCTCGCAACTGACCCCTGGGCTCGCAAGAGCCGCGCATCAGCGGATATGGCGCTTCAGCGCCGGGATGTCAGCGATCGTGATCACTCCGCGGCTCACCACGACGAGGTGCGCAGCCACGAGTGCCCCCAGGGCCTGATTCACCGTGGGACGGGTCGCCCCGATGATGCCCGCGAGGTCGTCTTGAGTGAGGGGGAGCGACGCGGAACTGGCGCCCGGGGCGAATGCCTCCGCCAGCTCGAGTAGTCGTAGCCCGCACCGGCGCTGCACCGTCTCGAACGTGGCTTCGGCCATCCGATCGCTGAGATCCTGCAGCCTGCCGGCCAGCGACTGGGCAATGGCGGTGTCGACTGCCGGGTTGCGGCGCCGGACGTCATCGAAGACCTTGTGGGGCAGCACCCGCACGGCGAGCGCGTCCAGTGCGACGATCGTTGCGGTGCGCACCTCGTCGCCGGTCAGGGCGGCGATCTCGCCGAAGCTCGTTCCCGGACTGAGGACCGTCACGGTGATCGATTCGCCGTGCGGCGTCGCCACCTTGACCGCAGCATGCCCGCCGTCGATCACGTAGACGTTGGCGCTCGGCTCGCCCTGCAGCAGTACCGTCTCGCCTCGCTTGAACGAGCGCTTGAGGAAGGAGAGCTCGATGCGTGCGCGCTCCTCGTCGGACAGGGCTTCCAACCACAGCATCGACGCTCCGCTCTCGGGTGTGCTCATTGTGGCGGAATCGGCCGCCGGCCTCAGCAAGTCGAGCATTGCGCCCATGCATGGCCACGCCATAGATTTGCACAAATTACCTGATCGATGGGCAGAAATGATCTTCTCATCGCGGCGGAGTCGCCGCTCTGCCCTCCGACGCGCATCAGGTGCGATCGCTCTGGTGGCCGTCGTGGCGATTCTGACCGGATGTTCGGGAAGCTCCGGAGGCTCCGAAGACTCGGACGGGTCCGATGTCAGCCCCACCGCGGCGGTCACCGCGTCGGCCGACCAGGTGACGCTCACCTCCGATTCCGACACCGCGGACGTCTCTGGTTCCGCGGACGCAGTCGCTGGTGACGTCGTGGCCACAGACGCGAATGGCCGGGCGCAGCTCGATTACCAGGACGGATCGCTCACCCGCCTCGGAGGGTCGACATCGCTCATCATCGGCGAACTCTCCGACGCCTCTGCCCAGCGGACCATCGTGGATCTCGAGGTCGGTCAGACCTGGCATCGGGTCGAGAAGCTCGTCGCGGAGGATGCCGCCTTCGAGGTCTCGACTCCGGTCGGCGTCGCCGCGGTGCACGGGACGGCCTTCTCCGTGACCTGCACGGCCGATGAGGTCTGCACCGTTCAGGTCATAGAGGGCGAGGTCGACTTCACCAGGACGAACGGAACGACCGTCACAGTCGGCGCGTTCCAGGGCCTCACTCTTCCGTCCGCGGATGGCGCGGCACTCGCCGCCGTGCCGCTGACGGACGCGGAGCTCTCGGAGCCATGGTTGTCCGACAACGCTGCTTCCGATGGGGTCTCTCTCGACAAGCCCGATCCAGGCGATGCGCTCATCGGCGAATGGAACGTCACCGTCGTCACTGACGAGGGTGCGCTCTCCACGACGCTGCGGGACCTTCCGGATCCGGTGACGGTGTCTGTTCTCTCCTGCGAGCCGACCTGCATCGTGCAGGTCGGCTCCGACAGCTCGCTGGCGCTCCAGTTCACCGAGCAGCCGAATGGCACATTCGCGGGCCCATCGACGAGCACGGAAGGCACGGTCTGCCTCAACGGAAACAGGAGCGGCGATGTCGCTTACATCCGAGGAACCAGCTCGACCCTGACGCCTGAGCTGGCCGCCGATGGATCCGTCGAATCCATCTCGATCGTCGACTCGCAGTCGGTCGTCCCGGTGATCTTCACCTGTGTTCCCGATGTCTCGCCCGGTGAGTACGGGATCACCTTGACCCGAGCCGCGCCATGACGATCGAAAGCAGCAGAATGCGCACTTCCTTGTCCCGACTGGCAGTCGGCGTCGCAGTCCTGTTCGTACTCGCCGGCTGCACTGCGTCACCGGCGGGCCCGTCCGCGAACGTGACCGCCTCCGCGACCCTCGTCTCCATCCTCACGGGCGACTCGAGCCGCGACCTTAACGGGACCACGCCCCAGACGGCGGCCGTCGGAGACACGGTTCGCACGGACTCCAGCGGCTCCGCCCAGCTCGACTACGCCGACGGGTCGCTGACCCGTCTCGGTCCTGCAACGGAGTTGACAGTCACGGAGCTCTCCGACGCTTCGGCCCAGCGGACGGTCGTCGAGCTCAAGGTCGGCCAGACCTGGCATCGCGTCGAGAAGCTCGTCGCGGAGGATGCCGCGTTCGAAGTATCCACCCCGGTCGGCGTCGCCTCCGTGCACGGCACGGCCTTCGCGGTGACGTGCACGGCCGAAGAGGTCTGCACCGTTCAGGTGCTCGACGGGGAGGTCGGGTTCACGCTGCAGGACGGTACGGAATTGACGATCGCGGCGGGTGAGCAGCTCGTGGTGCCAGCTGCCGACGGCGGAGATCCAACCGTCGAGATGATGACCGCAGGTCAGCTGGCAGACGATTGGCTCACTCACAATCTCGACCTCGACGCAGGCGGGTCAGCGGCTGCAAGTTCGGCGCCGCCGGTGGAGGCGGACGGGGGCGCATGCTCGAACGAGCTCGCCCTCAGCATCGTGCCCAACGTGACAGGTGAAGCGACGCCGGTCGAGAGCTTCACCGGACCGACGGAACTGACGTCGCTCCCGACGCCCTCATGCCTGCTCGAGGTCACCCAAGCCGATGGCGGCCTCGTGTACCTCGGCATCTACTTCGATGCCGACGACGCTTTCAGTTCAGCGCTCTACGAGTCCTTCGAGAATTCCTCCGCGCGGGTCTCAGCTCCAAGCGCCACTGCGAGGTGGACCCGCACAGATGACGGGATGTTCGCCACCAACTACTACAACGAGCTCGGCTTGGTGACCCTCTTCCGAACGAGCGACCCGGGGCTCGTCGACCTGGAGGGCCGCACGACCAATTCGAAGTACGAGGCTCCCGAAGGGACGCCGCCCTTCACGGCCTACGTGTTCTCCGGTATCGAGAACTTCCAATGACAGTGATCGCGCATTGAATATGCGCCTCAGCTTGCTCGTACCGTGGCGGACATGAGCCGCCGATCCGATCTGACGCGTCCGAATCGTCCCTCTTCGGGGCGCGCGCGGGTCACCCGTCTCGGCGCCGCCTGGCCGCCGCTGATCGTCGGGGTGGTAGTCGCTCTGCTCGCGGGTCTCGCCGCTCTGGGTGGGGTGGGCGAGGCGGTCGTTCGACACGCCTCCGACCTGCTCTGGACCGATGGCGCCTCGGATCAGCGGGTCGTCGTCGTCGCCGTCGACGACGCATCCGTGGCCGAGCGGGGCGAATGGCCGTGGAATGACGGACTGCAGGCGAGCCTGCTGAGGACGATCGCATCGGCCGGGCCGGAGGTCGTGGCCGTCGACGTCGTCCCCTCCGCCTCGGACTTCGCCGTGGCCGATGCGATCGCCAGCGGCCCGTTCGTCGTGGCGCAGGATTTCAGCGCCGCATCCACGTTTCGCAATCGGTGGCTGCAGGTCAGCGGCGGGACGGCCGTCCCGCCCCCCGTCCGGGAGAACGCCGCCGGCCTCGGGCACGCCGTCGTCCTGGCTGACAGCGATGGGATCCTGCGTTCGCTTCCGGCCTTCGTCGAGACCGCCGACGGTGAGTTCGAGCCGTCGCTGTCAGTCCGTGCGGTGGACGCGCTCGATGGGGCGATCGATCCCGTGATCGTGCGCCCCTCGGCCGTCCAGATCGGCGCCGAGACCATCCCCGTCGAACAGGACGCCGCGCTGCGGATCCACTGGACCGCGGACACGACGATCGTCTCTGCCGCAGACGTGCTCAGCGGCGCCGTCGGTGATCGGCTCACGGGCGCCGTCGTCATTCTCGGCGTCACAGCCGGAGGAGTGGGTGACCGCCACATCACCCCGCTCCAGCCGGGCGTGACGACGCCGGGGGTAGTGGTCCAGGCGCAAGCCATCAGCACGATCCTTCAGCACGCCTGGGTTGTGCCGTACTCACCATGGATCACCGGGCTCGCGGTTCTGCTGTTCGGGCTGCCTGTCGCGTTCGCCGCCCGTCGGCTGCGCCTCCGCTGGGCCGTGCTGATCACCGTCAGCGCCATCGTCCTGGTCACCGCGGTCGGGCTCGCGCTGTTCCAGATCCTCGGCTGGCTGCCCGACTTCGTGCGCATCCCGATCGGCATCCTCGCGGCAGGTGTGGCCAGCCTCGGCATCAAGGCGATTGCCGAGCAGCGCGACCGGCAGACGGCCGAGCGGCTGTTCTCCCGCTACGTTCCTCGCGATGTCGCCCTCGAGCTGCTCCGCGAGGGGCGCGCGGAGAGCACCGGATCGGGGGAGCGGCTCACGGTCGGCATCCTGTTCGCCGACCTGCGATCCTTCACCCCGATGGCCGCGAGTCTGGATCCGAGCGACGTGCAGCGCGTGCTCGACATCTTCTACGACTACGTCTGCGAGCGCGTCTTCGCCCACCACGGAACCGTCATGCAGTTCGTCGGCGACGAGGTGTTCTCCGTCTTCGGGGCTCCGCGCATCCTGGAGGAGCCGGCGCGCGATGCGCGTGAGGCATCCGCCGATCTGCTGCGGGATCTTCCGGCGCTGTCCGCGCGACTCGAGGAAGCGGGGCTGCCGCAGATCCAGTTCGGGATGGGCCTGCACACGGGCTCGATCGTCGCCAGCCATGTGGGGCCACCAGATCGGCGCCAGTACTCGGTGATCGGCGACCCGATCAACGTCGGCTCGCGACTCTGCGGCCTCGCCCGCGGCGGCCAGGTTGTCGCCTCCGCGGAGGCAGCCGGGTCGGCCACATGGTTGGGCGGCACGCCTGAGACCGCTCAGGTGAAGGGCATCGAGCGCTCGCTTTCCGTCGTCCGCGTCACTGCGGAGCAGCTCACCAGCCTCCCCTGATCTGCCCCCCACCTCCCTCTGCCCCTCGAATTGCCACCTTTGGCTCTCAAGAATGCGATTTGGGAGCCAAAGGTGGCAATTCGGCGTTGTCGGAGGCGCGCCCCCAGAGCGGGGGAATCCTGCGCGGGTCCGAACGGCGTCGCATGGGCAGATGTCTAACGTGAGCGCCTGGATGTTCTGGGGGGAACGTGAATCAGGCGGCGCCGGAAGGCTGGTACGAGGATCCGAGTGATCCTGCGCGCCTGCGCTGGTGGGACGGCCAGGGGTGGACCGAGTTCGCCGGCGATGGTCCCTTCGTCGAACTCGAGGACGCCGGCCATGCTGACCTTGCCGTCGGAGCCAGCCGCGGTCGTGGACTCTGGGAGCTGGAGGCCGAATCCACAGCCCGCGCTGACACCCGCAATCCGACCACGGGCAGTCTGAGCATCGCCGCTGCGGTGGCCGCAGTGAGGTCGGGAGACGTCGGTGTTGCTCGTCCCGCTGAATTCGACGACGGCTCGGTTGCGTCGGATGGCCCGAAGGCTGGGTTGCCAGAGCCCGATGTCGCGGGTGACGTCGAGGAAGACCTGGCGCTTGCGGCGTCGATTGCGCAGCCGGATACGGCCATCGAACCCGTGTCCGAACTGGCGCCTGAGTCACCCACCCTGGGGCCGCAACCCGTCGTGGGCATTGGCGGCCCCGACCCGACGGTCGCGGCGATACAGATCATCCGTGCGCCGGTGCGGCAGCTGGCCCCATCCGAACTCCTGAGTACCCGTACCGCGTCCGATACGGCTGCGGTACCTATCCAGTACGCGGAGACTGTCCGGCCTCGGCGGCTGATGTCGGGTTGGATGATCGTGATCCCCATCGTGTGGCTGATCCTGTCGTTGCCGGCGATCCTCGCCGGATGGGGTATCTTCGCGGCCGCCCTCGGATTGCTTCCCCTCCTCACCGGTGCCTACGTGGCCGTGACGGGGCGGCCGTCGTGGCTGCGCCTGTGGTCGCGTCAGACCGGCGCCCTGCTGCTGGCAGCGAGCCTCGTACTCGTCGTCGGCGGAACGATCGTCAACAAGGCGGTGCATCCCGTGCTGGTCGTCGACACCGGGATGCTCGGGTTCGCAGCGCCGACTGTTCCGGAAGTCACCTGGGCCGGACCGTCCGCGGCCGAGTCGGATGCACGTCAGCCGATCGCATCACCGGTGGCGCCGGCCGAGGTCGCGTCACCCGAGTCGTCCCCCGCCGCCGAGGTAGGCCCGGCACCGGTGATCGAGACGCCCGCATCCCTTGAAGAACCGGTTGCCGACCCGCAAATCGGTCCAGTGACAGAGGAGCCGGTCGCGGAGCCGATTCCCGCCTCCGTTCCTCCGCGAGCCGATCCCGCTCCCGCTCTGAGCTACGCCAACTGCGCGGCGGTCTGGCAGGCGAATGCCGCCCCGATCAAGCGCGGTGACCCCGGCTTCCAGCAGAAGTTCGACAGGGACGGGGACGGAACGGGGTGCGAGAAGAGGCCCTAGCGGCGCGCTAGGCCTCGAGCGAGAACGCCGAGCGGCGCTCTTGCGCGTGGAGGTCGGCTTCCATCAGGGCAGACAGCATCAGCCAGCCGATGAATCCGATGAAGGCGCCAGGGATCAGGATGCGGCTGAGCCCGTACTCGAAGTCCGTGGTCGCGGACGATCCGGGGTAACCGGAGGTCGCGCTCGCGAGCGCGAAAGCCAGGATTCCGGCGCACAGAGCGGTGGCGGCGAGCCAGAAGAGTGCCTTCTTGAGAACGGAGACCATGCGCAGACCATAGGTCAGCCGATCGAGGTGCCCGCCCGTTGAACGCGCGTGTCGCTCAGCGTGGGGCGTCACCGGTCAAAAATTAGGGTGCCCCCGCAATGCAAGCATTCGGGGGCGCGACCGGGTTATCTGGGGTACCGGCGTGGAGGAGCCTATACCCCCTGAGTTGCTGGTGATTACCGGGGGACGAGTCGCGATATCCCGTCGCAGCACCGAAGCCCCCGACGGCGCCAATCGGGGGCGCCCGAAGGTTGCACAGTCATTGCGGCGCCAACGACCATCCGACGACCGCGATGATTGCGGTCAGGAGCGCAGGATCGTCACATCACGCCAATCCGCCGGCTTCGGTCGCTCGAAGAATCCCATCCCTCAACCGTGGCATGGATGACCTTCCCACCGGAACATCAGTCAGTCCGACCCCCCCCCTTGAAGGAGATCGAGATGCCACTTTCCGTCCCCATGGACGCCGGATAGGGACGGAAAGTGGCATCTCGATGGGGTGTCAGACGAAGGCGGCCTTGCCGGTGATGGCCCGGCCGACGATGAGGGTGTTCATCTCGCGGGTGCCCTCATAGGAGTAGATGGCCTCAGCGTCGGCCATGTGCCGGGCTACGCCGTGCTGGAGCACGATGCCGTTGCCGCCGAGGGCCTCGCGGCACCAACCGACCGATTCGCGCATCCGCACGGTCGCGACCGTCTTGGCGAGCGCGGCGTGCTCGTCCTTCTGAGTGCCGGCATCGAGCATCTGCGACACCTTGGTGACCAAGCCGAGCGACGAGGTGATGTTGCCCAGGCTTCGGACCAGCAGATCCTGAACGAGCTGGTGCGAGGAGATCGTCTTGCCGAACTGCACGCGTTCGCCCGTGTACTTCAATGCCGCCTCGTAGGCGCCCATCGCGTTGCCGACTGCAGCCCAGGCGACCTCGGCGCGGGTCAGGCGCAGCACCTTGGCGGTGTCGCGGAAGCTGTTGCTGTTCTGCAGCCTTCTCGACTCCGGCACTCGTACGTCGGTCAGCACGATGTCGGCGTTCTGCACGATCCGCAGGCTCTGCTTGTCCTCGATCTTCGTGGCCGAGTAGCCCGGGTCTGTCGCGTCGACGATGAAGCCCTTGACCTGCCCGTCGGCGGTGTCCTTCGCCCAGATGATGGTGATGTCGCTGAACGTGGCGTTGCCGATCCAGCGCTTGGAGCCGTTGAGCACCCACTCGTCGCCGTCGCGGGTGGCGGTGGTCCGCAGGCCCTGTGCCGAGTCGGATCCGGACAACGGCTCGGTGAGCCCGAATGCGCCGATCACCTGGGCGGTCGCCATCTTCGGAAGCCACTCGTCACGCTGAGCCTGGTCCCCGGCGACGCTGATCGAGCCCATCGCCAGGCCGTTCTGCACGCCGACGAAGGTGGCGATCGATGCGTCGATGCGGGCGAGCTCCAATGCGACCCAGCCACGGAAGACGGCGGAGTTCTCGAACTCCTGCGTCTCCTTCCAGGGGTTCGCGAAGATCTTGAGATCGGCCAGCGGCTGGATGACCTGGGTCGGGAACTCGGCACGCGCCCAGTAGTCATCGACGATCGGCTTGACTTCGCGCTCGAGGTAGTCGCGAATCTCGAGCACGGACTGCTTCTCGCGATCCGTCAGCGAGTCCTCGTAGCCGAAGAAGTCGCTGGACAGAGTGGTGAAGGGGGTGGTGGCGGTCGCGATGGACATTGGCGCTCCGTTGCAGTCGAGGATCTTTCGTCTCCGACGCTATCCCCGCGTACTCACCGTTGGCTGAGCCCGTGACGTCCGTAGCGGCGGATGATCGGGTCATCCGCCGCTATGGCGCTACTTGACGTCCGTACGGCTCGGGCTGAAGGGAGTGCCTTCACTCCGAGCGTCGTTCTCGTCGAGGTGATGGTTCGGCTGAAACGAGAAGTGACCGCTCACGTCGTCGTCCTCGTCGACCGATTTCGCTTTCGTGGACTGCTCCTCGACGTCGTCGGTCGGCTCCTGCGGGGTGCTCTCGGGTGTGCTCATCGCTCTGTCCTCTCCTGTCGTCGCGGGTGCGACGACCTCAGGGTGCGACGCCGGTGGTCTGATGACGGTCGGCGGCGGCACGCTGCGTCTGTCGGATAGACAACTCCTCTTCACGCCCTGCCGCCATAGTCGGGCCGGAATCGGGCGTGGGCGACCTCCTGCGATCGATCGGAGGCGGGCATCCGGCGAAGGAGATCGGACGTCGGGGATCGGACTGAGGGTGTGTTCGCCCGCGGACATCCGCCTGCCGCAGCCGCGTGGACACTGCTCCTATCGCAACACCGCGAAAGGGAGAGGAACCGAACAATGAGCGAGCACGAGACCAACATCCGAATCGACCCGCTGGATGACACCGAGGGCCATGGATTCAAGCGACCGATTCTCGAGGAGGACGTCGCGGGGCACGGATACCGCCGGCCGATGATCGACGATGACGTGGAGGGGCACGGATTCCGTCGGCCGCTCGCCGAGGACCTCGGGGAGCGTCACGGCTACCGTCACCCGGTCGTGCTGGACGACGATGTCGAGGGCCACGGCTACAAGCGTCCCTAGGGACTCGCTACCGAGCGTTCGACGACAGGGCGTGCAGCACCGATTTGACCTGGAACACGGTGAGCTCGGGGTGCTTCGACAGCAGCAGGGTGACGAGCCCTGCGATGTGCGGTGCCGCGAAGCTGTTACCCGTCGCGGTGATGCTGCCTGTCGTCCAGGCCACGTCCACATCGATCCCGGGCGCCCCGAACTCGACCGGCGGACGCGGGTTGTAGGCGAGGGAGAACGGATCGTGCCCCTCGCGGGCCGCGACGGAGAACACCGACGCGTACTGCGACGGATAGGTCGGGCCCGGCACGTTGTTCGCGGCGCAGACGAGCATGAGGTTGCGGAAGTACGCCTCGTCCGCGAGTGCGTGCAGGGGGCCGAACCACTGCTCGCTGCGGCTGCTCAGGCTGAGGTTGGCGACCTGCATCCCATTGTCTATGCACCAGCGGATCGCGGCCGCGAACAGCGCACCGCGGGTGGTCAGGTTCTTGCCGAGTACCCGGACGCTGTAGATATCGGCCTCGGGGGCGAGTCCGCGGATGATGCCGGCGCAGGCGGTGCCGTGCCCGTAGAGATCCTCATGCGGCCCGTCGACGATCCGATATCCCTCGGGGGAGTCGTCATCGACCTCGAGGGCGACGCTGCCGGCCAGCCCGCCGACCCGCTCATGTTCGGCAGAGACGCCGCTGTCGATCACAGCGACCTTCACACCGGCGCCGGTCGCTTCGCCGAAGGCCCAATCCTGCGTCGGGGCGGGCAGCGGCAGTGCGACTGTGGGCTGCAGCACCGCGTCGTTGAACGCAGACGACCACTCGGGCAGCGTCACGCGCGGCGCCGGGAGTAGTCGACGGCCGCCGTGAGCACGGACAACGCGAACGTCTGGCCCGCTGACCCCGTCTCGGCGATCTGGTGGAAGGCTCGCGCGAGCTCGGCGAGTGGCCTGTCGTCGACCGACTCCACCAGCGCGTCGAGGGTCTGGCCGAAGTCCGCGGCGCCGGTCGCGCCCGCGAGAGCGGTGACGAGCACGGAGCCGAGGCGGTCGTAGGTGCGGGAGAGTCGCACGGTGGCGGCGAGCTGCGAGCCGAGGAGGCCGAGCACGTCCAGGTCGCGGCTCGTGTTCTCGTTCGTCGCCCGCGGATCCAGCACCTCGATCACGCCGAGCACCTCGCCGTCGTCGCCCAGCAGGGGAGCCGCGAGGATGGAGGTCGGAACGTAGTTCGTCTCCTCCGCTACATCGCGGGCGAAGCGCGGGTCGACGCCTACGTCGGCGATCGCGATGGGCTGGCCGGTCATGGCGACCCACCCGGCGATCCCGCGCTCGATCGGCATCGACCGTCCGGTGATCGCGGCGGCGCCGATGCCGTTCGCCGCGATGAAGCGGATCTCATCGCCCGACTCCTCGATCAGTGCGCAGGATGTCGCGGCCGCGTCGAAGAGCGCCCGCACTCCGGCCGTCGCCCGGCCGAGCTCGGCTTCGAGTGCGGACGGTCGGGTGGCGACGCCCATCGCATTGCCCAGGCGTGCGACGAGTGCGACGAGCTCGGGGGTCGGGTCGGTCATGGCGTCAGTCTGGTGTGCGGGGGACGGTGCTGACAACCAAGCGTCCGCAGCGCGCCGAGGTGCACGAATTCTCGCTCTTTCCCTGAGGGTTATCTATGTGGGACCATCGGCGCAGAAGTATGCAATGTCAGCACACTTCCTGATCAGCGGGGAATTAGCCGCAGCAGTCGAACGCCGGGAGCAAGGTGGCATCCGCATGGACCGCTACGCCGGCGCCCTGCGCTTCTACGACTTCCGTCTGCTGATCACCTCGTCGTTCATCAACTCGATCGGCAGCTGGGTCGCCCAGGTCGTCCTCGACGTCTACGTCTACTCGGTGACCGGGTCGCTCGGCTGGCTCGCGGCGATGGCCGCGGCGGGCTGGATCCCGGGCCTCCTCATCGCCCCGCTCGCCGGAGTGCTCGCGGACCGCGTCGATCGCCGCACGTTGATGGTGGTCTCCGCGCTACTGTCGGGCGTCGTCGGCCTCGCCGTCGTCGGCATCGTGATCAGCGGCGGACCGGTGATCGTCATCCTGGTCCTGACCATCGTCGCGTCGATCGTGCGCAGCCCGTATGGGCCCGCCGCCGGGGCGCTGACCCCCGAGGTCGTGGACGAGGAGAACCTGCCGACGGCCAACTCGCTCTACGCCGGGTTGGACAACATCGTCATCGTGATCGGCCCCGCGATCGGCGGTCTGCTCGTCCTCATCGGCGAGCCCGCGATCGGCGTCTCGATCAATGCGATCAGCTACTTCGCCGCGGCGGCGCTCGCGCTCGGCCTCCGCGTGCGCAGCAGGGGAGACGCGGCCCCCGGCGAGCGACTGGTCCGCCAGGTGCTCGACGGCGTCGGAGCGCTTCGCCGAACCCCGACCGCCGCGGTGCTGCTGCTGTTCGCTGCGCTCGACACGATGCTGTGCGGCGCGTACACGGTCATCTACATCCCGATCAGTCAGCACCTGGGCATGGGCAATCAGGGATACGGCTACCTGCTCGCCGGCATGGCCGTGGGCGGGATCATCGGCGCGGTCGTCGCGGATCGGCTCAGCGGCGCCCGCCGACTCGCCCCCATCATCGTCGGCGGTGTGCTCGTGCAGGCGATCCCCTATGCGCTGACCGCGTTCACCAACGTTGCGGCCGTCGGCATCGGCCTGCAGCTGCTGTCCGGCATCGGCATGGTGATCGTGGACGTCGTGGCGCTCACTGCCATCCAGCGAGAGGTGTCGGCAGGACTGCTCAGTCGAGTGCTGTCCCTGCAGGACACCGCCGCCCTGCTTGCCAGCGTGATCGGAAGCATCGGGGCCGCGGCTCTGCTGTCGAGCATCTCGATCGAGACGGCGCTCATCGCGATGGGCGTCGGCTTCTCCGCCGTCGCGCTTGCACTCTCGCCGCTGCTGCTCCGGGTGGATCGCGCGTCCGCGGCGCGAACGACCCTGCTCGATCATCGGGTGCGGCTGCTCGAGGCGATCCGGCTGTTCGCCCCGTCGTCGCGGACGGTCAAGGAGCGTCTCGCCAGCGCCATGCAGGTCGCGCACCTCGCGCCAGGGGACCTGCTCATCCGCGAGGGCGACGACGCGGACGCGCTCTGGGTGCTCGCCGAGGGCAGGCTGTCCGTCACCTCGTCAACGGCTGCGGGCATCCCGGATGTGTCCGCGCCCGATGTGGTCGGGGAGATCGGCGTGCTGACCTCGATCCCGCGAACGGCCACCGTGGTGGCCGCGACGTCGGCGATCGTGTGGCGACTGAGCGCGGAGGACTTCGTGGCCGCGGTCGAGCCGCAGCGTCAGCCACTGCTGCTGCTCGGTCCATCCATGGTCCGCCTGCGGCGGACCCATCCGGATCTCGTTCGAGCAGAGGCGTGAGCATGAACATCTCCGCCGGTCGGCAACTGAACACAATTTGTGTTCGCCAGCCGACAGTTCCGCTTCGCGCCACCACGCACACTTCATCTATCGCACCCAGCGACACCCCATCGAGAGGAACGAAGCAATGAACGAGAACACCGACACCACCCCGGAAGACACCACCGACGACGTCGCCGGCCACGGCCTCAAGCCCAGCCACATCGTCGAGCAGGATGACGTCGAGGGTCATGCCGCCCGGAGCGGTCGCGTCGTCGAGGAGGACGACGTCGAGGGTCACACCGCTCGTACCGGCCACCTGGTCGAGGACGACGTTGAGGGTCACGCCGCCGCGCACGGCCGAATCATCGACGAGGACGATGTCGAGGGTCACGGAGCGCGCTTCAACGGAGCGGTCGATGAGGATGACGTCGAGGGCCACGGCGTAGTCCGCGGTCATCTGGTCGATGAGGATGACGTCGAGGGTCACTCCCTCAAGTCCGGTCGCATCATCGAGGGAGACGACGTCGAGGGGCACGACTTCCGCAACCAGCCGACGCGCCCGCTCGTCGATGACGACGTCGAAGGCCACGCGGCCAAGATCGGCCACTGAACCTTCCCGACGGTTGAGCTTGTCGAAGCCCACTCGACCGGGCTTCGACAAGCTCAGCCACCGGTTGCCCCCGAACAGTGAGAAGACCATGCGTCGCATCGCCGCAGTTCCCGCACTTCTCGTCGTCCTTGCTCTCGCCCTGACCGGCTGCGGCGCAGGTTCGGGATCCGATTCCGGAGGTGCGACCGCTCGGGTGAGCGTTCTCGGCACGGATGTGCGACTCGTCTCCTCCGCTTCCAGCGGCTCGATCACCCAGTCGACCGAGGCCGTGGCAGGCGATCACGTCATCACCGACTCTGCGGGCCTGGCCGAGCTGAGGTATGCCGACGACTCGCTCACCCGGGTCGGGCCGGGCACCGACCTCACGGTCCTCGAGCTCTCCTCCTCCGACGCGCAGCGCACCGCGGTCTCTCTCGAGGTCGGCCAGACCTGGCATCGGGTGCAAAAGCTTGTGGCCGAAGACGCGAGATTCGAGGTCGAGACCCCCGTAGGCGTCGCGGCCGTGCATGGAACGGCCTTCGCCGTCGAATGCACTGACGCACCCGCCTGCGAAATCACCGTTCTCGACGGCGAAGTGGAGTTCACCCTGACCGACGGAACGTCGGTGACGATCGGCGCGAACCAGCGGACCACGATTCCGAACCCCGGCGGCGGCGATCCTGTCGTGGAAGACGTGTCGGCTGGTGAGTTCTCCGATTGGGCGTCCGCGAACTTGGCTCGCGACAACGGCGCCAGTTCGTCGCCGACGCCGACTGCGTCCACTCCGGGCCCGACGTTCGTCAAGGCGTTCGATCCATGCCCGGCGCCGCGGGAAGGCGACTTCCCCAAAACGCTGGTGGACGCCTACGAGGCGGGCATGCCAGCCTTCCTCCCTGAACCGTCGTGCACGGAGGTCCTCGGCGCGACGACGGACAACCCCTTCACCTGGGCCTACCTCTACGGAGGAACACGGGAGGATCTCGATGCCATAGCCGCGGTCGCCAAGGCGAACGGCTATACCGGAGACAGGGTCGAGATAGCCGGTGAGGTCTACGAGGGCGTCTCGTCCGAGTCATGGGAGCTCGACTCTCCTGCGGGCGAGCGCCTGTCGCTCTCCCTGATCGTCACCGACACCCAGACGAAAGGGCCGCTGATCATCGTCGACTGGGGCGCCTGACAGCGGGGAGTGGTCGCTCAGGCCTCGTAGACCTCGAGCGGAAGCCCATCTGGGTCGAAGAAGAATGCCATCCTGCGTCCGGTGTGCGGGTCGATCCGCACCTCCTCGCAGCGCACACCCTTCGCGGTGAGCTCGGCGATCGACCCTTCCACGTCGTCCACCTCGAAGGCGAGGTGGCGCAGTCCGACGGCCTCGGGGCCGGTCGGACGGGCGGGCGGGTTGGGGAACGAGAAGAGCTCGAGGATGTACTCGCCGTTCAGTGCGAGGTCGCCCATCCACGAGTCGCGCTCTGCCCGGAAGACCTCCGACTTCAGCGTGAAGCCGAGGATGCCGATGTAGAACGCCTTCGACCTCTCGTAGTCCGTGCTGATGACCGCGATGTGGTGGATCCGCCTGATCTGCATGTGCTCATCCTGTCGCCCGGCGGACTCCCTGACCGAATCAAGGAGTTTCGGCATCCCGGCCACCAGCTCATGCAGATCGGAGGGCATGGAATCGAAAAACTCCTTGATTTGGCCGAGGGAATGAGGTCTCGACTGGTGAAGATGTAGCCGTGCGAGGTCGGCGAGCGGTGGCAGTGGGTGCAGCGATGGTCGCGCTCATGCTGGCCGGGTGCTCGGCGGCAGCGCCCGCGCCCAGCCCCACGGCCACCGCCTCGATGACTCCTACACCCACGCCGACTCCCTCCGAGGAGCCGATGATCGACCCCGATCCGACCGCGATTGACGCGATCGATTGCGAGGCGCTGGCCGCCAGCGCGCGCGTCAGCATCTTCGGCGATCTCGCATTCAGCGGCGATCCCAGCAGCACCGCGGTCTTCGATGTATTGAGCGCCGCGGCCATCCAGGCCGGATGGGCCGATTGCAGCTGGACCGATGGAGCAGAAGATGGTGGGCAGCTCATCATCGACGTGCTGCTCGGCGGAGGTGCTGCGGCACCGGCGAACTGGGACGAGGGCAACGCCACTACCGCTGACTCGACGTACGACTGCTACGACGTGAGCGTCGGAGACACGTGTGTCGGCGACTTCGTGGTGGGCGTCGACTGGGTGCACATCGAATTCGCCATCGACTCGGACTCGGTCGATGATCCGTCAGTGGCCCTGCTCCAGTTGGCCCAACAGAGCGGCGCCTACCTGACCACTTTGGCGCGCGTTCCGTGGGTTCAGGCGAGCACGTGGGTGCTTCCGCAATCGTGCGATGGTCTCGATCCGGACGGATCCGTCGCTGACGCCATCGATGCGGCGGGGGTCGAGCCATCCGCGACGGACCAGCCGGGTGGCGCCACGCCTTCTTACTACTACGCCACCGCCTCGCAGCACCCGCTGCGCTGCTCGTGGGACGACGGAGATCCGGGGCTCTCCGTCGAGATGCTCCCCGGAGCAGGCTGGACCGAGCCGCTCATCGTCGCCCAGCCGGGCTACACGAGTCGATCGCTGCCGATGAGCCGAGGGTCGGTGCTGCTGCGCACCACCGCCGAGGGATACACCTTCGCCGATGTCTTCACCTCGGACGGATGGCTCGCGCTGCATGACGACCATGGGACCCTCTCCGACGAGCAGCTCGCCGCGGCGGCCGACGCCGTGCTCACTGTGATTTCTCCAGTTGTCGCCGAGTAGGTTGATCGACGGCACAGACCTGGAGGTTGCTCATGTTCCTCGGCATCACCAACGTCCCGCGGGACTATGCATGGGGCTCGACGACGGCGATCGCCGAACTGCTCGGGCATCAGCCGTCGGGGAAGCCTGAAGCCGAATTGTGGTTGGGCGCTCACCCGGCCTGGCCGAGCCGCATCGTCGACACGACGCAGAGCGATGGCATGGCCACCCTCGACGCCTGGATCGCCGCCGACCCCGCCCGCGCGCTCGGCGATGCCCGCACCAGCGACACTCTGCCGTTCCTGCTCAAGCTGCTCGCCGCAAACGAGCCGCTGTCCATCCAGGCCCACCCCTCGATCGCTCAGGCCGAGGCCGGCTACGACCGGGAGGACGCGGCCGGCATCTCCCTCGACGATCCGGCGCGCAACTACAAGGACCGCCTGCACAAGCCTGAGCTGACCCTTGCGCTCAGCGACACGTTCGAGGCGCTCGCCGGCTTCCGCGAACTCAGTCACACCCAGCTGCTCGTGGAGGAGCTCGTCGCCATCGCGTCGGCGCTGGGGTCGGAGCTCGAGCTGTCTGCGCTCGGCCAGCTCCGCGCGCAGCTCGACGACCCCGACCCGGCAGCTGCCCTCAGGGGCACGATGGCCTGGCTGCTCGGCGGATCCGACGGCTCGAAGCTCGCGATCGAGGCGATCTCACGCTTCGCGTCCGAAGCGCCCCGAGTCTCCAGCTTCGCCCGCGAGTACGCGACGATCGCCGAGCTCGCCCAGCGGCACCCCGGCGACCCGGGAATCGGCGTTGCGCTGCTGCTCAACCGCATCACCCTTCCGCAGGGGCAGGCCGCCTATCTGCCATCCGGCAACGTGCATGCCTACCTGGCCGGGCTCGCCGTGGAGATCATGGCGGCTTCCGACAATGTGCTGCGCGGAGGATTGACCTCGAAGCACATCGACACAGACGAACTGCTCGACGTCGTTCAGTTCACGCCGCTTCCTGCGCCCATCTGGCCGGCGGAGGACGGAGGAGCGGGAATGGAGATCTTCCGACCCGATGTGCCCGACTTCGCTCTCGCCCGGATCACCATCGGCGCGGCCGCCGAGAAGCACGGCCATCAGCTGAGCGGCGGCGCAGAGGCGACGTTCCCGCTTGACGGACCCGGAATCGTGCTCGTCGTCCAGGGCAGCGTCGCGATCGTCGGCGCTGCGACATCCACGATGCTCGAGCGCGGCGAGTCCGCCTTCATCACTCCGGACGAGGGCGCGCTGACCTTCAGCGGATCAGGTGTCGCCTTCGTCGCGACCACGAATCGGTAGGAAGGCGAAGCGGGCAGGCCCGCCTGGATCCTATGGCGTCGGGACTGAGACCCCTTGCCGGACAGGCATCACTATGGCCCGTCGGGCATCCGAAGTGGCCGTCAGGCCGCGGAGTCGAAGTTCGACCGCGTGAGGCGAGGGCGACTCTTCTCGCTCAGTGACATCGCGTGCCCGATCCCGAGGCCGAGCCCCACTGAGACGAGGCACCAGGTGAGCAGGATCGCGATGATGAGCACGCGACATTTCTAATGATTGGTGACGCTGGGGCAGGCTCGCGACACACACTTACCCTGCACGGTGCCCCGAAGAGGGGACACCGGTGCGAGACGAGTCAGGCGGGCTGAGGGATCCTCTCGCGTGACTCGACCGCATCGACGGAAGCGATATCGACGACCGGCCGACCGCCGAATGTCCGCCGATAGGTGAGCGGATTCACCTTCAGCACCTTGACGAAGTGGTGGCGCATCACGGCGGACGATCCGAAGCCGGTCTGCTGGGCGATCTGCTCCAGGCTCGAATCCGACACCTCGAGCAGATGCTGTGCGCGGATGATGCGCTGCCGGTTCAGCCAGGCAGCGGGTGTGGTGCCGGTCTCCGCGCGGAAGCGGCGCGCGAAGGTGCGGGTCGACATGATCGCCTTGCGTGAGAGCTGGTCGATGGTCAGCTCCTCATGCAGGTTCTCGAGCATCCAGTCGATGACCTCGGCGAACGAGTCGGACTGGCACTCCGGCATCGGCTGGGCGATGTACTGCGACTGTCCGCCGTCGCGCTGAGGGGGCACCACCATGCGGCGGGCGATGACGTTCGCAGCCCCCGCACCGAGCTCCTTGCGGACGATATGCAGCGCGGCATCGATGCCGGCCGCGGTGCCCGCGCCCGTCACGATGTTGCCCTCCTCGACGAAGAGCACGTCGGGGTCGACATCGATCAGCGGGTAGCGAGCGGCCATCTTCTCGGCGTGCATCCAGTGCGTCGTCGCCCGGCGCCCGTCGAGCACCCCCGACTCCGCCAGGTAGAAGGCACCGCTGCAGACGCTCAGCACCCAGGCGCCGCGAGCGGCTGCGTCGCGGATGAGGTCGAGGATGCGCGGATCGAAGCCTGTCCAGTAGTACGCCGGAATAGCGATGAGGTCCGCGTCGGCCGCCTCCCCGAGGCCGGTCGGCACGACCAGCTGCAGGCCGTGGCTCATCGGAACGGGACCCGGCTCGGCCGTCACGACATGGAAGTCGAACGCAGGGCCGCCCATCTCGGTGCGGTCGATGCCGAACACCTCGCAGACCACCCCGAACTCGAAGGGAGGCATTCCGGGCAGGGCGACGACGGCGATCTTCTTGAGCACTGCATCCTCCGATGTGGCCGAAATGTGCTGGTGGGCGGCAAGCCTGCCAGTGTTGGCGAGAAATCGCAATGCGTAGCGTTTCTGCCATGTTGATTCTCGGAACAGTCCTCCTCTTACTGGCTCTCATCGGCATCGCCTCCTCGGTGACGATGGCCGTGCGCGACGGCTACCGCCAACGCGACGACGAGCCGCACAGCGACTACGCCGACTTCGCGGGAGCAGTCCGCCGGTAGGTGCCCGCCGTTCGTCGGCCTCCTGCCGCCCGTCGATAGGCTGACCGCATGTCATGGTTGGTCACCGGCGGAGCCGGCTACATCGGGGCCCACGTGGTCCGTGCGTTCATCGAGGCCGACATCCAGCCTGTGGTGTTCGACGACCTGTCGAGCGGCTTCCTCGACTTCGTCCCGCCCGAAGTCACGCTCGTGCACGGCACCCTGCTCGACGGGCCCCTGCTCATGCGTGCCTTCGAGGAGCACGACATCACCGGAGTCGTGCACCTCGCCGGCTTCAAGTACGCCGGCGTCTCGGTGCAGAAGCCTCTGCATACCTACGACCAGAACGTCACCGCCATGGCCAAGCTGCTCGCCGTCATGCAGGACCACGACGTGACGAACATGGTGTTCTCCTCGAGTGCCGCGGTGTTCGGCACTCCTGACACAGACTTGGTGACGGAGCAGACGCCGACCCTTCCCGAATCGCCGTACGGCGAGTCGAAGCTGATCGGCGAGTGGTTGCTCCGCGATCAGGCCAAGGCCACGAAGCTGGACCACACGTCGCTGCGCTACTTCAACGTCGTCGGATCGGGCTATCCCGATCTCTACGACGCGAGCCCGCACAATCTCTTTCCCCTCGTCTTCGAGGCGCTGCTCGCAGGCAAGACGCCGCGCATCTACGGCGATGACTACGCGACTCCGGACGGCACCTGCGTGCGCGATTACATCCACGTCGCCGACCTCGCCCTCGCGCATGTGACGGCCGCCCAGCGCCTCGAGGCCGGCGAGTCGGTGGAGCGGGTCTACAACCTGGGCAGCGGCGACGGCGTCTCCGTGGCGCAGATCATGTCCGCCATGGCCGAGGTCACGGGGATCGCCTTCGAGCCCGAGGTCGCACCGCGGCGTCCGGGCGACCCGGCGCGCATCGTCGCCAGTGGCGAGCTGGCCGCACGCGATCTCGACTGGAAGATGCGGCACACCCTCGCCGAGATGGTCCAGAGCGCCTGGGACGCCCGCCGCAACGCCGCTTAGGACAGGGAACGGGTTCAACTGTCCTCAGCGGGAGCTTCGCGGGTGGCCGAGTCCACCCGCGCGGCTTCGATATCCCTACGTCTCCGATCCGCTGGTCAGCTGAAGCAGATCCGTTGCAACCTGGTCGTACCAGATCCCGCAGATGTCGGATGTTCCTCCGCCCTCGGCGGGCAGATAGCAGTTGGCGCGGACGACGAGATTGCCGCGCTGCATCTCGACTGTCTCGAAGTAGTAGGCGTCGCCGTTGCTCAAGCCCTGCTCCTGCCATCCGGTCGCGGTGATACCCGACGGCAGATCGGTGCGGATGGGCGCGACCGAGTCCGCGTGGAAATTGTCGGTTCCGTAACCCGCAGCACATAGCCCGATCTCGGCGTCGGTGTTCGCGAGCTGAGCGAACGCGGCGGCCTCATCGGGGAACACGCGTGCGTGCGCCTCGAGCGCGTCGGTGTCCGTTCCATAGGCGCCCACCGCGGCGATCGGATCGAGTGATCCCGCGTCGGTAGAGCTCGTGAGGGGTTCATAGAAGTTGAGGTCCTCGCACTCGGCCGGAGCACCGTTGTACTCGAACCATTCGCTGTCCGCGGTGGCGAGACCGTCACCGGCGGTCGCGTCGGTGAAGCTCGAATCGAACGCCTCATAGTCTGCAGGCAACAGGGCGTTGCCGACTGCGAAGACCGTGAGGTCATCGGCGGTGAACAGATCGCCTGTGTCCTCAGGGGCCGCTGAAGGAGTCGGGTCCGATGGTGACGTCGGCACGGGAGTGGCGGAGCTGTCGGCCAGAGTCGGCAGGCCGCGATTCATCAGATTGACGACGGCGAACACCCCGCCTGCGATGACCAGCAGGACCACGACGCTGGCCGCGATGATGACGATCGGGATCCACGCGCGGCGGGGCCGCGCGGCGCCAGGAGCGGTCGCGGGGGAGTGCGCGGCGCCCCTGGGGACGGCAGCCGCATACGGAGGGACCGATGCGGAATTCGCATACGGCGGGGTTGTAACGGGAGTGCCCGTTTCTACGGGTGCGGCGGCGGTCGGAGCGGTGAACGTCGACCGTTCGTATCCGGTTCCCGAGGCGGCCGACGCCGGAGGTGCTGGTGGCGCCGCAGGGGCTGTGTGCTGCGTCCAGGCGGTGCCGTCCCAATACCGCTGGAGGCTCGTGTCGGTGTTGTCGGGATACCAGCCGGCAGGGATGTTGCTCATGAAACGCGACTATATGACGCATCGCCGACGATGCGCATCGCGACCGTCAGAGGAGGCGACGGTGCGGCGTCGGTTGAGAAGTCGACCTTTCGAGTCACAGGTACGCCTACTAGCGTGTCCGCGGGATGGTTCGATGAGGAGAGAGCTGTGATCTCGATCGTCCCGCCAACCGCCGCTTCGGTACGTGCATTCGTTGCTCTCGCCTTCCAACGGGCAGGTTCCGCCGTCTTCGCCACGCTCCTCGTCGGTCTCGCACTGCGCGACATGCAGCGCGAGCTCACGCGCGGGTCGCCGAACTGACGAGCGGCTCGCCTGCCGTTCGGCGCTGGGCGCCTCGGTCGGTCGGTCTCCATGGATGAGATCGATCAGACGCTCTACAGCGCGCGCTTGGCTTTCAGGAAGAGCAGGGCTCCTGCAGCGATCAGTGCGACGAGACCGATCGCGTAGGCGTAGTAGGCGTCGACGAGTCCATTCGCGCTCATGAGCCCGAGCAGCGCTGCGACGACGGTGGTCGCGGCGGCGAACGCGAGAAGAGCGAACATGATCGCGACGCTCGCATCCAGCGTTGCGGCCGAGTGCAGCCTGCGATGCAGGTCCGAACCGACGTCCTGTCGCACGCGCAAGACCAGCCAGGCGGCCAGTGCAACCACGATGGCGGGTGCAACGAGCAGGAGTATCGCGCCGAATTCCGGTCCGATGGATCCGTTGCTGACCCAGCCCTGGTCCCGTGTCATCTGGATCATGATGAAGTAGACGGGAAGCATGATCCGGAAGAGCGTGCGGATCACACGAAGTCCAGCGAGCCGATCCTCCCGAGCGGCAACAGCCCGCGCGGCGTCCTCAGACGTCAGCTGACCAACAGTCGTAGGTGAGAAGCGCGGAAGTCCTGCCTCGGTCATCGCTCGATCCCCCTATATGTCGACCCTCGCGACACCCCCGCATCGCGCCTTCAACGTTGCCACTCGAGTGCGCAGAGCGACAGCCCGCGAAGGAGGCGCACGCTGATCCGAGGCAGACGAAGCCGCGGCCACCGGATCCGTCGATCATCGACGTCCCGCGGCGATGTCTGCGGCTCGTGACACTGTTGACACCATTCGACCCGGGGATGCATCTCAATCTCTTCGCGCACCTCCGACACGCCGCTTCGCATGGACGCCTCAGATGATTTCCCGCACATTTTTTGCTCACTTTTCGAGACACCTTTCGACGGCGCCCACTTGATTTGTCCCCCGGATCGGGGTTCAGACACGCCGAATGGCGGGTGACATCCCGTTGGGGGGTATGGCCCCCAATACGGGGGGCAGGGCCTTTCGACGAATTCCTGACTGAAACGGACTTTCAGGTGCGGATTCCGCGCGTGTCGCAACGGATTGCATGGCTCCCGAACGGGGGCTGAGTTGCAGATGTGTTTCGCCAGTGTTAGCGGCGCGGCTGATCCGGGTCCCTTCGGAGCCGGAGCTACCATCTGCGGCTTGACGTGCGACTAATCACACCGCTGTAATTACCCCAGACGCATTCGACCACCCAGGTCACTTGCCGATGGGGAGACTTTTACATATGACGATTTCCGAGCAGCGGACCGGGGTCCCACAGGACTGGTTCGTCGACCCGGTTCGCCTAGGCGTTCCCGGAGTCCGCAAGACCCACGTCGACGACAGCGACCAGCTGGCCTGGCAGGCCGACTCGCTCTGCGCGCAAACCGATCCTGAGGCATTCTTCCCAGAGAAGGGCGGATCGACTCGCGAGGCCAAGAAGATCTGCACGAGCTGCGAGGTCAAGCAGCAGTGCCTCGAGTACGCACTCCAGAACGACGAGCGGTTTGGCATCTGGGGCGGCCTGAGCGAGCGCGAGCGTCGCAAGCTCCGCAAGCGCGCCGTCTGAGGCCCACATACTTCCGGCGGTCACACTCCGGTACACAGCTGGCTCCCGCCTAGCGGGTTCGCCACAGCGAAGGACTCCCTCGATTCGGGTTCGAGGGAGTCCTTCGTGGATTAAGGGACTGAAGCGAGCGAATCGAAGGCCGAGCTGCCCAGTTCTGCCACCTATGCGGCCGTCCGGGCGACAGAACTGGGCAGTTCGCGGCTGCCCGGGGTGTCGGCCCGGGGCGCTGGCGGGCGACGCCTACCGTGGCATGGTGCGGCCGAAAGTAACGATCATCGTGGTCGCCCATGACGGGGGCGAGTATCTCGAGCGCACCCTCGAGGCCGTCGCGCGCCAGACCTTCACGGTCCACGAGACGATCGTGGTCGACACCGGCGTCAAGTCGCGCGTCACCGGGTCGCCTTCGGGCTCAGGACCTACTCAGCACATCGCGGCGCCGTCCAGGCTGAGCTTCGGCGGAGCCGCCTGGCATGCCACCCGCACCATCGCGACACCGACGGGTGAACACGAGTGGCTGTGGCTGCTCAACGCCGACAACGCGCCCGCGGACAACGCCCTCGAAATGCTGGTCCACGCCGTCGAGGTGTCCCCGTCGGTCGTCGTGGCCGGACCCAAGCTCATGCAGTGGGCCGATCCGGGCTACATCTACTCCTTCGGCGAGACGATGACCCCGCTCGGCACCTCCGTCGAGGTCGCCGAGCCAGAGCTGGACCAGTCGCAGTACGACCGGCTGAGCGACGTCATGGGCGTCTCCTCCAGCGGGATGCTCGTGCGCCACCAGGTCTGGGAGAAGCTCGGCGGCTTCGACCCCGGACTGCCCGCCACCGACGACGGCCTCGACTTCTGCGTCCGCGCGCGCCTCGCCGGTCACCGCGTCACCCTCGTCCCGGGCGCCAAGGTGCTCTCTGCCGGCCGTCGTGCGCCAGGGTCGAAGATGCTCGGTCCTCGAGCGTCTCGCGGCAAGCGCGCCCGTGTCGCCCGCTCGGCCCAGCTGCACCGCCGCCTCGTCTACTCGCCTGCGGTCGCCACACCCCTGCACTGGCTGAGCCTGCTTCCGCTCGCCCTAGTGCGCGCCATCGGGCAGTTGCTGCGCAAGCGCCCCGGCAGCGTGATCGGCGAGTTCGTCGCGGCGATCGGCGCGGCGCTTGCCATCCCGTCGGTCGTCCGCGCGCGCAGCCGCCTCGCCCGCGCTCGAACTGTGAGCTGGAATGCCACCGATTCGCTCCGCTTGCCGTGGGCGGAGGTGCGTCGACGTCGCGGGCTCGCGCGGGACGACGCCGCCATCATCAAACGCGCCGGCCGTCACGAGCTGCGGTTCTTCACCGGCGGTGGCGCGTGGACCGTGGTCATCGCCGCACTCGTCGGCCTCGCTGTGCATATCCCGCTGATCGGCGCCTCCTCGCTGACCGGCGGAGGAATCCTCCCGCTCGGCAGCATCGGCGAGGTCTGGGGTCAGGTCGGCTACGGCTGGCGCTCCGTCGATGCGGGCTTCGTCGGCGTAGCGGATCCGTTCAGCTGGATACTCGCGCTGCTCGGCACTCTCACGTTCTGGTCCCCGTCGCTCAGCATCGTCCTGCTCTTCCTCGCCGCGTTCCCCATCGCCACCGCCGGCGCCTGGCTCGCCGCCGCCCGACTCACGCCCAAGCCGACCCTGCGCGTGGTCGCAGCCGTCCTCTGGACCCTCGCGCCGCCGTTCCTCATCTCCTTCGACGAGGGACGGATCGGCGCCGTCCTCGTGCACCTGCTGCTGCCCTGGCTCGTCTTCGCGGCGCTCTCCGCGCGACGCTCCTGGTCGGCGTCCGCGACGACAGCCCTGCTGGCCGCAGCGGTGGCAGCCTCCGCGCCCTCGCTGCTGCCGGCGCTGACCGCGCTCTGGCTCGTCTCCGTGCTCATCTTCGCCAGTGCGGGCAAGCACGGCCGCGGCTGGCACCGGCTGCTGCCCCTTCCGCTCCCCGTCGCCGTGCTGTTCCTGCCGCTCACCGCTCAGCAGATCGTGCGCGGCAATCCCCTCGGCGCACTCGCCGATCCGGGCATCACCCTTGCTCCGACGCCGCTGGCCAGTGGCTTCCTTCCTCCTCAGGTCTCCTCGGCGCTGCACCTCGTCATCGGCGTGCCCGGCGGATCGAGCACGGGCTGGCAGGGCGTGCTGGACACGCTCGGCCTCGGCGCGATCGCGCCGGGACTCGTCGTCGGCGTCCTTCTGCTGCCGCTGCTCGTGGTCGGAATCGCCGCCCCCTTCCTCCGAGGAACGCCCAAGGCGATCGCCTCGCTCGGCATGGCGGGCCTCGGCTTCGTGACGGCCGTCGCCGCCAGCCGCATCGCGGTAGCGAGCATCGGGGCCGACGCCGTCACCCTGTGGCCGGGCCCCGGATTGAGCCTCTACTGGATGGGGATGCTCGCCGCGGCCGTCTTGACCCTCGGCGCTAACGAGGCCGTCGCGGCCCGTGCCCTCCGCGGTCTGCTCGGCACGGTCGCCGTGATCGGGGTTCTCGTGGCCACCGTTCCGATGCTCGGCGCATCGGCGTTCGGCACCGCACTGGTGGGGTCGGGCGGGCGCGGTCTCCCCGCCCTCGTACGTGCCGAAGCGGTGGCCGATCCGACGCTCGGAACCCTCACCCTCGCCGCGCAGCCAGGCGACGGCGTCGAGGTCGGACTCGAGCGCGGCCTCGGCGGCACCCTCGATCAGCAGTCCACGCTGGCGAGCACGGCGGGGGACAACCTCTCTGACGACAACGAGCTGCTGTCGGAGCTCGGGGGCAACCTGTCCTCGACGAGCGGCTACGACTTCACCACCGCGTTCGGAGAGCTCCGTGTCGGGTTCGTGCTGCTGGCGCCGCCGACCGCGGCCACCGCGGCGATGCACGACCGAGCGGCCGCCGCGCTCGATGGCAACTCCCTGCTCAGCCCTGTCACCCGCACGACGGAGGGATCCCTCTGGCGGTTCGTCGGTCTCGACGCAGGGCTGCCGACGGCGGCGCCGAGCGGACCGGGCAACCTCCAGACCTCGACCGGGGTCTTCATCCTCGGCGCTCAGGCGCTCGTGCTCCTGCTGACCCTTCTTCTGGCATTGCCGACCAGCGATCTCGCCGACCGGATGCGCCCCGAGCGCGAAGCCCGCCGCGGTTCCGGACTGCGGGGCGTTCGCGCCGCAAAGGGGACCGTGCAGCCGGTTCGACCCACCGGCTGGGATGCGCCCATCCGACCCATCACGGCGCCGGTGCCGACATCGGCCCCCGAGCCGGTCCGCCGGACTCCGGCGATCGTCAACGCCTACGACCCCGTCGACACGGCGGAGTTCCAGTTCACCCCCACCAACCTCGCAAAGGGGCGTCGTGGCGAATAGAGCCCTCGTCATCACCGGCCGGGTCACGAGCGGCGTGGTCGCGCTCGGCGCCGCCTTCGTGCTCATCGCTGGCGCCTCGGTGCTGCCCCTGCCCACCCTCGACACCAGTGCGGAAGGCGTGGAGATCACGCCCGTCTCCGTCGGCCAGGAGCGCGTCTGCCCAGGGCCGCTGCTGCGCCTGGGTGACGCGAACGGTCAGGGCGCCACGACCGTGAACGCATTCGGGGCGGCGAACATGGTCTCCTCCTCGGGTGCCGCCACCCTCACGCCCAGCCCTCTGCAGGACGTCGATGTGGTGTCCTCCCAGTCGGGCCAGACCTCCGCTCTGCTCAGTTCGACGACCGCCACCGTCGCGTCCGATCTGCTCTCCGGAGCGCAGGCCCAGACCGCCTTCGAGAGCGATGCGTTCGGACTCGCGGCGATCTCCTGCAATGAGGGCGGCGCCACCAGCTGGATCGTCGCGGGTGCGACCGATACCGGCCGCACCAGCCTGCTCCTGCTCGCCAACCCCAGCCCTGTGCCCGCGACCGTCGACATCTACCTGTACGGCGTCGAGGGTCCCGTCGAGGCCGGTGGCCTGAGTCAGCTGATCATCGCTCCCCATACGCAGCGCGTGCTGCCGCTGTCCGGCTACGCACCGGGCGACGCGCAGCTGGCGATGCGCATCGACAGCACCGGCGGGTTGATCTCGGCCACGCTCGAGCAGTCGATCGTCCGCGGCCTGGAGCCGGGTGGCGTCGACCTCGTCGGTCCGTCAGCAACACCGTCACGCACCCAGATCATCCCCGGCGTCCGGGTCGCCACCTCGGCCGCGCGCGATCAGCGCGCGCAGGTGGGCGGATCCCAGGATGTCGAGACGACGCTCCGCGTCATGGTGCCGGGCGCGGACAACGCCACGGTCACGGTCGGCGTCACCGGTGACACGGCGGACGCGCTCGGCACCTCGCTCGAGGTGACCGCACGCTCCGGAACCGTCACCGACATCCTCCTGCCTGGCCTGACCGACGGCACCTACACGGTGACCGCGAAGTCGAACGTGCCCATCGTCACGGCCGTCCGCGCGTCGGTCGTCTCACCTCCCGACGACAGTTCGTCCGAATCGGATGACGAGGAGGAGGAGGACGAGGAGGAGACGACCGTCTCCCAGGGCGGTGAGCTCGTATCGGGCTCCGGCGCGGACGTGACCATCGTCGATGGGGAGCGGATCGACCTGGCCTGGTTCGCCAGCGCATCTGAGCTCGAAGAGGACACCACCTTCGCAGTAGCCGGCGGGCCCGCGCCGCGCCTTTCCCTCGTCAACTCGGGCGACGCGGACACCTCTGTGACCCTGACGGCCGCCGATGGCACCGCGCAGGAGATCGCCGTCCCAGCCGGCGGAGCTGTCAGCGTCGATGTGGGCGTCACCTTCTACACGCTGTCCAATGTGGCCTCTGTGCGAGGAGCCGTGAGCTTCCAGGGAGACGGGGCGCTCGCGTCCTACCCGGTGCGCCAGGCGAATCCGCTGGCCACTCCGCTCACCGTCTACCACTGAGGTCTCCCGACCCATCGCGGGCGGCAGCCGCAGCTCGCGGCTCAGCGGGTGAAACGGACATGTCGCGAGAGAAACGTCACCCGCGGGAAGGTCGTTTCCCCCGCGCATCCGGCCGAAGACCTGACGCGCGCAGGACGGCGTCGAGTCTGGACGCATCCATGGTCTCCGCCCAGACCACCCGCACGAACCCGTCGCACTGACGACGGAGCCTGTCTTCGCGCTGCTTCTCTCGCCAGGCGATCTCCGACGGGCTGGAGCCGTTGCGCATGTCCGCGCGGTGGTACTTGACCGCGCCGTCGAATTCTCCGATCACCCGCGCCTCGGGCCACCAGTAGTCGACGATCCCGATACGCCCTCGCTCGTCGAAGAACGGCACCTGCAATTCAGGAGTCGGATAGCCCAGTTCGTGCATCAGCGCACGGCAGTAGGACTCCCCGAACGAGCCCGACAGGTGAGTGCCGAACTCGAACGCCGCGGTGGCGCCTCGAGCGTTGGAGCGCGGCCCCAATCTTCTGATCGCCGAACTCAGCTCGTCCGGTGTCGCGCGGTGGCCGTCTCCTCGCGAGAGGGCGGCATCCACCATGCCCACCCCTTGCGCGAAGGGGAGGCGCGCGGCCAGGGCTGCCACGGTGTGAGCGGCTCCGGTCACCAGGAGACCGTCGGCTTCGACGATCTCCATGCCCTCGAGGTCGTGCGGATGCCGTCGCACGCCGTTCTCGGAGCGACCGCCCGAAGCGGCGGCCGAGCAAATGTGAACGTCGTCGCCGGTCGGACCCAGCCAGGGCAGGTCCAATGCCATGGCGGCGGATACGTCGCAGAAGACGGGCTCCAGCCTCATCCCAGCACGCACGGCGCGCATCCGCAACAGATGACGCCCACGCTCGTCCAAGGCGTTCCACTTTTCGGCAAGGCAGTAGGCGCCACGTCGCACGCGGTAGAGGCGACCGGAGACCAGTTCCCGTTGCAGAGTCTTCGGTCCGAAGCCCAGCCGCAGCAGGTCGGAGCTGACGAGGAGGCCGTCGGCTGTGCTCGGCAGAGAACGCATTCAATGAGGATCTCTATAGGACGCTTGTCATTGCGGCCACGGATCGAATCTGTGCAGAGACACCGCACGTTGCGGCCTGTGGGGAACCGGATGGGCCTTCGACTGTCGCGGGTGCACCGGCCTTCTCGCGGAGGTCGTTTCCCCCGCGGTCTGACGCTTTCACCCGCGATAGCGACGAGCCGGCGGACCTGGCCGCCGCCGATCAGTGGTGGCGGAAGCGGTCGGGCGCGAGGTCCCATGGGTCGCGACCCAGCAGCTCGCCGACCGCGCGGAGCACGCAGCCCTCGATCATCATCCGCATGTGCGCCTCGTCATTGATGTGCAGCTTCGACAGGCGCTCGATGGGGAGGCGGAACAGGATGATCCTGCTCTCCTCGGGGATCACCAGCCAGCGGTCGATGCCGGGACCCGAGACGGCGCGGGGGAGCCCGGCGACCTCGAAGGTCGCCGACGAGAGCTCGGGCCACAAGCCCCGCAGATATTCGGCGGTGTCGGCCACGGTCGATTCGAATAGATCGATCCGCCCACGCAGCATCGGCAGGTGCGGGCCGGTCACCGACGAGCGCAGGCCACGGCCGTGACGATCGCGTCCGCGGGCCCGCGGAGCGCGAACTCGCGACGAGACGGAGCGAGACCGGGCCATGTGGTTAGCGTACTCGGGCGGGCTCGGCGCGTATCCTGGTCACGATGAGCAATCGTCCGTGTTCGCGCGTGGGGTGCCCTGGCGATGCCGTGGCCACCCTCACGTACGTCTACGCGGACTCGATGGCCGTTCTCGGCCCGCTCAGTCAGACCGCCGAGCCGCACAGCTACGACCTGTGTGCCCGTCACGCGGAGCGCCTGTCGGCCCCGCAGGGCTGGCAGATCATCAGGTACGTCGACCTCCGCGACCAGGCGGTCTGAAGCCCCGCACTGTCCCTCACCGTGACCTCGGTGGCGGCCGCTGAGTTTGCCGCGCCCGAGACCGGCTCAGGCGGCCTGCAGCTCCCGCGTGCGGAGAGCGGCGACTGCCGTCTCGACGGCGGGCATCTCGACGATTCCCACGCCGAGTGCGACAGCCAGCGCCCCTTCGCCATCGGTGGTGGTCTCGAAAAGCCAGTTCCAGTTGATGGTGGTGATCATGATGTGCGCCCCTCAGCTCGTTCGATCAGTCTATTAGTACATGCGTTCGATTGTCCTGCTCATCTCGAAGCTAGATGGACCCTCGGACATCGGGTCGAACGCGGCTCGGGACGTGCTCCGTCGATGTGCTGTCGGCCGCTCTTCCACCCAGCGCCCATGTCGGGCGGGTCTGCGAGAATGTGCCCATGAGCATCACGTCGACCGAGTCGCCCACCGCCGTCAGCTTCAGCTATCGGGTCGCCGACCTCGGCCTGGCCGAGGCGGGCCGTCACCAGATCCGCCTCGCCGAGAACGAGATGCCCGGATTGATGGCGCTTCGCGCCGAGTTCGGCGAGAGCAAGCCGCTGGCCGGCGCGCGCATCGCCGGCTCGCTGCACATGACCGTGCAGACCGCCGTGCTCATCGAGACACTCGTGGCCCTCGGTGCGCAGGTGCGCTGGGCGAGCTGCAACATCTTCTCCACCCAGAACGAGGCAGCTGCCGCTGTCGTCGTCGGCCCCACCGGCACCGTCGAGCAGCCCGCCGGCGTCCCTGTCTTCGCCTGGAAGGGCGAGACACTCGCCGAGTACTGGGAGTGCACCGAGGAGATCTTCGACTGGAGCGACGAGGCGACCGCCGCCGGCGAGACCTGGTCGGGGCCGAACATGATCCTCGATGACGGCGGCGATGCGACGCTGCTCGTGCACAAGGGCGTCGAATTCGAGAAGGCCGGCCGCGTGCCCGAGGCCGCCGACACGGAATCCGCCGAGTTCATCATCGTGCTCGACGTGCTCCGTCGCTCGCTCGACCGCAGCTCCGATCGCTGGACCCGGATCGCCGCCGACCTCCGCGGCGTCACCGAGGAGACCACCACCGGAGTCCACCGCCTCTACGAGCTGGCTCGCGACGGCAAGCTGCTCTTCCCCGCGATGAACGTCAACGACTCGGTCACCAAGAGCAAGTTCGACAACGTCTACGGCATCCGGCATTCACTGCCCGACGGCCTGAACCGCGCGACCGACGTGCTGATGGGCGGCAAGGTCGCATTCGTCTGCGGCTACGGCGATGTCGGCAAGGGCGCAGCCGAGGCGCTTCGCGGCCAGGGCGCCCGGGTCATCGTCAGTGAGATCGACCCCATCAACGCCCTCCAGGCGGCGATGGACGGCTTCCAGGTCCAGCGGCTCGAGAACGTCATCGGCGACATCGACATCCTCATCACCGCCACCGGCAATGCCGGCGTGGTCTCGCTCGACTCGATCCTCGGGCTCAAGCACCTCGCCATCATCGCCAACGTCGGCCACTTCGACAACGAGATCGACATGGCCGGACTCGAGGGCCTTGCGGCGAGCGGCCAGGCAGAGCGGATCGAGATCAAGCCGCAGGTGCACGAGTGGCGTCTGCCCACCGGACGCAGCGTGCTCGTGCTCTCCGAGGGGCGACTGATGAACCTCGGCAACGCCACTGGACACCCGTCGTTCGTGATGAGCAACTCGTTCTCCAACCAGGTGCTCGCGCAGATCGAGCTCTTCGGCTCTCCCGAGAGCTACCCGGTCGGTGTGCACGTGCTGCCGAAGATCCTCGACGAGAAGGTGGCACGTCTCCACCTCGCCGCTCTCGGGGTGCAGCTCACCGAGCTCAGCCCGGCTCAGGCCGACTATCTCGGGATCAACCCGGCCGGACCCTACAAGCCGGATCACTACCGCTACTGAGCATCGTCCAGCGAGCTGACCAGATCTGCCGCTCGGAGTGATCCGAGCGGCAAAGCCGGTGCGTGGCTGAGGGTTCGCCTCATCCGGCCGGTTGCCCATTCATCGATCGCTCGGTGCTCGCCTTCGGCCGGATCAGGGGACTACGGCATGCTCGTCCTCGGCGACCGGAGCTTCGGCGACCGTCGTGACAGCGGGCGCGGCGCTGGCCTTCGATCCGACGGGCTGATCCGTTGCCGGTCCGCCCGAGTCCTCCGCATGCCGACGGCGCATCACGAACCAGACGATCCCGATCCCGAGTGCCGCGAATCCTGACAGGGCCGCGACGCCGAGCGCCCACCGGGGTCCGAGCGTGTCTGCGATACCTCCGACGATCGGTGCTCCGACGAACGTGGTGCCGGCGAAGATCGCCATGTAGATCGACATGACCCGTCCGCGCATGATGGGCGCCGTGGACGTCTGCACGAATGCGTTCGCGCTCGTCGAGAACGTCAACGAGAAGAGGCCGACGAACACCAGGGCGATCGCAAAGGTGGCGTAGCTCGGAACGAGGGCGGCGATCAGGATGGTGACAGCGAAGCCTCCTGCCGCCGCGACGACCACGGCGACCCGAGGCCGCTCGCGACGTGCGCTGAGCAGCGCGCCGGCGACCGAGCCGACCGCGAGTGCTGAGAGAAGGAAGCCGAAGCCGTCGGCATCGGTGCCGAACTCGATGCTCGCCATCGTGCTGGTGAAGATCGGGAAGTTGAACCCGAAGGTGCCGACGAGGAAGGTCATCATCAGCACGACGACGAGGTCGGAGCGGCCACGGATGTACCGGATCCCCTCGCGGATCTGTCCACGAGCGCGTGGGGCCTTCGCCACGACCCGCAGCTCGTCGGTGCGGAGTCGCCACAGGGCGAGAAGCACGAAGGCGAAGGTCGCGCCGTTGATGACGAACACCCAGCCCGCGCCGAGCGCGGCGACCGAGACGCCCGCGATGGCCGGCCCGATGAGGCGAGCGGAGTTGAAGGACGCCGAGTTCAGCGCGATCGCGTTCGGCAGCGATTTCGCGGGCACCAGTTCGCCGACGAAGGTCTGGCGAGCGGGATTGTCGAATGCCGTCACCACGCCGAGCAGGAATGCGAAGACGAAGACCATCCAGAGCTGGGCGAGGCCGGACAGGACGAGGGCGCCGAGTCCGACGGCCAGCACGGCCTGGGCCGTCTGCGTGATGACGAGCAGCTTCCGCCCATTGATCCGGTCTACGAGCACTCCGGCGAATGGTGCGATGAAGAGGAGCGGGCCGAACTGCAGAGCCATCGTGATTCCGACGGCGATCGCGTTGTGGTCGCTCAGTTCGGTCAGGACGATCCAGTCCTGCGCCGTGCGCTGCATCCACGCGCCGATGTTGGAGAGAAGTGCCCCCGCGAACCAGAGCCGGTAGTTCGCCCAGCTGAGCGACGCGAACATCGCCTTCATCCGTTCACCTCCACTGACCACACGCTCACGAATCGGCCAGCTTCCGCAGGATGTCGCGGACGTCGCGAAGCTGGGCGCGCTCGACTTCGGTCAGCACATCGAGATGGGCGCTGAACCACTCTGCGCGCAGCCGCTTCGTCTCGGCGATGAGGTCGCGGGCGGCGGGTGTCAGGTCGACGAGCACCTTGCGGGCGTCATCGGGGGAGGGGGTGCGCAGGATGTGCCCACGATCCTCGAGCGAATTGAGAGTGCGGTTCATCGATGGGGGGCTGACCTTCTCGAGATCCGCAAGCCGTCCGGGCGTCGTCGGACCTTCCCGGGTGATGCGCATCATTGTCGCGAGCTGGGTGTCCGTGACGTCGGCGTCTCCGCGATTCGCCCGGATCCGCCGTGCGACCTTCTGGATGAGCATTCGCAGCTCGTTGTCGTCAGGATCGATCGTCGTCATCTCGATCATTAGCCTAGCTCATTAGCGACGCTAATGAACCGCCATATGCCTGACGCGGATGGTGGATTCCGCACGCCATCCCCATACGGTCGCTCGGGCACCCTTCGGGCGCCGCTCGCGACCTATGACACGGAGAAGCCTGTCGCTGCGCGCCATGCTGACCCCGTGCGCGCACACTCGGCCGGAACGCAGGAAGAGGTCAGCGGTTCGGGAAGCCGTGGGGGTTGCCGGTCAGGACCGGATCCAGGCGGGCCAGACGGTCCCGCTCCAGGGCGTACCCGGTTGCCTCGCGCTCGCGGCGGAGGACCGCGACGGCGGCGAGGAAGAGCTCCGGCTCCAGCTCGGCCGGCAGGGGCGACACCCATGGTGACGCCTCGGCCGCGAGGTCGGCGGCGATCCGGCCGCGCGAGTAGGGCGTCATCCGACCCGCCTGACCGAGGAACGCGGCGATCCGCCGGGAGAGCCGATCCGGCAGGCGGCCGACATCGGCGAGCCGCGACCATTCCTGCAGCGATTCGGGGACACCCCAGATCGGCTCGATCGTCTTGGGCACCCGCTCCTGCTGCGAATAGGTTCCGGCCAGCAGATCGCCCAGCCGCTTGGCACGCGGATTGAGCAGTGAGACGAGCAGCGCCAGCCCGCCCGCCGTGAACCAGAACTCCAGCACTCCCGTCAGCGCGCGCACGAATGCGTGGCGGAAGCCGATCGCACCCCCGTCGTCGCGCACGATCCGCACGCCGACCGCGAGCTTGCCGAGCGACAGCCCGCCGGTGACCAGCTCGACCACGGTCGGCACGATGATCAGCACGGTCACGATGATCGTGATCGCCAGCGCCGCCAGCAGAGCGTTGTCGAAGTTGAACTGCACGACGAATCCGATGCCCGTGAAGAAGGCGAGCAGCACCAGTCCGGCGGCGACGATGTCGATGAGGGCGCCCGCGGCTCGCAGGATCACGCTCGCCGGTCGCACGTCGAGCGCGACCGCCTCGCCGACGATCACCTCGTCATCGGCGATCGAGGGGCCGTCCAGACGATCGGGCATGCCTATCATCGTAAGCGTGGACCTCGACGCGTACACCGCTGCGCATCGCGAGGAGTGGGATCGCCTGGCCGCCCTCGCACGGCGGCGCGACCTGCACGGCGCAGAGGCCGACGAGCTCATCGAGCGCTATCAGGCAGGAGCGACCAATCTCTCCGCCATCAAGACCACGGCCGGGTCGACGCTGATCGGCGATCGGCTGTCCGTCACCCTGTCCCGCGCACGGCTGCGGTTCACCGGAGTCGGCGGCAACCTCCTGCGCACCCTGCCCCTGTTCTTCGCCGGCCAGCTGCCCGCTGCGCTCTACCGGATCCGCTGGATCACGGCCGCCGTCGCCGCCGTCACTGTGATCGTCGCCTTTATCTGGGGATTCTGGATCGCCAGCGATCCGCGGGTGCTCGCCGCACTGGGCCAGAACACCGATCTGCAGGCATTCGTGAACAACGACTTCACCGACTACTACAGCGAGAATCCTGCGGCGTCGTTCGCCGGTCAGGTCTGGACGAACAATGCCTGGATCGCCGCGCAGTGCGTGGCCTTCGGGATCACCGGGGTATGGGTGCCCTATGTGGTGCTGTCCAACGCGCAGAACGTCGGCACCGCCGGCGGCGTGATGTTCGCCTACGACAAGGGCGACACCTTCTTCCAGTACATCCTTCCGCACGGCCTGCTCGAGCTGACGGCGGTGTTCGTCGCGGCGGCTGCAGGGCTGCGCATCTTCTGGGCGTGGATCGCGCCGGGCGGTCGCACCCGAGGACGCGCGCTCGCGGAGGATGCGCGCGCACTGTTCTCGGTCGCCATCGGACTGGTGATCGTGCTGTTCGTCTCGGGCATCATCGAGGGCTTCGTCACCCCTCAGCCGTGGCCCTGGCAGATCAAGGTCGCGATCGGCGCCCTCGCGCTCGGAGCGTTCCTCTTCTACATGATCGTCATCGGCGGGCGGGCCTACCGAGCTGGGCAGACGGGCGACATCGACGAGTTCGAATCCGGCGCGCGACAGTTGACGGCCGGCTGATGGTCGATCCGCAGATGCACGTGCACTCCGCGCAGCAGGCGGGTCCCGCGGGGGTCGATCCCACCGGCGAGCAGCTGGTCGAGCTCGGGGACCTCGAGGTGCTGCAGGACGTCGAGACGGTCGACAGGCCCAAGGCCGAGGGATGGGTCCTCGCGCTGTCGATCACCGCGTTCGCCGTCGGGGGAGTTTCGCTCGCCACCGTCATCTCCCTCGGGCTGGGCGCGATCCTGGATATCGCCGGCCTCCTCGCCCGATAGGGCTGAGGCCGAGCGGATCGGCTTCTCGGGGACTCGCTCGGCCACCTTTCCTACCGACGGCACGGGTTGTAAACCTGGCCCACGGTACGAAAGGTGGCCGAGTGGGATCCAAAGGTGGCCGACGGTACGAAAGGTGGCCGAGAGAGATTGAAAGGTGACCGACGGTAGGAAAGGCGGCCGGCTGCTGCGACGCGTTCGCGACTACAGGCGGCCGGCGGCCTTCAGGGCCAGGTAGCGGTCGGCGAGCGCCGGGGGCAGGTCTGCGGGTGCGCCGGTGACGACCTCTGCGCCCAGCTGGCGGATGGCGGCGGCGACGCGCTCGCCGTCCAGCAGCGATCGCTCGGCGGCGGCGGCCCGGTAGACCTCCTCGCGATCGCCGCGCTGACCTGTGCTCGCGAGGATCTCCGGATCGACGACCGATGCCACGACCACGACGTGCCGACGGGTCAGCTGGGGGAGCATCGACAGCAGTGCCCTCGAGGCGCCCGCCGACTCGATGGACGTCAGGATCACCACCAGCGAGCGCTGCGAGCTGATCGATCGGACCTGAGAGGGAACGGCCGTCCAGTCGGTCTCGATCAGATCGGGCTCGAGGGGCGCCATCGCATCGACCATCCGGGACAGCAGCTCCGCGCCGACCGCTCCCTGCACGCGGGCGCGCACTCGGCGGTCGTACGAGAACATGTCGACCCGGTCGCCGGCGCGGGTGGCCAGGGCGGCGAGCAGCAGCGACGCCTCGAAGGCCGTGTCGAGCCGCGTCTCGTCCTGGACTCGCGCGGCCGAGGTGCGTCCTGAGTCGATCACGATTACCACCCGGCGATCGCGTTCGGGGCGCCAGGTGCGCACCATCACCTGCTGGGCCGATCCGTCCGGTCCGCTGCTGCGCCGAGCGGTCGCGCGCCAGTCGATCGAGCGCACGTCGTCGCCGCGGACGTACTCGCGGATGGAGTCGAACTCCGTGCCCTGTCCGCGCACCATCACACTCGTCCGACCGTCGAGCTCGCGGAGTCGCGTCAGCCGGGACGGCAGGTGCCGTCGAGAGTTGAACGGCGGCAGCACGCGCACGGCTCCCGGCGCGGAGAGGGTCGCCTGGCGGGCCCAGAGTCCGAGGGGTCCGTTCGAGCGCACGGTCACCTGCGATGTGCGGCGCTCGCCGCGGCGGAACGGGACGAGGGTGAAGTCGGCCGCGCGCCGCTCGCCCGCGGGGATCGTCATCGGGAAGCGCGTGCGGTTGGCGCCAGCGGACGGCTGCCAGGCGTCGCGGACCAGCCCGCGGAGGGTGCGGGATCCGTTGTTCGTGACGAGCAGCCGGGCGTCCGCGCTCTCGCCGAGTCGGATCCGCGAGGGAAGGGTGCGCTCGACGCCGACCGTGCGGGGTGACGCGGCGAAAGCGAGATCGAGGACGCCGAGCAGGATGCTGACCAGGAGCCAGATCGCGAGCGAGGCACCTCCCGCGTCGAACAGCACTCCGAACGCGAGCACCGGCACGATGCCGATGAGCACGAAGAGCACGAATCTGCCGGTGACCGCCATCAGCGCGCTTCGGCGGTCGACGCGACGTTCGGGTGCCGAGCGTTCGACGACGGCAGCCGGTCTCGAGACGCGCCCGGCAGGCGCTCCTCGACCGACGAACAGGAGGAAGCGCCGGCGGTCGCCGCTTTCATGAGGATGGACGGCATCGGATCAGATCGGGACGCGGACCTGGGCGAGGATCGAGCGCAGGATCGCATCGACCGACACACCCTCGAGCTCGGCCTCGGGGCGGAGAGCGAGGCGGTGACGGAACACCGGCAGCGCCATCTCCTGGATGTGGTCGGGTGTCACGCTCTCGAAGCCCTGCAGCCACGCCCATGCCTTGGATGCGGCGAGCAGGGCGGTCGTGCCACGCGGCGAGACGCCCAGCTTGACCGACGGCGAGCTGCGAGTCGCGCGCGCGAGGTCGACCGCGTAGCCGATCACATCGTCCGAGGCGCCGACGGCCGAGACCGCCTTCTGCGCCGCGGCGAGTTCGGCGGGACCGAGGACCGCCGTGACGCCGGCGGCGTCCAGATTGCGCGGATCGAAGCCACGAGCGTGCCGCCGGAGGACCTCGAACTCTGTGTCGCGCGGCGGCAGGTCGAGCACGAGCTTGAGCAGGAACCGATCGAGCTGCGCCTCCGGCAGCGTGTAGGTGCCCTCGTACTCGATCGGGTTCATCGTGGCGGCGACCATGAAGGGCGTCGGCAGCGGCAGCGTGCGACCGTCGACCGAGACCTGACGCTCCTCCATCGCCTCGAGCAGTGCGGACTGCGTCTTCGGAGGCGTGCGGTTGATCTCGTCGGCGAGCAGGATGTTAGTGAAGACAGGTCCCTCGCGGAACACGAAGCCCGCGGACGAGGGCTCGTAGACGACCGATCCGGTGACATCGCCCGGCATAAGGTCGGGGGTGAACTGGACGCGCTTGGTGTCGAGCTGCAGCGTGTGGCTGAGCGTGCGCACCAGCAGCGTCTTCGCGACACCGGGCACGCCCTCGAGCAGCACGTGCCCGCGGGCGAGCAGCGCGATGATCATCCCGGTGACGGCGCCGTCCTGGCCCACCACCGCCTTGCCGACCTCGGTGCGCACGCGCTCGAGCTGCTGACGGAGTTCGACGCTCATGTAGTCATTCTTTCGTTCTCGGGGAGTGTCACGGATCAGGTCTTTGATCCCGGATCAGGTGAAAATCGCCTGATCCGTGTTCGAAATCGCAGAATCGCCTGATTCGTGAGAATCACCTGATCCGTGGAAGTGGACGGGAGGGGAGAGGACGCGGGGAGGCGGCGGCGGATCACGAAGGCCCCAGAGGGCTGGTCGCCCGGCGGACGGCGCGCTCCAGGCGGAGCAGCTCGTCGCTCATCCGGACCAGGTCGGCGTCGGTGGCCGGCTCGAGGTCGCGCAGCAGGGCGCGAAGGATCGACGCCGGCTCGCCGAGCAGGGCGGCTGTCGCATCGACGACCTCGTCGACCGACGAGGTGCGCGAGAGATTGAGCATGGTGGCCACTCGACCGATGGTGCCGATCCGGAGGTTGTCGAGCGCCCGGCCCCGCGACGACGATCTCTGATAGAGCCGCGCCCGACCCTCCATCGTCTCGCGGGAGCGGACGACCACGGGCAGGTTCTCGATGACCAGAGGCCCGAGGCGCCGACCTCGCCAGACCGCCGCGGCGACGAACACCACGATCAGCAGCAGCAGGATCGGGGTGACCCACTCCGGCGTCAGGTCGGCCACGGTCGGAACGTCCTCGCCGCCGGCCAGATCGCCCAGCCCGGGCAGGTACCAGATGAGCTGATCCGTCTCGCCGAGCAGACTGAGCGCCAGCGACGCATTGCCCGATCGGGTGATCTGCTCGTTCGTGAACGGCTCGGAGTCGGGCAGCACCGTCACGGTCGTGGAGCCGGCGGTCAGCTGGGCCAGCAGGTAGCGCCCGGAATCATCGGGGAAGCAGAACTGGGTCTGCGATGAGTCGGAGTCATCCAGCGGCTGGACGCTCATGCTGCCCACCGTGACACTGCCCGCGCGCTGCGCCGCGGGAACCGAGCACGCGGCCGCGAGGGAGGACGCGTCGCTTCCGACGTCCGGGGACCCGGCCGTCGCGACATCCGGCGCGAAGACGTCGAGCAGATCCGCGGTCGGCTCGACGAGCACGATCCGATCCGCGACGCCCTGCAGCTCCGCCGCGGACTGCGACGTGAGGAAGGCGTTGGTGTCGTAGAGCATCAGCGTGGTGTCGGCGGGATCGGCCGCGAGCTCCGTGACCTCGTCGGCCGAACCGGCCGCCGTGACGGTGACGCCCTGCTGCCTCAGCACCTCCGCGAGCGCGCGGCCGCCCGTCGGGCCGGCGTTGTCCGCGCCGAATCGATCGGTCGGCGTGACCCCGCCCGCCGCGATCGTGCTGATGATGCCCACCACGATCGCGATGGCGCCGAAGACGATCCAGAAGGAGGCGCGGCGGAAGGCCTGCCGCGGTGATGCCGACGCCGCGTTGTCGGACGAGCCGGACGTCACCGACACCGTGGGCGCCGTCGCGGTCGCCGTCCCGCCGTCGAACAGGCTCACCTCGCGGCCTCGAGAGCGCTGGGACGGGCCGTCGACAGCGTGCGGTCGAGGTCCAGAAGCCGCTCGTACTGCTCGCGCGTTCCGGTCCGGCCGAGATACCGGACGTCGTCGAAGTCCTCGGCGGATGACGCCAGCCTGGCCGCCTCCGCCGGGAACGCGATTCCCGCTCGCCGCGCGAATCCACGGGCTGTGGTGCCGGGGGAGACCTCCACGATGGTGCGCTCGGCGAGGCCGCGCGCGATCGCTCGATACAGCTCCTCGAGGGCGAGGGTGAAGTCGCCCGCCGCGGCAGCCTGTTCGGCCGAGCGGCGCAGCTCCGCCGAGCCGCGGGCGTCGTCCTCACCGAACAGCTCGGCAGCGACCCCGCTCCGGCGGCTGAGTCGAGGCCGTCCGAAGATGAAGAAGGCGGCCACGATGATGCCGGTGATGAGGATCACCACGAGCACCAGTCCGATGGCGCCCTGCGCCTGTCCCGCACTCCTCAGCAGCGAGTTGAACCAGTCGGAGATCGCCTGGGCCGCCAGGTCGAACGGGGTCGGCTTTGCCGCCTGGTAGACCTGTTTGCTCAGCTCGTCGGTGAGCCACTGCCTGCCCTGGTCGCCATCCGGTTCGAGCGGAACGGCGACCGGTGCGATCAGGCGAACTCCCGCGTGAGCGGGGCGTACGGGTCGGCGGGTGTACCGGCCGCCGAGGGGTCGGAGTAGCCGGTGCTGCTCCCCGCGCTGTTCGCTGTGCTCGAGCCGGTCTGCTCGACGTGGCGCTGGAGCACGAGGTCGAGGCCTTCCTTGCGCATCCGGAGGTCGATGTAGATGAGCGAGACGAGGGCCGCCTGCACGAGGGCGCCCACCGTGCCGATCAGCAGGCTGACGACGGTGGACAGCACGTAGACGACGATGATGACGGCGATGGCAGCGCCGCTGCTGCCGGTCGGATCGATGATCAGGCCGACGAACTGGAGCAGTCCCAAGGGGATGCTGATCAGGTAGGACGCCAGGTAGATGATCGCCGCGGTGAGCAGCTGGGCACCGAGCGTGCGCCAGAAGTAGCCGGTCGTCAGCGCCCACGAGCGGCGGGCGGCGGGCAGCGCCTTGGAGCGCTCGAGCACGATGATGCTGGGGGTGATCGAGAACTTGACGAACAGCCAGACACCGAGCACGATCGCGCCGAGGGCGAGGAGGATCGTGACTCCGATGCTGATCGCGAGGCCGACGCCGCCGATCGCCACACCGATGAGCACGATGCCGGTGAGCACGAGCAGCGCGATGATCACGGCGACGGACAGCAGCAGCGTCCAGCGCACGAGCGCCCAGAACGAGGGCTTCACGCGCTGCCAGAGCTGGCGCAGGCTCTGCTTCTGGCCGAGGACGGCGAGCGACATGTCCACGACGACGACGCCCTGGATGAAGGCGGAGACGACGAGGTTCAGCAGGAGGTAGCCGATCGCGGCGATGATGCTCGCTGCGATGGATCCGGCGATCAGCGGGTTCTGGTCGGGATCCGTGTAGTCGGTGATCCGATTGAAGCCTCCGAAGAACACCGCGACGCCGATCAGCCCGATGAGCACGAGCAGGCCGACCTGCAGCAGGAGAGCGAAGCCGAGCACGCCGCGAGAGTGACGCAGGTAGCGGAAGGGTGCGGCCAGCAGGGCGCCGAATCCGAGCGGACGCAGCGGGACGATGCCGGGCTTGGGCGGTGGGGTCCAGCCCACCGGCGCGCTGGGGAGGACCGGAGCCGCGTACGTCTGAGCATCGGAGGCGGCCGGGGCGCCGTAGCCGGCGGTCGGCGCGCCATAGCCGGTCGGCGGCGCGAACTGCCCGTAGCGCGGCTGCTCGGGAGCGGATGCGCCGGGCGGGTCGGCCGGCGCAGTCGCGCCGGATCCCTCGCGCCCGCTCTCGGACGAACTGTCCGACGAGCCGCCGGGAGCCTGCCAGCCGTTGCCGTCGCCCGCGTTGGTCATGGCCCAATCGTGTCACATGCGCTCCTGCCGACGCAGGGAACGGGCGCAGGGTGGGATGCTCGCTCCGTCCGACGGCCGTCGGGCGGACTCGCGCGCTGATCAGGGACGACGTCGCGGCACCACCAGGCGCGCCGCGGACGCTCCGGCGGAAGATCCCCGGCCCGGCCCTCCGTGCCGGCACAGGTCTCGCGGACTACAATCGGCACAGCATGACCGATCCCGCCGCCCCGCCCGCCCGTGTACTCGTCGTCGATGACGACACGGCGCTCGCCGAGATGATCGGAATCGTCCTGCGCACCGAGGGCATCGAGCCGAGCTTCTGCGCCGACGGGTCCCGCGCGCTGGGAGTGTTCCGCGACGTCCGCCCCGACCTCGTCCTGCTCGACCTCATGCTGCCCGGCATCGACGGCATCCACGTCTGCGAGCAGATCCGCGCCGAATCCGGCACTCCGATCATCATGCTGACCGCGAAGTCCGAGACCTCCGACGTGGTGCGCGGCCTCGAGTCCGGCGCCGACGACTACATCGTCAAGCCGTTCAACCCCAAGGAGCTGGTCGCCCGCATCCGCGCCCGGCTGCGTCCGTACTCCAGCGACAGCGGGATGCTCAAGGTCGGCGACCTGGTCGTGGACTCGGCCGGACACGAGGTCCGTCGTGGCGGCGAGCGTATCGGCCTCACCCCTCTCGAGTTCGACCTGCTGCTCGCGCTGGCCAGCAAGCCCTCGCAGGTCTTCACCCGCGAGATGCTGCTCGAGCAGGTCTGGGGCTACCACTACAAGGCGGACACCCGCCTGGTCAACGTGCACGTGCAGCGCCTGCGCGCCAAGGTCGAAGAGGACCCCGAGAACCCGCGCATCGTCATGACGGTCCGCGGAGTCGGCTATCGCGCCGGCGCTCCCGCCTGATCCACCCCGCGCCATGACTATCCCGCCGAGCTCCGCCGGGCTGTCCCGGATCCCGCTCGGCATCCGACTCTCGGCCCTCACCCGACTGCCTCGAACCGTGGGGTCGGCGATCGCCTCCGCGTTCCGGCGCTCCCTCGAGGTGCGGATCGTCGCGATCACCGTGGCGCTGTCCGCGATCGCGCTCCTCGCGACCGGCACGTACATGTCGTACACGATCGGCAACGGCCTGTTCCAGGCGCGCGTCGATCAGGTGCGGGCGGAATCGGATCGCGCCGTCGACGCCGCGCAGAGCCTGTTCGACTCCACCACCGCGGCCGACGGCAGCGCGCTGTCGGTGCTCCAGCTGCAGGTGCTCACCCAGGTCGAGTCCATCGCAACCTCCAACGCAGGCATCGCGCTGCAGCGCGCCCCCGGCACCCAGGTCAACTTCGCCGTACCCAATGTGTCCACCCGGGGCACCGCCACCCTGCTCAGCGACGAGCTGCAGGACGAGGTGTCGACGGGGCAGGACGACCAGTACTACCAGTCGGTCAGCATCCCCGCAGCCGGCGCTCCGCATCCCGGGCTGATCGTCGGATCGACGGTCAACGTCCCGACTCAGGGCACCTACCAGCTCTATCTGCTCTACGACCTCGCCGACGTCCAGCAGTCCCTCTCCTTCGTGCAGAACACGCTGCTGATCGGCGGACTCGCGCTCATCATGCTCATCGCAGGCGTCACCTGGATCGTCGTCCAGTCGGTCATCGCACCCATCCGGGTCGCTGCGGAGACCAGCCGCAAACTCGCGGCCGGACAGCTCGAAGAGCGAATCCCCGAGCGCGGCGAGGACGTGATCGCCACCCTGGCGAGGTCGTTCAACGGGATGGCGGACAGCCTGCAGCGCCAGATCGTGCAGCTGGCCGGGCTCTCCCAGGTGCAGCAGCGCTTCGTCTCCGACGTGTCGCATGAGCTCAGGACCCCGCTGACCACCATCCGGCTCGCCGGCGACGTGCTCTACGACAATCGCGGCGACTTCGATCCGACCAGTGCCCGCACCGCCGAGCTGCTGCACACCCAGGTCGAGCGCTTCGAGTCGCTGCTGTCCGACCTCCTGGAGATCAGCCGCTACGACGCGCGCGCCGCCGACATCGAGCTCGCGCCCGTCAACCTCGTGCACCTCGCCGAAGAGGCGATCGCCACCGTCGAGACCCTCGCCGACCGCAAGGGATCGGTGGTCGAGCTGGTGGCTCCGGGTGGGCACTTCGAGGCGGAGATGGATGCGCGGCGGATCCGTCGGATCGTGCGCAACCTGTTGGGCAACGCCATCGAGCACGGCGAGGGCAAGCCGATCACCGTCACCATCGACAGCAATGCCACGGCCGTCGCGATCGCCGTCCGCGACCATGGCATCGGCATGACCCGTGCTGACGCGGACCGGGTGTTCGACCGCTTCTGGCGCGCCGACCCGTCCCGTCAGCGGACCACCGGCGGCACGGGCCTCGGCCTCGCGATCTCCCTCGAGGACGCCACCCTGCACGCGGGCTGGCTCAACGTCTGGTCGGCCGAAGGACGCGGCTCCTGCTTCCGACTCACCCTGCCGCGCTCGCCGCGCGCGCCCATCGAGTCGTCCCCGCTGCCGCTCCCGCCCGACGACGCGCCCCACGCACCGGAGGACGCACGATGAGCGACCGACCGATCTGCCGACCGATCCGCCGCTCGCGAGGACGCACCCGCATGCTCACCCTGATCGGCGGGCTGCTCGCCGGTGCGATCGCACTCTCGGGCTGCGCCACGATCCCGCTCAGTGGATCGGTCCAGGCCGGCAATCGTGCCGACGCCGAGGCTCCCCCCTCCACCGTCTTCAGCCCGAGCGGACCGACCGACGGGGCGGCCGCCACCGAGATCGTCGAGGGGTTCATCGCGGCCGGCACCGGCCCGCAGGACAACTACAAGGTCGCCCGCCAGTACCTGAGCGCCGCATTCGCGACGACCTGGGATCCGTCCGCCTCCGTCCTCGTGCACCAGCAGGCCACCACCGTGCTCGAGAGCGAAGGAGAGGTCCACCTCGTGGTGCCCGCCGTCGCCTCGGTCGACTCCACCGGCCGCTACACCGAGCTCGCCGAGGGCGACCCGTTCGACCTCGGCTTCACCCTGGTGCAGGAGGACGGCCAGTGGCGGATCAGCGATGCGCCCGACGGCGTCGTGCTGCTGCGCCAGCAGTTCGAGACCCTCTTCGCCCAGCGCGCGCTCTACTTCTACGACTCCTCGTACAACTATCTCGTGCCCGACCTGCGCTGGTTCCCCTCTACCGCCGACTCGCCCACGCGCATCGTCGAGGCGCTGCTCGCGGGGCCTGCCGCCCCGCTGCTGAAATCGGTGTTCTCCGCGTTCCCCCCGGGTACCCGGCTCGCCCGGCAGTCCGTGCCGACCACCGGAGGGATCGCGGACGTCGAGCTCAACGACGTCGTCGCGACCGCCGATTCCATCACCCAGCAGCGGATGAAGCTGCAGCTCGCCAGCTCCCTGGAGGGCGGCTCAATCGCCTCCGTCCGGATCAACGTGGACGGTCGCAACGTGGCGATCCCCGAGTTCGGCGAGGGCGGGCCCGTCCTGGAGCCACTCGTCAACGCGCGACCGCTCGTGCTGAGCAACGGGACCTTCGGCCTGGTCGGGGGCTCGACCACCACCTCGCTCGGGCCGATCGGCGAGGCGATCGCCGGACTTCAGCCGATCGCGGTGACCATGCCGACCAGCTTCGACAGCGCGGCGGTGCTGACTCCGAGCGGCGTGCAGGCGGTCAGCGCGACCGGTGCGGCGGCGCTCGTCGATGATCGAGCCGATCTGATCGCACCCGGTCTCGACGGCGGCGGCATCGTCTGGAGCGTCCCATCGACCGACCCCGCCAACCTGCGGGCCGTCACGCTGGAGGGTGTTGCGACCCCGATCGAGGTGCCATGGACTGACGCGACCGCGATCCGATCGATGGCGGTCTCGCGGGACAGCACCCGACTGCTTGTTCTCCTCGACATCGGCGGAGCGTCGGTGCTGCGGGTCTACGGCATCATCCGGGACGAGCAGGGCTCGCCCTTCACCCTCTCCGATGACGCCTACGAGCTCGTGCTGCCCGCAGGGACCGGAATCACGACCACGTGGGTGGACGAGTCATCGGTGGCCACCCTGGTGCGGGTGGGGGAGGCGGACTACCGAGTGATCCTCCAAGACATCGGCGGCCCGAGCACCGCTCTTCCGCGGCTCACCGACGCCGTCTCGGTGGTGGGCGGCAACGGCCAGAACGGCTTGCGAGTGCTGACCCAGTCGGGCGATGTCGAGGTGCTGCGCGGAACGAACTGGCAGGCGACGGTGAGCGGCGTGCAGCTGCTCGCGACCCAGCGCTGAGCCCGATCCGCCTCGACGACGGCGTTCGTCCCCAGGCGCGCTCCGGGACGAGTTCCGCACAGATCCGACCGACGGCCCCTTCCGCCGTGCTTCCGAGCGCATCCTCTCCCCATGCGCCCGCCTGACACCGCCGCCGCCTGGCGCATCGCCCTCGGTGCGCTGCTCGATGCTGTCGCGCTCGTGCTGCCCGTGGACTGCAGCGGCTGCGGAGCGCCCGACCGCGCCGTCTGCACGGTCTGCGCCGCAGCGCTCGTCCAGCCGCTGCTGCACCGGCGGATCGGAACGATCGACGTTGTCAGTGCCGCGGCCTATGACGGGGTCGTGGCCGCGATCGTCGTGGCGTTCAAGGACTCCGGCCGAACGGATGCCGCGCACGCCATCGGCGGCGCGCTCCGCTGGGCGGTGAGCGGAGCGCTCGCCATCGCGGCCGACTGCGAGTGGCCGATCGAGCTCACCCCGATGCCGAGCTCACGTGCCGCCATCCGCCGACGCGGCTATCGACCGGTCCAGCTCGCACTGCACGCAGCCCGTCTGCCGTCCTCGCCCACCCTCCGCGTCGTCCGATCGGTCCGCGATCAGGCATCCCTCTCGGCGGAGGAGCGCCACCGCAACCTCGTCGGAAGCATGGCTGCCCGCGCCGATCTGTCGGGTCGAGCCTTCATCCTGGTGGACGACGTGCTCACGACGGGCGCCAGCATCACTGAGGCTTCCCGGGCGATCCGAGCTGCAGGCGGGTGCGTGCTGGGCGCCGCCACCGTCGCCTCGACAGCTCTGCACCGCGCCCCCGTCGGCCGCCCCAATAGGGGCGTGTTGAGGGATCCCCAGGTCCTGCCCAGTGACAGTGGCGAGACGCCGGACTAGGTTCAGGGAAAGGCGTTCCAGATCGCCCGTCCTCGACGAAGATCAGCTCGCTCGCACAGAAAGCGGACCCAAATCACGCGTCGGGGGACCGTTCGGGCGAGCGCTTCGATCGCGGGAGGTCAGCATGGACATAACCATCACCGGACGTGGGGCCGGGATCACCGATCGGTTCCGAGACCATGTCGAGGACAAGGCTGCCAAGGTGGAGCAGCTCGCCGAACGGGCCCTGGCGTTGGAGATCCGGCTCTGCCGGCATCACGAGACCAACGGCACGGCGGGCGACGACCGCGTCGAGCTGACCCTGATCGGTCCCGGACCGGTGGTGCGCGCCGAAGCGGGCGCGAATGACAAGTACGCGGCGTTCGACTTCGCCTTTGACAAGCTGATGGAACGGCTGCGCCGGGCGAAGGATCGGCGCAAGGTCCATCGCGGCCAGCACCGGCCCACGACGATGCGGTCGGTGGACCATCGAGACTTCCGACTCGTCGACGTCGAACCCGCGGACGCGGAAGTCCTGCGCCGGGTCGACGCGCAGACGGGATCGATCAGCGACTCCGCACGGCAGACCACCATCGGCCGTACCGTCGAGGAGCCACCCGTGCTCACGGCCGCCATGGATCTGTCCTCGTTGAACGCCGAGCAGTACGCGGCGCTGCACACCGACGACGGCGCCCCCGTCGACGACTACGACTATTCGCCCGTCGTGATCCGGCACAAGGTGTTCGCCTCCACGCCGATGACCGTCGACGACGCCCTCTATTACATGGAGCTCGTCGGGCACGACTTCTACCTCTTCATCGATTCCGAGAGCGACCGCCCCAGCGTCGTCTACCGGCGCAAGGGCTGGGACTACGGTGTCATCCACCTCGACGCCGCAGCCGACGAGCTGCAGGAAGTGGCCACCGCGGCCCGCGCCCTGCGCCGCTAGGTCTGCCCCTCGTTGGTCGAGTAGGCGCGCCAGCGCCGTATCGAGACCGGTTGCCGAATGCAGCCGGTCTCGAGACGGCCGTGAACGGCCTCCTCGACCAACGTCTGTGGCTGGGAGGCTCCGAGGGCCCAACTACGCGCCGCCTCCCGCATGGTTCGTCCGGGTCGCGCAAGCGTGCGCGACCCGCTCACCATCCCGGCTGTCGCCGCTGGCGCGGCTCTGCGCCGGGATTACAGATAGGTAACGCTGGTACGCTCAGGCGTTTGCAGGGGTCGGGGGTGATCTCTGCGTGATGGCATTCCAGCCGTCGGCACATCACCAAGGAGACACGTGGCATCCGTACTCGAAAAGGTCCTCCGCGTCGGCGAAGGCCGGATCCTGCGCAGGCTCGAGAACTACGCGAAGCAGGTCAACCAGCTCGAAGAGGACTTCAAGCACCTCACGGATGACGAGCTCCGCCACGAGACCGTCGTGCTCCGTGAGCGCTACGGCAACGGCGAATCGCTCGACGAGCTGCTTCCCGAAGCCTTCGCCGCGGTGCGCGAGGCATCGACCCGCACACTCGGCCTGCGCCACTTCGACGTCCAGGTCATGGGCGGCGCAGCGCTGCACCTGGGCAACATCGCCGAGATGAAGACCGGCGAGGGCAAGACCCTCGTGGCCACCCTGCCCGCCTACCTCAACGCGATCACCTCGCGCGGGGTGCACGTCATCACGGTCAACGACTACCTCGCGAGCTACCAGTCCGAGCTGATGGGCCGCGTCTTCCGCGCGCTCGGGATGACGACCGGCGTGATCCTCTCGGGTCAGACCCCTGCGGAGCGCCGGGAGCAGTACGCCGCGGACATCACCTACGGCACGAACAACGAGTTCGGCTTCGACTACCTCCGCGACAACATGGCCTGGCAGCCCGCCGACCTGGTGCAGCGCGGCCACTACTTCGCCGTCGTCGACGAGGTCGACTCGATCCTCATCGACGAGGCCCGCACGCCGCTGATCATCTCGGGCCAGGCGTCCGGCGAGGCCAACCGCTGGTTCACCGAGTTCGCCAACATCGCCAAGCGCCTGCTGCCCGGCGAGGACTACGAGGTCGACGAGAAGAAGCGCACCGTCGGCGTGCTCGAGCCCGGGATCGAGAAGGTCGAAGACCACCTCGGCATCGACAACCTCTACGAGTCCGCGAACACCCCGCTCATCTCGTTCCTCAACAACTCGATCAAGGCCTCCGCCCTGTTCAAGAAGGATAAGGACTACGTCGTGATGAACGGCGAGGTGCTCATCGTCGACGAGCACACCGGCCGCATCCTGACCGGCCGCCGCTACAACGAGGGCATCCACCAGGCCATCGAGGCCAAGGAGGGCGTCGAGGTCAAGGCCGAGAACCAGACCTTCGCCACGATCACCCTGCAGAACTACTTCCGCCTCTACTCCAAGCTCTCCGGCATGACCGGAACGGCCGAGACCGAGGCCGCCGAGTTCATGTCGACCTACAAGCTCGGCGTGGTCCCCATCCCGACCAACCGGCCGATGCAGCGCCAGGACCAGCCCGACCTCGTCTACAAGAACGAGCAGGCCAAGTTCGCGCAGGTCGTCGAGGACATCGCGGATCGCCACAAGTCCGGCCAGCCCGTGCTCGTCGGAACAACCAGCGTGGAGAAGAGCGAGTACCTCTCCCGCCTGCTCGCCAAGAAGGGCGTGCGCCACGAAGTCCTCAACGCCAAGAACCACGCCCGCGAAGCCGCGATCGTCGCCCAGGCCGGCCGTCTCGGCTCGGTCACTGTCGCCACGAACATGGCCGGCCGCGGAACGGACGTCATGCTCGGCGGCAACGCCGAGTTCCTTGCCGTCGCCGAGATGCACAACCAGGGTCTCTCGCCCATCGACACCCCCGACGAGTACGAGGCCGCCTGGGATGACGTCTTCGCCCGCGTGAAGTCCGAGGTCGGCAAGGAGGCGGAGCGCGTGGTCGCCGCCGGCGGACTGTACGTGCTCGGCACCGAGCGGCACGAGTCGCGGCGCATCGACAACCAGCTGCGCGGCCGGTCCGGTCGCCAGGGCGACCCGGGCGAGAGCCGCTTCTACCTGTCGCTCACCGACGACCTCATGCGCCTGTTCAACGCGGGTGCCGCCGAGGCGCTGATGGGTCGCGGGGGAGTCCCCGACGACCTCGCCATCGAGTCGAAGGTCGTCAGCCGGGCCATCCGATCGGCCCAGTCGCAGGTCGAAGCGCGCAACGCCGAGATCCGCAAGAACGTCCTCAAGTACGACGACGTCCTCAACCGCCAGCGCGAGGCGATCTACGCCGACCGCCGGCGCATCCTCGAGGGCGGCGACCTGCACGAGCGCACCCAGGGGTTCCTGGAGAGCGTCGTCGATGACGTGCTCGACTCGCACACCTCGGGCGGCAACAGCGAGGACTGGGACTTCGACGCCCTGTGGGCCGAGCTGAAGACGCTCTACCCGATCACGATCACCATCGACGAGGTGCTCGCCGAGGCCGGATCCAAGGGCCGCGTCGACCGCACCTTCATCCGGCGCGAGATCCTCTCCGACGCCCGGATCGCCTACGAGAAGCGCGAGTCCGGGCTCGGTGCGCCGGCCATGCGCGAGCTCGAGCGTCGAGTGGTCCTCTCGGTGATCGACCGCCGCTGGCGCGACCACCTCTACGAGATGGACTACCTGAAGGACGGCATCGGCCTGCGCGCCATGGCGCAGCGCGATCCGCTCGTCGAGTACCAGCGCGAGGGCTTCGCCCTGTTCCAGAACATGATGGGGCAGATCCGCGAGGAGACCGTCGGCTACCTGTTCAACCTCGAGGTCGAGGTCACGCCCAACCTCGGCGGACCGGGCCTCGTGGCCCAGCCCGTCGTGCAGGCCAAGGGCCTCGGTGGGACCGCCGCGCCAGCGCAGAACCTCAGCTACTCCGCTCCGAGCGATGCAGGTGGCGTCGAGGTGCGCAACCAGCGCGGCCAGCTGGAGCGCGCCGCGACGGCTCGTGCCCAGCAGCGCGAAGAGAGCCAGGCTCAGACGCTCGCGCCCGGATTCGCGCAGCCGGGACCGCCCCCCGCGCAGCGTCCCGCCCCGCAGGGGCAGCGCCCGCCGGCTGGTGGACGTCCGGCTCCGGCAGCGCGCGGCGCATTCGGCCAGCAGAGCGGCGGTCAGCCTCCCGCTCCCGCCCCGGTCAACCGCGCCGAGCGTCGGGCCGCCGACAAGCGCAAGTAGCGGCTCCCGCCATCAAGCGCGCTGCGTCGGGTGGTTGGCGAGGTGACCCGAAGGGTGGGTACTAGGGCCTGAAGGTCGCCATTCAGGTCACCTCGCCGTCCCATGACCCGCCATTCGGGTCACCTGAGGCAACGAACGTTCCCACCAGCACGGCGGATGGGCGCTGTGGCGTCAGAGGATGTCCAATGCCATCGCGCGCCAGCGGTGGTCCACGCCCTCGAGGCGGACGGCCACGGCTCGGGTCAGCTCGTTGTAGGTGACCATCACGACGGCCTCCAGCACGTTCTCGCGTGGCGACCGCGCGTGAATCCGACCGACGGTGATGGTGGGGCGCATGCGCGTCGACGGTCCTCGCTCGAGGAGCCGTGCGCGATGCAGCAGCGCGGCGCGGCCCATCAGACGGCGGTAGACGCTCTCGTCGAGGATGTGGGCGATCTGGTCGAGTTCACGGGCGCCCTCATCGACCTCGACCATCGCCAGCGCGAGGAAGCGGAGCACCCGCTCGGGGTCTCCCAGCTCCGCGATCGGAGTCGGCTGCGGTCCGAAGAGCTCGTCGTCGGAGGTCATGTTGTGCGTGGACTTGGACCGGGACGCCGCGGGCCCGATCGGACGGCGCGTGCTGCGTGACGATGGCGTTCGAGGCATGGACATAGCGACTCCAGTTCGGGTGGGGACCTGCGGAACGGTCGCCAAAGAGAGCCGCCGGAGTGTCCAGTAGGGTGTCGGGACCGGGTCGAGGTGCGGCGGATCGCATCGGGTGGCGACATAGAAGCACTCCCTCTTGTGGCTGTCCAGCTCCAATTCCTGCTCTGTGGATAACTCCCTCCCGGTTCCGAATCGACCGGCTACCGTTCGCTTCCATGCGCTGGGACAACCTCTTCGACGACCTCGAAGGGCAGCTCGAGGACGGGCTGTCCGCCGAGGAATCCGGCGCGCGCGCCGAAGAGGAGCGACTCAGGCGGGGGCGGCTGGTGCTGCGCGATCGGCTGCAGGCGATGGCTCGAGCCGAGCCCGAGCGGCCGCTGCGAATCCGACTCGGGTCTGGTGAGCTCCTGCGGGTCATGCCGCTGACCTTCGGACGGGACTGGCTGAGCGGCCGGATCATCGACGACGCGATCCGGACCACGCAGATCGTGGTGCCGATCGGCGCGATCGCCGGCATCGTGCTCGATCCGCCGACCGCGCGCTTCGCCGAGGTCGAGGTGGTCGCCGAAGAGCGTGGGCTGACGGCCAAGCTCGGGCTGGCGTTCATGCTCCGCGACCTCTGTCGGAGGCGGGTGCCGCTCGAGCTCCTGACCCTGGCCGGTGGATTGCAGGGCACCATCGACCGGGTCGGCCGCGACCATCTGGATCTCGCTCTGCACGAGCCGGGTCTTCCGCGCCGGGCGGCGGCGCTCACGGCGATCGAGATCGTCAGCTTCGCCGCGATCCTCGCGGTCCGCGTCTGACCACGCGTGATGGAGCAGATGGCGGATCCGCGGGATCTCCTGTGGATAACTTCAGCGGCGATTCGGGCACCAGGTCAGCATGGTTCTCGATCGAAGGGAACGGCATGGCTGGCGGAGGCAACCGCGCACCAGGTGCGCGACCAGGGCGCGTTGTGGGATCGGGCGCCGGATCGCCGCGAACTGGAGTGGGCGGGGCGAGCCGCCCGCGGTTCTGGCTCGACGTCAGATTCGTCCTCGGCATCCTGCTGGTCGTCGGCTCGGTGACGGGAGTGGTGCTCGTCGTCGGATCCGCCGAACGGACCGTCGCGGTCTACGCGGCGGCCGAGCCGCTGGCCGCGGGCGATCTGGTGACGGCCGATCAGCTGACCACCATCGAGGTGCGACTCGGCGGAGCGGATGGGCGCTACCTCTCCGACGGCGATCTTCCGGATGGAGGGGTGATGGTTACCCGCTCGGTCGCCGCCGGCGAGCTCGTGCCGATCGCCGCCGTGGGAGCGCCGACGAGCATCCGCGACGCGTCCATCGTGATCCGGACGTCCAGCGAGCTGCCCCGGGGAGTCGATGCGGGCACCGTCATCGACCTCTGGTCGGCCGCCGAGCAGGAGAACTCGGGTCGCTACGCGCCGCCGGCGGTGCTGGTGGGATCGGCCACCGTCGTCCGGATCGTCGAGGCGTCCGGACTCATCCTCGATGCCGACTCGCATGCTGTCGAGGTGCTGGTCCCGAAGACCGCGGTCGCGCGGGTGCTGCAGGCGATCGCCAACTCCGACGCGATCTCGGTCGTGCCGGTGAGCCAGCCGCTGGTCGCGGGCTGATCGATGCGCATCGTGCTGGCCCTGGCGGCCGACGTCGAAGACCGCATCATCGGATCGCTGCTCGACGCCGGTCACGAGCTCATCGCACGTCCCGCCGGCAGCTTCGAGCTCATCGCTGCGATCGAAGGGCAGAGTCCCGAGGGCGCGATCGTCGCTGCGCCCGTGCTCACCCCGACCGTGCTGCGAGTCGCCGGCGTCGCCAAGGTGCGGGTGGTCGCACTCGCCTCGTCGGCGAGCGATCGTGCGCACCTCGCCGAGCTCGGCCTCGATGAGGTCGTAGAATCCTCCGCAGGCTGGGAGGAGATCCAGTCGGTGCTGCAGGGCGAGCCGCCTTCCATCGCCCGCGAGCGCGCGGAGGCGCCGGCTCGAGCGGGCGGTCGCATCGTGGTCGTCTGGGGTCCGGCCGGCAGTCCGGGGCGCACCACGACGGCCCTGTCGCTGGCCGCCGAGCTGGCGGCGCGAGGGGAGCGCGTCGCGTTGGTCGACGCGGATAGCTATGGCGGAACGATCGCGCCGTCGCTCGGACTGCTCGATGAGGCGCCCGGATTCGCTGCCGCCTGTCGGCTCGCAGGAGCAGACGCTCTCGACCTGGCGCAGCTGGAGCGGATCGCCCAGCCCTACTCGGTGGGATCGCGGATCATCCCGGTGCTGACCGGGATCGGACGTCCGAGTCGCTGGACCGAGCTCTCGGCCGATCGCGTCACGACGGCTCTCCGCCGATGCCGGAGCTGGGTCGACACCGTGATCGTCGACGTCGGCTTCAACCTCGAGAGCGACGAGGAGATCGTCAGCGAACCTACGACGTGCCATACGTCGGTATTGACGGATGAGACCGACCGGCTCATAATCATGCCCAGAAAGAGGAAACTACCTGATGAAACCCATGATTGGAGTCTATGCGCGTATAAGTTTTGACCGGGATGGTGAGGGTGCTGGTGTCCAAAGGCAGCAAGTCGACAATCGAGGGTTGGCTGCGCAACGTGGATGGGATGTGCTGAGGGAGTACACCGACAACAGCATGAGCGCCTACAAGGACGACGTCGTTCGTCCGGAGTTCGAGCGACTCCTGGCAGATCTCGAATCGGGTGAGATCGACGGGTTCGTTGCTTGGAAGGTGGACCGCATAACGCGCCAGCTGAGGGACCTGGTGCGCCTGATGGAGATCCACAAGAAGCAGAAGTTCTTCATCGCCACGGTGATGGACGGCGAGATCGACATGAGCCAAGTGCTGATGAATGCGCTGCGGTTCGCGGATGCCCAGCAATCAAGTCAGACCCACTCAGATCGCATCCGCCGAAAGCTTCTGCAGAACGCGATCGATGGCAAGCCATATGGCGCGCCCGTTCGTCCGTACGGGTACAGCCAAGACCGCATGACGCTCGACCCAGTCGAAGCAACGGTCGTCCGCAAGATGGGCGAGCTGTTCATGAACGGCTACAGCTATCGGGAGATCGCATGGCGACTCAACGAGACCGCAACCCTCACCCGAGTCGGGAAGCCTTGGTACCCGGATCAGATCAAGAAGTTCCTGCAGCGCGATCGGAACGCCGGCTATAGAGAGGTAGAGGGAACGCGCTACCCGGGACAGTGGGAGCCGATCTTCAGTAGCGACCAATGGGAAGCCATCCAGTCGATGGCGAAGCATCGCAAGGCGCAGACCCGGCAGCGTCCGTCGAATCGTCGCTACCTCCTTACTGGGATGCTCCACTGCGGGAAGTGTGGCGGCTACCTCTACGGCATGACAAAGAGCTTCAGCTCAGGGCTGGTCGGCACCTATCAATGCAGGACTCAGACGGAGACCGATCGGAAGGGTGCCGGCTGTGGCGGCTGCATGGTGCAGAGTCCGCCGCTGGATCACTTCGTCCGTGAACTCATATGCGCACGCCTGGACACGCCCCTGCTCTCCGAGCTGATCGCTGCTTCTTCCGTTGACCAACGCTCCGTACGCGCGCTCCTGAGCGAGCACGAGCAGCTGACGATTCGAGCGCAGCAGATGATCGACGACTACGCCGATGGCACGCTCGACAAGCCGGCGTACCAGCGGGCGAGTGCCCGCGTAGCTGAGCGGCTCGAGTCTGTAGACCGAGAGATCCAGAAGCATCGCCGTCCGAAGGCGACGCTCGACCTAAAGCCGGGTGACTCAGTCAGGGCTGCTTGGGATGCGAACCCCGATGGCTGGCGGCGCGAGCTGATCGAATTACTCATCGAACGCATCGAGATCATGCCGGCAACGAAAAGACCCGCCTACTCGGTAGACGGGAATCGGTTCACATTGGACCCGGAACGGGTGAAGATCGATTGGAAGATGTAGATGGACAAGCTTGACGGGATTACCACACCCGTACGCTAGGTTCGCGACCATCGCTCTATGTAACTTTGAGCTACAAGCTTGCCCGTCTACAGCATCTTTGCGATGCGCTTGATAGCACCTTTATCGCTCACCTTCAACGGAACCTCGCTGGCTTCCGTGGATTTGATCAGGTAATTGTGTAGGGCGTTGCTATTCATTTGCCCTTCTATTTTATCACCTTGCCCGTTAATTGAAAGAGTCCGCCACCTGGATTGGTAGCGGACTTACTCTCGATCAAGCGGGTATTACCTTGAAGTCCCGGTCGTAGTGTCTCCGCAGCCGGACGACCGCCGCGTAGGCGTTCGTCCAGTTGGTGAAGCCGTGCTCGACGGTCTTGATGGTGTCCGGATCGTCGTCCGGCATCTGGATGTCGAACAGCTGGCGACCGAGGATCAGATCCGCGATCTCCTGCGGGATGTCGGTGCCTTCGCCCATGTGATCGGTCGGACCGACCAATAGGGCGTCCCCGCAAATGATGTCCCGTTCCGCCAGCTTGGGGTTGTGGACGTACATGAGCAGGGTGGCGCGTCTGTTGGTCGGGAGCAGAGTGAGCTTCCCCTCCTCGTTGACGAGCATCTCGAAGTTGGGGTCCTCCATCTCGATGCTCTCGAACGGTCCCCGGACTACGGACTGGATGTCCCGATAGCCCTGGACTCGTGTGACGTGGGGGAGGATGTGCTCCACCGCGGGGATGACGATGCCGTGCATGACGACTCCTTGATCGTGAGGATGTGCGCTGGAGCCGGTTGGCTACAGCGTGCTGCTCGCGATCGGTGGCTTGCCGTCCGTCTTCCGTATGTGGCACGACCGGCAGCGGTACGCCAAGTTCTTGACGTCGAAGCGCAGATCCGGGTGGCTGCCCTTGTTCTTGATGTGGTCGACGTCGTGATGTCGAGGAGTGCCGTCCGGCTTCATGCCGGGCATGGCACCGCAGTCGACGCAGGCACGTCCGTACTTCTTATCGAGGTAGGGATGGGCGACCTTGTCGCGGAACGTTTCCCAGAGGCGGGCTTGCTTGCCCCTCTGCGCGACCGGTTTCGTGTTCTTGTAGAAGCAGTCCGCGCACTTGTTGTGGGTCGTGTTGTACACAACGATCTGCTTGCCGCAGACCTTGCATAGGCGGATCTTGCCGCGGCTGATAGTTGGTTGAGTGGTCATAGATAAATCAAGGGGGAGGTCGCCTAGTACTAATAGCGTTTTCGCTCGGCAGTTACCACGTCTTCACGGTTTGACGCGCACCCCAGTGAGAGCCACGACGCGAGGGGAAACTGATACGCCCGCGTCTTCTGCTCTGCCGCCCTTATTTTGATCTAGTCGGGCTGATTGTCAAGGCTTGCAATCTTCGCTAGGGCTTCCTCTTCCGTGCGAAATCTCCCGAGGTGAAAGTATTTGCCATCGCGATAGTCGCGGACGTGCCACATGCCAGCGAAGCGCCCGGTGCCGATGCGGTAGTACCTCGGCACTTACGCGTCCGCCTTACGCCGTTTGGATATACGTCCACCCTTAGCGCCTGCGATCCGAGCAAGGTCGGGATGAGCTGCGAATCCAGTGGCGAGCGGTCCGCCCTTGCGGTAGTCCGGACCCGCGCCGTTGCGCCCACCTTTAGCCCCGATCAACTTGTAAAAGTCCTTGCCGTGACGCTCCATATTGATACGGGCGGCTAATACCCCCCCCATTTTCGTTCCTGCCATCTATTGATCTCCTTCTTCTGCCGCGTACCCTGCCTCCAGGACGCGCGTGCTTACGTTGAGGACGCGTCGTAGCGACTCCTCAGCTGGTTCTTGTTCTCCGAGCCATCCCTGCACATAGCCCCGGCTCACGGTGGCTGTCTGCTCGTCGAGCGCGCCGATCTCGTTGAGGGTCACGTAGGCGCTGGCTTCCGCCTCGAACTCGTACGTGCCGCGATGTCCCGCGTAGAGCTGCAGATGCTCTGGTGTCGTATGCCCGTGCTCGACGTGGCTGATCTCATGGATCGTTGTGCGCAGCGGGAACGGTGCGACCGGGTTGATCGCGATCTCCTTGCCCCGTGCGTAGCCGCCGATGTTGCCATCGAAGTTCTGGAACGGCACCAGGCTGATGCCGAGCTTCCCAAGGGCGCGCTCTGTGCTCCACTCAGGCGGCTCGTATGCCGGCAGCTCCTCGCCGTCGGTCTGGCTCACTGCGAAGAGAGCGCGGACCACCTTGAATCGCTTGATCAGCTTGACCTGCTCGGTCTTCGCGTCCTCGATCCGTATCTGGATGGGACGGAGGATCGAGTACGCCTTTTCGCCGCGTTGGACCTGACGACCCAGCTCCTGCCACTTCTTGAAGGTGGCGACCGGTTCGGGCGGGCAGCCCTGCAGTGCGAGGAAGCCGATGTTGCGTGGGCTGTAGTTGTGGAAGCGTCGGTAGCTCTCGCCAGTTGAGCCTGGGAGGGTCAGCAGACCTTCGAGTAGTTCGCGGGACTTGGGAACGTCGAGTTGTGGGCGGGTTTGCTCAAGCGTCATCACCGACCTCTGAAGCTCCGTCAGACTCGACGCTGAGCTGCTTGATGTATCGCTTCTTGCCGTTGGCTCCCAGCAGGAACACACCGTTCTTGTTGCGATTGACTGCTTCGGTGAAGGCAGGATCGGCGAATAGGAGTTCGAAGATCTCCTGCTCGTCGTCCACCAAGCGCACACTCACGACGCTTCTCCACCACTGAGCAACTCAGGATTCTCGTGGATGTTGCCGATGACTTCGATCTTCCAATTCGCCCGATAGAGCGTGGTCAGATCGTTGCCGACGATTCCAGTCTTGATCAAGTAGCGTGCGTGCTCGTAGACGATGGTGCCTCGATGGACCGTTGCTCCAAACGGTCCTCCGAAGTTGTGATCCGAGTCGATGATGTCGCCTTCGTAGATCTCCACCCCATTCTTATCTATGAGACCGGTGAACTGCATTATCTCGACGTCTTCGAAGAATTCGCTGCTGCGAGACGTGCCAAGGTGCCTGGTGAGGAAGACCTCGCCGCCTAGAGTCCTGCCGTCTTGCTCGAGGTACCAAACCATGTCGTCGACTAGGTACATCCCAGGCTTAAGGTGCAGCGACGCGTGAGGCTGCCAAGCTCGGAACTTGGTCACCCGGCTCACGAGCGCTTCTCCCATCCGCACTCATTTGTCTCGAAGTGACCGCTGCAGCGATAGCCGAGCTTCTCCTTCGGGCAGCGTCCAAATTCATGCATCAGCCTCTGCCACCAGGTCATTGCAGATCCTCTAGGCGTCGTGCCTCGATGGCTGCGTCGATCACCTCCCCACGGCGCTTGAAGTACTCGTCGCGAGCTGCTGCCGCTAGGGGAGTGCTGGACGTCTCGAGCGTCGTCATCAGAGTGATGAGATCTGGCTCGCTGAGCTGTTGGGCTGCTTCGACTGCCGGGACGTAGATCTCTACGTGCTGGTCACCCTGCGCCCAGCGCCAAGCCATACCGCCAAGGGCAAGCCGACGGTTCAGCTCAACGGTTTCATCGTCGTAGCCGAAGTCAGGTGCCTTCTCGATCCGCTTCGCTAGCTCGTGGTCTGAGAGACCGGCGAACTTGAGAGCAATCTGTTCGTTGAGGGATTCGCTCATAGCGCCTCGACCGATTCACGCAGATCGCGTCTGAAGCTATTGCGCGCCAGGGCATCCGTGATCCCGCGGACGGCGTCAATGGCTTGCTTCTCGCTTACCTCATCGAAGATGGGCGAGATCTTCTCGGGGATCAGAATAGGTTCATCTTCGCCAATGACATGGAAGATGAGCTTTTTGATAAGACTGCGCTCCTCCGCCGCGATGTCGAGCAGTTCCGCTTGCGGCATTACCTGTTTGGTGCCCGGCTGAGGGTTGGACATGAACAGCGTCGATGCTGAACCCATTGCCATCCCGAGTATCTGCTCCAGTTGTGTTGGTTCCATATGTGATCTCCTCTATTTAGTTATGTCATTCAGTGAGCGCATGTCCCCGATCGGCATGACCTACCACTTGATCAGCTCGAAAGCCTCACGGCGCCGCAGATTACTCTTTTGGCTGCCTTCCGATCGGGCGTTGGCGGCGCGAGGCGTATTTGAAACTTTGGTTAGTTGTCAACTCGCGTCGCCATGTACTCACTGAATTGTTGATGGTGCATGCAACCTGTGGTTGCAAGTTGTGGATAAGTCACGTCGCCGGCTTCGTTTGACATCGCTCGCAGTCGATGTCAAAGAAGGCTAGCGACGCAACTTTTCGTGACGAGAATCAAGGTTTTGAGCTATTCGCTTTTCTCGCGATTCCTGTCATAAGTGTGTTGTGCGTCACGACCCCTGTTGCAGGTGGCGTGAAAGGTAGGTTGTGCGGCTCGTCGCTATTGCGACACTGGACCTACAACGCGCTCGACCGGCAGACTCTTGTGACCAAATCGAGGCGAGCCCATTCCGGTCGTGATCTTCAATCGACTGTCGCGGTCATCGCTCAGAAAAAACGTCTTGCCGTGTTGCGTTATCTCGATCGCTCGATGCTTTTCTCCCGCCATACTCGCGCACCACCAGGTGCTGCGTGGGGATTTTGCCACTATAACTTCTACTACTTTCGCTTCTGCTGGCTCGCCGTTCCAGAAAACGCGATCAATGTTGATGCCATCTACTCTTCGGCTCATATGCCTCCTTTCGTTTATAATTGATTCCACAAATGCACTATGACCTCGACGAAGTGATCGCCTACGCGCAGAGCGGGAAGTCCGCCTCCTGGATTCAGGAGCGACTTGACCTGCGGATCTCGGTGAGACAGGTGCAGAGGCTCATCCGAGATCGGCTTGGTCCCCGCCCTACGCGAGCGGCGATCACTCGACCTGACCTGCTGCGCTCCGTCGTCCTGGCATCCATGACGGAGCGGGGACTGCGGGAGCACTGGTGCTCGGTGTGCGGGAACTACAAGGCTGTGCCCTGTCTCATCCGCTGCACGAGCTGGTCGAAGACCGTCGAGCATCTTGTGTTCGTGTGCCGCGGCTGTAGTGCTGCGGGCGATGTCTAGAGCGCAGGAGCTTCCCCAGCAGCATCTCCCCGGCTCCAATTTGGAGTTCGATCCGGTCGCCGCACATGTCTTGGGTCCTGCGGACGCACACGTCTGCCGTCCGTTCTCAGTTGCTGGTGCATTCGCACTGCCTTCGAGACCCTCACTGTTTGCCAGGGGAACTGCTGCGCTCTAGTCCTGATTGTTTAGGTGCTACTCCGCGCTGATAATCCTGCGATGGCTCCTATGCCCGCCGTGACGATCATCGCGATCGAGATGCACAAGGCACCCCAGACGATCGCTTCAGCCAAGGTCACGCTGTCCGCTCCGTCTGACGCATCCTCCAGGCGCCAGTCGCTCGGATCACTCTGTTAGCTGCCGTCACGATCAGACCAGCTAGGTAGAAGATGGCGAAGCAGAGGATCACCGCTGCAGCTGCCATGGCTCCTCCCCAGAGGATGCCGAGGGTGATTAGGGTTTCCACGATGTGCTCGCCCAGGCGATTACGATGGACGCCACTAGTAGCAGGACTGCGAGTACCAGCACGCCGCGGTAGAGGAACCGGACCCGACGCTCGATACGCTTCTCGACAGTGTTCATGCGGTTGCGGATGTAATCGCTGAAGTCGTTAACCTCGTTCTCGAGACTTCCGACCGCCCTGTTTGAGCTCTTGACGCTCGCTCTGACCTCGCTCAGCCCCTCGTCGATCAGCTTCCTAGCTGCCGTTCGGTCCAAGAGCGAACCCTTGGTTTCGAGAGGTAGCTCCTCCTGGTGGTGAATGTGTGGCGCCCGCAACTGCTCCTTCGCCACCTTCTTAGCGAGGCGATCGGCTTTCGACTTCTCGAAGTCCTTCCAGCTCTTGGCTCTACGAATGCTGTTTAGTGACTCAACGCTGAGCCCGAGGGCAGATGCCAATCGCGCTGCGTTGTACTCGCCGGCACGCTTCCACTCGGCGATGTCACGCCTGACGGCATGGAAGCGGCTACGGGTGATTGGTGCTGATCGTTGTCGAGGTTTTCCTCGTTTAGTGAGTTGACTCATTCATTGGTTCTCCTTGGGCGATGCCCGTTACTGGTGTGGTGAGTGCGAAGAGGAGCTTGGTGATCTCCCAGTCGTACGTGGACTTGCAGTGGAAGCAGAGCGTTGAGCCGCGCATACGGTGGCGGGTTACGCAGAACTGGCAGGTCATGCCGTTTGCTCCGGTGGCGCGATGTCGAGCTTGGATAGCCGATCCTTCATCTCATCCCGGATCTGCAGCGCTTTGGCTTCCGTCTTGATGAGCGCGTTGGTCTTTCGGATCTGCTCAGGTGTGAGCTTGAGCTTCTGTGACAGCTCACGGATCTCGTCAAGGATCTCGTCGGAAGGTCCGGGGTTGGCAGCTGGAGGTGCTTTACGTTCAGACGGCTTCTGCGTGGCTACGGATTGGGCGTCGTCGTCTTCCTCCGTCGCGATACCGAGCGCAGCACCTAGCGCATAGCGCTTGTAATAGGTGATGATCGAGCCGACGTCCTGGGGCTTCTTACCCTCGAGTGGGATCAGGATCGAACTCGTAAGGCTTTGCCCGCTTGCGTGCCAGATCGTGGTGTCCATCCAGTCCGCGTTGTCGCGGCTTTGGAGGAACTGGGTTACAGCCAGTTCAGCATCCGTTAGCGGCTTGCGAATGGCTTCCCAGATTGAACCGAGGTCAGCGTACTTGTAGGCATATGTGCCGGCGCCTGCTGTCTTGCTCTTGGCGATGTTTGGGATCTGACCCTGCACTTTGACGAGCGCAGCTGCGATCAGCTCGTGCCCTTCGGCGTTTATTTCACTGGCCATATGACCTGCAGCTTCCCGCCCATGCGGTTGAGTTTGATGACCTTCTTCGGTCGTACTGATTGGAACTCGTCGTGCTTGAACTGCTGCGGACGAGACGGTGCGTAGGCTCCGCCGCCATACAGCGGTGCATGCAGGCGCTTGTTCTTCTTACCGTCGCGGCGAATCGCTCGTGCGTTGGCTAGAAGCTCAAGTACTTTCTGTTCTGTTTGATCGTTAGTCGGTATCGATAGGATCGAGATCCCGTCTGTTGCTCGTGCTTTCACTGATTATCCCCCCGAGTGCTTTGACTCGTATATTTAGTTGCTTGCGCTTTGCGATGAATGCCTTGCCGTTCCGGAGCGTGAGGTTCTCGATGACGGCTGTTGCGGAGATTCCCTCCTTCTTAGCCAGTTCCTGAACCGCTGCCCGAAACGCTGGGCTCCATTTATGTGTGGTGTTCTTGAGCGCGCCCCCGAGGGTTCGCGGTTTGGTCCACCATTGAATCTTGCTCATATGTATTCCTTCGCTATGCGTATATCCCCCTTCCGTCATCGGGCAGCCTGGACGCCTGCAGCGGCTGTAAACGCCTAACAACTATTAGTTGCTTGCTGCAGGACGAGCTACTCGAGGGTGGGCATCGAGTAGCCAGGTTGCGCGATGACTTAGAAATGTTCGAACTAGTTGCGATGGAGCCAAACTGCTCTGCTTTCGTTCTGGGGCTTAGTATGCACCAAGCAATTGATTTAGTAAATACCTAAACGAAGCGGAATTGACAACGCTTTTGACCCTCCGTTTTGGTGTGTGGGCGGACGTGTGGGTGACGTGTGGTCCGACCCACCCACATCGCCCGTGATTGCAGGGAACGCGGGCGCCTTGACGCAGGGGCTCAACCTGTCATGCTCAGAACATGTTGACGCACGACCGCGACAAGGCAATCGTGCTGTCCGTAGGACGTTTCGGACAGCTCGCTTCTTCGCATGTGCGGAGTCTGCTTTTCGCGGACAACGCGTCTCAAACGCCTTTAGATCGTGCGTTCACCCGCCTGCTGCGGGATAAGTACCTCGTCCGTATAGAGCGCAAGATGATAGGCGGCAGCGGGGCAGGTAGCGGTCAATACGTCTACCAGTTGGGACCTACGGGCTGGGAACTATGCGGGCGGGAAGGTCGGTACTTCCCGCTGCGATCCGTGAGTTATCACGCCCTAGCCGTCGCAGATGCGTTTGTAGCCCTGAATAAGGCGGAACAGGATCAGAGACTCACGATCGAGCGTTACGACGTTGAGGACGACGCTCATCGCTTCATAGCCGGTACTCGCCTCACGCCTGACCTATTCGTCCGTATCGGGCGTCCGAATAAGCCGAGCTTTGCGCTGTGGATCGAAGTGGATCTAGGCACCGAGCGGCAACGCCAGATTGCCGACAAGCTCGATCGCTATTGGACGGCATACCAGCACGCCACGACGGCGCATCTCGACGTCTACCCGCCTGTTCTCTTCCTTGTCCCGGATCGGCTGCGGGAGGAACAGATCGCCGACACGATTCGCCGGCAGCCGGCAGAATCACACGCCCTATTCCGGGTAGCGCTACAAAGCAATTTCCCCGATATTCTTCTCTAAAAGTATTCACTAACACCCCTGTAAATGGTATACTAAGAGAGTAAATAAATAGGGCTATGCCCAGGGGATAATATGACAGAAAAGAGAGAAGAACCGTACAACCCAACCCATGAACTGAAAGTGTATTTCCGTCCGGGTTCAAAAGAGCAAATCGCCGCGGCGGCGGTCGACATTATCAAGCTGTCCGCGAAGTACGGGGGGTTCGCCCACGCGACCTACACCCTCGAAACAGTGAAGATGCAGATGCACTTCAAAATGGTGGAGCTGACGAAGCAATACTTTTGCCTGCACTTGCCTCAGGGAACCCCAAAGGCATTCGAGGCGGAGTTGAATGAGCTATACGGACCATGGATGTTCGAGTTCGAGGCGAACTGGGATCCCGAGTATGACCCGGTGATAGACGTGCCGGAGGGCTTGTAATGGCTGTACTACTAGAAACTTCGTCAGTAGAAGAAAGCCTCCGTCGTCTGGACGAAGGCGACATAGTGGACGTCAGTCTTTATGGGAACCGTATACGCAGCAGCAAAGAAGCCAGCAGGTTGAGCGACGGGGTCTACTCCGTCTTCCATCACATCAGCAACGTCGAGACCTTCTTCAGTCGTCAGGCGATAGGCGAGGTCATCGCCGGCGTCCGTTCGCCATGGGATGGTGACATCGAAGGGCTCGCCGTATGACTTACGACTTCGACGAGCTGCAGGACTGGGGTGTCAGCGAATTGATCGAGTACATTCTCGAGCTGCAAGATGCGAAGGCTTAGCTACCCGCCCCAGCGAACCAATCACAACGGTCCACAGAGTCCGTACCTGAAAAAGCGAGAGGCTGCCCTAAGCGGCAGCCTCTTTTTTATTGTCGCCATCTCGGCGCTTACGGTAGCGATCTGCTCGATCGCCTACTGTGCCCTGCTGTGATCGCCAACTCAGGTTCACGTGCCGGCTTAGGTTATCGAGGCGTTCGCGCTCGATCTCACTGGCAGCCCGGGGGATCTTGAAATCCGGAACAGGGATCCGGCGGAAGAGGCTTTTAGATTCATTACTACCCATTGCGCCTGAGTATCAAGTACTCGGGCGCTTTTGGCAATAGTTGCAAATTACGCGCGTTCGTTCATAATCAGAAGTAACCGCTGACTCGTTCACCAACTTGTCAGTCGGGGGTATAAGAAAACCTCCCCGTATTATCGGAGAGGTTGCTGACTCGTTCACCTGCCATCTATTTTAGCAGGTCTCTTCTCTTATGCAAATACTTCTGACCCTAGTTCCCGATCTATTCAAAATCGGAGTAGATACTTGCCGGCTGCGCTAAAGCCAGGCTCTGATATCCCAGTAGGTTACGTCACGTAATGGACTGGGCAATGACCCCTGTAACGTCACCCTGGTCTATGCGGTGCGCGGCAAGTATCGGGAAGCCCCTACCTAGTAGTCGCGGAAGCGAACGGTCTCAAGGGACACCACGAGAAGCTCTGACCTGCAGATCCCGCTTAGCTGCGGAAGGGGGTCCCTATTGGCTGACGTTTCCGAATCCTCCAATGGGACTGCCGACGATCTCCCGCGCTACGAAGTCCAAGACCAGTAGACCGGTGACAATGAACACCAGTGCCCCGCATACGACGAAGATGGTCCCCAAGACTCTCGTTCGGAGCGTGCTGTCCGTGCCTCGTCGGACCAAATAGACCGCGAACACCGCCCCGATGAATATGAAGACGAGCTGCAGCACGTTACTGAAGGCATGTTGCCCTTCCACGCTAGACAACGCGCCTGACGCGACACCGACTCCCCAAGCGACGAAGACCACGATGAGTCCCGCCATCGTCCGGGTCGTGACGTCCTTCCAAAAAGACTCATCCGTCAGCCAGCGGGCTGCTGTGGATACCCGCTTACGTACGGGGTGCGGTTGATCGTCACTCACGAGAGCAGGGTATCGGCGCGGAGGGTTGGCGCGTCATTCGAACGTATGTTCTACTCGACCGGTGGGAAGCAATAAGCGATACGGCGAGCAGCTGCAGACGTACCGGTCCAACAAGGCTGCCGAGCTGCGCACTGCCCTGCCCATCTCACTCACGCCGGCACAGCTCGATTTCGAGCACGATCCCATCAAGCCGGTGACTGCCATCTATGAGGTGAGCGCTTGGATGGCGTTCGACGATGGGCGGATCGCGAAGGTCTTTGGACAAGCCCGTGAGCGGACCAGCCGGGCAGTGCATGTCCACTGGGGGATCGGCGACGGCAACTACCGGGACGCGTGGGTGTGGGCGGCTGCCGTGGAGCGCTTGTAGGTCTTGACGGATCCGCAGCTCCGGCTCATAGTCAGCGGCGATATGGAGAGCGACAACGTTTGGGGACGCGATGAAGCGATTGACGACATCCTCGATGGTTTCGAGGGGATGGGTGATCGCGCCAAGCGCACTGAGACCGCCCGCCTGATCTACCTGTTCGAATGGCTCGAGGGTGTGCGTCCGGACTTCGCGAAGGACCTAGAACGTCAGACCCGCATCTCACGCAACCTGTTCCGCATGTGCCTGCTGATCGACGAGCGCCTCGGCTTCGCCACGAAGGGCGGTGATGGAACAGCGTGAGCCCCACCCGGACGACGTCGAGTTGGAGTCGATCCTCCTCGCTGTCCTGAGGCTCGACTACTCCAGCGACAAGGTCGAGACCGGCATGATCGTGGACATGTATGACTGGCTCGCGGAAGTGGAGAAGGTCCACCGGATAACGCCTCGCCGGCAGAAGTTGATGGGCGCTATAGCCATCAAGCTCACGAGAGCCATGGACGAGCGCTTCGCACCCTGATCGCTGTCGAACGCTCAAGGCGCTGGATAGCATCGCCATGTGCACCTTGCCTGGAACGAGATCACAGCCCGAGCAGCGAAGTTCGCGACTGAGTGGGCAGGGGAGACCCGGGAGACGAGTGAGTCCCAAACCTTCTGGACGGAGTTCCTCGAGGTTTTCGGCATCAACCGCAAGCGGGCAGGCGGCTACTTCGAGTACGCGGTCAAGCTAGCCGGCAAAAAGTACGGCTTCATCGACATGTTCCTGCCGGGCAAGATGCTCGTCGAGCAGAAGAGTTCCGGTCGCGATCTGTCGAAGGCGCAAGGGCAGGCGCTCAGCTACCTCGACGGGCTCACGAACTACGACCTTCCGAACATCATCGTCACGTGCGACTTCTCGGTGTTCCAGATCTTGGACCTCGAAACCCGCGAGGTCGTCACGTTCCCGCTCGAGGATCTGCCGAAGCACGTCCGAGAGTTCGCGATCCTCGTCGACGAGGCGCCTCAAAAGTACGAGGAGCAGAACCCGGTCAACCGGGAAGCAGCGGAGCGCATGGCTGCACTCCACAACGCGATCGAGGCGACCGGGTACCGGGGGCACAAGCTCGAGCTGCTGCTCGTCCGGTTGGTCTTCTGCCTCTTCGCGGAGGACTCGAGGATCTTCGAGTTGAACCAGTTCCAGAACTACATCCGCAATCGCACGCAGGTGGACGGCACCGATCTCGGTCCGAAGATGTCGCGGCTGTTCGAGGTGCTCAACACGAAGCCAGAGGAACGCTCCACAGCCCTCGACGATGACCTCGCCGCCTTCCCGTACATCAACGGTGGTCTGTTCTCCGAGCTGATCCCGATACCTGACTTCGACACCACGACCCGCTTCAGCCTTCTGATGGCTACGCGCCCTGACTGGTCCAAGGTCAGCCCCGCAATCTTCGGCGCGATGTTCCAAGGCGTCATGAATGAGGACCAGCGTCACGACATCGGCGCGCACTACACGAGCGAGGAGAACATCCTCCGGGTTATCAAGCCGCTCTTCCTCGACGACCTCTACGCGGAGCTGGAGCCTCTGGTCCGCCGTCGCTCCCGCACCCAGCAGGAGGATAAAGAGGACAAGCGCGTCCGTGCAAACCGCCTCGCTCGGCTCGACACCTTCCACGACAAGATCGCCAACCTCAACTTCTTCGACCCAGCTTGTGGTTGCGGGAACTTCCTCGTGATCGCATACCGGGAGCTGCGCCGGCTCGAGCACCGCGTCGTGGCAGCCATGGCGGGCGGAACCGCTCTGCTGGACGTCACTGAGCTGCTCAGGGTACGCGTGGAGCAGTTCCACGGCATCGAGATCGAAGAGTTCCCTGCGCTCATCGCCAGGACCGCTCTGTGGCTCACGGACCACCAGATGAACATGGAAGCCAGTGAGCAGCTCGGCGAGCACTACACGCGCCTTCCACTCACTGAGGGCGCGAACATCGTGTGGGCGAACGCGCTCACGAAGGACTGGGGCGATGTAGTAAAGCCTGACCAGCTCGACTTCATCATGGGCAACCCGCCCTTCCTCGGCTCGCGGGTGATGAGCAAGCCCCAGAAAGTTGAGCTGAAGGCGGTTGCCAAGGGCTACAAGCAGTCGGGATTCCTGGACTACGTCACTGGCTGGTACATCAAGGCGGACAAGTTCCTCGATGTGAACCCGGACATCCAGGTGGCATTCGTGTCCACCAGCTCGATCAGCCAGGGGGAGCAGCCCGGGATTCTCTGGAAGAAGCTGCTCGCAAACGGTGCGCACATCAACTTCGCCCACCGGACCTTCCGCTGGACGAATGGTGCGAAGGGGATTGCCCGGGTCCACTGCGTCATCGTGGGCTTCGGACGCAAGGCGAAGGCACAGAAGGAGCTGTACGAGTACCCGGACATCACGGGCGAGCCCGTGCTGAGCTTGGTGCCATCCATCAGCCCGTACTTGATCGAAGGCGACGAGTACGTGGTGAGCAACCGCGAGAACCAGATCAGCTCGATGCTTCCCATGGCGTTTGGCAACATGCCGGCGGACGACGGGAACCTGCTGCTGTCGACTGAAGAGCGCGACTACCTGGTCGCTCACGAACCAGCAGCCGCGGCTTGGATCCTGCCTTGCTATGGAGCGCGCGAGTTCATCCGGAAGGAAGATCGCTACGCGCTGTGGCTGGAAGGGATCTCGCCGTCCGAGCTGAAAGCGATGCCGCTCGTCTACTCACGGGTGGAAGCCAACAAGGCGAACCGCGCGAAGTCCGCCCGTCCCGAACTGGCGTCGATCCCGCACCTATTCGCGCAGCGCACCCAGTCGCCGAAGTTCCCGTTCCTACTCATCCCCAGCGTGTCCAGTGAGTCGCGGCGCTACGTGCCCATGGGCTTCTTCGAGCCCGGCGTCGTGACCACGAATCTGAACCTCGCGATCCAAGACGGGACGCTCGAACTGTTCGCGGTCCTGACCAGCCAGATGCACATGGACTGGATGCGGCTGGTGGGCGGCAGGCTCGAAAGTCGGTACCGCTACTCGAAGGATGTCGTCTACAACAACTTCATCTTCCCGAAGCTCACCGACCAGCACATCGTCAAGTTGCAGGCTCTTGGGCAGGCGGTCCTTGACGCCCGAGCTGCCTACCCGAATGAGTCCCTCGCCAATCTCTACGACGACGTGCTGATGCCCTTTGAGCTGCGCAAGGCACACGATGCGATCGACGTTTACGTGGACAGTCTCTACCGCGAAGAAGAGTTCGCTGGATGGGAAGAGAGAGTGCGTCACTTGCTAGCTCTGCACAAGCAGCACGAGGAGGCACTCACCGTCTAGGGGTGTGAACGTATGGGTCGCCTGTGGGGTGTGCCCTTCCCCAACCCCTGAGTCGCACCTAGCCCCTTAGCCAAACCCCCTTCCCTGCCGTGGGGGTACCCTCTCCACCCCTGTTAAGTGTTGTAAAAAATAAACGCAGCGGGGGAGTTGCGCGGGCGTGGAAGGGAAGTGCTTTCGTCCTTGTAAAAGCGCAATAGTTGTGCATAAATAAGGGCACGATATGGAAGCGGAGCAGGACCCAGCAGTAGCGCAGGATAACGATTCGGAACAACCGAATCCTGTTGGTCGTCCGCTCAAATTCAAGACCGTCGAGGATCTCGAACTCGCTATCCAGAACTACTTCGCCGAGTGCGATCCTCATACCGAGAAGACGCTCGTTGAAGTCGGGCGCGACTCGCACGACAACATGCTTTTTGATAGCCGGCTGCGCATCACGGAGCAGAAGCCATACACAGTCTCAGGTCTCGCCAGGTCTCTCGGCATCGACCGCGACACCCTGATCAACTACAAGAAGCGCGACGAATTTATCGGCTCGATACAGGCTGCCTACGACCGCTGCCACGAGTATGCCGAGTCTCAGCTCTTCGGCAGAGCCCAAGCGGGAGCAGCCTTCAGCCTGAAGAACAACTGGGGCTGGAAGGACAGAACCGAAGTAGAGAACAACCACACGGGCAACGTCTCATTCGTGAACGATGTTCCGCGTCCAAAGACGGGCAATGCCGAGCCTTAAGGTTCCTGACTACACAGCGTCCGATCGGCAGACGGCGTTCCACACGGCTGTAGCTGACGAGAAGCTCTATGGCGGTGCAGCTGGGGGAGGGAAGACCGCCGCGATCGTGGCGGAGAGCATCACGCTCGCGCTCGAGTACCCAGGCATCCCGATCAACCTGTTCCGCCGCACGATCCCGGAGTTGAACAAGACCATCCGCCCCGAGCTGATGAAGCAGACCCGCGACTACATGAAGGCGGGGCACATCGTCTATCACGGGCAAGCGAGCGCTGAGTACGAGGGCAGGTCCTACGTCTTTGAGAACGGCTCGAGCATCACGCTTAACTATCTGGACAACGCGTCCGACATGTTTCGCTACCAGGGATCCGAGATGCCAGTGATCGGCGTCGATGAGCTGACCCAATTCCCCTTCGACTGGATCGAGTATCTACAGACCCGTAATCGCACGAGTAACGCTGCATGGCCTGTGATCTTTATGGCAGGAACAAACCCGGGCGGCATAGGGCATGGCTGGGTGAAGAAGCACTACATCGACATAGGGGAGTGGGGCAAAGTCCAGGAGATCCGCCTCCCTGACGGATCGTTCACGACTCGCGTCTTCATCCCCGCTTCGCTGGACGATCACCCGGACGAGCGCTTCAGGACCGACTACAACAAGCAGCTGCAGAAGATCTCAGACCCCCAGCTACGCAAAGCGCTGCGATACGGCGACTGGGACATGTTCGCCGGTCAGGTCTTCACTGAGTGGTCCAGGCGCACCCACGTGGTCGATCCCTTCGCGATCCCGGATCACTGGAAGCGTTGGCGGTCGACCGACTACGGCAACCACAACAGTGTCGGATGGTTCGCCGAAGATCCCGCCTCGGAGCACGTCTTCATGTACCGGGAGTTTCGTCTGGATGAGTACAAGACGATCGACTACAAGGCGAGCGTCATCAAGGATCTCGAGGCTGGGGAAGACATCCGCTATGGGATGGCGGACCCAGCGATATGGAACGGCTCAGCCGATCACAACGATCAGCAGGGCAAGTCGATCGCTGAGCTTTACGAAGCAGCAGGTGTGAAGTGGCAGCCGGCGGTCAACGATCGCAAGGCAGGGCTCGAGGTAGTGCACAAGGCACTCCAACCCATGGCAGACGGCATCCCAATGCTTCAGGTCTTCTCGACTTGTACAAGCATGATCACGACCCTGCCTGATCTTCCGTACGACCGCCATAAGGTCGACGACGTGGACACGGGCGCAGACGATCACGACTACGACATGTTGCGCTATGCGCTCATGAAGAGTCGCATTAGTCGCAAGAAGCCGGAAATTAAACGCGGTGCATATCGCAGCAGGAGGTGAGTATGAAAAAGATTATCGAAGATATTGGGCAAGACCTGACCGATGCGGCATTTGACCGCTTCAAGAGGGGTGACGTACTGCGTTTTCGTAACGCCGAAGGGCGAATGACGGAGTTCAAGATTATCTATCTAAACAAGCGCATGCGCAGCTGTAAGGTTCGCCAGGTCATCACATTCCTGCCGAGCGACTTAGGTGGCACTGTGACCGAGCGGGACGCCGAATAGGACTATTCAAGCCATTGGGCACATGTTATGTTTAGGGGGATTTAAATGGGGATATATCAACTGAATGGCTAGCGCGAAAAGGACATCGACAACAGGGAAGCAGATCAAGAGTCCTGCTGATGATGCTCCGACCGATGACCCCGTCCTCGTCAAGGCTCTGAAGCGCTACGACGAGTCTTACGAATACCAGCGGTCGAACTGGCACAAACGCTGGGACCGCGCGAACAAGCTCTACGACAACGAGCGCGTTGACGCTGCTTACAAGGGCACAACGGACACTTTCGTCCCGATGACCTACCAGACCATCGAAACCATGACGAGCGCGCTCAACAACGCGAACCTCCGCTTCGACTACGAGTCTGGCGATCCGATGAAGCGTGTCGATCCGGCGCCTCTCAACGCACTCGTCGAGGAGTACTGGGATCAGGGGCAGTGGGATCTTGAGCTCGAGGAGGACTATCGCGAAACCTTCATCGACGGGATGGTCGCGCACATGCTGGCTTGGGACATTGATCACCCCGAGCTTGAGAGCTTCGCCATGCGCGATGCCATCGTCGATCCGACGATCAAGAAGCCTGCAGACCTCCAGAAGGCTGGCTCATACGCCGGGCGCCGCTACCACGTACGGAAGGGCACTCTCGAGACGTACGAGGTCGTGGACACCGATCTCAATAGCAAGACATACGGCGAACTGATCCCTCGCTTCAATCTGGAGTCGATCACGAACGCTCCAGGCGGCATCAACAACGGGCAACCGGACGACAAAGCCGTCAAGGAGATGTTCGCGGGATCCACTCTCGGCAGCGCTGCAGACGACCAAGACGAGTTGATCGAGATCTGGGACATCGACCGCGTCGTCACGATGCGCAACCGCACCGACGTCATCGAAAACATCGTCAATCCATACAAAGAGCGCCATCAGATGCTGCTCGAAAAACGCTTCCAGGCGGAGATCGACGCGAAGCTCGAATCCGGGGGGTATGTCGATGTCCAGGGCTATCCGGACATGGAGACCTACGAGAAGGAGTCTGACGCGGTCAAGAGCCGTGCGACGTCAGAAGCCAAAGGGCTTGTGCCGTTCTTCTTCCTCCGCAACTTGCGCCGCAAGTCGCTCTTCTATGCCAAGGGCGAGATCGAGTCGATCGCCAAGGAGCAGGAACTGCTCAACGACTTCACCAACATGGAAGCTGACTACATCATCCGGCAGCTCGCCCCACAAAAGGAGCTGGACCCTGAGTACGAAGACTGGATCGACCTCATCACCAACGATCCCGACATCGTGTACCCGTTCAAGCCCGGATCTCTTAAGGACCGCGATACACCTGTGCTCCCGGCGAACTCTTTCAATAACCGGATGAACATCAAGGCGGAGATCCGCGAGACCACTGCCATCGATCAGATCGCCAAAGGTCAACAAGCCAAGGGCGACATCACTGCTACAGAGGTAAACGCGCAACTTGCCGGCACCGGTCAGCGCATCGAGAGCAAAGCCCGCATCTTCGAGAAGGACGGGTTGTACTGGTGGGGTTACATCCTCTTCAGGCTCATCCAGCTGAACGTCGATCGCCCGCTTGTCGTCGAGACCTTTGATGCCAAGCAGGACCGCGCAGCGATGCTCGAGAAATACGGCATCGATCTGCCGCCTGGCGCTGCGATCTTCGATCCTGCGGACTATCAGGAGGATTGGAAGCCGCGCATCGTTCTTGATGTCGAAGCGAAGTCAAAGGAGCGCGAGCAGATGGAACAGGCGCGCGAGAGCTATCAGATCCTCATCCAGGACCCGACGAATAACCTGGAGGAAGCCAAGAAGCGCCTCTACCCGAAGATGTTCAACATCGATAAGGGGGACCTGCAGGCGATCATGACCGCGCCCGCGCAACCGATGCTTCCAAATGCCGCACCTGCGCCTGCCGTGGTGCCGCCAGGAGTTCCAGATGGACAGTGATGTCAGCGCGTTGAAGCGCGCATCAGAAGCAACGGCGTTCGCCGAGAGCGACTTCGGCAAGCACTACCTGAAGCGTCTCAGGGATGCCAAGGCGCGCCACCTCGCAAGCGTCATGGACGTCACTCTCACTGAGACGTTCCGCGCCCATTCGGGCACTATCGCTGCCACGATCCAGAGCGAGCTGGATTACTTCGCAATCGCGCGAAAAGTCACGACAAGCCCGACGTTCAAGAAGCGCGTGCTCGACGCCCTGTCCCGGCGATCCTCAAAGGAGGCGGTCCCCATCGTGTAGGTGTGCTGCGTGAGTAGGAGATACATCAATTAACCCGGCCCGTCACCTGGTTGAACTCCTACTCCGGCAGCACCTCTCCACCAATAGAGAGGGGTGAAGCAAGCAAAGGAGCAGGTTCCAATGAGTGAAACCACAACCCCTGAGCCTGTCGAGACTCCGCCCGCTGATCCAGCACAAGGCATCGAGACGACAGACCCAACGGCGGTCCCAACGACTACCGAACCAATCAATGACCCGTCTGAAGACGAAGGCGACGCGCCCGCTGATCCAGCACAAGGTGCAGCCACCGAGGAAGACGATCCCGCAGCGTATTGGCTGAAGAAGGGCATCGACATCAGCACGCCAGAAGGGCTCGCGAAAGCGACCAAGTCCTACCGCGAGGCAGAGCAGGCGATGACCAAGAAGAGCCAGGAGGCATCAGAGTTAGCGCGCAAGCTGACATCAGCAACGCCAGCACCAGAGGGTGCGTCTGAAGCCACTGAGGCACTCCACATAGCTCGCAATCTTCAGAACGCGAACACCATCAACACTTGGAAAGCCGAGAAGGGTGTGACTGCTGAAGAGGACCAAGCCATGGGGCAATACGTACAGGACAACCCTGACATCGCGGAGCTGCTGACCGGAGGGAAGTTGTCCCTTGATCAGTTGCGCACACTCGCATCGGCGGCAACGCCTGTCGATACGGCTGCGATCAAAAAGCAGGGGGGACATGAAGCGCTCACGACGCTTGCGAACAAGCAACGAACTACTCCCGTTTCCGGAAACGCGGCATCAGGTAAGACCCCTGAACGTGATCCGATTATGGAGGCGTTGCTCGCAGACGATTAATTTATGGAGTAACCCCAAATGTCACAAAACTATGCAAAGGCGCATCTGAAGGTCCTCGACGAAAAGTTCTTTACTGAGTCGAAGACCGACATGATCATCAACAAGGGCATTCGCCTTGAGTTCACAGGTGTGAAGACCGTAACGATCTACACCGTCGATGTCGTCGACGAAGTCGATTACATCCGTAACGGAACCGAGCGCTTCGGCTCGCTGATCGAACTCGGAACCGGCACACAAGAGTTCACGATGTCCCAGGACAAGTCGTTTACCTTCAGCGTCGACCGCGGCAACCTCGAGGACAGCATGCTGATCCAAGAAGCTAACACCGCCGTCAAGCGCCAAGTCCGCCAGGTGTCAGTTCCTAACACCGACAAGTACCGCCTTGCAGTGCTTGTCGCGTACGCGGTAGCCAACAACCAAAAGCAAGCGACCGCCGCCCTCAACAGCACCAACGCCTACACGACGTTCCTCGCTGATCAGGCTGCACTCGACGATGCTGAAGTCGCGCCAGAAGACCGTGTCACCTACCTGACGCCAACCACGTACAACCTGTTCAAGCTGGACCAGAACTTCATCAAGGGCTGCGACCACGCCTATGACGACCTCAAAAAGGGAATCATCGGCACCGTGGACGGCAACACGTTGGTGAAGATCCCGACTTCGTGGTTCCCAGCGAACATCGACTACCTGACCGTCCATAGGCAGGTTCTCGTTGCGCCGACCAAGTTCAACATGGTCCGCGTGCTCACTGAAGTCCGTGGTGTCGACGGCGCAGTTGCGGAAGGTCGCCGTTACTACGACGCCTTCATCCCAAAGAACAAGGGCGTTGCGATACGCGTCCACAAGAACGCCTAATCGGCAAGGAGACCATCAATCATGGCAACTGAAGCAAGTGAAAAAGCAAACGTTGTGGGCGTGTACGTCCACAAAGAGTCAGGTGAAGAACTCGAGGCTTTGAACGTTCCGCAAGCCGACGCATTCGTGCGCCTCGGCTTCCAGTTCGATGCCAAAAAGACTGCCGAAGCTCGTAACAAGGCTGACAAAGCCGAGGAGGGCAAGTAATGCCAGTAATCAACAACACTCGCAAAGGCTTCCTGTCGGCAGCAGTGACGGGCAACAAGACCCTTACCGCAGCTGACTCAGGCATCGTCCAGGACGTGCAATCAGATGCAGTTATCTCGCTGCCAGCGAGCACAGCGGGTCTGACCTTCACAATTCACGTCGGACAGAGTGCGACTTCGGGTAATCAACCGACTGTCACGATCGATCCGAACGCGTCGGACGGAGTAACCGGAAACGGATACACCGCCACAGTGAATAAGGATCTGATCTCCGACAAAACGACCAACAAGTACGGTGATCTCATCACCTTGCGCGGCACCGGCACGACCGGCGTAACTGGTTGGATCGTCGAATCAGTGATCGGAACTTGGGCTCGCCAGGCTTAGCCAAAGCTAGCGTCCACAGAAGCGGTCCTATATGCAGGACCGCTTCTTTTTGTTATATTCAAAGGAACTAGGACGGGCTCACGGATGCTAAATGGCAGACTATTCGACCGCCAATGTCATTGATTCGATTATCGACGATGCGAAGGATCCCACCTTCTCTCGGGATCGAGTGCTGCGGTACATCCAGGACAAGTCTGATGAAGTCCTCGGACACCACCGCTTCAAATTTACCGAGGACATCTTCGACGAAGAGATGAGCGCCGACACGGTGACCCTTGATTACGAGAGCGACCACCAGGACATCATCGATATCACGCTGACCGACGCGACAACAAACAGCACGAGCCATCCTCTATATCTGGCTCCGGATCTCTTCTTTGAGCAGTACCCGATGCCGGATACCAGCAGACCTGGTAGACCGACGAGCTACACCGACTACGCAGGCGAGATCTACTGGAACTGCCCGACCGACCGTGAGTACATCGCTCGGGTGCGCCATGGCATCGCGCCCAAGCGTCTCGAGGACAGCACTGAGGACAAGCCTCAGCTTCCCGTTGAATTCAAGAACATCCTCATCAAAGGCGGGTTGGCTGGTGTGGAGCGTTATCGCCAAAACTTCGACATCGCTGCGGTCTACGACCGTCAATGCGAAGATCTGAGCGAAGACCTTCTGGGGCGCTACGGTCTTCGCAAGCGTGCCCCTGGCAAGGTCCGCTCATCGAGGATGCGCGGTGCGGAAATCTAGGTTCGGCTACCGGACGATCATCCCGTCCATTACTACCCGGAAGGCGATCACCAACCAGATCAGCTTCAAGGGTGGTCGCAATACTTATAAAGACAATGACGACGTCGCGCCTACGGAACTCATCGAGGCGATCGACGCCCGCTTCGTGAAGATCGGGAGGTACAAGACACGACGCGGTTGCGATCGCTACTCAGTACCCGTGGGAGAGTCCGTGACGGCTTCCGTCACATCTGTGGCTGATCCGTCAGTCATAGAGGTCAACGCATCGCAGAGCGTCTCTCAGAGGCTCACAATGAGCGGCTCGTCACAGCGTCTCACCAAAGCCGAAGTCCGGATCAGAAGCACCCCATCAAGCTCGGGCGTCGTGCTCGTCGAGATCCACTCGGACGCCGGTGGGGTCCCGGGCGTCCTGCTCTGCCGCAGCTCGATCGCGCCTGCAGACGTTGCCTCGACTTTCGACTACGTGCCCGTGTACTTCATCTCAACTCCGTCGGCGAGCAGTGGCACCACCCTTTGGATGACTGTCTCACTCCAGAACGCCCGGTCCGGAGCCTACGAACTATCAACGACCGCCACGGGCGCTACCGCACTCGTTGGCAATGCCGGCAACTGGAGTCCGCAAGCTTTCGCTGCAAACGTCAAGCTCTCGAGCGCGACATCAACACCGACCAAAGGGACGTTCCGTGCCTACCGCCCGAACGGTCAGACACTCACGGTCATAGCCCACGGGTCGACGATCTCCAGTGTCGACGACGTTACTGGAGCCACGACGCCGCTCAAGGACGACTTCAACTCGACCGCGACCAGGTACCGCTTCGCGATGGTTCAGGATGCGCTTTATCTAGTGAACGGCAAGGAGAAGCCGTGGAAGCTCGACCTTGCGACCCTTGGCTGGACAGAGCTAACCAACGCTCCCTATATCCCTGATCTGATCATGGAGCACAAGGGGTTGCTCTTATTCAACGACGTCGAGGATGGCAGCCGCGGCTTCTGGAGCAACTTCGGCGACTACCTGACCTACACGAGCACCGACTTCTTGTACGCCCCTGCCCCGAAGGCATCCGACTCCCTTACGGCGTTCGGAAAGCTCAACGGAGTGCTCTACCTCTTCGCCCACAGGAACAAGTTTTCGCTCTTCGGATCGACCGACGACACCTTCAATCTTGACGAGGCAGCGAGTCAGCGCGGCACATTCAGTCAGGAGTCGCTCGTCTTTGATGCGAACTTCATGTATTACGCGGATCACGAAGGGATCTGGAAGGACAACGGTGCCGGTGAGGACAACATCGCTAAGGCGTTCCTCCAGGAGTACCTGGACATCGCCGACAAGACCACGATCAAGCTCGATATCTATCTTAATCGTCTCTACATCTTTTATAAACCGAATGGCGCCTCCGACAACGAAGAGTGCTTCGTCTTCAACCTGTTGCTCGGCAAGCTCGAGAGTCGCGACGTCAACACCCCGATCGGACGGACGTTCTCCAAATACGCTCAGGACGACGTCTTCATCCAAGCAAGCAATAGGGTCGCTGCGCTCTTCTATGGAGAGCTCCAAAGCAATGACTACCACAATATGGGCGACGCAATCGCCTTCGAGCTGAGGACCTCGTACGGCAGCTTTGACAACCCTGGTACCCCAAAGCGAGTAACAAAGTGGCGTCCGAGTTTCCTTTCGACGAGTGGGCAGTATTCCATACAGGCGGGTTGGACGAAAGACATGGAAGAGGCTCCTATTTACTTCGACGTGGAGCTGAGTGGCGGATTTCGCTATAACACTGGTCGTCGCTTCAATTCAGGTCTCCGCTACTCAGGAACTCGCAACGTCGAGCCAACCTTCCTGTCGATTCCCGTAGAGTTCAAGCGCCTCCAGCGTCGCTATAAGCACGATGCTGCGCGCGAGCCCGTGGAATTTGACAGTGAGATTCTGGCTATCGAAGTGCAAAGGTTAGTCTGATGGCAAATAGACTGCAGCAGATCAATGGCGCGGATACAAATTCGATTATTCGCACTTCCAACTCGAACTTCGCCAAGCTCGATCTCGAAGTGATCGCCAAGTCGTTTGGCGGCGACCGAATGACGATCGGCAAGATGCCCAACGGTGATTATGGCTTCATGATCAAGGGGACTGACGGCAACATCGGCATCTACGGCGCCGTGGACAGCCTGAACAATCGCATCCTCAAGGTAGCCAAGCCGGGAAAGGATGCACTCTCGACCAATCCGTCGGATATCGCGTTCGATCTCAGCGCGTAGCACTATTCAGTACGCGTCCATTATGTTATTTTGAGTATAACTAGGACGGGCTTTACGAGAATATTGAGTGGCAAGAAGCCTCGATCAGATCCTTGCTGAATTGAACCCCTATTACGATCCCAGTCGTAAGGTCGTACAGTCTCAACTCGATGCCGTCCCGGGTGAGACAGAGGCTGGCATCGCTCAGGCAGAAGCCAAACTCGGCGTCGCCAACGAAAACATATTGAACGGCGCTCGAACGCGTGGTCTTGGCTTCTCTGGCATCCCCGTGGGGGAGCAGGCAAAGTATGCCGCCACCGACTTCGCACCAGCCGTCGCCGGTCTCAAAGCCACAGGCGCTGCGAAAGCCACCACGCTTGCTCAGTCCCTCAGCGATCTGCAGCTGAAAGCTGTCAGCCAGGCGCAAGGCATCCGGGATAACGAGATCGGCGCCGACCAGAGCGCGGCGACTCTTGCCGAGCAACAGCGCCAATTTGATCTGAGCTACGCGCTGCAGAAGTCCGCAGCTGCTGCAGCCTCCAGCTCGACTGCCGGTATCGGTGCGTACTTGACGGGCACCGACAAGACCGCAACGACAAGTGCTGCCAAGCCGCCTGCCCAGTACGGCTTCAACGATGGCAAGAGCGCATCAAGCGGATTCTACTTCGTGAACGCATCCGGTCAGCCGATCACGGCGGCGCAGTACGCCACGGCTACCAATCAGCCGATCATCAACGTCATCCAGATGATGGCTAAGGCGGGCGACAAGACCTCAGCCGCGATCCTCAAGAACTCCAACCAGGTCAAGACCGGCATCGGGCAGTTCAACCCTGTCGACGTCCAGCGATATAGCTACATCTTGGGAGGTGCATGATGCAAAACGATCCGAATTTCATCGCTAAGGCGAACCCGAACTGGGCGACAGGCGTAGCCACACCTAAAAAGAAGAAGGGAACGTTTCTCACGTCATTGATTCCCACACTGGGCGGTTCGGGAGGAGCATTGGCAGGCGGCGCAGCAGGCGCTGCGCTCGGCTCAGTGGTTCCGGGACTCGGTACGGCGATCGGCGGGCTCGTGGGAGCACTGATCGGAGGAGCCGGGGGTTCCGCCGGAGGCAAGGTGCTGCAGAACTCAGCCGAAGGTGAAGCGGATCTAGGTAAGGGCGTAGCTGGCGAAGCACTACTTGGTGGCGTTACATCCCTGCCTATAGGAAGCGGTCTCAAGCTCGCGGGCGCAGGCATCAAGGCTCTGGGTGGGGTGGGATCCAAAGCAGCTGTGAACACTGCGGTCAAAGCGACCGGTGGCACCGCTGCCAAGACGTCGCTCGCCGGTCGGCTACGCACTTTGGGCGACAACGCTCTCACCTCGCAGTACGGCACCATCTCGAAACCATTCGCGCGATCTACGGACCCGAAGGCGACCATCTCGACTCTTGCCGGCGCAGGTATCACGAAGCCTGCGGACGCAGAGCGCATCGCCTCGGCTATAACAGGCGGCAGCGGCATCATCACCAAGGCAACCGCGGATGCCGTAGGCACCGCGAAGGGCGTCAACACCTCCGGACTCGACGAGGTACTTGAGCAGGCTATTTCGAACAACGGACTTGTGGACGCAGATGCCAAGTCGGTTCGTCAGATCTTCAAGGCGCAAATGGGCAAGCTCAACGGGGGACCGGCAGGTTCACTCGCTACAGGAGCTGATCCGGACGCCTCGATCGGCGTCATCCGCGCGCTCGAGAAGCGCATTGCGAATCTCAGCGGTAAGGGCGACAACTATCGCCTCAGCACTCCGGAACGCCTCGATCAGGCAGCAGTCCTGAAGCTCGTACGTGACGAACTCGAGGATCGCCTCTTCGTTGGCGCGGGTGCGAACGGAGGTGTTGCTTCCGCTCTGACGCCGAAGGTTCGCGACACTCTCACTGGTCTCTTCCCGGATAACCCGAAATGGACCCAGTACGTCGACGACAACATTTTCGGCTCCAAAACAGTGGATGAGCTTCGCAGTTCAGTTGCTCCATTTGTCAAGGTCGGCAAGATAATCGATGAGGGCGAGCGCAACGCGATGACTTTCGGCGGACGAGTTGGAAACGCATTTGCAGGGGGAGGCAACGGGCTCCTGGATACCCTTGGCGGCGCCGCGACAAACGTCCTAAAAAATCCGGCTGCACGAGTAGCCGGCACAACACTGCGCACCGCTGCAGATCTCGTCGGAGGAAGCGGGGCTAAGCCGGCGGTTCGAGGTCTCACCGACGCGCTTGCAGGCGTAGCCGGCACGCAAGGCGTGGTGCCACTAATCGCCCGTCAGGGCGGCTCTCGCATCGCCGTGAACGCACTGACCGATCCAGAGTCCGATGCCGGTGCCATGCCTATCGACCCGACGATCCAACCAGGCTTCACTACGAACCCCGCGGGCACCTTGGACCAAACAGCCACGACGCCGCCCGAGGAACAAGAGAACCCATTTGGCGCATCTAGTGCCGACTTTGCGCAGGCATATACGAAGGCACTTGCCGCCGGGGACGAAGAAGCGGCTGCGCAACTCAAGCAGCTCTACGCGCTCTCGACAGATTGGGAATCATCCCAACAGGCGCCTGGTCTCGGAAGTCTGAGCGCCACGACAGGACAGGCTCTCGCGACATCATCGAACGGACTCAGCACACTCGACCAGCTCGAAGGACTGTTCCAACAAGCTGGTAGCGGCGGCGGACAAATCGGTGGGCGGGTCCAGACCTTCCTCGGCAACGCTGGATTGGACGACAACGCAGCCGCATACACGTCACTCGCCGAGTCCGCGACGTCACAGCTCGCTAAGGCGATTAACGGTAGCGGCACGGTGTCAGACGCCGACGCGGCAGCCCTCATTAAGGCATTACCTCAATTAACTGATAATCCGCGGGTCGCGGCTGCGAAGTTTGCGGCGCTACGGGCTCGTCTCCAAGGATCTCAAAGCAATGCCCTGCTCTATGGCGGTGGAATAAGCGAAGAATAGACCCCTCGCCTATTTTCACGCCCGGTGCATTCTGCTATATTGAGAATAACTAGGACGGGCTCACGAGACAAAGCTATATTAGCCTCCGTTCCTCAAGTTGATCCGAATGATGAGATAACCGCTGAGTCGGTGAATCAGGGTGCCAACGCGTTGGCAGTCGTCGTCAATGGCGGCATTGATGATACCAATGTCTCGACCCTCAGCGGAACTAAGCTCACCGCTAGCACGATTCCCGGCTCTGCCATGACGGCAGAAGCCAGTCCTTACACACGCCTGTACGAATCAATGGGTGATTTTGTTGCCTCTGGCGGTGTCTGGAGCCCGCTCACCGGTCTAAACGCCACGATGAGTGCAGCTGTTTCCTACATAGCCGGAAAGCGTCTTACAACGGCTATGGTGACTTCGTATGCGTTTACTGCAAGCAAAGACACCTACGTTTACATCGATCTAAATGGTGTCGTGCAGTACTCAGCGCTCGCGAACGGCTCCTCCGTACCCGCGACCCCAGCGAACAACCTGCTAGTCGCGAAGGTCGTCACGAACGGCTCAGCGGTCGCTGTTTTGTACAACGATCGGATCCTCGCTCCCGCATCTACGAAGCCAAACTTCCGCGCGTATCTTTCCAATGCTTACGCGCTTGGAGCAAGCGGCGACGTCGTGCACCTCGATGCCGAGAATCGCGACACCCTGAACAACTTCAGCACCAGCACCTACCGCTTCACTGCCCAGCACACGGGGACGTATGAATTCAAAGCAGCCGTGAACCACAACATTGCCAGCGGAAACGCTCTGTATATTTCCCTCTTCAAGAACGGCTCGGAAACAAGTAGGGGAACGGAGGTACTAGCCAGCGCTACATTCGATTTTTCCAGTGCTGTAGCCGACGATATCGAGCTGGTCGCTGGAGACTACGTCGAGGTTCGAATCTCCGGGACTGTGGGTAATCAGGTCAAGGCTGGTGCATTCCTCACCTACTTCGCCGGATCGTTGAAGAGGCAGCCCTCATGAGTGAGCACAACCGCGAGGACATCGGCTATTCGGGCAGAGACATCATGGACAAGCTCGTGGCGCTCACGATCAACCAGGAAGTCCTGATGTCGGACGTCGCTGAGATCAAGACGCAGACCTATAAGACCAACGGGCGCGTGAACAAGCTCGAGCGCAGCGCCGAGCTGCAGGAGAGCCAAGCCAAGTGGCAAGAGGACTACATGGCGAAGCACCCGACGATCCAGAACATCAAGGCGGAGAACCTCACCGTTCAGCGCAAGTGGTACGACAACAAGGATCTCGTCAAGGCAGCTGGCATCATCACCGCGGGCGCAGCCGGCATCATCACGTTCTTCATCGGATCGGGAGCCGCGCGATGATCACTCTGCTGATCGCACTACGCCTGATTCCATACCTGCTCACCGCGATCATCGCTTGGCAGAAGGGGTTCCTCCGGCTGACGTTCGCGGCGATGCTCTGTATCGCCACCGTCCTCTACACGCTGACGCTTCCAAGCCCGCCTGCGCTCTTTCCTTTTGTCCTCTCGTCGCTCTTCTCGCTCGCGTTGCTCTTCCACGCTCTTGACTTGAAGAGTCGTAAGGGAGGCGGACGATGATCGCCAATGACTTCCCAGTGACCTTCGGCTACCGAGCAACGGACGGTGTCTTCTACGGACCTAAAGGCTCAGTGGGCAAGTACCACCGCGGGAACGATCGAGCGTGTCCAGTCGGAACGCCGATCGTCATCGGTGGCGTGATCATCGGCTACACGGGCAACACCGGGGTGACCGGCGGTCCTCACCTGCACATACAAGCGGGCACGGATATCGCCTGCCAGAAGGACATCGACCCGACGCCGTACGAGTTTCAGCCGGGCACCGTAGTCGCCGTGGGAATCGGGAGCCAATGGGGCAACTACGTCACGGTGCGGGTGGGCGACTCATACGTGACGTACTGCCACCTGAGCAGCGTCGCGACGTTCGTCGGGCAAGAACTAACCACCTCGAGAGGAGGAAGCATGATCTCAATTTCATACGAAGAGTACGAGGACCTGAAGAGCTGGAAAGCCAAGGGCATCGACGCCACCAAGTACAAGGACGCGGTCATCGCATCCGAAGCATGGAACGGTGACATGCACCAGTCGATCGAGTTGATTACCCCTGTGATGAACGACCTACATGGGTTCAAGCGCGACCAGGTGGCTCAAGGCATCCAGGGCAGCAAGTCCCAATCCGCCACGACCCTGAAGCCAGGGCTCTACGAAGTGGTAGCGGGGTGAGTATGCAAGTCAGCATCCCTCCCAAGGTCCGCGTCGTCCTATATGTCGCAACCGCGCTCGGCACGCCGGTCATTGCCTATCTCCTAGCCAAGGACTACATCGGATCCCTCGAAGTCGCCCTCTGGAGCGGTGAGGTAGCCGTGATCAACGTGCTTGCGGCGCTCAACGTGCAGAAAAACGACGGGGCATCCAACTAGATGGCTAAGCCTCCCGAGATCATCCGCGGAGACGATCAGACGGTTCCGGTCCCGGCTACCGCTCTGTTCGGGGACGTAACGGGAGGGTCCGCTTACCTCTTTGTCATTCCGAGGGGTGCGAACGCCAGCGATACGGTCGTAGATCCATCGGCGGTCATCACGTCCTCGCTCGGACCGTTCGAATCTGACGTGACATCGTTCGACTTCGAGTTGTCGAGCCAGGCGGGCGTCCCAAATAGCTCGTTGATTCCAGTCGGAAAGTACTACTGGTACGGGCGGTACCTCAGCGCAGCCCAAAAGCTGACCACATTCCGCTTCGACTCTGTAGAAGTCGAGGTGACTCCTCCACGGGGAAGCTCCTAGTGGGTAGCTCTATCCGCTCTATGAAGATCGTGGCGCAGGTCAAGGCGGCGCCGATCTTCAAAGTGCAGGCGCGTGTGCAAGGGCCTAGGGGTGAGGATGGCCAGGTTCAGAGCGTCAATGGACGTACAGGGGTCGTGACAGGTCTAGCCGAAGCATCGGCGCTGCCGGGAGACGCCACGTCATCAGTCAAAGGATTGGTTCGACTAGCGGGTGACCTCGCGGGCTCTGCATCGTCGCCTATTGTACGAACCCGGACGGTATCGAAGATTGTCGCGCCGACAGGTATTGCAGCGGATTACAGCACGAGTGGCACTAATGACCACACGGTCATCAATACTGCTATAAGCGCGGTCAGTGCAGCTGGTGGAGGACGAGTTGTATTGCGCGCCGGCAACTATTCAATGAACGGTGCCATCAGCATGCGGAGCAACGTGTGGCTGTCGGGAGAGGGCGTCGCGACAGTCTTAACGCCTACCCCTGGTGGCGGGCGCACAATAAATATTAGCAATATCAGTAACGCTCGCGTATCCAATCTCTTTATCAATGGTGTCAATAGCATTGATTCCGACAAAATCATAAACATCGCCAATGGTAGCGGCATAGTGGAAGTCGACCACTGTCAGGTTCTCAATACGCCAGGAACATGCCTTTCGATCAAGAACAACAACCTGGCAGACTCAAACAAGATCTGGATTCACCACAACCGCTTGGTAGGAGGAGGAAACGGGGACGTAATTTTTGGTGGCCCAGACGATTCGATCTCCACGATCAGCCAGGTCATTATTGAGAACAACTTCATTCGCCAGGGTGATCTCGGACTCACGTATTCGCCGTCGGCTATCAACCTCGTTGCTCAAAAGCGCTTCGTTATTGCCAACAATGTCGTCGACGGATTCATCACGCTTGGTGGCGAGAAGATTCCGCATTATCACGTGACCGTCTCGAATAATGTGCTAAGTCCCGGGGGGTCGGGGCGCGGAGCCAGCATCGTAGTTTTCACGGACAGCAACGTCGGTCAAACAGAAGAAAGTCGATTCCTGACCATCACCCACAACCATGTGATTGGTGGAAACATCTACGTTCAGGGGCAAGATGAGGGGGCAGTCTCCTATACCCGGAACGTCATCATTGCGAACAATCAGGTGGATGGGACGAAGGAAGGCGGCGTTGATCTCACTAGGGGTATCAACCTTCAGCATCTTCGAGATGTGATTGTAAGTCAGAACATCATCGACGGCTCTGATACAGGTGTCTATTTGTATGACGTTCACGGGATTAGCTTCCTTGGAAATCGAATCCTCAACACTACTACGCCTATCTCGACGCCTGGGGGAGCTGGTCTCTCCGATGAGATTTCTTACCATGCAAACGTTGGGTTAGGGCAAGATATACAACTTAGCGACGTGGGCGATCACGCCATCGGTATAGGGCAATCGAAGATTGGCGCTGGCGGCTCACTCATAATTAAGGCGGCTGATTCCGTTATCGGAGGCACGAACCTTGGTGGCGGTCATGTGGACATCAAGTCTGGAATAGGAACAGGAAACTCTGGACTGGGATACGTAGGTTTCTGGACTTCGCGCGACACGTCAAGCGGTACCACCACCCAAATACAGGAAGAGCGTATGCGCCTTACAAGCTCGCAACGTGGTCGCCTTATTGTTGGGGCTCCGGCGGGCGTTCAAACTGCAGACGGGCTTACCTACGCCGGTGATACGCCCCGTAACACTGGAGTAGCCCGCTCTGGAGGCTCAGGTCTCCCGGGCTTCAATCACAAGATCTATAGTGGTCAGCCGGCACTGGATGCCGTAGACAAAGACGCCGGAGAACTGCTCCTGGTAGCGTCTGAATCTAGAGGATCCGGTACGGCCGTCATCCGACTGCAGACTCCAACGCCAGGTATTTCAGGCAACTCCTTGAATTCCGTTACTGACCGGGTCGTCGTGGATAGCACTGCTGCAAACTTTTCTGTGCCGGTCCTTCTCTCGGGGGCGCCCACGGTGAACCTCCATGCAGCAACAAAGCTGTATGTTGACTCAGCCGATGCCATTTTGCAGACTCAGGTCGGATCAAAAGCTGCCAAGGGAGCCAATTCGGACATTACAGGTCTGAGTGGATTGACGACACCTTTGTCGGTGTCTCAAGGAGGATCTGGCGGTTCTACCTCCACCGGAAGTGGTGCCCTGGTTCTTGCGTCTTCGCCTACCATCACGACACCCGCTATTGCACAAATAAATGACACGACAGGCGCCATAGCCTTATCACTTCCTGCAGCGGGTTTAGCGGTCAATTATCTACAAATGGCTAATGGGGCAGCTGGTATCTCGCCGTCACTGATTTTTACGGGGTCTGATACGAACGTTCAAGGGACGATCAAAACCAAGGGGACTGGTGCTCTCGTGTTCCGTCCCGGGGGCGACAGCACTATTTCGTTTCAGCTGAAGCAAGCAAGTAACACGACATACGTCGTAGCTGACAGCGTCAACCAACGGCTAGTGGTTGGGCAAGCTGGTGCCCCTCACTCGACGTTGCAATCAGCGGGTTCGTTTGCGATTGCCTACATTGTGAAGACGGCGGCGTACACCTTGGGTGCCAGTGACGCGGTGGTCGACTTCACGAGTGGAACGGTGAACGCGACGCTTCCTACCTCCGCAGGCATCGCCGGGCGCGAGTACCTCATCAAGAACTCGGGTACTGGAGTGATAACGGTCGTCACCACGTCTAGCCAGACCATCGACGGAGCCAGTACCTATAGCTTGAGCACCCAATACAAGTACGTCCGTGTCCAGAGCAACGGCGCTAACTGGATCGTGATCGGAAACAACTAGCCATGGGTGTAGGCGTCCAGTACTACGGGCAGAATCAGGTCTGGGACAGCGAGGCGAACATGATGGCGACCACTGGGCGCCCCGGTGATCTGGCTTACGCATCAGACACGACGATGTTCTATCGGAGTAACGGCTCCGGCTGGTTCCCTACGGACGCGCTCCGCGTACTTCGAGGAACCGCGCCAGTGAATCTAGCTGCGACCGGGTCGACTCTCATCTACACATTAGCTCCGACATCTTTCCGCTTCGTCGTGATTGGCGTGCATGTCGAGATCCTCTCGCTTACTGGCAACGTCCTGACCCAGGCTCAGCTAGCGGTGGGTGCCACCGGACCGAACTACGCCGACATCGCCGCATCCCAGGGTCTGTTGGGAACCTTGGCTGGTATCGGGCTGACATCCTCGAACGCGCTTACCCTCGCATCAGCTCGAGCAGCGCTAAACGGAGGCACGGCGGTATACGCAAAGGTGAATACCCCTGCAACGGGGCTTCCCCTGACTGCCTACACGGCGCGTCTTGACCTGATGGGCTATTTTCAGGTCTAGAACCATCGAACGCCCTTCATATACGCACCTATGACCTATTCTCAGGCGTTTCTAGGCGTACCAACTTGCAAAGACGAGTATTTGCCCATATCGTTTATTTCAAGCTTTAGGGAGGCTCTTATGGTGCAGAAGCACGTTATTGAACTGCTGGACGACATTGATGGTTCGCCGGCTACGAAGACTGTCCAGTTCGGCTATGAGGGCATCGACTACTCGATCGACCTGTCCGAAGAGAATGCAGACAAGCTGCGGGAGGCGCTGAGCGACTACATCGATTCAGCTCGCCGTAACGGTGGCGGTCGCAAGCCTGCCGCGGCGCCGGCTAAGTCGTCCGGGAACAAGGACCTGCAGGCGATTCGCCAGTGGGCATCCGAGAACGGTCACCAGGTCAGCGCACGCGGACGTATCGCGTCGTCGATCATCGACGCGTACAACGAAGCGCACTAGACACAAGCAATAGCAAGAAGCCCCGTCCGTGATTTGGACGGGGTTTCTTGCGTTTACCACTCGCCGATCGGCGGTCGCTTGTCCTCAGGAGTTGGCGCTGGCGCTCGTCTGTTCTCGATCTCGGATCGGACCTGCTCAACCGGTCGCCCATAGGTCGCGGAACTGAGGCGCACGGTGTGGTGGTCATTGCCTGTCGTGGGCAGGGGAGCGGTCACCTTCAGCGTGATCGGCGCGCTCGATCCACTGGATTCCGTGGCGATCTTCGCCACAGCCTCGTACTTGCCGATGCGGGCAAGGTCCTCTTCGGTGAAGTACTTCCTGCCGAGTTCTCCCTGCCATAGGCGGGCAGCTCGTCCCTCGGTTTGATAGATCACCTTTGTCAGGGCGTTGGTGAGCACGCCAGTCTGCACATCCGGGTCGAGGGTCTCGATGTTCTGGGTCGCGACCGTTACGCCGAGACGGTGCTTCCTTGCCTGCTGCAACATCGACTGCACATTCATCGGCAGCTTCAGCAGTTGCGCTTCGTCTATGAAGAGGAAGTTCGGCTTGCTCGGGGTGAACCGCTGGGCACTGTTCCAGAGCGCGTCCATGAATAGAGAGGCGATGAGCTTCGCGGCTTCGGACGGGATACCCGCGAGGTTCACGAGCAGGATCTTGTTCTGGTTGATGACGTCGTCCATCTGGAAGCTCGACTTCGACTGCCCAATGATGTGGCGGGTCTCGGGGCGGCTTGCTAGCTGCCACGCGCGGTTGAGCAGGGGAGTCGCGTAGGTGTTTCGGGTCGCTTCTGGCATGTTGTCCCAGCGCTGCCAGAAAAGCTGCAGGTCGCGGTCCTTCACGGAGCGCTTGATGTCGTCCGCCCAAGCAAGTTCATTCGCGCCGGGGGTGACCAGAGGGATGATGTCCGTAAAGGCGTACCCGCCGGCAGCAGCAAGGGTCCATAGCCCGTGAAAGATCAGCTGGGGTAGCCAGACGCCGGACTTCGAGTCGCCGTAGATGCGCTCGAACAGCTGCGTGATCTGATCCCCGACCACGCCAGGAGCGCCCTGATCGAGGACATTGAAGCTGACGGGTCGGTTTGCCCCGTTCTTCGGGTCGACGATGATCACGTCCTGCATCCGCTCCGTAGGGATGTAGCTGAGTGCGCGCGAGAAGAGGGTCTCGTGGCTTTCGCTGCCGCCCACGTCGATGACGATCGCCCCATATCCATGCGCCACGTCCTGGGCGAAGAGGTTCGCCATGAGCGCTGACTTCCCGGATCCGGTGCCGCCAACGATGAACGTGTGGCTGAGGGCTTCGTGGTAGCCGACTGCGACGGGGCGCTCGTTCCCCGGGACGTTAGATACCCCGATCAGCCTGCCCGTCTGCGGGATCTCAGCCGTGGCGTGAAGGTGTCGGGCAGCGCCCCGGGGGAGTCCCGCGACATAAGGCGAACCAATAGGCCATCCGAAGATCCCAACCGCTTCCGTCACGGAGAACTGGGCGTCAAAGAGGATCGGCGTGCGTGCCTCGTTCACCTGAGCCAGTCCGTACAGGTCGAGCGGCTTGGATTTGAAGCGGTTCGAGCTGGTGTGCATGCCGGCTAGCGCCTTCTGGACTCGGTCCACCAGATGTCGCCCACGTGCGTTGGTCTCGGCAAGGGACACGACCCGACCTGCAGCGAGGACGTTGTGCTCCTGCAGCTTGGTCCGTCGCTGCTCGAGTTCTTCAGCGCTCGCGGTGATCCGACCTGACAACGCCCGGAGGATGCCGAACTGGTCGGACGCTGCGCCCTCGGACCGCGGTGGCATCTTCGCCGGGGCGGGCGTTATGACCCATTGGATCATCACCGACTCTTTGTCCCCGAGGGTCGCGATGGAAGCGAGGAGGCTCGTCGACATGTCCTCCGCTGAAGTGGGCATCATCGGCTGCATTGGTCGGGACATGCGGATGGAGATGCCGGCGACCCACTGCTCACGGACACGGTCGTGGTCCGGGGTGACGTTGATGCCCGGGATCAGGCTTCGGAGCTGCCCGACTATGTAGTCAGCATCTGCAGCCGGCACGAGCAAGCGATGAATGATCCCGGAGTTCGTGCCAATGGTCTCGAAGCAGATCGAGGGCATTCCGAATGCGCGGGCGAGCTTGCCGGGCATCAGTCCGCGGAGGGATCCGATCCACACAGCCATTCGCGCGCCGGTCAGATCAGGAGGGAACCCCAGCGTGTAACCGATCCGCTGCTGGTCGAATTGCTTCTGGCTTTGCAACTTCAAGATCAGTACCCCCGGTGGGAGAAGTAGTGAAGGAAGAAGTAATGCCAGAAGTGTCATCCACATCTGGCATTACTTTGACACGGAGCGCGTCGAATTAAAAGAACGCCTTACGCGCCAATCGGTTACGAATGACTCGGTAGGCGACGAAGATCGCGATGACAACGAATGCGCCGATCGCGACCTGCACGTAGTACCTCGAGATGCCCACGATCACGAACATGACGATGGCGTCGAAGAGGACGAAGGCACCGAAGACCAGCAGCGCGATGCCGAAGATCGAGCTGTAGAAGCGCTTCACCGGACGTCCTCATCCATCTGCTCGAGTGCCCTGAGCAGGTTCATGAAGCGGTGATGCGCCTCGAGGTTCGCGCAGTAGTTCGCATCGTGCATGCGCCATAGGACGGCATCCCGCTCGTAGAGCTGCCTGGCACGCTCGAAGCCCGCCTTCCTGCCCAGGAGCGCGCCGAGCTTCCACGCCGCGATGGCGAACAGGGCGGCGATGACCGCGACGATCAGGCAGACAGCCACGAACTCGGACGGAGTGATGCTCGCGATGAGCCGGTCCATCAGAGGAACGTGCGTCGGTAGATGCCCAGCTCCATGTCCCGGAACAGCTCCGCCATGGGTTCCAAGTAGCTGGCGCGGGCTTCGTTCGGTTGGTTCAGCACGATGTCGGCAACCTGTGCAGCGTCGCGCATGCGGTTCTGGAAATAGAAGGAGCGGTCGGCAGCCTCCTGCTCGGCGATCTCAGCGCGATTCGAGCGGACCCGGCGCATCTGCGTGTCCTCGTAGATGGCGGCTTCGGCTGCGACATCCAGCCGGTCCGTCTGCTTCTCCATCTCCTTCGAAGCGCGAGGACTGAGCTGGGGCGCGCTCAAGCTGTGACCGGACTGGAACGGGTTGCTGCCGTGGAGCGACGAGATGTTTGGAACGAGGGACACGGGACTGCTCCTTCTAATCGGGTGCCGCCGGGGGAGCGGCTTGGGTAGAGCGGAGGCGAGCGTCTGCCGTGGATCCAGCTGAGAGGCGAGAGCTTCCTTGATCTCGTCGACGTTCTGTCTCAGACGATCCGTATTGGTCATCGCACGACCTCCTTATTGGGGAGGGTACATTGGCACTACTGCCATTGGCAAGCATGCCAATCAACGCGGTACCATTCATAAATGGTCGATGTCCCCGCGCGCCTCGAGTTCCTGCGCAAGCTGGCGACCGGTCCTGGGGCTACCCACGAGCACATCGCCCAGATGGGTCCCGAGATGCTGAAGGCGTTCGAGGTCGACTCTCCCGAAGAGCTGCGCCGCGACATCAGGCGTGCTGCCTATTCGTTGCCTTCGTCGAGAACCACGGAGGCGATCATCTACGCGCTAGCGGTACAGGACATCCCGCAGGAGCTGCCTCTGACTCTCGAAGGTCGCCGCAAAGAGATGATGCGGATTCAGGCGACAGACTTCCGCAACGTGATCAGGCGCGAGCGGAGGGGCGTCGAAGAGCTGGAGCTACTCATGGAAAACATCCAAGGGCTCGCGAAGTCAGGTCACCCATGGCCCTGGTCATCAGGCGAATTTAGGCGGCTTGTCGAGATTGACACGAAGAGGCGGCTCCTGTTCTTTGTCCTCAAACCCATCGTGGCTGTGCCGGAGTAGCCGCCCTAGCTCCGACGTATAGCGCCGCCTACACTGACCTCTTCGCGCCGCGGAGGAACGCGGCGACCCTCGCCGCCCTCGCCGAAGCGGATCTCGTGGTCGCGGTCGGCAGCGCGGATCCCATCGGACTCTCGCGCCTGGTGCGGGCGCACGTCGATCTGCTTGAGCTCGCCGACGCCGAGCGCATCCGTGTGATCGTCAACAAGGTGCGTGCCAGCGCCGTCGGTCTCAATCCCGGATCGCAGATCGCCGCGTCGCTGCTGCGCTTCGGGGGCATCCGCGATGCGGCCCTCGTCCCAAGCGACCCGGTCGCCTACGACGCGGCGCTGCTGACGGGCAGGACCGTCCGCGAGGCCGCGCCTCGGTCTCCGGCCGTCGCGGCCATCGCACGCTTCGTGTCTGCGGAGCTCGTCGCAGCGAACGTGCCTGAGACCGCTCGCAAGCTGCGGGGGCGATGGTCCCGTCCGCTCGCGCACGCCTGATCAGCAGACGGTGCAGACCTCTCGTCGGCGCCGTATGTCAGGCTTCCTCGGTGGATGAGATCGAGCTCGCCCGGATCGCCGGGGGCACTGTCACCCTGCACGACGCGCGCCGGATGCTGCGCTGGAGCGTCGACCTCGAGCCATTCGAGATCGGCGTCTTCCCGGTCACGGAAGAGCAGCTGGCCGAGCTGCTGGATGTGCCGTCGGTGCATCCGCGACGGCCGGCGGTCGAGGTCAGCTGGCTGCGGGCCATCCGTTTCTGCAACGCCGCATCGGAGTGGGAGGGACTCGATCCCGCGTACGGCTTCGACGGCGAGGACGTCACCTGGCACGTCGACGCCGACGGGTACCGCCTGCCGACGGAGGCCGAATGGGAGCTCGCCTGCCGGGCCGGATCGACGGGCGCGACCTACGGGCCGCTCCACGAGGTGGCCTGGACGAGTGCCGATGGCGTGAGCTCGCCGCAGAACGTGGGCGCCAAGCTGCCCAATCTCAACGGCCTCTTCGACATCTTGGGCAACGTGTGGGAGTGGTGCTGGGACCTGCTCGATCCCGCCCGCTACGACAGCTATCGCGTGTTCCGCGGCGGCGGATTCGCCGACGATGCATTCAGCGTGCGGGCCGGCACCCGACGCGGAGGAGCGCCCCGCATGTCCCATGAGGATGTCGGGTTCCGCCTCGCGCGCGGAGCCATGGATGGGCAGGACGCGGCGCAGGGCTGGTCCGCCGCAGTCGATCGGGAGCGCGCCTCGATCGACGGCCCGCTGCCCTCGGGCTGGACTCCACGGCGCTGAGCTCGAGGCACGGTTGAGCGCGGAGTCGACGCCACCCTCGAGCGCCGACCCGGTCGAGTGTGCTCGGCCCGGCGATCGGGTGAAGGATGGGGGAGTGCCATCCACAGCCCTCGTCCTGCTCAACCGCCCCTCTCTCGCCGCACCGGCGCATGTCGACGGGGCGCCCGCGCACCGGTTCGTCGAGCCAGACGAGCCGCTCGTCAACGTGCTCGACCTCGGCGTCACCCGCGGCGACGGAGTCTTCGAGACGATCAGCGTCGGCTACGGCTCGATCCAGGCCCTCGACGCGCACATCGCCCGCTTCGCCAAGTCAGCCGGCATCCTCGAGATGCCCGAGCCCGACGCCGATGCCTGGCGCGACGCGGTCCAGGCTGCCGCAGCGGCCATCGATCCGGTGGACGAGGCGTACGTGAAGACGATCATGACCCGCGGGATCGAGGGAGACGACCGGCCCACCGGATGGGCGTACGCCGCTCCCGCCCTCGGCCGCGCCACTGCTCGGTCCGAGGGGATCCGCGTCGTGCTGCTGGATCGCGGCTACCGCCACGACGTCCGACAGACCTCCCCCTGGCTGCTCCAGGGCGCCAAGTCGCTCTCCTACGCCGTGAACCGCGCGGTCATCCGCGAGGCGCACCGACGCGATGCGGACGACGCGGTCTTCGTCAGCTCCGACGGCTATCTGCTCGAGGGCTCGACGTCCAACATTCTGCTGCGGTTCGGCGACCGGCTCGTCACCCCCGGCACCAACCTCGGCATCCTGGCCGGAACGACCCAAGGCGACGTGTTCGATTTCGCAGTCACCCAAGGACTCGAGGTCGCCTACGAGCTGCTGCCGATCGCAGCTCTGCACGAGGCCGACGCCGCGTGGCTGCTGTCGAGCGTGCGGCACGCGGCACCGATCCGCGCCGTCGACGGCACGCCCAAGCCGATCGACCGCACGTTCACCGACGCGCTCAACGACTTCCTGCTGCACCGCACGAAGTAGTCGCCATGGCGGTCGAGCTACTGATCTGGTCGGGCTGCCCGTCGCACGACGATGCGCGGACGCGGCTGCGGGAGACCTTGGATGCGCTCGGCCGCACGGATGAGCCCATCGAGGAGCGCTGGGTCGAGTCGGAGGGCGATGCCGCAGCGCTCGGCTTCATCGGATCGCCGACCATCAGAGTGGACGGTGTCGAAGTGGTTCCGTTCGACGAGGGCGAGCCGACAGGACTGACTTGCCGCGTCTACCTCACGCGCGCTGGCAAGTACTCGCCGCTGCCGGACCGCGATGACCTTCGGGAGGGCTTGGAGCGCCTGCTCACCTCGCGGTGATGCTTTGGGGCGGTCGGAGCCGTCTCATCGGGGTTCCCAGATGAGCGCGCGCTCGGCGGGCGAGGCAAGCTCCTCCATCCGCCGCCACCCGGGCGCCCCGGATCTTCGTTCCGAGCGGCGGTCGTAGGCTGGGGCCGTGCCTACGCTGAGTGAACTCGTCGCGACCGGCGGCCGCTCGAACGCCGCCGACGTCGAATGGCTCCATCTGCTCGTCGGAGACTGGCAACTGCTCTCGGACCTCGCCTTCGCCGACATCGTGCTCTGGGTGCCGACCGATGACGGGTCGTTCATCGCCGTCGCGCACGCCCGTCCGTCGAGCTCCGCGACCCTCTTCTACCGTGACTTCGTCGGGCAGCGGATCAAGTCCGAGTGGAAGGCGCTCGTCACCGACGCCTTCGAGAGCGGTCGGATCATCGACTCGTCCGCTCCCGACTGGTTCGAGGAGACGCCCACCCGGGTGCGCGCGGTCCCGGTGCAGCGACGCATCTCGCCGAGCGGCCTCGCGATCACGAACGTGCCGATCGCAGTCCTCACCCGACACACGAACCTCAGCGAGACGCGCATGCCGAGTCGGCAGGAGCTCACCTTCAACGAGTGCTCCGACGACCTGTTTCGGATGATTGCCGCCGGCGACTTCCCCGACCTCGGAGCACCGTCCGGCCCGCGTCGCGGGGCGCCACGCGCGTCCGATGGGCTGATCCGGCTCGACGTCGACGGCATCACGACCTTCGCGAGCCCGAACGCCCTGTCCGCGTTCAACCGGATGGGCTTCACCGGCGAGCTCGAGGGGGAGTCGCTGGCCGAGGTGACGACCGAGCTCGCCGAGGAGCAGCACACCGTCGATGAGACCCTGCCGCTCGTGGTGACCGGGCGAGCTCCGTGGCGCACGGATGTCGACTCCCGCGGGGTGACCGTGACGCTGCGGGCGATCCCGATCCGACATCGCAACGAGCGCCTCGGGGCCATCGTGCTCTGCCGCGACGTCACCGAGCTGCGGCATCAGGAGCAGGAGCTCATCACCAAGGACGCGACGATCCGCGAGATCCACCACCGGGTGAAGAACAACCTGCAGACGGTCGCATCGCTGCTGAGGATCCAGGCCCGACGGTCGCGGACCGATGAGGCGCGCGATGCCCTCATCCAGGCCATGCGCCGGGTCGGCTCGATCGCCGTCGTGCACGACACGCTCTCCGAGGGCCTCAACCAGAACGTCGACTTCGACGAGGTCTTCGAGCGTGTGCTGCTGCTCGTCGCCGAGGTCGCGTCGAGTCACAGCACCAAGGTGCATCCGCAGAAGGTCGGCACCTTCGGCGTGCTGCCGAGCTCATCGGCGACACCGCTCGCGCTCGCCCTGACCGAGCTGGTCACCAACGCGGTCGAGCACGGACTCGCCGGTCGCGAGGGCACCGTCGAGATCCGAGCAACCCGGGACAACGAGACCCTCACGGTTCTCGTGCGCGACAACGGCAACGGCCTCGCCGAGGGCAAGGTCGGATCCGGCCTCGGAACCCAGATCGTGCGCACCCTGATCCAGGGCGAGCTCGGTGGCTCCATCGACTGGCACACCATGGTGGGCCGCGGCACGGAGGTCACGATCGAGATCCCGATGCGCTGGGTCACCGCCGCCTAGGCTGCCCGCGGGATCCGACCTGCCGTTTTCACGGTTCAGGCCTTCGGACGCGGTTCAGGTGAGAATCGCCTGAAGCGGGCTCGAAATCGCAGAATCGCCTGACCGGTGAGGATCGCCTGATCCGTGGAGATGCGGAGCAGAGCAGGCGGGCGCGGAGGGGCTGGCGGGCCTGGTGTCAGGAGGCGCGGCGGGCGCGCGCTGCGCGGCGCTTGAGGGCGCGACGCTCGTCTTCCGACAGGCCGCCCCACACGCCGTAGTCCTGGCCGGTCTCCAGTGCGTACTGGAGGCAGGTCTCGGTGACGGTGCAACGAGCGCACACGGCCTTCGCCTTGTCGATCTGGTCGACGGCCGGCCCGGTGTTCCCCACGGGGAAGAACAGCTCGGGGTCGGCGGTGAGGCAGGCGGACTTGTCGCGCCAATCCATGCGGTGGTGCTCCTTCAGACGTGCGGACAGAACGGTCGATCGACCGGAGATCGGGGGGTGATCAGTCGTTTGTCTCGGCGACGGAATGTTCGGTAAACCATCTGATCCGAGCGCCCCACGTCTGTGTGGGCATCGAAAACGACCTCACTTATGGTTGCATATGGGCAACGTTGTATCAATAGCTTTGTATGGGATCCCGCTGTGAGTGGAACTGAACCGATGTCGGACGGGGTCGTCGCGCCCGTCCTCCTGAAGGCGCTGGGGGTGGTTCTGGGCCTCGAAGCGATCGCTTCCATCGCGCTCGTGGGCTACCTGATCCTCGAGATTATCGACGGTCGAGCCGCCGTCTCGGGCGGCTCGATCGCTCTCATCGGGATCGCCGTCATCGCCGCGATCTTCCTCGTCGCGCTGACCATCGCGACCTTCAGAGCCCGGCCGTGGATCCGCGGCGCCGTCGTCACCTGGCAGCTGATCCAGATCGCGTGCGCCATCGGCTGCTTTCAGGGCATCCTCGCCGTGCCGTCGGTCGGATGGGCGCTGCTGGTGCCGGCGCTGATCGCCCTGGTTCTTCTGTTCACGCCGAGCGTCGTGGCGGCTACCCGCCGCGTCTGATCTGTCGCGCCGCCGCCTCAGTGGGGGAGCAGCTCCGCGATCGCGGCGAGGTAGCCCTGCTCGTCGAAGTCGTCGAGCAGCGCGCTCTGCACGATGAAGCCTTGGATCATCCCGATGATGGCGGGCGTCACGAGGTCGGCCCACCGCACTGCTTCGGGGTCGGGGAGACTGCGGTTCTGGCGGGCCCATTCCGTGAAGTAGCCGGTCATCGACTGCCTTAGATGCCGCGCGAAGGTGGCGGCGACGATCTCGCGCATCTCCTGATCGATGGACGATTCGGCCCAGAGCTGGAGGATCAGCCGGCTGTCGCGCAGCTCGCCGCGCATCGATCGCACGACTCTGCCGATCAGCTCGCTGGGCTCGGGCAGGGGATCGGACACCCGCGCGGACTCGATCTCGGCGGAGCGTGCGCTCATCACGCGCCCGGCGACCTCGATCGCGATCTCTCGCTTGCTGGCGAAGTGGCCGTAGACGCCACCCGCTGACAGTCCCGCCTCGTCCATGATGTCGGCCATCGAGGTGTGCTGAAACCCTCGCTCGGCGAAGGCGCGCAGCGCTGCCTCGGCGATCTGCTCACGCCGAGCAGCTCGATGTTCGTCCGTGACGCGGGGCATGCGGTCCATTCTGTCGATGGGATGTGGCGAGTTTGACGGGGCTCGCCATCCTCACTATAAAGAACGAGCATTCGTTTTTTATAGTGAGGAGACCAGGATGTCGAACGCGACACCGACCACAGCGAATCGGGCACCTGCGCCCACACCATGGAAGCGCATCCCCGTCGTCGGACTGCTGATGGCGGTCATCGTCGGCGTGCTCGTCCTCGCCTTCAGCTGGCCGGGCGTCACCTCCGAGGTGAAAGACCTGCCCGTCGCGATCGTCGGCCCCGATGTTCAGGTCGAGGCCTTCACCGCGGCCGTCGACGAGAATCAGCCCGGTGTGCTCGACCTCCGCACGGCCGACGACGAGGCCGAGGCCCGCGAGCTGATCGAGACCCGTGCGGTCTATGGCGCGATCGTCCTGGGCAAGGAGCCCGAGGTCCTCACCACATCCGCCGGCAGCGCGGTCGTCAGCCAGCTCCTCACCGGGATCGCCGGCTCCATCCAGGCTCAGGCGAACGCCGCAGCCCAGGCGCAGGCCGCGGCGTCAGGCGCCCAGGCGCCGGTCATCAGCGTCGCCGTCACCGATGTCGTGCCCCTCGCCGACACGGACCCGCGCGGCGTCGGGCTCGCGGCTGCTTCCTTCCCGATGGTGATCGGCGGGATGATCGGCGGCATCGGCCTCACTCTCGCCGTGGCGGGAGTCGCGCGCCGACTGGTCGCCCTGGCCATCTACGTGATCGCGGCGGGCGCCGTGGCCGGAGGCATCCTCCAGGGCTGGCTCGGAATCCTGCAGGGTGACGTACTCGTCAACATGGCCGCTCTCGCGCTGGCGTTCCTGTCGATCGGCGGCACCATCGTCGGCGTCGCGGCCCTCGTCGGACGGGCCGGCATCGCCATCGGTCCTGTCCTGTTCCTGCTGATCGGCAATCCGATCTCGTCGTCCAATTCGCCGGTGCAGTTCCTGCCCGAGCCATGGGGTGCCGTCGGTCAGTACCTCCCGCCGGGAGCCGGCGCGACGCTCCTACGGGACCTGTCCTACTTCCCCAAGGCCGACACCGCGTTCCCGTGGACCGTGCTCGCCGTGTGGGCGGCGGCCGGCGTGCTGCTCGCCCTGGTCGGACACTTCCGCAGTCGACGCTATGCCGTGGTGGAGTCCATCGCCTGACCCTCGGGCGAGGAGAAGATGCACAGGCACGCGGCCCCGAAGGTCGCAGGCTACGCGTCGATGCCGAGCTTCTTGCGGAGTGAGGCGACGTGTCCGGTTGCCTTCACGTTGTACAGGGGGAGGACGACCGATCCGCGCTCGTCCAGCACGAAGGTCGAGCGGATCACACCTGTCACGGTCTTGCCGTACAGGGACTTCTCGCCGTAGGCGCCATACGCCTTGTGCACCGCCAGGTCGGGGTCGCTGAGCAGCGGGAAGTTGAGGTTCTCCTGCTCCTTGAACTTCACCAGCGCGGGCAGCTCGTCCTTCGAGACGCCGATCACCTTGTAGCCGGCGGAGGCGAGCGAGTTGAGATTGTCGCGGAAGTCGCAGGCCTCGGTCGTGCAGCCGGGCGTCATGGCCGCCGGGTAGAAGTAGACGACGACCTTCTGGCCGCGCAGCTGATCCAGCGAGACGGTGCTGCCGGTCTCGTCGGGCAGTGCGAATTCGGGTGCCGCGTCGCCGACCTCGAGTCGTGCGGTGTCCGTCATGGATCGTCCCTTCGCCTGTCACCCTGATCCACAGGATCGGGTGTCGAGATTTCACTCTATCCAGCACGAAGCCCGGCATCCTGCGCCGTCGAGCATGCGATTTGCGGCTCTCGCGCATGGTAATGTTGACGGTCGGTTCGCCCGAGTGGCACCGCACGCACCTCTAGCTCAATTGGCAGAGCAACTGACTCTTAATCAGTGGGTTCCGGGTTCAAGTCCCGGGGGGTGCACGAAAGCCCGGAAGTCCTCCACGACTTCCGGGCTTTTTGCATTTCCCCAAAGGCACCGGGGCGCGAGTGCCAGTGCGCGACGGCCAGGCTCGATCGGCTTGTGTTTCGCCGATGTATCCGACTGTTTCGGCGTCGTGAATTCCTGGGCGAGGCTGCCCGGCGAGGATGGGTAACGGTATAACGTCCAGACACTAGACCTTTTGGACACGATGCTGAACCTTCTCGACGCGGCCATCGCCGCACACACCGAATCGGCTTTCGCCTTTCTCGAGGACCTGGTGCGCGCACCCAGTTTGGTCGGATCCGAGCAGACGGCGCTGGACGTTTTCGCGCGCGAACTGACGGCTATAGGGCTGGAGGTGCAGCTCCTGCCCTTCCCTGCCGAGCCGTTCAGCGATCCTCGCGGGGGAGTCAGCCCGCGCCCGCAGGACCTGTATGGGACGGGCAACGCCGCCGGCCGCTACCAAGTGGTGGGCCGGACCCCAGGGGATGGTCCGCTCACGCTTCTGCTCAACGGTCACATCGACGTCGTGCCGGCAACGGATTCCATTCTGTGGAGAACGGCCCCATTCGAACCGGATCGGCGGGACGGACGTATGTACGGCCGAGGTACCGCCGATATGAAGGGCGGCTTCGCGATCGGGATGCTTGCGCTTCGAGCGCTGAAGGATGTGGCCCCGGACCTGTTCTCGATACGTCGTCTCGGATTCCTGGCCGTGATCGAGGAGGAGTGCACCGGCAACGGAGCGCTGAACGCAGCCAGTGAGCATGGTGTCCTCGCCGATGAGGTCGTCCTGCTCGAGCCCACCGATCTCGGCCTCATGCTCGGCGGAGTGGGAGTGCTATGGCTCGAGGTCGAGGTCACCGGCCATGCGAGCCACGCCGAATCCGCCGACTCGACGAGCAACGCGATCGACCTTGGAATGCGCCTCGTGGCAGCCCTTCGCGCCTGGTCGGCCGACCTCTCCATCGCGGAGCCCGATCCGGCGCTCCCAGACACGGACCACCCCTACAACCTCAATCTCGGACGGATCACGGCGGGCGATTGGAACTCGTCGGCGCCGTCGAGGGCGACGCTCGGCCTGCGGATGGGCTTCCCCCGAAGCTGGGATCCCGCTCGGGCAGAGCGCGAGCTGCGCGCCTTCATCCAGAAGGTCACCGACGAGGACAGTGACTTCCCCGCTCAGCCGGTCGTGCGGGCGTCCGGCTTCCGGGCGTCGGGTTACCTCCTCGACGAGGAGGATCCGCTGGTCCGGGATCTGCGTGCCGCTCATCTGGACGCTCATGGCGACGAGCCGAGACTGTTCAGCCTGGGCAGCACGACTGACGCCCGCACCTATATCAACCACTTCGGCACTCCTGCCGTCTGCTTCGGCGCGATCGCGCACGACATGCACGGAGTGGACGAATCCGTCGAACTCCAGAGCATCGTCGACGGCGCGCGGACCCTCGCCCGCTTCCTCCTCGCCCGCTTCGCAGAGACGGAGGCGACCGCGTGAGCACCTCCACTGCGGATTCCGGCACGACCACGCCTGAACCCTCGACGCCGACCACGGTCGCCATCGACCCGTCCATCCCACTGGGCCCGCTGAGCGAGCCCATCGTCGCGCGCCACATCGCCGACGATGTCGTGGACCGCCTCGTCACGGCCATCGCTCTCGGCGTCTACGTGCCCGGGCAGCAGCTTCCCCCCGAGCGAACGATCGCGGGGATGCTCGGCGTCTCGCGGACAACGGTCCGAGAGGCACTGAAGCAACTCACCGAGTCGCGCTACCTCGCCGTGCGCCGTGGGCGAAATGGCGGCTACTTCGTGCTCGCCGACTGGGGGCCGACCTCTGCGGAGCACGTGCGTCGACACCTGCTGCCGTCCTGGAACGAGTTCGAGAAGCTCTTCGACGCCCGCACCCTGCTCGAGCCGGTGATCGCGCGCACCGCGGCCAGGCGCTGCACCCCCGCTGACGCTCAGGCGATCACCAAGGCGTTGAACGCCTACCTGGCGGCCCCCAATCACGATGCTTCCCGCCAGGCGGACTCCGCTCTGCACCGCGCGATCGCCGAGGCGACGCAGAACCCGATCCTCGTCGAGCTGTCCGAGGACCTCCGGGCGCGCGTCAGCCTCAACCTCGGCGCGGAGCCGTACACCGACGAGGTGCGCAGGAAGGCCATCGTCCAGCACCAGGAGCTCGTGGCCGCGGTTATCGGCGGAGACGGCGAGCTCGCCGCAGACATCGCCGCCCACCACTTCACCCTGTCGGAGGACCTGATCCGCGACCTCGTCGCGCGCGCTCAGCTCGAGCCGACGGGAGATCCGTCGTGACCTCCCGCCTCGGTTTCGTCCTGCGCCGGCTGGCGCTCACCGTGCCGGTGCTCTTCGTGATGAGCATCATCGTGTTCCTCATCATCCGGCTCGTTCCCGGCGATCCGGTGCGCACGATGCTCGGCTTCCGCGCCACCGACGAGAACGTGGAACAGGTGCGTCACCAGCTTGGTCTCGACCAGTCGTGGCTCCTCCAGTACGGCGACTTCATCGGCGGCATCTTCCGCGGCGACCTCGGCACCGACATCGTGAGCCATGCCTCGCTCTCCGACCTGCTCGCGCAGCGGCTGCCCGTGACCTTCGAGCTGGCCGGCCTCGCCATGCTGCTGGCCGTGCTGATCGGCGTGCCTCTCGGCGTCCGGGCCGCGACGGGCGGGAAGTGGGTGAAGCGGCTCACGGAGGGCTTCGTCGTCTTCGGCATCAGCATTCCCGACTTCTGGCTCGGCATCCTGCTGGTCCTCGTGTTCGCCGGAACCCTGGTGATCCTGCCGCCATCGGGCTACGTGCCGTTCGCCGACGACCCCGCCGGCAACATCCGGTACATGATCCTTCCGGTGCTCACACTCGCGATCGGCGAGGCCGCCTACATCCTGCGCACGACGCGGGCCGCGGTGACCTCCGTGCTCGACCGCCCGTTCGTGACGTTCCTGCGGGCGAAGGGCATCCGCACCCGTCGCATCGTCGCCGGTCACGCGCTGCGCAACGCCGCGCCCGCCATCGTCACCGTGATCGGCATCCAGGTCGGCGTGCTGCTCGGCGGCGCGATCATCGTCGAGCAGCTCTTCGCGCTGCCCGGGGTCGGGCGCCTCGTGGTGACCGCCATCACCCAGCGCAACTACCCGACGGTCCAGATCGGCGTGCTCGCGATCGCGACCACGTTCATCATGGTCTCGCTCGTCACGGATCTGATCGTTGGATGGCTCGATCCCCGAGTCGCGGACGGAGCGGCGACATGACCGCCCAGGCACCGCTCGTGGCCGCCACCGCAGTCAGCCATCGGCCCGCGAAGCGACGCACCTCCACCCGACTGCTGATCTCTGGGGCGATCGTGCTCGGCGTGCTCGTGCTCATCGCCATCGCAGCGCCGCTCATCGCGCCGCACGATCCCGAGTCCGTCGTCGTCGACGAGGTGCTCGGCGCCCCGAGTCTCGCCCATCCGTTCGGCTCCGACGCCCTCGGCCGCGACGTGCTGAGCCGGGTGATCTACGGCCTGCGAACCAGCCTGGCGGTGTCGATCTCGGCGGTCCTCGCGTCGATGATCATCGCCGTCCCTCTCGGCCTGCTCGCCGGCTACTTCGGCCGCTGGGTGGATACCGCGATCTCCCGTGTTCTCGACATGATCCTCGTGCTGCCGGCCATGCTGCTCGCGATCACCTTCATCGCCATCCTCGGCCCGGGCAGCGTCGTCGCGGCGATCGCGATCGCGGTCATCTACCTGCCGATCCTGGCTCGCGTGATGCGCACGAGCGCCCTGATCGTGACCCGCAACGACTACGTCGCGGGTGCGCGGGCGCGCGGCTCCAGTCACTTCAGGGTGCTGATCGGTCACATCGCTCCCAACGCCCTCGGCCCTGTCATCGTGCAAGCGTCGGTGCTCGCCGCGTTCGCGCTCCAGCTCGAGGCGGGCCTGAGCTTCCTCGGCCTCGGCACCCAGCCGCCCACCCCGTCGCTCGGCGGAATGCTCTCCGACGGCAGAGACGTGCTGCTCCAGGCGCCGTGGGTCGAGATCTTCCCCGGTCTCGCCATCGTGGTCGCCGTCCTCTGCTTCACGCTGCTCGGTGAGGGTCTGCGACGCTCCTTCGATCCTGAGGGGGTGGCCGAATGACCACGGCATCGGACTCCGTGCTCGACTTCACAGACGTCTCGGTCGCCTTCCGGAGCGATGGGCCGACGGCCTCCGCTCCGGCAGTGGATGGCGTCTCCCTCTCCCTGCGTCGCGGCGAGATCTTCGGGATCGTGGGCGAGAGCGGCTCCGGCAAGAGCACCCTGGCGAACACCGTCCTTGGACTCCTGCCGTCGTCCGCGACAGTTCGCGGCCACGTGCGGGTCAACGACCGCGACGTGCTCGGCCTCAGCGAATCCGACCTGCGTGCGCTGCGCGGGGACGAGGTCGCGATGATCTTCCAGGATGCCTCCGCCAGCCTCGACCCGACATGGCCCGTCGGAGACCAGATCGCCGAGACGATCCGCGCCCATCGCGCGATCGGCCGACGCGCGGCCAGGGAGCAGGCGATCGCGCTGATGACCGAGGTCGGCATCCCCGATGCCGCCAGTCGCTATGGCGACGCCCCGCACCGGCTCTCAGGCGGGATGCGTCAGCGCATCGTCATCGCCGCCGCGCTCGCCAACAACCCCCAGCTGCTGATCGCCGACGAGCCGGCGACGGCGCTCGACGTCACCATCCAGGCCCAGATCCTGCAGCTCATCGACCGTCTCCGACGCGATCATGGAACCACCGTGCTGCTCATCACGCACGACCTCGGCGTGGTCGCGCAGGTCTGCGACCGGGTCGGCGTGATGTACGCCGGTCGGCTGCTCGAGGTCGGCACAGCCCACGAGCTGTTCGCCCGGCCGACCCATCCGTACACGCGCGCGCTCCTCGCGGCATCGCCCAACCGGGTCGCGCGGGGCACCCGGCTGCCCGTCGTCCCCGCCCAGTGGAGCGTCGAGAGCCTGCACGAATCGGAAGCCGTCGCAGAAGCGGAGGCGGCACAGTGACCGATCGAGGGAATGGGTCAGCGAGCAGCCCCGGAAATCAGCTGCTGCGGGTCGAGGGCCTCAGCAAGACCTTCTACACCGGAGGTCCGCCGTGGGCTCGCCGCCGTGTGCACGCGCTCGACGACGTCTCGATCACGGTCGAGAAGGGTCAGACCCTGGGCATCGTGGGGGAGTCGGGAAGCGGCAAGAGCACGCTCGGCCGGTGCATCCTCGGCCTCACCAAGCCCGATTCCGGCCGCGTCGTCTTCGACGGCCAGGACATCGCGGGCCTCGGACCGCGTGCCCTGTCCTCGGTGCGCCGTCGGGTGCAGCCCGTCTTCCAGGACCCATACGGCAGTCTCGACCCACGGTGGACCGTCGGGCGCAGTGTGCGGGAGTCGCTGGACAGCTACCGCATCGGCACCCCGGCGGACCGCGATCGCCGGGTACTCGACCTCTTCGACCGTGTCGGGCTCAACCCCGACTTCGCCTCGCGCCTGCCCGGCAGCCTGTCCGGCGGGCAACGGCAGCGCGTCGGCATAGCGGCGGCGCTGGCCAGCGAGCCCGACCTGATCATCGCCGACGAGCCGGTGAGCGCCCTCGATGTCAGCGTGCAGGCGCAGATCCTCAACCTGTTCATGGATCTGCAGAACGACCTGGGCGTGGCCTCGGTCTTCATCACGCACGACCTCGGCGTCGTCGAGCACGTCAGCGACCGCATCGCCGTCCTCTATCACGGCGTAGTGGTCGAGACCGGAGACGTCGATCAGGTGATGCGCCGCCCCACGCACGACTACACCCGAACCCTGCTCGCAGCCATCCCCATAGCCGCACCGGCCCCCACCCCAGAGAACTAGGAGCACCGCAATGCCCACCGCCCACGTCAACGGCATCACCCTCAACTACCTGCTCGAAGGCCCGGAAGACGCAGAGACCATCGTGCTCATCAACGGCCTCGCCGATGCGCTCGAGTCGTGGGACTTCCAGGTGCCCGCCTTCCTCGAGGCCGGATATCGCGTGCTGCGGTTCGACAATCGCGGCATCGGCGCCAGCGACAAGCCGGTCGGGCCGTACACATCCCGCATGCTGGCCGACGACGCCAAGGCGCTCGTCGACGAGCTCGGCATCACCGGCTTCCATCTCATGGGCGTCTCGATGGGCGGAATGATCGCCGAGGAGTACGCGATCAACTACGGCACGGATCTCGTCTCGGCGACCTTCGCCTGCACCTACGGCACGCCCGACGCGTTCTGCCTGCAGATGTTCGGCTTCTGGGCCGACCTCGCAACGGTCGTCGATGTGCCGTTCGTGATGCGGGATGTGTCGCTCTGGGCGTTCACCGGCCCGTTCTTCGAGGAGCGTCCCGAGGATGCAGCCGAGTTCGCCGAGGGCATGGCCGCGCTCGACATGACGCTCGAGGCCTATCTGTCCCAGCTGCACGTCATCCAGACCCACGACGCGATGGATCGTCTCTCCGCGATCACGGTCCCCACCTTCGTGCTCGCGGGTGAGGAGGACATCCTCATTCCCGTCCGACTCTCGCGTCGTCTGCACGAAGCCCTGCCGGGATCCGCGTGGGGGACCGTTCCCGGCGGCCACGCCTGCCTGTGGGAGAGCCCCGACCCCTTCAACGCCGCGTTCCTCGATTTCGTCCGCACCTCCTCGCGCTAGACCCCACCAAGAAAGCACTCACATGCACACACAGCACCGATCACGCCGGCTGGCCCGGCTCGGAATACCGCTCGGCGCCGCGGCTCTCGCCGCCGCGCTCCTCCTGTCCGGCTGCAGCTCGTCGGGCACCTCCAGCACCGGTTCAGGAAGCGGCGCCATCGTGGACGGCGGCGACCTGCGCGCCGCACTGAGCGGCGAGCCGGACGTGCTCGATCCGGCCACCTCCTCCATCTACACCGGCGCGCAGGTGTACGAGGGCATCTTCTCCAAGCTCATCGACCTCGACGAGTCGGGCGAGTTCGTGCCCGACCTGGCGACGAAGTGGGAGCAGACCGATCCGACCACGTGGACGTTCACGCTCGTCGACAACGCGACCTTCCACAACGGCGAGAAGTTCACCTCCGCCGATGTGGTCTACACGTTCGACCGCATCCTCAACCCCGATACGGCCAGCGCGTACGCCGGCCTGTACGAGCAGATCGACTCGGTCGAGGCCGTCGACGACACCACCGTCGTGTTCCACCTCAAGGCGCCCTTCGGTCCGTTCCTCACCAACCTCGCCACGAACGGCGAGATCGTGAACCAGAAGGCGATCGAGAGCACTGACCCCGCCCGCGAGCCGGTCGGCACGGGACCGTTCATCTTCGTCGAATGGGTGCAGGGCGACCACATCACCGTCAAGAAGAACCCGGACTACTTCAAGGCCGACAAGCCGCACCTCGACACCATCACGTTCAGCTTCCTCGCCAACGACCAGAGCCGCATCGACGCCCTGTCCGCCGGCGAGATCGACTGGTCGGATGCCGTGCCGCTGCAGCAGGTCAGCACACTGAGCAAGGACTCGCGGTTCACCTACGTCACGAGCGCGACAGCCGGAATCCCCGACTTCCTCGCACTCAACACGACGGTCGCGCCGTTCGACGACCCGCTGGTCCGCCAGGCAGTCGCTCTCGCGATCAGCCGGGACGACATCAAGGACGTCGCCTACCTCGGCACGGGTGAGGACGGGCTCGAAGAGGTCCCGACCGGATCCAGCTGGTACGACGACAGCAACATCTTCGGCGCCGAGACGGACGTCGACAAGGCGAAGGACCTGCTCGCCCAGGCCGGATACCCGGACGGACTGAGCGTCGAGTACCTGGGCCTCTCGGACTATCCGGAGCTGCTGAAGACCGGACAGGTCATCCGCGACGAGCTGAAGGCGATCGGCATCGACATGACGATCAACGCGGTCGACGTCTCCGCCTGGTACGACGACTACAGCTCGCTCAACTATCAGATGACGAGCGCCTATCAGGAGCGGACCATCGATCCGGACAACTTCTACTCTCTGGTCATCAAGTCCGGTGGCCCGATCAACACGACCGGGTACTCCAACCCCGACGTGGATGCGCTCATCGACCAGGCGGCCGCCAGCGATGACGTGGATGCGCGGATGGATCTGTACACCCAGATCCGCGGCATCGTCTCAGAGGATGCACCTCTGGTGTTCACACACTACGAGACCATCAACTACCTCATGAACAAGAACGTGACGGGATCGGTCATCACTCCCACCCTGAGCCTGCACATGGAGGACATCGGCTTCACGAGCTAGTTGCCCGATCGACAAGGGCCGCCGCATCCCGCTCGATGCGGCGGCCTGCTCGTCCGAGTCGGCCAAGTGCGCACGGCAGTGCGCCGACCAGCTGAACGGCTGGAATGGAGACGTGCTCGCCCCATCGACGTCGCGACCGTGTGACCGGATTCATGTCCCGGGGTGCACGAGCCCAGGAGTCTTCGATGTCCGCGCTAGAACGCGAACTCCTCCTGATGCACCCGACTGGCGCTCACCCCGGCCTCTCGAAGCCCAGCACGAGCGGCTTCCGAGAATCGTGGCGAGGCGCACATGTAGACGTCCCGATCGGCCAGGTCCGGCACCCATCCCGCGAGGTTGCGGCCCGACATGGCGTTCGCCGGATCGGCCGACGGACCGAGCACGTAGATGAGGTGCGCTCCCCGATGGATCGCGATCTCCTCGAGCTCGTCTCGGAAGATGATCTCGGCCTCATTCGAAGCGCGATAGAGCAGCGTCAGCTGGTCGCCGTCGATATCGAGGCTCTCGAACAGGGCCCTCATCGGGGTGATGCCCACCCCGCCGGCGATGAGGAGCACTCCCGAGCCGGTGCGGCGATGCTCGGTCATCGCGCCGTAGGGGCCTTCGGCGAAGACCCGGGTGCCTACCTTCATGGTCTGAATGGCGCGGGTGCTCTCGCCGACCGCTTTCACGGTCAGGCGGAGGTGATGCTCGCTGGGCGGCGCTGACAGGGAGAACGGGTTGGCCGCCCGCCAGCCCGTCCGGGTCAGGAAGCGCCATCGGAAGAACTGTCCGGATTCCGCTTGGAGCTCCGGCAGATGGCGACCCCGGATGACGATGCTGGTGACCCCGTCCGCCTCGGTGACGACCCGTTCCACTCGCATGCGGTGGCGCAGGAACTGCAGCAGCGGCTCCAGCACCCGGTAGCGGAGGAGGAGGCCGAAGCTGATGGTGTAGAGCAGGCTCCAGAACACCTGGAAGACGGGGATGCCCGCGAGGTCCGGGCCGGCGAGCTCGTGGGGGAAGGACAGCCCGATCGCCACGTAGGTCGCGAGGTGGATCAGATGCCAGTTCTCGTAGCCGAGCTTGCGGCGAGCGGCGCGCATCGAGGCGTAGCCGATTCCCAGCAGCATCACTGATGCCACCGTCGCGGCGCCGATCCACGGCAAGCCGATCACCTCGACCATCGCGCTCAGGGCGTCCAGGCCCCGCAGCTGCATCCAGCCGATCGTGGCAGCGATCCCGTGGATGAGGATGAGCGCGATCACCAGGCGACCGCCCCAACCGTGCCACCGTGCCATGCGGTCCGCGCCGACGCCGCGCTCGAGCGCCGGAACCCGTGACATGAGAGCGACCATGACGACGACGCCGTAGCCGGCGAGCAGGCCCGCGAGGTGGGCGATGAGCGGAATGTCGAGCCTCATCGGCGTCGGAGCGCCGATGAAGCCCAGCGCCGCGGCGGTGGCGGCCCCCGTGCCGATCAGCGTCAGCAGGGCGCCGGGCGACATCCGCCGTCCGGGCCGTGCCGACGCGGCGGCGGATCGTCCGTCGCGCACTGCGCTGCGACCGTCGAAGGCGCTCACCGTCCGCCACCGCCGTGATGGCGGTCGCCTCGATCGTCGGCGAGCTGCATCCGTCCGTCGTCGTCATCGCGTCCGGGTGCCTGAGTCGTTGCCGACCCATCCGTCGTCGCCTGATCGGCGGCCTCGGGAATCGCTGCGTCGGCGGCCGCGCCGCCCGCTGCGCCCGCGACGGGGGCTGACGCGTCGACAGCGGTGGAGGCGACGGGAGAGACGAGCGGCCCCGTCATCCCGAGATACAGCCCGAAGGCCAGGGCGCTGCCGGCGACGGCGACGGAGATCCCGCTGCGCAGGGTTCGCCACCATCCGGACGCCGCCGCCTGCGGCTCGTAGCCCGTCGCCTCGCGATGGCGCGCCGCGGTGGTGCGCTCCCTCTGGTCCGTCTGCATGCAGCTCGTCTCCTCGTCACTCCGTCCGCCGGCTCGCCTTCGAGGTCACAGACCTTCCGGGCAAGACTCGCGGCCGAAGCCGACAGGATCCGTTCAAGAGGCTAGGAGCCAGACAAGAAGCCGGTCTCTTTGCATGACGCGCCCCTCCAGCCCTGCCAGGTTCGAAGCGCGCCCTGCGGCCGTTCGTCAGCCGGGGGCGGGCACACTGGGACCGATGCCTGCGTCCACCTCATCCGGCGAGTCCACGCTCCGGTCGGACCTCCTCAGCAAGGTCACTCAGATCACGGCGCTGTTCTGGGTGATCAAGGTGCTCACCACGGGCATGGGCGAGGCGGCATCCGACTACCTCGTCGTCAGCTTCGAGCCGGTTCTCGTGGTCCTCATCACCGCGGCCCTCTTCGCGGCAGCCCTGGTCCTGCAGCTGCGCGCCCCTCGATATGTGGCGTGGAAGTACTGGCTGGTGGTGGCGATGGTGGGAATCTTCGGGACGATGATCGCCGATGTCGCGCATGTCGTCGCAGGAGTCCCGTATTTCGCATCCACCGCGTTCTTCGCCGTCCTGGTCGGGGCGATCCTCACCGCCTGGAAGCGGGTGGAGGGCACCATCTCGATCCACTCGATCACCTCCCGCCGCCGTGAGCTGTTCTACTGGGCGACGGTCATCGCCGCCTTCGCGCTGGGCACGGCGCTCGGCGACTGGACGGCGCACAGCCTCCAGCTCGGGTACCTGGGATCGGGCGTGCTGTTCGCCGTCGTCATCGCCCTGCCCGGCGTCGCGCACCGGCTGCGACTGCTCGGCGCCGTCGCAGCGTTCTGGGCGTCGTACATCGTCACCCGCCCACTCGGTGCCTCGTTCGCGGACTGGATCGGCGTCGATCACGGCCGCGGCGGCCTCGGCGTCGGCTCGGGAGCCGTCGCCCTCATCGCTGCGGCGATCACCGTCGTCCTCGTCGCCGTCGTCAGCGCGCGGCGCGAAACGACCCAGATGACCACCACAGACCTTCCAGGAGCAGCCTGATGATCCGAGGCATTCTCGATCCGCAGAGCATCATCGAATCCAGTGGCCCGTGGGGACTGCTCGTGGTCTGCGCCATCATCTTCGTCGAGACGGGTCTGCTGATCGGTTTCGTGCTGCCCGGGGACACCCTGCTCTTCTTCACCGGGGTGCTCACCTTCTCCGGCGTGCTGGATGTGCCGCTGCCCGTGGTGATCGGCGCGGTCATCGTCTCGGCCGTCCTCGGCGATCAGCTCGGGTACCTCATCGGCCATCGAGCCGGCCCGGCAGTCTTCGAGCGGAAGCAGGCCGGGCTCATCAGCAAGGCGAGCCTCGAGCGGACCAACGCCTTCTTCGCGAAGTACGGCGCGCGCACCGTGACCATCGCCCGGTTCGTCCCCGTGGTGCGCACGATCGCGCCCGTGGCAGCAGGCGCCGCCCGGATGCACTACCGCCGCTTCCTCATCTACAACATCGTCGGCGGAGCCGCCTGGACGCTGCTGATCATCGTGGCCGGATACTTCCTCGGCCAGATACCGGGAGTTGCGGACTTCGTGTCGAGCTACATCGACATCATCCTCATCGGCATCGTCGTGCTGTCCGTCGGCTCGCTGGCCATCAACCTGTTGCGGCAGAGGCGCAAGCGCTCCACCAGCTGACCGGCTGCCGCGAGGCGCAGGAAAGCCCGGAAGTCCTCCACGACTTCCGGGCTTTCCCGCGTCCGACCACTGGGCCGGTGTGTGATCAGTGCTGGGTCAGTGCGCGGCCGCCAGGGTGTCGTCCTCGATGCCGAGCAGGCGCGCCTGCTCGCGCCTCTTGCTGAGCGACGGGCCCACGATCGCGCCCAGGATGGCCAGTACGCCGACGCCCGCGCAGACCCAGAAGCCGATGGTGAACGCGTCATCCAGCGGCAGGCCCTGCGGGGTGCTGTGCGAGGTGATCAGGGCGGCGATCACGGCGGTGCCGACGCTGCTGCCGATGCTCCGCGCGATGGTGTTGGCGCTGATCGCCTCGCCGGTCTGCGTGGCCGGCACGCTCTCGATGATCGCATTCGACGTCGAGGCCAGGGCGAGGCCGATGCCCGCGCCGGTGAGGATGCCGGACAGCACGACCTGCCAGATCTCCCCGTGTCCGATCGCCGGGATGATGAACGCGGCGGTGACGGCGATTCCGCCGATCAGCATGGGCGGCTTGGGGCCGACCCGGCGGACGACGATGCCCGTCACCGGTCCGAGGACGATCATGGCGAGCACGGTCGGCAGCAGGAAGAGGCCGGCCTTCGAGACATCGAAGCCGAAGCCGTAGCCGAGCTGGGTGGGCAGCTGCAGCAGCGTCGGGACGAGCACGAACGTGCCGAACATCGCGAATCCGAACACCAGCGCCACGACATGAGCGGTCCAGACGCCGCGGATGCGGAACAGGCGCATGTCGATCAGCGGCTCCTTGACCCGCAGCTCCACCATGACGAAGACGGCGAGGCCGACGGCGGCGAGCGCGAGCAGTCCGATGGTCGCGAAGGATCCCCAGCCCCAGGTCTCGCCCTCGCTGACCGCGAGCAGGAGTGCAACGAGGGAGATGCTGAGGATGCCGGTGCCGAGGAAGTCGAGGTGGCCGGGCTTGCGGACCGGGGACTCCGGCATCCCGAAGATCACGCCGATCAGGGCGATGACGATGAGGACCAGCGGAAGCCAGAACAGCCAGTGCCAGCTGAGGCTCTCGACGATCGGACCGGCCGCGACGATGCCGACGCCGGCGCCGATGCCGAAGATGGCCGAGAGGAGGCCGATGGTCACGCTGACCCGCTCGCGCGGCAGCTCGTCGCGGACGATGCCGATGGACAGTGGCATCACCGCGCCGGCGGCGCCCTGCAGGGCTCGGGCGATGATCAGCACGCCGAGATTGGGTGCAAGGGCGGCGAGCACCGTGCCGACGAGCAGCAGGGACAGCACGACGATCAGGATCCGCCGCTTGCCGACCATGTCGCCGAGTCGGCCGAGGATCGGGGTCAGCACCGAGGCGGACAGCAGGTATGCGGTGAGGATCCAGCTGGCGTCGGTGGTCGAGGCGTCGAGGTCGTTCCCGATGGTCGCCAGCGCCGGAGCGACAAGGGACTGGAGCACGGCGAAGGACAGGCCTCCGAGCGCCAGATAGATGATGATCAGCGTGCTGTTGGCACGTGGCCGTCCGTTGGAGTGCCCGACGGGCTCCGTGTGGAGCGCCTTCTCGGCGATTGCTTCGGTCATCGCAGTCCTTCTGTCATGCGAGCGCGGCTCGCGTCCTGATGCGAGGATCGGCGGCCGATGGCGATCCATTCCTTCGCCGCGGCGCGCACGGGTGCGCACGGGGCGGAGGTCCTCTCCAGCCGCGCGTTGATGCGGTCGACTGAAGATCCGCGATGGACGTCCCGTTCCAACGGACTAGTCGATCGCTCGGCTATTCTTGCATCCACCGCAAAGTTACACAAATGCAAACATCGGCGGGTCGCTGAAGTGTCTGCAGCGCGAGGCGCGAAGCCGCCAACCGTGTTTCGACCGGCTCAGTCGAAGACGGTGACGAAGCCGATCTGCGTCCCGTGCAGGTCGGTCAGGTCGAAGTACGCCACGACGCCCTCGACCTCGGTCAATGGGGTGACCGTCAAGCCGAGCGCGCTCATCCGCCCGTGCTCGCCGGCCACGTCCTCGATTGTGAAGTAGGGCGTGACCCGGCCCTCTTCCGGCAGGGCGGGGACCGCGATGAACTGCAGCCAGCTTCCGCCGCCCAGGTCCAGCTCGACCACTCCGGGGGCGGGCTCGATCGCGGGATCCTCGATCGCGAGCGCCCGGCGGTACCACTCGACCGCCTCTTTCAGATCCTGCACACCGATGCTCACGGTGACCCCTGTGACCTTCATCCCCGCACTTTAGCGGCAGAGAAGGAATCGCCCTTGGGCGGCCGCGACGTTCGCCTGGGCTTCAGGTTGCGGGCGCACGATCTGTCCATGACAGACGACGAGGTCTTCGAACACCACCGCGCACTGGCGCCGTTCCTCGGTGAATGGCATGCGGAGGGTACCTCCTACGCTCCCGACGGCACCGCCTCGCCCTGGAAGAGCATCCACTCCGCACGCTGGCACGTCGGCGAGTTCTTCGTGCTGCAGGATGAGCGCGCCAACGGCCCCTTCCACACCATGAGCTTTCTCGGCTGGGATCCCGACCGCGGCGGCTACTTCTCCTGGAGCGTCGAGAACCACGGGTTCGCCCACCAGTACTCCCTGGCGAAGGACGGGCTGACCTGGACCTTCACCGGCGAGAACGAGCGCGCCACCGTGACCTTCAGCGCCCATGGCCATCAGCAGACCCACCACTGGGAGCACCGGCCAGAGGGGGAGTGGGTCACCCTGTGCGAGAGGGTCGCCACCCGCGTCGAGTGAGCGGACCGATCTTCAGCGTCGGCGGTTGAAGCGCGAGGTGCTGAGGATCTGTCGTTACTGCAGAGTGCCCGCGAACCGCTTTCCGCCTGGTTCGAGCGATTGCAGAATGGTCGGATGACCGAGAGCGACGAGCAGAAGAGCATCCGCGCCGACTTCCACGAGGCGGTCAACATGACCGCGTCGGCACTCGAGAAGTGGCTCGACACGGACGAGTCCAAGGAGGTCGGCCAGAAGGACGGCGGCGAGTCCGTCGGTCACGCATCGGGCCGGCACATCATCAGCATCCTCGGCAAGAAGGTCGCGGATCTCACCGATGACGACTACGCGCACATGAAGAAGGTCAGCGGATACGTCTCGCGGCACTCGGCCCAGCGCCCGTCGGGTGACATCACCGAGACCCGGTGGCGCTACTCGCTGATGAACTGGGGCAACGACCCCAAGAAGTGAGCGGCGGCCCGTGGAGGAGTCGGCGTTCAACCCGGCCACTCGCGAAGCACATCCGCCAGGCGGTCCGGATCGGCCAGCACGTCGATGGTGCCGATCCGCCCGCCTGAGACCCCGAACGCCATGATCGAGAGCGGCCGGCCGTCGCGGGCGACCACGACGCCTGCTGCGCCGTTGACCAGAGCGGGCGTCGCGAATGGCGACAACGGGCCGAACATGAGTGCCTGCGACGCCACTGTGGAACCGCCTCGGATGGTCATCGTCATCGCAGTCCGGCTCGCGCCGCCGTCGGATCGGAGCACGACGTCGGGATGGAGGATCTGAAGCACAGCGCGGAAGTCTCCCGCACGGGCGGCGCGGAAGAACGCGTCGACCGCTTCCCGCTGGCGGCCGAGATCCGGATCGGCGGCGGGAGCTCCACCGTGCACGCGACGGCGAGCACGGCTCGCGAGCTGTCGGACGGCGGCGGGACTGCGCTCGAGCAGAACCGCGATCTCCTCGAACGGCACGGCGAACATGTCGTGCAGCACGAATGCGATGCGCTCGGACGGAGTCAGGGTCTCGAGCACGACGAGCATGGCGAGACCGACGCTGTCGGCGAGCACCGCCTCGCGCTCGGGATCCCCGCCCATTGGCGACTCCGGCCACGGCTGCACCGATGGGTCGGGCACGAACAGCTCGATCGAGGACTCCCGGCGGGCCGTGCGGGCGCGGAGCTGGTTGAGCGCGACGCGAGCGGTGACGGTCGTGAGCCACGCCCCCAGGTCTTCGACACCGCTGCGGTCGTCCCGGTTGAGTCGCAGCCAGGTGTCCTGGACCGCGTCGTCGGCATCCCCGGACGATCCGAGGATGCGATAGGCGATGGCGCGCAGCCGTGGTCGGTGCAGCTCGAATGCGGCGGTCAGGTCGCCGGTGTGGTCCATGTCGTCACATTCTCTCCGCGGGCGGGGTCATACCTCTAGGACCCCGTCCGTCGCGCGAATGTGACGAGTCGATCCCGAGCCGCTGAGGAGAGCACTGGCCATGACCCGATCCACCCCGCTTCTGATCACCGGCGGCACAGGCAACCTCGGCCGCCGGGTCGCAGGGCTCCTGATCGCCGACGGACATCCCGTGAGGATCACCGCCCGCACGCCGGCAGGGACGGGTCTGAGCGGCGCGGACTTCCTGCCCGCCGATCTGTCGTCCGGCGCGGGGCTGCCCGAAGCGATCGCCGGCGTGCGAACCGTCATCCATTGCGCGGGCAGCGGAAAGGGAGACGGGCTCAAGGCGCGGACGCTGGTGACGGCCGCCCTCCGAGCAGGCGTCGGGCACATCGTGTTCATCTCGGTCGTGGGCGCCGACCGGATCCCCGTGCGGTCCGCGATCGATCGCGGGATGTTCGGCTACTACGAGCAGAAGCGCGCGGCGGAGGTCGCTATCGCAGAGTCGGGCATCCCGCACAGCACCCTGCGAGCCACCCAGTTCCACGAGCTGACCCTGCTGGCGGTGGGCGCGATGGCGGCGCTGCCCATCGTCCCCGTGCCCGCCGGCTGGCGCTTCCAGCCGATTGACGCCGATGTGGTGGCGCGTCGCCTGGCGGAGCTGGCACTCGGCGCACCCGCAGGGCTCGTCACGGAGGTCGGCGGCCGGCGGGCCTACGGGATGGAGGAGCTGGTGCGCGGATATCTCGCCGCCCTGGTCGTCGACGTCCGCTGCTGCGGGTCGGCACTCCCGGAACCGCGTCGAAGGCGTTCAGCGCCGGAGCCAATCTCACCGATCATGCGACAGATCAGGGGCTCAGCTGGGAGGACTTCCTCGCCTCCGCTGCCGTGGGTCCGCGAGCACGGTGACGCGCTGACGGGCCGATGTCGTCCGCATCAGATGCGCTTCACGCCCGCAGGATCGCGATCGGTCGTGTGGTCGTCGTCGCCGCCGCAACGGGCGTGGGCGCGGGGGTCGCCGGAGCCCCTGGCGTCTCGGGGACAACCGCAGCCGGGTCCCGCCTGGCTTCGGCCTGGAGGCGGATGCGACGTCGGCGCGCGGTGAGCAGGCCGAGGGTGACCTGGACGAACGCGTAGCCGACCAGGCCGACTCCGATGAGCGGCGCGAGCCACTGCCGGCCGCCGCCCGAGATGGCGGTGGCCAGGTATCCGACGAACGGGACGCTGTACCACGTGGTGCCGCGCACCTGTCCCTCGGTCACCGGCTCGACGTCGGCAATGTCGTTGGCGTCGCCCTTGGTCATGAACGCGAAGCTGCCGTCCGAGACGGATCGCACCTCCACGACCCGGTGCGACACGACCTCGTCGCTCCCGGAACGGATCTGGTAGGTGAGGACGTCGCCGAGCCGGATGTCGGCGGCCTCGGTCGGCCGGACGATGAGCAGGGTGCCGGGTGGCAGCGTCGGCTGCATGGATCCGGTGAGCACGGTCAGCGGTGTCGACCCGGTCGCGAAGGGCACGACGACGGTCGCCAGTCCGAGCCCGACGACGAGGGCGAGCACTCCCCAGCTGATGCCCAGTCCGATCGCCGCCACGGAGCCGCGGAACGGCAGTCGGGATTCGCGGCGATGCCGGCCGCTCACCGTCGCGCCGCCGACTTCGGTCGGACTCGACGCGATCCGACCATCAGTGCGACACCGCCGACGATCCCCACCACCGCCGTGCCTGCGGCGAGCGCCTGCATCGGGCCGCTCGACGAGCCGGTGGCAGCGAGCCCCGCGGGGCCGACGAAGGGGAACGACTGGCGGGCAGCGGGTGTCGGACATGCGCTGATGGATGCCGCTCCCGCCTCGCGGAGCAGCACATGCAGTTGGACGGTCGCGATGCTGCCGTGGTGCTCGCCCGCGGCGTCGACGAGTTCCAGCGCGAGGCCGAGGGGAAGGCTCTCGCCGGGCTCCATCACGATGCCGGCCGTGACCGGGGCGCAATTCTCCGCCGCCGTGAGGGCGATCGCGGACGCGGTGGACCCTGAGACCACGGAGAGTCGGAGCTGGTCGAGGAAGCCGGCGGACGCACTCGACGCGTCGACCGCGTCGATCTCGAGGATCGCAGAGGAGGACGAGTCGTTGCGCACGTAGAGGGTGCGGTTCTGCGGGGTTCCCGGCACGAGCAGTGATCCATCGAAGAGGCCGGCGGGCAGGCTGCGCGACCAGGTGATGCCATCGGTGCTCACCATCACGGATCCCGGTGTCGAGGAGCTGGTCGTGACACCGGCGGCGGCCCCGGGAGCGGAGGTGATGAGCAGTCCGGTCAGCACCGCGGTGGACAGCACGGCGAGCAGGGCGCCGACGGACCGGCGCCGTCGTACTGTCGGGTCGGCCGCGGCCGCCCGGGTCACGGCGCGACCACCAGGGTGAAGCGCTGCGACGTGCTCGTCGCGCTGCAGGTGGACTGCTGGATCTTGGCGCCCTCGGCGATGGACTGCCCCACGACGTCGAGGCACAGCCCGACCTGCCGGCCGACGAACTGGAAGCTGCCGTCGCTCTGCCTGGTCGGGAGCCACTGCTGGTTCGCTCCGCCGGTGTAGCCCCAGAGCTGGACGAGGGCTCCCGCCGCGGTCGAGTTGTCGGTGACGTCCCAGCCGACGCCGCTCGCGGTGCGGATGAGCATCTTGTGATAGCCGTTCGTGGTGGCGATCAGCTGGAAGTTCTGGTTGGTCGCGGTCGCGCAGGCGGTCTGCTCGAGCTGGGTGCCGTTGGCCGTCGCCGGGCCGCGGAGGCACAGACCGCTGCCCACGTTCTTGATCTGGTACCACTGGGTCGTGTCGAAGCCGAGGGTGCTGACGCTGCGCGATGGCGACGGCGTCGTCAGCCCGCTGCCGTCCTTCGCGGCCGCGTCCTGGCCTCGGATGTAGTAGCTGTACGTCGTATTGAGTGCCAGCCCCGTGTCGGTGTAGGTGGTGCCCGTGGTCTGGGCGACGAGCACGCCGTCGCGGTACACGTTGTAGCCGGACATGGTGGCGCCGCCGGGCGGCGCCGTCCAGCTGATCGTCGTCGCGGTGCCGGTCGTGCCGCTGAACGTCGGAGCGCCGGGGCTCGTCGCCGCCGTCGGGTCGACGATCGAGACGGGGGAGCTCCAGGTGCCGGTGTAGCCGGAGTTGTCGGTGACCGTGAGGGTGACGGTGTAGATCGCGCTGCCGAGGGGGTATGTGTGCGAGGGGGTGATGCCCGTGCCGGTCGTGCCGTCCCCGAAGTTCCATGCGTAGGCGACGACGGTGCCGTCGGTATCGAGGGAGCCGGAGGCGTCAAACGCGGCGGTCAGGCCCGACGGGGTCGCAGCGAACGAGGAGTAGGGCCTTCCGGATCCCACCGCGTAGTGCCACTGGATCCGCGAGCTGGGCAGGGCCGAGAGGTAGACGGCAGGCTCATCGATCAGCCCGCTCAGCGAGGAGTCGCCGGACCAGCTGCTGTCCATGCCGATGTGCCAGTAGCCGGTGTTCGACTCCGCCGTCGTGGTGTCGGTGCGGCTGGCCACCTGGACGCCGTCGACGTAGAGCGTCAGGCCGGAGGACCCCATCGAGCCCGCGGCGTGGTGCCAGGTGCCATCGTTGTAGCTGCCGGTCGTCTGCAGCGTCTTGGACGAGCCGTTGTAGACGCCGAAGTTCAGCCGGCCTGCAGCGTCGAGGTAGAGGTGTCGGTCGTAGTTCGTCGAGAGGCCGGTCTTCGACGAGCCGAACCCGATGATCTTGCCGCCGTTGCTGTCGGTGGTCTTGAACCAGGCCTCGACGGTGAAGGTGTTCGGCGCCGCCTCGGAGGTCTGCGCGATCACGGAGCCCGTCGTGTCGCCGGAGAAGCTGGACGACGGCGCCGTGCTGCCGAGCAGCGCACCCGCGCTGTTCCGGGTCACGCCGGCGCCCGCGATCGCATGATCGGTGCCGATGGCGTCGTAGACGTTGACGCCGGTCGTCTCGTTCATCGGCCAGTAGTGCACGGGCGAATCCGCGACGACCGCCTTCGTGTAGGCGGGGCTCGCAGCGGCGCTGTCGAGGGTCGCCGTCGCGGTCGCGCTCGAGGTCCACTGCGTCCCGGGGAGGGTGCCGTTGACGGTCAGCGTCGCGCTCAGCGATCCGGTGATCGAGAGGGCGGCGCTGCTGGCCGTGGTGCGGATGCAGTACGAGACGGAGGCGCCGGAGGCGAGGGATCCCGAGAATCCGGGCACGGTGGTCCACTTCCCGGTGAAGCCGGTGCTCGGTGTGGCGCTGGCCGCGCAGGACGAGGTCGATGCGGTCGACCAGATCGTGACGGCCAGTGCGTCGTCGAGCACGCTGGAGTATCCGGCCGACACCGCGGACGCCGCCGACCAGCTCACGGTCTGCGTGCCGGTGCTGGTGATCGTCAGGTAGCCGGTGTCGGTCATCCCGCCGGGCGCGAAGCGATGCGTGAGGTTCGACCAGCCGGAGATCGTGGCCTGGATGCTTCCGGCCGAGATGGTGGATGCGCCGATCGTGGCGCCGCTCAGCCAGCTGGCGGATGTCGATCCGGTGACCGCGAGGCCGATGCCGAGCACTCCGACGAGCGCGGCAGACCAGAGCACCCTCAATCCGCGTCCGGGCGCGACTCGACGGTGGCGCGCGCTGCGCCACCATGGCCCCTGAGGGCCGGCAAGCCGTCGAGTCATCGTTCCCGCTCCTCCGGCGGCGCGGACCGCGCCGCCGTCGGCGATCAGTTCTGGGTGAGGGTGAAGGTGAGGCTGCTGAGGTTGATGGTGCCCAGCTGTCCGGCGGTCGCCGTCGACGGGAACGTCAGGGTGACCGTGGCGAGGACCGTCGCGTCGGTCGCCGATGAGGTGACGGTGATCGTGCTGCCCGAGACGGTCACGTTGCTGCTCGCCGAGGTGACGGCGAGACTCGGCGTGATCAGGGTGTTGAGGCTGTTCGTGCCCGTCGCTGTGAGGCTGGAGACGGTGAGGTTGGCGCTCAGCCCATCGCCGACCGCGGTCACCTTCAGCGTCTGCGTGTAGGTGAGCGTCTTGCCCGGGATGATCTTGTAGGTGGCCGGCGTGATCGTCGTGCTGCCGTCCTTCCACACGCCGTCGGTATTGGCCACGAGTGCGAGGTTGCCGGCAGTGATGGTCCCGGCGCTCACGCTCGCGGTCGAGTTCCAGAGCGCGAAGGTTCCGGCGCCGCCCGTGAGGAGGGCGATTCCGATGACGCCCGCGATGCTGCCTTTGACGATCCTGTTCACTGCTGTCCTGCCGGTCGAGTCGAAGTCGAAGCGGGCACGACTTTCCGCGCTGCGATGTGCGCAGCGCGTTCGGCACGACTCATGGGAGCGTCCCGTCTGTACCCCGATGACGACCATGGCAGGTCGTCCAAAAGGGGGACCGCAGCGCCACTCCCCCCAGTCCGGGGCACGACGACGAGCGCCGCACCGGATGGTGGGGCGCTGAATGGTGCTCGGGTCTGATCGCGCTCGTCAGGTGGCGGCCGTCACCGGGTCACCTTCTGCGGCGCGGAGGAGAGGACGTCTGGTCAGCGGGCGGGCTGCTCCGGTGCGGTCGATCGGCCTGTCGGCACGGGCGGGATGCGTGTTCGCGGGGGAGCGGGCGGCGGTGCGGACGTCTGGCGCTCGGCGATCTGGGCGGCGTTCCACTGATTCCAGAGCTCCTGCTGCACGAGCAGGGCGAGGTCCCGCAGGGCGCTGCGATCGCTTCCGCTGAATCGGCGCGGCTGGGGATCGGTCACGCAGAGCGCGCCGATCCGCTGCCCGTCCGGCGACTCGATCGGGTAGCCGGCGTAGAAGCCGACGCGACCGGCGCGCACGATCGGGTTCTGGGCGAACTCCCAATCCAGCGAGGCGTTCGGCACCACGAGGCCGTTCGGATCCTTGATGGTCACGGCGCAGAACGATTCCGCGCGCGTGGAGGAGTGCACATCGGGGCCAGCCTTCGCATGCACCCACTGCTGGTCGTGGTCGATGAGATTGATGGCGGCGGCCTCGGTGCCGAAGGCGATCTGGGTCATCTGCACGATCCGCTGCAGGTTGGACGTCGGCTCGCTGCCGACGAGCTCCAGCTGATCGAGGGCATTCTGGCGGGCGTCCTCCGGCCGCTGCATTCGCCGGTGCTCGCGGGCGGAGCCGAGTTCCGCGGGTCGATCCCTCCCGCTCACATGGCCTCCTGCGTCGCTGCCGGAAAGCACGCCCGCCAGGCGGCCCGCCATCAGCGCGGCCCAAGTCTGGTACATCTCCGGTGCCGTGTGCCGCCGCTTCGGAAGGCGCTCGCCGGGCAGCGCCAGGAACTGGGTGCGCTCGTGGGTCGACGCCAGGGTCTCGGAGATCCGGTTGAAGTGCTGTGCTCGACGGTCGGCCAGATCGCCCCACCATGCGTTGTAGACGGTGATCGACCGGATGGGCTGGATGCCCGCCACCAGGATCTGCGCGCTCCGGCTCATCCTCGAGGCGAGCGAGCACAGCAGGGCGTCCATGTGGTGCTTCCAGTGCGCCGGGTCCGTGAAGCCGAGCGCGTCGGCCACCCCGAGGGTCACGATCACGGCGTCGTAGCCGGCCAGGTCGAGCCGGCCGAGCTCGGCGATGCTGTCTCGGATGGTGATCCGCTCGCCCGCGAGCAGGTCGACGTCGGACCCGCGGCCGGTGCGCCTGGTGAGCTCGCGTGCGAGATGTCCCGGGAGCGCCAGGTCGTTCGTGCGCACGCCCCAACCCGACGCAGGGCCGCTGCCGAAGACGAGGATGCGGTCGGGATCGAGTCCTGTCGCGTGACCGGCGGGCGCGTCGTCAGGACGCGGGATCTCCGCAAGTCGCTTCTCGATCGACGGCGTGAGAAGCCGCATCATGGGCGCCAACACGATGGCGTCCTCCTTCTGGACCGAAGCCCGTATATGCCATATACCTGCTCTTGTTTATGTCATGGATCCGCGGATCGCCTCGACGACGCACCGAGCGGAACGATGACGATAGCTCGGTTTCCGTTCGGGCCATCGACGGTGAGCGATCGTCTGCTCAGCCCGCAAGGGTTTCGCGCTCCTCGCAATACCGGTGCGATCAGCCCGCGCTCACCGCGTCCGGGGCGCCGCTCCAGATCTCCTCCTGCGCCAGCATGGCGAGGTCGCGGAGGATGGAGCGCTCGCGAAGGCTGAATGCGCGTGGCCGGGTGTCGAAGACGCACAGTGCGCCTATCCGGTAGCCGTTCGGAGACTCGATCGGGTAGCCGGCATAGGAGCAGATCGCGCCGCCCATCACATCCGGATTGCGGAAGAAGCGTCGGTCGACTCGGGCATCCGGCACCACCATCTCGGCGGCGCCGGTGATCGTGACGGAGCAGAACGACCGGGATCGCTCGATGACCTCGCGCTCGCCGCCGTCGCGCACGTGGTGCCACTGCCGGTTGTGGTCGACCAGGGTGAGGGCCGCCGACTGGGTCCCGAACGCCACCCGGGCCGCCCGGACGATCTGCTGCAGCCCGTCCGCCGGCTCCGTGCCGACGATGCCGAGCTCGAGCAGGGCGCGCTGCCGCGGCAGCTCGGGCTGGGGCTGATTCCGATGGTCGCGCGCCAACGAGCTGCTCGCGCTGCGCCGCCCGTACGGCGCCAGGCTCGGCAGCACCTGTCCGGCGATCAACGACGCCCACGCGCGGAATCGCTCTGGTGCCACCTCGTCGGCAGGGGATGATGCATCGGTCGGCAGGGCGAGATAGGCGGTGCGCTGGGACTGGATCGCGACCTCGCGGGTGATCCGCTCGAAGGCCTCCGCTCGGTGGGCCGCGACGTCGCCCCACCAGCTGTTGTAGGCCCGGATCGACCGGATCGAGGGGATGCTCGCGATGACGATCTGGGTCGAGGGCGTCGTGCGGGCCTCGAGCGTCTCGATCAGCTCGATCATCGACGCGTGCCAGAGAGCGGGATCGGTCAGCCGCACCGCGTCGCGCACTCCGATGCTCACCACGATCGCGTCGTAGCCCGCCAGGTCCCGGCCCTCCAGATGGAGCACGGAGCTCTCCGCGTCGATGTCCTCGTCCGCCCGGATGTCGATGTCGACGCCGCGATGCGTGGTGTGGGCGACAGCCCGGGCAAGCATCCCGGGCAGGGCGAGTCGATGATGGGACGCTCCCCATCCGGTGGCGGGACCCGAGCCGTAGAGCAGGATGCGGTCGGGGTCGAGACCGCGGGCGTGGACCTGTGGAGGGCCCTCCGGCCGCTGCACGTTCTGGAGCTTCCGCTCGGCGCGGGCCGACCATGAGCGCATCAGTGGGCGGAGCATCGTGTCCATGGGCCGGCTCTCCGCATCGCTCGGCGACGCACCAGGGGAGGGTTGCAGGAGTGGTATCTGTGTGCAGGCTACGCGTAGGTATGGGGGCGCAACAGGGGGCGTCGGCGTGGCGTTCGCAGAATGGCTCGAGCACGTTTGGGGTGCCCCGCCTCCGGCGGGTTTCGAGCTGGGCGTCGTTCGTCGCGGTGACGAGCCGGCCCGGAGGAGTCGGCGAGTGTCTCCGCATGACAGCTCACGGGGTCGGCGGCCGATAGTCTTCCGTACCGTGATCAGGTCAGAAGCCGAGGCGGCCGCCGCCGCCGAGTCCCTCGCCGCCCGCTTCCGGGAGGATGCCGCGGCCCGTGATGCGGCGAACGCCAATCCCGACGCCGAGGTCGCCGCCATCCGTGAGGCGGGGCTGCTCGCCATCCACATCCCGATCGAGCTCGGCGGTGCAGGACTCGACTGGCCGACGGTGATGCGGGTGATCCGGCCGATCCTCCGCGCCGACGCGTCGATCGGGCATGTGCTCGCCTATCACTACGTGCACTCGTGGCGTTCGCTGCTCAACGACCAGGACGCACGAGCGCGTGCGCTGCTCGCCGACACCGTCACGCACCAGTGGTTCTGGGGCGGAGCAGGCAACCCGCGCGACGAGGGACTGGTCCTGACCCCCGACGGCGACGGATACCGGGTGTCCGGCCGGAAGTTCTTCGCGACGGGCTCGTCCGTCGCCGATCGGATCACCGCCAGCGGAGCTGTCGCCGGCACGGAGGACAAGCTGGCGATCGTCATCGACGGTCGCGCGACGGGGGTGACCCACCACCTCGACTGGAGCAGCATCGGCCAGCGTCTGTCCGCGAGCGGGTCGGTCTCGTTCGACGACGTCTTCGTCCCGGCCGAGCACGTGCTCGGTCCGTCGGATCAGGATGGCGAGGGGTACCGTCCCTACGCCTCACTGTCGATCCTGTTCTTCCAGCTGCTGCTCTCCCACCTGCATGTCGGGATCGCCGAAGGCGCGCTCGACGAGGCGATCTACTACCTGAAGACGGCGACCCGGCCCTGGGCGACCTCGGGGGTGAGCAGCGCGGTCGAGGATCCCTACCTGCTGGAGATCGCCGGCGAGCTGATCGCGCAGACCCGCGCCTCGGATGCACTGGTCGAGCGGGCGACGGATCGGGCCGCCGCCGCCGTCGCGCGAGGCTGGGCGCTGACCGACGACGAGCGCGGCGAGCTGGCCGTCGAGATCACCGCCGCGAAGGTTGCCTCGACCCGGATGGTGCTCGATGTCACCACGAAGGCGTTCGAGCTGACGGGCGCGCGTGCCACGTCCACCCGCCTCGGCTTCGACCGCTTCTGGCGCAATGCCCGCACGATCACCCTGCACGATCCCGTCGTCTACAAGGCGCGGGAGCTGGGGGAGTGGGCCCTGCAGGGTCGCCACGCCACCCCGAGCCGCTACAGCTGACCGCGGTACGTCAAATTCAGGCCCGGCGGGAGTTCTCAGGAGCCCCAGTCGTTGGAGGACATGAGAACTCCCGGACGGCCTGAGATCTGCTGCGGGGTGTTCGGGCGAGCCGACCCGCGGCCCGCCCCTCAACGCACGAACTGCCCAGTTCTGCCGCCTGAAACGCGTTTCAAGCGGCAGAACTGGGCAGTTCGATGAAGAGGGGCCGGATCAGGCCAGGGCGAGGCGGCGGTCGGCGAGCTCGTCGTAGCTTGCGAAGCCCTCGGCGATGGTCGAGCCGGTGAAGTGGCCGACCCATCCGTCGTCGTCGTGGAAGAAGCGGACCGAGACGTACTCGGGGTTGGTGCCCATGTCGAACCAGTGCGTGGTGTTCGCGGGCACGGAGATCACATCGCCCGCCTCGCAGAACACCGCGTGCACCTTGCCGAGCGCCCGAAGGTAGAAGACTCCGCTGCCCTTGGCGAAGAAGCGGTCCTCGTCGTCGTCGTGCTGATGCTCCGAGAGGAACTTGTTGCGCGACACGGTGACCTGCTCCTGCCACTCGGGGCCCTCGCCGCGCTTGAGCTCGATGACGTCGACGAGCGTGTAGCCCTCCGACTCGAGCACGCCGTCGATCTCGGAGCGGTAGAGGGCGAGCACGTCGTCCTGGCCGGCCCCCTCGGGGATCTCCTTGAGGTCCCAGCGGAGGAAGCGCGCGCCGAGTCCGGCGAGCGTCTCGCGGATCTTCTCGGCATCGGTCGTCTCGAGCACCACGGTGCCCGGATCCGTCTCGTCCCACACGGTGAGGAGGGTCATGTTCGTCCGTTCATCTCGCCGCGCTGCGGCTCGGGTGCCCGGCCGCGAAGAGTGCGGCAGGCGGGGTGTGCCTCATATTCTGCCCCGCCGGCTACGACTCGGGAAAACGGATGACGGCACAAGTCATGCGCTGGGCCACGATCCCGTAACAGTGCGTCACCTGATTCGTGGGTGCGGGGCCGTCCCTGATTGACTCCACAGCGTCGACGGGCCGCCCTGCGCGCACGGCGGCAGCACCGCTCCTGCACGCACCAGAACCGCAGCGCAGCCCACCAGCACCGCATCCCGCAGCATCGGATGCGCACCGCAGCGCTCCATGAAAGAGGCCTCCGCATGTCACGCCGCCCCCTGATCATCCTCGCCGCCGCAACGGCGAGCATCCTCGCGCTCGCCGGCTGCTCGCAGTCCTCCGGCACCACCGACGCGACCACCGCGCCCTCCAGCGCCGCGACCGCCAGTGCCGCGCTTCCGGCTCCGTTCGACGGCGACCCCGTCGAGATCGCCCTGGTCCGCCAGAGCGGCGCCGGCGACTACTTCACCCAGTGGGGTGCAGGAGCTGCAGCGCAGGCCGCCGCCGCGAACATCAAGCTCACGGTCACCGACGCGCAGGACGACAACGCCAAGCAGGCCTCGGACCTCGAGCAGGCCATCGCCAGCAAGCCCGCGGCGATCATCGTCGACCACGGACTCACCGACACCATCGAGCCGCTCGTGCACCAGGCCGTCGACGCCGGCATCCCCGTCATCGTCTACGACCTCGCGCTGAACGACCCGACGGGGGTCATCACCACCTCGCAGTCCGATGAGTCGATGGCGCAGGGCGTGCTCGACCAGCTCATCGAGGATGTCGGAAAGGGCGCCAAGGTCGGCTACGTCTCGGCCACCGGCTACGCCGCGCTCGACCGCCGCGCCAAGGTCTGGGACGAGGTCGTGGCCGACAACGACCTCGATGTCGTCTTCTCCACCGGAACGGTCAGCGCCTCCACCGCATCCGACAACCAGCCGCTCGTCTCCGCCGCCCTCAAGCAGCACCCCGACGTGCAGGCGATCTTCGCCCCCTACGACGAGATCACCAAGGGCACCGTGCTCGCGGTGAACGAGAACGACCTCGCCGGCAGCGTCAAGGTCTACGGCATCGACATCTCCAACGCCGACATCGAGGTCATCACCGCCGACGGCAGCCCCTGGGTCACCACGTCGGCGACCGACCCCGCCGCGGTGGGCGCAGCCGTCGTCCGCTCGATCGCCCTCTCCCTCGCAGGTGAATCGACCGAGACCGACGTACAGTTCCCCGCAGTGACCATCACCCAGCAGTTCCTGGCCGACAAGAGCATCACCAACGTCGCCGACCTCCGCACCGCCGAGCCCAGCCTGCTGCTCGACGATGTCGAGACGGCCGATTGGCTGCCCGCCGTCTCGCAGTGACGATCGGATTGGATTCCATCTCCCCGGAGAAACCGCACCTCGAGGGAGGCGACCAGACGGTCGTCTCCCTCGAGGGCGTGTCGGTGAGCTACGGCACCAACCGCGTCCTGGAGTCGGTGACCGCGTCCATCGCCGGGGGCCGGATCACCGCGCTGCTCGGCACCAACGGCGCCGGCAAGTCGACGCTGATCAAGGCGCTGTCGGGAGCCAACCCGAACTACTCGGGGACCATCGTGCTCGACGGGGCGCCCGTGCGCCTGACGAGTCCGCAGGTGGCCTCGCGCCTCGGCGTCGCGACGGTCCACCAGAAGGTCGCCGACGGCATCGTTCCGGGCATGAGCGTGGCAGACAACCTGATCCTCACCGACTTCGCATCGGGGGGCCGTCGCGGACTGGTCACCGAGCGGACGACCCTCGAGCGCGCGCGCGAGGTGCTGAAGACCCTCGATCTGCCGTGGTCCGATCGCATCCTCCGAACGGATGCCGGCAGGCTCGGCATCTCCGATGCCCAGCTCCTGGTCCTCGCCCGAGTCCTGCGGACCACCCCCAAGCTGCTGATCCTCGACGAGCCGACCTCGGCGCTCACCGCCGCGGAGGTCGAGCGGCTCTTCGTCGTCCTGCGCAGGCTCCGCGCGCAGGGGCTCGCCATCCTCTACGTGTCGCACCGCTTCGGCGAGATCGAGTCGCTCGCCGATCGGGTGCTCGTGCTCCGCGACGGCGTGCTCGCCGTCGACGTGCCCCGGCCGTTCGACTGGCACACCATCCTCGAGGAGATGCTCGGGCGGCCGACGGAGCTGCAGCAGGGCGTCGTCGACATCCGCCGCGGCGAGCGCACCCTGCTCGCGGTCCGCGGCCTGCCCGTGCTCGCCAATGCGGCGCCGCTCGATCTCGACATCCGCGCCGGTGAGGTGCTCGGCGTGCTCGGCCTGCTCGGCGCGGGCAAGACGGAGCTCGCGGAGACCCTCGCCGGTGCCCGTCCGATGCTCGGCGGATCGCTCGAGCTCGACGGCACGCCCTATGCGCCCGCGCGACCCGGGGATGCGATCGAGGCGGGCGTCGTGCTCGTGCCCGAGGATCGACAGGCGCAGGGGATCCTGCCGGGCTGGTCCATCGCGCACAACACCACGCTGCCGTTCCTGCGCGCCTTCAGCTCCGCCCTCGGCGTGCTCAGCCGCTTCCGCGAGGCGGGCCGCGGCGACAGCGTCATCGCCTCGCTGCACGTGGTCGCCCGCGATGCGGCGACTCCCATCGACGATCTGTCCGGCGGCAACCAGCAGAAGGTCGTCGTCGGACGCTGGCTCGCCGACTCGCCCTCGGTCGCGCTGCTCGATGAGCCGTTCCGGGGCGTCGACATCGGCGCTCGCCGGGAGATCGGTGCCACCCTCCGGCGGCTCGCCGCCGACGGGCGCGCAGGCGTCGTGCTCTCGTCGGACGTGGATGAGATCCTCGAGGTAGCGGATCGCATCGTCGTGCTGGTCGACGGGCGCATCGTCCTCGACGCCTATGCGGATGAGACGGACCGCGCGACGGTCGTGCGCTCGCTGCTCGCCATCGCTTCGTCCGACTCTGCTTCGGCCGACTCCGCTTCGGCCGATTCCGGACTCACTCCCACCGGCGCCGGCCCCGACGGCTCCATTCCCGCATCCGGACCGGGACCCGTCCCTGATCCCGAATCCGATCCCGCACGAAACGAGAACTCCAGGTGAGCACTTCGACCGCCCCCAGCCGCGAGGGAAAGGGCCCCGAGACACGAGCCGCGGTGACCCGGGCATCCGTCGGAACGGCCATCGCCGCCGGCATCGCCAAATGGGGCTTCATCGCCGTGACCGTCGGGCTGATCGCCTTCTTCGTGATCACCGAGCCGAACTTCCGCACCACCGCGAACGCCCTGGGCATGCTCAAGTACATCGCCCCGACGGCCATCGCCGGCCTCGGCGTCGCGCTGGCGATGACCGTCGGCGGCATCGACCTCTCGGTCGGCGCGAGCGCCGGCTTCGCGGTCTCGATCGCCGCGTACACGATGGTCGTCGCGAATCAGGTGGGCGGGGTGGCGATCTCCGTCGTGCTGCTCGGCGGCCTGCTGATCGGCGCCATCAACGCGGTCCTCGTGGTGATCGCTCGGATCCCCGACCTGCTCGCGACCTTGACGACGATGTTCGTGGTGGTCGGGCTCAAGCTGATCATCGTGGACGGTCAGTCCATCTCGTCGCAGATGACGCTCCAGGACGGCTCCACCGCGCCCGGCAAGTTCACCGCGGACTTCCTCTGGCTCGACCGCGGCAAGATCGGCATCATCCCCGTGCCCGTGATCATCTTCCTGCTGCTCACGGCTCTGCTCTGGTTCGTGCTCCAGCACACCCGCTGGGGTCGGGCGCTCTATGCGGTGGGCGCGAACGCCGAGGCAGCTCGCCTGGCCGGCATCCGGGTGAGCCTCTACCGCGCCGCCGCCTACATGGGCTGCGGGCTGCTCGCCTCCATCGCCGGGCTGCTGCTCGCCGCGCGGATCGGACAGGGCGACGTGAGCGCCGGCAACTCGCTTCTGCTCGACGCCGTGGCGGTCGCCCTGGTCGGCGTGTCCGTGCTCGGCGCGGGACGCCCCAACGCGTGGGGCACCGCGCTCGGCGCCGTCCTCATCGCCGTGATGGTGACGGGGTTCACGATGGTGGGCCTGCCCTATTACGCTCAGGACTTCGGCAAGGGTGTCGTCCTCTTGGTCGCGCTCCTCTTCAGCTTCACCTTCAGCAAGCGTCGGACCGTCGTCGTCGCAGGAAGCATGACCTGAAAAATGAACGGTCTGGCATGAGCGAGTTCTCGCAGCTGAGCATCACGACGGTGCCCGGGTATCTTGCGAGCCGCCCGGAGCTGTCCACCCACATCGACGCGGGGCGTCTGGTTTCCGTCGTCGAGGTCGGCGACGGCAACCTCAACCTCGTCTTCATCGTCAAGGACGAGGGCGGACGCGGGCTGGTGCTCAAGCAGTCGCTGCCGCACGTGCGCACCGATCCGACATGGGCGATGACCCGTGCGCGCTCCACGCGGGAGGCGACGCTGCTCGCCGAGCACTCGCGGATCGACGCCGAGCACGTGCCCGCGCTGTACGGCTTCGACCCGATCGACTACATCCTCGCCATGGAGGACCTCAGCGACCACGTCGTCTGGCGCACCGAGCTGAACGCAGGTCGGGTGCACCCCTATGCCGCCGCCGCGCTGGGCCGATACATCGGGCGGACCGCGTTCTGGACGAGCGCGTTCGGGCTGACGGGACCGCAGAAGCGCAATCTCGTCGCCGCCACCGCCAACCCCGAGCTGTGCGAGATCACCGAGGACCTCGTCTTCACCGAGCCGTACATCGACCACCCGCACAATCGGGTACTGCCGGGCAACGACAAGGACGTCGCCGACCTGCGCGCGGATCGCGACCTGCTGCGCGAGATCGGTCTCGCCAAGCTGCACTATCAGAACTCCTCGCAGTCGCTCCTGCACGGCGATCTGCACACCGGATCGGTGTTCGTCCGCTCGGAGGGGGAGTCCGTGCGCGCGTTCGACTCCGAGTTCGGCTTCTACGGCCCGACCGGCTTCGATCTCGGCGCGGTGTGGGCGAACCTCGTGATCGCTGCAGCGCGAGCCGAGGCGCTCGGCGAGCATGAGCGGGCCGTCGAGCTGCTGGGGCTGCCGGTCGCCCTGTGGAACTCCTTCGAGCTCGAGTACCGCTCGCTGTGGCCGAGCCGCTCCGATCCGCGCGTGTACGGAGACGACGTCCTCGAGGCCGCGCTCGCCGGCATACGCTCCGACGCCGCGGTCTTCGCGGGAGCGAAGGCGATCCGCCGGATCATCGGATTCGCGAAGGCCACCGACATCGAGTCGCTCGACGAGGAGCAGCGCGTCGGCGCCGCCCGCGCCGTGCTGCTCGCGGGGCGGGCGCTGGTGCTCGAGCGGCTGCAGGACTCGAGCCCGCAGGCGCTGACTGAGCACACCAGCAGGATCATCGCCGAGCACGCCAAGCCGGTCCGCGGCCTTCGAGGCCTCCGGGGCCGCCGCCGCACCGCCTGACCCGACCCATCGGACGGGGAGGAACCACCCCGCCGCCTCTCGTCGGCGGAGCCGGCCCGCCATCACCCCGCACTTCCACGGTTCAGGCGATCTCCACGGTTCAGGCGATTTCTCGATTTCGATCACGGATCAGGCGATATTCACCTGAACCGTGGGCGAAAGCCTGAACCGTGAAGATGTCCCGAGAAGTTCTCCCGTCGAGATGTCGATATCGGCCATCCCCATTCGACGCGATAGTAGAGGGACGCACACGGCGCCCCCAGCGTTCGCCAGATCGCGAACCCGACGAATGAGGGAAGACACCATGTCCGACACCACCAGCACCACTGTCGCAGCCACTCCGTCCAAGTGGATGCTCATCATGCGCGAGGAGCGGGAGCTGACGCCCGAGGAGCTCGCCGGCTTCTCCTTCGACGAGATCCTGGAGCAGATGGGGGCCTACAACGAGAAGCTCATCGCGGCCGGCGTGCTCGTCACGGCCGAGGGGCTCGCACCGGCCGCAGAGGGCCTGGTGCTCGACTTCGCGCAGACCCCGCCGATCGTCACCGACGGCCCCTACGGCGAGACGAAGGAGCTGTTCAACGGCTTCTGGATCCTCAAGACCGCCAGCAGGGAGGAGGCCGTCGAGTGGGCGAGCCAGGCGCCGCTCGGGCCCGGCGTCAAGCTCGAACTCCGTCGAGTGCCTTCCATTGCCGAGTTCGACATCGACAACGAGCACATCCAGCGCGAGCGCGCCTGGCGCGAGTCCACCGGCCAGCTCTGAGACCGTCCACCGCGACCAGCCATCCGACAGGAGACAACACCATGAAGACGGAGCTGCAATGAAGTACATGCTGATCATGCGTCAGACCGATGAGGCCGTGGAGGCCATGAAGACCGCCGACTTCGAGTCGATCATCAACGCGATGGGGCAGTTCAACGAGTCGCTCGTCAAGGCGGGCGTGCTGCTCGACGGCGACGGGCTGTCCGATGCCTCCGAGGGGTTCGTGGTCGACTTCAGCGGCCCGACGCCCACCGTCACGGATGGGCCGTACGGCGAGACCCACGAGCTCTTCAACGGCTTCTGGACGATCCAGGTCTCCTCCAAGGAGGAGGCGGCCGAATGGGCGAAGCGGGCGCCGCTCAGCCCCGGCCAGAAGCTGGAGGTCCGTCGGATCACCGACATGAGCGACTTCGAGGACTTCGCCGACAACGAGTACCTCAGGTCCGAGGACGAGTGGCGCGAGATGAGCGCTGAGCACCGCAAGGGCGAGCAGGCGTAGCCGAGGGGCGGCCGGTCAGCCAGGCGAGCGAGAACGGCGGGACGAGGCGATGAATGCACGACGTGCGGTGGAAGCCGTCTGGCGGATCGAGTCGGCGCGCATCGTCGCCTCGCTGGTGAACATCACCCGTGACGTCGGCCTCGCCGAGGACCTCGCTCAGGAGGCGCTGGTGGATGCGCTCGCCCAGTGGCCGGATGCCGGGGTTCCGCAGAACCCCGGGGCGTGGCTGACCGCCGTCGCGAAGCGGAAGGCGATCGACGGCTGGCGCCGGCGCGAGCGGCTGGACGACAGGTACAGCGCCATCGCCCACGACCTCTCGGAGGAGACGGCCTCGGTCGATGCCGCCTGGGAGCCGATCGACGACGACGTGCTCCGGCTCGTCTTCATCTCCTGCCATCCCGTGCTCGCGCGTGAGGCGCAGGTCGCGATGACGCTGCGGATCATCGGCGGTCTCAGCACGGAGGAGATCGCCCGGCTCTTCCTCGTGCCGGTCGCCACGATCCAGCAGCGGATCGTCCGGGCCAAGAAGACGCTGAGCGCCGCGCAGGTCCCGTTCGAGACGCCCGATCCTGCCGAGTGGAAGGAGCGGATCGCCTCCGTGCTCGGCGTCGTGTACCTGATCTTCACCGAGGGCTACTCGGCGACCAGTGGATCCAGCTGGATGCGGACGGATCTCGCGAACGAGGCGCTGCGGATCGCCCGCAAGCTCGCCGAGCTCGTGCCGCGCGAGCCCGAGGCGCACGGACTGGTGGCCCTGATGGAGTTCCAGGCATCCCGATTCGCCGCACGGATCACGGCGTCGGGCGAGCCGGTGCTGCTCTCCGACCAGGATCGCGCCCGATGGGACCATCGTCAGATCGCGCGCGGATCGGCCGCGCTGGTGCGAGCCGACGCCGTCGGGCGCGGACGAGGCGCGTACTGCCTGCAGGCCGCGATCGCCCAGGTGCACGCCACCTCGCCCGCCTACGCGGACACCGACTGGGAGCGGATAGTGCTGCTGTACGAGGCGCTCGGCCGGCTCGCACCCAATCCGATCGTCGACCTCAACCGCGCCGTCGCCGTGTCCTTCGCGACCGGGCCGGCGACCGCCCTGCGGATCGTGGATGGCCTGGCGGCTGCCGATTCGCTCCGTGGATCGCATCTGCTGCCGAGCGTGCGCGGCGAGCTGCTCGCTCGGCTCGGCCGCGCGGAGGAGGCCCGCGCGGAGTTCCGGCGGGCCTCCGAGCTCACCGCCAACGAGCGCGAGCGCGCCGTGCTGCAGGCGAAGGCGACCGACCTGACCGCGTGAGGTGAACTCGACCGTTCTTCGTTGGTCGAGCAGGCCGTTGGCGGCCGTATCGAGGCCCTCGACGACCCATGAGTGTGAGCGTTCTTCGTTGGTCGAGTAGGCCGTTCACGGCCGTATCGAGGCCCTCGACCGGATGCTCAGCACGCGACCTCAGTACGCGACGCCGAACTGCGCGCGGTGGTGAGCCGGTGTCTCGATCTCGTCGATGACCGCCGTCGCGTAGTCCGCGCCGGAGATGACGGACTCGCCCTTCTCGTCGAAGATCGCGACTTCCCCGCCGACTCGGTAGCGCCCGAGCTTCTCGCCGGGGACGTACGAGCCGTACACCGCCGCGGGGCTGAGGAAGAACCAATCCAGGTCGTCGGGGGAGGAGCCCAGGTCGTCGGCGACGCCGGAGAGCTCCTGGGCCTCTTGCAGGTACTCGGCCGGAACCTCGCCCGAGTCCGCGAAGCGGGCGGCTCCCTCCGCCGGACGCAGCGAGCTGAACCCGCCGACGACTCCCCAGCGTGTGCCGGTGCCGGCGAGCTGCTCGGCGATGCTGCCGTAGAGCATGCGCTGCTTGCCGGCGAGCTCGCCTCGGGGCGAGAGAGTGCCGATGACCACGTCGGCTCCCGAGATGGCGCGGCGGAGGACGGCGGGATCGAGCAGCGATCCGGTCTCGTACGAGACGCCGTCGATGGGCGACTCGGGCAGGGTGCGGCTCCAGGAGATGACGGAGTGACCGCGGGAGACGGCCTCTGCCGCGATGTTGGCGCCGGTGTAGCCGGTGCCGCCGAGGAGAACGATCTGAGTCATGGGGTTCCTTTCGATGGTTGCATCGACAACGGTACGCGAGTTACTCTCCAACGGTAAGTAGGCACCTTCGAGTAACCAGGATGGCCATCGTGATCGGCAGCGCGCTCCCGCTGGACCCCTATGTCGACGGATGTCCGACCCGTCGCATCCTCGATCTGATCGGCGGCCGTTGGACCGTGCTGATCGTCGGGGCGCTCGATGACGGACCGCTGCGCTTCTCGGCTCTGCTCCGTCGGATCGAGGGCATCTCACAGAAGATGCTCACTCAGACTCTCAAGGCGCTCGAGCGCGATGGGCTCGTGCAGCGCACCGCGACCCTGCAGGTCCCGGTGCGGGTGGACTACGAGCTCACCGGCCCCGGCCGATCGCTCGTCGGTCCGCTTCGTGCGCTCGAGGAGTGGTCGATCGACCACTACGCCGGAGTGCGGGACGCGCAGGAGGAGTACTCGGCGCGGGTCGGGTGATTCGCGCTCCACCGTTTCACGGTTCAGGCTTTCGACTCCGGATCAGGTGAAAATCACCTGATCCGCGTTCGATATCGCAGAATCGCCTGATCGGTGAGAATCGCCTGATCCGCGAAGATGCGGGTGAGGGTCAGCGGGGAGCAGAGGTCTCGACCGTGAACCTGAGCAGCCACTCGGCGAGCTCCGCGTGCCAGCGGGCCTGGGTCAGGGTCTCTCCCCAGGCGTACATGCCGTGCGAGGCAATGATCAGCACCGGCACCTCGTTGTCGCGCAGCGTCGGCGGCAGGTAGACCTCCTCGAAGGCGTCGCCCTGCTCGCGCATGTCCTGGCCGTTCTGGATCACCGGGATGACGACGGTCTCGCCGTGCGCGTCGTGGCCGAGGCCCTTGAGCATCTCCAGGTCATGCAGCTCCACCCCGTCGGGCCAGTAGAGACCGGCCAGCACCGCGGACAGCGCATGAAGGTGCACGACGGCGTTCGCGCCCGTGACCGCCGCGATCCGGGCGTGCAGGCCGGCCTCGGCCGAGGGGCGCTTGCCCTGCTCCTTGCCGACCAGCTCGCCATCCGCATCGACGACCACCACATCGGCCGCCGTCAGCTCGCCCTTGTCGAGTCCCGATGCGGTGACCGCGAGCCGGAGCGGATCACGGCCCAGCACCACGGACAGGTTGCCCGAGGTGCCGCGCATCCAGCCCATCGCCGCGAAGCGCGCCGACTCGACCGCCAGCGCCTCGCCGGCCGCGAACACCTCGTCGTAGCTCGGCTCGGCCGGTGCAACAGGGGCGGAGGGTGTCTCGGGCGTCGCCTCGTCCGCATCGGCGTCCTCACCGACCGGGACGACCTCGACCGCGTCGAAGGAGTCGACCACGGGCACGTCGCCGAAGTCGGCGCCGAAGAACGGCTCCTCCGGTCGGGAGAAGGCCACGACCTGCCAGCCGGCCTCCACGGCCGCCTCGACCTCGCCCGGGTTGTCGGTGAAGAACACCAGCGACGAGGGGTCGGCGCCGAGGCTGTCGGCGATCCGGTCGTAGGAGGTGGCGACCTTCTTGGGGCCGGCCTTCACGGTGTCGAAGTAGTCCGTGATCAGGGGAGTCAGGTCGCCGTCGGGTGAGTGGCGGAACCACGGCACCTGCGAGGCGATCGAGCCGGAGGAGAAGACGGCGAGGCCGACGCCGTCGCCGTGCCAGGTACGCAGCCGGGGGATGACGTCGTCGAAGAAGTGCGACGAGATCTCGGCCCGGGCGAAGCCCTCCGCCCAGATCTGGCCCTGGATCGTCTTGAGGGGCGTCGACTTGACGTCGGATGCCATGAAGCCGAGGAGCGCCTGCTCGATGTCCTCATCGGTCGCGATCTCGAGCAGGTCCGCCTCGTCGATGACCTGCTGCCGTGCCTCCGCGATCACGGGGTCGTCGGCGTGCTCCTGGATCCAGGGCAGCAGCCGCGGCCGCGCGTAGTCGTAGAGGTCGCCGAGGATGAATCCGGCGGCGCTCGTCGTGCCTTCGAGATCCAGCACCACTGTCGACGCGACGATCCGGATGGGGGAGTCGGCTACGGGGGCGCTGCCGTTCCCGGTGTCGGTGCCGGTGTCGGTGCCGGAAGAGGGCGCAGCTGTGGAGGTCATCGATCCAGCCTAGGGAAGGTGTCGTCGCCGTCGAGGATCCACTCGCGTGCGCGGTCGAAGACGAGGATGCTCGCCGGGCCGATGAGCTCCTCGGGGAGCGTCTCGAGGTCGGCGGCGTGCGACCAGCCCGCCACCCGGCGGATGGCCTCGACGCCGGCGAAGCGCCACGCGTCGGAGCGGATGCCGGCGAGCCGCTCGCGCAGCTCGGCGGCCGTCCCCGTCCAGTTCGACTCCCAGACCGCCGAGAAGGCGCGCCAGCTCTCGGTGATCGCGGAGAGCCTGCGCACGCCGAGGGACTCCGCGCCGACCGCCGTGGCAGCGGTGGCGGCGATCATCATGTTCGCCCAGAACAGCCCGAGGTCCATGCCGATCGGACCGACGAAGGAGAACTCGGGGTCGAACACCTTCGTGACCGGAGGCTCGTCGCCGTCCGGGTTGTCGTCCGACACGGCGGCCGTCATGACCGACCCCGTGTGCAGGTCGCCGTGCAGCAGGGCCTCCTGGGCGCGACCGAAGCGATCGCGGATGCGCGCGACCGCGTCCCGCACATCGGCGTCCTCGTACAGGGCCCGGATCCGGCTCTCGAGCGCGGCGTGCCAGCGGTTGTGCTCATGCGGCCGGTACGGCTCGTCGAGCACGACGTCGACGGTGAGCTCGCACAGGGCCTCGTTGGCCGACTCGGCGAGCAGGTCGTCGCGGGTGGCGGGATCGGACAGCAGCTCGCCGGTCGCGAAGCTGAGCTCGCCGACGAACCTGCCGACCGTCTCGCCGACCTGCCAGGCCAGCAGCCGCGCCGCGGGCCGCCCGGCGACAGCGCCCGCGACCTCATCGACGAGCACGTCCCGCAGCACGCGCAGCGCCGAGAGGTCCTCCATGACGATCACGTGCGAGTCGAGGTCGACGAGGATGACCTCGGGCACGACATCGGGGGCCAGCTCGGCGAGGCGCTGGTAGGCGCGCGCTTCGGCGCCGATCCGCTCGGGGTCCATCGGCCAGTCCGGCCCGGCGGCCTGCACGAACGGCGGCGCCTGCTTGACGGCCAGCGAGCCGAGGGGCCCGCGGGCGAGGAAGACCCGGTTCATGTTGCCGGCCGTGACCTCGTCCACCTGGATCAGGTCGATCGGACCGACCAGGCCGAGCAGATCACGCGCGGCCAGGTAGGCCACGACGTCGTCCCGCGAGGCCAGCAGTCCGGCCGGCGTCATGCGCGGCCACCCTGCGCCGGGGCGAAGTAGTCGCGGATCCGCTCCGGTGCGAAGTCGCCCCGGCTCGTCACGATCCTCGTCACGAAGCGGGCGGGCGTCACGTCGAAGGCGGGGTACCAGGCCTCGGAGACGAGCGGGCTGGCCGTGCGGACGCCGAGCGTCTCGAGCACGTCGTCGGTGCGGCGCTGCTCGACGACGATGTCGGCCGCCGACTGGGCGGAGGCATCGGGCTCCTGGACGAGCGCGTAGTACGGCACCTCGAAGGTCGAGGCGGCGATCGCGAGGCCCAGGGTGCCGACCTTGTTGATCACCGCTCCGTCGAGGCTGACCCGATCCGCGGCCGTGACCAGGGCGTCGATCCGGCCGATCGTCGAGCCGGGGGAGAGGGCGGCGGCGCCCATCCCATCGGTGATCAGGGTGACGCGCTGGCCCAGCTCGCGGAGGCTGTGCGCGGTGAGCCGCGCTCCCTGCAGGTAGGGCCGTGTCTCTGTCACAACCCAGTCGTAGCCTCGGCCCGCCTGGTCGGCGGCGCGGACGATCGCGAACAGGTAGGCGTCCATCCAGCAGTGGGTCATGATCCGCGCACCGTCGGGCAGCAGCGCCACGGTCGCCCGGGCAAGTGCGTCACTCAGGTCGGCATAGTGCCGCAGGCCGGCTTCCCCCGCGCTGACGGCGGCCTCGACGAGCTCCGCCGTGCTCGTCGCCGGAGCGATGGCGGTGAGCACCCGGTCGACCGCCTCGCGGGGGTGGGCGTTGGTCGGGCGCGCCTCGCCCAGTGCGACACCCGCCTGGCGCATCCGCTCGCGCGCGGCGTCGAGGGGGAGGCCGGCGACCTGGTGGGCCGTGAGCGTGAGCCCGGCGTGCGCGGCGTAGAAGGGGCCGGAGCTCTGGGTGACCATGTCCCGGATGGCGTCCGCGACCTCTTCCGCAGAGTGCGCGCTGACCCATTCGACCCGCTCGGGGAAGACGCGGCGGTCGAGGATCTCGACCGTGCCCGCGGTGAGGCGGACGGAATCGTCGAGAGTGGCGATCGCGTCGCCGGCGCGTGTGGTCACGATGGCCTCCGCGTCCATCGTCGCGTCTCGACGGCGATGGCGCGAATCGGACGTCATGAAGAGCAGTGCGCATGACCCAGCCGTTCACCGGGATCGGGTCACCGCGACGGGGTCGAGTCGACGAGCGGTGGCCGTCAGGTCGGGGTGACCGGCATCAGCACGATCCCGAGCGCATAGCCGCCGAAGGCCGCCGCGATCGAGAGAATCAGCATGAACAGGCCGGTGATCAGCGCCGCGTTGGTCCGACGGCCGCGGAGGAGCTGGACCGTCTCATACGCCGCCGTGCTGAAGGTCGTGTAGCCACCGAGGAATCCGGTGCCCAGGATGAGGCGCCACTCCTCCGGCAGGGCGTGCGCGGCGAGGCCGGTCACGAGGCCGAGCAGCAGCGAACCGGAGATGTTGATGGCCATCAGGCCGCGAGGGACCGATCCCGCCTGGCGACGGCTGAGCAGGCCGTCGAGCACGAAGCGAGCGGCGGCTCCCAGTCCGCCCGCCACCGCGATGCCCAGTGCGAGGATCAACGGCCGACCGTCCGTCGCACCGCTGCACTGCGCGGACCCGAGCCGAGGCGGATGCCGAGGCCGGCTGCCAGCACCCCGACGATGAGCGTGCCGAACGCGTAGATGGCGGCATTCGAGGCATCGGCGCCGCCTGCGAGCGACACCGTGTCGAGCGCCAGAGCGCTGTAGGTCGTGAAGCCGCCGAGCAGGCCGGTGCCGAGCAGGAGCCGCAGCGAGCGGCGTGATCCGCTGTCGTCTCCGCGGCGCGCCAGGGTCGCGAGGAGCAGTCCGAGCAGGAAGGCGCCGACGATGTTGATGGCCATCGTGGCGACGGGGAAGCCGGTCGGCGGAACGGCCTGCTGGATGAGGTACCGGGTCAGCGTGCCGACTGCACCGCCGAGGGCGACGAGCCCGATGAACCGCGGCTGCAGATGCGGCGGCCGCCCGGGTGCCGGGCCGGATGCCGGCCCGGATGTCGGCCCGGGGCTCTCACGAGGTGCGCTCACGCTCTCAACTCAACACCTTCGCGGCGACCCTCGAACGCCGAACTGCCCAGTTCTGCCGCTCGGAATGCATTTCGGGCGGCAGAACTGGGCAGTTCACGAGAAGTCGAGCTGCTACTTGGTGGCGGTGAGCTTCTTGTGCACCGCGCGCTGGCGGGGCTTGCGGTTCTCGGCGCTGACCATCCAGGAGTACTGCTCCAGCGACATGATGATCGCGTGCAGGAGGTCGGCCGAGGTCGGGTCCTCCTCATCCACCTCGTCATGCACGTCGCGCAGGGTCTTGACCGTCGCGTCGAGGCGCTCGACCACGAGGTTCACGGTCTCCGCGGTGTCGACCTCGCTGTCCGGGTACTGAGGCAGCGAGGTGCTGGCGCTGACGGTGCTGGAGCGGCCGTCTGGCATGGCCTCGAGTGCGCGCATGCGCTCGGCGACCTCATCGCTGAATCCGCGTGCCGCCTCGATGATCTCGTCGAGCTGCAGGTGGAGGTCACGGAAGTTCTTGCCGACGACGCTCCAGTGCGCCTGCTTTCCCTGGACGTGGAGCTCGATGAGGTCGACGAGGACCTTCTGCAGGTCGTCGCCGAGCTGGTCGGATGCCTTCATGGTGCTGCCTTTCGTTCTGCGTGGTTCTTCTCAAGATCGAGATGCCACTTTTCGTCCTTGTGACGTTCGGATAGGGACGGAAAGTGGCATCTCGATGCGGGGCTACAGGTGAGGCGTCAGTTCTCGACGTTTCCGCGCCATGCGCCCGTCTCGGAGCCCTGCGACTCGATGAACTCCTTGAAGTGCTCGAGGTCCTTCTTGATCGCGCGGTCGTCCACACCGAGGAGTGCGCCAGCCTTCTCGACGAGGCCTTCGGCCTCCCAGTCGATCTGCACGGTGACGCGCGACGTGCTGTCGCTCAGCTTGTGGAACGTGACGACGCCCGCGTGCTTGTCCTTGCCGCTGATGCTGTTCCAGGCGACGCGCTCATCCGGGTGCTGCTCGGTGATCTCGGCGTCGAACTCGCGCTCGACTCCGCCGATCTTCACCTTCCAGTGGTTGTGCGTGTCGTCGGTCTGGGTGATCTCCTCGACGAAGCTGAGGAACTTGGGGAAGCTCTCGAACTGCGTCCACTGGTTGTACGAGGTGCTGACGGGAACGTCGACGTCTACTGTCTCGATGACTTGGGGCATGGGAACCCTGCCTTTCTGCTGAGGGGCCCGCGACACGTGCCGGGCTGGGATTTCCCAACCTACGCGCCCCCAGCTGGGGGCTCGGCGTGTTCCCAGCTACCTCTCACTCGGTGTTCGCCTGCACGTCAGACACCGGTGGCCGATCGTTCGCTTGCGGCGCCACCGATGAGGGTGGGACTACTCCGTGGCGGCGTCCGTAGGGGAGTCCACGGCGTCCTCGCGGTCATCACCATCGGGCGGGGTGGGCTGCGCCTTCGACGCGGTGGGGGAGTCCGTCGCTGTGCTTCCCGGGCTGACAATCTGGTACTCGTCCTCGAGGTTCGCGTCCGGCCCCGTGGGGTGCGCTCCGCCGAGGGGGTCGTGGTGGTCTGCGGTCATGGAATGCTCCTCGCGTCGGTGTCGGCTGCCGTCACGGTAGCCCCGCTGTCTGGAGGAACGGTCCGCGAGTCGGCCACCTCGTCGCGGCGATCCTGCGTCAGTCGTTCGCAGGCTGAGAAGCGTGGGCCAGTGCATCGGCCGCCCGCACGAGCGTGAGATGCGACAGCGCCTGGGGGGTGTTGCCCATCTGACGCCGGCCGGCGACGTCGTACTCCTCCGACAGCAGACCGACATCGTTGACGAAGCCCAGCAGGCGATCCATCAGCGCCTGGGCATCGGCGTGGCGCCCGGAATTCGCGTACTGCTCCACGAGCCAGAACGAGCAGGCGAGGAACGGGTTCTCCCCACCGGGCAGGCCGTCCACTCCCGTCTCGCTGAGGTAGCGGAGCACGAGCCCGTCGGGCATGAGATCCGCCTCGATCGCGGCCACCGTGCCGAGCATGCGGGGGTCGGCCCAGCCGACGTAGCCGATCTGCGCGAGCTGCAGCAGAGACGCGTCGACGTGGGTCGACCCGTAGTGCTGGACGTAGCTGCCGCGATCCGCGTCGAAGCCGTCGGCCTCGATCTCCGCGCCGATCCTGTCGCGCATCCGGCGCCAGAGGTCGCTGTCACCATCGAGCCCGAAGTCCTCCACGGCCTTGACGCCGCGGTCGAACGCCGCCCACACCATGGCTCGTGAGTGCACGAAGTACTGCGGATCACCGCGCATCTCCCAGATGCCGTTGTCCTTCTCGTCGACGTGGCTGACGGTGAAACTGAGGAGGGCGCGCTGCAGCGCCCAGGAGTACTCGGTCTCGGCGACGCCCGCCTCGCGTGCGGCGTGCAGGGCGATCATCACCTCGCCGATGACGTCGGCCTGGAACTGGCTGAAGGCCCCGTTGCCGATCCGCACCGGGGACGCGCCGAGGTAGCCGGGCAGGCTGGACAGCTCGCGCTCGGCGAGGTCCCGTTCCCCCGCGATGCCGTACATGATCTGCACGTCGCTCGGGTCGCCGGCGATGGCCCGCAGCAGCCAGCCGCTCCAGCGCATCGCCTCGTCGGTCGAGCCGTGCGACAGCAGCACGGTGAGCGCGAGCGATGCGTCGCGGAGCCATACGTAGCGGTAGTCCCAGTTGCGCAGTCCGCCCGCCTGCTCGGGCAGGCTCGTCGTCGCGGCGGCGACGATGCCTCCTGTGTCCTCGTGGGTGAGCGCGCGCAGCAGCATGAGGGAGCGGAGGACCTCCTCGCGGTGCGGCCCGTCGTGCGACAGCGTGCCCGCCCAGTCGCTCCACCATCCGGCGGTGCGCTCGAGCGCACGGTCCACATCCGTCGGGTCGGGCCACTCGCGATGCGACGGGTACCAGGTCATCGAGATGTCGACGACGTCGTCCGCGAGGACGGTGAACTCGCCCTGATGGGAGTGATCGGCGGGATGCAGGTGCGGGCCGCGCAGGATGACGGCGTCCGGTCCGGCGACGGCGACGATGGCGTGGGTGTGGCCGCTGCCGACCTGCCGGATCCAGGGGATGGCGCGGGCGTAGTCGAAGCGGATGCGCACGTCCTGGCGCATGGTGACGGTGCCCTGGATGCCGGCGACCCGGCGGATGATGTCCCCGCGGCGGTTGCCGATCGGCATGAAGTCGGTCACCAGGACCGTTCCGGTGGGCGTGGTCCATTCCGTCTCGAGGATGAGGGTCGAGCCTCGAAAGCGGCGGACGGCCGTCGCGCGCTCGTCGTCCGGAGCCAGCAGCCAGCGCCCGTGCTCCTCGTCGCCGAGCAGCGCGCCGAAGGTGGAGGCGGAGTCGAAGCGGGGCAGGCAGAGCCAGTCGATGCTGCCGTCCCGCCCGACGAGGGCGGCGGTGTGGCAGTCGCCGATCATGGCGTAGTCCTCGATAGGCAGCGGCATAGCGCCAATGATGCTCTCCGCCGACTGTGTGTACGTTCCGGCTCCATGTGCACGTTATTTCGTGCACGCAGCGCCGGTTTCGTGCACATGGCGTCGGCTACCCCAACCCGCGAACGGATGCTCCTAATTCAGCATCGTGCGCAGATCCTCACCAAGGCTGAAGCAGCTCGTCATCCGACCGTCACTCCAGGTGGAGAAGGCGCCCTCGGCCCAGCTGGATTCCCGTCCGCTCGGCGCGATGCCCGCGTACGCGCCGGTGTGCCGGGCGCTGACCAGTAACCGGGCGGCGACGGTGACACCCTCGGTGACCACGTCGAGCGGACGCCAGTGGATGCCGGCGAAGGAGGCGTGCAGTCGATCGAGTCGGGCGATGTGCTCGCCCGGCACGATGTCGCCTGCAGCGGTTCGCATGGTCGGCGCCAGGAATTCGGTGAGGTCATCGAAGCGATGGGCGTTGCAGCACTCGATGCAGGCGAGGTATCGGTCACGCAGGGGAATCGCTGCCACGACACGATTCTTCCGGCAGCAGTGTGCACGAAACCGGCGCTATGTGCTCGAAATATCGAGCACATAGCGCCGGAACGTACACATTCGGGTCAGGGCTGGGGTGGGGCCGGGTGGTCGTAGTCCTCGACGGCCGGGTCGCGGTGCAGGCCGCCGCTCAGCGCGTACTCCTCTTCAGGGGAGAGCACCAGGCGGTGCCGGCCGTAGACGGCGAAGACGATGATGCCGGCGGCGAAGACGATCAGCCCCGTGATGATGGCGGGACGGAAGTCCTCAACGAACACGATGCCGAGCAGCGTGATGAAGGCGATGACTCCCGCGACGACCGCTCCGGGAATGCCGACGGGGCTCTTGTACGGGCGGACGGCATTCGGGAACCTGCGCCGCAGCACCACGAACGACAGCATCTGCGAGCAGTACGAGATCACCGCTCCGAAGACCGCGATGAACAGGATGATGCCGTTCGCCGCGGCGGACGCCGAATCGGAGGTCGAGGCGATCGCCTGGACCAGGAGCAGCACGATGAAGCCGATGACCGCTCCCGCGATCAGCGCGACCCACGGGGTCTGGTGCTTGCGACCCGTCAGCGACAGGAACTTCGGGTAGTAGCCGGCCCGCGAGAGCGAGTACATGTTGCGCCCTGCGGCGAACATGATGCCCTGCAGCGAGGCCAGCAGTCCGATGAGTGCGAACAGCGACAGGACCGCGGCGACATCCTCGGGCAGGAAGGCCCGGAAGCCGTCGAGCAGCGGCTCGCCCGATGCGGCGATCTCCGCCGATCCCGTGACCGCCGGGTTCAGGAACAGCACGAGCAGCGCGAAGAATGCCAGCGTGATGATGCCCCAGATGCCGGCTTTCGGGATGTCCTTCTGCGGGTTGTGCGCTTCCTCGGCCGCGAGCGGCAGCTCCTCGATGCCGAGGAAGAACCAGGTCGCGAATGGCAGCGCGAACAGGATGCCGGCGAACCCGAAGGGCAGGAACTGGCTGTTGCCCGCCTCGGGTTCGATGTTGAGGAGGCGACCGAAGTCGACCGCTCCGTTCGCGATCGCCAGGACCGCGAAGACCACCAGGACGGCGGCGGAGATGATCGCCACGATCAGCGCGAAGCGGAAGGACGCCTGCGCCCCCAGGGAGTTCAGCCCGACGAATACGGCGTAGAGGACGACCCACCAGATCCACATAAGGTTCGGGCCGTCGGCAGGTGCGAGCGTGAAGTTGATCAGGGACAGCGTGATCGCGTCGAGGTAGTAGGCCGAGAAGAGGACGACGACGGCCGTCGTGACGACGTACTCGATGGTCTCCGCGAGGCCCGTGACGAAGCCGCCCCACGGTCCGAGCGCTGCGCGAGCGAACGAGTATGCGCCGCCGGTGTGCGGCATGGCGGCCGACATCTCGCCGATGGAGAAGAGCATGCCGAAGTACATGACGATGATGATCAGGGTCGCGATGAACAGGCCACCCCAGCCGGCCTGGCCGAGACCAGGGTTCCATCCGGAGAAGTCGCCCGAGATGACGGCCGCGATGCCGATGCCCATGAGGCCCCAGAACCCTGCGGTGCGCTTGAGGGTCCGCTTCTCGAAGTAGCCCGCCTCCGCTGCTGTGTAGGTGGCTCCCGAGGATCCTCCGGTCGTGCTGCCGGACGGCGAGGTCTTGGTCATGCGGAGGGCTCCTGAAGTTCGGCGACGCGAGATCGGCGCGGACAATCGAGAGCATGGCCGCTATTGGTACCTGGGGTCCACCATTGGGTGTTAAAGGCTTGTAAATTCCCGACCCGGATCCCGGGTTCCGGCTGTGGTTCAATGGTCGGCGATCGGGCCCTCGCGTGCCCGCCATCCCAGGAGGACCGATGTCGTCGTCGCCCGCAGCTCCCGCCGCATCGCAGTCCCTCGGCACCGGCAACCTCTCGCTCGACGAGCTGTACCGGCAGATCGACGAGGGGTCGATCGACACGGTCATCGTGGCCTTCACCGACATGCAGGGCCGGCTCGTCGGCAAGCGGGTGGCCGCCCGCCTGTTCCGGGACGAGGTCGCCGGCCACGGCGCCGAGGCGTGCAACTACCTGCTCGCGGTGGATGTCGAGATGAACACCGTCGCCGGCTACTCGATGTCCTCGTGGGAGCGCGGATACGGCGACATGGCGCTCATCCCCGACCTCGACACTCTGCGCAGCGCCCCATGGCTGCCCGGCACCGCCATCGTGACCGCCGACCTCCGATGGCTCGATGGCGCTCCGGTCGTGCAGTCCCCGCGGCAGATCCTGCAGGCGCAGATCGCCCGGCTCGCCGAGAAGGGACTCGTGCCGTTCGTCGGCACCGAGCTCGAGTTCATCGTCTTCGACGACACCTACCGCGACGCATGGTCCAAGGGCTACCGCGGATTGACGCCCGCCAGCGACTACAACATCGACTACGCGCTGCTCGCCTCGACCCGGATGGAGCCGCTGCTGCGCGACATCCGCAACTCGATGGACGGTGCCGGGATGTACTGCGAGGGCGTCAAGGGCGAGTGCAACTTCGGTCAGCAGGAGATCGCATTCCGATACGCGCATGCGTTGAGCACCTGCGACAACCACTCGATCTACAAGAACGGCGCGAAGGAGATCGCGGACCGCCACGGCAAGGCCCTGACCTTCATGGCCAAGTTCAACGAGCGCGAGGGCAACTCGTGCCACATCCACCTCAGCGTGCGCAGCGTCGATGGCGACCCGGTGATGTCGGATCCCAGCCGCACCTACGGCTTCTCGAAGCTGATGGAGCACTTCCTCGCCGGACAGCTGGCCGCGATGCGCGAGCTGTCGCTCTTCTTCGCCCCCAACATCAACTCCTACAAGCGCTATGCCGACGGCAGCTTCGCGCCCACGGCGGTGGCGTGGGGCCTCGACAACCGCACGTGCTCCCTCCGTGTCGTCGGCCGCGGTCAGTCCCTGCGCTTCGAGAACCGGGTCCCCGGGGGCGACGTCAACCAGTACCTGGCGGTGGCGGCGATGATCGCCGCCGGCCTGCACGGCATCGAGAACGAGCTCGAGCTCGAGCCGCTGCTCGAGGGCAACGCCTACGAGAGCGACAAGCCACGGGTGCCGTCGAACCTCCGCGACGCGGCCGCGCTGTTCGGCGGCTCGGACATCGCCCGGTCCGCGTTCGGCGACGAGGTCGTCGAGCACTACCTCAACAACGCCCGCGTCGAGCTGGCCGCGTTCGAGTCCGCCGTCACCGACTGGGAGCGCGTCCGTGGCTTCGAGCGCTTCTGAGCGGGCGTCCATCGGGAAGGTGTCGACTGAGGGCATGAGCACTGAGAATCCTTCGACTCGTCCTCCGCTGATCGGAGTCACGACCTACCTCGAGCAGGTTCAACAGGGTGTCTGGGAGCGGCGGTCGGCGTTCGTGCCCGAGGTGTACCTGATCGCGGTCACCGAGGCCGGTGGCGTGCCCGTCCTGCTCCCGCCGCAGCCCCCGTCCGACGCGGCGGTCGCCCGCGTGCTCGACGCGCTCGACGGGCTGGTCATCGCCGGGGGAGTGGACGTCGACCCCGCCCTCTACGGCCATGAGCGCGACCCGCGTACGCAGGACCCCCGGCACGACCGCGACGCGTGGGAGCAGGCGCTGCTCACCGGCGCCATCGACCGCGATCTGCCCTTCCTCGCCATCTGCCGGGGCGCGCAGCTGCTCAACGTCACCCTCGGAGGAACCCTGCACCAGCACCTCCCTGACATCGTCGAGACCGAGAAGTACGCGCCGGAGCCCGGCCGCTACGGCCTCGTGGACGTCGATGTGGATCCGGACAGCTTCCTCGACCGCCTGCTCGGCTCCGTCGGGGATCGGCTCACCGTGCCGAGCTACCACCATCAGGCCGTCGACCGGGTGGCGGACGGCCTCACCGTCTCCGCCCGCAGCGACGACGGTGTCGTCGAGGCGCTGGAGCTGCACGGCGCGAGGTTCGGCCTCGGACTCCAGTGGCATCCCGAGCAGGATGCGGCGGATCGGCGCATCTTCCGCGGCCTCGTGGCGGCCGCCTCATGAGCCTCCTGATCGCGGACGGCTCTGCCTCGCTCGACCTGATCAACCCCGCGGACGAGACCGTGATCCGCACCATCGAGCTGAACTCGATCGAGCAGACGGATGAGGCGGTCGCGCGCGCGGTCGCCGCTCAGCGCGGCTGGGCGGCCCTCGCGCCCGCGGACCGGGCACTCGCGCTGCGTCGATTCGCCGCCGCCGTCGACTCGCATGTCGACGAGCTCGCACAGCTCGAGGTGCGCAACTCCGGCCATCCCATCGGGCAGGCGCGCTGGGAGGCCGGCCATGTCCGCGACGTCCTGACCTACTACGCCGCATCGCCGGAGCGCCTGATCGGCCAGCAGATCCCGGTCGCCGGCGGGATGGACGTCACCTTCCACGAGCCGCTCGGCGTCGTCGGCATCATCGTGCCCTGGAACTTCCCGATGACCATCGCGGCATGGGGCTTCGCTCCCGCGCTCGCCGCAGGCAACGCGGTGCTGCTCAAGCCGGCGGAATGGACGCCGCTCACCGCCGTCCGGCTCGGCGAGCTGGCTCTCGAGTCGGGGTTGCCCGACGGCCTGTTCACCGTGCTGCCCGGCCGCGGCGACGTCGTGGGCGAGCGGTTCGTCACGCACCCCGACGTCCGCAAGGTCGTCTTCACCGGCTCGACGGCTGTGGGCAAGCGGGTGATGGCCGGCTGCGCGGCCCAGGTCAAGCGGGTCACCCTCGAGCTCGGCGGCAAGAGCGCCAACATCGTCTTCGCCGACTCGGATCTCGAGCTCGCCGCGTCGTCGGCTCCCGGTGCCGTGTTCGACAACGCAGGCCAGGACTGCTGCGCGCGCAGCCGGATCCTCGTGGAGCGCGGCGTGCTCGATCGCTTCCTCGAGCTGCTGGAGCCTGCCGTCGCCGCCTTCAGCGTCGGCGATCCGCTGGATGAGGCCACGCAGATGGGGCCGCTGGTCTCAGCCGCGCACCGGGATCGAGTGGCGTCGTTCCTCGAGGGCGGCGAGCTCGCGGAATCCGAGATCGCGTTCCGCGGCTCCGCGCCGACGGGAGCTGGCTTCTGGTTCGCACCGACCGTGCTGCTGCCGACATCGCCGACCGCCCGCGTGCTGACCGAGGAGATCTTCGGCCCCGTGGTCTCGGTCGTGCCGTTCGACGACGAGGCCGACGCCATCCGGATCGCCAACTCGACCGAACACGGCCTCTCGGGCTCGATCTTCACCAACGACATGCGCCGCGGCATCCGGATGTCCCGAGCCGTGCAGTCCGGCAACCTGTCCGTGAACTCGCACTCGTCCGTCCGCTACACGACGCCGTTCGGCGGGTTCAAGCAGTCGGGCCTCGGGCGCGAGCTCGGACCCGATGCGCCCCTCGCCTTCACCGAGACCAAGAACGTCTTCTTCGCCTCCTGAGCCCTCCTTCAACGCGCCTTCCTCCCTGCCCTCGTCCGCACCGCACGCACCGCCTGACCGCTCGATCTCCACCCGCACCTCGAAAGGGCCCCATGGCCATCGCACCCCTCGACCTCACCCAGCGCCTCGCCGGCCGGGTCGCCGTGATCACCGGCGGCGCGAGCGGCATCGGCCTCGCCACCGCCCGACGCTTCGCCGCCGAGGGCGCGAAGGTGGTCATCGGCGACCTCGATCCCACCGCCGGCCAGGCCGCGGCCGAGGAGGTCGGTGGGCTGTTCGTCCAGGTGAACGTCGCCGAAGAGGACCAGGTCGACGCCCTCTTCGCCACCGCGAACGACACCTACGGCTCGGTGGACATCGCCTTCAACAACGCCGGCATCTCGCCCGCCGACGACGACTCGATCGAGACCACCGAGCTGCCCGCCTGGCAGAAGGTGCAGGACGTCAACCTCAAGTCCGTCTACCTCTGCTCCCGCGCGGCGCTGCGCTACATGGTGCCGCAGCAGCGCGGATCGATCATCAACACCGCCTCGTTCGTGGCGGTGCTCGGATCGGCGACCAGCCAGATCTCCTACACCGCGTCCAAGGGCGGCGTGCTCGCGATGACCCGCGAGCTCGGCGTGCAGTTCGCCCGTCAGGGCATCCGGGTCAACGCGCTCTGCCCCGGCCCCGTGAACACGCCGCTGCTGCAGGAGCTGTTCGCCAAGGATCCCGAGCGCGCCCAGCGCCGCCTGGTGCACATCCCGGTCGGCAGATTCGCCGAGCCCGAGGAGCTGGCCGCCGCCGTCGCGTTCCTGGCCTCCGACGACTCCTCCTTCATGACCGGCTCGACCTTCCTCGTCGACGGCGGCATCAGCTCGGCCTACGTCACACCGGTCTGATCGATGCCAGCTCCCGACTCACGAGGCGCCGATTCCGGACTGGGTGTCGACGACGCGCTGTTCCGGCCCGTGCGGTCGGGCAACGCATTCGAGGACACGGTCGAGCGGCTGCTGCAGGCGGTGCGGCTCGGGGTGATCGCCCCGGGGGAGTCGCTGCCGCCGGAGCGTGAGCTGGCCGCGCGGCTGTCCGTCAGCCGGGACACGGTGAGGGATGCCATCCGCTCCCTCGCGGATGCGGGATATCTCGTCGCCCGGCGCGGGCGCTACGGCGGCACCTTCGTGCGGGACGAGGCAGAGATCGCCAGCGCCTCGGTGGCGGACGCCGCCGGAATCGCTGACCGCCGGGACCGGAGTCGAGCCGAGATCGACGACGTCCTCGACCTGCGCGAGATCCTCGAACTCGGCGCCGTGCGCGCCGCGGCCGGGCGCGCACTGAGCGCGATCGAGCGCGAGACGCTCTGGAGCCGACTGCTCGAGACTGCCGCGTCCGGTGTCACCGACTATCGGCGCATCGACTCCCGCCTGCATCTGACGCTCGGGGAGCTCTCCGGGATCCCCTCGCTGCTCCCGCTGCTGGTCGAGAGCCGCTCGCGGGTCAACGCGCTGCTCGACGAGATCCCGCTGCTGGAGCGCAACCTGCAGCACTCCAACGAGCAGCACGAGCGGATCGTGCAGGCGATCCTCCGGGGCGATCCGGATGCCGCCGCGACGGCGATGGCCGAGCACCTCGCCGGCTCCGCCTCCCTGCTCCGCGGCTTCCTCGCCTGAATCCGCCCGCAGCGCCGACAACAGCCTCGAATTGCCGCATATGGCTGCTATCCAGGTACTTTGCGAGCCGAATGTGGCAATTCGATGCTCGTCCAGAGCACGAGGATGACATCGGTGTAAGACTGGATGCTCCTTCGGACGACGCCGTCTGCTCCACCGACCGCCGATATCCCCTGGAGTTCTTGTGAGCCCCGAAACGCTTCTCGCCGACCTCGTCGACAACCCGTTCGCCCGCACCGCCCTCGCCTTGGCCATCGCCATCGTGCTCGCCGTGATCGTCACTGGCGTCGTCGGCGCCGCCGTCCGCTGGGTCGGCGACCGCCGCGGCATGCCCGCCGGCTCGATCAAGCGGATGCGGATTCCGTTCCGCATCCTCGCGCTCATCATCGGCAGCTGGGCGGCCGTCGAAGCGTCGCTTCCCACCGTCGATGCCGAGATGCCGATCGTGGCGCGCCTCTTCCTCATCGCGACCATCGCCTCGGCCGCGTGGCTGATCTGCGCGGTGCTGCTGTTCCTGCTCGACCTCGCGCTCGCGCGCTATCGGGTCGACGGTCCCGACAATCGCGTCGCCCGCCGCATCCGCACCCAGGTGCTCATCCTGCGCCGACTCGCGATCGTGGCCACCGTCGTGCTGGCGGCCGGCGCGATCCTGCTCACCTTCCCCGGAGCCCAGGCTGCAGGCGCCAGCGTTCTCGCCTCCGCCGGCGTCGTCTCCATCGTCGCCGGCCTCGCCGCCCAGTCCACGCTCGCGAACGTGTTCGCCGGCATGCAGCTCGCCTTCTCGGATGCGATCCGGGTCGACGATGTCGTCATCGCCGAAGAGCAGTGGGGGCGGATCGAGGAGATCACCCTCACCTACGTGGTGCTGCACATCTGGGACGACCGTCGGATGGTGCTTCCCTCGACCTACTTCACCTCGAAGCCGTTCGAGAACTGGACGAGACGCAACTCCGAGCTGCTCGGATCCGTGGAGTTCGATCTCGACTGGCGCGTCACCCCGGCCGAGATGCGGGACGAGATGCACCGCGTGCTCGATCGCACCGAGCTGTGGGACAAGCGGGTGGCGGTGCTGCAGGTCACGGACGCCGTCGGCGGCTACGTGCGGGTGCGGATCCTCGTCACCGCGGTCGACGCGCCGACCCTCTTCGACCTGCGCTGCTACCTCCGGGAGGAGCTCGTCGCCTGGCTGCACGACTCCAGCCCGCAGTCCATCCCGCGCCAGCGCGTGCAGCTAGTGGAGGCCGAGGCTCCCGCGCGGCGACCGGCGCGCACGGCGGTGTCGGGGAGCAGTGGCGATCGCTCGCTGTTCTCCGGCGAGGACGCCGCCGACGCCGCTCGCGGCACGCAGTTCACCGGTCCGATCAGCACCGTGGACGCAGCGCAGCTGCAGCGCGAGACCGGCCGCCAGCGGATGCCCCGCGGCGACAACAGCTGACCTGATCAGACGGCGGACCGCCTGACCCGTTCGGTCAGTCCTGCTTCTCCTGCGACTCGATGTGCACGGTGCCGAATGCGACGACCAGCGTGAGGATCGACGCGGCGACACTGAGGTAGAAGCGCCAGTCGCGCTGGCCCTGGGCGCCCGTCCGGACGGTCGACCACGAGCTGACGATGGCGCTGATGATGCTGCCGTTGAGGATGTACTTGCGCATGATGGGGCCTCCTGGGGATCAACCTACCTCCTGACCAGAGGCGGATTCTGAGCGGCTGCAGTATCGGATGGCGCTCGACTCCGCGCCGTGGCGCGTGCGGCTCGCGGAGTGCAGTAGTTTCAGCCCGTGCAGATGGCGGTGATCGGACTCGTTCTCCTCATCGTCGGCACCGGGGCCTCGGTGCTGCGCACCGGCTCGCTCGACTCGCTCGCGCCCGTGGCGGAGCGCGTGCTGCCGGTGCTCGTCTTCGTCGTCTGCATCACGGTCGTGGCCGAGCTCGCAGCGAAGGCGGAGGTCTTCCGCTGGCTCGCCGAGCGGGCGGCCACATGGGGCAGAGGCCGTGCCGTCGCGCTGTGGGGCCTCGTCGCGGCCATCGCCGTCGTCAGCACGGTGTTCCTCTCGCTGGACACCACCGCCGTGCTGCTCACCCCGATCGTGATCATCCTCGCCCGGCACGTCGGCCTGCCCGCCCTGCCGTTCGCCCTCACCACCGTGTGGCTCGCCAACACGGCGTCTCTGCTGCTGCCGGTCTCCAACCTCAGCAACCTGCTGGCCGCCACGCACATCGGGGGCGCAAGCGAGTTCGTCTCGCTGCTCGCCCTTCCCTTCCTGCTCTCGGTCGCCGCGACGCTGCTCGTGCTCGGGATCGTCTTCTTCCGCGACCTGCGCCGGAAGTACACGCCTGAACCGAGCGAACCGGTCGCCGATCAGGTGCTGTTCCTCGGCGCGAGCGGCATCGTGGTCGCCCTGGTTCCCGCGCTGGTCAGCGGCATCGAGGTGTGGATCCCCGCCCTCATCGGCGCGATCCTGATGATCGGCCTGTTCGTCTGGCGACGGCCTCGAGCCCTGCATCCGAACCTGATTCCGGCCGGGCTGGTGCTCTTCGCCTCCGGACTGTTCGTCGTCGTCGACATGGCCCATCAGCTCGGCATGACCGCGGTCACCTCCGTCGTCGCCGGCACCGGGACGGATCCGATCGACCTGTTCCGGCTGGCCGCCACGGGAGCTCTCGGCGCCAACGCGATCGACAACCTGCCGGCGTATCTGGTGCTCGAGCAGGCCGCATCCGATGATCCGCTCCGGCTCGCCGCGCTGCTGATCGGCGTCAACTGCGGACCGCTCATCACGCCGTGGGCGTCTCTCGCGACGCTGCTCTGGCACCGGTCGCTGGTCAGCATGGGCGTCTCGTTCGGCTGGGGCCGCTACATGCTGCTCGGGCTGGTGGCGGCGCCGGTGATCGTCGCCGCGGCGACCCTCGGACTGCTCGTGCACTGAGTGCTGATCCGCAAGGGCCTCGCGCGCTGACCATGTGCACGAAACCGGCATCAGGTGCGCGGAATTTCGAGCACATGGGGCCGGAACGTACACATTTGACCGAACGGTCAGGAATCTGACCGATCGGACAGGTAGGGTGCTCTGCGTGGTGAACACATCGGCGGAGGAACTGCGGCGCATCGCTCTGCAGCACTTCGCCCGCATCGGGTTCGCGGGCGCCTCCCTCAACGCGATCGCGGAGGAGGCGGGACTGTCGAAGTCCAGCGTCCTGTACCACTACAGCTCCAAGGAGGCGCTCCTCGCGGCCGCCGTCGAACCGGCCGTCGACCGGCTGGCCGAAGTCATCGAGGGGTTCACCCGCACCGGCCGCGGCGCGATGGACGACGAGTTCGTCCAGCGCTTCGTCGACCTGCTGCTCAGCCACCGCCTCGAGGTGCACGTCTTCATCAACCAGGGCCAGTCGCTGGCCGACATCCCCGCCATCCAGCGTGCGAACGCGCTCATCCAGCGGCTCGGCGACGCCGTCACCGACCACATCCCCACGGTCCGTGACCGGATCCGGTTCGGTGTCGCCCTCGGCGGCGCGGCGTACGTCCTGGTCGCGGCCGCCCAATGGTCGAGCGAGCCGCTCGATGACCTCGATGAGACCAGGGCAGCTCTCGTCGACACGATCACGACGCTGCTGGCGGACCTCCCTGTGAGTTCCGCCGCGACCGCGTGATCCACCCTCCTGATCCAGCACAGCACCGATAGCACCGCCCAAATAGCACCGCCCAATAGCACCGGGAGCAGCCGTGGCCACCGTCCTGTACCGACTCGGACTCTGGACGTACGCGCGCCCCTGGCGCGTGATCGTCGCCTGGGTGCTGCTGCTCGCCGCGATCGGCGGGGCTGCGCTCGGGCTCGGCGGAACGCTCAAGAACGCCTTCTCGATCCCCCGCACCGAGTCGCAGGAGGCGCTCGACCGGCTCGAGCAGGTCTTCCCGCAGACCGCGGGCGCGAGCATCCAGATCGTCTTCCAGGCTCCGGAGGGCGACTCGGTCCAGGACGAGCCGTACACGACCGCGATCACCGACACGATCGCCGCCGTCACCGAGGTGGACGGGGTCGCCGCCGCCACCGATCCGTTCTCCGAGTACGCGACGGACGCCATCTCGGAGGACGGACGAGTCGGGATCGGCCAGGTCACGCTCACGGATCAGCAGGACGACGTCTCGGACGAGACGATCGCCGCGATCGAGGCGACCGCCTTGATCGGCCGCGACGCGGGCATGCAGGTGGAATTCGCCGGATCCGTGCTGCAGGACACCGCCGTCGGCGTCTCGCCGATCGAAGGCCTCGGCGTGATCTTCGCCGGCATCGTGCTCGTGTTCACCTTCGGGTCGTTCCTCGCCGCCGGCATGCCGCTCGCCGTCGCCCTGCTCGCCGTCGGCATCTCCAGCCTCGGCGTGCTGGCCGCAGCGGCCTTCGCTCCGGTCTCGAGCGCGACCCCGCTGCTCGGCCTCATGGTCGGCCTGGCGGTCGGCATCGACTATTCGCTGTTCATCATCTCGAGGCACCGGAACCAGCTCGCGACCGGCTCGGATCCGCGGGAATCCGCGGGGACGGCGGTCGCCACGGCAGGCAGTGCGGTCGTCTTCGCGGGCGTCACGGTGATCATCGCGCTGCTCGGCCTGCTCATCGTCGGCATCCCGTTCCTCGCGGTGATGGGCGTGAGCGCAGCGGTGGCGGTGGCGCTCGCCGTGCTCGCCGCCATCACCCTGCTGCCCGCCCTGCTCGGCCTGGCCAAGGGCCGGCTCACGCCGAAGACCGGGTCCCGCGCGCACCGCCGTGCGCTCGCCGTGCTCGCCGAAGGCACACCGGAGGAGAAGAACTTCCGGCCCACGATGGGTGCCCGCTGGGTCCGGCTCGTCACCCGCATCCCGCTCATCCCGATCGTGCTGGTGATCGGCCTCCTCGGCGCCTTCATCGTTCCGGCTCTCAGCCTGCAGCTGGCCCTGCCCGACAACGGCGGCGAGCCCACCTCGACCACCCAGCGCAAGGCCTACGACATCGTCGCCGACGAGTTCGGCGCGGGCCGCAACGGTCCGCTGGTGGTGCTGGTGGACATCACCCAGACGACCGACATCTTCGACGACCTCGACGCGATCGCGGCTGAGCTCGAAGACCTCGACGATGTCGCAGCGGTCGGACCCGGCGTGCCCAACGAGACGGTCGACACCGCCATCATCCAGGTCATCCCCGAGGAGGGTCCGTCCGATCCGTCGACGACCGCCTTGGTCGAGCGGATCCGCGCCCTCGCCCCGAGCATCGCCGACCAGTACGGCACCCCGATCCAGGTGACCGGCGCCACCGCGGTGGCCGCAGACATCTCCTCCACTCTCGGCGGCGCGCTCGTGCCGTTCGCCGCGATCGTCGTCGGGCTCTCGGTGATCCTCCTGATGATGGTGTTCCGATCGCTGTTCGTTCCCATCACCGCGGCGCTCGGATTCGTTCTGTCGGTCGTCGCGGCGTTCGGCGCCGTCGTGCTCGTCTTCCAGGACGGCTACGGTGCGAGCCTGTTCGGCGCGACCCCCGGTCCGATCCTCAGCTTCATGCCGATCCTGCTGATCGCCATCGTCTTCGGCCTCGCGATGGACTACCAGGTGTTCCTCGTCAGCGGCATGCGCGAGGTGTACGTGCACACCCGCGACGCGCGATCCGCGGTCACCCAGGGCTTCACCCACGCGGCCCGCGTGGTCACCGCGGCTGCGCTGATCATGTTCTTCGTCTTCTTCTCCTTCGTGCCGGAGGGCATCGCTCTGCTCAAGCCGATCGCGCTCGGCCTGGCCGTCGGCGTCGTCGTCGACGCGTTCCTCGTGCGGATGACCCTGATCCCCGCGCTGATGGCGCTCGCCGGACCCGCGGCCTGGTACCTGCCGAAGTGGCTGGAGCGGATCCTGCCGAACGTCGACATCGAGGGCGAGAGCCTCACCGAGCACCGCGACGGCGCCGAATGGGCCAGCGGCCAGAGCGGCATGGTGCTCTCCACGGAGGGCCTGCAGACCCAGGCCTCGCTGTCGCCGGTGGACATCACCCTGATCAGCGGCGCCATGGCGCTGCTGGTCGGCGAGATCCCCGAGCGCCGATCGCTGCTCGCCACCCTGGCCGGCCGCCAGCATCCGATCGGCGGCCACGCCCAGGTGCTCGGCTACGCGCTGCCCACCGAGGCCGGTGCGGTGAGCCGACGCGTCGCCCTCCTCGAGGTCGAGCCCCATCTCGCCGAGGAGATGACTGTCGGCGAGCTGCTGCGCGAGCAGATCGAATTCGCCTCGCCCTGGTACCGGCTGGGCGGCCGTCGCGGCGCGGTCGGCCACTACGTCGACCGGGTCAACCGTGCCCTCGCGGGGGAGAACTGCCCTCCCATCGACGAGAGGGAGCTTTTCTCCCTGCTGCCGCTCGAGGCGCGAGCAGGCGTCGCCGTCGCGCTGGGAATGGCCGGCGGCGCATCCGTGCTCGCCCTCGACCTGGTCGACGCGGAGGGGGAGCAGCTCTCCCGCGTGCTGCGCCTCATCGACACGATCGCCCCGTCTCAGACGACCCTCCTCATCGGCACCGGATTGAACGTGCCGATCTCCCTCCGCTCGGGCAGACCAGCCCTCCCCGTCCGCCTCAGCCGAAAGGCGGTGCTCTCGTGAGCCTCACCCCACGCTCGTCCAGCTCCACGACCGCGGTGGTGGCGACATCGCCGTCCGTCCTCGCAGCGCCCAAGCGCCGTCGGCCGCTCGCCCTCGTCGCGCTCATCGCTGTCCCGCTGATCGTGGTGGGCCTCTTCGCCGGCGCGCTCGCCGCCGTCGGGCAGGACGACTCGCGCATCCCTGCAGCCATCGTGAACAGCGACGAGCTGATCACCCAGACCGCCGCCGACGGCACCGAGACCCAGGTGCTCGCCGGGCGGCTGCTGGTGACCGCGCTGACCGGCACCGACTCCGACGATCCCGCAGCGTCGACCTTCGACTGGCAGATCTCCAGCGCAGACGACGCGGCCGCCAAGCTGAAGTCCGGCGACGTCTACGCCGTGCTGACGATCCCGTCCACCTTCTCGAAGTCGATCACCTCGCTCTCCAGCGACGATCCGGTGCGTGCGCAGCTGACGCTCGAGACGGATGACGCGCACGGATATGTGACGGGTCCGCTGACCGACGCGGTCGGCGACGGGCTGGCCGCCATCTTCGGCGACCAGATCTCCCAGCAGTACATCTCCGGCCTGCTCGGAGGAACCGCCACGCTCGGCTCCGCCCTCACGGATGCGTCCGGCGGGGCGACACAGCTCGCAGATGGCGCGACGGCGCTCGGCGCGGGGCTCGGAACCCTGCAGTCCGGCGCCGCTGCGGCGGCCACCGGAGCGCAGACCTTCACGGACGGCCTTTCGGACTACACCGACGGAGTCGATCAGCTGAGCTCGGGCATAGGCGAGCTGAGCTCGGGCCTCGATCAGCTGAGCAGCTCGTCCAGCGGCCTCCAACAGCTCCCTGCCGGCGTCAGCCAGTACACGGGTGGAGTCAGTCAGTCGGCCCAGGGTCTCGCCCAGCTGCTCGCCGCATACCAGGCCGGCCAGCTCACGGATGCCCAGGTCGTCGCGAGCCTGCCCGCCATCTCTGCAGGCCTCGACCAGCTTGCGGCGGGCGGGTCCTCGCTCGTCGCGGGCGCCCAGGGAGCCGCGTCGGTCCAGTCGGCCATCGGGGGCATCGCGGATGGCGCCGATCAGCTCGCCGACGGCGCCGAACAGCTGTCCGACGGATCGGCGCCGCTCGTCTCGGGCGCGCAGCGGATCACCGACGGCATCGGCCAGCTGGCGAGCGGCGCCGGCCAGTCGGCATCGGGGGCGGACTCGCTCGCGGCGGGTGCGACCACCCTCGCATCGGGCCTCTCGGACGGCGCGGCGCAGATCCCGACCTACACCGATGAGCAGAAGACGCAGGCGGCCGATGTCGCCTCGTCGCCGATCACCCTGACCGCGGTCCGCAGCAACGAGGTGAGCGAGATCCCGCAGATCGTGTCGACCCTTCTCGTGCCGGCCGGGCTCTGGATCGGCGCGCTCGCCGTGTTCCTGGCGTTCGGCGCGCTCAGCCGCCGAGTGCTCGCATCGACCGCGAGCAGCGGACGGATCGCCCTCCGCACCCTCGCCCGCGCCGCAGTGCTCGCGGCCGGACAGGCGGTGCTGCTCGTCCTGCTCCTGCACGCCGTCATCGGCGTCCCGTGGGGCTCGATCGGCGCAACGCTGCCGTTCGCCCTGCTGATCGCCGTCGTCTTCTCGGCGATCCACGCCCTGCTCAGCGTCGCCTTCGGCCGCTGGGGACTCATCGTCTCGCTCGTGCTGCTCGCGCTCCAGCTGACCGCGACCGGTGGCCTCTATCCAATCGAGCTACTGTCGAAGCCCTTCCAGACGATCAGTCCGCTGCTGCCCGTCACCTCGGCGGTGAACGGCATGCAGGCGATCGTCACCGGAGCGGATGCCTCCGCGGTGTTCGCCGCCTGCACCGGCCTGATCCTGTGGGGCCTCTTCAGCGCACTGCTGGTGGTCGTCGTGGTGTCGCGCCGCCGGAGCGCGCGTGCGCTGGGGATCGTGGCCACGGCGTAGGTGGTGCCGTCGGGCCGCCCTTCGGGTGGCCGGCCCTGAATTCAGGACGTGATGACGTTTGCAGGAGGCATCCGGTAGGGAGGCCTGAGAACGTCACATCCGCCTGAATTCAGGAGAGCAGAGTGCGGCTCCGGCGGGAGGTCACCGGCCGAACGGGAGTTCTCAGGTCCCCAAGGCGTTGGAGCACCTGAATTCTCCCGATGGACCTGAGTTCTCCCGCCGCGGTCCGGTCAGTCCTTCAGCCTCGCGAGCCCTCAGTGACCCCACTCGGATCCGGGTCGCTGACCGAATCGCGCGCCGCATCCTCGGGCGCCTTCGCGGGAACGGTGTGTGCGCGGGCGAACTCCACGGTCTCCCGCAGCATCGCCATCCGCTTCTCGAATGTGCGTGCGGTGTGGGTGTGGATCTCGGCGACGAGCTGGCCGGTCCAGCCGGTGTCCGCCAGCATCTGCAGGGTCTCCGCCACGGGCTGCCCTCCGCGACCTGGGACCATGTGCTTGTCGGCCCCGGTGCCCTCGGGGGAGGAGGCGACGCTGTCGCAGAGGTGGATGTGGCGGAGTCGATCGCCCGCCTTCATCGCCATCTCGAGTCCGTCGCGGCCGGCCATCGCGGCGTGCGAGAAGTCGAGCGTCATGGCATCGACGTCCATCGCGATCGGATCGATGCCCGGGTTGTACACGCCGAAGCTGCCGCCCGCCACCCGCCAGGGGAACATGTTCTCGACCGCGATCTCGACGCCGTGCCGCGTCGCCGTCTCGCGCACGGAGCGGAGGAAGGTGGGCGCGTAGGCGCGCTGCCAGACGTACGGCGGATGCACGACGACCGTCTTCGCTCCGACCTCGGCCGCGAGGGCGGCGGACCGGTCGAGCTTGTTCTGCGGATCGCGACCCCAGACGAACTGGGTGACGAACAGACCCGGAGCGTGGATCGACAGGATCGGCAGCTCGTACTTCGCCGAGAGGGTGAGCAGGGTCGACGCTGTCTGCGTGCCCCGATTGGTCATCACCATGACCTCGATCCCATCGAAGCCCGCCTGCTTGGCCATCGCGAAGGAGCGCTCGAGGCCATACGGGAAGACGCAGGTGGTGCTCATGCCGATGGGGATCATTGGCGACACACTACGACCACAACCCGGTCGATTCGTGTCCGAATGCCCGACGTTTCCTCAACCCGTTCCCTTCCGTTCGGGGGCGCGTAACCGCGACCCCGTTCGCACGGCAGGAAACAGGGAATCCGGCAGACCGTCCGGGCATGCCGGTAGTGCTCGGTGCCGCGCTACGGGGGCGCGGCTTTGCGCCCCCGTTCAGGAGGTCAAGAAGCGAAGATCGGCTAAACTCGGAATTCGTGGCGCAGATCTGATCGGCTCCGCACGCGACGACCATTGGCCGCCTGACGTACGGGAGGAAGCATGCTCTTCCTCCTCGCCGCGTTCGGAATCGTCGCCCTCCTCCTCCCCGCGCTGACCCCGCGCCTGGGCACGAAGGTGTTCGTCGTGGCGGCGCTTCCCGCGATCGCCGTCACCGTCTATGCGGCCGTGCTCAGCCCCACAGTGCTCGGCAGTGGGGGCCGAAGCGGCAGAGACGTCGTCGAGTCGGTGCCGTGGATCCCCCAGCTCGATCTCACTCTCGACACCCGGCTCGACCCGCTGTCCTGGCTGATGACGCTCATCGTCGGAGGAGTCGGCGCACTCGTCCTGCTCTACTGCGTGCGCTACTTCACCCGGGACGAGGCCGCGCTCGGCCGCTTCGCCGCGATCCTCACCGCCTTCGCCGGATCCATGTACGGCCTCGTGGTCGCCGACGACGTCTACCTGCTCTTCATCTTCTGGGAGCTGACCACCGTCTTCTCCTACCTGCTGATCGGTCACTACACGCGGAGGCGAGCGAGCCGCGCGTCCGCGCTGCAGGCCCTGCTGGTCACCACTCTCGGCGGGCTGGCCATGCTCGTCGGACTGGTGCTGCTCAGTCAGCAGGCGGGCACATCGAATCTCACCGAGCTGATCGCCGCGGCGCCGAGTGGCCCGATCGTCACCACGGCCGTCGCGCTCGTGCTCGTCGGCGCCATCACGAAGTCCGCCATCCTGCCGTTCCACTTCTGGCTGCCCGGGGCCATGGCCGCACCCACGCCGGTCAGTGCGTACCTGCACGCCGCCGCGATGGTCAAGGCGGGCATCTACCTCGTCGCCCGCCTCGCCCCGGGCTTCGCGGACACTCCGGGCTGGCGGGAGTCGCTCGTCCTCCTCGGCGTCGTCACCATGCTCGTCGGCGGCTGGCGCGCGCTGCGCGAGACCGACCTCAAGCTGGTCCTCGCCAATGGAACCGTCGGACAGCTCGGCTTCCTCATCACCGTCGTCGGATTCGGCACCCGCGACGCCGCGCTGGCCGGTCTCGCCCTGCTGCTCGCGCACGCGCTGTTCAAGTCGACCCTGTTCCTCGTCGTGGGCATCATCGACCACGACGCGGGAACCCGCGATCTGCGCCGGCTGTCGGGCCTCGGCCGACGCTCCCCGGTCCTCGCCGGCATCGCGGTGCTCGCGGCCCTCTCGATGGCGGGGCTTCCGCCCACCTTCGGCTTCGTGGCCAAGGAGGCCGTGCTCACGGCCTTCCTCGACGCTGGGCTCGACGGGGAGATCTGGGGCTGGGTCGCGCTCTTCGGCGTCGGACTCGGCTCCATCCTCACGGTCGCGTACGCCGCGCGTTTCGTCTGGGGCGCCTTCGCCCGCAAGCCGGGCATGGCCGACACCGAGGTCGAGCTCGCCGAGCCCGCCTTCCTGGCGTCGCCCGCGATCCTCGCGATGATCGGCCTCCTGCTCGGGCCGCTCGCCTCCCTGGTCGACGGAATGCTCGCGCCGGCCGCGACGGGTCTGCCCGCGGCGGTTGGAGAGGACGAGATCGTCGCCACCGGCGCCCACCTCGCCCTCTGGCACGGACTCGAGCCGGCACTGGGCATCTCGGCGGTCACGCTTGCGGCCGGGATCGGCCTGTTCCTCACTCGCGACGCGGTCGCCCGCCTGCAGCAGGCGCTCACGGTCGAGTTCAGCGCGGCGGCCGGCTACCGTCACACCCTGCACGCGGTCGACCGATCTGCGGCACGGACTACCGCCTTCATCCAGCGCGGATCGCTGCCGTCCTACCTCGGCATCATCCTGCTGGTGCTGCTGGGCACGGCTGGCACAGCTCTCGCATTCGTCCGCGACTGGCCCGACGGCGTCTTGCCCTTCGACAGCCTCACCCAGGTCATCGTGGGCGTCGTCATGTCGGTGGCGGCCATCGCGGCGACGGTGGCAGCCAAGCGCTTCCAGGCGGTAGTGCTCGTCGGCGTGACCGGATTCGGCATGGTCGTGCTCTTCGCCCAGCAGGGCGCGCCCGACCTCGCCCTCACCCAGGCGCTGGTCGAGCTCGTCACCCTCGTCGCCTTCGTCCTGGTGCTCCGCCGACTGCCGGCACGGCTCGGCACCAAGAACGGCAGCTCGTTCCGGATCGGCCGGGCACTGCTCGGCATCGCCGTCGGCACGCTCATGGCCGTCGTCGTGGTCGTCGCGCTCGGTGCCCGCATCGCGGAGCCGATCTCGGTGGAGTTCCCCGACCTCGCCTACGAGCTCGGCCACGGCGCGAACGTCGTCAACGTCACCCTCGTCGACCTGCGCGGCTGGGACACGATGGGCGAGCTCAGCGTGCTGATCGCCGCGGCCACCGGCGTCGCCAGCCTCGTCTTCCTCTCCAGTCGCAGCGACCGGATGCCCGACTTCGCGCGCCGCTCCGGCCGTGGCCTCGCCAAGTCGCATCCGCAGCAGCCCATCGACGAGGGAGACCGCGGAGCCTGGCTGCTCGCCGGCCGAACCCTCGCGCCTCGGAACCGGTCCATCCTGCTCGAGGTCGTGGTGCGACTCGTCTTCCACGCCCTCATCGTGGTCTCGCTCTACCTGCTGCTCGTCGGGCACAACGCTCCCGGCGGAGGCTTCGCCGGGGGACTGGTCGTCGGGCTCGCCCTCGTCGCCCGCTACCTCGCGGCCGGGCGCCTCGAGCTCGCCGCGGCGGCGCCCGTGCATGCCGGCGCGCTCCTGGGCAGCGGTCTCGTCTTCGCGACCCTCACGGCCCTCGTCCCGCTGTTCTTCGGCGTCGACGCTCTCACCTCCACCTGGTTCGACCTCGACCTCGGCTGGTTCGGGAAGATCACCTTCGTCACCTCCACGCTGTTCGACGTCGGCGTCTATCTGGTCGTGATCGGGCTCGTCCTCGACGTGCTCCGCAGCCTCGGCGCAGAGGTCGACCGTCAGCAGGAGGAGGACGAGCGCAACGGCGAGAACGTCGACTCGGGCGCCCAGTCCGATGTCCGAGGGGACATCGAGGCGGCCGAGGACGCCTCAGGCGGAGTCCCCACTGAATCGACCGAGCCGGAGGCCGCCCGATGACCGTCTCGCTCGCCCTGCTCATCCCGATGGCCGTGCTCTACGCCTGCGGCGTCTACCTGCTGCTCGAGAAGAGCATGACCCGCGTCATCCTCGGATTCCTCCTGATCGGGAACGCGACCAACATCCTGCTGCTCATCACCGCCGGACGCCCGGGCTCTGCGCCCATCACCGACGGCGGCTCCGAAGAGCCCTATTCCGACCCGCTGCCCCAGGCGCTGATCCTCACGGCCATCGTCATCACCTTCGCGGTCTCCGCGTTCCTCATGGCGCTCGTCTACCGCTCCTGGAAGCTCGCCCGCGAGGACCAGCTCGAGCCCGACGCCGAGGACCTCGCGATCTCCACGCGCGCCGGCGCGCGGGCCGAGACACCGGAGGGAGCGGACGAGGACACCGACTTCCAGAGCGACGACCCGCTCGACTCGTCCGACCTGGACCCGGTGCTGCAAGGCGCCGGACGTCAGGACGAGGGCCGGTCCGCAACCGAATCGGCCGCGCAGGCCGATGCCGACGCCTCCGCCGAGTCGGGAGCGGAGGGACCGAAGCCGTGATCTCGCTCGTCCCGCTCGTCGTGCTGCTGCCGCTGATCGGCGCCGCGGCCGCTCTTCTCTCCAGCCGTCGGCCGATCCTGCAGCGCGGCATCACCGTCGTCGTCCTCGCCGCGGTCGCCGTCATCGGCATCGTCCTGCTGATCAGCGTCGACACCGGCGAGACCCTGGTGATGCAGGTCGGCGGCTGGCCCGCGCCGTTCGGCGTCAGCCTCGTGGTCGACCGGCTGTCCGCCCTGATGGTGTCGATCTCGGCGATCGTCCTGCTCGCGGTCCTCATCTTCGCCATCGGCCAGGGTCTCGCGGACGGCGACCAGGAGACTCCTGTCTCGATCTACCACCCCGCCTACCTCGTGCTGGCGGCCGGCGTCTTCAACGCGTTCATCGCGGGCGACCTGTTCAACCTCTACGTCGGCTTCGAGATCCTCCTCGTCGCCAGCTACGTGCTGCTCACCCTCGGTGGCACCGAGCCGCGGATCCGGGCGGGCACCACCTACATCGTGGTCAGCCTGCTCTCCTCGCTGCTCTTCCTGGCCGCCATCGCGATGCTCTACGCGTCCACCGGAACGGTGAACATCGCGCAGCTCTCCGAGCGGATCGGGGATCTCCCGGCGCAGGTGCAGACCCTGCTGCACGTCATGCTCCTCGTCGCGTTCGGCATCAAGGCGGCCGTGTTCCCGCTGTCCTTCTGGCTGCCCGACTCGTATCCGACCGCACCCGCGCCGGTGACTGCCGTCTTCGCCGGCCTGCTCACCAAGGTCGGCGTCTACGCGATCATCCGCACCGAGACGATCCTCTTCCCGAGCCCCGAGCTGAACAACGCCCTGCTGATCGTCGCCCTGCTGACCATGGTCGTCGGCATCCTCGGCGCCATCGCCCAGGCCGACATCAAACGCATGCTGTCGTTCACCCTGGTCAGCCACATCGGCTACATGGTGCTCGGCGTGGGGCTGGGCACGGCCGCGGGGGTGGCCGCGGCGATCTTCTACACGGTGCACCACATCGTGGTGCAGACGACCCTGTTCCTCGCGACGGGACTCATCGAGCGACGCGGCGGCACCACGTCGATTAACTCCCTCGGCGGGCTGCTCAAGGCGTCGCCGATCGTCGGCGTGCTCTACTTCATCCCCGCGCTCAACCTCGGCGGCATCCCGCCCTTCTCCGGCTTCCTCGGCAAGCTCGGCCTGCTCGAGGCTGCCGCTGAGGTGGGCACGCCGCTCGCCTACGTGCTGATCGGCGCCGCCGCAGTGGTCTCGCTGTTCACGCTCTATCCGCTCGCCCGCACCTGGAACCTCGCGTTCTGGCGGCCGCGCTCCGAGGTCGACAACTACGAGTCGATGATCACCGTGGAGCTGCACGATGACCCGTGGGCCGGGCGGGCATCCGGGGCCGTGACCGGATCGACGACGGCCACCCGGTCGCTGTCGGGCTGGATGGTGGGGGCGACCACCGCCATGGTCGCCGTCAGCGTCGGGATCACCGTGCTCGCCGGACCGCTCTACGCGCTGAGCACCCGTGCCGGGGCGGACCTGCAGGGCACCGAGCGCTATGTCTCGAGCGTGCTCGGCCCGAAGAGCGCCGAATCCCGGCTCGGACCCGACGGCGAGCTCGCCGACGACCCGTCGAATGTCCCCGCTGAGGAGGTGGCGCCGTGAGCGGATCCGACGCGGGGCGCGCCCGGCGCGGCGTCAGCGTCCGCCGGCACGGCGGCGAGCACGATCCCGACAGCCGTCAGCTGCTCAAGGAGCTCGGCCAGCAGTCGCCGCTGCTCATCACGCTGGTCCTCCTCTGGATGGTGCTCTGGCGGTCCTTCACGCCGATCGACCTGCTCGCCGGGATCGGCGTTGCGCTGCTCGTGACCCGGGTCTTCGAGCTGCCGCCCGTCCAGCTGTCCGGCCGCTTCAACCCGTGGTGGCTGCTCGTCTACCTGTTCTGGCTCGCGGTCGAGGTCGTCGAAGGGTCGTTCAGCGTCGCCGCCCGGGCGTTCGACTTCCGGCGCGTTCCTCGAAGCGCCGTGGTCGAGGTGCGACTGATCACCCGATCCGATTTCGCCCTCACCCTGATCGCCATCACCGTGTCCCTCATCCCCGGATCCCTCGTGCTCGAAGTCGATCGATCGAACTCCACCCTGTTCCTGCACGTCCTGGGCACCGAGAATCAACGGGACATCGAGCGGGCGAGGGAGCGGGTGCGCGTGGTCGAGCACCGACTGCTGCGAGCGATCGGATCGCGCGACGAGCTGAAGGAGAGCTCCCGATGACGATCGTCGGCGTGCTGCACGCCATCGCCGCGGTCCTGCTCGGCGCGGCCGCCGTGCTCATCCTCTTCCGCATCCTGCGGGGTCCGAGCATCCTCGACCGCATGGTCGCCTCCGACGTGCTCGTCTCGTCGGTCGTGCTCGTGCTCGGCGTCGAGATGGTGGTGAACCACCACGTCCGCACCCTGCCGATCGTGCTCGCGCTCTCGGGCACCGCAGTGCTCGGATCGATCGCCGTCGCCCGCTACGTGTCCAAGCACGACCGCGTCGAGGTGGTCGATACCGAGGGCGTGCCGGGGGTCGAGGAGATGGAAGAGCGCGCCGAGGGGAAGGTCGAGTGATGAGCGTCGGGGCTGTGGGCGTCGAGGCTGTGGATGTCGAGGCTGTGGATGTCGGGGCCGTCGATGTCGTCGCCGGCGTGCTGCTGGTGATCGGCGCGCTGCTCACCCTGGCCGCCGGGGTCGGACTGGTCCGCTTCCCCGACGCGCTCAGCCGGATGCACGCGGCCGCCAAGCCGCAGGTGCTCGGCCTGATCTGCGTGCTCCTCGCCGTCGCGCTCGAGTCGGGCAGCTGGCTGACGCTGCTGTTCATCGCGCCGATCGTCGTGCTGCAGCTGATCACCACGCCCATGGCGGCGCACATGATCGGCCGCGCGGGCTATCGCACCAAGAACTATCGCCGCAGCCTCATCGTGAGCGACGAGCTGCAGGACGACATCGATCGGGCGCAGTCGTGATGAGCGGCTCGGCGCGGACCGGTGCGGGGCGGACCGGTGCGGCGCGGTGCGCGGACGCCGTGCGCCACGCCTGGTTGATGTGCCTGCGATCAGGCATTTCCCATCGATGAGCATGCCGCCTCGGTAGACTCGAGCTGCCCGCCGGACAGGCGGGCCCATGGAACGGACAGCACCATCTCCTCAGCAGAGCCCGAAGTGGCCGGACCCACCCCACGTCCCGCGAGCGACGCGCAGTCCTCGCCGGAGGAGCGAACCTTCTCCTTCGTCGTCGTCTCGAACCGGCTGCCCGTCGATCGCGTCGAGACCGCCGACGGCGGCAGCTGGAACCGCTCGCCCGGGGGCCTCGTCACCGCCCTCGAGCCGATCATGGCCATCAACGACGGCGCGTGGGTCGGCTGGCCCGGGATCGCCGATCACGAGTACGAGCCCTTCGACTCCGAGGGATCCTGGCTCGTGCCCGTCGGACTGTCCGAGCGCGAGGTCGCCGACTACTACGAGGGCTTCTCCAACGACACCCTGTGGCCGCTGTACCACGACGTGATCGCCCAGCCGGGATACCACCGGATCTGGTGGGAGGCCTATGCAGCGGTCAACCAGCGGTTCGCCGAGGCGGCCGTCCGCGTCGCGGAGCACGGAGCCACCGTCTGGGTGCAGGACTATCAGCTGCAGCTCGTCCCGGCGATGATCCGCAAGCTGCGCCCCGACATCGTCATCGGCTTCTTCAACCACATCCCGTTCCCCGCGTACGGCATCTACTCGCAGCTGCCCTGGCGCCGCCAGATCCTCGAGGGTCTGCTCGGCGCGGATGTCATCGGCTTCCAGCGGGCGGCCGATGCCGGCAACTTCGCGCGGGCCGTGCGCCGCCTGTTCGGATACTCGACCAAGGGCACGGTCGTCCAGGTCCCCGAGACCGCCTCGGACGGATCCCAGCGCCTCCGCCCCGTCATCGCCCGGGCCTTCCCGATCTCCATCGAGACCTCGGCCTACAGCGATCTCGCCAAGCGGCCGGACGTCCAGGAGCGCGCCAAGCAGATCCGCGATGAGCTCGGCAACCCGACGATCGTCATGCTCGGCGTCGATCGCCTCGACTACACCAAGGGCATCGCCCACCGGATGAAGGCGTTCGGCGAGCTCCTCGAGGACGGCCGGCTCCGCTCCGAGGACGCTGTCCTGGTGCAGGTCGCCAGCCCCAGCCGCGAGCGCGTCGAGACGTATCGGGCGCTGCGCGACGAGATCGAGCTCATGGTGGGCCGGATCAACGGGGACTTCGGCGCGATCGGGCATCCCGGCATCAGCTACCTGCACCACAGCTACCCGCGCGAGGAGATGGTGGCCATGTTCCTCGCGGCCGACGTCATGCTAGTGACCGCGTTGCGCGACGGCATGAACCTCGTCGCCAAGGAGTATGTCGCGAGCCGCATCGACAACGGGGGAGTCCTGATCCTCAGCGAGTTCGCCGGGGCGTCCGATGAGCTGAAGAGCGCGCTGCTGATCAACCCCCATGACATCGACGGGGTGAAGGACGCGATCATGACGGCGATCGGCATGCCCGCCCGCGAGCGCGCCAATCGGATGCGCGCCCTCCGCCGACGGGTGATCGAGCACGACGTGGACCGCTGGTCAGCCGACTTCCTCGCAGTGCTCGCCCGATCCCGTCCTGGCACCAGCTCATCCGTGACGCTGCCGGGGGAGGACGAGTGAGCACCATCGACTCCCGGATCGGCTCGGCCGGATCAGGGGTCCCGCGGGAGATCCGCGACGCGCTCGGCGAGATCGCCAAGAGCCGCAGCCTGCTCGTGGCGCTCGACTTCGACGGCACGCTCGCTCCGACGGTCGACGACCCGGCGATGGCACGCGCGCTCCCCGAAGCCCGGGCGGCCGTGCTGCGCCTGGCCTCGATCGCGCACACCCGGGTCGCCCTGGTCTCGGGTCGGGCGCTGGACAGCCTCGAAGAGGTCGCCGATGTCCCGGACGAGGTGCTGCTCGTCGGATCGCACGGCATCGAGCTGCGGCTCGACAACCCCGACGACGTCTTCACCCTCGATGAGCACGAGCAGGCCAGACTCGGTCTGCTCGGCGACGTGCTCGACCAGGTCGCGGACAACGTGGAGGAGGTCTGGGTCGAGGTGAAGCCCGCCGGCTTCGCGCTGCACACCCGGCTCGCGACGGACAAGAACAGCAGGATCGCCCATCTCGTCGCGCTCTCCGAGGCGCGGGCCGAAGTCGAGGACCTCACGGTCCGGCACGGCAAGGACGTGCTGGAGTTCTCGGTCCGGTCCACGACCAAGGGCGAGGCGGTCGAGCACCTGCGGCGCTACACGGATTCGTCATCCGTCTTCTACGCGGGCGACGACATCACGGATGAGGACGCCTTCGCGGCCCTGGCCTCGCACGATCTGGGCCTGAAGAGCGGAACGGGCCCGACCGTCGCCGATCACCGCGTCGCCGGCCCGGAGGACGTCGCCCACGTCCTCACCCTCCTGGCCACCCTCCGCGAAACCTGGCTTGCGGAGCTCCCCCAGTCCAACTGATCGAGATGCCACTTTCCGTCCCTATTTCGCCGTTTTAGGGACGGAATGTGGCATCTCGATTGCGGGGTGTGGATAACCTCTGCGGCGCATCGCTGCGCAGTCGATCATGTCCGGATGCCACGTCCCACTTCGCCGCTGCCCGAGTGGCTCGGCTCCGGTCCGTTCCGCGTGAGGGATGCACACGCAAAGGGCGTGGGGGAGGAGCGGATGCGGTCTCCCGATCTCTCCGCGCCCTTCCGCGGTCTTCGTGTCGCCGGACCAGCCGACATGAGCGTTCTTGGGAGATGCGCCGTCTACGCCGAGGGAATGCCTCCCGGCCAGTTCTTCAGCCATCGGACGGCGGCCCGCATCCTCGGGCTCCCGCTGCCGTGGCCCGAGGCGGAGGACGAACCGCTCCATGTCTGCGTGTACCGCCCGGACAGGGCTCCGCGGATGGCGGGCATCGTCGGCCATGATGTTCGCGTCGACTCGATCCGCACCCTGACGGTGAACGGATGGTTCGTCGCCGACGCCGTCGGGGTGTTCCGGCAGCTGTCCAATGAACTCCGACTGCACGACCTGGTCGCACTCGGCGATGCGATCGTCCGAGGGCCCCGGCCCCTGGCCTCGCTGGAGCAGCTTCGCGCGACGACGTCAATGCGTCCGTCCTACCGAGGCATCGCCACCGTGCGCGACGCCGTGCCGTTCATCCGTGCCGGATCCGAGTCACCTCGCGAGAGTCGACTGCGCATGATCATCGTCGGATCGGGCCTGCCCGAGCCGGAGCTGAATGTGGACGTTCGCGATGCGTTCGGGCGCTTCCTGGGCCGGGGCGACATGGTCTATCCCGACTGGAAGGTGCTGGTGGAGTACGAAGGAGATCAGCATCGAACCGAACAGCGGCAGTACCAGCGGGACGTCGATCGGCTCGAAGGGTTCACTGCGTCGGGATGGCAGGTCATCCGGGTGCTCAATCACCATCTGAGCGACGAGGCTGCCGTGGTCCGCCGCATCCGCGACGCTCTGATCCGAGGCGGCTGGCGCTCCTGACCCGATCGAGATGCCACTTTCCGTCCCTATATGCGCGTTTTAGGGACGGAAAGTGGCATCTCGATCGGGGGTGCCGAGGCGGTAGAAGAGGAAGGGGATCGCCGAGAGCAGGCAGCTGACCGCGGGGACCAAGGTGATGCCGAGGAAGATCGTGTTCTGCAGGGCCGGCGTGATCTCGACGCCGTCCTGGTAGCAGGCGGCCACGATCACGATGCCGAAGACCAGCACGGCGAGCGCGTTCATGATCTTCGCCGAGAAGGTCAGCGTCGCGAACGAGATGCCGTCGTTGCGCACTCCCGTGCGCTCCTCGATGTCGTCGACCGAGTCGGCGATCATGGTCGCCTGGCACACCGAGAACACTCCGAGGCTGATGCCGGACAGGGTGATGAAGACGAGGAGCACGTAGATGTTCTCGAAGCCGGCGAGGTACATCGCGACGTAGACGACGGCCCCGAGGACCGAGCTGGCGATCATCAGAGTGCGACCGCTCCAGCGTCGCAGCAGGGCGGGAGTCGCGAACGACGAGGCGACGAGCCCTGCGATGATGCCGGCGCCCACCAGGGTGAACGCGCCCTCGTCGCCGTACGCGATGACGACGAACACCGCCCCGCCCGCCTGAACGATGAAGCGGCCGAAGCCAAGCACCGAGCCGAGCAGCACCATGAGCAGCGGGGTGTTCTGGAACAGGGTGCGGAAGAGCTGCCGGAAGGACAGGCGCTCGCGCGCCGCCGGGCTCTCCTTCTCCCGGACGCGGAAGAAGGCCATCAGGTAGAGCCCCATCCCGACGACCGCGATCAGTGCGACGGATCTCGACCAGCCGGCGGCGGTCGTCTGGCCGGCGAAGCTCAGCAGGTGCGCGATCTGCGGGAGCCCGAGGGTGGCGATCCCGAGCGAGATCGCGCCGAACGCGCGGACGAGCGAGACCACCCGATTGCGCCGGCCTGGTTCGGAGAATGCCGACCCGATCAGGCCCCAGAGCGGCACGTCGCAGAACGTGTAGGCGATGCCCCAGACGAAGAACACCACGCCGAAGAACACCAGCTGCGTCGTCTGGTCGGTGTCGGGCACCGCGAAGAGCAGCGCGGTGGTCACGGCGACGGGTGCGGCGGAGAACAGCACGAACGGACGCAGCTTGCCCCAGCGCGTCCGCGTCATGTCGATGAGGCTGCCGACCAGCGGATCGCTGATCGCGTCGATGACCTTGCTGATCGTGATGATCCCGGTGACGACAGCGATCGCGCCGGTGCTGAAGTGCGCGTACTGGAGCAGGTAGACGGTGATGAAGGTCGTGACGGTCGTCAGGATGAGGTTCTGGCCGAATCCTGCCGTGACGATGGCGACGGTCTGCGCGCGCGGCGACGGCGCGCGCTGGTCGGCGGCAGAGGGGCCGAGATCGAGGGTTCCGGTCATGAGGCACGCTCCAGGAGGATCGTCTTGATCTCGAAGGGCATGAATTCGAGGCGGTCGAGATCGGCCGTCCCGACGGGGCGCTCGAGCAGGTCGGTCTCGGTCGCTGCGGCATGGGGGAGCGAGGTGCGGAGGGAGGTCGTCGTGCCCCGACCGAGGCTCTCGTACATCCGGAGGACGACGCCGTCGCCGTCCTCGGCCGGCTTGATGGTCTCGATGATCACGCCGGGATCGGTCGTGCTGGCGACGCTCGGCAGCACCGTTCCGGAGGTGGCGAGCAGCGGATTGTTGAGGCGGTAGCCCTCGCGGACGACCTTCGCCAGGTCGCCGTGGGCGAACGGGGTGAACGCATAGCTGAAGCTGTGCCGCCCGCGGTCGGCCGTCGGATCGGGATAGGTGGGAGCGCGCAGCAGGTTGAGGCTGATCAGGCCCTGCTTGGCGCGATGGCCGTACTTGCTGTCGTTGAGGAGGGCGAAGCCGCCCGTCTCGTTCTCGGTGGCGATCCACTTGTGTGCGACGACTTCGAACTGCGCGGTCTCGACGTCGGTGTTCTCCGTCATGACGCGCTCGAGGTGGCCGAACTGGATCTCGCAGAGCGCGCTGTCGCCGACGTGGACCGGCCGGAAGTCCGCGCGCAGCATGTGATGCTTCTCGTGCCACTCGACCCGGGTGTCGAAGCGCACGACGTCGCTGCCCGCCTCGAGCACGACGGTCTGCGAGATCGTCACCTTGGCGGACCGGTAGGCCTGACGCCGCGCGATGGTCGGCCCGTCGATCACCGTCTCCAGGTGACGGAGGGACAGGATGCGCGGGGTGCGCTGCAGGTATCCCTGGTCGATGTCCCAGGCGTTGAAGGGGAAGACGTAGGGGTCGCGGTGCAGCACGATGCGAGACAGCCCGTCGGCGGAGTGCTCGATGCCCGAGGCATCGACGCACGACACGATCTCGCCGGTCTCGCCGAAGCGCAGCGACAGGATCCCGTTCGACATCGAGTCGGCCGTGAAGACCAGGCCGGTCGCGGGTGCGGTGGGCGCGAGGACCGCGCTGGCATAGGGCTCGGCGGTCGCCCGCATCCAGCCCGCATCAGTCTTCAGGTACTCGTCGCGCGGCAGCCCGGTCAGGTTGAGGGCGCCGACCTCCGCCGGCGACGAGTCGCTCTGCGAGGCGCGCGCCCGCGGCAGCCGCTCGAGGAGGCCCCCGATGTAGCCGTCGACCTCGAGGCGCACGTGGTCGAGGCTCTCGCGCGCCTCGCGGGCGACACGCTCGATGGTCGATCCGGGCAGGATGTCGTGGAAATGCCCGAGCAGCAGGTCGCGCCAGTGCGGCTCGAGCACCGCGCGGCTGCTCTCCCCGACGATGGCGGCCAGGGCCTCGGCGTTGTGCAGCGTGCGTTCGGCGAGCCGGTTGCCCTTCTTGATCTTCGCCTGGGTCGTGTACGTGCCCTGGTGGGTCTCGAGGTAGAGCTCTCCGCGGTGCGAGTGCAGCTGGGACAGGTCGCGCTTCTCCAGCCGACGGAAGAAGTCGCCCGCCGTGGAGTACTCCACCCGTGGCAGGCCGCGCAGGTTCCGCTCGCGGGCGGTCACCTCGTGGTGGATCTCGCCCGGGCCGCCTCCGCCGTCGCCCGAGCCGAAGATGAGCAGCGCGGTGTCGAGCGCCTTCTCGGGATACTGCCGCAGCCCGGTGAGCAGGCCGTCCGCCGCCCCCCGGCTGTTGTAGTCGCCCTCGGGAGCCATGTGCACGAGGACCTCGCTGCCGTCGATGCCCGACCACCTGAAGGTGCGATAGGGGAAGACGGTGACCTTGTTCCAGGCGAGCTTGATGGTCATGAACCAGTCCATGCCGCTCTTCTTCAGGATCTGCGGCAGGTTCCCGCTGTAGCCGAAGGTGTCGGGGAGCCAGCACAGGCGCAGATCCGCGTCGTCGAGTCCGAACTCCTCCTGGAGGAACCTGCGCCCGACCATCGCCTGGCGGGCGAGCGCCTCGCCGCCGGGCAGGTTCGTGTCGGTCTCCACCCAGAAGCTACCCTGCAGCTCCATCCGCCCGTCGGCCACCGCGGCCTTGATCCGCTCGAACAGCGCGGGGTGCTGCTGCTTGATCCAGTACAGCTGCTGCGGCTGGCTGGTGCCGTAGATGTAGCCGGCGCGGGTGTCGAAGGCATTGAGTGCCCGGGCGTAGGTTCGAGCGGCCTTGCGCCGGGTCTCGCGCAGGGGCCACAGCCACGCCATGTCGAGATGGCCGTGGCCGATCGCGCTGTAGGTGAACTCGCTCGTGGACTCCGCGGCCAAGGCGGGTGCCAGGGCTGCGCGCGCCCCGGCGACGTCCCGCGCGCGGAAGCGATTCCACGCCGAGTCGAGGGCGGCGCGGAGTTCGGTGGCGAGAGCCTGGTCGTCGGTCGAGTCGGCCAGCACCGAGAGGGTGAGGTAGTCGTAGTAGAGGGAGTAGACCTCCGCATTGCGGGTGGCGAGGCGCGCACCTCGGTACACCGCCCGGCCGATGAGGTAGAGGATGAAGCCGTTGTAGGTGACGTCGGCATAGAACTCGACCCGCCCGGTGCTCGTGTCGACGCCGCTGACCGGACGGAATCGACCGGCCGAGTGCGGCAGATCGCCCTGCTGGAACACCGTGCTCACCGAGTCGAGCACCTCGCCGCCGGGGGAGTAGACGAGCCCCTCGCCGCCGATGCCGAGCAGGACGACGGGGTCCTGCACGCCGGGGGGCACCTCGCCGGTGACGCGGAGCCAGGCGCACTCGAACACCGCACCCCACGCCGTGCCGGGGCGGATGGGACGGAAGCTGCTGGGGTCGATGTCGGCGAACGGGACGGGCTCGGGGGAGCGCGAGATCTCCGCGTGGAGACGACCGACCGTGGTGTGGATGCCGCGTCGGATGCGGCGCAGGCGCAGGTAGTCGCGGGGCTGCTTCACGCGGAAGCCGAAGAGGAAGGTCGCGAGGCCCATCAGAGGGTGATCCCGGCGATGCCGTGCACGAAGACCGACGGGATGCCCCTGATCAGCCTCGACTTGTCAGCGAGCGTGCGGTGCGTGGGCATCATCGCCTCCTCCGGTTGCCGACAGTCTTTCATGAGGATCGTTCGGAGCCCTCCGTCGCCGCGGCTGCCCGGTCGTCTGAAGCGATCGCTCGGCGAACGTCCGGCCGGTGGCGCGGCGGTACCCTACGTAATGTGCCGGAAATGAACCCTTCGGGCGAGGTCGCGCCCGCCACGCCCGCAGTTGACATCAAGCCCCGCTCCCGCGTCGTCACGGACGGGATCGAGGCCACCACGTCGCGCGGCATGCTGCGCGCCGTCGGGATGGGCGACGCCGACTGGGACAAGCCGCAGATCGGCATCGCGAGCTCGTGGAACGAGATCACCCCCTGCAACCTCAGCCTCGACCGCCTCGCGCAGGCGGCCAAGGAGGGCGTGCACTCCGGAGGCGGCTACCCGCTCCAGTTCGGCACCATCAGCGTCTCCGACGGCATCTCGATGGGACATGAGGGCATGCACTTCTCCCTCGTCTCGCGCGAGGTCATCGCCGACAGCGTCGAGGTCGTCATGCAGGCCGAGCGCCTCGACGGATCGGTGCTGCTCGCGGGCTGCGACAAGTCCCTGCCCGGCATGCTCATGGCCGCGGCCCGACTCGATCTGGCGAGCGTGTTCGTCTACGCCGGATCCATCGCGCCCGGCTGGGTCAAGCTCTCGGACGGCACCGAGAAGGACATCACCATCATCGACTCGTTCGAGGCGGTCGGCGCGGTCAAGGCCGGCAAGATGAGCGAGGCGGACGCCAAGCGGATCGAGTGCGCGTTCGCGCCCGGCGAGGGCGCGTGCGGCGGCATGTACACCGCCAACACCATGGCCTCCGTGGCCGAGGCGCTCGGCATGAGCCTGCCCGGCTCGGCGTCGCCGGCCTCCGCCGACCGCCGTCGCGACTACATCGCGCACCGCAGCGGCGAGGCCGTCGTCAACCTGCTCCGCCTCGGCATCACCGCGCGCGACATCATGACCAAGAAGGCGTTCGAGAACGCCATCGCGGTCGGCATGGCGCTCGGCGGCTCGACCAACATCGTGCTGCACCTGCTCGCCATCGCGCACGAGGCGGGCGTCGAGCTCACCCTCGACGACTTCAACCGGATCGGCTCCAAGGTGCCGCACATCGGCGACCTCAAGCCGTTCGGCAAGTACGTGATGAACGACGTCGACCGCCACGGCGGACTGCCCGTGCTGATGAAGGCGCTGCTCGACGCGGGCCTCATGCACGGCGACGTGATGACCGTCACCGGCAAGACGATGGCCGAGAACCTCGAGGCGATGGACATCGGACCCCTCGACGGATCCGTCCTGCGCACCCTCGACAACCCGATTCACAAGTCCGGCGGACTCACCATCCTCAAGGGCTCCCTCGCCCCCGAGGGCGCCGTCGTCAAGACCGCCGGCTTCGACGCCGAGGTCTTCGAGGGCCCCGCGCGCGTGTTCGAGCGCGAGCGCGGCGCCATGGACGCCCTCACCAATGGCGAGATCAGCAGGGGCGACATCGTCGTCATCCGCTACGAGGGCCCCAAGGGCGGCCCGGGCATGCGCGAGATGCTGGCGATCACCGCCGCCATCAAGGGCGCAGGGCTCGGCAAGGATGTACTACTCTTGACCGACGGCAGATTCTCGGGCGGCACAACCGGCCTGTGCATCGGCCACATAGCACCCGAAGCGGTGGACGCTGGTCCCATCGCCTTCGTGCGCGATGGTGATCTGATACGGGTCGATATCGCAGCTCGCTCGCTGGACCTACTTGTCCCCGCGGCTGAGCTAGAAGCCAGAGCCCAGGATTGGGCTCCGCTTCCTCCGCGCTATACCCGTGGCGTCCTCGCGAAGTACTCCAAGCTGGTGCAGTCGGCTGCCGTCGGCGCCATCACCGGGTAATGCTGGTCGAAAGACTGGCCGCGCATCTCCGAGTCGGCTCCGTCCGCTCCTCCACCATCGTTCTGAGGAACACACATGCCTGCGTCTCCTACTCCGACGCCGCACGCCCCCAGCGCTGCTGCGCCATCCACCCCTGAGCTGCTGACGGGTGCAGAGGCCGTCGTCCGGACCCTCGAGCTCCTCGGCGTCACCGACGTCTTCGGCCTCCCGGGCGGTGCGATCCTGCCGGTCTACGACCCGCTGATGGACAGCAAGAAGCTGCGCCACATCCTGGTCCGCCACGAGCAGGGCGCCGGCCACGCGGCGGAGGGCTACGCGTCGTCGAGCAACCGGGTCGGCGTCTGCATCGCCACCTCGGGCCCCGGCGCGACGAACCTCGTGACCGCGATCGCGGACGCCCACATGGACTCGGTGCCGATGCTCGCCATCACCGGCCAGGTGTTCTCGACCCTCATGGGCACGGACGCCTTCCAGGAGGCCGACATCGTCGGCATCACCATGCCCATCACGAAGCACAGCTTCCTGGTGAAGGACGCCTCCGAGATCCCGGCGACCATCGAGGCGGCGTACCACATAGCATCGACCGGCCGCCCGGGCCCCGTGCTCGTGGACATCACCAAGGACGCCCAGCAGGCCACGGTGCCGTTCATCTGGCCTCCCAAGCGCGACCTGCCCGGCTACCGTCCGGTCACCAAAGCGCACGGCAAGCAGATCCAGGCCGCGGCCCAGCTGATCGCCGAGTCGAAGAAGCCCGTGCTCTACGTGGGCGGCGGGATCATCCGCGCCCAGGCGTCCGCCGAGCTGCTGACCCTCGCCGAGTTCATCGGCGCTCCGATCGTCACCACCCTGATGGCGCGCGGCGCATTCCCCGACTCCAACGACCTCAACGTCGGCATGCCGGGGATGCACGGCACCGTTCCCGCGGTGCTCTCGCTGCAGGAGTCGGACCTCGTGGTCTCGCTCGGCGCGCGCTTCGACGACCGGGTCACCGGCAAGGCCGCGCTGTTCGCGCCCAACGCCAAGGTGGTGCACGTCGACATCGACCCCGCCGAGATCTCCAAGATCCGCGTCGCCGACGTGCCGATCGTGGGCGACCTCAAGGACGTCCTCGTCGACCTGCTGACCGCCTACCGCGAGGCCACCGCCGCCGACGACCTGGTCGGCACCGAGCGATTCGGCGCCTGGTGGAAGTACCTCAACGACCTGCGCGAGGAGTTCCCGCTCGGCTACACCAAGCCCGAGGACGGCCTGCTCTCCCCGCAGCACGTGATCCAGCGCATCGGCGAGATCACCGGCCCCGAGGCGGTCTACGCCGCCGGCGTCGGACAGCACCAGATGTGGGCCGCGCAGTTCATCAAGTACGAGCGCCCCAACGCGTGGCTCAACTCCGGCGGCGCCGGAACCATGGGCTACTCGGTGCCCGCGGCGATGGGCGCCAAGGTGGCCCAGCCCGACCGCGTGGTGTGGGCGATCGACGGCGACGGCTGCTTCCAGATGACCAATCAGGAGCTCGCCACCTGCACGATCAACAACATCCCGATCAAGGTCGCGATCATCAACAACAGCTCGTTGGGCATGGTCCGCCAGTGGCAGACGCTGTTCTACGACGGCCGCTACTCGAACACGAACCTCAACACGGGGCACGACTCGATCCGCATCCCCGACTTCGTCAAGCTCGCCGACGCCTACGGCGCGCTCGGCATCCGGGTGACGAAGGAGTCGGAGGTCGACGCGGCCATCAAGCTGGCCCTCGAGACCAACGACCGCCCCGTGGTGATCGACTTCGTCGTCTCCGCGGACGCCATGGTCTGGCCGATGGTGCCGCAGGGCGTCTCGAACAGCTACGTGCAGTACGCGCGGGATCACAGCCCGACCTGGGACGACGACCTCGCCGAGACCGGACGCGTCGAGACGTCGCTGCGCACCGTGATCGGAGGGAACGAATGAGCCACCACGTGCTGTCCCTCCTCGTCGAGGACAAGCCGGGTCTGCTGACCCGCGTCGCCGGACTCTTCGCGCGCCGCGGCTTCAACATCGAGTCGCTCGCTGTGGGCCACTCCGAGATCGCGGGCCTGTCGCGGATCACCGTGGTCGTGGATGTGGACGAGCTCCCGCTCGAGCAGGTGACCAAGCAGCTCAACAAGCTGATCAACGTCATCAAGATCGTGGAGCTCGATCAGACGCAGTCCGTGCAGCGTGAGCACATGCTGATCAAGGTGCGGGTCGACGGCTCCACCCGGTCGCAGATCCTCGAATCGGTCAACCTGTTCCGTGCGCGGGTCGTCGACGTCGCTCCGGACGCCCTGGTGATCGAGGTCACCGGCGACTCGGGCAAGGTCCAAGCGTTCCTGCGCATCCTCGAGCCGTACGGCATCCGCGAGATCGCCCAGTCGGGCCTGCTCGCGATCGGCCGGGGCTCGAAGAGCATCACCGAGCGAGTTCCGAAGGGATAGCAGTCCCAAGGGGCAACAGTCTCACGGGCTGACGACCTCCAAAGCAGGCCCCGCCTCGCTCCACCGCCCCACACTCACCACCGCACGCTTCACGACAGACACCCGAAGAGAAGGAAAGAACCGGACACATGACGGACATCGCATACGACAAGGACGCCGACCTCGCGCTCATCCAGGGCAAGAAGGTCGCCGTCATCGGCTACGGCTCGCAGGGCCACGCGCACGCGCTGAACCTGCGCGACTCGGGCGTCGAGGTCGTCGTCGGACTCAAGGAGGGCTCCAAGAGCCGCGCCAAGGCCGAGGACCAGGGCTTCACCGTCCTCGCTCCGGCAGAGGCCGCCGCATGGGGCGACGTCATCGTCATCCTCGCGCCCGACCAGGTCCAGCGTCACCTCTACGCCGACGACATCGCGCCCAACCTCGCCGACGGCAAGGCCATCGTGTTCGGTCACGGCTTCAACATCCGCTTCGGCTACATCAAGGCGCCCGAGGGCGTCGACGTGTTCATGGTCGCCCCCAAGGGCCCGGGCCACACCGTGCGCCGCGAGTACGAGGCCGGCCGTGGCGTTCCGGTCATCGTCGCCGTCGAGAACGACGCCACTGGCAACGCGTGGGACCTCGCGTGGTCGTACGCCAAGGCCATCGGCGGACTGCGCGCGGGCGGCATCAAGACCACCTTCACCGAAGAGACCGAGACCGACCTCTTCGGCGAGCAGGCCGTGCTCTGCGGCGGCGTCTCGCAGCTCGTCCAGTACGGCTTCGAGACCCTGACCGAGGCCGGCTACCAGCCCCAGATCGCGTACTTCGAGGTGCTGCACGAGCTCAAGCTCATCGTCGACCTCATGTGGGAGGGCGGCATCGCCAAGCAGCGTTGGAGCGTCTCCGACACCGCCGAGTACGGCGACTACGTCTCCGGCCCGCGCGTGATCGACCCGCACGTCAAGGAGAACATGCAGGCCGTCCTCGGCGACATCGTCTCCGGTGCGTTCGCCAAGCGCTTCATCGACGATCAGGATGCAGGAGCTCCCGAGTTCCTCGCCCTGCGCGAGAAGGGTGCCCAGCACCCGATCGAGGCCACCGGCAAGGAGCTGCGCGCTCTCTTCGCCTGGAAGCAGCAGGACGCCGACTACACCGACGGCAGCGCTGCGCGCTGACGCACTGACTCACGAACTGCCCAGTTCTGCCGCCTGAACGCGCGTTCGAGCAGCAGAACTGGGCAGTTCGGCGTTTCCGACGGACCGATCGACGCTGACGAGGAGTCGAGGCGGATGCAGTCACGGGCCCGCGCGCGCCGCTCCCTCGCGCTGATCGCGATGGCCGGTGTCGTCCTCTACGTCCTCGTCGATGTCGTCCTGCAGCTGCTGCCCCCGCACTACAGCGTGCTCGCAGACGCGGAGAGCGATCTGGCCGTCGGCCCGTTCGGCTGGATCATGAGCCTCAACTTCCTCGGGCGGGCAGTCACGTCGGCCGCACTGGCCGCTGCTCTGCTGATCACGCTGCCGCGGACGATCCGGCGCGACGTCGGACTGGTGATCCTCGCCCTCGCGGGTCTCTGCTCCGCGGTCCTCGCCTTCTTTCCCACCGACATCCCGGAGGTGAGCGGCACGGGCGTCGCTCCGACGACGAGCGGGGGCGTCGTCCACCTGGTGGCGGCGTCCACGGGCTTCGTCTTGGCGCTCGTCGCCTGCTGGGTCCTCACCGTCGAGTCGAGGCGAGGGCAGGCCCGGATCGATCGCCCGACCGCTCTGGCCGTGGGCCTCGCCACACTCGGGGCGGCCCTCCTCCTGGGAACGATCACCGCCCTCCCGGCGCTGCTCGGGCTGGCCGAGCGGATCTGCCTCGTGGGCATCCTGGGCTGGGTCTTCGTGACCGCCTCTCTCGTCCGTTCCGGGCAGTTCGCCGTTTGAGGCCCCTGCTGCCCGGGTTCGAGCTCGGGATGCAGGATCATGGGGGTGTGTCAGCGCGGAGAAGGGGAGCGCAGGGCAGCGTCGTCGTCCTGATCGTCTTCGCGGTGCTCTTCGCGGCCGAAACGCTCGGCTGGGTCGCCGCCGTGCTGCGCAACCCGTTCGGGCCCGATGGGCTGGCCGCCGAGGTCCTCTACTTCTTGGGCGAGGCGTTCGCGGTGCTCGCTCCGGCCGCCTGGTTCCTCGCGACCGTCTGGCTGGCGCGCACCCCCCAGAGCCGCGACATCGTGCTGATCGTGGGCCTCGTGCTCCTCGTGCCGTGGCCGTTCGTGATCGGAGCGGTATGAGCGACCTTCCTCCGAACATGCGCGACGAGGACCGCGTCACCGGCCCCATCGAGATCCCGCCGGAGTTCCGGCAGCGCAGCTCGAGCTCGGTGGAGCTGCCGGGCGCGATCCTGCCTCCTCCCGCACCCACGCAGAGGCGCGATTGGGGGAGCCTGATCGTGGCGATCCTCTTCGGCTTCGCCTTCGGCTGGGACCTCTTCGAGGCGCTCGCGAACCTCGTCGGCCTGCTCAACTATGCGGCGGCGGCCGGCTATCGGCTCAACTCGTTCGCCTGGATCGTGCTGGGCACCGCCATCGTCCTGCCACCGCTCGGCTACGCGATCGCCCTCGGGGTCGGCCGACGCCGCGGCCCCGCACGGCTGGCGCTCGTGCTGTTCGCCGCCCTTGCGGCGACCTCCTGCGCATCGCTCACCCTCGAGGCCCTCGTCCGCTGAGCGCAGACCAGATCAAGGAGTTCTTCCCCTAAAGGGCCTTCGATCCGCATGAGCGGATCCACGAGAGCAGAAAACTCCTTGATTCGGTCAGGCGCGGTCAGGCGGCGAGCGTGACTCCGAGCAGCCCGATCATGACCACCTGGGCGAGGAATCGCGGCCAGAATGGAATCGCCAGCGACCTGAAGGTCTCCGGATGGGCCGCCGCGTACGCGTTCGCCGGGAACACCGCGATGAGGAAGACGATGAGCGCGATCGCCGCCGCGTACTGCACTCCGGGGATGAGCGCGGCAGGCACGACGAGTCCGACTCCGCCGGCGACCTCGCAGATCCCGGTGTAGAGCACGAGCCGCGCGGGGGAGAGCGCACCCGTCCCGCGCAGGGCCGGCGGGACCATCTTGGCCATCACCTTCGCCGGGCCGCGGCGGAAGTGGTTGAGGCCCATCCCGATGAAGGCCAGAGCGAACGCGATCCGGATGACCCACTGCGCGACCTCGAACCCGTTCATCACCTGGAGTCTTCCAGCAAGCCCCTGTGCGGCCGCCCTCGCGACTCCTAGGGTCGACGCATGGCCCGTGGCTCGAAATCCGCCCATCCGTCCGACACGAACGATGCGCACGGCACCGTGCCCCCGATCGACGATCCGACGGTCGCGGCGCTCGATGCGTGGTGGAGGACCGCGAACTACCTGTCCGTCGGGCAGATCTACCTGCTCGACAACCCCCTGCTGCGCGAACCGCTGACTCGCGATCACATCAAGCCGCGGCTGCTCGGCCACTGGGGCACGACGCCGGGGCTCAACTTCCTCTACGCGCACCTGAACCGCGAGATCCAGCAGCGCGACCTCGACATGATCTACATCGCCGGTCCCGGCCACGGCGGTCCCGGCATGGTGGCCAACGCCTACCTCGACGGCACGTACTCCGAGATCTACGGCGCGATCGACCGCACCGCCGACGGGGTCAAGGCGCTGATGCGACAGTTCTCCTTCCCCGGCGGCATCCCCAGCCATGCGGCGCCCGAGACGCCCGGATCGATCCACGAGGGCGGCGAACTCGGCTACGCGCTCTCGCACGCCTACGGTGCGGCATTCGACAACCCGGGCCTCGTGGTCGCCGCGGTCGTCGGCGATGGCGAGGCCGAGACGGGCCCGCTCGCCACGAGCTGGCACTCGAACAAGTTCCTCAACCCCGTCACCGACGGGGTCGTGCTGCCGATCCTGCACCTCAACGGCTGGAAGATCGCGAATCCGACCGTGCTCGCACGAATCCCGGAGGGCGAGCTGCTCGACCTGATGCGCGGCTACGGCCACACGCCGCACCTGTTCTCCGCCGAGGCCGATGAGGATCACGCCTCGGTGCATCGCCGCTTCGCCGCGCTGCTCGACACGGTGATGGACGAGATCGCCGACATCAAGAGCCGTGCCGCCCTCGGCACCCTCGACGGTCGACCGACCTGGCCCATGATCATTCTCCGCACCCCGAAGGGCTGGACCGGACCCAAGGAGATCGACGGGAAGAAGTCGGAGGGCACCTGGCGCGCGCATCAGGTCCCGCTGTCCAACGCGCGTGACACCCCGGAGCACACGCAGCTGCTGGAGCAGTGGCTCGCCTCCTATCGGCCGGACGAGCTGTTCGACGAGGCGGGCGCGCCCGTCGCCCTCGCGACCCGCCTTGCTCCGGAGGGGGACCGTCGGATGAGCGCGAATCCGCATGCCAACGGAGGGCTCCTCCGCAAGGATCTGCGGCTGCCGGACTTCCGCGACTATGCAGTCGACGTCCCGGAGCCGGGTGCGACCACCGCCGAGGCGACGAAGGTCCTCGGCGAGTGGATGGCGGAGATAATGCGGCGCAATCCCGCCACGTTCCGGCTCTTCGGACCGGACGAGGTCAACTCCAACCGGCTCTCGCCCGTGTTCGAGGTGACCGAGCGGCAGTGGGATGCGGAGCTCCGCGACGGCGACGACCACCTCGCGCCGAGCGGACGGGTGATGGAGATGCTCAGCGAGCACCAGTGTCAGGGCTGGCTGGAGGGCTACCTGCTCACCGGTCGCCACGGCACCTTCACCAGCTACGAGGCCTTCATCCACATCGTCGACTCGATGCTCAATCAGCACGCGAAGTGGCTGAAGGTGTCGCGGGGCATCCAGTGGCGAGCGCCGGTCGCGTCGCTCAACTACCTGCTGAGCTCCCATGTCTGGCGGCAGGACCACAACGGCTTCTCGCACCAGGACCCCGGCTTCATCGATCACGTCATCAACAAGAAGGCGGACGTGGTGCGGGTGTACCTGCCCTTCGACGCGAACACGCTGCTGTCGACCTACGACCACTGCCTGCGGAGCGTCGACTACGTCAACGTCGTCGTGGCCGGCAAGCAGCCGACCGCCAACTGGCTGACGATGGATGAGGCGATCGCGCACTGCACGCGCGGGGTCGGCATCTTCGAGTGGGCGGGCACCGAGCGGGAGGACGAGGAGCCGGACGTGGTCCTCGCCTGTGCGGGAGACGTTCCGACGCTCGAGGTGCTGGCCGCGGCGAAGATCCTGCGGGAGCGCCTGCCCGAGCTCAAGGTTCGTGTCGTCAACGTCGTCGACCTGATGCGCCTGCAGACCACGTCGGAGCATCCGCACGGACTGAGCGATAAGGCCTACGACTCGATCTTCACCACGACCAAGCCCGTGATCTTCGCCTACCACGGCTATCCATGGCTGATCCATCGCCTCACCTACCGACGTGCCGGTCACCAGAATCTGCACGTGCGCGGTTACAAGGAGGAGGGCACCACCACGACGCCGTTCGACATGGTGATGCTCAACGACCTCGACCGCTACCACCTGGTGATCGACGTGCTGGATCGCGTGCCCGGGCTCGGTGCGCGTCAGGGGCGCCTGCGTCAGGAGATGCACGATGCCCGGCTGGCCGCTCGCCTCTATACGCGGGCGCACGGCGAGGACATCCCCGAGGTGGAGGACTGGACGTGGCCCGATGACGTCGGCGGGAAGCGCACGCTGAGCCAGGCGGGCACGTCCACGGGCGACGACAACGCCTGAGCGCGCGCGTCCCGTTGGTCGAGTGGGCGCCCCGAGCCGTATCGAGGCCGTCCGCTCCTCCTAGAGTCGGATGATGGCCGAGCCCCCTGACGAGCGCCTAGAGGCGGCCGAGGTCGGCGCCGACTACGTTCCTCGGCCGGGCAGCGCCTCCGCGGCGGGGATCACCTACGGCCCTCCTCCAGCAGCGCCTCAGCCAGGACGCGCGCCGGGTCGCGCGTCGCAGGTCGGGTCGATGGCGGGCCGCGGACTGGTCCTCGGCGCGGTGGTCGCGGCGGCGCTCACGGCGGTCTTCACCCTGCTGGCAGGTGGGGCGTATCTGCTCGCGTTCACCCTGCCCGTCGGGGCCATCATGGGCGCGTTCGTGGGCGTCGCATCGGGAGCACTCGCGGGCGTGGTCGGCGGGTGGATCTCGCGCTGGGCTCCCCGCTCTCGTTCGGCCTCCGCCCTGGCGGCGGGCGCGGCAGGGGCTCTCGCGACCTTCGCGATGCTCCTGCCGGTCCATTGGATCCTCGGACCTGCTGGCCTCGCTCTCACAATGGTGCCGTCCGCGGTGTCGGGAGCGGTGCTCGGCGTCGCGTTCTTCCGCCTGACGGCCGCGGGTTCTCCTGGGCCGGCGCGCCGAGACTGGGGAGTCCTCTTCATCGTCGCCCTCGGAGGTGTCGCGATCGGCGGCGTCCTGATCTCCGCCCTCTCGGGCTTTCTCCGGACGCCGCCCTCGAGCGGTCCCGACGACTACGGCAGCTACCAGCCGCCCGCGTCCGTGCAGGCGGCGCCAATCGACGGCGGATACCCGGGGGAGTCGGCTCCGGTCGGCGGAGTGCTGCCGCCGTCGACCGACGTGCCCACCACGCTCTTCACCCCCGACGAGGCGCGTGCCGCGATGCAGGCCACCGCAGACGCCGCCGTGCAGGCGGCGGGGCCGACGGCCGTCTGGACCTATCCCGACGGAGCGACCGGTCCGATCGTCGAGGAGTTCGAGTGCGCCGACGGGGCGGGGGTCGGCTTCCGCCTGCCGCAGGCCACCTTCACGACCGGAATCATCACCGACACGACCTCGGATGAGAGCGACCGCGAGGTCATCGCGGACAACGTCGCGGCGGCCCAGCGCATCGTGGCCGCGTGGAATGCGATGGGCTGGGGGACCCCCGAGTACATCCACGGCGAGCCCGCGCTCGGCGGCGGTGTCAGCAAGCCGGCGGCATCGATCGGGATCGGCTACACCTTCGGCGTCGTCCACCTCCGCAGCGACCCGTACTGCATCGCGCGCTGACTGCGAACCGGGCTTGGACGGCCTCGATACGGCGCTGACGCGCCTACTCGACCAACGGGGCTCGTCGAGCCCCACCCGGCCCGAGTCCACCCAGGCGGGGTCGATACGATCGAGCACGTGCCGATCGAGACACGAAGCGTCTACATCACGTCCGTCGAAGGCGATACAGGGAAGTCGACGGTCGCCCTCGGCGTGCTCGACACCCTCTCCCGCGAGATCGAGCGGGTCGGCGTCTTCCGTCCCGTCGCCCGATCGGTGAGCGAGCGCGACTACGTGCTCGAGCTGCTCCTCGAGCACGACGGCGTCGACCTCGGCTACGACGAGTGCATCGGCGTCAGCTACGACGACGTGCACGCCAACCCCGAGGCCGCGCTCGCCCGGATCGTCGAGCGCTACAAGGAGGTCGAGGCGAAGTGCGGCGCGGTCGTCGTGCTCGGCTCCGACTACACCGACGTCGGCACCCCGACGGAGCTGTCCTTCAACGCTCGCGTCGCCGCCAACCTCGGAGCGCCCGTCATCCTGGTGCTGGGTGGACGTGCGACCCACGGTGGGGCGGATCGCCTCGGCGCCGCGCTCGCCCGCACCGCAGACGAGCTCGCACAGATCGCCGAAGTGGCGGCGGGAGAGCTGCGCAGCGCCCACGCGCAGCTGCTCGCGGTGATCGCCAACCGGGTCGATCCCGCCATCCTCTCGGCGGTCCGCTTCACGATCAGCCTCACCCTGAATGAGCAATCCGTGCAGGTGTGGGCGATCCCCGAGGATCGGATGCTCGTCGCGCCCACCATGCGCAACCTCATGGAGGCGACCGGCGGCGCGCTGATCAAGGGCGACGACGCGATGCTCAACCGGCCCGTCTTCGGCGTGGTCGTCGCGGGCATGTCGATGGTGAACGTCCTGCCGCGCCTCACCGAGAACGCCGTCGTCGTCGTGCCGAGCGACCGGACCGAGGTGCTGCTGGCCGCCCTGCTCGCTCAGACCTCCGACACCTTCCCCTCCCTTGCGGGCATCCTGCTGAACGGCGGCTTCGCCCTGCCCGAACCCGTCGAGAAGCTGATGGCGGGCCTCGACATCACCCTGCCGATCGTCTCGACCAACTACGGCACCTACGACACCACGGTCCGCGTGATCAACAGCCGCGGCAAGCTGGCGGCCGAGTCCCGCGCGAAGTACGACCAGGCGCTCGCCCTGTTCGAGCGCAACGTAGACCGCGCGGCACTCACCAGCCTGCTTCAGGTCCGACGCAGCGGAGTGGTCACGCCGCTGATGTTCGAGCACTCGCTGCTCGAGCAGGCCCGCGCCGCGGGTGCGCACATCGTGCTGCCCGAAGGGGACGACGACCGCATCCTGATGGCCGCGGATCGGCTGCTGCGCCGCAAGGTCGTCCGGCTCACCATCCTGGGCGAGGAGGCGGAGGTGCGGACCCGCGCCACCGCCCTTGGTGCGGACATCACCGAGGCGACCGTGCTCAGCCCGTTCGACCCCGAGCTGCGCGAGCGGTTCGCGGTCGAGTACACGGCGCTGCGCAAGCACAAGAACATGACGATCGACATCGCCCGCTCGGTGGTCACCGATGGCTCCTACTTCGGCACGATGATGGTGCACCTCGGCCTCGCCGACGGGATGGTCTCCGGCGCCGCCCACACGACGGCTCACACCATCCGTCCGTCGTTCGAGATCATCAAGACCAAGCCCGGCGTCTCGGTCGTCTCGAGCGTGTTCCTCATGGCGCTCGCCGACCGCGTGCTGGTCTACGGCGACTGCGCCGTGATCCCCGACCCCACCAGCGAGCAGCTCGCCGACATCGCGCTCTCATCCGCGGTCACCGCGAACGCCTTCGGCATCGAGCCGCGCGTCGCGATGCTGTCCTACTCGACGGGGGAGTCGGGCGAGGGCGCCGACGTCGAGAAGGTCCGTGCCGCGACCGCGCTCGTCCGCGAGCGGGCGCCCGAGCTGCTCGTCGACGGGCCGATCCAGTACGACGCCGCGGCCGACGCCGCGGTCGGTCGGGCCAAGCTGCCGGGATCGCCGGTCGCCGGGCGCGCGACGGTGTTCATCTTCCCCGACCTCAATACCGGCAACAACACCTACAAGGCCGTGCAGCGCAGCGCCGGCGCGGTCGCGATCGGACCGGTGCTGCAGGGTCTCAACAAGCCGGTCAACGACCTCTCCCGTGGCGCACTCGTCGACGACATCGTCAACACGGTCGCTATCACCGCTATCCAGGCGGGAGCGCTGCAGGCGTGACGGATCCGTCCACCACCGTGCTCGTCGTCAACAGCGGGTCGTCGTCGCTCAAGTACCAGCTGATCGAGACCGGCACCGAGGAGGTCCTCGGCAAGGGCCTGATCGAGCGGATCGGCCAGGACGCCGGAGCGACCTCGCACTCCGTCGGATCGGAGGAGTGGAGGACGACCGCGCCCATCCCGGACCACGCGGCCGCGTTCGCGGCGATGACCGAGGCGTTCGCGTCCCACGGTCCGTCGCTCGGAGACGGAGTCCCGGCGGCGATCGGCCACCGGGTCGTGCAGGGCGGCGCACGCTTCTCGGGGCCGACGATCATCACCGAGCAGACCATCGCCGACATCGATGACCTGTCCGCGCTCGCCCCGCTGCACAACCCGCCCGCACTTGCCGGGATCCTCGCCGCGCGCGACGCGTTCCCGGGGGTGCCCGAGGTTGCGATCTTCGACACCGCCTTCCACACCACGCTGCCGCCCGCGGCCTACACCTACGCGATCGATAAGGATCTGGCTGCGGCCAACCGGATCCGGCGCTACGGCTTCCACGGCACCTCGCACAAGTACGTCTCGGAGCGCGCGATCGCCTTCCTCGGGCTCGATCCCGAGCAGTCGCGCGTCATCGTGATGCACCTCGGCAACGGTGCATCCGCCTGTGCGGTCGCGGGCGGCAGGTCGGTCGAGACGTCGATGGGCATGACGCCGCTCGAGGGACTCGTGATGGGCACCCGCTCGGGCGACGTGGATCCCGCCGTGCTGTTCCACCTGCACCGCAAGGCGGGTCTCGGCTTCGACGAGCTCGACACCCTGTTGAACCGCAAAAGCGGCCTGCTCGGCCTCTCGGGCAGCGGCGATCTGCGTGACGTCCAGGCGCGCGCCGAGTCGGGCGACGCGGACGCCGAGCTCGCACTCGAGGTCTACGTGCACCAGCTCAAGCACTACATCGGCGCCTATCTCGCCCAGCTCGGCGGCGCGGACGCGATCGTCTTCACGGCCGGGGTCGGCGAGAACGCCCCCCGGATCCGTCAGCGCGCGGTGGCGGGGCTCGAGGGCCTCGGCATCGAGCTCGACGACCAGCGCAACCTCGCGCCGGCCCGCGGCGAGCGCATCATCTCGACCGACTCCTCCCGCACGGCGGTCCTCGTCATCCCGACCAACGAGGAGCTCGAGATCGCCAGACAGACCGCCAGCGCCCTCTGACCCTCCATGTGTACGTTCCGGCCCGATACCTACGTTATTTCGTAGGTATCCGCGGGTTTCGTGCACGTGGATCGCAGGCGTAGCCTGACCTCGTGAACATCTCCGCCTCCCACACGCCTTCGGGCAGTCGGGAGGTCGTCGACGGCTCGGCCGTCGGCGGCAGGTAGTCCCGCCTCGCAGCGGATCCCGCATCTCGCGGAGGTCCGCCATTTCGTCATGCCGTCGGCACGACGCCCGAGACCGTCCGCTTCTGAACGCGGACCCACGACTACCGGAGACACCATGCACCCGCTCGACCCGACCACCATCCGCGCATCATTCGTCAACGCATCCCGCAAGGAGCTGGCCGACCTCACCGTGCCGCCCGGGCTGGGCGAGCTCGACTGGACGAAGCTCGACTACCTCGGCTGGCGCGACCCGAAGTACGCCCGCCGCGCCTACATGGTCGTCCCGACCTCGGCGTCGGAGGGCGACGCACTGATCGGCATCGTCCTGAAGGAGGCCGACGCGAAGTCGGGGAGGCGCGCACAGTGCTCGCTCTGCCAGGACGTGACGCTGCCCAACGATGTGGTGTTCTACGGCGCCCGTCGTGCCGGAAGCGCCGGCCGGACGGGCAACGCGCTGGGCAGCCTCATCTGCTCGGACTTCGAGTGCTCGGCCAATGTGCGCAAGCTCCCACCGATGGCGTACATCGGATACGACGTCGAAGCCGCCCGTCTGAATCGGATGGCGACTCTCCGCGAGCGGGTGTCCAACTTCGCTCGTGCGGTCCTCGACGACTGATCCGCTGATCGAGATGCCACTTCTCGTCCCTAAAACCGCCGCATAGGGACGGAAAGTGGCATCTCGGTGACTAAGTGGCCGCGGTCACTCGGACTCGGTCGGGGCGGACGGGCTTGAGGCGGAGGCGGCTGGGGCCGAGCGCCTGCCGAGCTCGACGGCCGCGATGGAGCCGAGCGCGCCGCCGACGACGGCGAGGATCCCGCCGAGCGCACCCCACCGGGACTTTCCGAGAAGCGCGTCGAAGGAGATCTTGCCGGGACCACTGCCCGCGATGGCCGCGACTGCGGCGATCAGGACCGCGTTGTACTCGAAGCCGCCGTTGGAGTTCCAGACCCCCTTGGACCAGTGCACCTTGCGGATCGCCACGATCATCGTCGCGATGAGCCCGGCCGCGGCGGCGGGCGTGGCCGCACCGAGGGCGATGGCCGCTCCACCCAGCGTCTCGGTGAGGGCGACCGCTTGCGCGTTGCGTCGCGGCGGGTGCATCTCCAGCGCCTTCATCATCCCCTCGACGCCGTCGAGGCCGGGGCCGTCGAAGTAGCCCTTGAGCTTCTGCAGACCGTGCCCGATGAACACGCCTCCGACGACGAGTCGGACGATCAAGATCCCGAACTTCATGCTGTTCCCCGATTCTGGAAGCCTGTGCTCCGTTCGGGATCCTAGCGACGGCACTTCGGCGTTCGCCCGCGCAGGAGTACCTGCGAAACCGGCCGATGTGCGCGAAATTTCGAGCACATTCGGCCGGAACGTAGGAGGAGGTCAGTCGGTTGGGGGCGGGTGTAGCGCTCGCCGGTCTTCGGGTCGATCGCGGTCTGGCCCGGCGGCAGGTTCGAGAGGTCGGGGGAGATGACCGTCGGATACTCGCTGGAGTCCGGCAGGCCGAAGTACGCCCGCGTCCCCTCCCCATGCAGGATCAGGTCATCCGCTCGCTTCTCGAGCACGTCGCCCCTGAAGAACGCGGGAGCGACGTACTGCCAGACGAACATGAGGACGAACCCGAGCACGAGCGCCCCGATGCCGACGACCGCCACCGCGCCGATCCCGAAGATCGTCACGTTCTCGCCGTCGTCATCCGTCAGCCAGTCCGGCAGCGCGTACTGGACGAGCCCGAAGACGAAGACGGCCAGCAGCATCAGCCCGCCCAGCAGCGGGATGACCCCGCGCATGACGAAGTCGCGCACGTTCTTCGTCAGCGTCCTGCGGTAGTACCAGACGCAGGCGAAGCCGGTGAGGCCGTAGTAGAACGCGATCAGCAGGCCGACCGAGCCGATCAGCGCGTTCAGCAGGTTCGTCGAGATCAGCGTGAACAGCAGGTAGAACGCCGCCGAGATGATGCCCATCCCGATGGTCGACCAGGTCGGGGTGAGGAACTTGGGGTGGATCTTCGCGAAGTTCGCCGGCATCGCCTTGTAGACCGCCATCGAGAGCGTCGTGCGCGCGGTCGGCAGGATCGTCGTCTGGGTCGAGGCGGACGCCGAGGTGAGGATCGAGGCGTAGAGCAGGAACAGCAGGATGTTGCCGATCACGCTGTTGCCGAACAGCTCCGGACCGATGGCGCTGAAGACGTCCTCGGCGTTCTCGGGATTGCCGAGGCCCACGCCCTCGGTGCCGATGCCGGCGAACGAGATAGCGGCCACCGCGACGAGCGCATAGGTGGCCAGGAGCAGGAACGTCGAGATGATCGCCGCACGACCGGGGGTCTTGCCCGGGTCGTCGCTCTCCTCGTTCACCGCGACGGCGGTGTCCCAGCCCCAGTAGATGAACACCGCGGTGAGCACCGCGGGAGCGATGATCGACCCGAAGTCGAGGTCGAACGGCCAGAACCAGCTGATGTCGAACGGGATCGAATAGGTCTCGCCGTTGCCGGTCGCGACCCGCACGATCGCGACCACCGCGAACGCGACGAGGATGACGACCTCGATGGCGAGCAGGAAGTACTGCAGCCGCGCGGACACCTCGATGCCGCGGTAGCAGATCCAGGTCATCAGGGCGATCCAGATGAGCCCTGCCGCGGTCGACCAGACCACGTCGCCGCTCAGCGCCTGGATGTCGCTGTTGCCGATGACGCCGCCGACGAAGGTGAACGAGTACGAGCCCGCGATCTGCGCGAGGTTCGCCATCACGATGACGTCCGCGGCGATGATTCCCCAGCCGCCCATCCACCCGGTGCGCGGGCCGAACGCCCGGGTCGCCCAGGTGAAGGTCGTGCCGCAGTCCGCCTCCGCCTTGTTGAGCTCCTGATAGGCCACGGCGATGAAGTACATGGGGACGAAGGCCAGCAGGATGATGCCGGGCGACTTGACGCCTGCGAGGATCGCGCCGCCCGACGCGACGATGAAGCCGAGGCTCGCCGCCAGCGAGTAGGCCGGCGCCGTCGACGCGACGCCCATCACGATGCTGCCGAGCAGGCCGAGCGCGCCGCCCTTCAGCCCCTTGCTCTCGACGGCTCCCGGCTTGAGGTCTTCGGGGGACGCAGTTGTCATGAGCCGACCATCCTTCGTGTGCGATTCGGCGTCCTGTGTCTTCGGGGGTCGGACGCGCAATGCAGCGGATACCGTCGTCGGCGGACACTCGATCTCCGTGAGCGACTGCCGCTGAACGTATCGCCCACGGGATCCGAAGCGAAAGCCCTCGTTTCCCCGTGCCCTGTGCGTCGCTCCGAGTCCGCCGAAACGGGGGAGCGTGGCGCGACGCGCTAGGGTTTTAGCGCCCAACACCGCCCTCGTCGCGGCGTCTCTGCGGCGCCCCGGCCACCGCTGTCCGCCGGCCGCTCGATCCGAGGAACTGAACCCACGTGACAAAGCCGATCGTGCTGATCGCCGAAGAACTCTCGCCCGCCACCGTCGACGCCCTCGGCCCCGACTTCGACGTCCGCAGCGTCGACGGGACCGACCGGCCCGCGCTGCTCGCCGCCCTCGCCGATGCCAGCGCCGTGCTCGTCCGATCCGCGACCCAGATGGATGCCGAGGCTATTGCCGCCTCCAAGCAGCTGCAGGTCATCGCCCGCGCCGGTGTCGGCCTCGACAACGTCGACATCCCGGCCGCTACCACCGCGGGCGTGATGGTCGTCAACGCGCCCACCTCCAACGTCACCTCGGCAGCGGAGCTCGCCATCGGCCACCTGCTCGCCCTCGCGCGGCACATCCCCGACGCCAACGCGTCGACCAAGCGCGGCGAGTGGAAGAGAAGCAGGTTCAGCGGCGTCGAGCTGTTCGAGAAGACCATCGGCATCGTCGGCCTCGGCCGGATCGGCACCCTCGTCGCTCAGCGCCTCGCCGGCTTCGGCGCCAACCTCGTCGGCTACGACCCCTACGTCACGCCCAGCCGTGCCCAGCAGCTCGGGATCACCCTGCTCTCGCTCGAGGAGCTCGTGAAGACGAGCGACTTCATCACCATCCACATCCCGAAGACGCCCGAGACCACGGGCCTGATCGACGCCGACATGTTCGCGATGGCCAAGCCCGAGCTGCGCATCGTCAACGCGAGCCGCGGCGGCATCATCGACGAGGACGCGCTCTACGCGGCGCTCAAGTCGAAGCGGATCGCCGGGGCGGGCATCGACGTCTTCGTCTCGGAGCCGCCGACCGGATCGCCGCTGCTCGAGCTCGACAACATCGTGCTCACCCCGCACCTCGGCGCCTCGACCGAGGAGGCGCAGGAGAAGGCGGGCGTCTCCGTCGCCAAGTCCGTGCGCCTCGCCCTCTCGGGAGAGCTCGTGCCCGACGCGGTCAACGTGGCCGGCGGCATCATCGACCCGTACGTGCGCCCCGGCATCCCGCTCGTCGAGAAGCTCGGCCAGGTCTTCTCCGCTCTCGCGGACGGCGCGATCATCAGCGTCGACATCGAGGTGAAGGGCGAGCTCAGCGAGTACGACGTCAAGGTCCTCAAGCTCGCCGCCCTCAAGGGCATCTTCACCAACGTGGTCAGCGAGTCCGTCTCCTACGTGAACGCCCCCGTGCTCGCAGAGCAGCGCGGTATCCTCGTGCGCCTGCTCACCGACTCGGTGTCGGAGGAGTACCGCAACGTGCTCACCCTCCGCGGCGCCCTCGCCGACGGCAGCCAGATCTCCGTCTCGGGCACCCTGACGGGCACGAAGCAGATCGAGAAGATCGTCGAGATCAACGGCTACGACGTCGAGGTGCCGATCGCGAAGCACCTCGTCGTGTTCTCCTACGACGATCGGCCTGGGATCGTCGCGGTCTACGGCCAGAAGTTCGGCGAGGCGGGCATCAACATCGCCGGCATGCAGATCGCTCGGCGCGCACGCGGCGGAAAGGCGCTCAGCGTCCTGACCATCGACAGCCCGGCGCCCGACCACCTGCTGGAGGACATCCGCACCGCCATCCGGGCGGACCTGCTGCGCGAGATCGACGTCGACTTCGACTGATCCTCGAAACGGCGGTCTCGCGACGGCCGTCCGTCAGCCGCGCTCGCGCTTCCCGGCCGCAGTGTCGGTCGCAGTCCCGGCCGCGGTCTGGGTGGACGCCTCGATGCCCGACAGCAGTCGGTGCAGGCCGAAGCGGAAGAGCTCGTCGAGGTCGAGATCGAAGTTCATCCGCTGGAGGATCCCGGCGAAGTGCGGGTGCTTCCCGTCGGCCACCAGGTCGGCGATCGCGGACTCCTGCTCCGAGATGTAGGCGTCCCCGGTGACCCCGCTCGCGGCCTCGTCCTCGTACTCCGCTTCGAGGTTCATCGCGACCCCTCGGACGAACGTGAACAGCGTCAGATGCGTCGTGAACATGGTGGTCGCATCCATCTCCGACCCCTCCAGGACGCCGAGGACCCACTCGCTGTACTCGAGTGCGCCGGGCAGCAGCTGCGGCCGCGTGACGGAGATCGCCGACGGGAGCCACGGATGACGACGGAAGGTCGTCCACAGTGCCGTCGCCGCGATCTCGAGGCCGTCGCGCCAGGAGGCGGGGGGATCGGGCAGAGTGACCTCTGACATGGCGGCGTCCATCATGCCGAGGAGCAGCTGGTCCTTGTCGCGCACGTGCCGATAGAGCGACATCGGCGCGGTGTCGAGCTCGGTCGCCACCCGGCGCATCGAGAGCGCGGCGATCCCCTCGCCGTCCGCCACCAGGAGTCCAGCGGCGACGATGGTCTGGGCCGAGAGCGGAGCCCCATTCCGTCGCGGCGAGCCCGACCGGTCCGGACCCGCGCCGGAGTCCTGCGCCCGGTCTGCCACCCGGTCAGCCACCACCGTGCCGATGCCGGGGATGCTCTCGATCAGGCCTTCGGCGCGCAGGAGGGCGAGCACCTTCGTCGCAGTCGCCATCGCGACGCCGTAGCGCTGCATGATCGCGCGGGTGGAGGGCATCCGGCCGCCCGGCGTGAGCTGGCCCGAAGCGATGCGACGGCGCAGCTCGGAGGCGATCCGGACCGAGGCGGGTTCGAGCTGATCGGACATCGGGCTGGCTCCCTGCTCTAGTGCACTGGGTGAGATCCGTGCTCCGCACTAGAGCGGATTCTGGCCGGAACGTATGGAGGTTGAGACTGCGTACAGCATACGCTCCAGCCATGACATCACGCACAGCACTCATCTCAGGCGCCGGCATCGCCGGCCCGGCCCTCGCAGCCCTGCTCACCGCTCGCGGCGTCGCCGTGACGGTGGTCGAGCAGGCCGCCGTCCCACGCTCGGGCGGTCAGGCGGTCGATCTCCGAGGGGCCGCTCGCACCGTGGCGCAGCGGATGGGGCTGCTCGACGCCATCCGGGCCGTGTCGCTCGATCAGCGCGGCATCGCCTGGGTGCGCGGCGACGGCTCGATCGCCGCTCGGATGGGCGTCGACGCCTTCGGCGGCGAGGGCATCGTGTCGGAGATCGAGGTGCTCCGAGGCGACCTCGCCGCCGTCCTCGCGGACGCGACGGCCGACGTCGAGTACGTGTACGGAGACAGCATCGTGGCTCTCGACGACGACGGCTCGGGCGTCGACGTCGCATTCGAGCACGCGCCGGGCCGACGATTCGATCTGGTCGTCGGCGCGGACGGACTGCACTCCGTCGTGCGCTCGCTAGCCTTCGGACCCGAGGAGGACTTCACCCGCGACCTCGGCCTCTACTCGTGCTGGTTCACCGCTCCCGCAGGCATCGATGTCGACGGCTGGATGCTCATGCACAACCTCCCCGGCGGCCGCGTCGCGACCGTCCGGCCCGGCAGGGTGCCGGGGGAGCTCAAGGCGGGACTGTCCTTCCGGTCCGGACGCATCGCGTACGACCGCGCAGACGTCGCCGCTCAGAAGGCGATCGTCGCCGACCACTTCGCCGACGGCGGCTGGGAGGTGCAGCGCCTCGTGGCCGCCATGCACGACGCGTCCGACTTCGGCTTCGACTCCACGGCGCAGGTCCACCTGCCGTCCTGGTCGCACGGACGCATCGTGCTGCTCGGCGATGCCGCCTGGTCGCCGACCCAGCTGACCGGTCTCGGCACGACCCTGGCGATGGTGGGCGCCTACGTCCTCGCGGGGGAGCTCGCGCACGCCGCCGACGCAGCTCCGAACGACGACTCGAGCGGGGGCCTGGGGCGCGACGCCGAGATCCGCGCCGCACTCCGCCGATACGAGGAGCGCATGCGTCCGTTCGTCGCTAGCGCCCAGAAGCTGCCGCCGGGAGGGGTGGACGCCTTCGTGCCCACCCGGGCGCTCGAGATCCGGATGAGGCTCGCGGTGATGGGACTCATGACGAGATGGCCGCTCAACCGCATCATGGCGGGGCAGTTCGACAAGGCGATGGACTTCGACCTGCCGGACTACGGCGCGGTCGGCGTGCACGCCGGCCCGGTCGGCTGACGAGCGCGACCCGAGAGGCGGCGCGGTCGCTCGGCGGTAGCCTGATGGAGCCCAATCCCGCCGAGCGCACCGGAGAGCCATGCCCCGCACCATCCGACTCGCGTCCATCCCCGGAGACGGCATCGGCCCCGAGGTGATCACCGAGGCTCTCAAGGTGCTCGAGGCAGCCATTCCCGGCGACGTCGACCTGCAGGTCACCGAGTTCCAGCTCGGCGCCGCGCGCTATCTGGCGACCGGCGATGTGCTGCCCGACGACGAGCTGGCCGCCATCGCCGCGCACGACGTCATCCTGCTGGGCGCAGTCGGGGGAGTGCCGGGCGACCCGCGCCTGGTCGGGGCGAACATCGAGCGTGGACTGCTGCTCAAGCTCCGTTTCGCGCTCGACCACTACGTCAACCTGCGCCCCACCGCACTGCTGCCCGGCGTGATCAGCCCGCTGGCCGAGCCAGGTGACGTCGACTTCGTCGTCGTGCGGGAGGGCACCGAGGGGCCGTACGTCGGCAACGGCGGCGGCATCCGGGTGGGCACCCCGCACGAGATCGCCACCGAGGTGAGCATCAACACCGCGCACGGCGTCGAGCGCGTGGTCCGCTACGCCTTCGCCAAGGCCGAATCCCGCCGCAGCGTGCTCACGCTCGTGCACAAGACCAACGTGCTCACCTTCGCGGGCAGCCTCTGGAAGCGGATCGTCGACGAGGTCGGCGCCGAGTTCCCGGGTGTCACGGTCGACTACCTGCACGTCGACGCGGCCACCATCTTCCTGGTGACCGATCCTGCTAGATTCGACGTGATCGTCACAGACAACCTCTTCGGCGACATCCTCACCGATCTGGCCGGCGCTATCAGCGGCGGCATCGGCCTGGCGGCCTCGGGCAACATCAACCCCGACGGCACCTATCCCTCGATGTTCGAGCCGGTCCACGGATCCGCGCCGGACATCGCCGGACTGCAGAAGGCGGATCCGACGGCCGCGATCCTCTCCGTCGCGCTGCTGCTCGACCACCTCGGGCTGGCAGACGCGGCGGGGCGGGTGACCGACGCCGTCACGGCCGACCTCTCCGTCCGCGGTGAAACCGAGGGACCACGAACGACATCCCAGACCGGCGACGCCATCGCCGCACTCCTCGTCAAGGACTGAGCCTCATGACCGACACAGCCACCACAGCTCCACCCACAGGGGCGTCCGACGGACCCGCGGCGTTCCCGCTGGCCTTCCGCACCACCCCGTCGACCGCCGCGAAGGCCGACGCCGAGCGCGAGGCCATCCTCGCCGACCCCGGCTTCGGCAAGCACTTCACCGACCACATGGTCGAGATCATCTGGACCATAGCCGACGGCTGGCACGATGCCGCCGTCGTCCCGTACGGCCCGATCTCCCTCGACCCCGCCGCATCGGTGCTGCACTACGCGCAGGAGATCTTCGAGGGCCTCAAGGCGTACCGGCACGCGGACGGATCGGTCTGGACCTTCCGCCCCGACATGAACGCCCTGCGTCTGCAGCGCTCCGCCGTGCGCCTCGCCCTGCCGCAGCTGCCCGAGGAGTACTTCCTCGAGTCGCTCCGGCAGCTGCTCGCGGTCGACGCGTCCTGGGTACCGTCCGCGCCCGAGACCAGCCTCTACCTGCGCCCGTTCATGATCGCGAGCGAGAGCTTCCTCGGGGTCCGCGCCGCCCACAAGGTCGACTACCGACTCATCGCCAGCCCGGCCGGCGCCTACTTCCACGGCGGCGTCACACCCGTCTCGATCTGGCTGTCCACCGAGTACGCCCGCGCTGGACGCGGCGGAACCGGTGCCGCGAAGACCGGCGGCAACTACGCGTCGTCGCTGCTCGCTCAGGAGGACGCCTACAAGCAGGGCTGCCAGCAGGTGCTCTTCCTCGACTCCAGCGAGGGGAAGTACCTCGAGGAGCTCGGCGGGATGAACATCTTCCTCGTCCGCCACGACGGCACCCTGGTCACGCCGAGCATCAACGGCTCGATCCTCGAGGGCATCACCCGCGACAGCATCATCCAGCTCGCGAAGGATCGCGGGCACGCCGTGGAGGAGCGCCCGATCGCCATCGACGAGTGGCGCGACGGCTGGGCGTCCGGCGAGATCGTCGAGGCGTTCGCCTGCGGCACCGCCGCCGTCGTGACCCCGATCGCCGCCCTCAAGTCGAAGGACTTCACCATCGGCGACGCGTCGACCCCTGCGGGCGAGTTCACCATCTCGATCCGCCAGGAGCTGACGGACATCCAGTACGGCCGCAAGCCGGACCACCACGACTGGATGGTGAGGCTCGCGTGAAGATCGCGCGCTTCAGTGTCGGCGACGACATCCGGTTCGGCATCGTCGACGACGAGGATCTTGTCGTCCTCCGCGGCGACCCGATGTTCGCGGGTTACGAGACCACGGGGGAGCGGGTGCCGCTCAGCAGCGCCAAGCTGCTCGCGCCGGTCATCCCGCGATCGAAGGTCATCTGCGTCGGGCTCAACTATCCGGCGCACAAGGAGGAGCTCGCCCAGCCTGCTCCGACCGACAACCCGCTGATCTTCCTCAAGCCGAACACGGCCATCATCGGGCCCGGCGACACCATCCAGATCCCGCCGGTCGAGGGGCGCGTGGTGCACGAGGGCGAGCTCGCGGTCGTCATCGGCGCCGTGGCCAAGCGGGTGCGGGCCGAGGACGCCGAGAGCGTGATCTTCGGCTACACGATCGCCAACGACATCTCCGCCCGCGATCAGATGTTCGCCGACGGCCAGTGGGCGCGCGCCAAGGGCTACGACACGTTCTGCCCGATCGGGCCGTGGATCGAGACGGAGCTCGATCCGAGCGACCTCGAGATCCAGACTTACGTGGCAGGCGAACCGCGTCGGCACGGGAACACGAGCGAGATGATCTACGACGTCGCCGAGATCATCGAGTTCGCCTCCGACGTCTGGACCCTGCTGCCCGGTGACATCATCCTGATGGGCACCCCCGCCGGGCTCGGCGGCTTCGTCGACGGTCAGACGGTCGACATCGACATCCAGGGCATCGGCCGCCTGAGCAACCCGGCCAAGAACCGGGTCTGACTCCGCAGCTTCACCCGGCGCGAAGCGCTCGGCCACCCTTTACGACGGCGGCACGTGTTGCAACCCGGGCCGTCGTCGGAAAGGGTGGCCCTCGCTGTCCCGCACAGCCTGGCGGCCTCGCGCGTTCATCCACGGCAGGATGGAGAGGTGACCGCCATCCGCCTCATCGCCCATCGCGGAGCCAGCGCGGCGTTCCCCGAGCACACCCGAGCCGCCTACCTTCAGGCGATCGCGGACGGCGCCGACGGCCTCGAGGGCGATGTGCACCTCACCGCCGATCGGCAGCTGGTGCTCTGGCATGACGCCACCCTCGACCGCACCACCGACGAGTCGGGGCTCCTGCACGAGCGCACGATCGACGAGTTGCGCGCCATCGATCTCATGCGCGGGCAGGCCATCCCCGAGGACTTCGGTGCGCCGGAGCAGCAGCTGCTGACCCTGCCCGAGCTCATCGACATCGCTCTCGCCTCGGGCCGCCCGCTGATGCTGGCCATCGAGCTCAAGCGCCCCGATCCGTTCGGCCGTGAGCTCGAGCGAGCCGTTCTCGACACCCTCGACGCCCACCACTGGGACCGGCGCACCGGCGCCCTCGGCCTGCTCACGGTCTCGCTGATGAGCTTCGATCCCGGGTCGGTCGCCCTGCTTCGGACAGAGGTCGACCCGTCCCTCGTGATGCTGCTCACGGGTGCGGTGGATCCCGATGAGGTCGCAGCGATCGTCGCCTCCGACCCGACCCTCAACGAGTCCGAGGCGGCGCTCGAACGCGAACGGCTCACCATCGCCCTCACGGCGGCGATCGATCTGATCGACGACGGCCAGGTGCAGGGCGGCCCCGACATCGAGTGGGTGCGCGAGGAGCCGGACCGCGTGCGCGGCTGGATCGAGCGCGGGCTCACCGTGCGGGTGTGGACGGTCGACACCCTTCAGGACCTCGAGTTCTGCCTCGAGCTCGGCATCTCCGAGGTGACGACCAACCGTCCCGGTGAGCTGCGGATCGCACTCGAGACCGGGACCATCGCGTGACCCGGGCGTGAGGTCCTCCGGGTGACCGAACCGCGCGTCCTCGTCGTCGGTGCAGGGCTGTCAGGCCTGACGGCGGCCCGCAACCTCTCTGAGGCGGGGTGCAGCGTCAGCGTGCTCGAAGCTCGAGCGCGAGTGGGCGGGCGGGTCGAGAACGGCACGCTGTCGGACGGCCAGTGGATCGAGCTCGGCGGACAGTGGATCGGCACGGGTCAGGCGGCCCTCCGCGGCCTGATCGACCACCTCGCGCTCGACCTGATCCCGACCTACAACGTCGGACGCACCACGGTCCGACTGGGCGGCCGCACCTCGTACATGCCGCCGCAGCTCGGAGCGATGCCGCGACTCAAGCCCTTCGCGCTCGTCGACCTGACCCGGGCGCTAGCCCGGTTCGGCGAGCTGGTGCGGAATGTTGACATCGACGAGCCGTGGCACTCGCCCGATGCAGCCGAGCTCGACGCTCAGACGCTCGAGTCGTGGATCAAGCGGAGCCTGCTCACCGCCGGTGCCCGCGGCTACTTCCGTTCTCTCGCCGAGACGGCGCTCAGCGCAGATGCGGGGGAGCTGTCCCTCCTGCATGCGGCGTTCCTGGCGCGATCCTCCGACGGGCTGGACACCCTCATCGCCGTCGACGGCGGCGCCCAGCAGAGTCGCGTGCTCGGCGGCGCGAGCCTCATCGCCGAGCGCCTGGCGATCGGCCTGGACATCCGGTTGAGCACACCGGTCCGGGCGATCCGTCAGAGCTCGGATCGCGTCGTGCTGACGACCCGATTCGGCGAGGAGTTCGATGCGGATCGCGTCGTCGTCGCCATCCCACCCGCGCTCGCCGGGCGCCTCGACTACGACCCCATCCTGCCCGGATGGCGCGACCAGCTCGCCTCGCGCCTGGTCGCCGGCGCGACCGTGAAGCAGTTCCTCGTCTATCCGACTCCCTTCTGGCGCGATGACGGCCTGAGCGGGCGGGCGCTCGGCGACAGCACCGCCGTCCACGCGACGTTTGACGCCACGCCTGTCGGCTACGGCCGGGGAGTGCTGGCGGGGATGAGCACCCGCGTCGCCGGCCGGGGTGCCGCGCCGGCCAGCGCCGACGCTCGGCGGGCGGCGTTCGAGGACAGCGTCGTGGACTTCTTCGGCCCGCGAGGGCGCGACTCCGTCGAGTACGTCGAGCGGGATTGGTCGATGGAGGAGTTCAGCCGTGGCGCGTACGGCGCCCTGTTCGCCCCGGGAGCGTGGACCGCCTACGGTCACGCGCTCGCCGAGCCCGTCGGCCGGATTCACTGGGCCGGGACCGAGACCTCGCCGATCGGCAACGGGCACCTCGAGGGCGCCGTCCGATCCGGCTCCCGCGTCGCCAACGAGCTCCTCCGCACCCTCTGAGTTCCTACGTTCCGGCGCCATGTGCACGAAATACGGTGCACATTCGGCCGGAACGGAGGAAGAGCTGGGTCGGTAGGCTTGCTGACCGATGTCCGACTATCCCGTAACCACCGCGACCGGCGCCGACGTGCGCGTGCGCTTCTGCCCATCGCCGACCGGAACGCCGCACGTCGGACTGGTCCGCACCGCTCTGTTCAACTGGGCCTATGCACGGCATACCGGCGGCAAGCTGATCTTCCGGATCGAGGACACCGACGCCGCCCGCGACAGCGAGGAGAGCTACGGCCAGATCGTCGAGGCGCTGCGCTGGCTGAAGCTCGACTGGGATGAGGGCATCGACGTCGGCGGACCGCACGGACCGTACCGCCAGTCGCTGCGCACGAGCATCTACCTCGACGTCATCGAGCGGCTCAAGGCGGGCGGCCATCTCTATGAGAGCTTCGCCACGGGCGAGGAGATCGAGCTGCGCAACATCGCCGCCGGCCGCGATCCCAAGGTCGGCTACGACAACTTCGAACGCGACCTCACCGAGGAGGAGCGCCAGGCCTTCCGCGACGAGGGGCGCGAGCCCGCGCTCCGACTGAGGGTTCCGGATCACGACCTCTCCTTCGACGACCTGGTCCGCGGACCCATCACCTTCCCGGCCGGGTCGTTCCCCGACTTCGTCGTCGTCCGCCCGAACGGCCAGCCCCTGTACACGCTGGTCAATCCGGTCGACGACGCGCTGATGGGGATCACCCATGTGCTCCGCGGCGAGGACATCCTCTCCTCGACCCCGCGCCAGATTGCCCTGTACGCCGCGCTGATCGAGATCGGGCTGACCACCTTCGTGCCGCGCTTCGGCCACCTGCCGTACGTGATGGGCGAGGGCAACAAGAAGCTCTCCAAGCGCGATCCCGAATCGAACCTGTTCCATCACCGCGACCGCGGCTTCATCCCCGAGGGCCTCGTCAACTACCTGGCGCTGCTCGGCTGGTCGCTCACCCACGACCGCGATGTCTTCAGCATCGACGAGATGACCGCCGCATTCGACGTCGAGAACGTCAACCCGAATCCGGCTCGCTTCGACCTCAAGAAGGCCGAGTCGATCAACGGCGACCACATCCGCCTGCTCGCTCCCGAGGACTTCGAGGAGCGGATCGTGCCCTACCTCGCCGGCATCGTGTCCGACCCGCCCACGCCGCTCGAGCGCGCCATCCTCCGGGAGGCGGCACCCATCGTGCAGGAGCGGGTCGGCGTGCTCGGCGAGGTGCGCGGGCTGCTCGAGTTCTTCTTCCTCGCGGACGACGCGATCCGCTACGACGAGGATGCGCTCCCCGGATCGAACGGTGCGCTGGTGCTCGACGCCTCTGTCGCCGCGCTCGAGCCGCTGATGGACTGGTCGCGGACCGAGATCGAGGCGACTCTGCGCACGGCGCTGATCGACGGCGCAGGACTCAAGCCGCGGGTGGCGTTCGGCCCGCTGCGGACGGCGCTCAGCGGACGGCGGATCAGTCCGCCGCTGTTCGAGTCGATGGAGATCCTGGGCAAGGAGTCCACCCTCGCCCGGCTCGACCGGCTGCGCGCCCACCTCTCGGCGAGCTGACCCGAGCGGGATCCCCCCGCCCGCGTGCGACGACAAGCGGGGACGACGGACGCTGCGGACAGCACGCGGCCGCGTCATACGGTAGAGTTACACGTCGGTTCGGGGCTCTGTCCTGACCGCCCGGAGCCCCTGGTGGCTCCAATGGGGTGTGGTGTAATTGGCAACACGGAAGATTCTGATTCTTTTGTTCTTGGTTCGAGTCCAGGCACCCCAGCACTGAAAGCCCCGCCATGCGCGGGGCTTCCCGCGTTTCCGGGGCGGTCGTCTTCACTACGCCCCGAGTCGGGTCGTGAGCAGTCGGGTCGGCGCGCCGTCTAGCCTTCTCGGATGAAGCCCTTCCTGCTGCTCGCCACCCGTCCCGAGGACGCGGCGGCCGATGGCGAGTACGAGGCGATGCTCCGGTTCAGCGGCTTGGACGAGTCGGAGCTGCATCGGATCCGGCTCGAGCAGCAGCCGCTCGGCGAGCTTCGTCTCGAGGACTACTCCGGGCTGATCATGGGTGGGAGCCCCTTCAACTCCTCGGACCCTCCTGAGACGAAGTCCGCCGTGCAGCTCAGGGTGGAGGGCGAGCTCGCCACCCTGCTGGATGCGGTGGTGGCCGCCGACTTCCCGATGCTCGGCGCCTGCTACGGCGTGGGAACGATCGGCACCCATCAGGGAGCGGTGGTCGACCGCACCTACTCGGAGCCGGTGGGCCCGGTCTCGGTGATGCTGACCGACGAGGGTCGGAAGGACCCGATCTTCGGCCTGCTGCCGACCGAATTCGAGGCCTTCGTCGGGCATAAGGAGGCGGTGCGCGAGCTTCCTCCGCACGCCGTGCGGCTCGCCTCATCGCCCGCGTGCCCGGTGCAGGCGTTCCGGATCGGCGCCAACGTCTACGCCACGCAGTTCCATCCCGAGCTGGACGCGGCCGGCATCGAGACCCGGATCGACGTCTACAGGCACGCGGGCTACTTTCCGCCGGAGGAGGCCGAAGCCCTTAAGGACCGGGCTCGCGCGAGCGATGTCCGGCACCCATCGACCGTCCTCAAGCGGTTCGTCGAGCGCTACGCCGTCTCCGCCTGACAGCGGCGGCGGGCTCGGCACGGCCGCCGGCAGGAGGCACCGCGCCATTCGACCAGGTTCGACTGGGTCAGCCCGTCAGCAGCCCCGCGTCGAGCACGACCTGTGATCCTGTCGCATAGCGCGATCGATCCGAGACGAGGAAGGCGACCAGCTCGGCGACGTCCTCCGGCTCGATCCACGGAACGCCTGGCAGCAGGTTGCCCGCCGAGCGCTCCGCGATCTCTTCGGCGGTCGCGCCCTCGAGCCAGGCGAGTCCGTCGTTCATCGGGGTGTTCACACCGGTCGGATGGATGCTCAGCACGCGCACGCCGTGCGGCGCCAGCTCGATCGCCCATGCCTTCGTGAGGCCGGTGAGGCCGTGCTTCGACGCGGTGTAGTGGGCGAGTCGATTGCCGCCGCGCAGTCCCATCACGGACGAGTTGTTGACGATCACCGCGTGCGGCGAGCGCTTGAGGTGGGGGATCGCGGCCCGCCCGACCTGGAAGGGTCCGGTCAGGTTGATGCCGATCATCGTGGCCCACTCGTCGTCGGTCATCTCATCGGAGGCCGCATAGGCGACGATCCCCGCGTTGTTGATCACGATGTCGAGGCCGCCGAGCTGCTCGACCGTGTCGGCCACGGCGGAGCGCACCGCGGAGTCGTCGCGCACGTCGGCGACGAAGGGAACCGCTCGGCGGCCGAGAGACGCCACCTCGGCGACGAGGGAGTCGAGCTCCTCCACGGAGCCCTGCCCGTATCCGGGGTACGCGATCTTCTGCGCCACGTCGAGCGCGGCGATGTCGGCGCCGGCGCGAGCCAGCGCGAGGGCGATCGCCCGGCCCTGACCATGGGCGGCGCCGGTGACGAATGCCACTCGCCCGTCCAGCCGCTCGCTCAGCACGGGGCGCGGCTCAGCGGACACGGTCGTCGCCCGTCTTCCGGTACCCGTAGAGGACCTCATCGAGCGGCACCCGTCCGGCGCTGTTGAAGAGGTTCGTCGCGGCCATCTGACCGGCGAACGAGATGAGCAGCAGGCGGGCCTGAGGGTCGGGGATGAACTCCTCCACTCGGCGGTAGAGCGGATCGGGCACCGCGGTGGGCGCCTGAGCGATCGCCCGTCCGAAGTCCAGCAGCAGGTCCTCGAGCGGCGTCGTGGCGGGATGGTCGGGGTCGTCGCCGCCGTCGATCAGGATCCTGCGGAAGAAGACAGAGCAGATCAGGCAGTCGTTCGCGTCGGAGATGGCGTGGGCGAAGACATGCACGGGCCGCTCGCCGAGGACTGCGGCCAGCCGGTCGAACAGGGTGTACCAGCCCATGTAGATCTCGAACGTGTCGGGATCGTGGAGCATGACGGCCTTCTGGTTCGTCAGACGTCCTGGGTGCCGGAGGACGAAGTCCTCCCAGGTCGCCTGCTGCTCAGCGGTGAGATGGGCCGGGTCCGGAGCGGGCAGGAAGCTCATGCTGGGGAGCCTACGCGGGAGCCGCAGGGACCCACGGATCCGTTACGTCGGAGGTGGGCCCGCCGATCCGGTCAGGTCGGACGGGTCGCATCGGGCGCGGCGATAGGGTGGCGCCCATGACCCGCGGAGTGGACGAGCCCGACGCCCGAGGTCGCACCGGCCTGCATCTCACCGGGATGGATCTGGATGGCAACCCGCGCGTGCGCATGCGCGAGGTCGAGCTCATCGCGACCGCGTGGCACGTCCTGCGTGCCAGCACCTTCGACATCCAGGGTGACGACGGACAGTGGAGCACTCAGCGCCGCGAGACCTACGACCGCGGCAACGGCGCCACGATCCTGCTCTACGACCACGACCGTCGGAGAGTGCTGCTCACGCGCCAGTTCCGCTACCCCCGCCTACGTCAACGGGCATCCCGACGGCGTGCTGATCGAGACGGCGGCGGGGCTGCTCGATGAGGATGACGCCGAGACCGCCATCCGGCGGGAGGCGGAGGAGGAGACCAACGTGGTCGTGGGCGACGTCGAGCACGTCTTCGACGTCTACATGTCGCCTGGATCGGTCACCGAGAAGCTGCACTTCTACGCCGCTCCGTACGACGGAGCCGGGCGGGACTGGGCGCGGGCGGGACTGGCGGACGAGGGCGAGGACATCGAGGTGCTCGAGATCGGCTTCGACGACGCTCTCACGATGATCGGCACCGAGATCGTCGACGCGAAGACGATCATGCTGCTGCAGTGGGCCGCCCTCACGGGGCCGTTCGCCACCTGAGGCGTCGAGCCATGCCGGCGGGCGCGCGGGGCGGGTGAGCTAGTCGTCCGTCGCGTCGAGCAGCGCGTACACCTCGTCGGGCGTCGTCGCCGATCGCAGCTGCGCGGCCCGCTCGGGCTCCAGCACGATGTCCGCGAGCCGGCTGAGCAGCGCGATGTGGCCGCCGCCCTCGGCGGAGATGCCGATGCAGAGCGTGACCGTCTCACCCTCCCAGTCGACGCCGTCGGGGAAGCGGAGGAAGACCAGGGCGTCGCGGTTGACCGCATCCTTCCCGGCGAGAGTGCCATGGGGGATCGCGATCCCCTCGCCGACGAAGGTCGACACCGCCTGCTCGCGCGCGAGCATCGCGTCGATGTACGGCTCCTCGACAGCTCCCGAGTCCACGAGCGCTCGACCGCACTGCCGAACCGCGTCGAAGCGGTCCTCCGCGCTGCCTCGAAATCGGATGGACTGCTGGGCCAGGATCGTGCCGATCGCGGGTTCCGTCATGCTCGCGCCTCCACCGTGCTCGTGTGCACGAGATTAGCCCTGCGCTGCAGTGGCAGCGTTCGCGCTCGAGGTCGGAGATCCATGCGCGCGCATAGCACACGCCCGGGATGCACCTTCTGATGACCCTTTGAGGTAGGTCCGGCACAGTGACCCGATGGGAATCAACTGGGGCGGGCGATCCTTCTCGCTGCGCCGGCGTCCGCGATTCCTGCGCGGTCCCTTCATGGAGCGGCCGCTCGACGCGACGCCGATCGCCACCAACCGGCTGCTGCTCCGCCCGCATCGGCTGCACGCCGCCGACGCCGAGGCGTGGCACTTCATCGTCAACGAGCCGAAGACCCGCGAGTTCCTGGAATGGCCGCATCGCGATCGTCATGCCAGCCGCAGACACCTCGAGCATCGGACTCGCCACGTGCGGCTGTGGCAGGCGGACGACTTCCTCGCACTTGCCATCGAGCTGGACGGCGTCGTGATCGGCGACGTCTCGCTTCATGTTCGCAGCACCGAGAAGTCCAACCGGTCCGCCGAGATCGGCTGGCTGCTGGACAGTCGGCACTCGGGCCGGGGCTATGCGACAGAGGCGGCGACCGCCATGCTCGCCCTGGCCTTCGACGTGCTCGAAGCGCAATGGGTGACCGCCATCGTTCGGACCGGCAACCTCCGCTCGGCCGCCCTCGCGCGTCGCCTCGGCTTCAACGCCGTTGCCGCGGGGGAGGAGCATGACGCGTTCCTCATGCCGGGCCTCACCTGGGACGAGCACGGTCGCGAGGCACGACGACGCTACGGAGTCGACCTCGGACCGGCGGAGCGCTCGATCAGCGCCACCACCTCTCCGGTCCGGATCCTGGCCGAGAAGATCCTCTAGTCGGATCCTCCAGCTCGGCGAGATGCTCTAGCTCGGAGAGATCGTCAATGCGCTGATCCGGTCGCCATCCACGCGGATGGTCATCGGTCCGGTCCCGTTGTAGCCGTTGCCCGTGACGGTCAAGGTGACCTCGAACTCCTCACCAGGAGCGGTCTCATCGACGCGGATCAGCTCGAAATGAGCCTGTTTCCCGATGTTGTCGCTGAGGTTCCAGCGCGCGATCCCGGCGCGTCCCCGGAACTCCCGACCCCAATCGATCAGGACTGCATCGTCCGTGAAGCCGGCGAGGAACGCATCGACGTCCCCGGAGTTCGTGCTCTCGATGAACCCGGCCACGGCAGGAGGAATGCTCACCGCTTCAGCATTCCACGGCATTCCGGTTGATATCTTCGAGCGTCCTGCCCCGATCGAGAGAGCACCCGCCATGGCCGACAGCCCGCTGACCGCGAGCCCGTACGAGATCCTCGGCATCTCGGCGACAGCGAGCGACGACGAGCTGCGCAAGGCCTATCGACGCAAGCTCCGCGAGACCCATCCGGACACCGGGGGAGCTCCCGCCCGCTTCCACGCGGTCCAGCTGGCCTGGGAGCGGATCGGCACTCCCGAGGCGCGCGCGGCGTTCGACCGCGGGGCGCCTGCCGCGGAGACCTCGCGACAGGCATGGGCACCCGCACCGCCGCCGAAGAGGGAGAGCCGCCCGCAGGCCCGATCCCACGGACATCCCGGCGGCTGGTGGCGCGAGGTCTACCTCGACAGCCTCCGCGAGTGGCTCGGAGTGGGCAACTCGGTCGACGATCCGTACGATCCCGCGCTGGTGCGGCGGGTTCCGCGGGAGATCCGGCACAGCCTCGCGGCCGCGGTGGCCGAAGAGGACACCGCCCGGGTGCTCGCCGAGCTGGGTATGGGCTACACGCTCTGGCACGACGTGGTCGCCGGAAGCGAGCCGATCGACAAGCTCGACCACATCGTGCTCGGTCCGACAGGACTGTGGGGCGTGCTGTCGGAGGACTGGGGATCGCCCGTCCGCATCCGGCGCGGCGAGGTCATCGGCGAGGGCATCCATCCCGACGAGCGCCCCGTGCACGACCTGGCCGTCCGCGCCAAGAACGTCGCCCGCGCCGCTCGGGTGCGGTTCAGCACGATCGTGCTCGTGGTGCCCGACGGCGCGGCCGAGGAGGGTGTCGCGTCGCTCGGGAAGATCAAGGGGATGCCGGCGCTGCTCGTCGAGCGCTCCCGACTGCCCGGACTGCTGCGCGCCGGCATCGCAGACGTCGGGGTCGGCGGAACGGACCTGTTCGAGGTGCGCACCCGCCTGCAGTCCACGATCCGCTTCGTCTGAGCCGCCCGCTCGCTCGCAGCCGCGTGCGCAGCGTTCGCGCAAGCGGAGATTCGGCTCCCAGATCCGTTTCGACCGCCAATCCGGGCGGAAGTCCGCTTGCGTGCACGGCCGATGCCTCTCCGGTCGAATTGGCTAGGGTCGGAGGATGGCCTCCAAGACGCTTCCCGAAGAGTTCCGCGACCTGCTCGAACGGCCCATCGTCGGCACGCTCGCCACCATCCGGAGCACCGATGGCGCTCCGACGGCGACCCCGATGTGGTTCCTGTGGGACGGCACGAGTCTCCAGTTCACCCACACGACGTATCGGCAGAAGCTGAAGAACCTCGAGGCGGAGCCACGGTTCTCGTTCACGATCATCGATCCCGACGATCCGTACCGCTACCTCGAGGTGCGCGGCCGCCTCGCGAGCATCGACCCCGATCCGACGGGCGCCCTCTACGTCGTCCTCGGCAAGCGCTACGGCAACGCGGAGCAGGCTCCGCCGCCCGACTCCGAGGACCGGGTCATCGTCAGCCTCACGCCAGAGGTGTTCCAGACCCACTGATTGCACGGATCAGGGGATTGCCCCCGAAAGCCGCCCGGATCCGGCCCCAAACGCCCCCACTCAACCCGGATCCCCTGATCGGTGAAACGTCCCCTGATCCGTGAAGGGATGCGGCGGGCAGGCTCAGCCGGTGGGGCCGAAGCGCTCCGTGCGGACGTTCTCCGGGGCGTGGCCGATGCCGACGAGTGCGTTCGCCACGACCTCGACGAAGGGCGTGGGGCCGCAGACATAGACGGTCGGCGCCGGTCCATCGGCGGATGACGGCGGCAGGCTGAGCTGCTGGATGATGGCCTGGTCGATGCGGCCGACCCGGTGCGGATGTCCTAAGGGGGCGGTGCGGGTGTAGATCCGCTCGACGACCAGGGCTCCGGCGCTCGACCGCTCGAGTGCGTCGAGCTCGTCCCGGTAGAACTCCACATCGGGGGACCGGACGGAGTACAGCAGCCGGAACGTCGCTGCCGATCCGATCTGCGCGTGGGTGCGGATCATCGCCATGATCGGCACGATGCCCGATCCGCCGGCGATCAGCTGCACGGAGCCAGTCTGCTCGGGCCGCCAGACGAACCACTGGCCGATCGGTCCGCGAACCTCGAACATGTCGCCGACCTCGACCGCCTCGACGAGGTAGGGCGACACCTCGCCCATCGCCATCAGATCGACCGTCAGCTCCAGCTGGCCGGCCGCGGCGGGCGATCCGATCGAGTAGGAGCGCTGCGCCGTGTAGCCGTCGGGTGCGGTGAGCCGCACGTCGAGGTGCTGGCCGGCCACGGTCGGCAGGAATCCGGGTGCCGACAGGTGCAGGGTTCGAGAGCCGGCGGTCTCCATCCGCGCCGAGACGACGGTTGCCGGCAGCCAGCGGATGGAGCCTGCGGGCGGCGCCCCGGCGATCGCCGGCTCGCTGCCCTGAGGAGGAACCCGCGGGGGAATGGGAGCCTGGGTGGGATCCGCCGTGCTCATTGACCCCAGTAGCGCTCTTCGCGCCACGGGTCGCCGTGCATGTTGTAGCCGTTCTGCTCCCAGAATCCGGGGGCGTCGCCGTTCATCAGTCGCAGCGAGGTCACCCACTTGGCGCTCTTCCAGAAGTAGAGCGCTGGCACCAGGAGGCGGGCGGGTCCGCCGTGCTCCGCGTGCAGGTCCTTGCCGTCGAACTCGTAGGCGACCCACGCCTTGCCGCCGGTGATCTCGGCCAGCGGGAGGTTGGTCGTGTAGCCGCCGTAGCTGGTGGCCATCACGTAGTCGGCGGTGGTCTCGATGCCGTCGAGGAACTTGTCGAGCGAGACGCCCTTCCAGGTCGTGCCGAACTTCGACCAGCTGGTGACGCAGTGGATGTCGGTGTCGATCTTCTCGGGGCCGAGATCGAGCATCCCCTGCCAGTTCCAGGCCTTCTTCTCGCCCGTCTCCGTGACGATGCTGAACTCCCACTGGTCCGTGCGGATCCGCTGGGTGGGCCCGGCGGTGAGCACCGGGAAGCCGCGCTCGAGATACTGCCCGGGCGGCAGCTTCACGTCGTCGGTGTTGCGCCGTCCGGTGAATCCGGGGGAGAAGATCGCCATTCCGCCTCCTGGCCTCGCGTAGGGACTCCACGCTAGCGCGGTCGGCGTGCGCGTGAAGGAGGCCCCTTCCGGCTCGTATCGGCCCTATATCGGTCGAGTGGGCTGGCACTTGGATAGGATCGACGCAGATGCGGCATCCGAGACTCGGAGTTGCCGCAGATGCGGAGCTCTTGTGACGGTCCCACGGATCAAGGTGTCGGACGCGGCGGCCCTCCTCGGCGTCAGCGACGACACACTCCGACGCTGGTCGGAAAGCGGACGGATCGGGCTCGAGTCCGACGGCAGGCGGATGACGGTCGACGCGGTCGAGCTCGCCGGCCTCGCGAGCGAGATCGCCGCGGAGTCCCTGCTCGCATCCGTCGGCCCGAAGCTCGGCGCGACCTCCGCCCGCAACCGCATTCCCGGCATCGTCACCCGCGTTCTGCGCGACGGCATCATGGCCCAGGTCGAGATCCAGGCGGGTCCGTTCCGGATGGTCTCCCTGATGAGTCGTGAGGCTGCCGACGAGCTGGGCCTCGAGCCCGGCCGCATCGCGTCCGCCACCGTCAAGGCCACGAACGTCGTCGTCGAGGCGTCGCCGAACCTGGAGACCGGCGCATGACCGCGCGGCGACTCTCGATCGTCATCGCGGCTGGCGCTCTCATCTCGGCGCTGATGCTCAGCGGATGCTCGAGCACACCCGCGACCGACGAAGCGACCGACCCCGCCGGGACGCCGATCGCGACGGGGACGGCCGACGAGCTCTCCGGAACGATCGTCGTCGACGCGGCCGCATCGCTCACCGAGAGCTTCACCACCATTGCGAACGAGTTCATGGAGCTGCACCCGAGTGTCACGGTGACGCTGAACTTCGGTGGCAGCTCGGCGCTCGCCACCGACATCGTCGACAACGGAGCGCCGGTCGACGTCTTCGCCGCAGCCAGCGCGAGCACGATGAAGACGGTCAGCGACGCAGGCCTCGCCGAAGGCGATCCGGTCGTCTTCGCCCGCAACCAGCTCGAGATCGTCACGCCCGCCGACAACCCCGGCCAGATCGCGGGCCTCGCCGACTTCACCGATCCCGACAAGGTCATCGCGGTCTGCGCCGTCGAAGTGCCATGCGGCGCCGCAGCCCAGAAGGTCTTCGACGCGGCGGGCATCACCGCCTCCGTCGACACGTACGAGCAGGACGTGAAGGCGGTGCTGACCAAGGTGGAGCTCGGCGAGGCGCAGGCGGGACTCGTCTACGTCACCGACGCGCTCGCCGCGGGCGACCAGGTGAACGCCATCGACTTCCCCGAAGCGGCCGGCGCCATCACGGACTACCCGATCGCGCCGATCAGCACCTCGGCCGCACCCGAGGTCGCCCAGGCGTTCGTCGACTACGTGCTCGGCGATGGCGCCTCCGTCATCGCCGCGGCGGGCTTTGCCGCCCCGTAACGGGCGCGCGGTGTCCGGGACGGGCTCACGGTCGGCGTCGCGGACGGGCTCCCGGCCGGCGTCACGGACGGCCCGGCTCTCGGCGAGGCGCCTTCCGAGGATCCTCTGGGTTCCCGCAGGAATCGGCGCGGCCCTGCTCATCCTTCCGCTCGCCGGCCTGGTCATCCGCGCACCGTGGGATCGGGTGGCCGAGCTCGCGCTGTCGCAGGGCACGCTCGAGGCCCTGCGACTCTCGCTCGTCACCGGGCTCGCATCGACGGCGCTCTGCCTGATCTTCGGCATCCCGCTCGCGACGATCCTCGCCGCGTCGGATGGCTGGCCGGGCATCGTGCGGCGGCTGCTCCGTGCCGGAGTGACCGTGCCGCTCGTGCTTCCGCCTGTCGTCGGCGGGATCGCGCTGCTGCTGCTCCTCGGCCGGCGGGGCCTGCTCGGGGCGCCGCTGCTCGCCGCGACCGGCTTCGCGCTGCCGTTCACGACCCCGGCCGTGGTCGTCGCTCAGACCTTCGTCTCGATGCCCTTCCTCGTCCTCGCGGTCGAGGGGGCCCTGCGCGGACTCGATCGCCGCTACGAGGACGCCGCCGCCACCCTGGGCGCATCCCGCTGGCGGGCGTTCAGCCGCATCACCCTGCCGATGATCGCTCCGGGGATCGCCGCGGGGGCAGTGCTGTGCTTCACCCGAGCGCTCGGCGAGTTCGGCGCCACGATCACGTTCGCGGGCAGCTTCCCCGGCGTCACTCAGACCCTGCCGATCGCGGCCTACCTCGGGCTGCAATCCGACCCGGACACCGCCATTGTGCTCGCTCTGCTCCTGCTCGCGGTGGCCGTCGGCGTGCTGCTCAGCCTCCGCGACCGATGGACAGGAGCGCTCCGATGAGCGACCTCGTCGCGCACCTCGTCGCCGAGCGCGGAGACTTCCTGCTCGACATCGAACTGGAATGCCGACCCGGTGAGGTGGTCGCCCTGCTGGGACGCAACGGCGCCGGCAAGTCCACCGCGCTGGCCGCGCTGGCCGGACTGCTGCCGCTCACGGGCGGCCGGATCGCTGTGGGCGACGCGATCCTCGACGATCCGGGATCGGATCGGTTTCTCGACGCGTCGCATCGCTCGATCGGCGTCGTGTTCCAGAGCTACCTGCTGTTCCCGCATCTGTCGGTGCTCGCCAATGTCGCCTTCGGGCTGCGCGCTCGGGGCCGCTCCCGGGGCGACTCGCAGCGGATCGCGCTCGACTGGCTGCGGCGGGTAGGGCTCGAGGATCGGGCGAAGGCCCGTCCATCGGCTCTCTCCGGCGGAATGGCCCAACGCGTCGCGCTCGCCCGTGCCCTCGCGCCGGAACCTGAGCTGCTCCTGCTGGATGAGCCGCTCGCCGCGCTCGACGCCGAGATCCGCGACTCCGTTCGGAGCGAGCTCGCGATCCGACTCCGCGAGCACACGGGATGCGCCGTGCTCGTCACCCACGATCCGGTCGATGCCGAGGTGCTCGCCGATCGCATCCTCGTGCTCGACCACGGTCGGATCGTGCAGAGCGGCACGGTCGACGAGCTGCGCCGCGATCCCATCTCGGCCTACGTGGCGGCGCTGTTCCCGGCGGAGTGAGGCCAGATCAGATGTCGATGAACTGGAACGGCTCGAGCGGGAACCACTCGCCGCCGACCTTCTCGACCGACGACTTGAGGCGGTCGCCGTGCATGTTGCGGCCGGCCACCGACAGCGTCATGTCATGGGTGGGGAATGCGCGCTTCGGGGCCACCGCCACCACGTAGTCCATGGCCTCTCCGACCTTCAGCCAGGGTGCACCAGCCGGTGCGGCGAGCGTGTCGACCTCGACCGCCGGCACGGTGAACGCATCGCCCGGGTAGAAGAGGGTGCCGTTGACGAGCACGCCGACGTTGTCCGGCACGGGGATGGACTCGTGGATGACCGCGTGCTTCTCGCCGAAGAACTCGAGGGTGAACGGGCCGACCTGGCGCGTGTCGCCTGCAGCCACCACGTCGATGGAGAAGTCCTTGGCCGCGTTCGCGACTCCCTGCGGACCGAAGATGACGGCCTCAGGGTTGCGGGTGATCAACCGGGTCAGCTGGTCGGGCGTCCAGTGATCCGGGTGCTCGTGGGTGAGCACGATGGCGACGACGTCGCCCTGATCCACGAGCGGGGTCGTGAAGACGCCGGGATCGATCACCAGCACCGATCCGGAATGCTCGATCTTGAGTGTGGCGTGCTCCAGCTTCGTGACTCTCATGCCCCCGAGCCAACACCCCCGTGGGGTGCGGTGCAACTCGGATGGGCTGGCCCCGCGATCGCGCTGCCTGCGCGGTTCGGAGCATGACGGGAGCAGCGCGGGCCACCGGCCGAACGGTTCGAGCGCATACACCTGCGGGGTAGCGTGGGCGGGTGACCACAGCGCCGGGAGGTCCCGCGCCATCCGACCCCGGGGATGGCGACGGCGTGGATGCTCCGCCTCGCAGGCGGAGCACGTTCCGAGGCGTGGGGGACGGCCATGCCCAGCGGCCCGCTCCGCGATCGCAGGCTGCCCGTCAGTCGGCGTCATCGCGTCGCGCGGCACCGCCTCTCGCCGAGTCCGAGCCGACGGATACTCCCCGCCCCGGGGCCGATCCCGCGGAGTGGGCACCTCTGACCGCGCCGGCGTCGAGCCGCGTCACGAGCCCGGCTGACGGTGCGGTTGGCGGTGCGGCTGATGGTGCTGGCGACGACGGATCAGCGCTGCCCCCAACGGTGCAGGCGCTCGCGCACTTCGATGACGAGCCCGACGGCGTCGATCTCGAGGACACGATGCCCGCCCAGGCGGTCCCGGCGACACGCGCGTGGGGCAGCGGCTCGGACGACCGGTCCGACCGCTCACCCGCTGATCCCGATCTGCAGGTGGCGTCTGTCGCGGGGGATCGCACCGACACCGCGCCAGCACGGGCGTCCGCCCCTGAGGCGATCGCACCGTCGATCCCCGACGACCTGGTGCCCGAGGCAGACCTGCCCGTATTCCTCGGGGGACCGGCGCCGGATCGCTCGGTGACCTGGACGCGCACCTCCCTCGGCCACCCGACGACGGGCCCGGTGAGCACCGTTCCCGAACCGCTTCCGCCGAGGCGCCTCGAGGCTCAGCCCGAGCCGGCACCCGAGGTCGCCGTGGCCGGCCGACGGGATGAGCCGATCGACGGCGCCGTCCGTCTCGGCGCGACCGACGGAACGGTCGACGGCGAGGATTCCCACCCGAACGAGGACGCCGCCGACCTTGCCGCGGACGCCGACATCGACGACGGCTCCTCGAATCCCGGATTCGCCTCACTCGCGGCTCGCATCGCGGCGGACGACCGCACCGATCTCCTCGGTCCCTCGAGAGGCTCGGATCCATCGGATCCGCTGCCTTCCGGCCGTGCGATCAGCTCGGCGGGAAGTCGTCGCTCCCTGCGCACGCAGCCGGGCGGACAATCGGGCGGACTGCCGGGCGGATCCCGCAGCGGGGCCAGCGCGCCCGCGCGGTCGACGGAGGAGCGGCCGATGTACCGGCCGCGCATCCGGAGGGGAGTCCAACCCGAGACCATCGGCAGCCGCCTGTCGGGCCTCGCCGCGCGGCTCACGGCATCCCGCTCCGCCGGGCCCGTGGCTTCGCCTCCCTCCCGCGCGGCTTCGACCGCGCGGTTCCCTCCTGAGGTTGACCAGCGGGATTCCCGGGCCGACGCGTCGGACGCGGAGACGACCCGACCGCTGCCGCCCGTCGGAGCCGTTCCGCTCGCCGACGCCCCCCGTGTCGAAGCCGCGTTCGTCGAGGCGCCGCCCGTCGACGCCTCAATTCTCGACACTTCGGCCGATGCAGCCCCGTCCCGTGCCTCGAACGCCGGTCGGCAGCCGGCGACGGAGTGGACGACCAGCGCGCCGCTCACTCCCGTCTCATCCGCGGACGTCGACGACTCGATCGGCACGGAGGACGTGCGCACTGCGGCTGTTTCTGCGCCGATCGCGGCGCACCCGGACGTCTTCCCCGCAGATGTCCCGGCCGATGCGACGGCTGCAGGAGCAGACGGTCCGGAGACGGCGGACGCATCGCCGCGTAGACCCCACGACGTGCCGATCGTGGGTATCACGCGCCGACGTCCGGGCCTGTCCGCATCCGACGTCTCCGCCGATGAAGCCGTCGCGCTCGAGTCATCCGAACCCCGATACCCGGAATCCGCTTCGTCCCCCGTCGACTCGGCCGCCGCAGCGGCCATGCGCAGTCGGCTCGAGGCGCTCGAGCGCTTCGCCCGCCGCGCGATGGCGGACGCGCCCGTCCTTCCCCGTGCCTCCCGCACCATCCGTCGAGGAGGCGGCTCGCGCGCGCTGTCCGCGAACCCTGTCGCTGACTCCGCGCCGACGTCGCACGGCGACGCGCGCTCTTCCCTCGAGCGTGGTGAGTCGGCGGTCCATGACCACCGCGGAGACGCCGAGCGGTCGGAGTCCAGCGGTCCCACGGGACATCACCCAGGCCACACCGGCCACGCGGCCCATGGCGATCATGGGGGCCACGATCCGGCACTGTTCCGACGCAAGCTGCTGATCAGCCTCGCGCTCGCCATCCCGACCCTGATCTTCTCCCGCGGCCTGCAGGACATCCTCGGCCTCACCGGGCCCCGGTTTCCGGGCAGCGACCTGATCCCGGCCGTCTTCGGCACGGCGATCTTCGTCTACGGGGGAGTCGTCTTCCTGCGCGGCGGCTACGAGGAGCTGCGCGCCCGCACGCCCGGGATGATGACGCTCATCTCCCTCGCGATCGTCGTGGCATTCGGCTACAGCCTCGCCGTGCTGTTCGGTCTCAACGGCATGGACTTCTGGTGGGAGCTCGCGACCCTGATCGTGATCATGCTCCTCGGACACTGGATCGAGATGTCCGCCGTTCTGCGCGCGGGCAACGCCCTGGGCGAGCTCGCCGCGCTGCTCCCCGACACCGCCGAGCGGCTGCGCAACGGCTCGTCGGACGAAGGCGACATCGTGCCCGTCTCCGAGCTGCAGCTCGGAGACCGCGTGATCGTGCGGCCCGGTAGCCGGATCCCCGCCGACGGCCGCGTGCTCGAAGGCGAGTCGACGGTGGACGAGTCGCTGCTGACGGGGGAGTCGGCGCCGGTCGCCAAGGTCTTCGGATCGGCCCTCATCGCGGGAAGCGTCAGCACCCGCTGGCTCACCCTCGAGGTGACCCGCATCGGAGGCGACACCGCGCTCGCCGGGATCATGCGCCTGGTCGCGGACGCCCAGGCCAGCCGGTCCGACGTCCAGCTGCTCGCCGACCGCGCCGCGAAGTGGCTGTTCTACGTCGCCCTCGGCGTCGCCTTCCTCACCTTCGTGGTGTGGGCGATCATCCGACCCGACGATCCGGCGTTCGTCCTGGAGCGGGTCGTCACCGTGCTGGTGATCGCCTGCCCGCATGCCCTCGGCCTCGCCATCCCGCTCGCCGCGCTGATCTCCACGACGACGGGAGCACGCAGCGGGCTGCTGGTGCGCAGTCGCGCGGCGCTCGAAGAGGCCCGCCTCGTCGACGTCGTCCTCTTCGACAAGACCGGAACGCTGACGCAGGGCAAGCAGGGCGTCGTCGACATCATCCCTGCCGTCACGAGCTCCACCGGCACCATCTCCGTGGTCAGCACCCGGACCGGATCGATGCCCGTCGTCGATCCGGGAGAGCTCGCCTCGCGCAAGGCCGAGCTGTTGAGTCTCGCCGCCAATGCCGAGGGCCGCTCCGAGCACCCCATCGGACGGGCCATCGTCGCCGAGGGACGCCTGCGCGGCATCTCGCCCCTGCTGACCACCGAATTCGTGGCGCTGCCCGGCCGCGGGGTCCAGGCAGACGTGCGCGGTCGCAAGATCTCCGTGCTGGGTCCCCGAGCCCTCATCGAGCGCGGACTGCACGGGGGAGCGGACATCGTGCTCGCGGCGAAGGCCGCCCATGCCCGCGGTGAGTCCGTGGTCTTCGTGCTCGAACGCAACGAGGTGCTGGGCCTGCTCAGCGTCGCGGACACGGTGCGGCCCGAGTCGAAGGCGGCCATCGACGCCCTGCACCGCAGAGGGGTGCGCGTGGCGATGGTGACCGGCGACACGCACGAGGTCGGATCGGCGGTCGCGAGCCAGCTCGGCATCGACGAGGTGTACGCGGAGGTCCTGCCCGGCGAGAAGGCGAAGACAGTCGCGGAGCTGCAGAGCCGCGGCGCCCGTGTGGCGATGGTCGGCGACGGCGTCAACGATGCGCCCGCTCTCGCGCAGGCCGATGTCGGGATCGCGATCGGCGCAGGCACAGGCGTCGCCATCGAGTCGGCGGGGATCGTGCTCGCCTCCAACGATCCTCGCGGAGTCGCCGATGTGCTGACCCTGTCGCGAGCGACCTACCGCACCATGCTGCAGAACCTCGGCTGGGCCGCCGGCTACAACGTGATCGCCCTTCCGCTCGCGGCCGGTGTCGCCATCGGCGCGGGCGTCGTCGTCTCGCCCGCGGTCGGAGCCCTGCTGATGTCGGTGTCGACCATCGTCGTGGCGCTCAACGCGCAGCTGCTCCGCCGAGTGCGCCTCACCGCGCGCCGCTGAGCCCCGGCTCCTCTGACGCGCTCGGCCACCTTTCCTCCCGTCGGCCAGGTTTCCTTCCCGTGCCGACGGTACGAAAGGTGGCCGTGGCGCTCGGACTCGAGGCCGGCGGGCTGCTGCGGGATGCGGGCGCACGCTCATCGGACCAAGTGGGGCGCCCCAGTTCGAGCGCGCCTGGGAGGCGGGGGCGTCCGCGCCCCCATAATCGGCACATGGACAACCAGCGCCACATCGTGGTGGCGATCAATCCGAACGCCTCCTTCGGCAAGGGCCGCGACGTCGGCCCACGAGCCGTCGACCGGTTCCGGGCTGCCGGATTCCGAGTGACCCCGCTCGTCGAGCGCAACTTCGAGAAGCTCCGCGCCGCCGCCCTGCGCGAGATCGAAGGCGCCGACGCGCTGATCGTGATCGGCGGCGACGGCATGGTCAACTTCGGCGTCAATCTGACCGTCAACACGCAGATCCCTCTCGGCATCATCCCGTCGGGTACCGGCAACGACATGGCGCGGGGGCTCGGCATCCCGTTCGACGACACCGACACGGCGGTCGACATCGCGATCGCCGCTCTCGACCGGCCGATGCGGCGGATCGATGCGGGCCGCGTCCGTCACGGAAAGGGCGATGCCAGCTTCACCACCTGGTTCGGCTGCCTGCTCTCCGCCGGCTTCGATGCCCTCTGCAACGAGCGCGCCAACCAGATGCGCTGGCCGAAGGGCCCCAGCCGCTACACGCTGGCACTGCTGATCGAGCTCCTCCGACTTCGCCCCTTCGACTACCACCTGGTGCTCGACGGAAAGCCGCATGATGAGCGCGGCGTGCTGCTCGCCGTGGCGAACAACGTCTCCCTCGGAGGCGGCATGCTCATCGCGCCGGATGCGCTCGTGGACGACGGGCAGCTCGACGTGGTCTTCGTCCGCCCGCTCGGCCGCTACCGGTTCCTCCGGATCTATCCCGAGGTGTTCTCCGGCAACCACCTGCGGCACACCGAGGTGGTCTGGACCAAGCGGGTCTCGAGCATCCGGATCGAGGAGCCGCGCGTCGTCGCCTACGCCGACGGCGAGCGGGTCGGATCGCTGCCCATCGACATCGACGTGGTGCCGGGCGCCCTGCCGATTCTGGCTCCCGAGACCCTGCCGCCCCGTCCGGTCCAGCGCGCCGATCCCAAGCGCGTCACCGCCTGACGCGCAGCGCCGCCGCCGTTCACCCCGTGTTCGCGGAGATCGCCGGCGTCGCCTATACTCGTTGAGGCGCTCCGCAGGTTGGAGTCGCCATCGTTCGGCCCCATCGTTTAGAGGCCTAGGACATCGCCCTCTCACGGCGGTAACGCGGGTTCGAATCCCGCTGGGGTCACGACACGCAAGAAGCCCCCGGCATGACGCCGGGGGCTTCTTGCATTCCACCGTGTCGGTGAATGCATCGGAGCGTTGTCAGCGTCCGGTCTGCACCCCACGGGCGAATGCGTTCAATTCATGACGTCGACGTTGATCTGGCCGGCGATCAGGCCGCCGACGGCGAGCGCGATGGCGGCCAGCACGATCCAGACCGCCTTCATCCAGGTGCGCGTACGGGCCCAGCGGGAGTCGCCCGACGCGTCATCGGACTCGGATCCTCGTGGCTTCATCGACGCTGGCTCCCTGCCCTCCGAACGACTGAGCGGTCCATGCGCGGAACACCCTCAACACTGGATGTCCGGTCAGAGCGCGAAGGTTCCATCTGCGCGAGATTCGGTCAGCAGGCGGTCTGGTCGACGCCGGCGATGTGGCCGGCGCGACCCGAGCCCAGTTCGCCTAGTCCAGCGACGAGCACCTCTGTCAGCAGCGCGGCGTACCGACCATCCGGGTCGAGCTCGGGATCGAAGACGGTGATCTGTACTCCGATGGCCTCGGGCGCCAGCTGCTGCAGGAGCTCGATCAGCTCGTCAGGGCCGAGCCCGCCGGGATCCGGACTGTCGACCGCCGGCATGAAGGACGGATCGAGCGCATCCACGTCGAGGTGGAGCCAATAGCCGCCATGCCCGACAACGGCGCGCGTGGCGTCGGCTGAAGCCGCAGCGCCGATCCGGGTCACTCGGCTCGCCGGAAGGACGAGCCCGATCGCGCGACGAACCTCAGCGAGCTCGTCGTCATCGTCGCGGCAGCCGATGTGCACCGTGCGGTCGGCGGCGAAGAAGGGCCCCAGGCCGTCGACGTCCGCGATGGCAGGGATATGGCGCCCGATCGCCGCCGCCAGATCCTCACCGGCGAGGCTCGCCCAGCTGTCGGAGTTGCCCGGGTGCCGGAAGTCGGTGTGCCCGTCGATGTGCACCAGGCCGGCGCCTGGTATCCCCGAGAGACCGATGCCGGCGCCGATCAGCAGGCTGCAGTCGCCGCCGATCACGAGCGGAACCCGTCCCTCCCCGAGAAGGTGCGCGATGCGATGACCGAGCCGACGGGCGTGCTCGACTATCTGGTCCTGGTTCCTCAGACGGCCCGGCGGGCGGGTCTCATCGTCATCGACGTATCTGCCCGGCACGACAGCACCCGCGTCGATGGCGCCGGCGTTGGCGAAGCGGGTGAACAACCCAGCCGTGCGCAGTGCGTCGGGTGCCCCGGAGGTGCCGGGTTCCCGTCCCTGAGCCGGCGGCCGCAAGCCCAGTCCGCTCGGCGCGGACAGCAGGGCGATCCGCCCGCCGGTTCGTCCGGCTCCCGCGTTCATCGCCTGCTCCACGCGGGTCAGCGAAGCGCGGCGAGAATCGCCTCGGCCAGTTCCTCGGGCTTGGTGAACTGCGGCCAGTGGCCCGTCGGCAGCTCGACGTACTCCACGTCCTTCAGCGCGGCCAGCTCGGCGACCATGGGAACCTCCTGTGCGATGAACGCCTCGATCTGAGCGATGGGGAACTCGCAGGTGATGACGGTGGCCGGCACATGCCGGCGGCTCTCATCGGACAGCGACTGCCGGTCGTACGCGACTCTGCGGGCCTCCGGAATGGCGCGAGCACGGAACGACTCGCGCAGATCCTCGTCGAGATCGACCAGATCGGCCTCCTGGAAGAAGTCCCATGGCGGAAGCGGGATGCTGTCGCCGACAGCAGGGAGGGAGTCGTTGATCGGAAATCCATCGGGCAGGGGGAAGGAGTCGACGTAGATCGTTCGGACCACACGCTGCGGCCGGGCATCGACGGCGCCGTAGATCGTCGGACCACCACCCGAGTGCCCGACCAGCACCACATGACCGTCGATGCCGTCGATCGCGTCGACCACTGCGGCGACATGATCGGCGATGCCGATGCCGGCCCGGTCCGCCCCCAGGCTGTCTCGGCCCGGCGGCGTGAGCGCGATCACCTCGTGACCGGCCAGTCGGATCGGCCGCGCCACCTCGTCCCAGGACGAGCCGTCGAGCCAGAACCCCGGAACCAGGACGATGTTCATCCCTGCACGCTACGCCGGACCTCCGACAGCATCCAGGCCCGCCCGACACCTGCGCCCGGCACCGGAAAAGCGCAACGGCCCATGACCTTCCACCTGCCTTCGAGCTTTTCACGCGCCGGAAACGTGGAGCGGGGAGGAGGCCCGCTACGCTTGCCCGAGCGAAGGGGAGTATCCCGATTCGCCATGTCCGTCAGGACGGGTCGCGCAGCCGCGGCTCCGGGCATGGTGGCATCCGATCCGCGTCATGCGAATGACATCCGATCCGGGTGCGGGAGAGACTTTCGACGATACGTCGAGCCTCGAAAGGCCCTCTCTCCAATGATTCCCGTCTGGTTCGAGATCACCTCGTTCGTCGTCCTCGGCGCCATCCTCGTCGGCGACCTCGTGCTCGCCTACATGCGACCGCACATCCCGTCGATCCGCGAGTCGGCCATCTGGGTCTCGATCTACGTGGTGCTCGCGCTGATCTTCGCCGGCCTGCTCTTCCTGCTCGGCGACACGACCCAGGCGGGGGAGTTCCTCGCCGGCTGGCTGACGGAGTACAGCCTCAGCATCGACAACCTGTTCGTCTTCGTCATCATCATGGCCAACTTCTCGGTGCCCAAGAAGTACCAGCAGGAGATCCTGATGGTGGGCATCATCCTGGCGCTGATCTTCCGCGGGATCTTCATCCTGCTCGGCGCCGCCCTGATCGAGAACTTCAGCTGGATCTTCTACATCTTCGGTGCGTTCCTCGTCTACACGGCCTACACGCAGGCCTTCGGCAAGGACCACTCGGCCGAGGGCGAGAGCCGGATCATCGCCTTCCTCCGCAAGCGGATCGCCATCACCGACACCTTCGACGGCAACAGGATCCGGACGGTCGTCGACGGCAAGAAGATCTTCACGCCGATCCTGATTGTGTTCATCGCCATCGGCTCGACGGATCTGCTGTTCGCGCTCGACTCGATCCCGGCCATCTTCGGCATCACCCAGGATCCGTTCCTGGTCTTCACGGCCAACATCTTCGCCCTCATGGGGCTGCGCCAGCTCTACTTCCTGCTCGGCGACCTCGTCGACAAGCTGATCTACCTCAAGTACGGGATCGCGTTCATCCTCGGCTTCATCGGCGTCAAGCTCGTCTTCCATGCGCTGCACGAGAACGAGCTGCCCTTCATCAACGGCGGCGAGCACGTCGAGTGGGCGCCCGACATCGGCACCGGCCTGTCGCTCGGCGTGATCGTCGTCTCCATGGCCGTCGCCACGATCGCGAGCCTGATCAAGATGAAGCGCGATCCCGACCTGCCCAATCCCAGCGAGCTGCACCTCGGCAGCACCAAGGACCCGGCGGAAGAGGCGTCCACCCCGAAGGCGGCGGACACGCCGGTCGACAAGAGCGCCGAGCACTAGGGGCAGCACCAGGGCGGAGTCGTGGAGGCTGTCCGGAGACCCGATCTCTCGACGGGATCGGCGGCTGATCGCGGTGGTAATGTGGCGGCGTGCGTTCCGCCCGGCTCCTTCTTAGCTGCCGCGACGAGGCCTGAGCTCTTCAGTCCTTCCTCGTCGCGGAGTCTGCCATGGGCTGACCAGCTGACGCCTCCCCGGGCCGGCTGCCGATCCACGACGTCGAGATCGACCGAAAGAGAATCATGACCGCACCCTTCAGCCCTGAGCCCGAGACCCCCGCGTCCGGAGCTCCCGAGCCCGATTCCAGCACGCGGGGCCTGACCCTCGCCGAGAAGGTCTGGAACGCGCACCTCGTCAAGAAGGGCGAGGACGGCACCCCCGACCTGCTCTACATCGACCTGCACCTCGTGCACGAGGTCACCAGCCCGCAGGCCTTCGACGGCCTGCGGATGGCCGGTCGGCCCGTTCGCCGCCCCGATCTGACGATCGCGACCGAAGACCACAACACCCCGACGCTGGCCATCGACAAGCCGATCGCCGACCTGACCAGCCGCACGCAGATCGAGACCCTGCGCCGCAACGCCAAGGAGTTCGGCGTGCGCCTGCACTCGCTCGGCGACATCGAGCAGGGCATCGTGCACGTCGTCGGCCCGCAGCTGGGCCTGACCCAGCCGGGCATCACGGTCGTCTGCGGCGACTCGCACACCTCCACCCACGGCGCGTTCGGCGCGATGGCCTTCGGCATCGGCACGAGCGAGGTCGAGCACGTGCTCGCCACCCAGACCCTGCCACTGCAGCCCTTCAAGACCATGGCCATCACGGTCGAGGGCGAGCTGCGTCCCGGCGTCACGGCGAAGGACATCATCCTCGCCGTCATCGCCCAGATCGGCACCGGCGGCGGCCAGGGCTACGTGCTCGAGTACCGTGGCAGCGCCATCCGCGGGCTGTCGATGGACGGCCGGATGACCATCTGCAACATGTCGATCGAGGCGGGCGCCCGCGCCGGCATGGTCGCCCCCGACGAGACCACCTTCGCCTACCTGAAGGGTCGCCCGCACGCACCAGAAGGTGCCGACTGGGACGCGGCCGTCGAGTACTGGCGCACCCTGCAGACCGATGACGACGCCGTGTTCGACGCCGAGGTGTTCCTCGATGCCAACGCCCTCGAGCCGTTCGTGACCTGGGGGACCAACCCCGGGCAGGGCGTCTCGCTGTCCGACTCGGTGCCCATCCCGTCGGAGATCCGCGACGCCAACGAGCGCGCCTCCGCCGAACGGGCGCTCGAATACATGGATCTGGCGGCGGGCACGCCGATGAAGGACATCGCCGTCGACGCCGTGTTCATGGGCTCGTGCACCAACAGCCGGATCGAGGACCTCCGCGCCTTCGCGTCGATCGTCAAGGGCCGCACCAAGGCGCCGGGGGTGCGCGTGATGGTGGTCCCCGGCTCCGCGCGGGTGCGGATCGAGGCCGAGGCGGAGGGCCTCGACAAGGTGTTCACCGAGTTCGGCGCCGAGTGGCGGTTCGCCGGATGCTCGATGTGCCTCGGCATGAATCCCGATCAGCTCGCTCCGGGGGAGCGCTGCGCGTCCACCTCCAACCGCAACTTCGAGGGCCGCCAGGGCAAGGGCGGACGCACCCACCTGGTCTCCCCGCTCGTCGCGGCCGCCACCGCGGTCCGCGGCACGCTGTCGAGCCCATGGGACCTGGAACACGACGACGCGCTGAACAACATCGCCGAGACCAGCACCGTCATCAGACAGGCCCTTCGGGACGTCGCAAGCTCCTCCTCAGGACAGGTGTCCGCCTGATGGATGCGTTCACCACTCACACCGGCGTCGGCGTCCCGTTCCGTCGCAACAACGTCGACACCGATCAGATCATCCCCGCGGTCTTCCTGAAGCGCGTCACCAAGACGGGCTTCGAGGACGCGCTGTTCTACCAGTGGCGCCAGGATCCGGCCTTCGAGCTCAACCAGCCGCAGTACGCCGGGGCATCCGTCCTGGTCGCCGGTCACGACTTCGGGACCGGCTCCAGCCGCGAGCACGCGGTCTGGGCCCTGCGCGACTACGGCTTCCGGGTCGTGCTCAGCACCCGCTTCGGCGACATCTTCCGCGGCAACTCCGGCAAGCAGGGACTGGTCGCCGGCACGGTCTCCGAGAGCGATCTGGAGAAACTCTGGGCCGCAATGGAGGCGAACCCAGGAATAGCCGTTACCGTCGATCTTGTTGCAAAGAAGGCCTCCATCGGAGATTCCTCCGCTGGCAGCCTCTCCGTACCGTTCGACATCGACGACTACACCAGATGGAGGCTGCTCGAGGGTCTCGACGACATCGCCCTGACCCTGCGCGACGAAGAGCGCATCGCAGAATTCGAAGGACGCCGCGAAAGCTGGCGGCCGACCACTCTTCCCGCACGCAGCTGAGCGACGGTGGTCACGACAGGAAAAGGATCCCGCATCTCGTGAACAGTCTCCTCAAGGATGCTCAGAAGGCCGGCGAACACGTGGGGCTCACCTTCGATCGCATCGCGATCGACGGCGGAGTGCCGCTCAAGGGCCGCATCGAGGTCCGAGGCGCCAAGAACCTGGTCACGAAGGCGATGGTCGCCTCGCTTCTCGGTGAGACCTCCAGCCTGCTGCGCGGCGTGCCCGACATCAGCGATGTCCGGGTCGTCCGCGGACTGCTCGAGGTGCACGGCGTCAAGGTGAGCGATGGCGCCGAGCCCGGCGACCTCATCCTCGATCCGTCCAACGTCATCAGCGCCCACATGGCGGACATCGACGCGCATGCCGGCTCGAGCCGGATCCCCATCCTGTTCTGCGGCCCCCTGCTGCACCAGCTCGGCGAGGCGTTCATCCCCGACCTCGGCGGCTGCCGGATCGGCGACCGGCCCATCGACTTCCACCTCGACGCGCTCCGCAAATTCGGCGCCGTCGTCGACAAGCTGCCGAGCGGCATCCACATCACCGCGCCCAACGGCCTGCAGGGCACCGAGATCGAGCTGCCCTACCCGAGCGTCGGCGCCACCGAGCAGGTCCTGCTGACCGCCGTGCGCGCCACGGGGACGACCGAGCTGCGCAACGCGGCCATCGAGCCCGAGATCATGGACCTCATCGCGATCCTGCAGAAGATGGGCGCGATCATCTCCGTCGAGCCCAATCGCGTGATCCTGATCGAGGGCGTCGACCGCCTCGAGGGCTACACGCACCGGGCCATCTTCGACCGCAACGAGGTCGCCAGCTGGGCGTCCGCGGCGCTGGCGACCCAGGGCGACGTGTTCGTCGGCGGCGCGAAGCAGGAGCACATGATGACGTTCCTCAACGTCTTCCGGAAGGTCGGCGGCAAGTTCGACATCTACGAGGACGGCATCCGCTTCTACCACCCGGGCGGCGCGCTCAAGCCGGTCGTCATCGAGACGGATGTGCACCCCGGATTCATGACCGACTGGCAGCAGCCGCTCATCGTCGCGCTCACCCAGGCCCACGGCTCCTCGATCGTGCACGAGACCGTGTACGAGAACCGCTTCGGCTTCACGGACGCACTCATCGAGATGGGCGCGGACATCACCGTGCACGCCTCCGGGCTCGGCGGAACGCCGCGCCGGGTGCCTCGTCGTGACCTCGAGCAGGCGGCCGTCATCACCGGCCCCACCCCTCTGCACGGCGCCGACATCGAGGTGCCCGACCTTCGAGGCGGCTTCTCGCACCTGATCGCAGCGCTCACCGCGGAGGGCCGGTCGACGGTCAGCAACGTGGGCATCATCAGCCGCGGCTACGAGAACTTCATCGCCAAGCTGCAGGCACTGGGCGCGCGCTTCGACATCCTGGGATGACCGGGCAGCAGGCCGGCGGGGCGGAGCCTCGCCCCACTGACGCGCGCCGTCGCTCGGTGCGCTCTTCGAAGCATCCGGAGAAGAGCCATCCGTCGGCGTTCTGGCCTGTCGCCGGCACCGCCATCCCGCTGATGAGCCTGTTCAGCAGGCTGACCATCGTCGACGGCGGCAAGGTGCCCGCGTCGGGCGCCTTCGTGCTCACCCCCAACCACATCACCGAGATCGACCCGGTCGTCGTCGGCTGGTCCCTCTGGCGGATCGGCCGCGCGCCGCGCTTCCTCGCCAAGGAGTCGCTGTTCAGCGTGCCCGTCATCGGCGGCGTTTTGCGCGCGACAGGCCAGGTGCCCGTGCAGCGCGCCGGCGGCGGAAGCGGCGCGGCGATCCCGCTCGACGAGGCCAAGCGGCTCGTCGAGAAGGGGCAGGGGCTGATCGTCTATCCCGAGGGCTCGCTCACCCGCGATCCCGACACCTGGCCGATGCGCGGCAAGTCGGGTGCGGTGCGTATCGCCCTGCAGAACGACATCCCCGTCATCCCGGCCGCCCACTGGGGCGCCCAGCGGCTGATGAGCCGATACGGCCGCAGCATCCGCCTCTTCCCGCGGTCGAAGATCACCATCAAGTTCGGCGACCCCGTGGACCTCAGCGAATATCGTGGCCGGCCGCTCGACGGACCGACCCTGACGGCCGCGACCGAACGGGTGATGGCCGCGATCACCGCCCTGCTCGAAGACCTGCGCGGCGAGACGGCCCCCGTCGAGCGCTGGGATCCGAAGAAGAAGGGCCAGACGGAGATCGGCCGCTTTGACTGACCCCTTATCCGACCTCATCCCGGTCCGCCCGACGCGCGTCGCCGTCCTCGGTGCCGGCAGCTGGGGCACTACCTTCTCCAAGGTGCTCGCCGACGGCGGCGCCTCCGTCATGCTCTGGGCCCGCAGGCCCGAGCTGGCGCACGAGATCAACACCGGCCACCGCAACAGCGACTACCTGCCCGGCATCAACCTGCCCGCCGCACTGCGGGCGGACTCGCGGCTCGGCGCGGTGCTCGAGGGGGCGGAGCTCGTCTTCGTCGCCGTCCCGAGCCAGACCCTTCGCGCCAACCTCACCGCCGCCGCGTCCTCCATCCCGTCGGACGCGATCGTCGTCAGCCTGATGAAGGGCATCGAGCAGGGCACGCTCAAGCGGATGAGCGAGGTGATCGGCGAGGAGCTCGGCATCGGCGGAGCTCAGATCGCGGTCGCCTCGGGCCCGAATCTGGCGCTGGAGATCGCGAAGCAGTGGCCGACCGCCGCGGTCATCGCCTCGGACGACCTGGTGACCGCGCAGACCGTCGCGCTCGCCGCCACCAACAAGTACTTCCGCTCGTTCGTGAACACCGATGTCATCGGAACCGAGATCGGCGGAGTGCTCAAGAACATCGTCGCGGTGGCGATCGGCATCGTCGACGGCGTCGGATATGGCGAGAACACCAAGGCCTCGATCCTGACCCGAGGCCTGGCCGAGATGACCGACTTCGCGGTGGCCTACGGGGGACGGCCCGAGACCCTGTCCGGCCTCGCGGGACTCGGCGATCTCATCGCGACGAGCGAGTCGTCGCTGTCCCGCAACAACACGGCCGGCCGGCTGCTCGGTCAGGGCTACAGCTTCGGCGATGTCGTCGCGACCATGAAGCAGACCGCCGAGGGTCTCGCCTCCATCGCACCCGTGCTCGAGCTGGCAGCGGCCCGCGGGGTGAGCATGCCGATCGCGCTCCAGGTGGCCCAGGTGCTCGACGGTACGCTCGATCCGCGCGACATCGCTCCGCATCTGACGACCGACGACCTGCCCCAGGGGGAATGATCCAATGGCCGACGGCCGCATCCGCGTTGCGCTCCTCTTCGGCGGGCGCTCGAGCGAGCATTCGATCAGCTGCGCCACGGCCGGCGGGGTGCTCGGCGCCATCGACCGCGAACGGTACGAGGTGATCCCGGTGGGCATCACCCGCGACGGCGCCTTCGTGCTCGAGGCGGATGACGCGTCTCGCTTCGCTCTCGATCCCTCCGCGCTGCCCGAGGTCGTCGACAACGGATCGCGTGTGCTCTGGCCCGACAGCGCCGCCTCCCGCGAGCTGCGGGTGGAGTCGGATGGCTCGGTCCGCTCGCTCGGCGACATCGACGTCGTGTTCCCGATCCTGCACGGACCGTTCGGTGAGGACGGCACGATCCAGGGCATGCTCGAGCTGATCGGACTTCCCTACGTCGGCAACGGCGTGCTCGCCTCGGCGCTCGGCATGGACAAGCACTTCACCAAGACCGTGCTGGCGGCAGCCGGGATCGCGGTGGCCCCGTGGGTCACGGTGACCGCCGGCAGCTGGGCATCGTCGCAGGATGTGCTGCTGCCCTCGATGGTGTCGCTCGGATTCCCCATGTTCATCAAGCCGGCGCGTGCGGGATCGTCGGTGGGCGTCAGCAAGGTCGTCGATGTCGACGGGATCGCTCCGGCTCTCGAGCTCGCGTTCGCCGAGGACTCCAAGGTGCTCGTGGAGGCTGCGATCAGCGGTCGAGAGGTCGAGGTCGCGGTGCTCGGCGGCCGCGCCGGCTCTCCCGCCCGGGCGTCCGTCGCCGGCGAGGTGGTCGTGACCGGCCGGGACTTCTACGACTTCGCCGCCAAATACCTGGATGCACCCGGCGTCGACCTGGTCTGCCCCGCGTCGCTGACCGACGATGAGCTCGCCGAGATGCAGTCCATCGGCATCCGCGCCTTCGAGGCGATCGGCGGCGCAGGCCTCGCCCGGGTCGACTTCTTCCTGACCCCGACCGGCTTCGTGGTCAACGAGGTCAACACGATGCCGGGCTTCACTCCGATCTCGATGTTCCCGCGCTGCTGGCTGGAATCCGGCTTGACCTATCCGGAGCTGATCATGGAGCTGATCACCCTGGCCTTGGAGCCCGCCGCCTCCTGACGCGGTCCCTGAATTCAGGAGTCCTCTCTCCTGAATTCAGGCCGAGATCACGTTTGCAGGCAGCATCTCGCCAGGAGCCCGGAGAACGTCACATCGTCCTGAATTCAGGATGTGCCGCTTCGCCGCCACGAATCCCAACGGTGATCGCCGCGCGCGATATGGGCCTGGATGGTCTCCAGCACTCGCGGCCAGTTATTTACGATCTGCTGGTAGGTGAACTGCAGCACGGTGAAGCCGCGCAGCTGCAACTCGGCCGCCCGGGCATGGTCGGCTTCGAAGTCCTCGCGTTGTGAGTGGAACTGGTAACCCGCGGCTTCGATCACCAGCCGTTCGCCGATGAGCCCGTCGACGCGGAACGGACCGATCTGCACCTGGGGCGCGATCTGGATGCCCGCGGCAGACAAGCGAACCCGGAGGAGGGATTCAAGGCCACTCTCCGCTCGCGAATCGAGCAGCGGAAGCAGCGCGCGAAGTCGTTGGCTATGCGCACGCATGGCGATCTTGGAGATGTGGGCGGAGGTGAACCGCCGCTCCGAGCGCGAGATGGCGTCGATTCCGGCGACCGCCCAATCAGTCGGCAGGCACTGCGCGAGATGCGGGATCAGGTTGTCGAGGGGATCCGTCACGGCTCCCCGCGGCCTCGCCACGAGCTCGCCACTCCAGTGCACGATCGGATCGACCCCTTCCACCGATCTCAATCGAGAGGCGTTCGGGGCCACCGCGAGGTGAAGACGTCGATCCGCCGGAGCGAAGAGGCTCCTTCGCTGAAGCTCCGAGACGCAGGTCAATGCCCCTCCCACTCGGACCGCCGCACGGATGCTCGGATCAGCATCCGCTGTCGCGACCCACCCGTTGCGCAGGACGGTCAGCCGTCCGGCCGCGACGAGCCGGCTGATCTGAGGACGCGTCCACCCTGCACTGACAAGGTCCGCGCGCCAAGCGACGCCGCACTGGTCGCGAAGCAGCTGTTCGGGATTCATGGCATACGAGCGTGCCCGCTCTGCTGACACCCACCTTCCATCCGCCGGAATCTGTGCAGACGTTCCGGCGCTCGCCGACTGTGGACGACCGCCCTGGCGTCCTGAATTCAGGTCTGGATGAAGTTCTCCGGTGACATCCGTCGAAGGGGCCGGAGAACCTCGCATCCGCCTGAATTCAGGAGAAAAGGACACCTGAAATCAGGAGATCCGGCAACCGCTACGGGGCGGGGGTGGAGGGGACCAGCTCTGCGTCCTCCGCGCCGACGCAGGGGTGGTCGAGCGCGAGGATCGAGACCACGTCCGACAGGTCGGTGAGCACGTCGGTTCCCGAGGACTTGGTGCTGTCGATCGTCACCTCGACCGCGGGCGCGCGGTTGTAGCTGATGTAGCTGTAGACCGGCGCTTTCGAGTCGTCCTCGACCCAGTCCACCTCGCTCGCGCCGTCGCCGATCGCGATGCATCGGTCGGTGGTCGGAGCGCGCTGCGTGACGCCGCAGACGAGCAGCACGCTCGAGGGATCGCCCCACGCGGCGGTGCCCTGCGCATTGGTCTCGCGCTTGTCCGCGCCGTCAAGCGTGTCGGGAAGGCGGACGATGACGTCGGCGCAGGCGGTCGCTGTCGCCTCCGGCCCGGGCTCGAGCGACACGGTGGGGGAGCAGGCGGCGAGGCCCGTGCTCAGGATCACGACTGCGGTGATTCCTGCGATCCGCTGCGCCAGCTGCAGCCGGGTCTGAATCCGGGTGCCGGTCCGGCCCGGCGCGGGCAGGAGCGATCGGGACCGGAGCACGTCGCCAGGGTACCGGCCGGCGCCTGGACGAAGGGCCCCGTGGTCTTGCGTACGTGGCAGCCGAATGTGCACGAAACCGGCGGATGTGCGCGAAATTCCGTGCACATGGGGCCGGAACGTACACATGGGCTGGGCTAGCGTCGGAGGGTGAGCCTCGACCCTGCCGCCCCCGACTCCGCGACGCTCGGGTCGGCGGGCGAGCTGGCGGCACTGCGTCGGATCTTCCCGATCCTGCCTCCCGCGGCCGCGGCGACGGTCGGACCAGGGGACGACGGCGCCGTGATCGCCGCACCGGACGGACGGGTCGTCATCTCGACCGATCTCCTCGTGCACGGGCCCGACTTCCGGCTCGCCTGGTCGTCGCCGTTCGACCTGGGCTGGAAGGGCGCGGCCACCAACCTCGCCGACATCGCCGCGATGGGTGCGCGGCCGACCGCCTTGGTCGTCGCCATCGCCGCGCCGCTCGACACGCTGATCACCGACCTCGAGGGCATCGCCCGCGGCCTCCGCGATGCGTGCGCCGAGCTCGCGCCCGGGGTCGGAGTGGTCGGCGGCGACCTGTCGGCGAGCGACACCCTCACCATCGCCGTGACGGTATTCGGCGACCTGGGTGGCGTCGACCCCGTCCTTCGCTCGGGCGCTCGGGCGGGAGACGTGATCGCGCTCGCCGGCACCGTCGGGCGCGCGGCTGCAGGTCTGCGGCTGCTCTTCGCGCAAGGGATCGATGAGGACGGCGAGCCCGATCCCACCGCAGCCGCCGAGTTGGTCGCGCGTCGGCCGGCCGCCGTCGAGGCGCAGCTGCGCCCGACCCCGCCGATCGCGGCTGGAGTGGCGGCTGCCCTCGCCGGCGCCACCTCGATGCTCGACGTATCCGACGGGCTGCTCCTCGACGCCGGACGCATCGCATCGGCCAGCGGGTTCGACCTCGACATCGATCTGCACGCGCTCGAGGCCGATCGCGCCTGGATCGCCGGTGCCGCCCCTGAGCTGATCGAGGTGTCAGCGGAGATCGTCCTCACCGACGGGGAGGACCACTCGCTGCTCGCGACCTTCCCGGCGACCGCCACGCTCCCTGGGGCGTTCCGCCCCATCGGCGTCGTCCGTCAGGGCGACGGCCGGGTGCTCGTCAACGGCGAGGATCCCGCCGTCCGCACGACGGGATGGGATTCCTTCGTGGGCTGGGACGGCGCAGCGGGCTGACTCGGGTCTGATCCTGCCGAGTGAGCCCGCCGGTCAAGCGGGCTGGGCGTAGAAGACGCGCGTCTCGCCATAGTCCCGCGCCCGGTTGAGCTCGATGCCGTCGGGCCAGCGGGGATCGGCCGATCGAGTGCTGCGCTCGAGCACGATGAGCCCGTCCGGTGCGATCCGTTCGGCGACGAGCTGCAGCGTCCGATCGATCTCCTCGGTCGCCACGTCATAGGGCGGATCGAGGAAGACCAGATCGTAGGTCGCCGTATCGGTGGAGAGGAATGCGTCAGTCGTCTGACGGGTCACCAGCAGCTGCAGACCTCGTGGCGCCCGTGGGGATGCGCTCACCGTCGCTGCATTCCTCTTGCAGGCCGACGCCGCCGAGGCGGACGAGTCGACGAGCTGCGCGGACACCGCTCCCCGGCTGACGGCCTCGAGCCCGAGCGCCCCGGAGCCAGCGTACAGGTCGAGCACGCGCGCGCCGTCGAGCACCCCGCGAGCGTCGAGCGCCGAGAAGATGCCCTCCCGAGTCCGGTCGCTCGTCGGGCGGGTGGCGCCGTTCGGAACGGCGAGCCGGAGCGAGCCGGCGAAGCCCGAGATGATCCGCGTCACGATCTCCGAGGGTAGCGGCGGCGGCGAGTAGCGTGAGCGCCATGATGCTGCTCGGCCCAGTCATCCCCATCCTCCGCATCTTCGACGTGCCGAAGGCGGACGAGTTCTACCTCGGCTTCCTCGGCTTCCAGGTCGACTGGGAGCACACGTATTCATCAGGTGGCCCGACCTATCGCCAGATCAGCCGGTCCGGCGCGTTCCTGCACCTCACCGAGCACTTCGGGGACGGCACTCCCGGCACCGCGACGCAGATCACGGTCACCGGGATCGCGGAGTTCTGGAAGGAGCTCCACCAGAAGGAGTACCGCCACGCCCGGCCCGGCCTCGAACGCCAGCCGTGGGGGAGGACCGTGGACGTGAGCGATCCGTTCGGCAATCAGCTCAGATTCCTCGAGCCCAACCCGGAGTGATCGCAGGCGATCGTGTCGGACGGTCGCGCTAGCCTCGTTCCGTGGCCGGCACACTCGACACCAAGCTCGATGGCGTGCTCGGGGGCAAGACCGCCACGGCATACAAGCGTGCGTTCGCGATGGAGACGGTCGGCGACCTGCTCTCGCACTACCCCCGCCGCTACGCCCGCCGGGGCGAGCTCACCGCGCTCGACGAGCTGCCGATGGACGAAGAGGTCACCATCGTCGGCGAGGTACGCAGCGCGACCGAGCGCAAGATGCAGTCGCGCAAGGGGAGCCTGTTCGAGGTCTCGATCAGCGATGGCAAGGGCTTCGTCAGCCTCACCTTCTTCAATCAGTCCTGGCGGGTGAAGGAGCTCAGGGTCGGCGTCCGCGGGATCTTCTCCGGCAAGATCTCGCGATACAAGGGCAATGCGCAGCTCGCCCATCCCGACTACCGGCTGTTCGGCGAGCTCGACACGGTGCCCGACCACGACCTCGATGACGCGGCGGCCAAGGCCTTCGCGAACCAGCTCATCCCCATCTACCCCGCGACCGGCAGCATCACCAGCTGGCAGATCCAGGACGCAGTGGCGCTCGCACTCGCGTCCCTCGATCCGCTCGACGATCCTGTGCCCCCCGAGATCCGCGAGGAGTACGCGCTCATCCATCAGGGTGCCGCGCTCGAGCTGATCCACCGGCCCAAGCGTGCGTCCGACTTCCTGCAGGCGAGGGAGACCTTCAAGTTCCACGAGGCCTTCGTGCTGCAGACGGCACTCCTCGAGCAGCGCATCGTGTCACGGGCCACGGCCGCAACCCCTCGCCCCGACGCGCAGGACGGCTATCGCGCCCAGTTCGACTCGGCCCTGCCGTTCGATCTCACGAAGGATCAGGAGGTCGTCGGCGAGGAGATCGCGCGCGACCTCGAGCAGCCGATCCCCATGAATCGGCTGCTGCAGGGCGAGGTCGGATCGGGCAAGACCCTGGTCGCACTCCGGGCGATGCTGCAGGTGATCGACGCGGGCGGCCAGGCCGCGCTGCTCGCTCCGACCGAAGTGCTCGCATCGCAGCACCTCCGATCCATCGCGAAGTCCTTGGGCCCCGACCTCTCCGCCCGCCTGATGCCGACGCTGCTCACGGGCCAGCTGTCGGTCGCCGAGAGGCGCAAGGCGATGCTGCGGATCGTCAGCGGCCAGGCGCGCATCGTGATCGGCACCCACGCCCTGATCGGCGACAAAGTGGAGTTCTTCGACCTCGGTCTCGTCGTCGTCGACGAGCAGCACCGCTTCGGCGTCGAGCAGCGCGAGGCGCTTCGACAGAAGGGTCACACGCCGCCGCACGTCCTCGTGATGACGGCCACCCCGATCCCGCGCACGGTCGCGATGACGGTGTTCGGCGACCTCGACATCTCGACCATCACCGAGCTGCCGCTGGGGCGTTCGGCCATCGAGAGCTTCGTGGTGGGGCTGACCGAGACACCGACGATGATCCATCGCGTCTGGAAGCGGGCAGCCGAGGAGGTGGCGAAGGGCCATCAGGTCTTCGTGGTGTGCCCGGCGATCGACGCCAAGCATCCCGAGCAGGGTGCGTCTCCCGAGCAGGACGAGGTCCCTCAGCGTCCGGCCGCGTCCGTCGAGGTCATCATGGGCGCGATGCCGACGATCGACCAGCTCAAGGGCCTGCGGATCGCCGCTCTGCACGGGCGGATGACCTCCGATGAGAAGGACTCCGTCATGCAGGCCTTCGCGGCCGGCAGCCTCGACCTCATCATCGCGACGACCGTGATCGAGGTCGGCGTCGATGTGCCCAACGCGTCGACGATGATCATCCTCGACGCCGACCGGTTCGGCGTCTCCCAGCTGCACCAGCTCCGAGGACGCGTCGGACGAGGCAAGGCTGCCGGCATCTGCCTGTTCGTGACCTTCGCAGAGGTGGACAGCCCCGCCCGCGTCCGGGTCGACGCCGTCGCAGGCACCTCCGACGGCTTCGCGCTCGCCGAGATCGACCTCGAGCTGCGACGGGAGGGCGATGTGCTCGGCGCAGTGCAGTCGGGTGGCAGGTCATCGCTTCGCCTGCTCCGGGTGGTCGCCGACGCCGACGTCATCCAGCAGGCCCGCGCCGCCGCCGGACAGGTGCTCGACGGCGATCCCATCCTCGCCGGGCACCCTGCCCTGCGCGCGGCCATCTCGCGGCGCCTCGACGAATCCACCCGCGAGTACCTGGCCAAGAACTAGCCCGCGAACTGCCCGGTTCTGCCGCCTGGAGGCGTCCTCGGGCGGCAGAACCGGGCAGATGGAAGTTGAGGGCGACTCGCAACCCGCCGCAAGGTGTCGCCGATAGGGTTGAGGGATGCACAGGATCGCGGTCGTCCCTGGCTCGTTCGACCCGGTCACGCTCGGTCATCTCGACGTCATCGAGCGCGCGGCCAAGCTCTTCGACGAGGTCCACGTGCTGGTGGTGCACAATCCCGCCAAGACCGCCCTGCTGCCGATTGGCAAGCGCGTCTCGCTCATCTCGAAATCGATCGAGGATGCCGGCTTCGCCGGTGACATACGCGTCGCGTCGTGGAGTGTCGGACTGCTCGTCGATTACTGCAACGATGTGGGTGCGGTCGCCCTGATCAAGGGCATCCGCTCGCAGATCGATGTCGCCTACGAGACCCCGATGGCCATCGTCAACCGCAACCTGGCGAACATCGAGACCGTGTTCCTGCTCCCGGATCCGTCCCATGCGCATGTGTCGAGCTCGCTGGTTCGCCAGGTCGCGTCCCTGGGCGGCGACGTGGCGCCCTACGTTCCGCCCGCTGTTGCCGCATTCCTGCGGCCGGGAACCTCGCCCGACCTGCTGCGCGCCGAGCGCTAGCTCGGCTCGTACCACCGCGCACGAGCGACGGTTCGGCACGCCGGAACGAAGATCCGGGTCAGCGGGCGTCGGCGAGGACGCCCGTCAGGATCTCGCGGTGCAGGTCGAACAGGGGAGCGGTGCGCTCCGAGGGGCCGCGTCCGAAGCCGCATTCCGTGGCGACGCCGAATGTCGAGATGGCGGATCCGGCGGCGGCGATCCTGCGGCGGGCGCCCTCGACGCCGTCTTCGTGGTGGACGAGGCCCAGGTGGATCGCGGTCTCCTCCGGGATGTCGAGGCCGATGAGCGGGGCGAAGTACGCCTCGTCATCCCGCTCGATCGGCACCGGCAGGTGGATGAAGTCGATGGTGCGCGGCCGCGCGGCGAGCACCCCGCCGATGAAGTCGGCGAGCTTGCCCGCATCCGTCGGCTGCACGAAGTGCGCCTCCTCGATGTCGCCGTAGCAGAGGTGGTAGCCGACCTGGACATCGTCCGGAACGGCCGCGGCCTGACGCGCCGCTCGCTCGACGATGCCCCCGAGGGTGTCGTCGAACCAGGCGGTGAGTCCGGGCAGGCCGGGGGCGCCCTCCTCGAGCAGCGCGAACTCGACGGCCGTGTCCCATTGGATGGCGAGGTCCCGGTGCGGGATGCCGACGAGGATGCGCTCGAGATCGCCGAAGAGCGCCTGCTCGTAGACCGGCTCGACGGCCGCGCGATCCTCGGGCACGAAGAACGCACCGACCACGGCGGCCGGAGTCGGGAGCGAGACCTGGAACCGCACGCCCTCGGCGAGCGCTCCCGAGTCGCGGAGGCGTGCGAACTCGGCGTAGGACTCGAGCGCGGCGGTCGCATAGCCGAGGTCGGGGAAGACGAGCGCAGCGGCGTCGACCGAGCCGTCCAGCCGGAAGGGGCGCACATCGAAGGTGTCGCGAATCTTGAATCCGAGCTCGCCTACCCGCTCGAGACCCGGGGTCTCATCGAACCGGAAGGTCTGGAACTGCAGCCAGTAGAAGCGCTCACCGACCTCGCCGTCCGGGATGCGGACGAGCTGGTCGCCGAGATGCTCGGCCGCCGTGGTGAAGACCGCTGCGGCGTCGGGCAGGTTGATGCTGCCGACGAGGTGCGCGCCGATCAGGGTGGGAGACGTGCGGGACGAGGTGATGGGCATCTGGAACTCCAAAGGGAGGGGAGTGGCGAAGCGCGACTCCCGGTCGACGGGAGCCGCAGGCGTGTTCTCGGCGGACGTTCGGATCGACGATCCGGAACATCGGGATGGAGAACGCGAGGCCTCGCATGATGCGCTGCGGTTGACGCCGATACTCGCATCGGCTCCGGCCGGATCGGAAGCCTGCCGCGTCACGGAACGCAACACACGTCGGAACCAGCCGGCGGGACGCAGAGTCCACACCCGGAGCCCAGGTGGACCGCAGGACCCTGGAGGGTGCGCGGCAGAGACCCGAATGCGCGGTGGGAGGATAAGGGAATGGCTCCCCTCAGCATCGGCTACGCGGCGATGCTCGAGCAGTTCGCGCCCATGGAGGCCGTCGAGCTCGCCGCCTACGCGGAGAGTCGGGGCTTCTCGGGTGTGATGGCCGCCGACCACTTCCAGCCGTGGGTGCCGTCGCAAGGCAACAGCTCCTTCGTCTGGAACGTCCTCACCGCTGTCGCCGAGCGGACGACCGGGGACTTCGGGCCCGGTGTGACCGCCCCGACCTTCCGCTGGCATCCGGCGATGGTCGCTCAGGCGTCGGCCACCCTCGGCGCCATGTATCCGGGCAGGCACTGGCTCGGAATCGGCTCGGGCGAGGCGCTCAACGAGCACATCGTCGGTCAGTACTGGCCCGAGGCGCCCGAGCGGATCAACCGCATGTTCGAGGCGGTCGACCTCATCCAGAAGCTCTTCACGGCGTCCCGGTCCGGTCGGGACGTCAAGCACTCGGGCACCCACTTCAAGCTCGAGTCGACCCGGCTGTGGACGATGCCCGAGCGGATCCCCGAGATCCTCGTCGCCACCGCGGGACCCGTCACCGCGAAGCGCGCCGGACGCACGGTGGACGGGATGATCACCGTCGGCGCCCCGTACGAGAAGGTCGCCGGACTCTTCTCGCGCTTCGATGACGGCGCCCGCGAGGTCGGCAAGGACCCGACGCGCGCGCCGAAGGTGCTCCAGCTCCACCTCTCGTGGGCGCCCACGGACGAGGAGGCGATGTCGAATGCGCTGCGCGAGTGGCCGAACGGCGCGATGCGCTTTCCGAAGAGCGACATCCGCTCGCCGTTCGAGTTCGAGCAGCTCGCCAAGCTGGTCCGCCCCGAGGACTTCGAGGGGCGGATGGTGGTCTCCGCCGACCTCGACCTGCACCGAGCCGCGATCCAGCGCTTCGCCGATCTCGGCGCCACGCGCATCTACCTGCACAATGCCGGTCGCAACCAGCGCGAATGGATCGACGCCTTCGCCCGCGACGTGCTGCCGAAGGTCGTCCGATGAGCGCGACCCGGATCGAGGTCTGGTCCCTTGACGGCATCCCCGAGATCACTGCCGGTGATGATCTGGGCTCGCTTATCGCGGGTGCCGCTGAGGGGCTGACCGACGGCGACGTCGTGGTCGTCAGCAGCAAGATCGTCTCGAAGGCCGAGGGCAGGATCGTTGCGGCGCTCGATCGCGAAGATGCGATCACGTCCGAGACGGTCCGGGTCGTCGCCACCCGTGCTCGACCGAACGGCGGTGTGACGAGGATCGTCGAGAACAGACTCGGTCTCGTCCAGGCCGCGGCGGGCGTCGACGCCAGCAATGTGCCGGACGGCTACGTGCTCCTGCTCCCCGAGAACCCCGATCGATCCGCCGGCGAGCTGCGCGCGGCACTGCGCGAGCGCCTCGGTGTCACCGTCGGCGTGGTGATCACCGACACTCTCGGCAGGCCATGGCGCACCGGACAGGTGGATGCCGCGATCGGCGCGAGCGGACTCCGTGTCGTCGACGATCTGCGCGGCACCCTCGACGCGGGTGGGCGCCCGCTCGACGTGACCCTTCCGGCAGTGGCCGATGAGATCGCCTCCGCCGCCGACCTGGTCAAGGGCAAGTCGGCGTCTCGGCCCGTCGCCATCGTCCGCGGCCTCGCCCACCTGCTCGACGACGCGGCCCCCGGTGCCCGCAGTCTGGTGCGCGTCGGCGACGAGGACATGTTCCGCACGGGCAGCGACGAGGCCTATGCGGAGGGCTACCGCGACGGCTTCCAGGAGGGCCAGTCCGAGTCCGCTCGCGACGAGCCCTGACCTCACGGACTTCACGACTTCCCCTCCACCACCCACCGATCAGGAGATCGCATGCTTCCCCTCAAGCTCGGCTACAAGGCCTCCGCAGAGCAGTTCGACCCCCGTGAGCTGGTCGAGATCGCCGTCGCCGCGGAGGCGCACGGCATGGAGAGCGCCACGGTCTCCGACCACTTCCAGCCCTGGCGGCACACGGGCGGCCACGCCCCGTTCTCACTGGCCTGGATCGCCGCGGTCGGTGAGCGCACCTCCACCATCCAGCTCGGCACCTCGGTCATGACGCCGACCTTCCGCTACAACCCCGCCGTGCTCGCCCAGGCCTTCGCCACCCTCGGTTTGCTCTACCCCGGCCGGATCATGCTCGGAGTGGGCACCGGCGAGGCGCTCAACGAGATCGCGACCGGCTTCCAGGGCGCCGGTGAGCAGAACTGGCCCGAGTTCAAGGAGCGCTTCGCCCGGTTGCGCGAGTCGGTGAAGCTCATGCGCGAGCTGTGGGCCGGCGAGCGCGTCTCGTTCGAGGGCGAGTACTACTCCACGCATGAGGCGAGCATCTACGACCGCCCCGAGGGAGGCATCCCGATCTACATCGCGGCCGGCGGACCCGTCGTCGCGAAGTACGTCGGTCGCGCGGGCGACGGCTTCATCTGCACCTCCGGCAAGGGCGAGGAGCTCTACGTCGACAAGCTGCTGCCCGCCGTCGAGGAGGGCGCCCAGGCCGCCGGCCGCGACTCGTCCTCCATCGATCGGATGATCGAGATCAAGCTGTCCTACGACACCGACGCGGACAAGGCGCTCGACAACACCCGCTTCTGGTCGCCGCTCGCGCTCTCGAAGGAGCAGAAGCACGACATCACCGACCCCGTCGAGATGGAGAAGGCCGCCGACGCTCTGCCCATCGAGACCATCGCCTCGCGCTGGATCGTCGGCAGCGATCCCGACGAGGTCGCCGCCAGGATCGGCACCTACATCGACTGGGGCTTCAACCACCTCGTCTTCCACGGGCCGGGTCAGGACCAGCGCCGCTTCCTCGAGCAGTTCGAGCGCGACATCGCCCCGCGCCTGCGCTCCCGCGCCTAGACACCACCCGTCCGTTGGTCGAGGAGGGCGCCCCGCGCCCGTCTCGAGACCGGCTGCGTCCGGCAACCGGTCTCGAGACGGCCGTGAACGGCCTCCTCGACCAACGAAAGATGGACGGTCGACCCATCCGTTGGTCGAGGAGGGCGCCCCGCGCCCGTCTCGAGACCGGCTGAGCTCGGCAACCGGTCTCGAGACGGCCGTGAACGGCCTCCTCGACCAACGAGGTGGTGATAGCCAGCCCCAGACGTTGGTCGAGGAGGGCGCCCCGCGCCCGTCTCGAGACCGGCTGAGCTGGCCTCGAGGCGGCAACCTGGTTCTACTTCGAGCCCGGCATCGAGCCCGGGTGGCCGGCGATGTCGGTCGGAGCGAGGTCCTCGATGGTCTCGTCGAGCACGGCCTGGGGGATGACGACGCCGGGCAGCGTCCACACGGTGAACGAGATGCCGTCCGTCGTGAGCCGGTATCCGCTGCCGTTCCCCGTCGCGATGCCGGGGCCCTCGAGCCGCTCGGGGGCCCCGGTGAGGGCGCCGTCCTCCAGGTCGATGACCGCGTGCGTGCGGGTGGCGAGCACCAGGGCGCTCTCGACGGCGGTCTCGCGCACGAAGGCGAGCGCGTCGTCCGAGACATGCAGCCAGCGGATCCCGCCCTCGCGGAGCGCGGGGTTGCTGCGGCGCAACCGGATCATCCGGGCGTAGAGATCGATCCGTTCGGCGGCGTCTTCGAGGGTGTCCCACGGCATCGGGCGACGTGAATCCTCGCCGTTCTCGCCGAGGGCGCCGATCTCGTCGCCCATCCAGACCACGGGGATTCCGGGCAGGGTCATCGAGAGGCCGAGCGCGACGGGTACCGCACCCTCGCGCGCATGCGTGGCGAACCGGGGGATGTCGTGCGTGTCGAGCGCATTCATCGACGCCAGCCGCACCTGCCAGGGGAAGCCGGCGGTGAAGCGGCGGTGGGTCTCGTAGAAGTCGACGCCGGTCCGGTCGGGAATGGTTCCGTAGGGGATGCCGAAGTAGCTCGACGGGCTGCCGGGCACGGACAGCCACTCGAGCACCGGACGGGTGAAGCCGGGATAGGTCATGGCCCCGTGCCAGGCGTCGCCCTGGAAGTCGGGCGAGGCGTCGGCGGTGTACTCGCCGAGCAGCAGAGTCTCTGGCTCGATCTCGCGCATGGTGGTGCGGATCGTGCGACGGACGTCGACGTTGTGATCCTCGTCGAAGTACCGGCCGGTCATGTTGGCGACGTCGATCCGCCAGCCGTCGAGCGAGAATGGCGGCCGCAGCCACTTGCCGACGACGGAGTCCGGTCCCTCGATGAAGCGATCGCGCAGCTCGGAGGAGTTCCAGTTGAACTTCGGCAGGCTCGAGTGCCCCAGCCAGCTGACGTACGTGCGCTGCTCGGGGTCGAGCCAGTAATAGAACTCGCTCTCGGGCGTGCCGGGCTGGAGATGCGATCGGGTGAACCACTCATGGGCGTCGCCGCTGTGGTTCGTGGTCAGGTCGCCCATCACCCGGATCCCGCGCGCGTGCGCCGCCTCGATCAGCCGGATGTACGCTTCGTCTCCGCCGAGCAGGGGATCGACCTCGTCGAAGGAGAGCGCGTCGTAGCGGTGGTTGGAGCGGGCCGGGAAGACCGGCGTCAGGTACAGCAGGTTGATGCCGAGGCGCTCGAGGTGATCGAGGTGCTCGGTGATTCCGTCGAGATCGCCACCGAAGAACTGGCGGCCGATGGACGGGCCGCGGTCGATGACCGTGTCCGTCCACTCGGCGTGCTCCGCCCACTCGGGCAGCTCGCGCTCGTCGGCGGCCACGGACCGGGCGAAGCGGTCGGGGAACAGCTGGTACAGCACGGCCTCGGTCGACCACTCGGGGATGTCGGTGCCCGCGGCCAGCCGGAAGTCGTCGTTGTCCCGCGGCTCCTGGCGGGTGCAGCCGTCAGCCGTGAGCCACAGGTGCTCCCCATCGCCCTGGACGACCAGCCAGCGGTACCGGATTACCGGGTTCTCCGCCAGCAGAGGCACCTCCCACCAGCCCCAGCCGTCGGCGGCGCCCACGAGCATCGCCCGGGTGTAGCGCGGCTCGTGGTCGACGACGGAGCGCAGCTGCACGTCGGCCACGGTGCCGAAGTGCTCGGGGATGCGCAGGCGCAGGATGACCGTCTCGTCGAGTGCGGGCGCGACCGCGGTGGTGTGCAGCACGGACCCGTCATGGTGCGGCCGGGCGGGCAGCGGAGGGAGCGGGGCGGTCATCGGTTGTGCAGCTTGTCAGCTGATGTCACGTGCTCGACCTCCGAGTCGGTGGCAGGGATTACCGACACAGTAGCGAGGAGGTGCGACGCGAAATCGCACGCCTGAGGCGGCGGGTAGAGTCGACGGGTGGACTCCCTGATCACGTGCCCATTCGTCGAGGGTGCGGAGATCGGATGACGCGTCGCTGGTCGGTGATCGTGCCCGTCAAGGGAGACGCGGCAGCGAAATCGCGGCTCCGCGTCGACGACGAGCTGCGCGGAGCGCTCGCGCTGTCGTTCGCGACGGACACCATCTCGGCCGCACTCGCCGTGCCCGAGGTGGCAGAGGTCATCGTGGTCGGCCCCGCCTCGTTGGAGACAACGGTCCGAGGCCTGGGCGCACGGCGCGTGGATGAGCCGAGCGGAGATGGCGCGGGGCGGAGTCGCCTCAACTCCGCGATCCGCGAAGGACTCCGGCGAGTGCGCGATCCTCGGCACGCAACTGCGGTCCTGCTCGGTGATCTGCCCCGACTGCGGCCGGCCGAGCTGGCGACGGCGCTCACTGCCGTCCGGACTCCGCGTGGACTGGTGCCGGACGCATCCGGGGCCGGGACGGTGCTCACCACCGCGCTGGCCGGCGTGCGGCACGTCCCACTGTTCGGCGACGGCTCGGCCGCGCGCCACCGGGCGGTCGGCTACGTTCCGATCCCGCTGCTCGGCCCGCCGTCGATGCACATCGGCCTCCGCGGCGACGTCGACACGATCGCCGACCTCGGATCTACCACGGACCGCGTTCTCGGCCCCGCCACCCGAGCCGCTCTCCGCTGATTCGACGCTTCCGTCAGCCGCCATCTTCACGGATCAGGCGATTCCCACGGATCAGGCGATTCTGCGTTTTCGGTCACGGATCAGGCGAATTCACCTGAACGGCGTGCGAAAGCCTGAGCCACGAGCTCAGCGGGCGCGGAGTCCTAACTCCAGCGCGGCATCGGCGATCGCCGCACTCTTCTCGAGATCGACCATCCACAGTGGACGCGCGACGGTCGCAATGCCCGCGGCGGCGAGCGACTCCACCGCTTGATTGTCCGCGGAGTCGACGAGCCAGCCGTCGAGCAGGCCTCCCGCGATTCGCGCTCCGTAGTGCAGGGCCACCGCCGACGCTGAGGTCGCCACCCCTATCGCTGTGAGGCACGCGTCCGCCATTCCGCGCACGACGGATCCGTCGATGATGGGGGAGACGCCGATCACGCGACCCGCTCCGCGGGAGAGCGCCGCTCGGATGCCCGGGACGTTGAGGATCGTGCCGATCGACACCACCGGGTTCGACGGTGCGAGCAGGATGACGTCCGCGGCCTCGATCGTCTCGAGCACGCCGGGCGCCGGTGTCGCCGTCTCGATGCCCTGCTGGACGAATCGACGGGCGGGCAGCGACGCGCGGTAGCGCGTCCACCATTCCTGGAAGTGCATGGTGCGGATGCGCTGGTCTGGGTCGGGCGATTCGGGATCGTCGACCTCCACGTGGGTCTCGACCTCGTCGTCGGTCATCGGCAGCAGGGTGACGCCGAGCGGCCAGCGAGAGTGGATGCGCGCGCTCGCGGCGCTGAGCGGGAGGCCGTCGCGCAGCATCGATGTGCGGGCGATGTGGGTGCCGAGGTCCAGGTCGCCGAGCGTGAACCACGGCCAGCCGATTCCGTACTCCGCGAGCTCGGCGCTGACCCGCTCGGTCTCGCCGACCCTGCCCCAGCCGCGCTGCTCGTCGTTGACGCCGGCGAGCGTGTAGAGGATCGAGTCGAGGTCAGGGGTGATGCGCAGTCCCGCCAGCCATGCGTCGTCGCCCGTGTTGACGATCGCCGTGATCGCGGCGGTGGTACCGCCATCGCCGTCGGGCCAGCGTCGAGCGGCGGCTTCGCGCAGTCCGCGCAGGAATCTCGCGCCGCCGACTCCGCCCGCCAGGACGGCGATGCGGACCGGAGCGCTCACGTCGGGATCTTCTGCAGGCACGATCCTCGAGCCTATCCGCGGGGGATCGAGGCAGCCCGGGATCGGCGGAACCACAGCCGCAGAGCGCCTTCCGCGCGCGAGCCGGATGGCATCGCGACGGAACGCCGGTTACGGTTCCGAGGTGAGCGAGCTCGAACGGGGAGGGGACGGATCGTCCTCCACCCTCCGCTTCGTGACGCCACCGGGATGGCCGGCTCCCGACGAGGACTGGACGGCCGGTCATCAGGGCTGGCAGCCGCGCAGGGGCTGGACGCCTGTCGAAGGCCTGCCGCCTGCCCCCGACGGCTGGCGGTTCTGGGAGCCCAACCCCTCGGTCTGGTCCCGGCTGACGGATCGCGCGCGGCGTCGGGCCCATGTGAGCGCCGTGATCGCCCTCGTCGCGCTGGTGATCGGATCGATCCTCACGGTGCATGGGCTGCTCGACCCGGCCGCTCGGGGCAGCGCGTTCGTCGCCTACCCGGTCGTCGCGCTCGCCGGAGTGCTTGGGCTCATCCGCTATCCCTTCGTCCTCGTGCAGATCACCCGGACGACCGCAGCGAGCGCAGTCGAAGGCGCGACGCCGGAGATGCACCGTCGAGACAGGGCCGCGTGGGAGCACTACCTCGCCGACTTCGAGCAGGCGCACACGGCCGAGGCGGGAGCGCCCGACGACCGGCCCCTCGACTACGAGGACTTCGCGGACGCCAAGGAGCGAGCGGCATGGGGGCAGTCGCCGACGACTCCCGTCCGAGCGCACGCGGCTCACGCATCAGGACCCGAATTCACGTCACTCCGCCGCGAACCGCTGGCGATCGTCGCAGGAGCCCTCGGTGCAGTGGGGCTGATCGGCCTGCTCGCGCTGGTCGTGGTGCTCGGTCGCTCTCTCCTCCCCGGCGGTGACCCGGCGGCCGCGGGAACGGTCGGCTTCTCCGTCGCGGACACGACCGCGTCTGATCTCACCGGGCTCTCCTGCAGCTCCGACATCGGCTGCTGGACCTTCCGGGTCACTCTCGACGAGGCCTGCGACGGACGCGCCACGGCACTCGTCGAGTTCGCGGAATCGGAGTCGGGTGCGCCGACCGACCAGCAGAAGTTCCCGCTGACGGGACTCGACGAGACGAATTCCGCGGTGCTGATCGTGCCGGCAGGCGTGGACAGCCCCGACTACGCCTCGGTGGAGTCCGTCAGCTGCTCCTGATCCCGGGACGCAGCCAGGCACGGAGCTCCGGCCAGGCGCATAGGTCAGCCGGCGGTGCTGGCGGCGGCCAAGGCGGCGGCGATCGACGCATGGTCCTCCCGCACGATGCCCACGGTGACGCGCACATGGGCTCCGCGTGGATCGCCGCCCCGGGCCTCGGCGACCCGGGCTTCAGTCGTCCGGGAGTCCGCGGGCAGGAACGGACCGCCCGGCGCCACCCGGATGCCCTCCGCGGCGAGGCTGACGAGGGCGGCCCGCTCGTCGTGCACCGGCAGCCAGAAGTTGAGTCCGTCCGCGAGCGGCAGGTCGATGCCGTGACGGGCGAGCGCGGAGCTCATGGTGCGCTGCCGTTCGGCGTACGCCGACCGGGCGGCCGCCACCTGCTCGACGGGCACCGGATCGGTGAGCAGCTCGAGCAGGATCCGCTGGGTCATCCGCGACGTCCAGCCTGCTCCGAGCAGCCGTCGCGACACCACGCGATCCACCAGGGAACGGGGGCCACCGAGCGCGCCGATCCGCAGATCGGGGCCGTGCGACTTGGCGAAGCTGCGGATGTGCAGCACCCGGTCCGGCAGCCAGGAGGCGAGCGTGACGACCGGGCGGGTGCTGATCTCGCCCGAGTGGTCGTCTTCGATGACGATCACCCGCTCTCCGGCGCTGGTCCGATTCAGCACCCTGGCCAGAGCCTCGGCCCGCGCCGTGGTCATCGAGGCACCGGTCGGATTCTGTGCGCGGGGCTGCATCACCAGCGCCTTCGGGTGTCGGGAGAGCCCCGAGGCGAGCGAATCCGGCAGCAGTCCGTCCGCGTCGAGCGAGACGCCTATCGCGGACGCACCGTAGTGCTCGAGCAGGTCGAGGATCGGCGGGAATCCGGGGGATTCGACGAGCACCCGGTCGCCGAAGGTCAGCAGAGTGCCGAAGACCCGATCCAGCGCATCGAGCGCGCCGTTCGTCACCGTGAGCGATTCGACCCGGCTCGGCCAGCGGTCCCGCAGCAGGTCGTGCAGTTCGGGGATGTCGGGTTTCGCCTGATAGCTCGAGGTCTGCGCGCGATCCGGCACTCGGGTGAGGGCGGCCTGGAGTGAGGGCAGCAGCTCGGGATCGGGTGTGCCCCGGGACAGGTCGAGCCGCGTCTCGCCGGATCCGTCGATGTCCTGATACCGCTGGGGAAGCCAGTCGCGGGGCGCACCGCGGACGGTGGTTCCGCTGCGTCCGCGCGAGACGACGAGGCCCGCTCGGCTGAGCGCCTGCCAGGCATTGCTCACCGTCGCCGGGCTCACTCCGAGCTCCGTGGCGAGGTCGCGCACCGTCGGAAGCCGATCGCCGGGCGCCAGTTCGCCGCTCGTGACCAGGCGCGCCACGGCGGCGGCGATAGCCCTCGAGGTGGGCTCCTCGATATGGTCGGCGAGGGAGGACAACGAGGTTTTACTCCCCTGTCACTCGGGGAAACGAATGGGAAATGTCCACCCTTCACAATAACAAACGAGCCGATTGACCGAGAGGCCGTTCGCCCTGCGTTGCGACGAAGCGACCGTCCGCCCCGCCCGGCTCTGCTACCGGAGAGGAACCCGATGACCACCGTCCGCGCCGCCATCACCCAGACCACGTGGACCGGTGACAAGGAGTCGATGATCGCGAAGCACGAGCAGTTCGCGCGCGACGCGGCCGCCGACGGCGCCCAGGTCATCTGCTTCCAGGAGCTGTTCTACGGCCCCTACTTCGGCATCACGGAGGACAAGAAGTACTACCGCTACGCCGAACCGGCCGACGGCCCGATCGTGCAGCGCTTCGCGGCGCTCGCGAAGGAGCTCGGCATCGTGATGATCCTGCCCATCTACGAGGAGGACATCACCGGCGTCTACTACAACACCGCGGTCCTCGTGGATGCCGACGGCTCGATCCTCGGCAAGTACCGCAAGCAGCACATCCCCAACGTCGACAGGTTCTGGGAGAAGTTCTACTTCCGTCCGGGCAACGGCGGATACCCCGTGTTCGACACGGCCGTCGGCAAGATCGGCCTGTACATCTGCTACGACCGCCACTTCCCCGAAGGGTGGCGCGAGCTCGGCCTGAACGGCGCGCACATGGTCTTCAACCCGAACGCCACGAAGCCTGGTCTCTCCAACCGCCTCTGGGAGGTCGAGGGACCTGCCGCGGCCGTCGCGAACGGCTACTTCGTGCTCCAGCCCAACCGGGTCGGCCTCGAGGACAACGAGTACGGCGAGCTCGCCGTGAACTTCTACGGCACCAGCCAGGTCATCGACCCCCGCGGGAACTTCGTGGGGGAGCGCGGATCGGGCGACACCGAGGAGATCCTCATCCGCGACCTCGATCTCGATATGGTCCGCGAGATGCGCGACGACTGGCAGTTCTATCGGGACCGCCGCCCCGACTCCTACACGGCCATCGCGCAGCCGTAACCCCAGCCGGCAGCCTCACCCGTACCGAAAGAGCCGCAGGAGAGCACCATGAAGACCCTGATCAAGAACGGAACGGTCGTCAACGCGACCGGCACGGCCACCGCCGATGTGCTGATCGATGGAGAGACCATCGCCGCCGTGCTCGCGCCCGGCTCGACCCTGCTCGGCTTCGACATCGAGAGCAACGTCGACACCGTCATCGACGCGGCGGGCAAATACGTCATCCCCGGCGGGATCGACGCGCACACCCACATGCAGATGCCGTTCGGCGGCACAGAGGCGTCCGACACCTTCGAGACCGGCACCCGCGCGGCCGCCTGGGGCGGCACCACGAGCATCGTCGACTTCGTCGTCCAGTACGCCGGCGAGAACGTGCTCGACCAGTACGCGCTCTGGCAGGAGAAGGCGCTCGGCAACTGCGCCATCGACTACGGCTTCCACCAGATCCTCTCCGACGTGCAGGACAGCTCGCTCGTCGCGATGGACGAGCTGATCAAGGAGGGGGTGACGAGCTTCAAGCTCTTCATGGCCTACAAGGGCGTCTTCCTCTCCGACGACGGGCAGATCGTCCGGGCGATGCAGAAGGCAGCGAGCAACGGATCGATGATCATGATGCACGCCGAGAACGGCAGCGTCATCGACGTGCTCGTGCAGCAGTACCTCGCCGAGGGCAAGACCGATCCGTTCTGGCACGGCGTCTCTCGACCGTGGCAGGCGGAGGAGGAGGCCACCCATCGTGCGATCATGCTCGCCAACCTGACGGGCGCCCCGCTCTACGTCGTGCACGTCTCGGCCAAGCAGGCGGTCGAGCAGATCGCCGCCGCGCGGGACAACGGCCAGAACGTGTTCGGCGAGACCTGCCCGCAGTACCTCTACCTCTCGCTTGAGGACCAGCTCGGCGCGAGCAGCGAGGAGTGGGGCAGCTTCGAGGGCGCCAAGTGGGTCTGCTCCACCCCGCTGCGCTCCAAGCACGAGGGCCACCAGCACCACATGTGGCAGGCGCTGCGCACCAACGACATCCAGATGGTCTCCACCGACCACTGCCCGTTCTGCATGAAGGGTCAGAAGGACATGGGGATCGGCGACTTCTCGAAGATCCCCAACGGCATCGGCTCGGTCGAGCACCGGATGGACCTGCTGTTCCAGGGTGTCGCCGACGGTCACCTCACTCCCGAGCGCTGGGTCGAGGTCACCTCGACCACCCCCGCCCGTATGTTCGGCATGTACGGCAAGAAGGGCGTCATCCAGCCCGGCGCCGACGGCGACATCGTCGTCTACGACCCCAACGGTCACACCTCCATCGGGGTGGGCAAGACCCACCACATGAACATGGACTACTCCGCGTGGGAGGGCTACGAGATCGACGGACACGTCGACACCGTGCTCAGCCGCGGCCGCGTGATCGTCGACGACAACCAGTACGTCGGAGCCAAGGGCCACGGGAACTACATCAAGCGCGGCCTCAGCCAGTACCTGATCTGACCATTCATACGTTCCGGCCCAATGTGCCCGTAATTGCGAGCACATCCGCCGGTTTCGTGCACATTCTTCAAGGAAGCAGCCGTGGACTTCGGAGCAGTACTCCAGACCAACCCGCCCGCCTCGCGGACCGTCGCGCTCGCCAAGCTGGCCGAGACGCATGGCTTCAGCCATGTGTGGACCTTCGACTCGCACCTGCTCTGGCAGGAGCCGTACGTCATCTACAGTGCGATCCTCGCGGAGACCCGCAAGGTCAAGGTCGGCCCCTTCGTCACCAACCCGGCGACGCGCGACTGGACGGTGACCGCCTCGGTCTTCGCGACCCTCAACGAGATGTACGGCAACAGGACCATATGCGGCATCGGCCGCGGCGACTCCGCCGTCCGGGTGACCAACGGTGCTCCGACGACCCTCAAGGCGCTGCGTGAATCCATCCACGTGATCCGCGAGCTCGCGAACTCGCGATCCGTCGAATACAACGGCGCCACGCTGCAGTTCCCGTGGTCGGTCGGCAGCGAGCTCGATGTCTGGGTCGCCGCCTACGGCCCGCTCGCGCTCAAGCTGACCGGCGAGGTCGGCGACGGCTTCATCCTGCAGCTCGCCGACCTCGACATCGCGGAGTGGATGATCACCACCGTGCGCAACGCCGCCGTGAACGTGGGGCGCGACCCCGACTCGATCAAGTTCTGCGTGGCCGCGCCGATGTACATCACCGACGGCACCGAGGCCGGACTCGCGCACGCCCGCGATCAGTCCCGCTGGTTCGGCGGGATGGTGGGCAACCACGTCGCCGACATCGTCTCGAAATACGGCACGGACGGCTCCGTGCCGGCCGCCCTCACCGACTACATCGCCGGACGCGAGGCGTACGACTACAACGAGCACGGCCGGGCGGGCAACTCGCACACCACCTTCGTGCCCGACGAGATCGTCGACCGCTTCTGCATCCTCGGCACCGCCGAGCAGCACATCGAGAAGCTCGAGAAGCTCAAGGCCCTCGGGGTCGACCAGTTCGCGGGCTACCTCCAGCACGACAACAAGGAGGAGACCCTCCGCGTGTACGGCGAGACGGTCATCCCCGCGATGCGCGACGTCATCGTGGCCAAGGCGTGACCAAGTCGCGAGCGGCCGCCCTCTGGGGCGTGGTCGGTGTGCTCGCGGTCCTCGCCGTCTGGGAGCTCTACAAGTTCGCAGGGCCGGCCGAAGGACTCACGGTGGGCGCCGTCGAGGGCGAGAACGGCTCTGGCTTCCTCCTGCTGCCGCGCACCAACGACCGGGCGATGCCGCACATCTGGGACATGGTCGCGCGGCTGTTCCAGTCGACCAGCGGGGGAAGCACTCCGCCGCTCTTCGTCCCGGTCATCACGGCGGCACTCACCACGCTGGGAATCGCCGCCGTCGGCCTGGTGATCGGCGTGGTCGTGGGCTTCGTGCTGGGCCTGCTCATGCAGCGCTTCCGCCTCGCAGAGTGGGGCCTGCTGCCATGGATCGTGGTCAGCCAGACGGTGCCGCTCATCGCCTTCGCGCCACTGGTCGCGAGCATCGGCTCGCAGATCGACCGGATGGGCACCCCCTGGCCGCAATGGCTCTCGGTCGCCATCATCGCGTCCTACCTGTCGTTCTTCCCGGTCGCCGTCGGAGTGCTCCGCGGCCTCGACGCTCCCGACCGCATCCATCTCGACCTCATGCGCACCTATGCGGTCGGCTACTGGCAGACCCTGCTCCGCCTGCGGCTGCCCGCCGCGGTGCCGCACCTGCTCCCTGCTCTGCGGCTCGGAGCCGCCAGCGCCGTGGTCGGAGCGGTCGTCGCCGAGGTGTCGATCGGCATGCGCGGCGGGATCGGACGCATGCTCATCCAGCTGGCCGGCCAGGGATCGAGCGACCCGGCCGCACCATGGGGACCCACCTTCGGGTCCATCGCGCTCGGCCTCGTCGCGGCCGGCACCATCGCCCTCGTCGGCATCGGATTGAAGAACTACCGCAGGGGAGAGGCCACCGCATGAGCGCGCCAACCACCGGAAGCACGCCAGCCGCATCGACGGGTCTCGACTCGGCGGGCACCGACTCGACAGGCGCCGACTCGACCTCCCTGGCGGTCCGAGCAGCAGGGGTCGGAAAGATCTTCCCGACCAAGACCGGAGACGTGGTCGCGCTGACCGGCGTCGAGCTCACGGTGGCGGCGGGGGAGTTCGTCTCCCTGATCGGCCCCTCGGGCTGCGGGAAGTCGACGCTGCTCCGACTGATCGCCGACCTCGACAGCACCTCGTCCGGCGAACTGCAGATCTTCGGCAAGTCCGCCAAGCAGGCACGCATCGATCAGGACTACGGCATCGCCTTCCAGCAGGCGGGCCTTCTGCCGTGGCGCACCGTAGCCGGCAATATCGAGCTCCCCCTCGAGCTGCACGGCGTCGCCAAGGAGACCCGCCGCGCACGGGTCGCCGAGCTGGCCTCCCTGGTGGGGCTCTCCGACTTCGTCGACCGCTATCCCGACCAGCTCTCCGGCGGCATGCAGCAGCGCGTCGCCATCGCTCGAGCGCTGGCCGAGCAGCCGCGGCTGCTGCTGATGGACGAGCCGTTCGGCGCGCTCGACGAGATGACCCGCGAGTACCTGCAGGGCGAGCTGACCCGCATCGCGAAGGACACCGGCGCCGCGGTCGTCTTCGTCACCCACTCCATCCCCGAGGCGGTCTTCCTCTCGGACCGTGTCGTCGTGATGAGCCCGCGGCCCGGACGGATCACGGAGATCCTGCCCACCGGCCTGGGCGACGTGCGCAGCGAGTCGCTGCGCGAGTCGCCCGAGTACTTCGAGCGGGTGACCGCGGTGCGCGAGGCGCTGCACGGCTCACCGGTGGAGCGGGCGAACGAGCGATGACCCTTCGACAGGCTCAGGACGACGCCCTTCGACAGGCTCAGGACGGCGCATCGATCACGGAGGCGCCGAAGCCCGGCGGCGCGATGCGCCAGGCTCGCGGGGGACGGTCCGCCTACGACGGCAGCGGATGGACCCCACCCAGCTGGGTGCGCATCGTCGCCCCCGTCGTCGTCGGCCTGGTCATCCTGCTGCTCTGGATCCTGGTCGTCGACGTGCTCGCCATCGCTCCGCGAGCGCTGCCGAGCCCCATCGCGATCCTCGAGCAGATCGCCGACCACAACGACATCATCCTCGAGGACATGGCCATCACGGCGAGGAACGCCCTGATCGGCCTCGCGCTGGGCGCGATCGTCGCGATCCTGCTCGGCGCCCTCGCCTCGGCGTTCGGTCCCATCGACGGCATGCTGGCACCTCTCGTCTCGGCCATCGCCGTCGTGCCGATCGTGGCGATCACGCCCATCCTCAACACCATGTTCGGCGCCTCGAGCCAGTTCGGCCGGGTTGCGGTGGCGGCGATCGCCTCGTTCGTCCCGGTCTTCGTGAACGTCCTGCGCGGCCTGCGACAGACCCGCCCCGTGCATCGCGACGTGCTGCGATCGGCGGGGGCCAACGGCTGGCAGACCTTCCGCGTGCTCACCCTGCCGACCGCCGTGCCCTATCTGATGACCGGACTGCGGATCGCCAGCTCGATCGCCGTCATCGCAGCCCTCGTGGCCGAGTACTTCGGCGGTCCCGCCGACGGCATCGGCACCGCCATCGCCACCTACGCCAAGTCGGGGCGCGCAGCGCTCGCCTTCGCCTACGTCGCCGGCGGCATCGCCATCGGCCTCGCGTTCTTCCTCGTCACCTCGCTCCTCGAGCGGATCGCGACGAGGCGAAAGCCGGTCTGACCGGCGGCACCACCGCACCATCTCGCACCAGCACTCCACCAATCACACGAATAGGAACCGCATGAGACACAGCATCAAACGCGGCATCACCGTCGCGTCCATCTCCGTCGTGACGGCGATCACCCTCGGCGCCTGCGCGAGCGGCGGCGGCACCTCGCCCAACGCCTCCTCGGGCGACTTCGAGCCCATCACCGACATCAGCCTGCAGCTGCAGTGGCTGCCCCAGGCCCAGTTCGCCGGCTACTACGTGGCGCTCGACAAGGGCTACTTCGAGGAGGAGGGATTCGACAACGTCGACATCATTCCCTCCGGCGGCGACATCGTGCCGCAGGATGCACTCGTCGCCGGCGACGTCGACTTCGCGGTCGCGTGGGTTCCGAAGGTGCTCGGCACCCTCGAGGCCACCGGGGCGGAGCTCACCGACATCGCGCAGGTCTACCAGAAGTCCGGCACCCTGCAGGTCTCGTTCAAGGACAATCCCGTCGCCGACGTGTCCGACTTCGAGGGCAAGCGGATCGGCTCGTGGGGCTTCGGCAACGAGTGGGAGATCTTCGCGGCCATGGCCGCCGACGACCTCGACGCGTCCACGGTGTCGATCACCACGCAGGACTTCTCGATGAACGCACTGCTCGATGGAGACGTCGACGCCGCCCAGGCGATGACCTACAACGAGTACGCGCAGATCCTCGAGACCGTCAACCCGGCCACCGGTGAGCTCTTCACTCCCGATGACTTCGACGTAGTCTCGTACGAGGACACCGACGGTGCCATGCTCCAGGACGCGATCTGGGCCGACACCGCCCGCCTCGACGACCCGGCCTACGCCGACGCCGCAGTGCGGTTCCTCAAGGCCGTCACCAAGGGCTGGCTCTACGCCCGCGACAACCCCGAGGACGCGGCTTCGATCACCTACGACGCCGCAATCAATGCCGAGGCCGCCTTCCCGGTCGGCCCCGTGCATCAGCTGTGGCAGATGAACGAGGTCAACAAGCTCATCTGGACCGGCGACGACTTCGGCGTCATCGACCAGGCGGCATGGGACAAGACCGTCAAGGGCGCGCTCGTCGCGGTCAACCAGGACGGCCTCAACCTCATCACCGATGAGCCAGCCGACTCCGCGTACTCGAACGAGTACATCGAGAAGGCACTCGCGGAACTCGCGGATGAGGATGTGGACGTGAGCGGCGACTACACGCCGATCGACGTCACCCTCACCGAGGGCGGCCAGTAAGCACCACCTCGCACACGCCGCCCGCGACCACGTCGCAGGCGGAGCGCGGCGAATAGCCCCATGATGGTGGTCGAGGGGCGGAGCGATCCGCTCCTCGACCACCGCACTATCGGAGAACTCCATGACCATCGCCTCCACCACCGCCCCTGCTGTCGGCCCGCTCGACCCCGACGATGGTCAGCGCGCCTACGACCTCGATCGCGCGCACGTCTTCCACTCCTGGTCGGCGCAGGAGAAGATCACCCCCCTCGTCTTCGCCGGTGGCGCCGGCTGCGAGATCTGGGACTTCGAGGGAAACTATTACCTCGACTTCTCCAGTCAGCTCGTCAACACCAACATCGGCCACCAGCACCCCAAGGTGATCGCCGGCATCAAGGCGCAGGCCGACGTGCTGGCCACGGTCGCCCCGGCCCACGCCAATCTGACCCGCGGCGAAGCCGCTTCGCGCATCCTCGCCCGTGCGGGCCAGCCGTTCTCGAAGGTGTTCTTCACCAACGGAGGCGCCGACGCCAACGAGAACGCGATCCGGATGGCCCGCCTCGTGACCGGACGCGACAAGGTCCTCTCGATGTACCGCTCGTACCACGGCAACACAGGCGCGGCAGTGGTCGCGACCGGCGACTGGCGTCGGGTGCCCAACGAGTACGCTCGCGGCCACGTGCACTTCTTCGGCCCGTTCGAGTACCGCACCGAGTTCTGGTCCACCAGCGCAGCCCAGGAGTCGGAGCGCGCGCTGAAGCATCTCGAGCGCATCATCCAGTCGGAGGGCGCCACCTCGATCGCGGCGATCCTGATCGAGACTGTTCCGGGTACCGCCGGAATCCTGATCCCGCCGCCCGGCTATCTCACCGGGGTGCGGAAGCTCGCCGACGACTACGGCATCGTCCTCATCTTCGATGAGGTGATGGCCGGCTTCGGCCGCACCGGCGACTGGTTCGCCTTCCAGAACGACACGGTGAACCCCGACGGCATCGTCCCTGACCTGATCACCTTCGCCAAGGGCGTCAACTCGGGCTACGTCCCGGCCGGCGGCGTCATCATCCCGCCGTGGATCGCCGACGAGTTCGGGGAGCGCGTCTTCCCGGGCGGGCTCACCTACTCGGGTCACCCGCTCGCCATGGGCGCCATCGTCGCGACGCTCGACGCCATGGAGGAGGAGGGCATCGTCGACAACGCCGCGCGAGTCGGCCGCGACCTGCTCGCCCCGGGCCTCGCCGCCCTCGCCGCCAAGCACCCCATGATCGGCGACGTCCGCGGCGTCGGCGTGTTCTGGGCGCTCGACCTCGTCAGCGACCCCGAGACCCGCGAGCCCGTGGGCCCGCAGGTCATCGCTGCGCTCAAGTCGGAGCTGATGAAGCGCGGACTGCTGCCGTTCGCCGCGGACAACCGCATCCACGTCGTTCCTCCCTGCATCGTGACGGACGAAGAGGTCGCCCGCGCGCTGGCCATCTACGACGAGGCCTTCACCGCCGTCGAGGCATAGTGATCTGAGTTGCGCAGTTCTGCCGCCTGAATCGAGTTCCGAGCGGCAGAACTGGGCAGCTCGCTGTCAGCGCTTCCTTTGGAAAGCCGATGGTCTCGAGGGGCCGAGGCGCACGCTGAAGCGTGATCGATTGCGGTGGACGATGTCTCGGGGCTGGAGCATCGCCGCGCGCAGCGAGATCATTTCGGCCGCCTCGAGATCCCAGTCATGCAGGCGGTAGGCGCTGAGGAATGAGTCGTGGATGATCCGCATGTACTCGTCAAAGGACAGGTCGGGCCGATCGACCACCATCGCAGTCGTGGTGGGACGCTCGGATGTGACGCCGAGGAAGCTCGTCAGGCAGGGACAGTCGTCCTCGGGGCTGTGGTTCCTGGCGCCCAGGGAGTCCCAGATGACGAGTTCGCCGTCGATCGCATTGAAGTAGTCGCCGGAGTGGCGCCCCTGGGTGATTCTGGTTGCGACGAAGACATGCATGTGCCGTACTCCTCGAGTTCGAAGGGGATTGCAAGGGATGTATCCGGCACGTGCGAGCACCCTACGAATGACCTCCGACAGCGCGTCCCCGGGCACGCAACCGCACGCCGAACGCGCTCGTCGCGCGGTCGTTGCAACCGAGCGCGGGTGGTGCACCAACCGCGCTCGGTGCTGCAGACCGCGCGAGATGCGCGCTCGGCGGCGGGCAGTTCGGTGACAGCGGACACCGACCCGAGTCGAGCAGCAGCCGCGTAGGATCGATGGCCGTGAGCGCCAAGAATCCGTACCTGCAGAATGTGCGCGACCTCGTCCGCGCCCCCGGCGAGATGCGCGAGCGCGATGTCGAGATCCTCTCGCCCGAGAAGCTCGGCGAAGGTCTCGCCTGGGTGCCCGAGGGGCAGTCGATCGACCTGCACCTGAAGTTCGAGTCGCTGCACGAGGGCATCCTCGTGTCCGGCGAGGTCGACTCGGTGGCCGATGCGCAGTGCGCGCGGTGCCTCAGGGACCTGGAGCTCCCGGTCCAAGTCGAATTCCAGGAGCTTTTCGCGTATCCTTCTGACGAACCTTTCGACTACCAGGTTCAAGGCGACCACGTGGATCTTGAACCGGTAGTGCGAGATGCAGTGGTGCTATCACTGCCATTCCAGCCTGAATGCGCCGGCGGATGCGAGGAGCTCGAACTCGGGCCCGGTATCACCCTGGTGCTCGCAGACGACGAGCAGCCCCCTGTTCTCGATGCGCGATGGGCTGGTCTCGCGAGGTTCCGCGAAGACGACCCAACGACAGAAGAGAGATAGACCATGGCTGTTCCGAAGCGGAAGAAGTCCCGCTCCAACACCCACGCGCGCCGTTCGCAGTGGAAGGCCGAGGTCCCCACGCTGGTCAAGACCGTCGAGAACGGCAAGACCGTCTACAGCCTCCCGCACCGCGCGAAGGTCGTCGAGGACTCCGCGGGCACCCCGTTGTACCTCGAGTACAAGGGTCGCAAGGTCGCCGACGTCTGATTCGCCGGTCGTCTCGGACACGTCCGAGTCGGTCTCCTCTGTTTCGGAGCGTGCACCTCGGCCCACGTCGGTCGAGCCCTCCGCGGCCCCGGCGACGCGGGCTGAGCTTCTCGAGCGCCTCGGCATCGAGATCGATGACGAGCTGCTCGAGCTCGCTCTGACGCACCGCTCGTTCGCGTACGAGAACGGCGGCAGTCCCGACAACGAGCGCCTCGAATTCCTGGGCGACTCCGTGCTGGGCAAGGCCGTGACCGTGATGCTCTACACCGAGAATCCCGGCCTCGACGAGGGCCAACTCGCCAAGTTGCGCGCCAGCGTGGTCTCGAGCGTCGCCCTGGCCGAGATCGCTCGAACCATCGGACTCGGCGATCACCTCCTGCTCGGCAGAGGCGAGGAGCGCACCGGCGGACGCGAGAAGTCATCGATCCTCGCCGACGCCGTCGAGGCGGTCATCGGCGCAGCCTTCCTGTCGGCCGGCGGCGAAGAGACCGACCGCTTCGTGCTCCGCCTCGTGCAGCCGCTGCTCGACGATCCCGACCGCACAGGGGCCTTCGTCGATCCGAAGACCAGCCTGCAGGAGGTCGCCGCCCGGCGCGGCGCGGGTCTGCCCGTCTATTCGATCGAGTCGAGCGGACCGGACCATTCCCGCGTCTTCGTTGCCACCGTCACCGTCGGGACCCTCGTGACGGCCACGGGCACGGGAACCAGCAAGAAGCAGGCCGAGATGTCGGCCGCGCTCGACGCGTGGAGCGCCCTGGTGCGCCGCCGTCGGCACAGCCCGACCGCGTGATCCGCGCCGTCCTGATCGTTCCGGGGCGCGGCGATGCCTGAGCTGCCCGAGGTCGAGACCGTCCGTGCGGGCCTCGAACCGGCCATCACCGGTTCAACGGTCTCCTCCGTCGACGTGCTCGACGTGCGCTCCCTCCGCCGGCACGACGGACCCGCCTTCGACTTCGTCGAGCAGCTGGTCGGCGCCCGGTTCGAGGCGGCGGTGCGCCGGGGCAAGTTCCTCTGGCTGCCGCTCGCCGACACGGACACTGCACTCGTCGCCCATCTCGGGATGAGCGGACAGGTCCTGCTGCGGGCTCCCGATGCCGACCCCGACCGGCTGTTGCGGATCCGGATCGGCATCGATTCACCCGAGCACGGCGAGCTCGTCGTGGCCTTCGTGGATCAGCGGATCTTCGGCTCCATGTCGGTGCGCGCACTCGTGCCGACGACGGACGGCCGTGCCGCTGGGCAGGGATCGGATGTCGCTCTCATCCCCGATCAGGTCGCGCACATCGCTCGCGATCCGCTCGACCCTGCCTTCGACGATCGGGCGCTCCTCGCCGCGCTCCGGCGGAAGCGCACCGGCATCAAGCGCGCCCTGCTCGACCAGACGCTGGTCAGCGGCATCGGCAACATCTACGCGGACGAGGCCCTCTGGGCGGCGCGGCTGCACTTCGACACCCCGACCGAGACGTTGAGCAGGCCGCGTGCCATGACCCTGCTCGCCGAGGTCCGACTCGTGCTCGCGCGGGCTGTCGCGGAGGGCGGCACCAGCTTCGACGCCCAGTACGTCAACGTCAACGGCGCCTCCGGCTACTTCTCGCACAGCCTCAACGCCTACGGGCAGCAGGGCAAGGACTGCGCCCGCTGCGGCAGGCCGATCGTCCGCGAGGCGTTCATGAACCGCAACAGCCACTTCTGTCCGCACTGCCAGCCCCTCCCCCGCGCAGGCTGACGGCGACTCAAGACAGCGTCGAAATGCCAGTTCTGGCTCTCAAACCCCCTTCCAGAGAGCCAAAGGTGGCAATTCGGCGCCGTGTTGAAGGCGCTGGTCAGGGGCGCTTCCAGACGCCCTGGTAGCCGGCCGGGACGAAGCCCAGTGCCTCGTTGATGGCGAGCATCGGACGGTTCTCCTCCGCGTTGAAGGTGTAGGCCACCCGGGTCTGCGGCGACTCCTCGGCGAGCAGGCGGTGCAGTCCCGTCTTGACCAGGAGGCCGAGCCGGTGGCCGCGGTGCTCGCGGAGCACGAGTGAGTCGCCCTGCTGCGCGGGACGCGTGCGATCCGCGTCCACGTACATGTTGCTGAAGGCCACGAGTCGGCCCGTCTCGCGCTGCCGTGCCGCGGTGGAGAGGAACAGGTAGCCGCCCCGCAGGGTCCGGGCATCCAGATCGGCGACCCGCTGGGCCGTCCACACCTCCTCGTCGATCTCCAGGCCGCCCTGCGGCGCGTCCGTCGACATCCGCGCATTGAGCACCGCGAGGTCGTCGAGGTACTCGTCCGGCGTCGCGCCGATCCAGGTCACCAGGTCGTACCCCACCGACGACGCCGCGACCGCCTCGGCGCTGAGTGCGTCCAACCTCCTCGCTCCATCGTCGAGATCGAGCCGACTCATCCGGTAGATCTGCTCGAGCGTCCAACCGCGGGCGGTGAGGAAGCGCACACCCGGGTCGTCGGCGGGGACATCGCCGAAGCCCGTGGTCGCGTGGACGCGCTCGGCCGCCGGATCACCGAGGGTGTGCAGGATGTACGCCTCGATGACGGGGCGTTCGGCGGCGGCCGCGATCGCCTCTCCGTGCGCCAGGAGCGCCGAGCCCACGCCGTGCCCACGGAACTCCGGCAGCACCTCCACCTCGACGAGCGCGGTGCGAGCGCCCTCCTCCTGCGCGAGCTCGACGAACACCCGGCCCACCATCCGATCGCCGAGGCGGGCGACGTGCACCTGCTTGTCGATCCAGGCATCCTGGTATTCCGGCAGCAGCCCGGCGGCGCTCACGGCCAGATCGCGGCTGCCCACGATCGACGCCTCGATGTCGTTGCGCAGTTCGGTCATCTCGCGGAACGGCCCCGCGTCGGGCCCATCGATCAAGGCGGGGATGGTCAGGGGCTCGATCGAGAGGGCATCGGTGCTCACCCGGCCCAGTCTGCCGCCCGCGGACGGCCGAGTCACGAGCTGATCGGTCCGGTCGCCGGCTGGTGGATCGCACCGGACTGGGCGCGCCTTGACGTCGGTGCGCCACCGCAGGGGGACCATGGCCGCGTGATGGGCTTCACTCATGCCACGAGCGGCACCGCCGCCTGGCTCGCGGTGACTGCGGCGCTGCCCGCCCTCGGCACCGACATCCTGCCGCTGACACCCGAGGGCGTCCTCGCCGGCACCTTGGTCTGCGCGGGCGCCGCGATCCTGCCGGACGCCGATCACCCGCGAGCCACGATCGCCCATTCCGTGCCCATCATCGGACCCGCGGTCACCACTGCGATCAACGACATCAGCGGCGGCCACCGTCACGGGGCGCACACGCTGATCGCCGCAGCCGCCGTCACGGTCGGAGCAGTATTCCTCGGTCGCTGGCAGGCGACGATCCCGTTCCTGGGCGAAGGGAGGCTCGGACCCGCGATCGCCACCGTGATCCTCATCGCCTTCGCTGCGAAGTCCCGCGAGCTCGTGCCGAAGTGGCTGATGGCATGGGCCCTCGGCCTCGTCGCCGCCATCGCCGTCTTCATCTACGCGCCCGACTCGACGGTGTGGTTCCCGCTCGCTGTCGGCATCGGCTATGTGACCCACATCGTCGGCGACGCTCTCACGATCCAGGGCGTCCCGCCCCTGCTCTGGCCGATCTCCATCAAGCCGCCCAGGTGGTGGCGGCGCACGAATGTGCTCAACGACATGTGGAAGCCGAACGGCTACGTGGCCGTGCCGGTGCTCGGAGCCGCGGGATCCAAGCGCGAGTTCGCCCTGGCCATCGTGCTGGGCGCGTACTGCTGCTACGGGATCGCATTCTCGGTGTTCGGGCTCCTCGGGATCCCGTTCGTCCTCTAGCCCTCCCTCCGACCCGCGCACGAGGCGGATGGGGAAAAGGCGGAGGCCCGGGTTCCACCGCTGTGTCCGGGCCGCGCGGTACCGTGAAGCCGTCCATCAAGCGCCGGAGGCACGTTGTACCTGAAGAGCCTGACCCTCAAGGGGTTCAAGTCCTTCGCGACGTCGACCACGTTCGCGTTCGAGCAGGGCGTCACGTGCGTGGTCGGCCCCAACGGCTCCGGCAAGAGCAACGTCGTCGACGCGCTCGCCTGGGTGATGGGCGAGCAGGGAGCCAAGACGCTCCGCGGCGGCAAGATGGAGGACGTCATCTTCGCCGGGACGGCGACCAAGGGTCCGCTCGGTCGCGCCGAGGTGACCCTCACCATCGACAACTCCGACGGTGCTCTGCCGATCGAGTACACCGAGGTGACGATCCGGCGCACGCTGTTCCGCAACGGCGGCAGCGAGTACGCGATCAACGGCGAGAACTGCCGGCTGCTGGATGTCCAGGAGCTGCTCTCCGACTCCGGACTGGGCCGCGAGATGCACGTCATCGTCGGACAGGGTCAGCTGGATGCCGTGCTGCGTGCCAGCCCCGAGGATCGGCGCGGCTTCATCGAGGAGGCCGCCGGGATCTTGAAGCACCGCCGCCGCAAGGAGAAGACCCAGCGCAAGCTCGAGTCGATGCAGGCCAACCTCACGCGTCTGTCCGACCTGGCCGGAGAGATCCGGCGCCAGCTCAAGCCGCTCGGCGCCCAGGCCGAGGTCGCCCGTGAGGCCCAGTCCATCCAGGCGAGAGTCCGCGACGCACGTGCCCGTCTGCTGGCCGACGAGGTCGTCGAGCTCCGCACGGCGCTGATCGAGCACGCTCGGGTCGAGAACGACAGCAACAGCGAGCGTGGCCTCCTCCAGGAGCAGCTCGAGGAGCGCACCGCCCGCATCGCCGATCTCGAGGTGGGGGAGACCGGCGACGACGTCGACCGCGCCCGCCGAGTGGCCTTCTCGCTGGAATCCGTCCAGGAGCGCCTGCGCAGCCTTTTCACCCTCGCCAATCAGCGCCTGGCGCTGCTCGGCTCCACCGAGGATGCACCGGCGGCCGCGCCGTCGGTCACCCCGCAGACGATCGCCGATGCGCGCGATGAGGTCGTGCGACTGGGCGGCCTCGTCCAGGCCGCAGAGACGGCGCTGCAGAATGCTCAAGGAGACTTCCGAGGCGGTCGAGCCGCACTGGATCTGATCGACGAGGACATCGCCACGCAGGGCGCGCTGCTCTCCCGCTACGACCTGGACCTCTCGCAGCTCGCCGGTCGAGCCGACGCCGCGGCCTCGCGTCTCGCGGGAGTCCGAGGAGAGGTGCTCCGCGCGCAGAACGCGCTCGACGCGGCCGCCGAACGCCGCGATGTCGCCCGAGCGCGCTTCACCGAGGTCGAAGCGGACGCTGCTCTCGACGTGGACGGCGACGATCTCGACGAGGCCCACGAGCGGGCGGCCGACGCGGTGCAGGCGATCGAGGAGAAGGTCGAGGCGCTGCGCGACGAGCTGCACCAGCGCGAACGCGAGCGCGATGCCCTTCAGGCCCGGGTGTCGGCACTCACGCTCGCGCTCGACGCGAGCGGAGGGTCTGCGGTGCTCGCGTCCGCCGGCGTGCGCGGCGTATCGGGACTGGTCGCCGACGGCATCACGGTGCGCGATGGATGGGAGACCGCCATCGCCGCGGCGCTCGGCACCCTCACCGAGGCCGCCCTCGCCGACGGGATGGATGCGGCGCTCGATGGTCTGCGTCACGCCGGCGAGCATGGACTCGGCCAGGTGGAGGTCGTCATCGGATCGGCGGCTCTGCCGACGATCGCGTCCGCAGGGGCGTCACCCGATCCGCGGGTGGATGGTGTCTCGCTGGTATCGGCAACGAGCGTCGTCAGCGGGCCGACCGGTGTGCTCGCACTGCTGGATCGCGTGCAGCTCGTCGACGACCTCGACGGCGCGAAGGCGGCGCTCGCAGCGCTCCGCGGTGAGTATCCAGCCGTCACCCTGGTCACGCGCACAGGTGACGTGCTCACCCCGCAGCTGCTGCGCGGCGGATCAGGCGAGGCCAACCGGATCGAGCTCGTCGCCCAGCGGGACAGCGCCGCCGAGCGCCTCGAAGCGGCCACGCACGCCGTCGACCGACTGAAGTTCACCCACGCCGAGCAGCGCGCCGACCTCGTTCGGGCGCGCGATCAGGAGTCCGCAGCCCTGTCGGCGCTGCGCGAGCTCGATGCCACGCTCTCGGCCCGCACCGAGTCGATCTCCCGGCTACGGGTCCAAGTGGATGCCGCCACCTCAGAGCACGAGCGGCTCGCGCGGGCTCTGGCCGACGCCACCGCGCGGGTGACCGATGTCGAGGCCGCCGCCGATTCGGCCAGATCCGCCCACGAGGCTGCCCGTTCGGCCCCGCGACCCTCCTTCGACGCCACCCGCCGGGAGCCCGCCGCCGCCGCGGTCGAGTCGGCCCGCGAGCGGGAGATCGGCGCACGTCTCGCCCTCGAGACCGCCCGCGAGCGCGTCCGGGCCGAGAGCGCGCGGATCGGCGATCTCGAGCGGCAGCTGGAGGCCGATCGGATCGCCGCCGAGGCAGCGGCCCGGCGCGCGGTCATCCGCCGTCGGCAGATCGCGACGGCGACGAGCGTCGCCGAATCGCTGCCCGCCATCCTGGACTCGGTCGATCGGTCCGTATCCTCAGCACGTCTCGAGCTCGCCGAGGCGGAGGCCCAGAGGTCCGTGCGCAATCAGGAGCTCGTCACCCTTCGTCGCGGAGAGGCCGACCTGCGCGCCCGCCTCGCGGTGCTGACCGAGACGGTGCACGGCACCGAGATCCGCATCCACGAGAAGAAGCTGCAGCTGCATTCGCTGCTCGAGCGTGCCGGCGCCTACGGGCTCGATGAGCGACTGCTCGTCGCGGAGTACGGACCCACGGTGCCTATCCCGACCGGCATCGAGTCGGGCGATGCGGACAGCGGCGGCGTCATCGAGACGCGGCCCTACGTGCGCGCCGAGCAGCAGAAGCGGCTCGCGGAGGGGGAGCGCGCGCTCGCTCAGCTCGGCCGGGTCAATCCGCTGGCCCTCGAGGAGTTCGCCGCGCTCGAGCAGCGGCACGCCTTCCTGATCGAGCAGCTGAACGACCTGACCAGCACCCGCAAGGACCTGCTCACCATCATCGACGAGCTCGACGTGAAGATGCAGACGATCTTCCTCGACGCATTCGAGGACACGAAAGCAGCCTTCGACCAGGTATTCCCCATCCTGTTCCCCGGCGGTTCCGGCAGCATCGAACTGACCTCGCACGATGAGCCGCTGCTCACCGGCATCGAGGTCACCGTGCGTCCCGTCGGCAAGAAGATCGAGCGCCTGTCCCTGCTCTCGGGCGGTGAGCGCTCGCTGGCGGCGGTCGCCCTGCTGATCGCCATCTTCAAGGCCCGGCCGAGCCCGTTCTACATCATGGACGAGGTGGAAGCGGCCCTCGATGACGCCAACCTCGGCCGCCTGCTGACGATCTTCGAGGACCTCCGTCAGAACTCGCAGCTGATAGTCATCACCCACCAGAAGCGCACCATGGAGATCGCCGACGCTCTCTACGGCGTCTCGATGCGTCAGGACGGCATCTCTGCGGTCGTCGGTCAGCGCATCGGCCGCGATGAGCCGGCGGAATAACCACCCTCCCGGTGGCTGAGCCGGGCGCGCAGCGCCCGCGTCGAAGCCCAGCCGCCGTCGATGAACGGGCGTCGATACGGCCCTGCCTTCGGCGTGGGCCTACTCAGCCACCGGGATATGCGGAAACCCGCTCCGGCACACCCATCGCCGCGGCGATGGTCGCGAAGTCGGCGTCGGACAGAGTCAGCAGTCCGCGTCGCAGCGCGTAGCCCCAGTTCGGCCCGGACGTCAGCTCGAGGTCCCCGGTGAGCGGAGCGACAGGGGCGTCGATGGCATCGGTCCACCAGTCGACGGCGCGGCGCCACGGGTGGAAGTCGCCGTCCGTCGCCTGCCAGACGTCGCCGGGGGCGATGCGGCCGATGGCGGTGAAGGCCCTGAGCGGCGGGCCGTCGGGGTAGGTCGTGCGCGGCGAGTAGTAGACCATTCCGTCGCCGGGCCTGATCCGCTCGAGCGGAGTCCGCTTGCCGTGATTCACCTGAGCGATGCCTAGCCGGACGCCCTTCTGCACGTGGTCGCGCGAGACCACGCCCATCCAGTTCGTCATGGGCCCACTCTGCTCCGCCCCACCGACATGCGCCACCGACATCGCGCCAGGGCGGGCGATGCGACGACTAGCCTTGACCCGTGGCAGAACGCACCCCGTGGTCCCTTTCCGGAGCGCTGCGCGGCATGTTCACCAAGCGCACCATCGACGATCAGTCGTGGGAGGACCTCGAGGACGCGCTGATCGGCGCCGACTTCGGCCCGACGGTGACCGATGAGATCGTGGCGGATCTGCGGGCGAAGGTCGACAGGTACCGTACGACGGATCCCAAGGATCTCCAGCGGATGCTCCGCGAGCTCATCGAGGAGCGCCTCTCCCGACTCGACTCGACGCTCAAGCTGACCGATCGCCCCGCCGTCATCCTCGTCGTCGGCGTCAACGGCGTCGGCAAGACCACGACGATCGGCAAGTTCGCGAAGTTCCTGCGCAACTTCGACCGCACGGTGGTCGTCGGCGCAGCGGACACGTTCCGCGCCGCGGCGGTCGAGCAGCTGGCCACGTGGGCCGAGCGTGCGGGCGCCGAGATCGTGCGTCCGCAGCATCACGGCCAGGATCCGGCATCCGTCGCGTTCCAGACGGTCGAGAAGGCCAAGCGCGAGGGCATCGAGATGGTCATCATCGACACGGCCGGTCGTCTGCAGACCAAGCAGGGGCTGATGGACGAGCTCGGCAAGATCCGACGGGTGATCGAGAAGCAGTCGCCCATCGCCGAGACCCTCCTGGTGCTCGACGCGACGACGGGACAGAACGGCCTCGCTCAGGCCGAGGCGTTCCTCGAGATGGCGGGCGTGACCGGACTCGTGCTCACCAAGCTCGACGGATCGGCGAAGGGCGGATTCGTTCTCGCCGTGCAGGAGAAGACCGGGATCCCGATCAAGCTCGTCGGCCAGGGCGAGGGCATCGGCGACCTGACGGGCTTCACCCCGCACGTCTTCGCGCAGAACCTCGTCGGCTAGCGCGTTCGCTCCGAGCTTGGAGCGGATCGACGAGGAGCCGGCCGGCTAGAGCGAGTTCTCGGGGAACCGCGACGCGACCTCGACCAGGGTGGACTCGCTGCCCGCGTAGATCCCATCCGCCCGAGGCCAGTGGGTGACGAACTCGTCGAAGCCCAGCTCCTCGGCGCGACCTGCGGCATCCTCGTAGGCGTCCACGCTCTCGAGGGCGAACTGGTCCTCGGAATCGAAGTTGAGGTAGCGCTCGACGTGTCGGCCGCTCGCCGCTCCGGCATCCTCGAAGCGCGTGAGCTTCTCGGCGACGCCCGTCCACCAGTCGTCGCCCGTCGCGCCCCACTCGCCGAGGGTGACCCAGGCGTCGCCGGATTCGGCGGCGAGGGCCATTCCCTTGGGCCCATCGGCCGCGATGAGGATCGGGATGCGCGGAGTCTGCGCCGGGCGGCCCACCATTCGCGCATCGACCGCGTTGAACCAGTCGCCGGTGAACGAGATCCCCCGGTCCTCCTGCTCGAAGCGCAGCAGCAGATCGAGGTCGTGCACGAACTCCACGAACCGCTCATGGCGCTGTCGGGGCGTGAGCTCGGACTGGCCGAGCACGAAGGCGTCGAACCCGGTGCCGCCCGATCCCACCCCCAGGGTGACTCGTCCGCCGGCGATGTCGTCGAGGGTGGCGAGCTCCTTGGCGAACGGCACCGGGTGCCGGAAGTTGGGCGATGCCACGAAGGTGCCGAGCCGGATCGTGGAGGTCACCGAGGCGGCCGCCGTCAGCGTCGGGATGGTCGCGCCCCACGGCTGACCGGCGAGGCTGCGCCAGGAGAGGTGGTCGTAGGTGAAGGCCGAGTCGAATCCCAGCGACTCCGCATCCCGCCACAGCCGGGCCTGTTCGGCCCAGGGCGCCTGGGGGAGGATGACGATCCCGTGCCTCATGCGCCGGCTCCGAGGTAGCTGCGACTGAGCTCGACATAGGTGGCGGCGTTGCGCTGCAGACCGGCCACCTCCTCGTCGGTCAGCGAACGGCGGACCTTCGCCGGCACTCCGGCGACCAGCGAGCGGGGCGGGACCACGGTGTCCTCGAGCACGACGGCGCCAGCGGCGACCAGCGACTGCGCCCCGATCACGGCGCGGTTGAGCACTGTCGCGCTCATCCCGATCAGGCAGCCGTCCTCGATGGTGCAGCCGTGCAGGACTGCGCCGTGCCCGACGCTCACCCCGGTGCCGATCGTGGTCGGCGTCCCCGGATCGCAGTGCACGACCACGTTGTCCTGCAGATTGCTCTCCGCCCCGAGGGCGATCGTGGCGCGGTCGCCCCGCAGCACGGCGCCGAAGAACACGCTCGATCGCTCGTGCAGGACGACGTCGCCGATCAGGGTCGCGTTCTCCGCCACGAAGGCGGACGGATCGACGGCGGGACGGTCGGGTCCGAAGGGGAGGATCACGGGCATGGGTTCACGCTATCCATCCCCGAGGCTTTGCACGGATCCGGTGTGCCGACCCCGCGGACTGACGAGTTGCCCAGTTCTGCCGCCGATCAGCCCCGGCCGGACGGCGAACTCCGGATCCGTGCAAAGGGCCTAGCGGAAGAGGGCGGCGACCTGCTCGGCATCCGAATCGTCGAGATCGCGCTCGAGGGCCTCGTGCACGATGTCCCACTGGGCGCTCGCCCGCGGTGCCACGACGGTTGCGGTGACCGAGGGATGCTGGCGCAGCCAGGCGAGGGCGAGACCCGAGGCGCTCACGTCGAAGTCGCGTGCGTGGCGGGCGAGGCTCTGGACCTGGGCGAGCAGGGGGTCGTCATCCTCCTCGATGCCCTCGGCGGCCCGCTCTGCACGCAGGGTGTTCTGCGCTTCGATCCACCGCTCCGACAGCACGCCGCGTTCGAGTGGAGCGGAGGCGATGTAGCCGATGCCCTCGCCGATCGCGAGCGGCATGAGGTCCCGCTCGTCGCCGCGATCGAGCAGGCTGAACGGGTTCTGCACCGCGATCGGCCGGGGGAGTCCCGCCTTGTCGGCCGCGCTCAGGATCGCCTCGAGCTGCCAGACGTCGAGCTCGCTCCAGCCGTAGGAGCGGATCTGACCGGCGTCGATAGCGGAGGCCAGCATCACGAGGGTCTCCTCGATGGGAGTGCGCTCGTCGGCGCCCTCCACCAGGTACAGGTCGATCCGTCCGAGTGTCCGCAGGCTGGTCGTCAGCTGCCGATCGATGTGCGCGGCGGAGAGGTCGATGATCCGCTGGCCCACTTCGGCGATCCCGCCGACCGTCGTCGCGATGAGCGCGTCGTCGGGCTGGCTGTCGCCGAGCCACGCACCGACTGCGGCCTCGCTCCGGCGGGACACGGTGAGGTTCTCGGCCTCGATCGAGCGGATGCCCACATCCCACGCCTCATCGACGCGCTTGACCTGGTCGCCGAGCCTGTCGCCGCCCGTGATCGCGCCTGCAGCGGCTCCGAACACGAACTCGGTGGTGGAGAGGCCGGACGATCCGAGGGGGAAGAGGAGCACCTGCTCAGAGTAGGTGCCGCGCTCACATCACCCGGTCCTCACCGAATCAAGGAGATTCTGCTGGCCGCCGACGAAGTCATGCGGATTCCGGCCCCTGTGAACGAAGAAATCCTTGATTCGGTCGGAGATGCCTAGCCGACGGCCTGGGCGAAGCCGAGCGATTCGTCTGCGAGGTGCTGCAGGCCGTCGGGCAGCTCGAGGCCCTTGCGAGCCATGGACTGCGCCCACAGCCGGCCCGCGCGATACGAGGAGCGCACCAGCGGTCCGGCGAGGACACCGAGGAAGCCGATCTCGTCGGCCTCCTCCTTGATCTCGACGAACTCGGCCGGGGTGACCCAGCGATCGACGGGCAGGTGGCGCGGAGTCGGACGCAGGTACTGAGTCACGGTGACGATGTCGGTCCCGGCGTCGTGCAGGTGCTGGAGCGCCTCACTGATCTCGGCGCGGGTCTCGCCCATGCCCAGAATCAGATTCGACTTGGTGATCAGCCCGGCGGCGCGCGCCTGGCTGAGCACCCCGAGCGAGGTCTCGTAGGTGAAGGCGGGGCGGATCCGCTTGAACAGCCGCGGAACCGTCTCGACGTTGTGCGCGAATACCTCGGGCCGGCTGGAGAAGACCTCGCCGAGCAGGTCGGGGTTGCCGGAGAAGTCGGTGGCGAGGATCTCGACGCCGGTTCCCGGGTTCATCGCGTGGATCTGGCGGACCGTCTCGGCGTGCAGCCACGCGCCCTCGTCGGGCAGGTCGTCGCGGGCCACGCCGGTGACGGTCGCGTAGCGCAGGGCCATCCGCTGCACCGACTCGGCGACCCGACGCGGCTCGTCGGTGTCGTACTGAGCGGGCTTGCCCGTGTCGATCTGGCAGAAGTCGCAGCGCCTCGTGCACTGCGCCCCGCCGATGAGGAAGGTGGCCTCCCGGTCCTCCCAGCACTCGTAGATGTTGGGGCAGCCGGCCTCCTGGCAGACGGTGTGCAGGCCCTCCTCCTTGACGAGGCCCTGGAGCTGCTTGTACTCGGGCCCGAACTTGGCGCGGGTCTTGATCCATTCGGGCTTGCGCTCGATCGGCGTCTCGGCGTTGCGGGACTCGATCCGCAGCATCTTGCGGCCGTCCTTGCCGATCTCGAGCGGCATGCCGATGTTGACGGCCGGGCTCATGCGGCCACCTCTCGGACAATGGCCGATGTTCCGGCGTCGCTGTGCAGCACTGCGGCCTCCAGGTGTCGGGTCACGATGCCGACGATGTCGGTCGGCGTGACGGAGCGGCCGAGAATGGCGCTGATGGTGGTGACGCCCGCGTCGGAGATGCCGCAGGGGATGATCGCCGCGTACGGGGTGAGCTCGTTGGAGCAGTTGAGGGCGAAGCCGTGCATGGTGACTCCCTCCTGGACGCGCAGCCCGATGGCTCCGACCTTGTCGAACACCTCGCCGCCGAACGGACTGTCACGGCGGACCCAGACCCCGGATCTGCCCTGCACGCGCTGCGCCTCGACACCGAGCTCGGCGAGCACGTCGAGCATGACGGCTTCGAGCCGGCGGACGAACGCCACCACGTCGATCGGCTCGCGCAGCCGGACGATCGGATAGCCGACGAGCTGACCCGGCCCGTGCCAGGTGATCTTGCCGCCGCGATCGACGTCGATGACCGGGATGCTCGAGTCGACGGGCCGCTCGACGGGCAGCGTTCGCTTGCCCGCCGTGTAGACGCTCTGGTGCTCGCAGAAGATCACGGTGTCGGGGCGCTCCCCGGTGACCACCTCGCGATGGATGCGGCGCTGGAGATCCCAGCCCGCGCGGTAGTCGAGGTATTCGGGAGCGAGCCCGGCGTGCACGATGTCAGCCACGCGACCAGAGTAGATCTATTTTCTGTACCGAGTACATCAACCCCGGTTTGCTGCGTTCCGGCTCAATGTGGACGGCTCTGTAGGCCGACTCGTTCGGGCACATCTGCCGGTTTCGCAGGCATCCACATCGGCGCATCCCGCCGGGTCCGCCGATTCTCGGATCCGACGTCCGAGCGGCGATCTAAACTTGACGCCGATATGGCTACCTTCGGCACGCTCTCCGACCGGCTCACCCAGGCACTCGCGAACCTCCGCGGCAAGGGCAGGCTGTCCGCCGCCGACGTCGACAGCACGGTGCGCGAGATCAGGCGCGCCCTGCTCGAGGCCGACGTCAACCTCGAGGTCGTCAAGCAGTTCACCGGCACGGTGCGCGAGCGGGCGATGGAGGCGAGCCTCAGTCAGGCGCTCAACCCGGCCCAGCAGGTCGTCCAGATCGTCAACGAGGAGCTCGTCGCGATACTCGGCGGCCAGCAGCGCCGGCTCGAATTCGCGAAGCGCCCGCCGACCATCATCATGCTCGCCGGCCTGCAGGGAGCCGGAAAGACAACCCTCGCGGGCAAGCTCGCCAAGTGGCTCGCCAAGGACGGGCACACCCCGCTGCTCGTGGCCTGTGACCTCCAGCGCCCGAACGCCGTCACCCAGCTGCAGGTCGTCGGCGAGCAGGCGGGCGCCCAGGTCTACGCGCCCGAGCCCGGCAACGGCGTCGGCAACCCGGTGCGCGTCGCCAAGGACTCCATCAAGTTCGCTCAGGACAAGCAGTTCGACGTCGTCATCGTCGACACTGCGGGCCGCCTCGGTGTCGACGCGGACATGATGAAGCAGGCCGCCGACATCCGGAAGGCCATCGATCCGGACGAGGTCCTGTTCGTCATCGACTCGATGATCGGCCAGGATGCCGTCGCCACCGCGAAGGCGTTCCAGGACGGCGTCGACTTCACGGGCGTCGTGCTCTCCAAGCTCGACGGCGACGCCCGCGGCGGTGCGGCGCTGTCGGTCGCCTCGGTGACCGGACGGCCGATCATCTTCTCGTCCACAGGCGAGGGCCTGGACGACTTCGAGCCCTTCTACCCCGACCGGATGGCGAGCCGGATCCTCGACCTCGGCGACATCCTCACCCTCATCGAGCAGGCCCAGTCGGCCTTCGACGAGGACCAGGCCCGTGAGATGGCCGAGAAGTTCGCCACCGACAGCTTCACGCTCGACGACTTCCTCAAGCAGATGCAGCAGCTGCGCAACATGGGCTCGATCAAGAAGATGATCGGCATGCTGCCCGGCGCGAAGGGCATGCGCGAGCAGCTCGACAACTTCGACGAGCGCGAGATCGTGCGCACCGAGGCGATCATCCAGTCGATGACCAAGGCGGAGCGGGTGAACCCCAAGCTGCTCAACGGATCGCGTCGACTGCGGATCGCGCGCGGCTCGGGCATGACCGTGACCGACGTGAATCAGCTGGTGCAGCGCTTCGATCAGGCCGCCAAGATGATGAAGACCGTCGCCAAGGGCGGCGTTCCGCAGGTGCCCGGCATGGGCCCCATCCCCGGCGCCGGCTACGGCGGCAAGAAGAAGCCGCTGGTCAAGAAGCAGGGCTCGCGTTCCGGCAATCCGGCCAAGCGGGCGGCGGAGAACGCGGCGCTCGCCGCCGGCGCCGCCAATAAGCCGACGAACGCCGGGGGGACAGGATTCGGCCTCGGCGGCGGGGCCAAGAAGGGTGGTCCGAGCGAGGAGGAGCTCGCCGCCCTCCAGAAGATGCTCGGTAGCTAGCGGGGACCCGACGATCCGCGGGGCGGCGCTGCCCAGCCGGCCCGCTCCGCGTTCGCGCCGGAGCTACTCGGCGGGCTGCATGCCGATCGCCGCACAGGCGGCGAGCGGATCGATCCGCGCCGTCGGATCGAGGGTGAGCACGCCGTAGTCGTCGCCGGTGCGGCAGACCAGGTACTCGGGCAGCGCGCTCGAATCCGCCATCGTCGAGCTGCTCGCGTCTCCGCTTCCGTCGGCACCGGGGGCGGCGCTGTCGCTCGACCCGCCGGCCGTGCTCTCCTGGCGGCTGTCCGCGGCCGCAGCCACCGTCGTGCACTGGATCAACGCGCGCTCCGCCGCCGTTCCTTCACCCGACTCCAGGTCGCCGTTCGAGGTGAGCGACGCAGGATCAGACGCGGCGTAGCAGCCGACCTGACCGGCTGTCGGCTGGATCGCGACGCTGATCCCGGCCACTACGAGGATCGCCGCAATGCTCGCCGCCAGCCCGAACGCCAGCCGTGAGCGTCGCCGGGATCGATCGATCCGCAGCGACACCGCAGCCGCGATCCGGTCGAGCGCCGCGGCGGAGGGCTCGATGTCCGGGCGTCCAGAGGTCATGAGTCGCTCCCGTTGCCGAGCAGATCTCGCAGTCGGCGGCGGGTGCGCGAGAGCCGGTTGCGGACCACGCCGTGCGCGACGCCCAGCTTCTCGGCCGCCTCTGCGTAGCTGAGACCGTCCGCCAGACAGAGTCGGGCGATCTGCGCGTCGAGCGGATCGAGGCCGGCGAGCGCCGCATCGACCGCATCGCGTGCCGTGGCGGCGAGCAGCTCCGCCTGAGGATCGGCGAGCTCGGTCAGCTCGCGCGCCCGCTCCTCACGCAGTCGCAGGCGCTTCTCGCCGCGGATCCGATTGAGGGCCAGGTTGCGAGCCGTCACGATGAGCCACGGCGCGACCGAGTCGGCGACAAGGCGCACGTCATCCGTCCTCCTGCGCCAGAGCACCAGGAAGGCGTCTTGGGCGAGCTCCTCCGCGTCCGCCGCGACACCGGTGACCGACAGCGCCGCGAGATAGACGGCCCGGCTGTGCCGCCGGACGAGCGCATCGAACGCCTTCCGATCCCCGGCGAGCGCCAAGAGCTCGAGCAGATCGCCGTCCGACGGCTCGACGTCGCCGTGGAGACCCGAGTCGATGTCCGGCTCGTGCGCCGGATCGACGCCGGACTGGTCGGCGCGGGCGGCCGCGCGCTCGGCACCGCCCTCCATCCGCGCTCCTCTGCTCGCCGGGACCCGCCGCCAGGACGCGCGGTCCCAGGTCGGGTTCCCTTCGAGGACGGTGCTCACATCATGGACTGTCCGCCTCGCTCGGGATCGTCTCACACCGGCGCGCTCGGATCGGGATCCCACTGCCTCCGACGCCGATCTGAGACGCTTCCCGTGTCGGCGGACACTCCCCTGCAGAGACGCCTCTGCGCCTCACGCCGAACCGAGGACGGACCGACATGACTGCCACGCCGATCGCCCGACGCCTGCTCACCGCCGCGATCGCCGTCGCCGCGGCGGCTCTGCTCAGCGCCTGTGCCGCCACCGCCGGCTCCTCCGGATCGGACGGCCAGTCCGACTCGGTCGGTCCGGCCCGCGCCCAGCTGCTCGGACGCTGGGTGCCGACGGACGAGGGCGCATCGCCCGATGCCTTCGTGCAGTTCGACGACGACGGCACGGTGACCCTGTCCGATGGCTGCAACGGGGGAGAGGGCACCTGGACGCTGGAGGGCACGACCTTCACCGCGGAGACCGGCCCGCACACCGAGATGTTCTGCGACGGCTACGTCGACACCCACACCTGGCTCTCCACCGCCCGCTCGATCGGATTCGAGGACGGCGAGCTCGTGCTCGCCGACGCCGACGGCGCCTCCATCGGGCGGCTCACGCCCAGCACCGAGGGCGCGATGCCCATCGAGCCAGGCATCGGCGACGGCAGCGCGCTGCCCGTCTCGCCCACGGCCGAGGAGCTCGTCGGCCGGTGGACCCCGGCGGACGTCGACCTGGACGCCATCTCCGTCGCCGAGGGCTCATCCGTGGAATTCCGCGCCGACGGCACCGTCAGCGCCACCGACGGATGCCTCGTGCAGTCGGGCACCTGGTCCATCGACGGCCAGCAGCTCACCTCCGTCGTCGCACCGGACACCGCAGCGATGGGCGACCGGGTCTGCGATGCGGTGCAGCGCTACTCATGGCTCTCGGGCACCCACGCCGCGGTTCTCAGCAACGGCACCGTGCAGATCTGGGACGAGCTCGGCGCCGTCATCGGCCTGCTCACCCCGCAGCCCTGATCAGGCTCCGCTCATCCGGTTCGGGCCGGGGAGCGGCGGCGCAGCGAGCGCCGAAAGGGGCTCCATCCGCCTCTGCAGCGCGGACGGAGCCCCTCCTTCGACCCGCTCGACCGGCAGAGCGGCAGGGGATCAGGCGGCGCCGATCTGCGTGAGGATGCCCGCCTCGTCCGTGGCGCCCCAGCGCTCGACCAGCTTTCCGTCGGCGAAGCGTCCCACCTGGATGCCGCGCACCTTGATGCGCTTTCCGCTCGGCGCGATCCCCTGGAACTCACCCGTGTGCGTGCCCTCGACGTCGAGCACGACGGTGACATGCTCGTCGTCCGCCGAGACGACCTGCGGCGTCATGGTCGCGTCGGGGAAGGCGCTGAGGAACGTGGTCCAGAACTCCTTGATCCCCGCGACGCCGTCCGGCTGACCGGGCGCCGGGTCGTGATCGACGACATCGGTCGCGAAGATCTCGTCGAGGGAGTCGATGTCCCGTGCGGTGAGGAGTTCGCCGAGCCGCTGCTGCGCCTCCAGGTTGGTGTCTCGGGCTGAGGTTGTGGCGATGGCCATGTCGCTCCTAGGGGATCGAGTTCGGACGTTTCCGTGTTCCCTGCCTACGCCTCCACTTCGAGTGTCTGCTCAACGCCCGAGGTCAGAGCGGTGTGTGCCAGCCGTAGGCTTGTCGAGTGAGCATCGATGCCTTCAAGGCCGACCAGCGTCCCATCCGACTCGGCGTGCAGATCGCGCCCCAGCACGCGCCATACGCCGCGATCCGCGAGGCGGCGGCCATCTCCGAGGATCTCGGAGCGGACATCATCTTCAACTGGGACCACTTCTACCCGCTGTCCGGTGAGCCGGACGGGCTGCACTTCGAGTCGTGGACGATCCTCGCCGCGTGGGCCGAGCAGACCAACCGGATCGAGATCGGCCCCCTCGTCAACTGCAACACCTACCGCAACCCCAACCTCCAGGCCGACATGGCCCGCACCATCGATCACATCAGCGACGGCCGGTTCATCTTCGGCACCGGCTCCGGCTGGTTCGAGCGGGACTACGACGAGTACGGCTACGAGTTCGGCACGGTCGGATCGCGTCTCGACGCGCTCGCCGCAGATCTGCCGACCATCCGCGATCGCTGGACGAAGCTGAACCCGGCACCCACCCGCGACATCCCGATCCTGATCGGCGGCGGAGGAGAGAAGAAGACGCTGCGCCTGGTCGCCGAGCACGCCGACATCTGGCACAGCTTCGGCGATGTCGAGACGATGACCCGCAAGCTCGGCATCCTCGAGCAGCACGCCGCCGAGGTCGGCCGCGATGTCAGCGAGATCGAGCTCTCGAACGAGCTGCGCGGACGGGACGAGAAGACCGCCGACGAGCTGCTCGAGGTCGGCGTGCGCCTGTTCACGATCGGCGTCACGGGCCCGACCTACGACATCGACACCGTCCGCCGCTGGATCGCCTGGCGCGACGCCCACAACGGCTGAGGCGGGCTGCGGCATAGCCGCGTCACGGGTCGGTCGCAAGCCCGTGACGGCGGCGCTCGGCATCCCTATCGTGAAGCGATGGCAGCGACGCGCATCGAGGTACCTCGGTCGGCCATCGCGATCACCCTCAACGGCGAGCGCACAGCGGTCGAGGTCGACAACAGGACCTCTCTCCTCGACCTGCTCCGCGAGCAGCTCGGGCTGACGGGAGCGAAGAAGGGCTGCGATCACGGGCAGTGCGGCGCCTGCACGGTGCTCGTCGACTCGCGCCGCGTGAATGCCTGTCTCACTCTCGCCGTGACACTCGACGGCGCCGAAATCCACACCATCGAGGGTCTCTCGGACGGCGGAGAGCTGCATCCCGTTCAGCGCGCCTTCCTCGAGCGCGACGCCTTCCAGTGCGGCTACTGCACCCCCGGGCAGATCTGCTCCGCGGTCGGCGCGATCCGCGAGGCGAAGGACGGCTGGCCGAGTCATGTGACGGAGGACCTCAGCGCTGCAGCGGTGGTCCTCGATGACGAGGAGGTGCGAGAGCGGATGAGCGGCAACCTCTGCCGATGCGGGGCCTACGCGAACATCGTCCCTGCGGTGCTCGACGCCGCCGGCGAGGGCAGCGACGACGGCACCGACCTGCCGCGGCGCGAGGAGTTCCATCCGATCCCCTCCGTGGAGGAGGTGGCGGGATGAAGCCATTCGAGTACGAGCGTGCGGACGACGTCGCGGGTGCGGTGGCGACGCTCGAGCGGGACCCGGATGCGAAGTACCTCGCCGGGGGCACCAACCTGGTCGACCTGATGCGACTGCGCGTCGAGACCCCCTCGCGTCTCGTCGACGTCAACCGGCTGGACCTCGGCGGGATCGTCGTGGAGGCGGACGGCGCCGTGCGCATCGGAGCCGCCGTCCGCAACAGCGACCTCGCCGCCGATCCGGTCATCCGAGAGCGGTACCCCGTGCTGTCCCGGGCCCTGCTGTCGGCCGCCTCCGGTCAGCTGAGGAACATGGCGAGCGTCGGCGGCAACCTCCTGCAGCGCACCCGCTGCGTCTACTTCATGGATTCCAGCAAGCCCTGCAACAAGCGCGAGCCCGGATCCGGCTGTCCCGCCATCGTCGGCGTCTCGCGCGAGCTCGCGATCCTCGGCGCCTCGGAGCACTGCATCGCCACCCACCCGGGAGACATGGCCGTCGCCCTCACCGCGCTGGATGCGATCGTGCACTTCGAGACGGCCGCCGGACCGGACTCGCTGCCGATGAGCGGCTTCCACCGCCTCCCGGGCGACGACCCGAGTCGTGACACGAACCTCCCACCCGGCGCGCTGATCACCTCCGTCGAGGTCCCGCCGCTGTCGTTCGGCGGGCGTTCCACCTACCGCAAGGCCCGCGATCGCCGCTCCTACGCCTTCGCGCTCGCGTCCGTCGCCGCGGCGCTCGACGTCGAGGACGGCATCATCCGCGATCTCCGCATCGCTGTGGGCGCCGTGTCCCACAAGCCGTGGCGGGCGACCGTGGCCGAAGAGCTCCTCCGCGGCTCTCCTGCCACGCCGGACAGATTCGAGGCGGCGATCCGAGCCGAGCTCGACATCGCGAGGCCTACCGAGCAGAACGCCTTCAAGATCCCATTGGTCACCCGGCTCGTCGTCGGGGTCCTCGACGAGCTGGCGCACCCGTGAGCGCGATCGGCGCCTCCCTCGCCCGGATCGAGGGCATCGAGAAGGTCACCGGTGCGGCGGACTACGCCTATGAGACGACGGCGGAGCAGGAGACGCTCTACGGCTGGGTCGTGCAGTCGTCGATCGTGACGGGACGCATCCTCGACATCGGTGTCGACGCCGTCCTCGCTCTCCCCGGGGTCGTCGAGGTGGTCACCTGGCGGAACGCCCCGCATCTCGAGGACACCGGCGACGGGGAGCTCAATGTGCTCCAGCACGCGATCATCTCCTACCGCGGCCAACCCGTGGCGGTGGTGATCGCCGAAACCCTCGAGACCGCGCGCGAAGCGGCGAACGTCCTCGAGGTCAGCTACTCCGCGGGTGAATCCGATGTCCTGATGAGCCCGGACCATCTTCGGCTCTACGCCCCGGACAAGGTGAACCCCGCCTTCGAGACCGACAGCGTGATCGGCGAGGTCGACGTCGCGCTCGCCGATGCCGTGACCTCCATCGACCACAGCTACAGCACGCCCGCGCTGTTCAACAACCCGATGGAGCCGCACGCGACCACGGCCGAATGGCAGGGCGGCCGGCTCGAGCTGGTCGATTCGACGCAGGGGAGTAGCGTCACCGCCGAGCAGATCGGCGCACTCTTCGGCATCCCCGGCGAGGCGGTCCATGTCCGCGCGGAGCACGTGGGTGGAGGCTTCGGATCGAAGGGATCGCCGCGGCCGAACGTGCCCCTGGCGGCGATCGCCGCCAAGATCACCGGACGGCGGGTCAAGCTCGCCTACACCCGTCAGATGATGTCCTCGCTGGCCGGGTATCGGACGCCGACGGTGTCGCGGATGCGGCTCGGCGCGGATGCGGATGGGCGGCTGACGGCGATCTCGCACGAGGCCTTCTCGCAGACCTCGACGCTGTTCGAGTTCGCCGAGCAGACCGCCGAAGCGACGCGGCATATGTACGCGGCGCCCAACCGGCGCACCACGCACCGACTCGTCGCCCTCGACGTCCCGACGCCGCGATGGATGCGCGCACCCGGGGAGTGTCCGGGGATGTACGCGCTCGAGTCGGCGATGGACGAGCTCGCGGCGGCCGCCGGCATCGACCCGATCGAGCTGCGTCGTCGGAACGAGCCCGAGCGCGACCCGGAGCTCGACGTGCCGTACAGCAGCCGCGACCTCATCGGCTGCATGGAGCGCGGAGCCGAGCTCTTCGGCTGGGCGGAGCGCGATCCGCGGCCCGCCGCGCACATCGACGGACGGTGGGCGATCGGGACGGGCATGGCCGCATCGACCTATCCGGCCATGGCGCAGCCGAGCGGCGCGGTGGTCACCGCGATGCCGGACGGCCGCTACCGACTCGGCATCAACGCGACCGACATCGGCACAGGATCCCGCACGGTCATGCGCCAGATCGCCGCGGACGCCCTGGATGTCGAGCCGGAGGCGATCGACATCCGGATCGCCGATTCGAATCTGCCGAAGGCCTCGGTCGCCGGCGGATCCTCCGGCACCGCCTCATGGGGCTGGGCGGTGACGAAGGCCTGCCGCGAGCTGCGGATCAGCCTCCAGACGGGGATGACCATCCCGCCCGACGGCATCACCGTGACGGCGACGACCGACGCCGAGATCGCCGCGCAGGAGGAGCTGTCGCGGCACGCCTTCGGCGCCCAGTTCGTCGAGGTGCGGGTGGACCTCGACTCGGGGGAGGTCGTCGTGCCGCGGATGGTGGGCGTCTTCGCGGCCGGCCGGATCATGAATCCCCGGCTCGCCCGCTCGCAGTTCATCGGCGCGATGACCATGGGGCTCGGCATGGCGCTGCACGAGGTCGGCGAGCTCGACACCGTCCTCGGCGACTACGCGAACCACGACTTCGCGACCTACCACATCCCCGCGTGCGCCGACGTGAAGGACATCCGAGTCGAGTGGCTCGACGAGGAAGACACCCACCTGTCGCCGATGGGCGGCAAGGGGATCGGGGAGATCGGGATCGTGGGAGCAGCAGCCGCCGTGGCCAACGCGGTGGCGCACGCGACCGGGATCCGGGTGCGCGACCTGCCCATCCAGCCCGACAAGCTCATCGCCGATCTGCCCGCTCGATTCTGAGGCGCATCGCGGAAGCGGTGCGGATCAGCGGGCGAGGCCGTCGCGGAGCTCAGCGACCAGGGCGGCGACGACGGCCTTCGTGCTGCCTGCGTTCTGAGCCGAGACCGCGAGCTGCCGCTCATAGCTCGCGCCGCGATCGAGGATCACCTCGAGGTCGTGCAGCTCGTCGGCGCAGCCGAGCCGGTCGGCGATGGGATCGAGGCGGGCGATCAGCTCGCGAGTGTCATCACGGACCAGCCGCTCGTCTCCGGCCGCGTTCTGGATCAGGATCGTCTCCATGCCGTAGCGGGCGGCGCGCCACTTGTTCTCCCGCACGTACCAGGGCTGCATGGTGGGCACCTCCTCGCCGCGGTCGAGCTGGTCCGACAGCTCCTCGACGAGGCACTGCACCAGCGCCGCGAGAGCGCCGACCTCGAGCGTGGAGGACATCCCGTCGCAGGCGCGCACCTCTACGGTGCCCCACTTGGGCGATGGCCGGATGTCCCAGCGGATCTCGTCGTAGTGGTCGATGACGCCGATGTGCAGCAGATCGTCGACCATCGCCTCGTATTCGGTCCAGTCCGCGAACTGCGGCGGGAGACCGGCGGTCGGCAGCTGCTGGAATAGCATGGCCCGGCTCGAGGCGTAGCCCGTCGCCTCGCCGGTCCAGAACGGACTCGACGCGGACAGGGCCTGCAGATGCGGGTAGTAGGTGAGCAGGCCGTTGAGGATGGGGAGGACCTTGCTCCGGTCCTCGACGCCGACGTGCATGTGCACGCCCCAGATGAGCATCTGCCGACCCCACCACTGCGTGCGATCGATGAGCGTGGCGTAGCGCTCCTTGTCGGTGACCCGCTGCTGCGTCCACTGCGCGAACGGATGGGTGCCGGCGCACATGAGATCCACGCCCATGGGCTCGGCGACCTCGCGGACCTTGGCGATGGTCTCCTCCAGGTCGCGGACCGCGGCGCCGACCGTCGAATGCACCCCGGAGATGACCTCGACGGTGTTCGTCAGCAGCTCGCCCGCCAGCCGGGAGAAGCCGCTGTCGTCGGTGAGATCGAGCTGCTCGAGGATCTCGGGAGCCACGGGGGCGAGATCACCGCTCGAGTGATCGACGAGAGCGAGCTCCCATTCGAGTCCGAGCGTTCCTCGCTCGGACCGGGTGAAGTCAATGGCCACGGGGCAATCCTGACATAGCGGCCCGACATGGCGGCCCTGATCACACGGGGATACCGCCGATCCGGACGGCGGCGGGAGAGTCCGAGTGGTGGGCTTGTGGGCCCGGTCTTCGCCGGATCTGGCGCCTCCGGGAGGTGCCGTGTCCGAAAGGCACCGGTGAGGCGTCGGAGGTTCGAACTAGCGTCGAGTGGTGGTCACCACTCCGAACCCTCTCCGCACCCCTCCCGCCCTGTCGTCAGGGGGCAGCAGGCTCGAGCCTCTGGTGATCGCCGCGATCGTTACCACCCTGCTCTCCTGGGCGAGCGCGTTCATCGTGATCCGCGGCTCGGGCGCCGACTTCTCGGCGGGCGGGCTCGCCCTCGGACGCATGCTCGTCGGGTCCGCGGCGCTCGGCGTGCTCTGCGTCGGCAAGCGGTGGATCCGTCCGACCCGCCGCGAGGTGCTGATGATCCTCGCGTTCGGTGCTCTGTGGTTCGGCGCCTACAACGTGCTGCTCGGCCTTGCCGAGCAGACCCTGGACGCCGGGACGACGGCGCTGATCGTGGGCATCGGCCCGATCCTGATCGCCCTCGGAGGCGGCCTCATCCTCCGCGAGGGGATCAGCCGCTGGCTGGTGATCGGCACCTCCGTCGCCTTCGCCGGCGTCGTGCTGATCGGGATCTCCAATGGAGTGCGCGGATTCCACCTCCTGGTCGGCGTCGTCGCTGCGGTCCTGGCCGCCCTCACCTACGCGGCGGGAGTGCTCTTCCAGAAGCCCGTGCTGCGACGCCTTCCGGTCAGCGAGGTCACCTTCCTCGGCGCTCTCGCGGGTGCGGCAGTCTGCCTGCCGTTCGCCGGACCGCTGATCTCCGACGTCGCGACAGCGCCGATCGCATCGACCCTCGGCGTGGTCTACCTCGGTGTCGTGCCGACCGCGATCGCCTTCACCACCTGGGGCTACGCCCTCAGCCGCATGCCCGCCGGCCAGCTCGGTGTCACCACCTACCTGGTGCCGCCGCTCGTCATCCTCGCCGGGCTCGTGGTGTTCCAGGAGGTGCCCACCGTCACGGCGATCATCGGCGGCGTGCTGTGCCTGGTCGGCGTCGGTCTGTCGCGGCGTCGACCGTCGCTCTCCTGATCCCGCGAGACGTTCGATTCAGGGCGGAATCGTCCATCTCGCGCCCGCTGACGGCACGCGTTCCCGAATTCGGCAGGGCCGGCGGTTCCGACTGCGCGCGCGGTCTGTCACAATAGTTGGTCGGGCCAGCTGCATCCGACCCTCTAATCAGATGCCCGGCCCCATCCAGAGCTTCCGCCGAGTGTGCCCCCACGCCCGCGGCAACAGGTTCACCAAACATCAAGGTCAACACACAGGAGAGTTGTGGCTGTCAAGATTCGTCTCAAGCGCATGGGCAAGATCCGCGCGCCGTACTACCGCATCGTCGTCGCCGACTCGCGCACCAAGCGCGATGGCCGCGTGATCGAGGAGATCGGCAAGTACCACCCCACCGAGCAGCCCTCGTACATCGAGGTCGACGGCGAGCGCGCGCAGTACTGGCTCGGGGTCGGCGCGCAGCCGACCGAGCAGGTCGCCGCGATCCTCAAGCTCACGGGCGACTGGGGCAAGTACAAGGGCGACGCCAGCGCGGTCAGCACCGTTCAGGTGAAGGCCCCCAAGGAGCCGTTCCAGGCCGACGAGAAGAAGCGCGCCGTGCTCAAGCCCAAGGCCGAGCCCAAGGCCGCCCCCGTCGAGGCGCCCGCCGCCGAGACCGAGGCAGCTGACGAGACGGACCAGGCCTAGTCCATGCTTGCCGCCGCACTCGAGCACCTCGTCAAGGGCATCGTCGACAATCCTGACCAGGTCAAGGTCACCGAGAAGTCGACGGGCCGTGGCGAGCTGCTCGAGGTGCGCGTGCATCCCGACGACCTCGGCCGAGTGATCGGCCGCGCCGGTCGCACCGCCAAGGCACTCCGCACTCTTGTCGGGGCGCTCGCCGACGGTCGACGCGTGCGCGTCGACGTCGTCGACACCGACGAGTAGTCGGGTCGTGGCTCGTGGCAAGGCGAGCGGCCAGTCCGCTCAGACACAGCTCCGCGTCGGACGCCTGACCAAGGCGCACGGCCTCAAGGGCGCGCTCAAGCTCGAGCTGTTCACCGACGATCCCGCCAAGCGGTTCGCACCGGGAGCGGAGTTCTCGCTCCAGGTGCCCACCAGCTCGCCGTGGCACGGCAAGCGGATCTCGCTGACGGAGCTGCGCTGGTACAACGGCCATCCCGTCGGCTTCTTCGAGGGCGTCGCCGACCGCACCGCAGCGGAATCCCTGGTCAAGGCCATCCTCTGGGTCGAACAGCCCGTCGATGAGCCGGGGGAGGAAGACGCCTGGTACGACCACCAGCTGGTCGGACTGACCGTCGTGCGCGACGGCTCGCCCGTCGGCACCATCGCCCGGCTCGAGCATCTGCCTGCGCAGGATCTGCTCGTCGTGAAGACCGCCGACGGCGAGGTGCTGGTCCCGTTCGTCAAGGCGATCGTGCCCAGCGTCGACATCGAGGCGCGAGTGGTCACCGTCACGCCGCCGGCAGGGCTCTTCGAGGAGCTCGTGGACGAGGACCCCGAGCCCGAGGCCTCTGAGCCCGCCGAGACGGCCGACCCCAAGGGTGAAGCCGACGACGCTGCGGGCGACGCTGAGTCCGACGGACCGGAGCCGGGGACGTCGGCAGACTCCGCGGCCGCGGCTCCCGATGACGCCTCGCCCGACTCGTCGCCCCGCGACTGAACGCCTCGAGGCACTGACGTGCGCATCGATATCGTCACGATCTTCCCCGAGTTCTTCTCGGTGCTCGACGTCTCGCTGCTGGGCAAGGCGCGCAGCAGTGGACTGCTCGACGTGCGCGCGCACGATCTGCGCGAATGGACGCACGACCGCCATCGAACCGTCGACGACACCCCCTACGGCGGGGGAGCCGGCATGGTCATGCGACCCGAGCCGTGGGGCGAGGCCCTCGACCAGCTCCTCACGCCAAATGCCGAGAGCGGGTTGTCAGACGCCGTCGTGATCGTGCCGTCGCCTGCAGGCGTGCGCTTCACGCAGGTGCTCGCCCGAGAGCTCGCTCAGGAGCGCCACCTCGTCTTCGCATGCGGACGCTACGAGGGCATCGATCAGCGCGTGATGGATTCCGCGGCCCAGCGGGTGCGCGTGCTCGAGGTCAGCCTCGGCGACTACGTGCTGAACGGGGGAGAGGTCGCCTCGCTGGCGATGATCGAGGCGATCGGACGCCTGATCCCCGGCGTCATCGGCAATCCCGCGAGCCTCGACGAGGAGAGTCACGAGGACGGGCTGCTCGAGTATCCGAGCTACACCAAGCCCGCCTCATGGCGCGGCCTCGACGTGCCGCCCGTGCTGCTCTCGGGCAACCACGGCGCGATCGCCGCGTGGCGCCGCGAGCAGCAGCTGGCCCGCACCCGCCGGGTGCGCCCCGACCTGCTCTCCGACTGACTCCGGGTCTCGACCGGTCCCTCGATCGAGATGCCAGTTTCCGTCCTCATATCGCTCAGATAGGGACGGAAAGTGGCATCTCGATGAGATGCGTCCTGGGTCAGGACGCGCGCTTGGTGAGGATGATCGGGCCGTCGTCGGTGATGGCGACCGTGTGCTCCGAGTGGGCGCCGCGGGATCCGTCGGCGCTGCGCAGGGTCCAGCCGTCGGCATCCGTGTAGAGCTCGTCCGTCGTCGCGAGCAGCCACGGCTCGATGGCGATCACGAGGCCGGGACGCAGCTTGAGCCCGCGCCCTGCTCGACCGTTGTTGGCCACATGCGGGTCGCCGTGCATGGTGTGACCCACTCCATGGCCGCCGAACTCGAGGTTCACGGAGTAGCCGGCTGCCTCGCAGACATCGCCGATCGCGGCCGAGATGTCGCCGATCTTGTTGCCGACGACCGCCTGGGCGATGGCGGCGTCGAGCGCGATCTCGGTGGTGCGGATGAGACGCGCATCCTCTTCGTCCACCGTCCCGGCGATCACGGTCAGCGCGGAGTCGGTGACCCAGCCGTCGACCGACGCGGCGAAGTCGACGCTCACGACGTCGCCGTCCTGGATCACGTAATCGAAGGGCAGCCCGTGCAGCACGGCGTCGTTGACGGATGTGCAGAGCACCTTGCCGAACGGCATCGCGCCGAACGACGGGTGATAGTCGATGTAGCAGCTCTCGGCGCCGCGCTCGGTGATCATCTGGTGGGCGATCCGATCCAGCTCGAGCAGGTTGACCCCGACGGCGATGCGATCGCGCAGCGTCTCGAGCACGCTCGCCACGAAGACGCCTGCCGGTCGCATCGCATCGATCTCGGCGGGTGTTCTGAGCTCGATCATGGTTCTCCTCTTTCCGAATCAGCCTAAACGCCTGGCGTCAGCTCCCCGTCGAGGCCCGGGAACGGGCGCGTGCTCTGGGCGAACGTCATGCGCGCTCCAAGCAACTCGGCCGTACCCTCGTCTCATGTTGGTGCGCAAGGCGTTCTACTGGTGGCAGCTCGCGTCGGTCGTCGTGCTGCCCGTCTGGATCCTCGTCGGCTGGGCCGTGTTCGGCTCCTCCACCTCCTCGTTCCTCGGTGTCGCGCTCACCGCCCCGTTCCTCGTCGTGGCACTGCTGGTCGTGACCGGCCTGCTGCTGGCGCGCCGCAGCGTGCGAACGACCCGTGCACTCTCCTTCCTCGACGTGGGAGTGCTGGCCGCGTGGCACGCGATGATCATCGGGCTCGGCTTCTTCGGTGCGACAGCGGAACTGTTCGGCGTGCTCTCGATCGCCGCGGGGATCGTGGCCTTCTGGGCGATCGCCTGGCAGATCTTCGACGAGGCCCGCAAGCGGGTCCGTGCAGTCTTCGAGACGATCGATCGGACCGCTCGCACGCCGGCCTCGCGCGCACCCATCGACGCGGGCGAGTACATCGTCATCCAGCCGCCGTCGGGAGCGCCTCGGTCCTGAACCGGGAGCCGTCCTCGGGTCGGATCGGCCGCACCGGGCTCGGATTGCGAGCCCTCCGGAGACTGTGACACAATAAGCGGTCGTGCCCGGCCCGGTTCTGCCGCAGGGGAATCAGCTCGTCTCGCGCACGAATCCAGAAATCATCTCTCGCCCACAGGCGATGGCATCAGGCCGTCGGTGTGCGTGCACAGACATGCGATCGACCCGCGGCGGTTGCAGGAAGCGAAACCATGAACATTCTCGATGAGCTCGACGCAGCATCGCTGAAGAGCGACATCCCCGACTTCCGGCCCGGCGACACCGTCAAGGTGCACGTCAACATCGTCGAAGGCAGCCGCAGCCGTATCCAGGTCTTCCAGGGCGTCGTCATCGCCCGTCAGGGAGCCGGCGTCCGCGAGACCTTCACGGTCCGCAAGATCAGCTTCCAGGTCGGCGTGGAGCGCACCTTCCCGGTGCACTCCCCGATCATCGATCACATCGAGGTCGTCTCGCGCGGAGATGTCCGGCGCGCGAAGCTGTACTACCTGCGTGGTCTGCGCGGCAAGAAGGCCAAGATCAAGGAGAAGCGCGACGCCTGATCAGCGTCCCCTCCACAACTGGAGCAGGCAGGCGCACAGGGACGACCTGTTGCGCGACGCCTAAACTGAACCCCCGCGACTTACACTGTCGCGGGGGTTCTGCGTTTGCTCCGGCTCATTCAGCCGGACTGCAGCGCGGCATGGAAGATGACGGGTGGACCGGCGTGACCGACAGCGCTTCGTACGGCGCATCCCGGGCCAGCGACGCGGTGGATGCCACCGCAGACTCATCGCCCGTGCCTGCACCGACTCTCTCCAGCGGAACCCGGTCGGACGACTCGGCGCAGCCGGTGACCCGGCGATCGCTGCGTGGCGCACAGGGCGGTCGACAGGGCGGCAAGCCGCGGGGGATCGGGCTCTTCCTACGCGACGTGCTCATCATCCTCGTCGTCGCGGTGCTCGTCTCGTTCCTCATCAAGACCTTCCTGGTGCGCTCGTTCTACATCCCCTCCGGCTCGATGGAGGACACCCTTCAGATCGACGACCGGATCATCGTCAACCAGCTCACTCCCGAGCTGATGCCGCTCAACCGCGGCGACGTCGTCGTGTTCCGTGATCCCGGCGGATGGCTCCTCGCCCAGGAGCCGGTGCAGCAGCCGCCTGTCACGGCCGCCATCGACTGGGTGCTGTCCTTCGTTGGGCTGTCCGCGCCCGACAGCAACGATCACCTGATCAAGCGGCTGATCGGGCTTCCGGGCGACCACGTCACCTGCTGCAACGCGCTCGGTCAGATGAGCGTCAACGGCGTTCCCCTCGACGAGCCGTACATCAAGCTGCCCGAGGGCGTCACGCGGGTCAGCGAGATCGACTTCGATGTGACAGTGCCCGCCGACTCCCTCTGGGTGATGGGCGACAACCGCTACAACTCGCGCGACTCCCGCTACAACCAGGACCAGCCGACGAAGGGCTTCGTGCCGATCTCGAACGTCGTGGGGCGCGCGCTGCTGATCAGCTGGCCGATCGATCGCTGGACCTGGCTCGACAACTATCCGTCTGTCTTCCGCGACGCGGGACAGCAGGACGACGCGCTCGCCCGAGAGCCCGAAACCGTGGCGGCAGGTGTCGCGCGGGATCTCAAGGAGAGCGCCCAGTGACCGATTCGACGCCTACCACCCCTCGTCGGCCCAGCCCTCGACCGGCTGCGAAGCGGTCGCCTGCCGCCAAGGCGCCGACCTTGCGGCGCGAGCGCGACCTGATGGAGGCCGGCGCGGAGTTCGTGATCGGCTGCGATGAGGTCGGCCGCGGCGCCATCGCGGGCCCGGTGGCGGTCGGGGTCTGCATCGTCGACATCCGCAAGCGCGTTCCCAGGGGCCTGCGCGACTCGAAGCTGCTCTCCGAGAAGGTCCGCGAGAGCCTCGCGCCACCCGTAGCGGGCTGGGCGGTCGGATCGGCGATCGGCATGTCGAGCAACGACGAGATCGATCGGTTCGGGCTCACCATCGCTCTGGGGCTGGCCGGGTCACGCGCCGTCATCGGCCTGCTCGAGCAGGGCTTCGAGCTCGGCGGCTCCGCCCTCATCCTCGACGGCAAGTTCGACTACCTCACCCCGGCCCTGGCTCGCGAGGGCGTCGGCTCCGGCCCGCGGGTGGTCACCCGGATCAAGGCGGACATGGACTGCGCCTCCGTCTCGGGCGCCTCGGTCCTGGCCAAGGTCGCCCGCGACCGTCTGATGATCGACCACCATGAGCAGCGGCCGCATTACGGCTGGGTCAGCAACAAGGGATACGGCTCGGCCTCGCACTGGGCGGCGATCGATCAGGTCGGCCCGAGCGAGCTGCATCGCCACACCTGGCTGCGGACGCCGTCGCTGTTCGACCTCGGGCCGTCGGTCGACGATCAGGGATCCGAGCGCGACGTCGAGGCCGCCTTCGAGGGTCCGTCCGCCGGGTAGGATCGGTTCGATGGACGAAGACGAGTTCGAGGACTACGACCGCGAAGTCGAATTGGCGCTCTACCGCGAGTACCGCGACATCGTCGGTCAGTTCAAGTACGTCGTCGAGACCGAACGGCGCTTCTACCTCGCCAACGAGGTCGACCTCCAGCGTCGCGACACCGAGCACGACTTCTACTTCGAGCTCACCATGAGCGACGTCTGGGTATGGGACGTCTACCGCTCCGACCGGTTCGTGAAGAGCGTCCGCGTGCTCACCTTCAAGGACGTCAACGTCGAGGAGCTCTCCTCCAAGGAGCTGGAGCTCCCTCAGGAGCTCGCGCTCGACGAGTAGCTCCTCCGACTGACCGGTCTGCTCCCTCGAGTCCGGCGATCCGCGACCCTCGCGTCGGCGTGCGCTCACAGTCGGCGATCCCGTCGCATTCTCCCCAGATCGCTGTCGGCCCCGTTCCGGCGTCTCTGCGCTCCGCATCCTTGGTGCTCGGAGGTCGCAGATGCGCAAGAAGGATGCCCTCGGGCAATGGGGTGAGGAGCTGGCCGCTCAGTATCTGAGCGAGCACGGCTACCGGGTCATCGACCGCAATTGGCGCTGCAGCCAGGGCGAGATCGACATCGTGGCTCGAGCCGATGCCGGCACGGCCTTCATCGAGGTGAAGACGCGCTCGAGCCTGGCCTTCGGACATCCGTTCGAGGCGATCACCGACGCCAAGCTGTCGCGGCTGCACGGACTCGCGATCGCCTGGTGCGTCGCGCATCCCGGCAGGCACGGACCCGTGCGGGTCGACGTCGTGGGCATCGTCGCCGAGCAGGGCGCACCGCCCGTCATCGAGCTCATGCAGGGCGTCACGTGGTGAGCGTCGGACGTGCCTCGTCCATCGCGCTGCTCGGGCTCGAGGGATCCGTCGTGGACATCGAGGCGGAGGTGTCCACCCAGAAGCCGGGCTTCAAGATGATCGGGCTGCCCGATTCGGCCTGCAAGGAGGCCGAGCAGCGGGTCCGCGCCGCCATCACCAATTCGGGCCTGAAGTTCCCTCTGCAGAAGCTGACGGTGAACCTCTCGCCCGCCGAGCTGCCCAAGCAGGGTGCCCTCTTCGATCTGGGCATCGCCGTGGCGACCCTCGAGAGCAACGGGCAGATCCCGCTGGACTCACGACCGCGCACCATCCACCTCGGCGAGCTCGCGCTCGACGGTCGACTCCGACCGCTGCGGGGCGCACTGCCCGCCGCGCTCGCCGCATCCCGGTCAGGAGCCACGACGGTCGTGGTGCCGACAGGCAACGTCGACGAGGTGTCTCTGATCCCCGGTCTGACGGTCGTCGGGGCGTCGAGCCTGCGCGAGGTCGCCATCTGGCACGGCGCGGACCTCGACGGCTGGGAGGTCGAGCCGCTCTTCGCGCGCGGATCCTTCCCGCTTCCCGACGCCGTGCCCGACCTCGACGAGGTGATCGGCAACGACGAGGCAGTCGAGGCGCTCATCGTCGCGGCCTCGGGTGGGCATCACATGCTGATGCTCGGCCCGCCGGGAGCCGGCAAGACCATGCTCGCTGCGCGGATGCCGGGCATCATGCCCGACCTCGACGAGGACGCCGCGATCGAGGTGGCGTCGCTGCGCTCGCTCTCGGGCTACGACATCGGCACGAGCCTGTCGACCGTTCCGCCGTTCGAGAGCCCGCACCACACGGCGACCGCGTCGGCGATGATCGGCGGCGGCAGCCGCTTCATCCGACCGGGTGCCGCCGCCCGCGCCTCGCACGGCATCCTCTTCCTGGATGAGGCACCCGAGTTCAATCGGGATGTCCTCGACACCCTGCGCCAGCCGCTCGAGACGGGGCGCGTCTCGATCCACCGGGCGGCGGCGGTCGCCACCTTCCCGTGCTCGTTCCAGCTCGTGCTCGCCGCGAACCCCTGCCCCTGCGGGCAGTACGGGGTGAAGGACTCCGCCTGCACCTGCCCCGTGCTGGTCCGCGACCGCTATCTGAAGCGGATCTCCGGGCCGCTGCTCGATCGGATCGACATCCAGCTGCGGGTGCCGCGGGTGACCGCGATCCAGCTGCGGATGAGCGCGGAGTCGACGCGCACGACGACGGCGCAGGCTCGGGCCCGCGTGCTGGAGGCCCGAAAGATGGCGGAGCTCCGCCTCGCCGAGACCCCGTGGCGGATGAACGGGCAGGTGCCCGGGAGCTGGCTGCGCGCACCTGCGCAGCTGCTCGAACGGCCCGCGATGGCCGTGATCGACCGAGCGCTCGAACTCGGCTCGCTGACCATGCGCGGCTACGACCGCGTGCTCCGGCTGGCCTGGACCCTGAGCGATCTGGACGGAGCCGAGCGGCCGACGGTCGCGCACGTCGCTCGGGCCTACGCGATGCGGAGAGGGACCTCATGAACATGGCCGAGATCGACAGTGCGATCATCACGGAGGCGATCCGCGCTGTGCGGCCCGATGACGCGGCGGAACCGGGCGAGGCGTTCGCCCGAGCGGTGTGGAGCGGAGTCGCCGAGCCCGGGGACTCCGTGGCCGGTCTCGCGATCGCCGCGCTCGGTGCCGAGGGCGCACTTGCCGCACTGCACGAGGGCTGGACGGCGGAGCGGCTCGCGAAGCTGCTCAGCGACTCATCGGGAGAGGAGGTCGCGGCCGCGACGGCCGCTCAGGCTCTCGAGCGATGGACTCCTCGAGCGAAGGGGGACTTCGCGCTCGAGCACCTGCGCGTGGCCGCGCACCGCGGAGTGCGGCTGCGCGTCCCGTCGGACCGCGTCTGGCCGGAAGGCGTCGACGATCTCGGACTGCACGGCCCGATCGCGCTGTGGACGCTCGGCAGCGAGGATGTCCTCCGGACCCTGCCGCGCTCGATCGCCCTGGTCGGAGCGCGTGCCGCGACCGGATACGGCGAGCACATCGCGATGGAGTCGGCCGCCGGGCTCGTCGACCGCGGCTTCACCATCGTCTCGGGCGCCGCCTACGGCATCGACGGAATGGCGCACCGCGCGGCACTGGCCAGCGGCGGCGGCACGATCGCCTTCCTCGCAGGCGGCGTCGACAGGTTCTACCCGAGCGGCCACGACAGCCTGCTGCGCCGCATCGAGGCGTCCGGCATGGTCGCCTCCGAGCTTCCCTGCGGCTCCAGCCCCACTCGTTGGAGATTTCTCCAACGCAACCGGCTGATCGCGGCCGCGAGCAGGGCCACCGTCGTGATCGAGGCGGGCCGCCGTTCGGGATCGCTCAACACCGCGGGGCACGCGGCGGCGATCGGCCGCCCGCTCGGGGCCGTCCCGGGCCCGGTGACCTCTGCCGCGTCCGCCGGCTGCCATCGTCTGATCCGCGAATACGACGCCACCTGCGTCACGAGCGCCGACGAGATGGCCGAGCTGGTCATCGGGCCCTCCGACGACCGACTCGCGATGCCCTCGTCGGCGCCCTATGACGCTGAGCGCGTTCGAGTGCTCGATGCGCTGTCCAACAGGTCGAGGTCCATCGATGACATCGCCCGGCTCAGCGGGCTGTCGGTCGCGACCGTGCAGTCCATGCTCGGACTGCTCGAGCTCGAGGGCATCGCATCGGTGGGGGAGTCGGGCTGGCGTCGCGGCTGATGCAGGCCGATGCCAATGTCGTGAGTTGCCCAGTTCTGCCGTCTGTCAGCGGTTCGGAGCGGCAGAACCGGGCAACTCGCCCTTCTCGAATGGGAGTCGGAGGAGGATGAGGGGATGGCGGACGGCTACTCGGCGGCACAGGTCCAGGCCGCTGAGCGGCCCCTCCTCGACGCCGGCGTGCCCCTCATGCAGCGGGCCGCCGACGGGCTCGCCGCCGAGATCGATCGCGAGCTCGACCGCACCGTGAGGCCGCGCTCGGTGGTCGTGCTCGTCGGCTCGGGCAACAACGGAGGGGATGCGCTCTACGCGGCCGCGCGCCTCGCTGACCATGTCGAGGTGCTGCTGGTGCTCCTCTCCGATCGCGTGCACGAGGCGGGCCTCGCCGCTGCCCTCCAGGCGGGGGCGGAGACAGCCGAGGACGCCGACGGTCCGTGGTCGATCGACCGGATCCTCGCGCGAGCCAGGGCCGCATCGATCCTCGTCGACGGCATCCTCGGCACCGGCTCCGCAGGACGGGCCGCCCCTCGCGGGATCGCTCGGGGGCTTCTCGAACAGCTGTCGCTCGTGCGCGAGGAACTGGGCACGGTCGTCGCAGTGGACTTACCGTCCGGCGTCGACCCGGATGATGGCAGCATTCCCGGCGTTGCGCTGCGGGCCGACGTCACGGTCACCTTCGGCGCAGTCAAGGCGGGTCTGCTGCTCGCACCGGGGCGGGATCACGCCGGCGAGGTGCGCCTCATCGACATCGGCCTCGATATGAGCCGCGTCGAGCCCACGGTGCGCACCGAACGGTGATCGAATGGGCCGTCCGGGCTGATCGGATCGTTGCAGCCCGGGAGAACGCGACGCCTAGCGCGATGGCTCGGGTTCGTACGGACCGACGGCGAACAGCGAGATGACGGTCTGGCCGTCTGCGGGGGAGGAGAGGACCTCGATCGGGTCGCCCGCGGACACCTTGCCCCGCTTGACCACTCGGAAGTACGTGCCGAGTCGTCGCTCTGCGGCGAAGCGCTTGACCCAGCCCTTGGAGTCGGCGCCGCCCACCCAGCGGGCGAAGGTCGAGCACGGCTCGCGCGGCAGAGTGGCCTCGAGCTCGACCGCATCGGCGCCGGTGCCGATCCGCCAGCGCTCGCCGACCTTCGCGGTGTTCGGGTCGATGCCGTCGACGCGCAGGTTCTCGCCGAACCAGCCCGGAGCAAGCTCGCGTCCGAGCTGATCGGACCAGAAGTCCGCATCGTCCTGGGAGTAGACGTACACCGCCTGATCGATGCCGCCGTGCCACTTGCGGTCCGCCTGCACATCAGCGCGGAGGCCGAATCTGCCGACCTTGACGGGACCATCGACGGGCCGCTTGTCGATCGCGGTCACCCCATTGGTGCCCGAGTCCGGATGGAGCTCGTGGACGATGCATGCGGCGATGAGGCTGGCCATGGGCCGATTCTAGGGTCGACGCGTTTCGGGCGGCCGACGGACGGCCGACAGACGGACGACAGACGGACCTCCAAGCGACGAAGGGCCCGCGACGGCCGTCATCGGAGGCTCGCGTTAGGGTGCCGTCATGCCCGCGAACCGAGGGATCGCCGATCCGCCGCCCAGCCATGTGATCGTGCACCTCACCGACAGCCACCTCCTCGCCGGCGGCGCCCCACTGCACGGCACTGTCGACACCGTCGCCCATCTCGAACGGGCCCTCGAGCGGGTGCTGGACTCGGGACTCGCCATCGATGCGATCGTGCACACGGGTGACATCGCTGATCTCGGCGAGCTCGACGCGTACCGCCGCGCGCGCGCGATCATCGAGCCCGTCGCCGAGCGGCTGGGCTGCCCGATCGTCTGGATCGCCGGCAACCACGATTCGCGCGGCCCGCTGCGGGTCGGGATCTTCGATCAGGATCCGACAGCCGAGCCGGTCACGACCGTCATCGAGGTCGACGGGCTGAGGATCATCGGCCTCGACACCTCCGTTCCCGGAATGGGGCACGGGCATCTCGACGAGGCGCAGCTCGCCTGGCTGACCGCCGAGCTGTCCATCCCGGCCGCCCGGGGCACCATCATCGCCCTGCATCACCCGCCCGTTCCCACCCAGGTCCGAGTGCTCGAGTCGTTCCAGCTCGACAACCCCGACGATCTGGCAGCGGCCATAGCGGACAGCGACGTGCGCGCACTGCTCGCCGGACACTTCCACTACGGCATCACGAGCACGCTCGCGGGTCGGCCCGTCTCCGTCGCGACCGCCACCAGCTACACGGTCAGGGTCGAAGCGCCCCCATTGGGATTCACCGGTGTGGACGGCGAGCAGGCGATCAACCTCGTCTACGTGTACGAGGACTCCATCGCCCACGTCGCGGCCCCGCTCGAGGTCCGTCCGTCCGTGGTGACCCTTCCCGACGGATTCTTCGACCGCTGACCGGTGTGGGTCCCCGCCGTGGAGTCGCGCACGCGCACTCTGGATGGATGGACGGCACGGGTGGGGCGACGACGGTCGATTCGGTCGACGCGGCGGCGACGCCCGACCCACCTGCCGACACCCGCCTGCACGCCGACGGATCCGTCCACACGAGCGTCGGATACGCACGCGCCATCGAGCTGTTCGTCGCCCATCTCGACGGCGAGCGCGGCTACTCCGCTCACACGATCTCCTCGTACCGGGCCGATCTGCTCGATCTGGCCGAGTTCGCCTCCCGCGGCGGCGAGGCGCCCGTCGCGACCCTGTCGCTCGACCTCCTGCGCGACTGGCTCTGGGACAGCTCGGAGCGCGGCCTGGCCAAGGCGACCATCGCCCGACGCACCGCATCGGTGCGCGGCTTCTCGGGGTGGCTCGCCCGCGAGCAGCTGATCGCGAGCGACCCCGCGCTCCGGCTGCGCTCGCCGAAGACCCGCGGCGACCTGCCGCGCGTGATCACCACGTCGAACCTGGATGACGTCTTCGCGATCCTCACCCTGCGGGCCTCGGAGGACGACCCCGCGTCGCTGCGCGATCTCGCGATCGTCGAGCTGCTCTACGCGTCGGGCATCCGGGTGTCGGAGCTGTGCGGCCTCGACCTGCAGGATCTCGACCTGGAGCGGCTGACCGCGCTGGTCACCGGCAAGGGGAACAAGCAGCGGGTCGTGCCGTTCGGGGTGCCGGCTGCGAAAGCGGTGGGCGCCTATCTCGATCGCGGACGGGCGGTCCTTGCCAGCGAGTCGGCGGAAGCCTCGGGCGCCGGATCGGCGCTGTTCCTCGGCGCGCGCGGCGGCCGGGTGGGTCCGCGGACCATCTACCGACTGGTGGCCGGGCTGCTCGCCGAGGTCCCCGGATCGGGCCCATCCGGGCCGCACGCGCTCCGCCACTCGGCCGCGACGCATCTGCTCGACGGAGGCGCGGATCTGCGCGCGGTGCAGGAGCTCCTCGGCCACGCGAGCCTCGGAACGACCCAGATCTACACGCATGTCTCCGCCGAGCGGCTGAAGGCGGCATATCAGCAGGCGCATCCGCGGGCCTGACCGCTCGACCGCCCTCGCCATGGCCGATCACCGTGCTGCAGATCGTGGCCAGCCGCCGCCGATCGGCAGGAGCACGGCTCGCGGAATCCCGTCGATGAACCCGACGGGAGAGAGGTATTCGCCGTCCCGCCGGACGCCGAAGTGCAGGCAGCCGTCGCTGCAGTGCGCGGGCGCAGCGGCGATCGTGCCGATGGTCTCGCCGGCATGCACCGCGGTGCCGACGGACGCGACAGCCGCGACGGGCTCGTAGCTCGACACCAGGCCGCTCCCGTGCGCCACAGAGAGCACCGGACGATCGCCCACCGTGCCGGCGAACGAGATCACCCCGTCTGCGGGCGCGACCACCGAGCTGCCGACCGCCGCCGCCAGGTCCACGCCGCGGTGTCCGGCTCCGTACCGGGTAGCCGGCGGATCGTACGGTTCGACGATCAGCGGAGCACTCACCGGCCATCGCCACGACCCCGGGCGGGCGGCGTCGGCGGGCAGCGACGCGCCGCTGACGACCAGAAGACCGCCCATCAGGGCGCCGACGCCGATGGCTCGAACGATGCGGGAGAGGCTCGTCATCCGCCCATGGTCGTCCTCGATGCGAGTCGCCGGGTGGCCGCGATCCCTTCTGTGCACAACTCGAGCCGATGCGCCGGTGTGGACGCAGCCCGGCGGGCACTGCCGCCCTGATCACCTTGAGGATTCAGACAACTTCGCGCCCCCGTTGAGGTGCGTCGGTGCCAGGATGAAATCGAGAGTCAGGAGCACCCGATGACGGGAACGGCCGAACGCCCCAGCGGCAAGTCGAACGATCAGACGACAGGTCAGTCAGGCGGAACGCCGTCGACCGCGGATGTCGATCCCAAGATCCGGCGACGGGTCACCGCGCTCGCCCTCGCCGCGGCCGTCGGCGGCTTCCTGTTCGGCTTCGACTCCTCGGTCATCAACGGGGCCGTCGACGCGATCGGCGAGCAGTTCGGCCTGACCGCGTTCATCCAGGGCTTCGCCGTCGCGATCGCGCTGCTCGGCTGCGCTGTCGGCGCATACCTCGCCGGCAACCTCGCCGACCGGTTCGGCCGACTGCGGGTGATGCTCATCGGCGCGATCCTCTTCTTCGTCAGCTCCGTCGGCGCCGCACTGGCGTTCGGCGTCGTCGACTTCATGGTCTGGCGGGTCATCGGCGGTCTGGGCATCGGCATCGCGTCGGTCGTGGCGCCCACCTACATCGCCGAGGTCGTGCCCGCGCTGGTGCGCGGACGGCTCGCCTCGTTCCAGCAGCTCGCGATCACCATCGGCATCTTCGCGGCGCTGCTCTCCGACGCGCTGCTGGCCGGCTTCGACGGCAAGGACGGCGCCTCGCAGATCCTCCTCGGACTCGAGGCCTGGCGCTGGATGTTCCTCGTCGGCGTCATCCCGTCCGTGGTCTACGGCATCCTCGCCCTCCGGCTGCCCGAGTCGCCGCGCTACCTGCTCGCCAAGGGCGACACCGAGACTGCGACCGGCGTGATCACGACCGTCGTCCCCAAGGCCGAGGTGAAGGAGGAGGTCGCGCGCATCCGCAAGTCGATCGATGAGGACAGGGAGAACGAGAAGAAGGCGACCCTCCGCGGCTCCGCTCTCGGCCTCGCTCCCGTCGTGTGGATCGGGCTCGCCCTCTCGGTCTTCCAGCAGTTCGTCGGGATCAACGTGATCTTCTACTACTCGACGACCCTCTGGAACGCCGTCGGCTTCAAAGACTCGTTCCTCATCTCGGTCATCTCCTCGGTGATCAACGTGGCGGTCACCTTCATCGCGATCGCCTTCGTCGACAAGGTGGGGCGCCGCCCGATGCTCATCGTCGGCTCCGCGGCGATGGCGGTCACCCTCGGTCTGATGGCCGTCTCGTTCAGCCAGGCGCAGACCGACGGCGACGCGGTCAGCCTGCCCGCGCCGTGGGGGATCATCGCCCTGCTCGCCGCCAACGGCTTCGTCGTCGCGTTCGGCGCCACCTGGGGCCCGCTGGTCTGGGTGCTGCTCGGCGAGATCTTCCCCAACCGCATCCGCGCCAAGGCGCTCGGGGTCGCCGCATCCGCGCAGTGGATAGCGAACTTCCTGATCACGGTCTCCTTCCCGGCCATCTCGGAGCTGTCGCTCGTGCTCGCCTACGGCCTGTACGCCGCGTTCGCCGCGCTGTCGTTCTTCTTCGTCTTCTTCTTCGTGCCCGAGACGAAGGGCGTCAAGCTCGAGGATGTCGGCGGCCTCGTCTTCGGCCGGTCCAAGAAGAAGGCCGCCGCGACGACCTAGCTCGACAGATTCGGCGCGAGTTGCCCAGTTCTGCCGCCTGGAAGGCCTTCCGAGCGGCAGAAATGGGCATCTCGCGGTGGGGTATGCGCCGACCCGGATCCTGGTAACCTTCTTCATGCACCTCGCTTGCGGGGTGACTTCGCGTGCCCTCTGCGACACGGCCCCAGGCCCGAGTCGCGGCACCAGCATCCAGCGGTCTTCGAAGCTCGTCACGAGCGGATGAGGCGGATGCGTGTCGGGCACCAGGCTCCGCGGCCGACCGGCACGCGGGAACAACCGAATCGGCCTCGCGCCGCGCATTCGCGCGGCCGTGCGCCAAGAGAAGGAGAACGGCCATGGCCGTCGTCACCATCCGCCAGCTGCTCGACAGCGGCGTGCACTTCGGGCACCAGACCCGCCGCTGGAACCCGAAAGTCAAGCGCTTCATCCTGACCGAGCGCAGCGGCATCCACATCATCGACCTGCAGCAGTCGCTCGCCTACATCGACAAGGCGTACGAGTTCGCCAAGGAGACGGTCGCCCACGGCGGCACCATCCTGTTCGTCGGAACCAAGAAGCAGGCGCAGGAGGCCATCGCCGAGCAGGCGATCCGCGTCGGCCAGCCCTACGTCAACCAGCGCTGGCTCGGCGGTCTGCTCACCAACTTCCAGACGGTGCACAAGCGTCTGAACCGCCTCAAGGAGCTCGACCTCGTCGACTTCGACGACACGACCCGCGGCTTCACCAAGAAGGAGCTCCTCATCCAGCGTCGCGAGCGCGACAAGCTGGAGAAGACCCTCGGCGGTATCCGCAACCTGACCCGCACGCCCTCCGCGATCTGGGTCATCGACTCCAAGCGCGAGCACCTCGCGATCGATGAGGCCAAGAAGCTCGGCATCCCGGTCATCGGCATCCTCGACACGAACGCCGACCCCGACGAGCTGGCCTACCCGATCCCCGGCAACGACGACGCGATCCGCTCCGTCGCCCTGCTCACCCGGATCATCGCCGACGCCGCGGCCGAGGGCCTGATCCAGCGCCACCAGGGTTCGTCCGAGCAGGAGCCCGCCGAGCCGCTGGCCGAGTGGGAGCGCGAGCTCCTCGAGGCCGGCACCACGGCTGATGAGCCCGTCGTCGAGGCCTCCGCCGTGAGCGATGAGGTCGTCGCGGACGCCGAGGTCACCTCGTCGCCCGATTCGAACGACAACGTCGAGGCCGGCGCCACCGCCGACGACGTCGCCGCCGAGACCCTCGCCGAGGACAGCGCCCCGCTGCCCGTCGAGGAGAACGACGCCGACGCCGAAGCAGAGGCCGACCTCGCAGCGCAGGCCGACGAGAGCGTCGTCATCCACCACGCGCCCGAGACCGACGCCGAGGTCGAGGCGAAGGAAGAGGCTGCTGCCACTCCCGCCGAGAAGAAGCCCGCCAAGAAGGCCCCGGCCAAGAAGGCAGACGCCGACAAGGCCTGAGCAGTCAGCCCTGATCTGCGGATCATGAACGAACGGAGGCGGTGAGGGTCCAGACGGACGCTCACCGCTTCCGCGTGAGTCGGCTCCGGTCGGCGCATCACGAACGAAGCCAGAACAATGCCAGAAGAGATGCCTGATTCAGGCACCCAGCAACAGACACAAGGAGTTGAAGCATGGCCACTGTGAGCCTGCAGGACGTGAAGGCGCTGCGCGAGCGCCTCGGCACCGGAATGGTCGACACCAAGAACGCTCTCGTCGAGGCCGATGGCGACATCGAGAAGGCCGTCGAGATCCTCCGCCTGAAGGGAGCGAAGGGCAACGCGAAGCGTGCCGACCGCTCAACGAGCGAGGGCCTCATCGCCGCCCAGGAGAGCGCGACCGCAGTCACCCTCATCGAACTCGCCTGCGAGACCGACTTCGTGGCGAAGAACGAGCGCTTCATCGGCCTCGGCAACACGGTGCTCCAGGCGATCGCCGAGTCGGGCGCCGAGACGGTGGATGCCGCCCTCGCCGTGACGAAGGACGGCCAGACCGTCGCCCAGATCATCGATGACGCCGCGGCGATCATCGGCGAGAAGGTGGAGCTTCGCAAGGTCGCCCGCATCGCCGGATCGAAGTTCTCGATCTACCTGCACAAGACCAACGCGGACCTGCCTCCGCAGATCGGCGTCGTCGTCTCGTACACAGGCGACGACGCGGACACCGCCCGCGGTGTCGCCCAGCACATCTCGTTCGCCGACCCCATCTACCTCGGCAAGGACGACGTCCCCGAGAGCGACGTCGAGAACGAGCGTCGCGTGGTCGAGGAGATCAGCCGCAACGAGGGCAAGCCCGAGGCCGCGCTGCCGAAGATCGTCCAGGGCCGCCTGCAGTCCTACTTCAAGCAGGTCGCCCTGCTCGAGCAGGACTACGCCCGCGACAACAAGCTCTCCGTCGGCAAGGTCCTCGCCGACGCCGGCCTGACCGTCAGCGAGTTCAAGCGCTTCAAGGTCGGCGCCTAGCCGAGCCGCCCGCAACGCGCCAGCGTTGCAGCGGCGAAGGCTGAGGAGCGGCGCATGCTTGCGCCGCGTCTCGAAGCCCCCGCAACGCGCGGGACAGAAGCGCCTCCATCCTCCGCGGATGGGGGCGCTTCCGCGTTCCGGTAGCCTTGTCCGGGCCTTAGGAGGATGCACATGACCGCCGGTGAGAAACGACGGGTACTGCTCAAGCTGTCTGGAGAGGCGTTCGGCAACGGCGCACTCGGTGTCGACCCCGAGGTGGTGAGTGCTCTCGCGCGCGAGATCGCGGAGGCGGCCAAGACCGTCGAGATCGCGATCGTCGTCGGCGGCGGCAACTTCTTCCGCGGAGCACAGCTGCAGCAGGAGGGCATGGAGCGCAGCCGTGCCGACTACATGGGCATGCTCGGCACCGTGATGAACGCTCTCGCGCTGCAGGACTTCCTCGAGCAGGCCGGCGCCGAGACCCGCGTGCAGTCCGCGATCTCGATGACCCAGGTCGCCGAGCCCTACATCCCGCGCCGCGCCATCCGGCACCTCGAGAAGGGCCGCGTCGTCATCTTCGGCGCCGGCGCCGGACTTCCCTACTTCTCCACCGACACCGTCGCCGCCCAGCGGGCGCTCGAGATCCGCGCCGATGTCGTGCTGGTCGCGAAGAACGGCGTCGACGGGGTCTACTCCGCCGACCCGCGCACCGATCCGACCGCGGTCAAGCTCGAGAAGGTCACCTACCTCGAAGCCCTGCAGAAGGGGCTCAAGGTGGTCGACTCGACCGCGTTCAGCCTCTGCATGGACAACGGCATGGACATGATCGTCTTCGGCATCGACGGAGACGGCCACGTGAGCGGCGCCATCAGCGGACTCGTGCCCATCGGCACGCTGGTCCACGCCTGATCCGAACCGGTCGCGCTCGCCTCGGGTGGCCCCGCCGCCCGGAGGGTGCGGTCGGGGGCGCGGCCTAGAATGATCAGCGCTACAGATACGAAGGAGCTCCTGTGATCGCGGATGTGCTGTCCGAGACGACCGACCGGATGAAGAAGGCGGTCGAGGCGGCCAAGGACGACTTCGCCAACGTCCGGACCGGCCGCATCAACCCGCTGCTCTTCCAGCGCCTCAACGTCGAGTACTACGGCACTCCGACGCCCCTCGGGCAGCTCGCCTCGCTGCAGACCCCCGAGGCTCGGATGATGATCATCACTCCGTACGACAAGAGCGCGATCAAGGAGATCGAGAAGGCGATCGTCTCCAACCCCAACCTCGGTGCGAGCCCATCGAACGACGGCAACATCATCCGCGTCACCATCCCCGAGCTGACCCAGGACCGCCGCAAGGAGTTCGTCAAGGTGGCACGTGGCAAGGGCGAGGACGCCAAAGTCTCGATCCGCAACATCCGTCGGCGCGCCAAGGACGACCTCGAAGCGCTGAAGAGCGAGATCGGCGAGGACGAGATCGCACGCGGCGAGAAGGATCTCGAGGCGATCACCAAGACGCATGTCGACGCCATCGAAGACGCTCTCAAGCGCAAAGAAGCCGAACTCCTCGAGATCTGATGGCTGACGGGGGGCGTCGACGCAGCCGCTCCGAGCTGCAGTCGCAGATCGAGAATCGGCGCGCCGAGCTGCAGGCACAGGTCAAGGCCACCCGCGAGCACTTCGACGAGGCCCAGGAGCGGATCAACCAGCGGAGCGGACGCAACCTGCTGTCCGCCATCGTCTTCGGCGTCCTGCTCGGCGTGTCCATGCTCGCGAGCCTGCTGTTCATCCCGGCACTGTTCCTCGTCGTGGTGGCTGTGCTGATCACCTTCGCCACGACCGAGCTGGCGAGCGCGTTGCGGCATGCCGGCCGCGACGTGCCGCGCATCCCCTCGGTGATCGCCGGCATCCTGGTGATGCCGCTCGCCTTCCTCTTCACCGGCTCGGGTCAGTTCTGGGGAGTGCTCGGAGCGATCGTCTTCGTCACGGTCTGGCGTCTGGTCGAGGCGGTCACGACCGCGCGCGGGACCTCGCGGTCGGATCTGTGGAAGGACCTCGGCGCCGGCGCCTTCATCCAGCTCTACTTGACCCTTCTGGCCAGCTGCGCGGTCGCCCTGGCCGCGCATCCGAACGGCCGGTGGTGGACCATCACCTTCTTGGTGGTAGTCGTGTTCGTCGACATCGGCGCCTATGTCAGCGGGCTGAACTTCGGCAAGCACAAGATGGCGCCGAGGATCAGCCCGAACAAGACCTGGGAGGGCTTCGGCGGATCCGTCGTGTTCGCGATGGCGGCCGCCATCCCCGCCTCGATCTTCCTGCTCGACGAGCCCTGGTACTTCGGCATCCTCATGGCACTCGTGCTCGTCGGATCGGCCACCGTCGGCGACCTGACCGAGTCGCTGATCAAGCGCGACCTCGGCATCAAGGACATCAGCTCATGGCTGCCCGGCCACGGGGGATTCCTCGATCGCCTCGATTCGATCCTCCCGTCGGCCGCCGTGGCCTACGCGCTGTACCTCATCTTCGCCTGATCGGCGCCTCCGGCCGCAGCTCGCGGTACGGCTCCTGATCGGCGGATCCACGGTCCGTCGCCCCGTTCTTCAGGGGTCCGTGGGGCACAATGAGCCGCATGGGGACGACCTTTCAGCACTCGCGGAAATCGAAGCTGGGCTATCAGCCCGACGACGTGGACGCCTTCCTGAAGGCCGCCCGCCGTGCGTACGACGCCCCCATCGGCACCGCCGACATCGATGCGGAAGCCATCCGTCGCGCCGCCTTCGCGATGGAGAAGGGCGGCTACTCGACCGTTCAGGTCGACGCCGCGCTCGAGCGACTCGAGGACGCCTTCGCGCTCCGTGAGCGTGAGCATGCCCGCCGGATCAGTGGAGACAAGGCCTGGTTCGGCGAAGCCCGCCAATCGGCCCAGGAGATCCTCGAACGGCTCGGGCGCCCCGACGGCCGGCGCTTCCGCCGCGAGGGACCGCTGCGAATCGGCTACGACAAGCACGAGGTGGACGAGTTCTGCGACCGCCTCGAGGCGTTCTTCAGCAAGGGCGCCAAGCTCGGCATCGAAGAGGTGCGCACCGTTGCGTTCACCCCGAAGCACGGCGGATACGCCGAATGGCAGGTCGACCTGCTGCTCGATCACGTCGTCGACGTGATGCTCGCCGTCCGCTGAGCGCTACGTGCTCGTGCAGCTCGCGGCGAGGCCGATCTCGGGGGCGCGGAGGCCCGCCGACATGCGGGCGAACTGCCCCAACCGGGCCGCGCTGGGGCCGTTTGCTAGCATGGGCGGATCGTGGGAAGACATGCTGACTCCGCGGTGGACCCCCGTCCCCGCCGGATAACCCGAACTGCAGGTCCCCAGCGACCCAGAATCCGGGCGCCGTTCCACGGCAACCTGGCCCTTTCGCTGTTCGGATTCCTGGCCGCCTTCGCCTTCGTGCTGGTGAACGTGACCGATCCGTACGCCGGAGCCGTGGCCTCGCCGTATTACCACGCGGCTCCCAGCTCGGCCGCCCGCGGGGAGCAGCTGCTAGCCGCCGCATCGGGGGCCGGCACCACGATCGTCCGCGACGGCTTCACCGTCACGGAGAAGAAGATCGAGGTCATCGCGCCCGCGCCCGCCGACACCACGTCCGCCGAGTGGGCTCCGCCCGCCGCTGCCGTTCCCGATCCGGGATCCGCGCAGGCCGCTGGAGCCGAGGCCGTCGCCGCACGCGGCTGGGGCACGGACCAGTACGACTGCCTGGTCGCGCTCTGGAACAAGGAGTCGGGCTGGCGGATCAACGCCTACAACGCCTCCAGTGGCGCGTACGGCATCCCGCAGGCGCTCCCCGGCAGCAAGATGGCATCCGCAGGTGCGGACTGGGAGACCTCGGCCGCCACCCAGATCGCCTGGGGCCTCGGATACATCGAGTCCCGCTACGGCAGCCCTTGCGGCGCCTGGCAGTCCTCCGTCGACCGAGGGTGGTATTAGGGCCCGCAAATGCGCCAGCATTTGCAGCCCTAATGGTGAGGAGTCGCGCACGCTTGCGCGACGTCTCGAACCATTGAGAGTCGCCGCAGTACAACGCCGCTCGACCAGCACCCCAGCACCCCCACCCAACCCCTTCCGTAGACTCGACCCATGCCCCGCAGCAACCGATCACGTGGATCGCGTCGCGGGGATCCTCGTGCGCAGGGCGCAGCCGAACCCGGCGAACTCGACATCGCTCGGATGATGAGCGGCTGGCGGCGCTCGGAGACCAAGCGAGGGCTGGTCTACAACGTGCAGCCGATCACCGCGCTGCAGGCGACGAAGGAATACCGCTGCCCGGGCTGCGGCAATGCGGTGGATCCCGGGATCGCCCACCTGGTCGTCTGGCGCACCGACGGAGTACTGGGTGACGCGGTCGACCTGGCCGCTCGTCGGCATTGGCACGAGCACTGCTGGAAGGTCGCATGAGCATCGAGATCCGAGGCGGCGTCGAGCTGCCCGCCGTCCGTGAGGACATCGAGCTGCACACGAGCGACGGACTCACGCTGGTGGGCGAGCTCTCGACTCCCTACGATCATCCGCCGGTGGCGACCCTGCTCACCCTCCATCCGCTGCCCACTGCCGGCGGGTTCATGGACTCCCACATCCTCCGCAAGGCCGCGGCTCGGCTTCCCGCCCTCGCAGATCTGGCCGTGCTGCGTTTCAACACCCGCGGCACGAGCTCGCCGCGGGGAACGAGCGAGGGCGAGTTCGGTCACGGCACGGCCGAAGCGGCGGATCTCGAGGCTGCCTGGCGTTTCCTCGAATCGCGCGCGCTGCCGCACGTCTGGATCGTCGGCTGGTCGTTCGGCACCGAGATCGCGCTCAAGTTCGCCCGCGCCTATGGGAGCGACGGCGTCATCCTGCTCTCCCCGCCGCTGCATCGCGCCAGCGACGAGGATGTCGCCGCCTGGGCGCACGACGCACGGCCGGTGATCGCCCTCGTCCCCGAACACGATGACTTCCTCCAGCCCACCGAGGCGCGGGAGCGGTTCGCCGTCGCCCCGAACATCGAGGTGATCGACGTGCCAGGCGCGAAGCACCTGTGGGTGGGGGAGAACTACACCCGCCGGGTGCTCGATGAGATCGTCGCCCGCACCAATCCGTCCGCCCTGCCTCTGCCCACGGCCGGGGACTAGCCCTTTCACGGTTCAGGTGATCGAACACGGTTCAGGCGATTTTCACCTGATCCGTGTCCGAAACCGCAGAATCGCCTGATCGGTGAAGGTCGCCTGATCGGTGAAACGAGGAGCGGAGCTAGAGCTCGTTCTGCCGGGGGACGATGACCTGCTTGATGATCAGCAGGATCGATGCGGCCACGGGGATGGCGATCAGCGCGCCCAGGACGCCGAGGAGGGTGCCGCCGACCAGCGCCGCGATGACGACGATGACCCCCGGCACCTTGACCGCGCGGTTCATGATCGCCGGGCTGAGCACGTACGCCTCGACCTGCATGTAGACCACGTAGTAGATCGCGACCGCCAGCCAGACGCCCGGCTGGTTCGGGACGAGCAGCACCTGGCCCAGGATGATCAGGATCGAGCCGCTGATCGTGCCGACCAGCGGGACGAGGGAGAACAGGAAGGCGATGAACGCGAAGACCGCAGGCAGCTGCGCCCCGAAGATCCCCATGATGCTGAGGAAGATGAACGACAGGATGCCGTTCACCAGCGCGAGGGACGCCTGGCCGATCACGTAGCGGCCGACCGACTGGCTGATCTGCTCGGCGATGTCGGCGAACTTGGCTCGGCGCGTGGCCGGCACGAGCTGGTACAGCCCCGACTTGAACATGTCGAGCGACGCCGTGAAGTACAGGGTCAGGATGATGACGATGACCCCGCCGAACAGCCCGCTCGCGATGTTGATCGTCACGGCGAAGACGCCGCCGCCGATCGTCCCGGCGTTCTTCTGGACGTAGTCCACCGCCTGGTCGATGATGCCCTGCACGTCGATCGAGTTGCCGACGACGGACTGGATGTTGCCGATGAAGTCGGTGTAGCTGATCGTCTGGCCGTAGTCGATCACGCCCTGGACGAGCTTGGTGCCCTGCCCGACGATCGTCGGGACCACGGCGAAGATGATGCCGACGAAGGCGCCGAGGACCACCACTACCACGATGAGCAGCGCGGCCCACCGAGGCAGCTTGCGCCGCTCCAGCAGGGAGACCAGAGGGTCGAGGCCAAGTGCCAGAAAGATGGCGGCGCCGACGTAGGTGAGGATGGTGGCCAGCTGGCCGACCATCGTGCCGATGCCGATGGCGACCAGCACTCCGAGTCCCGCAAGGAGGCCGATGCGGAACGGGTTGAGAATCTTCACGGGGCCTTTCGACCGGCCTCTTGACGCCGACAGCTCAGCTGTCGGCGCTCACCTTGGATTTGGACGGGGACGAGCTGGATGCCGCGGCGCCGGCTGAGGCGGCCGACTCGGAGGCGTCGGACGCGGAGTCGGCTGTGGCGCTGGAGGACGAGCCGCGGGACGTCGAGCTGCCGGAGGCCGGTCCCGATCCGCCCGAGCCAGGCGTGAGCATGCCGCGGAGGTTCTCGAAGTACTCGGCGACCTCGTCCCGTTCGGCAGTGATGGCGGCGAGCCGCTCTTCCGCCTCGGTGACCAGGACGCGCGTGCGCTCCTCTGCCTCGCTGACGATGCGCGCTGCGCGGTCCTCGGCGTCCTGCACGAGGTTGGCGGCATGCGTCTCGGCGGCTTCGCGCTTGGTGCGGGTGTCGCGCTCGGCGGCGATCTCGAGAGTGTCGGCCTCCAGTCGCTTGTCGCCGGCCCGGCGGATCGCGTCGGCCAGCTGCATGTTGGCCTCGTCGAGGTACTTCTGGGTCTGCGCGACCGCCTCCTGATGGCGGGCGAGGTACTCCTGCTCCGCCTCGTCGCGACGGGCGGTCAGCTCGACATCGAGGTCGAGTCTGGCCTGCTCGATCTCCCGGCTGTGGGCCGCGCGATCCTCGGCGAGCTCGGCGTCGAATTCGGCACGCGCAGCGTCGAGCTCGTGGGCGAGGTCGGCGTGGGCGGCGCCCAGAGCCCGCTCGACGGCGGCGCGCTTCTCGTCGAGCTCGCGCTCCAGTTCGGCTCGGGCGGCTTCGCGCTCCAGCTCGTAGGCGGCTCGATCGGCGGCGATCGCGCGCTGGGTCGTGGCGAGCTCGTCGGCGATGAGGCGCTCATGCTCCTCGCGGGCCTCGTCGATCTCGCGGGCGACCGCCGCGCGAGCGACATCGCTCTCGCGGACGAGCCGAGCGGCTTCCTCGCGGGCCTGGATCGTCTCGCGGTCGGCGACGACGCGCAGCTCCGTGGCCTCGCGCTCGGCAGTGGCTCGGATGGCGGCTGCCTCCCGCTTGGACGTGCCGCGCAGCTCGGCGGCCTCCGTCGCGACGGCACCGCGGATCGCGGCCGCGTCGCGTGACGCGTCCTGCACCATCTGCTCGGAGTTGTTCTCGGCGCGCTCGGTCATCTGATCGGCCTCGGCGCGCGCGGCGGCGAGCATCGCGTCGGCACGGGACCGGGCATCCAGCAGCGTGCGCTCGGCGGCGGCGGCGGCTTCGGTCTTGAGGCGGTCGATGTCCTGCTGCACTCCTGTGCGGAGGCGCTCGGCGTCGATGTCGGCCTGTGCGATGACGCGGGTCGACTGCTCTTCCGCGACCCGGAGCATGTTCTCGAGCTTGTGTCCGAGACCGGAGTAGGTCGGACTGCCGACCTCCTCTATCTCGGAGGAGAGCTCGTCGACGAGCTGCGTCAGTCGACGGACTTCCTTCGATGAATCCGCGCTGGCCGTGTTGGCCTGGATGAGATCCCGGCGCATATCGGTGAAGGCCTTGTCGACCTCGTCGCGGTTGTAGCCACGCATGGCCTGGCTGAAATTGGCTTCGTCGCTGGCCACGGTCACTCCTGAGCTATCGGATCAGACGGAGACGGCGGGCTCGGGTGAGCCACCCGCAAGCATAGACCGCACGTCCGTCGCGGGCCGCAGGCCCACCGTCCACCGCGCGCGCACCCTCTCGGGGGCGGCAGAACCGCGCAAGCGGCGAGGGTGCGTCAGTCGACGAGGGGAGGCTCGACGGACAGCTCTCAGCGAACGCGCACGGTCTACGCGGATGCCCCTGGCTATCGTGGAACGTCCGTCTACCGTCGGGAGCGCGATTCGGCCTTGCCGGGAGTGCCTCGCCGCTCCGAACAGAGCGCCGACCTACGATGAGCGATGGCGGGCCGTCGCCGGACGCGCACTCACGCGCGGTATCGGCCGGGTCGATCCGCGACCGGTGTCGGAAGGAGGAGTGCAGTGCGTTTCGTATTCGCCATCGTGGCCTTCGTCATCGCCGCAGGGATGATCGCCTACGGCATCGCCCAGCGCACCGTGCTGGCGCCCGACGACCGGGTGGTCGCCGTCGCCGAGTTCGACAGCACGACCGCCTTCACCGTGGTCGACGGATCGGTGCTCGCCGCCAATCCCGGCCAGCAGCGCCTCGACCTCGCCGGCACCGGACCCATCTTCGCGGCCTACGCCCGCACCGCCGACATCCAGGCCTGGCTCGGAGACACCCCCTACAACGAGGTCGGCTACGACGTGCAGTCCGGCCGGCTCGACACCACCGTCGTGACCAACACCGACACGAACACCGACACGGCGACCGACACAGCCACGGGGGAGGCGTCGACGGCGACCACCCCGGCGCCGAATCCGGCGGGCTCGGACCTGTGGCTGGAGGAGCGCACCGGCGAATCGCAGCTGCGCTGGACGGTGGACCTCCCGAGCGAGCTCTCCCTGATCATCGCGTCCGACGGCGCGGCACCGGCGCCCTCCGCGCTGCGCCTCAGCTGGCCCGTCGTGCACAGCACCCCATGGGCGGGACCGCTGATCATCGGCGGCGGCGTGCTCCTCATCATCGGCCTCATCCTCTACGTCTGGGGCCTCGTGCACATGCGCCGCACGCGCGGTCCCCGCCGCAAGGCGCCGCCCAAGATGCCGCGTCTGCCGCAGCCGCCGAAGTACAAGCCGCAGAACGTCCTCGAGCCCGCGACAACGGCGAAGGGCCGCCGCTCCGCACGCCGGGTCGGGGCGCTCGCGGGTGGTCTGATCCTCACCACCTTGGCACTCTCCGGCTGCTCGGCCGTCGACGACCTGTTCGCCGATCAGCCCGTGCCGTCGCCGTCCCCGTCGTCCACCGACGTCCCGCTGGACGACGCTCTGCCAGTGGCGGTCACCGTCTCGCAGCTCGATCGGATCATCGACGATGTCGTCGCGGTGTCCACCGATGCCGACGCCAATCGGAACGGCGATCTGCTCGCCTCGCGCTTCGCCGGCCCGGCGCTCGAGGAGCGGCTCGCCAACTACGCCGAGCGGGGTGCCGACGGCGCCATCGCCCCGCCGGAGGCCATCGCTGCAGGCAAGATCAAGGTGGACCTCCCCGAAGCGACCGACACCTGGCCGCGCACCGTCTTCGCCGTGGTCGGCACCGAGGATCCCGCTGTCGCGCCCGTGGCGCTCGTGCTCATGCAGCAGACGCCGCGCGACAAGTACCTGGTGAACTACGCGGTCAAGCTGCAGCCGGGGATCGAGTTCCCGGCCGTCGCTCCTCCCACGGTCGGCACGGCCTCGCTGCCTGGAGACGCGAAGTTCTTCGTGACCCAGCCGGATCAGGTGGGAGCGCAGTACGCCGACATCCTGCTGAACGGCGAGGCGAGCGCATCGTTCCCGCTGTTCCAGGCCGACCCCGACGGACTGCGCACGCAGGTGGGTGTGGACTACAAGAACGGCCAGCGCGCCGCCCTGCCGACGACGGCGTCGATCGAGTATGCGAACGGGCCGGGATCGGGGCCGGTGGTGACGCTCGCCACGAACGAGGTCGGCGCGATCATCGCCACCAGCATCGTCGAGACGGAGACGGTCAAGCCCGTGGAGACCGGCGCGACCGTCAGCCCGACGGGCGCGGTCAAGGCACTGTCCGGACTGACCTCGACCGAGAAGGGCGTCGTCTCGACCTACGGCTATCAGCTGCTGTTCTTCGTGCCTCCCGCCATCGATGGCGGGCAGGTCCAGCTGCTCGGGTACGCTCAGGCCTTGATCTCAGCGAAGGAGTTGTGACGTGAATCCCCCCGCGCCGCAATCGATCGGCAATCTGCGAGGCGCCATCGACCTCGCCCCCCTCGTCAATCGCGCCAACGCGCCGCGCCCGCCTGCGGGTGCTCCCGCTTCCGGTGCGACAGGTGGCCCAACCGCCGGAGCCGGTCCCACCGGTGACGGCGTCATCCGCGTTCCGAGCCTCGTGCTCGAGGGCACCGACGCCAACTTCGGCCAGGTGCTCGAGCTCTCCAAGCAGGTGCCGATCGTCATCGACCTCTGGGCCGAGTGGTCGGAGCCCTGCAAGGAGCTCTCGCCGATCCTGGAGCGGGTCGTCACCGGCTTCGGCGGACGGCTGCTCCTCGTGACGGTCGACGTCGACGCCAATCCGCAGCTGGCCCAGGCGTTCCAGGCGCAGTCCGTGCCCACCGTCGCAGCACTCGTCGGCGGCCGGCCGATCTCGCTCTTCGTCGGTGCACTGCCCGAGGCGCAGGTCGGCGAGGTGTTCGATCAGCTGCTCGCCCTCGCCCAGCAGAACGGCGTGACCCAGTCGGTCACCGTCGAGGGCGTCGATCCCAGCGCTCCGCCCGCCGAGCCGATCGAGGAGCCGCTGCCGCCGCATCACGCCGAGGCCTACGCCGCGATCGAGCAGGGCGACTACGCGACCGCCATCGCCGAGTACAAGACGGCCATCGCCCAGGATCCTCGGGACAGCCTGGCCGTCGCGGGCCTCGCTCAGGTGCAGCTGCTCTCGCGCCTGGCCGCGGTCTCCGCCACCGACGTCCGTGCGGCGGCGGCCGCCGATCCAACCGACCTTGCGGCGCAGCTCGATGTCGCCGACCTCGATCTCTCGGGCGGCCACGTCGACGACGCGTTCGGACGACTGCTCGACCTGTTCCCGCGGCTGGATGCGGCCTCCAGGGAGTCGGTCCGCAATCGCCTGGTGGAGTACTTCGAGGTCATCGGCACCGACGACCCCCGCGTGATCGCCGCCCGTCGACGCCTGGCGAGCCTGCTCTACTAGCTCGGATCGGCCACAGGGGCCGGCTCGACGGTCATGGCCGCCGTGCGTCCGGGCATGAACGACACGGCGATCGCGATTCCTATGCTGACCACGAGCAGCGCGATGAACACCGAGTGGATCCCGCCGGTGAGCGCTTCCGGTGACGGGTCGTCCGCGCCGCCGACCGCCGCGTTCACGATGGCGCCGAAGACCGCGACGCCGATCGCGCTGCCGATGGACCGTGCGAAGACGTTGCCCGCGGTGACCACGCCGCGCTCGCCCCATCCGACGCTCGACTGCGCGGCGATGAGCGCGGGCGAGGCGACCCAGCCCATCCCGAAGCCGATCACGGCGCAGTTGATGGCGACGAACCAGATGGTGGAGTCCGCGCCGAGCAGCAGGTTGAGCGCCGACCCCGTGATCACGAAGGCGGAGCCGATCAGCGCGGTCGCCCGGAATCCGATCCGGAGGTAGACCCGGCCCGCGTTGGTGGCCGCGATCGGCCAGCCGAGGGTGAGGGCGGCGATGGCGAAGCCGGCGAGCAGGGCGGAGGCGCCGAGCACCTCCTGGCCGAAGGTCGGGACGTAGCTCGAGAGGCCGAGCAGGATCGCGCCGACGCCCAGGGCGACGAAGCTGGTGGACAGCGTCACGCGGCGCTGGAAGATCCAGAGCGGCACGATGGGCTGCGCGACGCGCTGCTCGACCAGGACGAACGCCACGATGAGCGCCAGAGCGGCGCCGAACACGGCGAAGCTCGGTGCCGACAGCCAGGGCCAGGTCTGGCCGCCTTCGAGCAGGCCGAGGATGAGGAGGGCGCTGCCGCCCGCGATCAGGACCGCTCCGGCGAAGTCGATCTTCTGCTGGCGCGCTTCGAGCTTCTCGTGGAAGTTGCGCACGATCAGCCACGCCGCCAGCAGGCAGAGCGGGATGTTGATCGCGAAGATCCAGCGCCAGGCGTCGAGGTCGGAGAAGACGCCGCCCACGACGGGTCCGACCACCGAGGCGACCGCCCACATGCTCGCCAGGTAGCCCTGGGCCTTGGCGCGCTCGGCGAGGGAGTACATGTCGCCGGCGATGGTGATCGACATCGGGGCCACCGCGCCCGCGCCGAAGCCCTGGATCGCGCGGAACAGGATGAGGGTGAGCATGTTCCAGGCCAGCCCGCAGAGGACCGAGCCGATCAGGAACAGGCCGATCCCGACGAGCATGATCCGCTTGCGTCCGTAGACGTCGGCGAGCCGGCCGTAGATGGGAACCGTGACGGCCTGCGCCAGCAGGTAGATCGAGAACAGCCACGGGAACTGGTTGAAGCCGCCGAGGTCGCGCACGATGCCGGGCACTGCTGTGGCGAGGATCGTGGCCTCGAGCGCGATCAGCGCCGTGGAGATCATCAGCGCGAGAAGGACCGGTCCGCGTTCGGATCGCAGCCCGACGGAGGCTCGGGTGATCTTGGGGGTCCCGGCTTCAGTCTCTGCACTCACCAGTAGGTCAGCGCCGGGGGCGCGCGAGCTATTCCCCGGTCGAGGCATGTCGGCCACCTTTCCTCCCGTCGGCCAGGTTTCCTTCCCGTGCCCACGGGAGGAAAGGTGGCCGAGCCGGACCGAAAGGTTGCCGAAAGCGCTGCGCAGAAGGAAAGGGCCGCACTCTCCGACGGGGGATCGGGAGTGCGGCCCTGGGTTCCGCTGGCGGGCGACCGTGCGGGCGTCGAGATGGGGGAGTCTCGCGGGTATGCGCCACAGCGTCCAGGTGGGGGACCGGGATGGTCGCCCGGCCAGCGGAAGTCTTATCGAGCGATCAGTAGGCGCCGTCCGGGAAGAGCACGGTCTTGGCGGTGCGCCACAGGATGATCAGGTCCCCGGTCATCGACCAGTTCTCCACGTAGTAGAGGTCGAGGCGGATGCCGTCCTCCCATGCGAGGTTCGAGCGACCGCTGACCTGCCAGAGTCCGCTCATGCCGGGCGTGACGACCAGGCGGCGACGCTCCTTGGAGTTGTAGTCCGACACCTCCTCGGGCAGGGCCGGGCGGGGTCCGACGAGGCTCATGTCGCCGCGGAAGACGTTGATCAGCTGGGGCAGCTCGTCGAGCGAGTACTTGCGGAGCACCTTGCCGACCGGGGTGATCCGGGGATCGTCCGCCATCTTGAACAGTCCACGGCCGATGCCCACGGCGGCGACGAGCTCCGCACGGCGGGCGTCGGCGTCGGTGTACATCGAGCGGAACTTGAGGATGCGGAAGTTCTCGCCGTCGCGTCCGACGCGGTCCTGCGTGTAGAAGACCGGGCCGCCGTCGGCGCGCTTGATGAGCACCGAGAGCACGAAGAACAGCGGAAGCAGGCCGAGCAGGATGAGGCCGGAACCGACGATGTCGAAGATGCGCTTCGCGACGCGCTGCGGGCCTTCGTACTGCGGGGTCTCCACATGGATCAGGGGGAGTCCGGCGACCGGACGGAGGTGCACGCGGGCACCGGCGACGTCGGCGATGCTCGGCGCGATCATCAGCTGGTGGCGCTGCGGGTCGAGGCCCCAGCTGATCTCGCGGACGCGCTCGGCGGGGAGGTGGTCGGAGTTCGTCGCGATGACCGTGTCGGCGCCGTAGGAGTCGAGCAGCGATGGGACGTCGTCGATGCCGCCGATGACGGGCAGGCCCGTGTTCCCGAGGAGCCCGGAGTCCGGGCCGTCGGAGAGGCCGACGCCGACGACGTGATAGCCGAAGGCGCTGTTGCGCGAGAGCTCGAGTGCGGTGGAGGTCACGGACTGCTCGGAGCCGATCAGGACGACCCGCGAGCTGTACTGACCGCTGCGGCGCTTGGCGAGCAGCCACTGCCGCCAGGCCCACCGGCTGCCGACGACGGCGACGGTGCCGAGCGCGAAGGTGACGGTGGCGAAGACGCGGGAGACGTCGAGGTCGAGGAAGAAGGCGGCGACGAGGAACACGGCGAAGGTGGCGACCGATGCGTCGACGACGCGCTTGTACTCGGTGGTGCCTGCGCCGATGACGCGGGCCCCTCGGGTGTCCATCAGGCGCAGGGCCAGGATCCAGACCACGGCGATGCCGAGGCTGAGGGGGAGCTGCGTCATGACCTTGTCCATCGCGCCGGCGGCGCCGATGGGCAGGTTGTTGGCGCCGAGCACGAGGAGGTGCGATGCGGCGATGCTGAGGGCGACGGTCGCGGTGTCGCTGATCGACAGGCGCAGCGCGTAGCGCTTCGCCCAGCCGGCGATGCGCGGCGTGCTGAGTGTGGTCGGGGCGGTGCCGACGCGGACAGATGTGGTCACGAAGCCTGATCCTCTGGGGGCTAGAGCAGGGTTCGGAGCTGATGCTCCGAGATGGGGTCGAATCCAGGACTGCGGCGGGGGAGCCGCGGTGTCCGTGGACGGGGAGTGCGCCGGAGCGCTGCGCTCGTTAGGAGCGCCGACCGTTCTCTCGGAGAGAGGAGTGGAATGGGGTGTGCAGGGATGGGGTGAGCATGGGCGGCTCTTTCAACGCGTGCGCCGTGAGGTCACCGGTGTGGGGCACCGGGCTGTTCGGCGAGGGGGGTAAGCGACTCTTCGGGTAAAGAGGCGTTGCGGCGACGATGGGGTACAGGAGACTTTTCGGGATCTCCTGAGTCGCTGCCGTCCGCCCAATGTAGCGCCGTCGGAAGACCCCCGACAAGGCGATCAGGCCCCCCGTCCGGGTACGGTCCCCCGAACTGGGGGCCGTTCCCGGCGCGTCGAAATCTCTCGGAAACACGCGGCTGTCCAGCACCTTTTCCCGGCTTCCGCTGAGGGGACCTCAGCATGGCCGGTCGAAGGCTGCCGCTGCCGCTCGTCGAGCGGCCGACGTCAGGCGCGGGGACGCAGGAAGAGCACTCCGAGCGGGGGGATGGTGAGCTCGACGGACGCGGGCTGGCCCTGGTGCCCGTGCTCCTCCGCCGTCACGACGCCGAGGTTGCCCGCCCCGGATCCGCCGTACTCGACGGCGTCGGAGTTGAACAGCTCGTCCCAGACCCCGGCGTGCGGCAGGCCGACGCGATAGGAGCTGAGGGTGCTGCCGCCGAAGTTCGAGATCACTGCGATCGGATTGCCGGCGCGGTCCCAGCGCAGGAAGGAGACCACGTTGTTGGCCGAGTCGCTGCCGTCGATCCAGGAGAAGCCCGACGCCTCGTTGTCCTGCTCCCAGAGCGCCGCATTGTCGCGGTAGACCCGGTTGAGCTGGCTGACCATGGTGAGCAGACCGCGGTGCAGGGGCTGGTCGAGGATCCACCAGTCGAGCCCGCGCTCCTCGCTCCACTCGGAGGGCTGACCGAACTCCTGGCCCATGAAGAGCAGCTTCTTGCCGGGGTGTCCCCACTGGTACGAGAGGAAGGCGCGCACGTTCGCGAGCTTCTGCCAGTGATCGCCGGGCATCTTGCCGATCAGGGAGCCCTTGCCGTGCACGACCTCGTCGTGCGAGATGGGCAGCAGGAAGCTCTCGCTGAACGCGTAGATGAAGGAGAAGGTCAGCTCGCCCTGGTGGTAGGAGCGGTACATCGGGTCCTCCTGCATGTAGCGCAGGGAGTCGTTCATCCACCCCATGTTCCACTTGAGGCCGAACCCGAGCCCGTTCACGCTCGTCGGATGCGTGACGCCGCCCCAGCTCGTCGACTCCTCGGCGATCATCACGATGCCGGGGTAGAGCTTGTAGGCGGTCGCGTTGACCTCCTGGAGGAAGCTGATCGCCTCGAGGTTCTCCCGCCCGCCGAGCTTGTTCGGGATCCACTCGCCGGCCTTGCGGGAGTAGTCGAGGTAGAGCATCGAGGCCACCGCATCGACCCGGAGGCCGTCGATGTGGAACTCCTCCAGCCAGTAGAGGGCGTTGGCGACGAGGAAGTTGCGCACATGCGATTCCCCGAAGTCGAAGACCAGGGTGCCCCAGTCCATCTGCTCGCCGCGGCGCGGGTCGGAGTGCTCGTAGAGCGGCTGGCCGTCGAAGCGGGCGAGCGCGAAGTCGTCCTTCGGGAAGTGCGCGGGCACCCAGTCCATCAGCACGCCGATGCGCGCCTGGTGCAGTCGGTCGATCAGGAAGCGCAGGTCGTCGGGGTGGCCGAACCGGGAGGTCGGCGCGTAGTAGCCCGAGACCTGGTAGCCCCACGAGCCGCCGAACGGGTGCTCGGCGAGGGGCATGAACTCGACGTGCGTGTAGCCGGTCTCGTGGATGTAGTCGACGAGCTGGTCGGCCAGCTCGCGGTAGCCGAGCCCGGGGCGCCACGAGCCGAGGTGCAGCTCGTAGACCGACATGGGCTGGTTGTGCGGATCGTGGGCGGCGCGAGCGGACAGCCAGGCGGTGTCGCCCCAGACGTAGTCGGTCTCGCCGACGACCGACGCCGTTGCGGGCGGGATCTCGGTGTACTGCGCCATCGGGTCGGCCTTCTCGATCCAGTGGCCGGCCGCGGTGAGGATCTCGAACTTGTACGAGGTGCCGGCGGTGAGGCCGGGCACGAAGAGCTCCCAGATGCCGGTGACGTCGAGGCGGCGCATCGAATGCAGCACGCCGTTCCAGCCGTTGAAGTCGCCGAGCACCCGGACGGCGCGCGCGTGCGGCGCCCAGACGGTGAACGAGGTGCCCGCGGCCGGCGCGTTCACGCCGAAGTGCTCGCGGGTGTGGGCGCCCATGACCGTCCACAGCCGCTCGTGGCGTCCCTCGCCGAAGAGGTAGAGGTCCACCTCGCCGATGGTGGGGAGGTACCGGTACGGGTCGTCGACGCTCCAGACGGTCCCGTCGGGGTAGCTCGCCTCGATCTCGTAGTCCTGGAAGCCGAGGATGCTCGTGCCCTGCCAGACACCCGATCCGATGTGGCCGAGCTCGATGCGCGCGCCGGTCGAGAGCACGGCGGTGACCGTGTCGGCGAGCGGACGGAGCGCACGGATGACGACCACCGGGTCGGTGACCCCCGGCGCCTCGACCGGGTGCTGGCCGAGCACCGAGTGCGGTCCGGAATGCGTGCCGGATGCGATCTGCTCCAGGATCTCGGCCGGAACCGTGGGCAGGACCAGCTCGGGATCGCTGCCCTGCGAGGTCGTGGCATGGACGACGGCGGGGCTCGCGTCGTCGAGCGCGGGCAGGTCGGCGGGCACGTCGGCGCTCTCGGCCGTCAGCGGGACGGCAGCGGTCGGGGCTGCGGCGGTCTGGGTGAGGTCGGTCTCGCCTGCAGGGGAGAGGACGGCGCTCGCCGTGGCCTCGGAGGAGCCGGGTGCGGCTTCGGGTGTGGCGGCCGATCGCGTGGAGGTCGCCGTCGAAGCCTTCGCGGGAGCCTTGCGACGCGGCGCCTTCGGGGCCGGCTCGATGGCCTCGGGTGCGAAGGCGCCCGCCTCCACCGCGTTCGCCTGCTCGGCCTTCTCCGCCTCGACCTTGGCGGATGCCTTCGGAGCACGCTTGGCGGGAGTCTTCTTGGGCGCGGTCGCGGCGTCGCCGACGGTCGCGGCGTCGCTCGAGAGCGATGGGGCCACGGCGGACTCGACCGCCTCCGCGTCCTTCTTCTTGGACTTCTTGTCGTGGGCCATCTCGGGTCCCTTCAGTTCACTGTGCGCCGGTTCCGGGAGCGCTTCTGCAGCGGGTCCGGATCCAGCATCGATGTCGGGTGGGTAGGGGTGGACCTGACCGTCGGATCAGGAGAAGTAGGCGGGAACGGCACTGACGACGTGCAGGATGTGCACCGGTTCCGTGAAGGCGTCGAGGCGCACGTAGTTGTCGGTGCCCCAGGTCCACATGGCACCGGTGATCAGGTCCTCGACCTGATACAGGCCCCCCTGGGGGACTCCGAACCTGGTGGTGTCGAGGTGCACGGTGGTCTCGCGGACGGCATGCGGGTCGAGGTTGGCGACCACGATGATCGTGTCCGAGGCGCCGGAGGCGGTGAAGCGGCCGTCGATGTGCTTGCTGTAGGCGAGCATCTGGTCGTCGTCTGTCCAGTGCACGAAGGTGTTGCGCAGCTGGCCGAGTGCGGGGTGGGCCTTCCTGATCTCGTTGAGCTTCGTCAGGTACGGCGCGAGCGAGAGGCCGATCGACTCCGCCCGCGCATAGTCGCGCGGCTTGAACTCGTACTTCTCGTTGTCGATGTTCTCCTCGGCCCCGGGCCGGGCGACGTCCTCGATGAGCTCGTAGCCGGAGTAGACGCCCCAGATCGGCGACGCCGTCGCGGCGAGTGCCGCACGGATCTTGTAGGCCGGACGGCCACCGAACTGCAGGTAGGGGGTGAGGATGTCGTGGGTGTTCACGAAGAAGTTCGGACGCAGGTAGTCGGCCGTCTCGGTGGCGAGCTCGGTGAAGTACGAGCCGAGCTCCTCCTTGGTGTTGCGCCAGGTGAAGTAGGTGTAGCTCTGCTGGAAGCCGACCTTGGCGAGGCCCCGCATCATCGCCGGACGCGTGAACGCCTCCGAGAGGAAGATCACCGACGGATCGATCTCGTTCACGTCGTGGATGAGGCGCTCCCAGAACGCCAGCGGCTTCGTGTGCGGGTTGTCGACGCGGAAGATCTTCACGTCGAGGCCGACCCAGTGCAGGAAGATGCGCAGCATCTCCGCGTAGGTGCCCTCGGGGTCGTTGTCGAAGTTCAGCGGGTAGATGTCCTGATACTTCTTCGGCGGGTTCTCCGCATAGGCGATCGAGCCGTCGGGCAGGGTCGTGAAGTACTCGGGGTGCGTGGTGACCCACGGGTGGTCGGGCGAGGCCTGCAGCGCGATGTCGAGCGCGAACTCCAACCCGTTCGCCTTCGCCTCGGCGATGAAGAACGCGAGGTCCTCCTCCGTCCCGAGGTCGGGGTGGATGGCGTCGTGCCCGCCCGCTTCGGAGCCGATGCCGTAGGGAGACCCGGGATCGTTCGGTCCCGCGGTCAGGGTGTTGTTCGGCCCCTTGCGGTTGGTGAGGCCGATCGGATGGATCGGCGGCACGTAGACCACGTCGAAGCCCATGGCCGCGATGGCGGGCAGGCGCTTCGCCGCGGTGCGCAGCGTGCCCGACTGCCATGAACCGTCGGCGCGCTTCATGGCGCCCTCGGAGCGCGGGAAGAACTCGTACCAGGCGCCACGGCCCGCACGGGTCCGCTCGACGCGCAGCGTGCGGCTCTCGGAATGGGTCAGCAGGCTGCGGATCGGGTCGGCCTCGATGATCGTGCTCAGGCGCGACGCCGATGCGAGCTGGAGTCGGTCGGCGGCCGAGCGGTCGTCGGCGAGGAGCGCCGCCGCGGTGTCGGCGAGCAGCCGCCGGTCGGCGTCGCTTCGGTCCGTCTCCGCCGCGGCGCGCGAGAGCAGCTGGGCTCCGAGCTGGAAGGTCAGCTCGACGTCGAGGCCGGCAGGGATCTTGATGTCGGCGTTGTGCCGCCAGGTTCCCCAGTCGTCGGACCAGGCGCGGAACGCGAACGTCCAGCTGCCCTCCTCGTCGACGAGCGCCTCGGCGCCGTAGCGATCGCTGCCGGGAGCGAGCAGGGTCAGCCGGTGGGTGCTGGTCGCACCGGACGGGGCTGTCAGCACGACGTCGGTGCCGAGCAGGTCGTGGCCCTCGCGGAACACCGTCGCGGCGAAGGGGATGACCTCGCCGACGAAGCCCTTGGCCGGCCAGAGGTTGTCCGGCTGCTGGGGTGAGAGGTCGAAGATCGGGATGCGTCCGACCAGCGGGACGTAGGAGGAGGGGACGGGAGCGGCGAGCGGGGACGATCCGGTGCCGGAGGTGGCACTCTTCGCGCCGCTCGATGGCGCGGCCTTGGTTCGGGCGGCTGTCTTCGCTTCGCCGGGCTGGGCGCGGCGCTTGGGCGTTGTCGTGTTGGGCAGAGCGGCAGGAGGAACGTCGGCGCCGCTGCCGTTCGGAGTGGTGGCCACGCTCCAACCCTAGTCCGAGCCCTGGTTCGGGCGCTGATCAGGTGCTGGAAGTCCTTGCAGCGGACTTCGACCATCCGATGCCGGAGATCGTCCCGGTGGTGACCGCCCGTTCAGCGGCTGTTCACGGTGGTCACCGAATCGATTTGGGAGGTGCGTGCACCGGCTCGTCCGGCTATCGGCTGCGCCCCGTCGTGGCTCTAGGGTGAACTGAATCGAACGCGACCGAGGAATGGGATCCATGAAGGCAATCCGCAGGTTCACCGTGCGCACGGTGCTCCCCGAAACACTGTCGGCCCTCGATGAGCTGGCGGGCAATCTCCGCTGGTCGTGGCATGAGCCGACCCGTGAGCTCTTCGACTTCATCGATCCGGTGCTCTGGCAGGAGAGCCGGCGCGATCCCGTCTCGCTGCTCGGTGCCGTCGCTCCCGAGCGCGTCAAGGCGCTCGCCGCAGATCCCGACTTCGTCGCCCGTGCCAACGGCCTGCGCGACGACCTGCGCGCCTACATCTCCGAGCCGCGCTGGTACCAGACCCAGCCTGAAGCCCCCCGATCCATCGCCTACTTCTCGCCGGAGTTCGGCATCGCCGCCGCCCTCCCTCAGTACTCCGGCGGTCTGGGCATCCTCGCCGGCGACCACCTGAAGAGCGCGTCCGACCTCGGACTGCCGCTGCTCGCCGTCGGGCTGTTCTATCGGTCCGGCTACTTCAAGCAGGCCATCTCCAACGACGGCTGGCAGCAGGAGACCTATCCGGTCCTCGACCCCGACGGCCTGCCGCTCTCGGTGCTCCGCGGCGACGACGGCTCGCCCGCGCAGGTGGCGCTCGCCCTGCCCGGCGGCCGCACCCTCTTCGCCCGCGTCTGGCAGGCCGATGTCGGACGGGTGAAGCTGCTCATGCTCGACACCGACATCCCGGAGAACGAGGAGTCGCTGCGCAGCGTCACCGATCGCCTGTACGGCGGCGGCGGCGAGCATCGCCTGCTGCAGGAGCTGCTGCTCGGAATCGGCGGCGTCCGCGCCATCAAGGTCTGGACCGAGCTCTCCGGCCAGCCGTTCCCGTCCGTCTTCCACACCAACGAGGGCCACGCCGGCTTCCTCGGACTCGAGCGCATCTCCGACTTCGTCGCCGGCGGGCTGAGCTTCGCCGAGGCGCTCGAGGTCGTCCGCGCGGGCACCGTCTTCACCACCCACACGCCTGTGCCGGCCGGCATCGACCGGTTCGAGCGCTCGCTGATCGAGGCCTACTTCTCGACGGACCTGCTGCACGGCGTCGATGTGCACGACGTGCTCGCGCTCGGCACCGAGAACTACTCGGGCGGCAACGGCGACGTGTTCAACATGGCCGTCATGGGCCTGCGCCTCGCCCAGCACGCCAACGGCGTCTCGATCCTGCACGGCGAGGTCAGCCGGGGGATGTTCTCCGGTCTCTGGCCGGGATTCGACGAGGACGACGTGCCGATCACGTCGGTGACCAACGGCGTGCACGCCCCCACCTGGACCGACCCCAAGCTCATCGCGCTCGCCCAGGAGAAGCTCGGCACGTCGGACACCACGGCGGCCGACTGGTCGTCCCCTGCGGTGAGCGATTCCGAGCTCTGGGCCGTCCGCAACGACATGCGCGCGCAGCTGGTGACCGATGCTCGCAGCCGGATCAAGGACGCCTGGCAGAAGCAGAACCCCGGCGTGGTCGTGCCGACCTGGATCAACGAGGTGCTCGACCCCGAGGTGCTGACGATCGGATTCGCGCGTCGCGTGCCGACCTACAAGCGCCTCACCCTGATGCTGCACGACACCGTGCGGCTGAAGGCGCTGCTCACGAGCAAGAAGCGCCCGATCCAGCTCATCATCGCCGGCAAGTCCCACCCCGCCGACGACGAGGGCAAGCGCCTGATCCAGAAGCTCGTGCGCTTCACCCAGGACCCCGAGGTCCGCGGCCGCATCGTGTTCCTGCCGAACTACGACATCGCGATGGCGCAGCTGCTCTACCCCGGAACGGACGTCTGGCTGAACAACCCGCTGCGTCCGCTCGAGGCCTGCGGCACGTCGGGCATGAAGGCGGCGTTGAACGGCGGGCTCAACCTGTCGATCATGGACGGCTGGTGGGACGAGTTCTACGACGGCGAGAACGGCTGGGCCATCCCGTCCTCCGACGCCGCCGGAGACGCCGCCGAGCGCGACGCCCTCGAGGCGAACGCCCTCTACGACCTCATCGAGCACCAGGTCGCGCCGCGGTTCTACAACTCCCGCGACAAGGAGGGCGTGCCCGCTCGCTGGGTGCAGTCCATCCGGCACACCCTCGCGGCGATGTCGCCCGTGCTCTCGGCCGATCGGATGGTCAAGGACTACGTCGGCAAGCTCTACACGGTGGCGGGCAAGGCGGCAGATGTGATCGCCGAGGACGACTACGCGGCCGGGCGGGAGCTCGCCGCATGGAAGGCCACCGTCAGCGGAGGCTGGTCCGGAGTGCAGGTGCTGCACGTCGAGTCCGGTGGCCTCGCGGCGATCCCGCGGATCGGCGACGAGCTGCACGTGCGCGCGCAGGTCCAGCTCGGATCGCTGACGCCCGACGACGTCTCGGTCGAGGTCGTCTACGGCACCAGCCGTGACGACACCCTCGCCGACACCACGTCGACGGCGCTCGTGCCGCTGGCGGACGACACCGAGGCGGCCCCGGCCGACGGGTCGACAACCTTCGCGGGCACGGTCACGCTGACCCGCCCGGGATCGTTCGGGTACAACGTCCGCGTCGTGCCGAAGAGCCCCTACCTCGCCAGCTCCGCCGAGCTGGGTCTGGTGACCGTCGCGCATTAGTTCTCTGAGCCGAGCTGCCCAGTTCTGCCGCCTGGATTGCGTTCCGAGCGGCAGAACTGGGCAGTTCGTTTCCTCTTGGTGCCCTCGTCGGCCCGCGTCAGAGGATCTCGGCGATGGATCGGGCGGCGCGCATCGCGCCGTCCGTGCCCACCGCCCGATAATCGACCGGGGTGGCCAGCGCTGAGACGAGCGCATCCGCGATGCTGTCCGGGGTGCTGGTCGCGAAGTCGAGGCAGCTGCCCGCCCGATAGCGGTCGAGTCGGTGTCGGACGTGGAGCTGCTGTTCGAAGTGCTGGCCGAGCGGGAAGTAGAGGAACGGGCGCCGGCAGGCGACCAGCTCCATCGTCGTGGTGAGGCCGCCCTGCACGATCGCCGCATCGCAGGCGGCGAGGTGCGTCGGCAGATCGTCGAGGTAGCCGACGATCTCGATGCCGTCGTGGCCCGGCAGCGAGCTCGGATCAATCCGCGGGCCGGCCACGACCATGAGCCGCAGATCGCTGATCTGCCTCCGCATCGCAGGGAAGGCCGCGATGATCCGGGTCAGCAGCGCGCGACCGACTCCCGATCCGCCGACCGTCACGATGACGACCGGGACGTCGACCGGGTAGCCCAGGCGCGCCCGGGCCTCGGCGTGATCGGGTGGCTCGAAGCCCGAGACGTAGCCGCTGAACTCGAAGTGGCGGCTCGTCCACTCGCCGATGTCGGGCAGGCCCGGGCCGAAGGACTGCGGCACGATGTCCTCGCGGTCGCCGATGAAGATCGATCGATCCCGCTGCCGGCCGAAGCGCTCGACGTGGGCGATCATCTCGGCGTTGTAGTCGGCGGTGAGCGCCGCCTCCCGCTCGTCGGTGCCCGGCGCGGGCAGCCAGCCGACGAAGTCGGTCATCCAGACGAACGCGCTGCGCTTCAGCTCGGGGTTCTCGTGCCAGAAGTGATCGACGTCCCATGCCTCGTCGCCGACCACGAGGTCATAGGCGCCCGAGTCGACGACGTCCTGGAAGACCGAGAAGTTGGCGACGAGGATCTCGTCCATCCGCCTGATCGCCTGGAAGGCATTGAGGTCATGCTCGTGCGCCTCGCTCTGCAGGTGCGCGGACTCGCTCGCGAGATGGTCGCTGGCGGAATGGATCCGTTCCGCGGCCGCGCCGAGGAACGTCGTCACCGGCGCCTGCGCCAGCCAGTCCAGCTCGACGTCGGGTCGCAGCTGTCGCAGTCCGCGCGCGATGGCCAGGTCGCGGCGCGCATGGCCGAGCCCGATGGGGGAGGAGAGGTAGAGCACGCGCGGCGGGCGCGCCAGGCCGCGCGTCCAGGTCGTGCGGACCGGACGGCGGTCGGCGGCGGGCGTCACCCGATCGAGGAAGGCGAGGATGGCCTGATTGACCCGGATCGGATCACGGGCCTGCGGGCAGTGGCCGCCGCCTTCGAGGACGAGCAGGTCCGCCCGCGTGAGCTCCGCGGCGATCTCGCTGCGCCGGGGCGGGCTGATCTCGTCGTCGCTGCCCTGGACGACCAGGACCGGACACCGGATGGACCTCAGCAGCGCAGCGGTCCGATCGGCGTCGTCGAAGATCGGCTCGGCGGCGAACTGGGTCGAGACCAGGGTCTCCGCACCGGTCGCGAGGGTCCAGCCCACACCGTCCTCGATCTGCTTCGTCGAGTGCGGCTCGGAGAAGATCCGCCCCCAGAAGAACTCGGCGAAGCTCGGCAGATCGTTCCTCCAGACGTGCTGGTTGTAGGTCGCCCAGCCGTCCCGATCCGCCTCCACGTCGACGAAGGAGTACACCTGGCGAGGCGGATCCGCCGGGCTGAGGGACCACAGAGCCGGAGCGATGAGGATGGCGCCGGTCACTCGGTCCGGGCTGACGGCGGCCAGCAGACAGGCGAGGACGCCGCCGATCGAGACCCCCGCGATGGCCGCGTGCGCGGTGCCGGTCGCATCGAGCACGGCGAGCACGTCGTCCGCGTGCTGCTGCAGCGTGTATCCGGCGGCCTCAGCAGGACCATCCGACCGCCGGGTGCCGCGGCCGTCCACCGTGATCACCCGGAAGCGGCGGGCCAGCACGGGGATCTGAGCCTTCCAGTGCATGGCGTCGGCGATCGCCCAGGTGGGCAGCAACACGATCGCCGGCGCGTCGGCGTCGCCGTAGACGTCGTAGCCGATCGACACCCCGTCGCGATCGACTGCCCCGGACTCGTCAGGGAGCAGTGCACGCATCGGGCCTCATGCGCGTCATCCTGCTCCCGCGATGTCGGACTGTCCAGAGGGGCGCCGCTCGGCGGGAGGGCCCGCCCGCCGGTCTAGCTCGCGCGGAAGACCGTCAGGGTCGGTCCGCTGGCGGCGAAGACATCGCCTGGGGCGTGCTGAGCGCCCTCGTCGTGCTCGCCGCTGGACCAGAGCAGTTCGTACCGGGTCACGTCGTCGTGGGCGGGAAGGACGACGGCCAGCTCCTGCTCGGCTCCGTGCACGACGACGAGAACGCGGTTGAAGTCCTCGAACTCAGGAGTGGACGCCGCCAGGTACTGCACGCACCGGGTCTGAGTGGAGTTCCAGTCGTCCGTCGACATCTCCATGCCGGAGGCCGAGTACCAGTTCATCTCCGTCGCGCTCGGCGTCTTCGCGTCGAGCTTGGCGTAGCGGACGGGCCGCAGGGCCGGGTTCTCCCGGCGCAGCTGGATCAGGCGACGGGTCACCGCGTGCAGCTCGCGCTGCCAGTCCGCATGCTTCCAGGACACCCAGGTCAGCTCACTGTCGTGGCAGTACGCGTTGTTGTTGCCGCGCTGCGTGCGGCCGTGCTCATCGCCCGCCGTGATCATCGGGACGCCGGCCGAGAGCAGCAGCGTTCCCATCAGGTTGCGCATCGTCCGCCGACGCTCCGCGAGGATCCGCGGGCTGCGGGTGTCTCCTTCGATGCCGAAGTTGAAGGAGCGGTTGTCGTCGGTGCCGTCGCGGTTCTGCTCGCCGTTGCCGATGTTGTGCTTGTAGTTGAAGCTCGTGAGATCGGCCATGGTGAAGCCGTCGTGCGCGGTGACGAAGTTGACCGAGGTGAGCGGACCGCGGGTCGCCCGGAACACGTTCGCCGAGCCAGCCAGGGCTCCTGCCAGAGAGCCGATCCCGCTGCGTGCGCCGCCGCCGCCGCGCATCGAGGCGAGGTCCGTCAGCCAGAAGTCGCGGACGGTCCCGCGGTAGCTGTCGTTCCACTCCGACCAGCCGTACGGGAAGTTGCCCGTCTGCCAGCCGCCCATCCCGACGTCCCACGGCTCGGCGATGAGCTTGACGCCCGCCAGCTCGGGATCGTCGCGGAGCCCGTAGAGCAGGGGATGCTCGGGATCGAAGTGGGCCCGGTCGTCCCGGCCCAGCGTTGCGGCGAGGTCGAAGCGGAACCCGTCGATCTGCATCTCGTTGGCCCAGTAGCGGATCGAATCGCGCACGAGGCGCTGAGGCACCGGCCGGCCGAAATCGAGGGTGTTGCCGCAGCCCGTGGTGTCGATGTACTCGCCGCTTGGGGTCTGGCGGTAGTAGCCGCGATTGTCGATGCCGCGGAAGCTGGTGCGGGGACCGCCGATGCCCTCTTCGGCCGTGTGGTTGTAGACCACGTCGAGGATGACCTCGAGGCCCGCCTCGTGCAGCAGCTTCACCATCCCCTTGAACTCCCGGAGAACGGCCTGCGGTCCCTTCTGCTGGTTCTCCCGCGACGCGTAGAGCGGGTGCGGGGCGAAGAAGGCGAGCGAGTTGTAGCCCCAGTAGTTGCTCAGGCCCTGCCCGACGAGGCGGCGCTCGCTCGAGAAGGCGTGCACCGGCAGCAGCTCGACGGCGGTGACGCCGAGATCCTTCAGATATCCGATCGTGCTCTCGTGCGCCAGACCGGCGTAGGTGCCGCGCAGCGCCGAGGGGATCGCGGGGTTGAGCTTGGTGAGTCCGCGCACATGCGCCTCGTAGATGACCGTGTGGTCGAGCGGCGTGCCCGGCTTGGCGCTGTGGCCCCAGTCGAAGCCGTCGTCAGCGACCACGCTCTGCCAGCTGCTCGGGGAGTTGCGCGAGATCGCGCGGGCGTACGGGTCCAGCAGCACAGTGGACGGGTTGTAGGTGTTGCCCACCGCAGCGGGGCCTGAGACCCGCAGCCCGTAGCGGCGACCCGGCACCAGGCGGGATGACCGTGCGCTCCAGACGTCGTGCGCGTCGCGCTCGAGCGGGATGGTGCCGACGATCCAATCGGGGTCCGAATCGAACAGGACGAGCTCCATCGCATCCGCGTGCTCGCTCCAGACACGGAGCTCTCCACCCTCGGCGCTCGCCCTCACCCCGAGGCCCGCGAGCGGATCGGTCGTGTGCTCCGCCGGGGGGTCTGCCAGGAGGTCCGGGACCGTCATGGCACCTAGAGTATGGGGTCATGGCGATCTACCTGGATCACGCCGCCTCCACCCCGCTGCTGCCCGAAGTGCTCGAGGCCTACGCGGAGGCGCTGCGGACGATCGGGAATCCGTCCTCCATCCACGGCCATGGGCAGCGCGCCAAGCAGGCACTCGAGGAGTCGCGGGAGCGCCTGGCGGCCGTCGTCGGCTGCGAGCCGGTCGAGGTCATCTTCACCTCCGGAGGCACCGAGTCGATCAACTCGGCCATCAAGGGGCTGTTCTGGGCGGCGCGCGCTGCCGATCCCGTGCGCAGCTCGGTCGTGATCCCCGGTGGCGAGCACCACGCGACCGCGGACACCGTCGACTGGCTCGTCCGAGCGGAGGGCGCTCGTCGCGTTGAGGTGCCCCTCGACGCCGACGGCCGGATCCTGCCCGACCGCCTCGCCGCCGCACTCGACTCCGGCTCAGGCGCCGGCTCCGTCGCGCTGACCAGCGCGATCTGGGTGAACAACGAGGTCGGCACCATCCAGCCGGTCGCGGCGCTCGCCGAGGTCGCGGCCGCCCGGTCGATCCCGCTCCATGTCGACGCGGTGGCCGCGCTCGGCCATGTCCCAGTCGACTTCGCCAGGAGCGGGGCCTCGGCGATGAGCCTGTCCGCCCACAAGATCGGCGGTCCGGTGTCGATCGGAGCGCTCGTGCTCGGCCGCCGCAGCTCGCTGGTGCCGCTCCTGCATGGCGGCGGCCAGCAGCGATCCGTCCGATCGGGCACGCAGGATGTCGCCGGCGCGGTCGCCTTCGCGCTCGCCGCCGAGGTCGCCACTGCACGCCTCGACGACGATGTTCGGCGGATGGGCGAGCTGCGCGACCGGCTGGTCGGGGGAGTGCGCGCGGCCGTCGACGGATCCGTAATGCGCGGCCCGGCGCCCGGTCCCGAGCGGGTGACGAGCAACGCGAACATCACCTTCGCCGGATGCGACGGCGATTCCCTGCTCTTCGCGCTCGACATGGCGGGCATCTCGGTGAGCACCGGATCCGCCTGCACCGCGGGCGTCCCCGAGGTGTCGCACGTCCTGCTCGACATGGGCGTCCCCGAGGACGAGGCGCGTGGGGCCCTGCGATTCACCCTCGGCCCCTCGACCACGCAGGCCGACATCGACGCGGTGCTCGCCGCGCTGCCCGCCGCGGTCGAGCGTGCGCGGGCGGCCGGCCACTCCAGCCGCGAACCCGCCATGTACTGACCCTCCGCGCTGCGCTGCGTGACCCTGTTCTGGGCGGCGCTGCTCTCCTCAGTCTCCCTGCTCGGCCACCTTTCCTACCGAGGGCCACCTGTGTAAACCTGGCCGACGGTAGGAAGGGTGGCCAACCGGGAGTGAACGGTGGCCGACGGTAGGAAGGGTGGCCGACCGGGAGTGGTTGGTGGCCGACGGTAGGAAGGGTGGCCGAGCGTGCCCACGCGGACGGTGCGCCGCAGGAGGTCGGCGGCGCGCTCGTACACTTGACGGATGCGTGTACTGGCGGCGATGAGCGGCGGAGTCGACTCCGCGGTGGCCGCTGCCCGCGCGGTGGAGGCCGGCCACGACGTCGTCGGGGTGCACCTCGCGCTGAGCCGGATGCCGGGCACCCTGCGGACCGGAAGCCGCGGCTGCTGCACGATTGAGGACTCGATGGACGCGCAGCGCGCGGCGAACGTCATCGGGATCCCGTACTACGTGTGGGACTTCTCGGAGCGCTTCAAGCTCGACGTCGTCGACGACTTCATCGCCGAGTACTCCGCCGGCCGCACCCCCAACCCGTGCATGCGCTGCAACGAGCGGATCAAGTTCGCCGCGCTGCTCGAGAAGGCGCTCAGCCTCGGATTCGATGCGGTCTGCACCGGCCACTACGCCACGATCCTCACCGATGCCGACGGCAACCGCGAGCTGCACCGCTCCGCGGCGTGGGCGAAGGACCAGTCCTACGTGCTCGGAGTGCTGACGACCGAGCAGCTCGCGCACGCGATGTTCCCGCTCGGCGCGACTCCGTCCAAGGCCGAGGTGCGTGCCGAGGCGGCCGCCCGCGGACTCGCGGTCGCCGCCAAGCCCGACAGCCACGACATCTGCTTCATCTCCGACGGAGACACCCGCGGCTGGCTCTCGGATCACGTCGAGCACGCGCCCGGCTCGATCGTGGACCGGGATGGCGCTGTCGTCGGCAGCCACGACGGCGCCGTCGGCTTCACGGTCGGCCAGCGTCGAGGCCTCGCCCTCGGCGTGCCGGATGCGGGCGGGCGGCCGCGCTTCGTCCTCGAGGTCCGGCCGCGCACCAATGAGGTCGTCGTCGGTCCTCGCGAGGCCCTGGCTCTTGCCCGCATCTCGGGGGAGCGGTTCAGCTGGGCCGGACTCCCGCCCGCCGATCCGACGACGCCGTTCCGCTGCGAGGTGCAGATCCGCGCGCACGCCGATCCGGTGCCCGCCGAGGCCTTTGTCCACACGGAGGGCGGACGATCCGAGCTGGTCGTCGTCCCCGATGCACCGCTGATCGGCGTCTCGCCCGGTCAGACGGCGGTCGTCTACGTCGGCACCCGTGTGCTCGGCCAGTGCACGATCGATCGCACGGTCAGCGCGGTTCCCGCCACCGTCGGCTGAGAGCAGGGCGCGGCGACCCGATCCCTGATCGGAGTACGAATCCGCCCCAGGCGGGTGTCGGTGGCGAGTCATAAACTCAGCCCATGGCGATCAGCGACACCAGTTCCGAGGACCGGCCCGATCTCGAGGCGGACCCCGTCGAGGCGGACCCTGCTGAGGGGGCACGGGCGGAGGTCGATCGGCTGCGCACGCAGATCCTCGAGCTGCGCGACGCCTACTACGACCGCGACGCCTCCACCGTGACCGATGCCGAGTACGACGCCATGGTGCGCCGGCTCGAGGAGCTCGAGCGGCTGCATCCCGAGCTCCTCACCCAGGACAGCCCCACCCAGACGGTGGGCGGCCGCGCCGAGACGACCCAGTTCGCTCCGGTCGAGCACGCCGAGCGGATGCTGAGCCTCGACAACGTCTTCAGCGCCGACGAGCTGGCCGAGTGGGCCGCCAAGGTCGAGCGCGACTCCGGCCGTTCCAAGGTCCGCTATCTCACAGAGCTCAAGATCGACGGGCTCGCCATCAACCTCCGTTACGAGCGCGGGGTTCTCGTCACCGCGGCGACCCGTGGCGACGGGGTCGTGGGGGAGGACGTCACCGGCAACGTGCTGGCGATGGGCACCATCCCCGAGCGGCTCTCCGGCAGCGGCCATCCCGACCTCGTCGAGGTCCGCGGCGAGATCTTCTTCCCGGTCGAGTCCTTCGACGAGCTCAACGCCAAGCAGGCGGCCGCCGGGGAGCGGGTCTTCGCGAACCCCCGCAACGCGGCGAGCGGCTCGCTGCGGCAGAAGGAGGAGGGCAAGTCGCCCGAGCGCCTCGCGCTGATGCACGACCGGATCAGCCGGCTCCGCATGCTCGTGCACGGCATCGGCGCCTGGCCGGTGAAGGCCATCGAGCGGGAGACGCCCGTCACCGCGCAGTCCGAGGTGTACGGCCTGCTCGCCGAGTGGGGGCTGCCGATCTCGAGTCATTTCCGCGTCTACGACGACCTCGAAGGAGTGCTCGACTTCATCCGCCGCTACGGCGAGCACCGCGCGAGCGTCGAGCATCAGATCGACGGGGTCGTGGTCAAGGTCGACGATCTCGACCTCCATGTCGAGCTGGGCGCCACGAGCCGTGCGCCGAAGTGGGCGATCGCCTACAAGTACCCGCCCGAAGAGGTGCACACCAAGCTGCTCGACATCGTCGTGTCCGTCGGACGCACCGGCCGCGCCACGCCGTTCGCGGTGATGGCGCCCGCGCTGGTCGCCGGCTCCACCGTGCGCCAGGCGACCCTGCACAACCAGCAGGTCGTGAAGCAGAAGGGCGTGCTGATCGGCGACACGGTGGTGCTGCGCAAGGCCGGTGACGTCATCCCCGAGGTGCTCGGCCCCGTGGTGGAGCTGCGCGACGGCACGGAGCGCGAGTTCGTGATGCCCGAGAACTGCCCGGAGTGCGGCACGAAGCTCGCGCCGGCGCGCGAGGACGACATCGATCTCCGCTGCCCGAACGCGCGCAGCTGTCCGGCGCAGGTGCGCGGTCGGGTCGAGCACATCGGATCGCGGGGGGCGCTCGACATCGAGGCGCTCGGCGAGGTCGGCGCCGCCGCGCTCACCCAGCCGTTCTTCCCGGAGGATCCGCCGCTGCTCACCGAGGCGGGGCTGTTCGAGCTGACCCTCGACGATCTGCTGCCCATCCGAGTGGTCGTCCGCGATTCCGAGACCGGCATGCCGAAGACGATCGACGGGGAGGTCAAGGTCGTCTCGCCGTACCAGAAGAAGAACGGCGAGCCGTCGAAGAACGGCACAGAGCTGATCGCCAACCTCGAGAAGGCGAAGACCCAGCTGCTCTGGCGGATCCTCGTCGCCCTCTCCATCCGCAATGTCGGACCGGTCGCCGCGCGCGCCCTCGCCGGCTGGTTCGGCTCTATCGACGCCATGCGAGCCGCGAGCCGCGACGAGCTCGCCGCGGTCGACGGAGTCGGCCCGATCATCGCCGACGCCCTCATCGACTGGTTCTCCGTCGACTGGCACCAGGAGATCCTCGAGCGCTGGGCCGCCGCCGGCGTCCAGCTGAGCACCCCCGGCCACCCGGGTCCGGGAGCCGCGGTCGTCGAAGGCGGCATCCTCTCCGGACTCACCGTCGTGCCGACGGGCAGCCTCGAGGGCTTCAGTCGCGAGGGTGCCGTCGAGGCCATCCTCGCCGCGGGCGGCAAGGCGGGCGGCAGCGTCAGCAAGAAGACCGATTTCGTGGCTGCGGGCCCCGGTGCGGGATCCAAGCTGACCAAGGCCGAGCAGCTCGGCGTGCCCATTCTCGACGCCGAGGGCTTCGCTCTGCTGCTCTCCGAGGGTCCCGACGCGGTCCGGGCGATTCTCGCGGCCGCGGCGCCCGCCGATGAGTCGGCAGGGGACGAGTCGGCTGGGGACGAGTCGGCTGGGGATGCTGTCAGGTCCGGCGACGCGGCCGAATCCGCCGGTGATGCCGTGGAATCGGAGCCGGCGGCGGAGTAGCGCGCTGCGGCGCGGGATCGCGGCGATCGCGGTGTGCATCCCTACCATGAGCGCAGGCCTGGGGCCCAGCGCGAGCATGCCGTACGCCCGCTCGCGACGGCTGCGCTCCCTGTCGTGCGCATCGGGGGAGAGCGCGGAGGGGATCGGACGTGCAGCTGCGACTCGCCGCGCTCGCGCTCGTCGCCGCGCTGAGCGCCGCCACCCTCATCGCTACGAGCCCTGAGGTCCACCCGGCCGCGGCCGTCGCCGTGGGCTCGAACTCCGTCGTCGCCTCGACGTCCGCTCCTGTGGTCGTGCTGCCCGAGGGCGGGCCGCACGCCGATCCGGTCCGTGACATCGGCGGCCGCCAGATCGGCTCTGGTCCTGCCTCTGCCGCCGCGTCGCGAATCCACTGCCTTCCATCCGTCGTGGGCAGGGATCGCACCGGACGGATGGTCGCCGACGTCTCCCTGCCCGAGGCGGTCGATCCGACGACCCTCATCGGGATGCTGGAGCCGCTCGATGTCGCCCAGCTGGTCGCCTTCGTCTCGGCGAACCGGTCGCGGATCGAAGAGGTCGTCAAGCAGCCACCTCCCACCGCCACCGTCGAGACGTGGTGGGGCGGGTTGGGCGACGGCGCCCGCCGCAGCCTGCTGAGGGGAGCTCCGGAGCTGTTCGGCAACCTCGAGGGGATCCCCTACGCCGATCGGGACACCGCCAACCGGGCTCTGCTCGCTCGGGACATCGCGGCGGTGAAGGTCACCGCGTCCACCGCCGGCAAGGGTGCCGCCTTCGATGCCAGCCAGCGTCTGATCGTGCTCAACCGCATCGACGAGGCCCTGCGCAACGACCTGTCCTTCCATCGCAGCCTGATCGGCCTCGACACCACCATGCCCGGGCGCGCGGCGATCGCGATCGGCGACCTGCAGAGCGCCGATTACATCAGCGTGCTCGTGCCCGGCGCGCTGCTGTCGATCAAGGCGCACATGGCCGAGTGGACCAAGGTCACCGCCGACCTGTGGGACGACCAGAGCGAATGGCTGCGGCGCCTCGACCGCACGGGATCGGTCGCCACGATCTCCTGGATCGGCTATCAGACGCCCGACATCACCAACATGCTCGGGACGGACCTGGCCGAGGACGGTTCGGTCCGGATCGCGAATCTCATCAACGGACTCGACGACCTGCGCGCGGGGGACGAGCCCTATGTGTCCGTCTTCGCCCACTCCTACGGCGCGACCGTGACGATGCTCGCGCTGCAGCGGCAGACCATGTCGATCGACGCCCTCGCCATGGTCGGCTCGCCTGGCGGCGTGGCCGACAACGTGAGCGAGCTCGCGGTGCCCGACGGCCACGTCTGGGTGGGCGAGGCAGCCTGGGATCCCGTCGTCAACACGGCCTTCTTCGGAGTGGACCCGGGATCGCCGGAGTTCGGCGCGAACCCGATGGAGGTGACGGGAGCACTGGATCCGGTGACGGGTCAGGAGCTCAGCGAGTCGGTCGGCCACGACTGGTATCTGGAACCCGGCACGGAGTCGCTGCGCAACCTGTCGTTGATCGGCATCGACGAGGGGCGCTTCGTCACCGACGGCACCTCCGCCGATTCGACGAAGACGCTCGCCCTGCTCGACGAGGCCGATCCCGCCGACGAGGTCGCGGAGGTCGCCGATGCTGCCGACGAGGCTGTGGTTCCATCAGCGGAACCCGGCTCCATCGCTGAGGCGCCCGCCGGACCGGAGTAGTCGGGCGCGGGCCTCGATACGGTGCGGGCGCCTTCTCGACCAGCATGGTCGGCGGCAACGGGCTCGGCTGCGCGGCTCAGGCGCCCTGCGGCGGATGCAGCAGCAGGTCGACGCGTTCGTCGAGATACGTCGCGAACGGGATCGCACCCTCGTCGGGCGCCAGCGGACTCCATCGGACGACGGGCTCCGCGCCGCGCAGGAAGAGCGGTCCGACCGCTGCCCGCAGCGAGGCGGCATCCAGGCCGATCGGCGCCGCGTCGTAGTTGACGGTGTCGCCCGGCTCGAACGGACCTCGTCCAGCGGCCGCCCGGTACTCCCGTCGGATCTCCGCCGACTGGGACTGGTAGGCCGCGCGGCCGGGCGGCGTCACCCGGGTGATCGATCCCGTCGCGAACAGTCGGCCGTCGCGTGCGAGCAGGAGCACCCCGAGCCGCCACACGCGGGCGATCGGCTCCATCGTCGACTGTCGGGGGATGAGCAGCACGCGACGCGGCCCCACGTACCGAGCCAGGGCCTCGTCGCGCACCTCCGCCTCGGCCAGTCGGCGGACGGCGGCGGCGACCAGTTGGCGGACACCGGCGGCGATCTCCTCGTCGGTCTCTTCCACCTGGCGATCGTACGACCGCGCGGCTCAGGCGTCCCTGTTCGAGGTGTGGAGGTCCGCAGCGCGCTCAATAGGCTGGCGGGATGATCCGTCACACCGTGTGCTTCACGCTCGCCCATCCCGCGGGATCCGACGCAGAGGCGGCATTCCTGGCCGACGGCCGGTCGATCCTCGCCGCCATCCCGGGCGTGATCGACTTCACGGTGTCGCGCCAGGTCGGCAAGAGCCCGCTGCAGTTCCAGTTCGCGATGGATTTCGAGAGCCAGGCGGACTACGACGCCTACGACTCCGCACCGGCCCACCAGGACTTCGTGCAGACGAGGTGGCTGGTCGAGGTCGCCGACTTCACCGAGTTCGACTTCGTCCCCTACGCGAGCTGAGCTGAGCGGAGCTGCGCCTTCGAACGCCGGCTTCGATACGGCCCTGCCTTCGGCGGGGGCCTACTCAGCCACCGGGGAACCGGCATCGAGCCGGCACGTAGGAAATGGGGTCACCAGCCGGCGCGGAGGATCTCGTCGAGGGTGTCCACGAAGAAGTCGGCGCTGTCCTGACTGATGCAGAGCGGCGGCTTCACCTTGAGGATGTTCTGCCGGTCTCCGGTGGGCTGCACGATCACGCCGAGCTCACGGAAGCGCTCGCAGATCGCCACGGTCTCCGCCGGGGCCGGCTCGAGCGTCGTGCGATCGCGCACCAGCTCCGCGCCCATGTACAGCCCTCGGCCGTGCACCGCGCCGATCATCGGATGCCTCTCGGCGAGCCCTTCCAAGCGGGTCCGCAGGTGGCTGCCGATCCGGGCGGCGTTCGCCTGCAGGGCCTCGTCCTCCATGATCTCGAGCACGGCGACGCCGATCCGCGAGCTGAGCGTGCTTCCGCCCGCCGATGAGAAGAAGCTGCCCTGCGCGGCCAGGGCGTCCACGATCTCGCGGCGCGTGATCACCGCACCGAGCGGGTGGCCATTGCCCATCGCCTTCGCGACGGTGATCACATCGGGCACGAGGATCCGGCCCTCTGGGTCCGTGTGCTGCTGGAAACCCCAGAAGACGTCCCCCTGTCGGCCGTAGCCGACCTGCACCTCGTCGCAGATGACCACACCGCCCCCGCGACGGACCTCGTCCCAGACCGCGGCGAAGTATCCGCCGGGAACCTCGATGGCGCCCGCGTTGCCCTGTCGCGGTTCTGCGATGAAGGTCCCGATCGGCGTTCCGGCCTCGGCGAGCGTGCGCAGCTGCGCGATCGCCTCGGCGGAGTAGGCCGCGCCAGCACCGGAGCCGCGATGTGCGCCACGGAAGGCGTTGGGCGTCGGCGTGACATGCACCCACGGGGCGCGGGTCTCGTCGGCGATCGGGTTGTCCGACACCGACGTCGACACGGCATCCGAGGCCAGCGACCAGCCGTGGTACGACTCGCTGAGGCAGAGCACGTCGTCCCGACCGCTGAACGCCTTCGTCAGGCGCAGAGCCAGGTCGACCGCCTCCGTGCCGCTGTTGACGAGCAGCACGGTGTCCAGGCCGGTGCCCGCAGCTCGCGCCTCCGCGGGCAGAGTCGCGAGCAGCCGTTCACTGAGCTCGGTCACGGCGGAGTAGTGGAAGCGCGAGTTCGTGTTGAGCATCCGCCACTGATCGGCGGCGACCTCGGCGATCCGTGGGTGGCCGTGGCCGAGGGTGGCCACGTTGTTCACCATGTCGAGGTAGTGCCTGCCGTCGACGTCGATCAGGTGCTCGCGCCAGCCGCGCTCGATCTGCGGCGGCGCGGAGTAGTAGTGCTCCTGCAGCGGGTCGTAGGCCGCATCCCGTCGGGCCAGTTCGCGCGCGGAATCCGGCCGCGGTCGACGGGTGGGACGGCCGCTCCCCAGCAGGGGAGCGGGATCGAGGAAGCGGGACTCCCAGCCGTCGAGCTCCTCCAGGGGCACGAACCTCGGAGGCGCGGACCGGATCTCGCCGGTCGCGAGCCAGACGCGCAGGCGGGCAGCGCTGACGCCGATCGCCTCGCCTCGTGCCACGGGCCCGAACACGGGATCGGCGATGCCCGAGATCAGTACCGAGACCAGTACCGAGAGGTCAGAAACGGCCGGTGGGGAGATCGTTGACGAGACCGCGGACGGATCGACCGAGCCGACCAGCAGCACCGAGTCGCCGAACGGCTTCAGCTCGCCGTCGAAGGGAGCGACCAGCGTGCTGCCGCCAGGAAGCGCGACGTCGAGAGCGAGCGCGACGTTCCGCGGCGCCTCCCGGTCGTTGACGGCGGAGCGGGTCAGACGGGCTTCGGCGAACCGGGTCGCGGCCACCGTGCCGGCCTCCGCCGCAGCTATAGCGAGGACACGGTTCTCCTCGCCTTCGGGATCATCGAGCCACGCCCCGTCGCGCAGCTCGCGGCTGGAGTAGCCGAGATCGACGATCTCAACCGCGGAGGCATCGATCATCCGACCGATACCGAGGCCGGCGGCGAGATCGGTCCGCGGCGGCATTGGGCGGCCGAGCCGTCGACGGATCGCGGCCGTCGCGATGTCGGCGTCGAAGCCGGCGGGAACGGCGAGCATCCGCCACTCGCGCTCGTCGGCCGAACTCGCGTAGTCGTTGCCCGGGTCGATCGCGACCTGCTGCGCGCCGCTCACGACGAGCACCGCGCCGCGCAGCACCATCAGCGGCCACAGCGCGTCGATCTCGGCATCGGTCAGGGGCTGGACGGCGTCGAACGCCGCGATGACGGGCAGCACGGCGAGCGGCCTCGACGGGCTGTGGTGGAAGACGGGACTGCAGGCGACCGCGAGCTCGGCGACGCGCCATCCGAGGGAGCTGTCGCCGAAGTCGATGACTCCGTCGATGATCGGCGAACCCGATTCGTCGCGCGAGACGACCACGTTGTCGTCGGTCAGATCGGCGTGGACCGCCTGCACCCTTAGGTCAGCGGCGACGCGCTGGAGGCGTGCCGATGCCTCGGCCACGGCCTCCTCGATGACTGCGCGGCGCGGAGGGTCGTCGACGAAGCGGACCAGCTCCGCCACCACCTGCTGCGCGTTGCGCAGGTCCCACTGCAGCCACCGGTCGAGACCGGGATGCTCGATTCCGCTGAGCGCTCTCGACACCCGACCGGCCAGGTCGCCGAGCTGGGCGGCCGCACGGTCCGACAGGTGCTCCGAGTCGATCAGCGGCTCACCCGGCACGAACGAGAGCAGTCGCACGTCGTGGGGGACGCCGTCGATCAGCACCGAGGCGACCAGACCGCCGTCGAGCGACGGCTGCGGCTCGGGCACCGTCAGACCCGCTGCGGCCAGGGTGGCCATCACCGCGTTCTGTGCGTCGATCTCGGCGCGCGCGAAGACCGGGTTGTTGACCTTGAGCAGGAACTTCCGACCCGGGGTCGTGCGCTCGTCGATCAGGAAGTTGCGGTCCTGCTGGCTCCCGAGTTCCCGCGCCGCGCCGGCCACGCCGAACTCCGACGCCGCGATCCGCTCCGCCCACGCGATGTCGACATCGGGGCGGGGCAGTCCATCGAGATGATCCACGCTCCATGTCTAGCGGATCGCCGTCGTCGCTCCGCGCCCGTGGACCAGCCTCGATCGGCTGTCACTGAGGAGCCTTAGACGCGGGCCTCCGGCCGGACAGCGCCGCGATCAGACCGATTCCGGAGACGATGGCCCAGACGCCCTCGAGGAGCAGGAATCCCCACTGCTGCCCGAGCCAGGCGTCGACCGCGAGGATCGCCGAGCCCACGGTGTTCACGATGAGATAGATCCGCGACTTCACCTCGAGCACGCCGAACTGAGCGAGCGCGAAGCCGCAGAGGATGAGGAGCGAACCGGCGACCTGGATGACGATGCCCATGAGGAGTCCCATGGCACCGTCGTCTGCACGGGTACGCTGCCGCTCGTCCGGAGCCCGCCGGGAGGAGGGCTCTGTCTCCGACGCTAGCAAATGCCGCGGGATCGGGCAGGGCTGTGCACGGCCTGCGCACCGGGCGAGCGAGTGCTGAGCGCTGATCTGATCCTGAGCGCTGCATCCGAGAAGAGCCCGTCATGGTGCGCGGTCGACCTGGCGAGTGCCAGGCTCGGACGCATGGAGAAGGATCGCGCGACCGCGCTCGCCGAAGAGCTGAAGGCCCGACAGCACGACCTGGCCGCCGCGAAGACGCGGGTCGCGGACGCGAAGGATCTGCGACGCCGCCTGGTGCCGGCGGTCGCGCTTGCGTATGCGAACATGCGGGCGTCTGCGAGCGCCGGCGATCGGAAGATCTGGCTCGACGCGCGCACCGCCAAGAGGGAGGCCGCAGCCGAGATCGTGGCCGCGAAGGCCGCGAAGAAGCAGGCCCGCGAGCGCCGCGACCAGGCGCGTGCCGCGTATCACCAGGCCATCGATTCGCCGGTCGTCGATCCTGCGACGAGCAGGGTCGGCACGACCAGCTGAAGCTCGGGAGAGTCTCGGCCGTCAGGCCGTCAGGCATTCACCGCGGAGATGGTGAAGGACAGCTCGCGGGTCTCGTCGGGCTGCACCAGCGCGGCCGCGAGATCGGAGTTGAAGACGTCGGGCGGGCAGGTCATCGGCTCGACCGCGACGCCGAGACGGCTGATCGCCGGATCCGGCAGGTCGGCGGTGTGGATCTGCACCCAGTCGCCGTGCGGCCAGCTGAGCTGGACACCGGTTCCATCGGATGCCAGCACCTTCACGACGTGCTCCGCGCCCTGGTCGGTCAAGCCGGTGAAGGCATGGTCGATCTCGAGGTCGCCGATCGGCCGGGCGGAACGGAAGTCGTACGCCGAGAACGCCGACGTCTCGACGGAGCCGAGCTCGGTGGGGGTGAGGCGCTCGTCCGCATCCAGGATCTGGACGGCCGGCAGCTCGAGGCTCCACTCGCCGACCCTGCCGGGGCCGCCGACCAGGTAGGGGTGGGTGCTCAACCCGAGCGGCGCAGCCACCGTGTCGTCGTTGCGCGCGCGGGTGGTCGAATGCAGGCCGGCGGCATCCAGCCAGAACTCCACCGTGACGGCGATCTGATGCGGATAGCCCGCCTGCGCGGGGATGGTCGCGGCGAACATGACCGAGGTGCTCGTGCTGTCGACGATGGCGAAGTCGAGCCACGGCGTGAGCCCGTGCAGCGCGTGCCCGCGATCCGGCTCGGTGATGGCGAGCTTCTGCAGCCGGCCGTCCGCGTCGGTGTATCGGCCGTCGACCACGCGGTTCGGCCATGGCGCGAGCACGGTGCCGCGGTAGTACGGGCGCACCTCGTCCGCCTCGAAGGGCACGACGAGGTCGCGGCCCTCGTACCTCAGGGTGCGCAGGGTGGCGCCGATGCTCGCGAACGAGGCGTCGTAGGGTCCGAAGGCCAGATCGACGCGGGTGCCGGATCGAGGGCGGGGCGAGGTGGAGGTCACGGCGTCAACGCTAGTAGCTCGTCCGCTGCCCTGCTCAGACGTCAGAACCGGGCGGACGGTGCGACCTCACTCGGGGGTTTGGAACGAGCGCGAAACACGCAGGCTCTAACGTCGAGGCATGGCTGAACCCACAACCCCGGATACCGAGGCAGGCACCGAGGCAGGCACGGAGGCAGGCGCCGAGTCCGAATCGATCGACCTCGTCGGCCGATTCGAGGCCGAGCAGCGGATCCCGGAGCAGATGCGCTCCGATGTGCACCTCCTCGGCGAGCTGCTCGGACGAGTGCTCCGTGAGAGCGGATCGCCCGAGCTCTTCGAAGACGTCGAACGGCTGAGGATCGCCACCATCCAGGCGTACACCGACGAGACCGACGGCGCCTTCGCTAACGCCGCGAGCATCGCCGAGTCCTTCTCGATCCAGCGCGCCGACGAGGTCGCGCGGGCGTTCACCGCATACTTCCACCTGGTCAACACGGCCGAAGAGCACCAGCGGGTCCGGGCGCTCCGCGAGCGCGAGATCGTCGCCCGGCATGAGGACGGCGCCGACTCGATCGGCGCCGCCTTCCGCCAGCTGACCGACGAGGTCGGACCGGATGTCGCGATGGATCGCCTCCAGTCGCTGAAGTTCCATCCCGTGTTCACCGCGCACCCCACAGAGGCGCGGCGCCGCGCGGTGTCGGACAGCATCCGTCGCCTCGCCGGCCTGCTCGACGAGCACGACGAGGCGCTCGGCGGCACCGCCCGGCAGCGCAACGAGCGCAGCATGCTCGAAGAGATCGACACCCTCTGGCGCACCGCGCCGCTCCGTGCGGAGAAGCCGTCGCCGGTCGACGAGGTCCGCTCGATCATGGCCGTCTTCGACGAGACCCTCTACACGACGATCCCCGCCGTCTACCGCAAGGTCGACGACGTGCTGCAGGGCGAGAAGGCGGGCGACGCGGCACCCATCGTCCGTCCGTTCGTGCGCCTCGGAACCTGGGTCGGAGGCGATCGGGATGGCAACCCATTCGTCACCGCGTCGGTCACCAAGCAGGCGGCGGGCATCGCGAGCGAGCACGCGCTGCTCGGGCTGGAGCGCACCGCCGCCCGTGTGGGCCGCGGACTCACCCTTGACGCGTCGACCACCCCGCCGTCCCCGGAGCTGCGAGCGCTCTGGCACCGGCTGCGCGCGGCCGACGAGGCGGCGGGTGCCGAGGTGGCGAAGCGCTCGCCGAACGAGCCGCACCGTCGGGTGCTGCTCCTGCTGGCGCGGCGGATCGCGGCGACCCGCACCCGCGACGCCGACCTCGCCTATGCGGATCCCGATCAGCTGCTCGCGGATCTGACCGTCGTGCAGCAGTCGCTGATCGCCGCCGGTGCCGTCCGGCAGGCCTACGGGCAGCTGCAGGAGTTCATCTGGCAGGTGCAGACCTTCGGCTTCCACCTCGCCGAGCTGGAGGTTCGTCAGCACTCCGCGATCCATCGCGAGGTCCTCGCCGAGCTCGACGAGGGCACATCGACCGGCGAGCAGCCCAGCGAGCTCGCGGAGGAGGCGCTGCAGGTCGTGCGTGCGATCGCGCAGATCCAGCGCCGCTACGGTCCTCGCGCGGCCGGCCGCTACATCGTCTCGTTCACCCAGTCCGCCGAGGACCTGGTCAACGTGCACCGACTCGCCGCCGCGGCGATCGGCCCGAACGAGACAGCGCCCGTGCTCGATGTCATCCCGCTCTTCGAGACCTTCGCCGATCTGCAGGCCGCTCCCGGCATCCTCGCCGAAGTCGTGCAGCACCCCGAGTTCGCCGCCCGTCTCGATGCCACGGGGCGTCGGATGGAGGTGATGCTCGGATACTCCGACTCGTCGAAGGACGTCGGACCGGTGGCCGCCACCCTCGCCCTCTACGAGGCGCAGCGCAAGATCTCCGCGTGGGCGCAGGACAACGACATCGAGCTGACCCTCTTCCACGGCCGCGGCGGAGCGCTCGGTCGGGGCGGCGGACCGGCCAACTCCGCGATCCTCGCCCAGCCGCCGCACTCGGTCGACGGCCGATTCAAGCTCACCGAGCAGGGCGAGGTCATCTTCGCCCGCTACGGCGGCCGGGACATCGCCATGCGGCACATCGATCAGGTGGCTGCCGCCGTGCTGCTCGCCTCGGCGCCCTCGACCGAGGAGCGCAACGAGGACGCGGCCGCGCGCTACGCCGATGTCGCCGCCACCATGGATCTGTCGTCGCGCGAGCGGTTCTTCAGCTTGGTCAAGGCCGAGGGCTTCGCGCCGTGGTTCGCCACGGTCACTCCGATGGAGGAGGTCGGCCTGCTCGCCCTCGGCTCTCGGCCCGCGCGGCGCGGCCTGTCCGTCGAGTCCCTGGAGGACCTGCGGGCGATCCCGTGGGTCTTCTCGTGGACCCAGGCGCGGATGAACCTGGCCGGCTGGTTCGGGCTCGGCACCGCCCTCGAATCCGTCGGCGATGAGCAGCGTCTCGTCGCCGCCTATCGGGAGTGGCCGCTCTTCCACACTCTCATCGACAACGTCGCCATGGGCCTCGCGAAGGCGGACACCCGGATCGCGCGGCACTACCTCGCTCTGGGCGACCGCGACGATCTCGCCGCGCTCGTCCGCGAGGAGATGGCGCTCACCCGATCCTGGGTCATCCGGATCGCCGGCGGCGGCGAGCTCCTCGCTGGCAAGCCGGTGCTGCAGCGAGCGGTCAAGATGCGCAGCCCATACGTCGATGCGCTGTCGCTGCTCCAGCTGCGAGCCCTGCGCGCGCTCCGCGAGGCCCCCGAGGGCGCTCCCGCCGATCCCGATCTGCAGCGCCTGCTGCTGCTCTCGGTGAGCGGCGTCGCGGCCGGCCTGCAGAACACGGGCTGATCACACTGCTCTCCTCCGGACACAGCGCGGTGCTGCGGACGAAACGCGCTGGTACCCGGTCGCGTTTCGTCCGCAGGAGCGCGTCATGACGCAGGACCGGGTACCAGCCGCCGAGCCGCTCGACGAGGGTCCGGCCCACCTGCGGGTCACGCTGCTCGTGCTGGCGCTCGGGCTGTTCGTGGTGGCGACCAATGCCTTCGTGATCGCCGGACTGCTTCCGCACATCGCCGACGACCTCCGGGTGCATCCCAACGACGTCGCGCTGTCGATCACGGCGTATGCGGCCGTGGTGGCGGTCCTGTCGCCGGTCTTCTCGATCGCGTTCGCGCGGGTGTCGCGCACGGGCCTGATGGTGGCCGGGCTGATCGTCGTGGTCGTGGGGACCGGCATCGTCGTTGTCGCGCCAGATCTCGAGCTGTTCATCGTCGGACGGGTCGTCGCGGCGGTCGGCGGAGCCGCTCTCGTGCCGACCGCGACCGCCGTCGCGGCCCTGCTCGCACCGCCGCATCGGCGCGCGCGGTCCATCGCGGTCGTGGTCGGCGGCTTCGCGGCCGCCTCCGCCCTCGGCGCCCCGCTCGGAACCCTCGCCGCCGGCTATGTCGGCTGGCGCGGATCGCTGCTCGGCGTCGCGATCCTCGCCGTCGTCTGCGCCGTCGCCACCCCGCTCGCCGTGCGCCGGGTGCCCGCCGCCGGCAGCATCCCCGTCCGCACCCGATTCCGAGCGCTCCTCGACTCCCGGCTGCTCTTCGCGCTCGCCACCACGGTCTGCGCCACGGGGGCCTTCAACACGGTGTACATCTTCAGCTCACAGCTGACCGAGCAGACGACCGGGGGAGCGGGCACCCTGCTCGCGCTCGTGCTCTTCTCCCTCGGCGTCGCGGGCCTCGTCGGCAACGCGGCCGGCGGGCGGCTCGCCGACCGCTACGGCAGCCGGCGGGTGATGCTCACGGTCCCCGTGCTATTCGCGTTGGCACTGCTGCTCTTCCCGTTCGCCGCGTGGAGCCTGCCGCTGACCGTCGTGTCCTTCATGGTCTGGGGCCTCTGCGCCAACGCGCAGCAGCCCGCGGTCCAACTGCGCGAGACGCTGATCGATCCCCTCACCGCACCCATCGCGCTGGCCTGGAACTCGACGGCGCTGTACCTCGGCATCGCGATCGCGCCCATCTTCGGACGGGCCGCGATCGGTGCAGCGGGCGTCGACGCCGTCCCCATCGGCAGCGCGCTGCTCATCCTCGTCGGGGTCCTCGCGTTCCAGCTCGGCTACATCGTCGAAGGCCGTCGACCGGGACGAATCGCGCCCGCCTGAGACAGCCGCGGCCCGTCGACGGATCCCGCTGATCCGGGCCCCTCGACATCCGTGTCACTGGCCGCCCGCGACCACCCAGCGGAACGCGTCGACCACTCGGTACGAGCCGTCGGGTCGGCGGAATCGCGCAGCCGCTGCGAGCACCGTCGGCCCGCGCTCTACCAGACCGGCCTCATCCTCGCCGAGCAGCACACCGAGCAGGAGGTCGGCGTCGTCGGCGGGGGTCCAGACGGCTTCGACGATGCCCGAGCCGAGGATCGGCCAGGCGGATCCGAGCAGCCTATCGAGGCCGCCGGGCAGGCGGAGATCATCGTCGGGGAGCGGCTCCTCACCGTCTGCCTCGGCGAGCGCCTGCTCGATCCGCTCGATGTCGTTGCGCTCCGCCTCCGCCCAGTTGGCTATCGCGATCCGACCTCCCGGGCGCAGCACCCGCTCGACCTCGGCGAGGGCCGCGTCGAGATCGTCGGCGAACTGGAGGGCATTGATCGCCACGACCACATCGATGCTGCCGTCGTCGAACGGAAGCGACTCCCATCCGGCCGCCGAGAGGTCGGCGTCCGGTGCCGCACGCCGGGCCAGCTCGAGCATGCCCACCGCGGGGTCGACGCCCGAGACCCGTGCGCCGAGCGACGCGGCGAACCGGAGGAACTCGCCCGATCCGCAGCCCACGTCGAGCACGTGCACGTCCGCATCGATCCGAGCAGCGGTCGCGATCGCCTGCCAGGCCGCGCGGGGATGATCGCCCCACAGCCGGGACCAGTCTGCGGCGACGTCCGACCAGCGATCGGGCTCGGCGCCGTTCATCCGCGATCGTCCATCGGGCCAGCCTATTTCGGTGCACGGGAGAGGCGCCGAGCCTCGGATCATGCGCACCCTGCCATGTAGGATCGGTGGCGAAAAGGTCTGCGTATCGCCGTCCGTGCTTCGGAAACGCTCGCCGACGACCTCCTCGAGCCCTGAAAAGAGTTGTGGTGCCTGACCTCTCCCGCGATGTCGTGATCGTCGGCGCCGGGGTGACCGGGCTCACCGCCGCTCGTCGCCTGCGCCGCGCCGGACTGTCCGTCCTCGTGCTCGAGGCGCGCGATCGGGTGGGAGGCCGGCTGTGGACGAATTCCATCGACGGCCAGCTCTACGAGATCGGCGGCCAGTGGGTCTCGCCCGATCAGACCGCCCTCATCGAGACCCTCGACGAGCTCGGGCTGGACACCTACTCGCGCTACCGCGAGGGCGAGAGCGTGTACATCGGAGCCGACGGCGTCACCCACCGCTACGTGGGGGCCACCTTCCCCGCCTCGGAGTCGACGCAGCAGGAGTTCGACCGGCTCGTCGCTCTCATGGACGAGCTGACCGCCGAGGTAGATCCCGCCTCGCCCTGGGAGCATCCGAACGCCGCCGAATACGACCGCATCTCCTTCCGGCAATGGCTGTCCGAGCAGACCGACGACGAGGAGACGATCGAGAACATCGCCCTCTTCATCGCCGACGCCATGCTGACCAAGCCGGCGCACTCCTTCTCCCTGCTCCAGGCGCTGCTGATGGCGGCCAGTGCGGGCAGCTTCAGCCACCTCGTCGACGCCGACTTCATCCTCGACAAGCGGGTCGTCGGCGGCCTCCAGCAGGTGCCGCTGCGACTCGCGGCTGAGCTCGACGATGACGTGGTCCTCGGAGCCGCCGTCGACACCATCGAATGGACCGACGACTCGGTCCGCATCGTGTCCTCGAGCGCGCAGCTCACCGTCACCGCGCGGGCCGCGATCGTCGCCGTGGCGCCCAACCTGCAGGCCGTGATCGCCTACGAGCCGCCACTGCCGCGGCTGCGTCACCAGGCGCTGCAGCATCAGTCGCTCGGCCTCGTCATCAAGGTGCACGCCACCTACCCGACGCCGTTCTGGCGTTCGGACGGACTCTCGGGGACGGCCTTCAGCCCGTATCAGCTGGTCCACGAGGTCTACGACAACACCAACCACGGCGAGACCCAGGGCACCCTTGTCGGCTTCGTGTCCGACGAGAAGGCGGACGGGGTGTTCTCGCTGGATGCGGACGAGCGGAAGGCGGAGGTCCTCGCCTCCCTGGCCGCCTATCTCGGGCCTCAGGCGCTCGAGCCGACGGTGTACTACGAGAGCGACTGGGCGGCGGAGGAGTGGACGCGCGGCGCCTACGCCAGCAGCTTCGATCTGGGCGGGCTCACCCGCTACGGCGCTCTGCAGCTCGAGCCCGTCGGCCCGATCCGGTTCGGGTCGAGCGACGTCGCGGGCCACGGCTACCAGCACGTCGACGGCGGCATCCGGGTCGGATGGCGGCTCGCCGACGAGATCATCGACGACCTCCAGCAGCACACCACACCCCATCAAGGAGCACTGACATGAGCCACTACGCGGTCATCAATCCGGCGTCGAACGAGACGGTCCGCGAGTACCCCACGGCCACCGACGACCAGCTCACCGCCGACGTCGCGGCTGCGCATGCGGCCTACTCCGACTGGTCTCGCAAGGTGCCGGTGACCGACCGGATCGCGCTGATTCAGAAGGTCGCCGAGCTGCACACGGAGCGCCGCGACGACCTGGCCGCGATCATCGTCCGCGAGATGGGCAAGCCGCTGGAGCAGGCCTACGGCGAGGTGGACTTCGCCGCCGCGATCTACCAGTACTACGTCGACAACGGCGAGAAGTTCCTCGCCGATGAGCCCATCGAGCTGAGCGACGGCACCGGATCGGCCTTCATCCGCCGCGTGGGCCTCGGGGTCCTGCTCGGCATCATGCCCTGGAACTTCCCGTACTACCAGGTGGCCCGGTTCGCCGGCCCGAACATCATCGCGGGCAACACCATCCTGCTCAAGCACGCGCCGCAGTGCCCCGAGTCCGCGGCCGCGATCGCCCAGATCTTCGACGACGCCGAGGCGGCCGTCGGCGCCCACGACTCGGCCTACGTCAACATCTATGCGGACAACGACCAGATCGCCACGATCATCGCCGACCCGCGCGTGCAGGGCGTATCGGTCACCGGTTCCGAGCGTGCGGGTGCCGCCGTCGCCGAGATCGCAGGCCGCAACCTGAAGAAGGTCGTCCTCGAGCTCGGCGGATCCGACCCGTTCATCCTGCTCTCCACCGACGACCTCGACGCCGCCGTGCAGGACGCGGTGAACGCCCGCATCGACAACAACGGACAATCCTGCAACGCCGCCAAGCGCTTCATCGTCATCGACGACCTCTACGACGCGTTCGCCGCCAAGTTCACGGAGGTCTTCACCGCATCGCAGCCTGCCGACCCGCTGGCGGACGGCACCGTGCTCGGTCCCCTGTCCTCGTCGGCCGCCTCCGAGCGACTCGGCGAGCAGCTCGAGCGCGCGATCCGTCAGGGCGCCACGGTGCTGGCGACGGGCGACCGAGTGGACAACTTCTTCCCGCCCGCCGTGCTCGCCGACGTCACGGAGTCGATGGACGCCTACCGCGAGGAGTTCTTCGGTCCCGTCGCCGCGCTCTACCGCGTCTCGTCGGAGGAGGAGGCGATCCAGGTCGCCAACGACACGCCTTACGGACTCGGCTCGTACGTGTACACGACCGATCCCGAGCAGGCCATCCGCGTCGCCGATGCGATGGATGCGGGCATGGTCTGGATCAACCTCGTGCTGGGCGACTCCGTGGAGCTGCCGTTCGGCGGCGTCAAGCGCTCGGGCTTCGGCCGCGAGATGGGCCGCTTCGCCATCGAGGAGTTCGTCAACAAGAAGCTGATCCGCATCGCCTGATCCTCGAAGGGCCAGACGAGTACGGCTCACACGACGACGGCCACCCTTTCCGACGACGGCACGTGTTGCAACGGTGGCCGTCGACGGAAGAGGTGGCCGTCGCGCTCGAAGGTGATCAGACGGTGCGACGAGCCGCCCTGGCTGCGCGAGCCGCGGCGAAGAACTCGCGCGAGCGCGGCAGGAACACGAGCACCGTGCCCAGCGCCAGGCAGACGAACTGGGCGGCGCCCACCCCGTACTGGCCGATGATGCCGAAGATGGACAGGGCCGCGAAGGCGAGCAAGACCCATCTGGCCCAGCCCATCCCTCGTCGGACGAGGATGGCGAACACCACGTAGAGCGCGAGGCCGATGACCGCGAAGGCGATCGAGGCACCGAAGGTCGCATTGAGGATCGCGTCGACGCTGCCATCCGGGAGGACGTCGGAGTTGCCCTGAGCATCGACGACCGAGAGCGCCTCCTGCCTGACCGAATCGAACGAGACGATCGTGATGATGAGGCTCACGAGACTCAGCGCCGCGGCGCCGATCCACAGCCAGAAGGCGGCCGTGACGGTGGCCGGACGCGTGGGCTCGGGGGCATCGACGAGAGATCCGTACGGGGTGGAGCCGTACGGGGTGGGGCCGGAGGGGGTCGAGCCATACGGTGTCGCGTCGGCGAATCCGGAATTCGGGTCGGTCATGGAGATCCTTCGTTCGTCGGGTCCTGGTCGTGCGACCCGGGAGGCCAGGCTCTCTCATTCGAGACCGGCCGGTCAATCCCCCGAGATGGGCACCCCATCAGGCATATCTCGGGGACGGTGCCTTCAGTTCACGGTCGCCCCGTCGTCGTCTGGGGGCTGCGATCGGTCCCATGGACTTCAATGGAGGGTGACCCCGTGCTGAGGATGGAGTTCCGATGTCCGAATCATCGCCCGCGGTACCCGTCCAGCAGGAGGATCCGAGCCGGGGCGTGCTGATCGACTCCGAGCGCCTCGCCGAGCAGCTGTCGTCGGACCAGCCTCCCGTCGTCCTCGATGTCCGATGGCGACTCGACCGGCCCGACGGGCGGCCCGAGTACCTCCTCGGTCACATCCCAGGAGCCGTGTATGTGTCGCTCGATGATGAGCTCGCCGCGCATGGCGCGCCGCTGGACGGTCGCCACCCGCTGCCGTCGCGGACGCAGCTGCAGGCGAGCGCCCGTCGCTGGGGCATCCGCCGGGGCGACCGTGTCGTGGTGGCGGATGATCACACGGGCCTCAGCGCCGCGCGCGCCTGGTGGCTGCTCCGTGCGGCGGGCATCGAGGACGTCCGCATCCTCGACGGCGGCTACCGCGCGTGGACCGAGGCCGGCCTGCCCGTCGCCACGGGCGACGTCGTGCCCGAGGCCGGCGACGTCGAGCTGGATGTCGAGGCGGGGGAAGGCGAGCTGAAGAGCCTCACGATCGAGGAGGTCGCGGGGTACCCGGCCCATGGCGTCCTCCTCGACGCGCGCGCAGGGGAGCGCTATCGCGGCGAGGTGGAGCCGATCGATCCTCGCGCCGGACACATTCCGGGCGCGGTCAGTCGGCCGACGACCGAGAACCTCACCTCGGATGGACGCTTCCAGGCGGCGGACGAGCTGCGCACCGCCTTCGCCGCCCTCGGCATCGCAGACGGCAGCCCGGTCGCGGTCTACTGCGGATCGGGCGTCACCGCCGCGCATCAGGCAGCCGCGCTGACCATCGCGGGCTTCCGTCCGGTGCTCTACCCCGGCTCATGGAGTCAGTGGTCGAACCACCCTGAGCTCCCGATCGCCGTCGGCTCAACTCCGGACGGTGACGTCCGCCCCTGAGCTCCATCGACTGAACTGCCCACTTCTGCCGCCTGTTCCTCGATTCAGGCGGCAGAACTGGGCAACTCGGCGCGCCGTGTGCTCAGCGGAGCGTCTTGCGCGAGGTGATCTGTCCGGTGTCGAAGCCCAGCAGGTGCAGTCCGCCGTGGAAGCGGGCGTGCTCGACCTTGAGGCAGCGGTCCATCACGACGGTGAGGCCCTTGCTCTCCCCGTAGATCGCCGCCTCCTCATTCCAGATTCCGAGCTGCACCCAGACCGTCGTCGCGCCGATCGCGAGCACATCGTCAATGACCGACGGGATGTCGCTGCCCTTGCGGAACACGTCGACGATGTCGGGCACCTCGGGCAGCGAGGCGAGATCCGGGTAGGCCTTCTGCCCCAGGATCTCCGTCGCGTTCGGGTTCACGAAGTAGACCCGGTAGTCGCTCGACTGCAGCAGGTAGGTGCCGACGAAGTAGCTGGACCGCGCGGGGCTGGGCGAGGCGCCGACGATGGCGATCGACTTCGCCTTCCTCAGGATCGCGAGGCGCTCCTTGGCTGACGGGCCGACCCAGGTGCGCTGCGAGGCGAGCAGCTTCGCGAGCGGGGAGTCGGCGGGCAGCTCGCAGGTGAGGCCGTTCGCCAGCTGGGTGCTGACCAGCTCGTTCTCGGGTGCTGTGTCCTCCGTAGCCGTGATCGTCATGCTGCACTCCTTGCGGCGGCATCGAGCGCCTGATCGAGGTCGTAGATGATGTCGTCGACATCCTCGATGCCGACGCTGATCCGCACAAGTCCCGCCTCGACGCCCGCTTCGCTGAGCTGCTGCTCCGAGAGCTGGGCATGCGTGGTCGATGCGGGGTGGATGACGAGGGTCTTGGCATCGCCGATGTTCGCGAGGTGGCTGGCCAGGTCGACTCCCTCGATGAAGTCGCGCCCGGCGTCCCGACCACCCTTCACGCCGAAGCTGAAGACCGATCCCGGCCCCTTCGGCAGGTACTTCAGCGCCCGGTCGTAGTGCGGATGGGCCGGAAGGCCCGCCCAGTTGACGTAGTCGACACGGGGATCCGCGTCGAGCCATTCGGCGACGATGCGGGCGTTGTCGACGTGCGCCTGCAGCCGGAACGGCAGGGTCTCGACCCCCTGAGCGAGCAGGAAGGCGGAGTGCGGAGCGAGGGTGGGGCCGATGTCACGCAGCTGCTCGGCCCGCAGCCGGGTGAGGAATGCGTACTCGCCGAAGTTGCCGTGCCAGTTCAGGCCGCCGTAGTGGGGGACCGGCTGATCGAACAGCGGGAAGCGCTCATTGGCCCAGTGGAACCGGCCGCTCTCGACGACCACGCCGCCGAGGGTCGTGCCGTGGCCGCCCAGGAACTTGGTCGCCGAGTGGATGACCACGTCGGCGCCCCATTCGATCGGGCGGTTGAGGTACGGGGTGGCGATGGTCGAGTCGACGATCAGCGGCAGGTGGTGGGCATGAGCCACGTCGGCGAGGCCCTCCAGATCGGCGACCTCGCCGGACGGATTGGAGACGATCTCGACGAAGATCAGTTTCGTCTTCTCGGTGATCGCGGCCGCGTAGTCGGCGGGATCCGAGCCGCGCACGAACGTCGTCTCGATGCCGAACCGGCGCAGCGTGACGTCGAGCTGGGTGATCGAGCCGCCGTACAGGGCTGCGCCGGCCACGATGTGGTCGCCCGCTCCGGCGAGGGAGGCGAAGGTGATGAACTGCGCCGAAAGGCCGCTGCCGGTCGCGACCGCTCCGAGCCCGCCCTCGAGGGAGGCGATCCGCTCCTCGAAGCTCGCGACCGTCGGGTTGGCGAGCCGGGAGTAGATGTTGCCGTACTTCTGCAGCGCGAAGCGGGCGGCGGCGTCTGCTGTGTCGTCGAAGACGAAGGCCGATGTCTGGTAGATCGGCAGCGCGCGCGCACCGGTGACCGCATCGGGGATGTTGCCCGCGTGGATCGCACGCGTCCGGAAGCCATACTCGCGATCAGCCATAGGACGACGCTACGGCCTGACAGACGAGCCGCGTCGCCCCGTGCCACGGAAGGTAACGAATGCCTCGCGGTCAGTGCCATCTGCCATCTGTGCTGCTGACGGCCGAAGGGGGTTGCGGCGGTACCTGGCACGTCACGCACTCCCGCCGCCAGGCTGGAGGAGGTGGGATGGGATCAGGCGCGCGATCGCCGGCCACCGCACCAATCTCAGAGGAGCAGCTATGCACACGAGGAAGCTCGGCCAGGGACTCGAGGTCTCGGCCATCGGACTGGGCGCCATGGGCATGTCCATGAGCTATGGCCCGAATCCCGGCGACCGGGACGACATGATCGGCGTGCTCCGCTACGCCGTCGAGCGCGGCGTCACCTTTATCGACACCGCCGAGGTCTACGGCCCCTACGACAACGAGCAGCTGGTCGGCGACGCCATCGCCCCGATGCGCGATCAGGTCGTGGTGGCCACCAAGTTCGGCTGGAACATCGTCGACGGGGCGATGCAGGGCACCGATTCGCGTCCGGAGCAGATCCGCCGCGTGGCGGACGCTTCGCTGAGGCGCCTCGGCGTCGACGCGATCGAGCTGTTCTACCAGCACCGCGTCGATCCGGCCGTGCCGATCGAGGACGTCGCCGGCACGGTCGGCGAGCTCGTCGCCGAGGGCAAGGTGAAGCACTTCGGCCTGTCCGAAGCGGGCGCAGAGACCATCCGTCGAGCGCATGCCGTGCACCCCGTGACCGCCGTCCAGAGTGAGTACTCGCTCTGGACGCGCGACCCCGAAGCCGACGTGCTGCCGACCCTCGCCGAGCTCGGCATCGGCTTCGTGCCGTTCAGTCCGCTCGGCAAGGGATTCCTCACCGGATCCATCTCGGCCGACACCCGGTTCGCAGCGGGGGAGATCCGCGGACGCGTTCCCCGGTTCGCCGCCGAGAACCTCGCGGCCAATCAGGCGCTCATCGATCACGTCCGGGCCCTCGCTGCCGAGCGCGACGCGACGCCCGGTCAGGTCGCACTGGCCTGGCTGCTCGCTCAGCACCCGTTCATCGTGCCCATCCCAGGAACCCGGCGCCGGGAGCGGATCTTTGAGAACGCCGCGTCGACCGAGGTCGCACTGTCGGCGGACGACATCTCCGATCTCGACCTCCTCGTCGAGCGGATCGGCGTCGCGGGCAACCGCTACGACGACGCCGGGATGGCGATGGTGGGGCTGTGAGCGCCTGGACCGACGACGAGCTGCGCCGGATCGACGGCGCAAGCGAGTTGAAGATCGCCTCCCAGCGCGACGACGGCACGATGCGCGCCTACATCCCGATCTGGCACACTGCCCTCGGCGATTCGCTCTATGTGCGCTCCGCCCACGGACCCGAGAACGGCTGGTTCCGACGCGCGCGCCGATCGGGGCTGGGCAGGATCAGCGCCGGCGGAGTCGAGAGGGACGTGACCTTCGAGCTCGCCGATCCGTCGATCGCCGCCGAGCTCACGGCCGCCCTGCACGCGAAGTACGACCGATACGGACCCGGCCCCGTCGGTGCGATCACCGGATCCGACGTCGAGCAGACCACACTGCGAGTGATGCCGCGCGCCTGATCCCCGAGGGAGGGCCGAGGCTAGGTGGTGGGTCCGGCCGGGGTGTCCGAGAACTCGCGCTCCTGTGTGGCGGCCCACGAGGCGAGCAGGCGCAGCGCGTCCGCCGAGGCCGAATCGGCCGGGGCCGTGTAGACGTTGAGCGTCAGGTCGGGATCGCTTGGCAACGGCATCGACTCGAAGTTCAGATCCAGGTCGCCGACCACCGGATGGTGCAGGCGCTTCAGCCCGCTGCGGTGGAACTTCACATCCCGCGACGCCCAGTGCTGCCGGAACGGCTCGCTCTGGGTGGAGAGCTCGCCGACCAGGCGGATGAGGTCGGGGTCGTGCGGATTGCGTCCCGCTTCCAATCGCAGCATCGCCGCCGCGTCGTGCACGATCCGGTCGTAGTCGCGCCAGAAGTCGCGAGCGGCAGGATTGAGGTAGGCGAATCGGGTGGTGTTGACGGGGCGGTGCGGGTCGTCGAAGACGGGGGAGTAGAGCGCTCGCGCGAGGCGGTTCGCGGCGAGGATGTCGTGCCGGCCGTTCCTCACCCAGGCCGGTGCGTCGCTGATCGCGTCGAGCACCTGGAGGACGGCGGGGCGCACGGTGCCTTTCGCGCGGGTCGGGCGCCGGTGCGACGGCCCTGCCGTGCGGGCGAGGTCGAAGAGGTACTCCCGCTCCGCATCGTCGAGCTTGAGCGTGCTGGCGAGCGAGTCGAGCACGCTCTCCGATGCACCGGCCAGATCGCCGCGTTCGAGTCGGACGTAGTAGTCGACGGAGACACCGGCGAGCAGGGCTACCTCCTCTCGGCGCAGCCCTTTGACGCGGCGATTGCCGCCGTAGGCGGGCAACCCGGCTTCGTCGGGGCTGATCCGAGCGCGGCGAGAGCTCAGGAACTCCTTGATCTCGCTCCGCACATCGCTCATATCCGACAGGCTACGGCGGCAGGTCGCACCGAGGGAGGCAATGCCGCTACCTGGAAATCAGTCGATGCTGCCGTTGCGGCGGGCGATCGACTCGCGGATCGCCTCCTCGTCGACGTCGATCTCACCGACATCGTCTGCACCGCCCACGCCGGGCAGTGACTTCACCGCCTCGCCGTCGACCTCGGGGTCGTCGAGAGTCGAGGAGGATCGGGGATCGGCCTGGGTCACCTCGGTCTCCCGTTCACTCGAAGGGGAGTAGGTCTTGTCCTTCTCCACGTTGACCTTCTCGTCGTTGCCGAGGTCTGCCACGGTGTCCTCTTTCCTGCCCCATGATGGGGGCGCGTATGCCTGCCCCATGATGCTCCCGGTCACTGAGCATCCACCCAGCGCGCTCGGGGTCACCAGCTCTCGCGATGCCGCTCCTGGTCCACCACCGCGTCGCGGTCGGCGAGCCGCCGCAGCCCGGCGAGGGGCTGCGCCATCCGGTGGTTGCCGCGCAGCAGCGGCTCGGTCCGGTCGAGGAACGCCCAGTAGCCGGCGGTGAACGGGCAGGCGTTCTCGCCCAGACGCACCTTCGGATCGAACCGGCAGCCTCCGCAGTAGTCGGACATCCGGTTGATGTACGCGCCACCTGAGGCGTAGGGCTTGGTCGCCACGATCCCGCCGTCGGCGTGCTGGGACATCCCGACGACGTTGACGGGCATCACCCACGGGGTGCCGTCGACGAACATGTCGATGAACCAGTCGCTGAGCGCCGCCGGGTCGTAGCCGTGCTGGAGGGCCCAGTTGCCGAGGACCATCAGCCGCTGGATGTGGTGCGCCCAGCCGTGCCGACGCATGCCGTCGATGGTCTCGCGCAGGCAGTTCGACTCGATCGCGTCGGCATCCAGTCGGAGGAAGGCGTCGGGCAGCGGCGCCGTCGCGCGCAGTGCGTTGCTGCGCGTCGGGTAGCTCTCGCCCAGATGCCAGTAGAGGTGCCAGACGTAGTCGCGCCAGCCGGCGATCTGGCGGACGTAGCCCTCGACGCTCGACAGCGGCGCGTTGCCCGCGTGGTACTCGGCGACCACCGTGTCGAGGACGTGCCGCGGATCGATGAGCCCGAGGTTCATCGGCGCGCTGAGCAGCGAGTGGGACATGGTCCAGTCGCCGCTGAGCATGGCGTCCTCGAACGGGCCGAAGTCTCCGAGCCGGGACTCGACGAAGTCGGCCAGTGCCCGCTCCGCCTCTACGGCGGTGGCCGCGAAGCGACGGGGCCCGTCGTCTCCGACCAGCTGGACGATCCCCTCCTTCTGCCAGCGGTCGAGGTCGCGCCGGACCTCGGCGTCGATCTCGTCCTCCTCCGGCCACCACGGGTGCGGCAGGCCGAGGGTAGCTGCACTCTTCGGCGGCGGATTGCGGTTGTCGTGGTCGTAGTTCCACTGGCCGCCCTCGGGGTTCTGCCTGCCGCGAGGATCCTCGCCGCGCATGAGGATGCCGGTCCGCTCGCGGACGGCGCGGTAGAAATCCTCCATCAGCAGGCGCCCGTCGCCGCGGGAGTCCGCCCACTCGCGGAACTCCTCCTCGCTCGTCACGAAGCCGCGGCTCGGCAGCACGGCCATGCCGCGCGAGCGCACGAATCGGCGCGCCCTCCACGAGGTCGGATCGATGACCTCGAGGTCGTCCCGACCGTCGACCACGTCCGCGTAGCGCTCCACCTGATGGAACTCCGCCCGGTCGCCGAGCTCGGCCGCGCGATGCCGGAGCGCGGACAGGATGAGGTGGGCCTTGGCACGATGCATGGGGCGACGGCCGAACACCGAGCGCGCCTCGATCAGCATCATCGGTCCGCCGTCGTCGAACAGCGGGCCCAGCTGGCCGGCGAAGATCCAGCGGGTGCGGGCCTGCCGGTCGCTCGAGCCTCGCCGGTCGGTCATCCCGACACCCTAGATGGGTGCGAGGGGCCCGAGGCTGGACGGCTGGGGCAGCGCGGTCCGGCAGGGCGGTCCGGCTGCGCGGTGCTACGCGGTGATCGCGATCATCCGGATCGAGACGAGCACGCCGGGCAGCACCGCGCCCAGCTTCGCGGCGTATCGGGTGGGCGGATCGGTCGGGAACCAGGTGGCGTACTCCTCGTTCATCCCCGGGAAGTCGTCGGGATCGCTCAGCAGGATGCCGACCTCGACCACGTCATCCAGGGTCGCCCCCGCGGCCTCCAGCACATGACGGCAGTTGGCGAGGGCCTGACGGGTCTGCTCCTGGATGGTCGGACCGGCGAGGCGGCCGGTCGTCGCGTCGATCCCGACCAGACCGGACACCGAGATGTGGCTGCCGACCCGCACGCCCTGGCTGTACATCGCCGAGCGAGGAGCGGCGTCGGTGCTGATGATCTGCCTCATGCGCCTCATCCTTGCCCTCGGCGCATCGCGCGTCTATGGCCTTTGTAGTGTGGGCGGGTGGCCGGAGCGCGGGATCAGGATGACGCCGCCGACAGCGCCGCGGACAGCACTTCCGACGACCAGCGCTGGCTGGTGATCGACGGTCGCCGCTGGCGCCGCACCGATCCGTCCCTCCCGGAGGATGTCGTCGCCGCGCTGAAGTCGCACCTGGGCAGGGGCAGGTCGGGGGTCGGCGCCGCGAAGAAGCGCGGCGATGCCGATGCTGTGGCCGCAGCCCGGGTTCGGGTGGGTCTCGCCAAGCACGGCCTGGGTGAGCGGGGACCCTACTGGTGGGACGAGCCAGAAGCCGATCGCGCGGAGCGAGCCCGTGAGGCGTTGCGTCGGTTGGACGAGCTCGACGCCGACCAGTGACGGCCCGCTCGTTTCACGGATCAGGCCTTCGATCACCGTTCAGGTGAAAATCGCCTGAACCGTGATCGAAATCGCAGAATCGCCTGATCCGTGAAGGAGGTTGCTTCTAGAGCAGGGCCTCGAGGCTGGAACGCACTATCGCCAGCCCGCGATTGAGCTCGTCCTCGGTGATCGTCAGCGCCGGGAGGAACTTGAGCACCTCGTCGAACGCCCCAGAGGTCTCGATGATCAGGCCGCGCTCGAAGGCGGCCTTCGAGATGCGCGAGGCGAGCGTGCGATCGCTGTCCACCGCGAAGCCGTACATCAGGCCGCGTCCGCGCACCACGGCGCCGAGGTTCGGGTGGTCCGCTGCGAGGTCGCGCAGGTAGGCGTCGATCAGGGTCGACTTCGCGGCGACCGCGTCGGTGAACGCGTCGTCGGCCCAGTAGGTCTCGAGGGCGACGCGAGCAGAGACGAAGGCGAGATTGTTGCCTCTGAAGGTGCCCGTGTGGTCGCCTGGACCCCAGACGTCCACATCGGGACGCAGCAGGACGAGTGACATCGGCAGCCCCGAGCCCGAGATCGACTTGGACACCGTGACGATGTCGGGCACGATGCCCGACTCCTCGAACGCGAAGAACGCTCCCGTGCGGCCGATGCCCGACTGGATCTCGTCGAGGATCAGCAGGATGCCGTTGTCGGCCGTGAGCTGGCGGAGGCGCTGCAGCCAGGCGGCGCTGGCGACGTTGATCCCGCCCTCGCCCTGGACCGCCTCGACGATGACCGCGGCCGGCAGATCGAGTCCGCTGCCGGGGTCGGCGAGCATCTTCTCGAAGAGGTCGAGCGTGTCGACGCCGGCGCCGAGGTAGCCGTCGAAGGGCAGCCGGGTCACGTTGTCGAGCGAGATGCCCGCGGCGCCGCGATAGTGGCTGTTGCCGGTGGTGGCGAGTCCACCGAGGCTGAGGCCGTGAAAGGCGTTGGTGAAGGCGACGACGTTGGCGCGGCCCGTCTTCTTGCGCGCCACCTTGAGTGCGGCCTCGACGGCATTCGCTCCGGTGGGCCCGGTGAACTGCAGCTTGTAGTCGAACCCTCGGGGAGTGAGGATCAGGTCCTCGAACGCCTCGATGAACGCGCGCTTGGCCGACGTCGCCATGTCGAGGCCGTGGATGATGCCGTCGCGCTCGAGGTACTGGATCAGCGCCCGCGTGAAGGCGGGGTTGTTGTGCCCGTAGTTGAGCGCTCCCGCTCCCGCGAAGAAGTCGAGGAACTCGCGGCCGTCCGCCGCCGTCAGGGTCGAGCCGCGCGCGCTGTCGAAGAGCACCGGGAACGAGCGGATGTAGCCGCGGACCTCTGACTCGCGTCGCGAGAAGGTGTCCAGCGACGAGTCGTCGACCGAAAGGTCGTTCGAGATATCGATCGCAACGTTCGTCATGCCGCACCCCTGCCCTCGTGGTTTCGCTCCTTCGAGCGTAGGTGAACCCTCTGGCAGGCGGATGGAGGCTGGTCGCGAACACCCGCCATTCGGGTCAGGTCGGGCGCGGGTGGAGCGCTATCGGCTCGCGCCCGCCTGCACACGCTCGAGGATCGCGTCGATCCGCTGGCGCTTCCCGACCGGATCCACCTCCTGCAGATAGGGGCCGTCGTCCGTGACGCCCCACGGCACCAGGACATCGAAGTCGAGATCGCGAACGAGACGCAGGCTGTCGAGATACGCGGTGCGCAGGCTCGGCTCGAGCACGACGGCCTTCCACTCGCCCTCCTCGATCCAGAGGAAGTCGCCCGTGAAGAGGAACCTGTGCTCGCCGCTGTCCCACAGGAACGAGGTGGTGCCGGCGGTGTGCCCGGGCGTGGGGATCACCTCCAGGTCGTCGTCGATCATCGAACGACGCTCGAACGTTCCCGCGATCCTCAGCGCGCGTGCGGCTTCGGCCCGGTCCCGCTCATGGACGAAAACCGGCACGTCGAGCGCCGGCTGCCCGTACATGGCCTCGTGAGCGTGATTGATCAGCAGCCGCGTCGCGCCCCCCAGGCTCCCGATTCCCGCGGCGTCCGCGTCGATTCCCGGCGAGTTGTAGACGATGACGTTGCCTGTCGGGCGCGTCAGCACGAACGACCGCACCAGCACGTTGGACTGATAGGGCAGCACGGTCGGCGCCGTGGCGTGCAGCCGATCGAACGGGTTCTCCAGTTCGGACATGCGGATCAGTGGGCGTTGACGGCGGCGACCGCGGCGTCGTAGCGGCCCTCCACCTCGGCGTAGCGGAGGAAGCCGACCCGCTCGACGAGCACCTCCCGCACGTCGGGCTGCGACTCGAAGATGCTCATCACCTCGTCGGCGAAGTCGTCGAGCGGCAGGTAGCCCTCGCGGGTGGACTGGCCGGGGGTGAGCTCTGTCTGCACGGCGGGCGGCACGAGCTCGACCACCTTCACAGAGGTGCCCGCGAGCTGCAGGCGGATGCTCTCGCTGAAGCGGTGGATGAACGCCTTCGTGCCGTTGTAGGTCGGCGTTCCCGCGAGCGGAACGTGGGCGAGGCCCGAGGAGACGGTCACCAGGGTCGCATCCGGGCGGCTCGTCAGGTGCTCGATGAAGGCGGAGATCAGGCGCAGCGGTCCGTTGATGTTGGTGTCGACGATCTGCTCGGCGACCTGCAGGAAGTCGCCGCCCGACACGTCCTCGGTCTGCATGATGCCGGCCATGGCGATGAGCACGTCGAGGTCCGGATGCGCTGCGAGCACCTCGTCGCGGGCGGCGAGGACGGATGCGGGGTCGGTGGTGTCGATGCTCACGGTGGCGAAGCCGTGCTCTTCGGCCAGCTGCTCGAGGCGGTCGGTGCGGCGGCCGCCGATGATGACGGTGTTGCCTGCCGCCTGGAAGCGCAGGGCGAGGGCGAGGCCGATGCCCGAGGTCGCGCCGGGCAGGAAGACGGTGTTTCCGGAGATGTTCATGCGGCCAGCCTTCCGCCTATCCGATCGGTGGGGGAGAGAGCGGTCGTCGTAGGATCGCCGATCCCTGGATGAGCCTGTGATCAGGCCGGATACTTGAGCGATGGACCGTCCCGCGCTCGCCGCATTCCTCCGCGCCCGTCGTGCCGGCCTGCAGCCGTCCGACGTCGGCATGTCGTCGGGGCCGCGTCGCAGGGTCGGCGGGCTGCGTCGCGAGGAGATCGCAGTGCTCGCCGGCATGTCCACCGACTACTACGTGCGGCTCGAGCAGGAGCGCGGACCGCAGCCGTCGGAGCAGATGCTCGGATCCCTTGCGCGTGCGCTGCGGCTGAGCAACGAGGAGCGGGACTACCTGTATCGCCTCGCGGGTCATGGAGCGCCAGCCCGGACGCCGCTCGACACCCATGTGGCGCCGCAGCTGCTGCGGGTGCTCGATCGGCTCGAGGACACCCCCGCGCTGATCCTGTCCAGCCTGTTGGAGACGCTCGCCCAGAACAGCCTGGCGAAGGCGCTGCTCGGCGACCATTCTGTCCACGTCGGCCCGGCGCGCAGCAGCGTCTACCGCTGGTTCACCGATCCGGCGGAGCGCCTGACCTATCCCGAAGCGGACCGCGCCCGCCAGAGCCGGGCTCAGGTCGCCAGCCTCCGAGCGGCCTACGGGATGGGTGGTGCGAGCTCTCGCGCGGCGCTGCTCGCCCGCGACCTCCAGAAGGCGAGCCAGGAGTTCTCCGAGATCTGGGCGCTGCACGACGTCGGCGCCCGCTTCGACGACCACAAGGTCCTGATCCATCCGGAGCTCGGTGAACTCGAGCTCGACTGCCAGGCCCTGTTCACGGAGGACCAGGGCCAGGCGTTGCTGGTGCTGACCGCGCCGCCGCGCTCGGAGGCCGCCGAGAAGCTGGCGCTGCTCGCCGTCCTCGGGCAGCAGCAGTTCAGCTCCTCGAACTCGAACTCGAACTCGAACGGCAACTGGAACGGGAGCTAGGAGTCGGAGCGGGCGTTGTAGACGGTGACGGCGTCTGCATCGACGGCCGTCCGGTAGGCGGTGAAGACGGCGATCGCGTCGTCGCGGAGCACGCCGTCGACCACCTCGATGCCTCGCGCCTCGAACTGTGCCGCCCACTCCGGATGCATCGGTCCCTCGTCGAAGGTGGTGATCTCCTCGAGCTCAGGGCCGGAGCCGGCGACGACGAGCCTGCGGACGCCGGACCAGAGGGTCGCGCCGTAGCACTGCACGCAGGGCCGCCAGTTGACGACGAGCTCGTGCTTCGGCTGGCCGACCCCGCCGAGGTCCCAGTCGCCGATCGCGCGCTGGGCGAGGCCCAGCGCGGTGACCTCCGCATGGCCCGACGAGATGCCGGTGCGGAGGACGACGTTGACCCCGACGGAGACGATCCGCCCGGTATCGGTCTCGGCGACGAGTGCCGCGAACGGTCCGCCGTTGCCCTCGCGCCAGTTCTGGTCGGCGAGCCGGTTGACGAGCCGCATCCGATCCTCGATGGTCGGCAGGATCTCGGGAACGTCGGCGAGCGTCGAGCTCACCCAGTCGGGCAGGGAGATCGTGTAGTCGATCGCGGGAAGGATCATGGGCTCTCTTCGGACTGGGAGGCGGACGATGCAGGCGCGTGCCTCCATTCTGCCGTCTGGACCACGCTGTCCTCCCGGAGTCAGGAGGCGGGCGGATCGCTTCGGAGGCGCTCACCGAACTCACCGACGAATCGCTGCAGCTCTGCGCCCTCGATCACGGTGAACGGCCAGATCAGCCAGGTCAGCGCGCCCATCAGGATCTCGACCCGGTCGTCGCTGATCCGCCACCGGGTGTGCTCGGGACCGTCCGGCGTGAGCCCGTTCGTGTAGGCGCCGAGGTAGCCCTCGACCTCGTCGTGCGGTGCGTCGATCCGCACGGTCGCCGAGAGGCGGGGGACCGCTGAGGTCGCGAATCGCTCGGCGACGTAGGAGGCCGCGTCGGCGGAAGGCACCGCGCGGCGCTCCACGATGAGATGGGTGCGGGTCGGACGGGTGATCCGGTCGAGGCGGAATGTGCGCCAGTCGTCGCGCGCGGAGTCCCAGGCGAGCAGGTACCACCGCCGCCCGATCGGGACGAGCGCCACCGACTCGACCCGCCGCGCGGTCTGGGCGCCATCGGCCGCGGCGTAGTCGAAGCGGATCACCTCCGAGTCGCGGCAGGCCAGCGCCAGGGTGGCGAAGGTCTCGGGATCCGCCGCGTCGTCGGAATGCACCGGTCCAGGGGCGACGATCGCCGCCTGCGTCGCCCGCACTCGCGAGCGCACCGCGGACGGCAGCACCTGCTCGAGCTTGGCGAGCACGGAGACCGTCAGCTCCGCCATTCCGCGGACGGCCCCATCCGCTGCGCCGGCGCGCAGCCCGAGGGCGAGAGCGACCGCCTCGTCGTCGGTGAAGAGCAGCGGAGGCAGGTCGGATCCAGCCTCCAGCCGATAGCCGCCGATCGATCCGCGCTCCGCCTCGATCCGGTAACCGAGCTCTCGCAGTCGATCGATGTCCCGCCGGATCGTGCGCGGGCTCACGCCGACTCTCCGTGCGAGCTCACCGCCGGGCCACGATCGCCGCGTCTGCAGCAGGCTCAACAGCCGCAGCACCCGCGAGGTCGTCGAGTTCTCCGGCATCTAAAGATGATCGCAGATCATCAGGCCAGGATCAGACCTATATGAGTCATACCGTGGCGCATCACCGCACGGAAGTCCGCATGCGATCGCTCGGAATCCGGACGCAATCGCTCAGAAGGAGCAGCCATGACCACTCTCATCACAGGCGCCACCGGCAACGTCGGCAGACTGCTGGTCGCCGACCTGGTGGCGCGGGGCGTCGACCTCCGCGCGCTCAGCCGCGACCCGACGAAGGCCGCGCTGCCCGATGGTGTCGAGGTGGCGGAGGGCGATCTGTCGAGCGCAGGCGGCGCCGTGTTCGACGGCGTCGACACGGCCTTCGTCTTCCCTGCCGACGAGGGGGTCGACGGCTTCGTCGAGCGCGCGCTCGACGCCGGCGTGCAGCGATTCGTGGTGCTCTCGTCCCTTGCGGTCTCAGAGCGCAACGCACGCGACGGTGGCTCGGCGACGGCCGCCCACCACCGCGCAGTCGAACACGCGGTGACCAGCAGGACCGATGCGCACATCATCCTGCGTCCCGGCAACTTCGCGACGAACCTGCTCTTCTGGGCCTTTCCCATCCGATCGGGCTATCCCGTGCGCATCCCGTATCCGACCTCCTCGCAGGTGCTCATCCATGAGGCGGACGTGGCTGCGGCGGCTGCCGAGGCGCTCAGCTCGCCCGATTCCTTCGGCCCGATCGTGGAGCTGACGGGCCCGGCAAGCCTCACCAAGATCGAGCAGCTCGGCGCGATCTCCGCGGCGATCAGCCGTGAGATCCCGCATATCGAGATCGGCCCGGATGAGTTCCGCGCTGATATGGCTCAGTACATGCCGTCCGGCATCGTCGAGATGCTGCTCCGGTACTGGTCCGAGACCGTGGATGAGCCCGAGGTGCCGCTGCACTCCCAGCTGCCCGAGGCGTTGGCGTCGCGGATCGGCGGTGGAACCCCGCTCGCTCGGTGGGCACAGGACCACCGGTCCGACTTCACGGGCTAGACCGTCCGGTGTTCTGAGACGATTCGAGGGTGACTTCGCCGATCTTCTCCTTCGGGACCCTTCAGCTCGCGGCCGTGCAGACGTCGCTCTTCGGGCGCGCGGTGCCCACCACGCCGGACTCGCTGGCGGGCTGGACGGTGGGGGAGATCACGATCCTCGATCCCGAGGTCATCGCGATGAGCGGCACGGATCGCCATCCTGCGCTGCTGCCGGGCTCCCCAGACGATGTGGTTCCGGGTGCGATCCTCGACGTCACGGACGACGAACTTGCCGCCGCAGATCACTACGAGCGGGTGTCCTATGAGCGCATCTCGGTGACCCTCCAGTCGGGCCGCGATGCATGGGTCTACGTCCCGAGGTCCGCCCCCCTCGGTGGCTGAGCCGGCGCGCAGCGCCCGTGTCGAAGCCCACCCGAGACGCCCCGAAAACTCACCTCAACCATTGGTTGAAACTTGCCTCCGATCAGCCCGAACATGCCCTTGCGATGTCGGTGGCTAGTGGTTGAGTGCAGGTATGCACGAGGTGTGGAACGACGGTTGGGATGGGGCTCATCTCGCCCTGCTCGCCGACGACTTCATCGCTCCCATCCAGGTTTCGGACGAGGAGTTCTTCGCCTGGCTGGAGACCAACCCCTGCCCAATCGATGAGCCATCCACCGAGGTCATCGAGATCGCACCGCGTCGCCGCCGGCAGCAGTTCCTCGAGGGCATCACCCTGCTGAAGCTCGACGAGCAGGCCCTTCAGGTCCAGCGGATCAAGTGGATCGCCGCAGAAGCCACCACCTACGCCCGCCAAGCGCAGAACCCGATCCAGGAGAACATCCAGGACCGCGTCTTCGTCGCCGAACTCGCGCTGACGTTGGGCCTCACCGAGTACAGCGCCCAGGCGTTGATCGCGCGGGCGAAGATCCTGACCACCGACCGCCGGCAGACCCTCGCCGCGGTCGACTCAGGCCGGATCACTCTCCGTCACGCGGAGCACATTGCTGATGAGGGCGCTGGCCTGTTCGGTGATCTCGGTACTCGCTTCGAGCGGGCGGCGTTGATCATGGCGGAGGGCATGACTCCGGCGAAGTTGAAGAACGAACTGGGCAAGCTCCGGGAGCGCCTGCAGCCGGACGATTCCGCCGAACGCCATGCCGACGCACTGCTGGACCGTCAGGTGCGCATCGCCCCGAACCGCGACGGGATGGGTGAGCTCTGGGCAAGCCTCTCGGGTGAGGACACTGTCGCGATCGACGCGAAGCTCGACGCCTGCGTCCGCTCGATCAAGAACGCCGGAGGTGAGGACGGCCGCACCGCCTCACAGCTCCGTGCTGATGTCCTCGTGGATCTGATCCTCAACGACGACTCCGGTGTTCGCAGCATCCGCCCCGTAGTCCTTCTCACCGCCCCGGCGGCGACCGCAGTCGGCGGCGACGCACCTGCGGAGCTGCAGGGCCAGGGGCCGATCGATGCCGACACCGCGCGTGCGCTGATCGACCTCTCATCCGGCTTCTATCGGGTGCTGGTCAGCCCGACCACAGGCAAGGTCGTCGATATCGACACCACGGCCCGACACATCCCCGAATCCGTGCGCCGCCTGGTCACCCTCCGTGACGGGACCTGCCGCTTCCCGGGCTGCAATCGCTCAGCGGTCGGCCTGGACCTCGACCACGTCGACGACTACGCGCGCTCCGGATACACCGCGGCCGACAACCTCATCGCCCTCTGCAGAAAGCATCACCGGCTCCGCCACCTCGGCAGGTGGAACGGAATTCTCGATGCCGAGGGCCTCGTCACCTGGACCAGCCCATCTGGCCGGGTCGATGTGACCCATCCGGCGAACCCGGTCAGCGTCCCCAAGCCGACATCGATCCGGAAGAAGGAACCGCCACAGGTGCCGCAGGTCCCGCCGTTGTGGGCGGGGTCCGTCTGGAATGTGCCACCCAACAGCGACACCTACACCCGCTTCATCGGCCCGCCGCCGTTCTGACTCGAGAAGGCACACGAGCGGGCTTCGACGCGGCCTCCGGCCGGCTCAGCCACCGGGGCGACTGGGCTTCGACGCAGGCTTCGACGCGGCCTTCGGCCGGCTCAGCCACCGGGGTGTCGGGATCTCGTCTCCAACCGGTGGCTGAGCCGGGCGCCCCGCGCCCGTGTCGAAGCCCACGCGACCCTCCGAAGGCTCAGAGGCCGATCATCGACCTCTGCTCGATCATCTGCTGGTCGCGACGGGTCCGCAGGGTCATGAAGAGCACCGCCGCGAACACCCCGGCGACGACCAGCGCGAAGAACGTCCATGTGCGCCACTCGAGCAGCTCGACCAGTTCCCACGTCTCTTTGGCAGCGATGAACGCGGCACCCAACGCCACGATCAACCAGCCCGTCGCCTTCGCCCCGAAGCGCAGCAGCTGCGTCACCTGCTCCTCCGTCATCACCTTGAGCATCGCCTCGTGATGCGCCCGCGATATCCGCTGACGCCGCCACATGGCGACAGGCGGCACCAGCCACCACCACGGCGAATCCGGTGCCGGTGCGGGCACCGCCTCATAGGCGGCCGAGATGGAGGCGCGATCGACCGCCTCTGCCCCGAGCTCCGTCGCCGCCTGATAGATCGGACCCGCGACCAGCAGCCAGCCGCCGAGGAACCCCACGATCGCAATCGCCATCTCCATGGCCGCAGGCTATCGGCGCTGCCGACCGCTCAGCGAGCCGACCGTTCAGCGAGCCGTCCCCGCCTCGACCGGTGTCAGCGGCGCGACGCGGGCCGCCCTCCGCCCGAACAGGATCGCCCCCGCGGTCACCAGCACGAATCCGAGCACCGCGCCGATCGTCAGCTGCTCGCGCAGAAGGACGATGCCGGTCAACACCGCCACCACCGGGTTGAGGTACGTGACCGTGGTGACCCGCATCGGACCCATCACCGACGTGAGGTGCACGAGGAGGATGAACGCCGCAGCGCTGCAGACGATCGCCAGGATGAGCACGCTGAGGATCACCGGAGTGCTCGGCCATCGGTCGGGCCACGACCCTGTCGCGAAGGTGAGCGGGCCGTAGACCACTGCGGCAACGGCCATCGACGCGGCAGCGACGGCCACGCCCGAGGCGCCGGGCATCCAGCGCGACAGGACCATCGGTCCTACGGCGTAGCCGAGCACCACGATCCCGACCGCTGCGACCGACGCCGGATCGCTGCCGGCCACGTTCACGCCGACGATCGACACCACCCCGATGGTGCTGATCAGGATGCCGACCCAGTTGAGCGGACTCAGCCGCTCGCGTCGTCCGAAGAGCACGCCGATCGCCAGGCTGACCAGCGGAATGCTGGCGAGCATCAGCCCGGGAGTCGAGCTCGGGAGCTTCGTCTCCGCCGTGTTCAAGAAGAACCAGGGGACGACGATCTCGGCGACCGTGTACGCGAGCAGCGGCTTCCACTGACGGCGCAGATCGATCCGATCCTTCCGGACCAGAGCGATCGGGATGAGGACGATGGCCGCGATGGCGGTGCGGGCGAAGCACAGCATCAGCGGATCGAGCTCACCGACAGAGATCTTGATCAGTGCGTAGGGGATGCCCCAGAAGACGCCGAGGGCGAGAAACAGCAGGATGGAGCGAGGCGACACCTGACCATGCTGGTCGCGCGCGAACGGTGCGTCCATCGGTCCACCGCCGCGTGCCGACCCGAAACAGCCAACCGGCGGCAGACCGCCGGCGGGTCAGACGCGCTCGAAGATGGCGGCGAGGCCTTGGCCGCCACCGATGCACATCGTCTCGATCGCGAACTGCACGTCGAGGTCGACCACCTCTGAGGACAGGGTCGCGAGCATGCGCGCCCCTGTCGCGGCGATCGGATGTCCGATCGAGATGCCGCTTCCGCGCGGATTGAGGCGCGGGTCCTCCGGGTCGAGGTTCCAATCGCGCATGCAGGCGATCACCTGCACGGCGAACGCCTCGTTCAGCTCAATGAGGCCGATGTCGTCGAAGGACATGCCGGCACGCGACAGCGCACGATTGACGGCGGGCACGGGACCGACGCCGAAGTGCAGCGGATCGACTCCGGCAACGGCCCAGGTCACGAGGCGCACGATCGGAGTGAGGCCGAGCTCGGCGGCGCGCTCGGGGGTCGTCACGATGCTGGCGGCCGCCGCATCGTTCTGGCCGCTCGAGTTGCCTGCGGTGACGGTCGATTCAGGGTCGGCCTTCAGCATCACGGCCCGGAGGCCTGCGAGCACCTCCTCGGAGGTGTCCGCGCGCGGGTGCTCGTCGGTGTCGACGACCGTCGCACCCTTGCGACCCGGAACGCTGATCGGCACCAGCTCGCGGGCGAAGGCGCCGGACTCCTGCGCGGCGACGGCCCGGCGGTGGGATCGCACGGCGAACGCGTCTTGCTCCTGCCGGCTGATCCCGTACTCGCGGCGAAGAACTTCGGCCGCGCCGATGTTGCCGTCGGGGGTGGGGTAGTTGACGCCGCCGACCGTCTCGCGGCCGCGGCTGAGCGCGTCGTGCAGCATCAGCCCGCCGGCGGGGATGCCGCGGCGACCGTGCTCGGTATACAGGGGAGCGTTGCTCATCGACTCGACACCGCCGGCGATTACCAGGTCGCTGACGCCGGTCTGCACCTGCATCGCCGCGTTGAGCACGGCCTGCAGTCCCGAACCGCAGCGACGGTCGAGCTGGTAGCCGGTCGCCGTGACCGGGAGCCCCGCGTTCAGCGCCGCGACCCGGGCGATCGGGGCGGCCTCCATCGTCGGGTAGCCCTGCGCCAGGATGACGTCGTCGACCGCTTCGCCCGGAAGTCCGGTGCGCGCGACGAGCTCGGTGAGGATGTGGGTCGCCAGCTGGATCGCGGACAGCGGAGCGAGCGAGCCGCCGAACCGGCCGACCGGGGTGCGCAGCGGGGAGCAGATGACCGCTTCGCGCAGCTCGGTCACGACGCCACCTCCACCGTGCCGAGGGAATCGGCGACGGTGTACGCGGCGCCGGTCTTCTCGCGCACCTCGTCCTGGCTGACGCCGGGGGCCAGCTCGATCAGCACCAGGCCGTCGGGCGTGACGTCGAAGACGGCGAGGTCGGTGATGATCCGATCCACGCAGCCCTTGCCGGTGAGCGGCAGCTCGCACAGGTCGAGGATCTTGTGCTCGCCGGTCTTGGTGACGTGCTCCATCAGCACGATCACCCGACGGGCGCCCGCGACGAGGTCCATCGCGCCGCCCATGCCCTTGACGAGCTTGCCGGGAACGGCCCAGTTGGCGATGTCGCCGTTCGCTGCCACCTGCATCGCGCCGAGCACGGCAGTGGCCACGCGGCCGCCGCGGATCATGCCGAAGCTCGCAGCGGAGTCGAAGTACGCGGCCCCAGGAAGGACGGTGACCGTCTCCTTGCCCGCGTTGATCAGCTTGGGATCGGCCTCGCCCTCCCAGGGATAGGGGCCGACGCCGAGGATGCCGTTCTCCGAGTGCAGGATCACGGTCATCCCGTCGGGAATGTAGTTGGGGATGAGGGTGGGCAGGCCGATGCCGAGGTTGACGTAGGTGCCGTCTTCGAGCTCGAGCGCGGCCCGAGCCGCCATCTCGTTGCGGGTGAGCGCCATCAGTTCGTCTCCGTTCCGGTGCTGGAGTCGGCGGGCCGGGGGCGCACCGTCGTCTTCTCGATCGGCAGGTCGGTGGCCTCTTCACGGCTCAGTACGACGACCCGGTCGACGTAGATGCCGGGCAGATGCACCTCATCCGGATCCAGGGCACCGGGTTCGACGAGCTCGTCGACCTCAGCGATCGTGATCCGACCCGCCATCGCCGCGAGGGGATTGAAGTTGCGGGTCGACTTCTCGAAGACCAGGTTGCCGTGCCGATCGCCCTTGGCGGCGCGCACGAGGGCGTAGTCGGTGCGGATCGCCTTCTCGAGCACGTACTCCTTGGCATCGCCGAGCGAGTCGAAGGTCGCCGTCGGCTTGGCGGGCGAGGCGAGCGTGATCGCGCCGTTGGAGTCGTAGCGCCACGGCATGCCGCCCTCGGAGACGACGGTGCCGACGCCGGAGGCCGTGTAGAAGGCGGGGATGCCGACGCCGCCCGCGCGGAGGCGCTCGGCCAGCGAGCCCTGCGGGGTGAGCTCCACCTCCACCTCGCCGCCGAGGTACTGGCGTGCGAACTCCTTGTTCTCCCCGATGTACGACGCGATGATCCGCCGGATCCGCCCGGCGGACAGCAGCAGCCCGAGCCCCCAGCCGTCGACGCCGCAGTTGTTCGAGACGACCTCGAGATCGGTGGTCTTGCTCTCCAGCAGGGCGCGGATCAGAACGATCGGCACGCCGACCAGGCCGAAGCCGCCGACTGCGATGGACGACCCGTCGGGGATGTCCGCGACCGCTTCGGCCGCCGTTGCGTACTGCTTGTCCATCAGTGCTCCTCCTGAGCTTGATCGGTCTCGTCGGCCGCGTCGAGGCGGGCGAAGACCTCGCGGGCCACGCCGAACGCCGAGTTCGCGGCGGGCACGCCCGCATAGATCGCCGTCTGCAGCAGGATCTCGCTGATCTCCGCCCGGCTCAATCCGTTGCGCAGGGCGGCCTCGACATGCAGGCCGGTCTCGTGCCAGTGCCCGGCGGTGACGAGCGACGACAGGGTGACGGCGCTGCGCATCCGCCGGTCGAGGCCGGGGCGGGTCCAGATGTCGCCCCAGGCGTAGCGGGTGATCAGGTCCTGGAAGTCGCGGGTCTCGGGTGTCGCGGCGGCGGTCGCACGATCGACGTGCGCGTCGCCCAGCACCGCGCGCCGCACTGCCATGCCACCGGCGTGGATGTCGCTCGGGGTGCGCAGGCTCGGCACGAGCTCGGCCACGATGGCCGCGATGTCCTCGGGTCGCTCGAGGTGGCCCTGATGGCCGGTGTCCGCGAGCACGTAGCGGCGGCTGCCGGGGATGGCCGCCGCCAGAGCGTCCCCCTCGGCGATCGAGACGACGGGGTCGACGTCGCCCGTGACGACCGCGGTCCGGGTGCCGATCTCGGAGACTCGAGAGGTGCGGTCGTACCGCGCCAGCGCCTCACAGCACTTCGCGTAGGACTCGTCGTCGATCGTCAGCAGTCCGTCGAGCGCCTGCGACGCGCGGTCGGGACGTCGGGGCAGGAAGCCGGGTGCGAACCAGCGCTGCGAGCTGCCGGTCACCATCGACGCGGTGCCCTGAGCGCGGACCGCTGCCGCGCGATCCAGCCAGCCGTCCGGGCCGCCGAGCTGCGAGTTGGAGCAGATGATCGCGAGCGCGTCGAGGCGCCGTCCGGCGGGGGAGAGGGCGAGCTCGATGCCGATCGCTCCGCCGATCGAGACGCCCGCATAGCTGAAGCGTCCTCCGCCGACGGAGTCGACGAGGGCGACCACCGCGTCGGCCAGGTCGGTCAGCTCGAACGGCTCGGCCGCAGGAGCACTGAGTCCGTGCCCCGGCAGGTCGAAGCGGAGCACGCGGAAGCGTGTGGACAGCTCGGCGGCGGCGGTCTCCCAGAGGGCGGAGGTCGTTCCGAGCGACGGGCCGAGCACGAGGAGGGGCGCCGCCGAGACGTCTGCCGCGACCGGGGTCAGGGTGCCGCGGAGGATGGGGGTCGTCATGTGCTGGCTCCCGCGCGGACGATGGCCGCATCGATCATCTGGTTGCTGAGGCCCACCGGTCCGCGGTGGACCGTGGTCGCCGCGAGGACGCTGGCGGTGTCGGACAGCTGGGAATCCTGCTCGGCGAGGTACAGGATCGCCTCGGAGAAGCCGCCGTCGGCGTCGAGCGCCGCCTTCACCAGCTCGGCGGCGCGGGCGCGGCCGACCTGCTCCGTGAGGATCTCGGTAGCCCGCTCGGCGTGGATCGCGCCGTCGGTGAGCGCCAGGTTGTCGCGCATCCGCTCCGCATCGACGCTGAGTCCCGCGACGAGTCCGCGCGCAGCCGCCGCAGCGCCGAGGGCGATCCGCAGCAGTTCACGGAGCGTCGGCCATTCGGCATGCCATGCGCCGACCGGACGGTCGTCCTCGGCGAGCAGCGAGCCGGCGAGGGTGCCGAGCAGACCGGGAGAGCGCCGGGCCGCGGCGACGAGCAGCACCGACGCGACGGGGTTGCGCTTCTGCGGCATCGCGGAGGATCCGCCCTCGCCCTCCGCCAAGCCCTCGGAGACCTCGGCGATCTCGGTGCGGGAGAGCAGCGACACGTCGAGCCCGATCCGTCCGAGAGAGCCGATCACGAGCGCGAGCGCCGAGCCGAGCTCGACGACGATGGTGCGATCGGTGTGCCAGCCGGACGCGCGGTGCTCGAGGCCCAGGCGATCGGCGAACTCGATCCGCAGCCGGTCCGCGGGTTCGACGCCACCGGCCGCGTCCACCAGCGTCGTCGCACTGCCCACGGCTCCGGCGAGCTGGGCGGGCAGGCGGGTGGCGACGCCGCGCAGGCTCGTCCTCGCCGTCACAACAGCGTCCAGCCAGGACGCGACCCGAAGGCCGAAGGTGGTGGGTGCCGCCTGCTGGCTGAGCGTGCGGCCGGCCATCGGGGTGTGCCGGTGCGCGTCGGCCAGGTCGGCGAGGGTGCCGACGGTCGCACGCAGATCTGCGGAGATGGCGGCCAGCGCGCGGCTCGCCACGAGCATGGCCGCGCTGTCGAGGATGTCCTGGCTCGTCGCGCCGCGGTGCAGCCACGGCGCCGACGCCTGGGGAGCGGCCGAGCGGAGGGCCGCGACCAGTGGGATGACGGGGTTGCCGCCGCCTCGGGCGGCAGCCGCGACGCTGAGGAGGTCAACACCGGCGGCCAGGACGGCGACGTCCACCTCGGCCTCGACGGGTGCCACGTCGATGTCGACGAAGGCCCCGATGAGCGCGGCCTCGACCTCGATCATCGCCGAGAGGTACGCGGCGTCGCCGACCACTGCGGCGGTCGTCGGGCCGGTCAGCGGATCGAGCAGGCCGAGGTCGACGACGGGTCCAGCAGCCCCGTCATCGCTCACTCAGACCCTCCTGCCGATGCCGATGCCGATGCCGATGCCTGAGGGGCGCCGAGCGCGGGGTAGTCGAGGAAGACCGTCTCGTCCTCGCCCTGCAGGCGGATGTCGAACCGGTAGCTGTCGGGTCCGTCCGCGAGCGCGAGGAGCGTGCGTGCCCGTTCGGGTCCGACCCGGTCGAGCAGCGCGTCGGCCGGCGCCGCGGCATCCGCATCCGCATCTACGAAGTACGCCCGCGTGTAGAGATGGTGCAGCAGGCCGCGGGCGAAGACCGCGATCACGGCGAAGGCCGCGTCGCCCTCGGCGGTCGCCGCGGGCCGGACGGTCGTGAAGGTGAAGTGCCCCCATCCGTCGACAGCAGCTCGGCCGAAGCCGGTGAAGGTGTAGCCGTCGCGGTGCAGGCTGCCGAGCGCCGTCGGGATGACGCCCGCGGCATCCGTCTGCCAGAGCTCGATGAGGGCGTCCGGCACCACCGCGCCGTTGCCGTCGTACACGGTCCCGTGCAGGCGCACGGTTCCGTGAGCATGCGGGGGGAGCAGCTCGGGGCCGCCTGGGTAGGGCAGCGCGAACCCGTAGAACGGGCCGATGGTCTGCGACGCGGTCTGCCGCAGCTTTCCAGCGCTCTGCTGGTCATTGCTCTGCTGTTCCGATGTCGCCGGCGAAGTCGTGTCAGGCATGGTCCTCCTCATGGTCGCTCTCGCGCCAGGTCGCCGTCGCGCCGGTCAGCACGATGTCCCACCGGTATCCGGTCGCCCACTCGGGAACGGTAACACCGTGGTCGTAGGTCGAGATCAGGCCGTCCCTGGTCTGCTGGTCGGGGATCGACTGGTAGATCGGGTCGAGCGCGAACAGAGGGTCGCCCGGGAAGTACATCTGAGTGATCAGCCGCTGAGTGAAGGCCTGGCCGAACAGCGAGAAGTGGATGTGCGCGGGCCGCCATGCGTTGCGGTGATTGCGCCACGGATACGGGCCGGGCTTGATCGTCACGAAGCGGTAGCTGCCGTCCGCACCGGTGATCGTGCGTCCGACGCCCGTGAAGTTGGGGTCGAGCGGAGCCGGGTGCTGGTCGCGCTTGTGCACGTAGCGGCCGGACGAGTTGGCCTGCCACACCTCGACGAGCTGGTTCGCCACGGGGCGTCCCTCGCCGTCGAGCACATGGCCGGTGACGACGATCCGCTCGCCGAGCGGCTCGCCGGCATGCTGGATGGTCAGGTCGTTCTCGTCCTCGGACACGTCCGAGTGGCCGAAGGCGGGGGAGGCGAGCTCGATCTCCTCGGGGTCGACCTTGACCAGCTCGTGCGTGGGGTGGCGCAGCACCGCGCTGCGGTACGGCGCGAAGTCCCGCAGCGGATGCGCGTTCTCTCCGGGACGGTGGTCGCGGGCGGAACGGGCGTGCGACTCGGCGATCTCGGCGCTGATCTGCTCCTGGGTCGGCACTCCGGGAGGCAGCGGCGCCGCCGAGTTCTCATCGGCCGTGTCCTGCGCGGCGGCTGCGTCGTTGCTGCTGTTCGAGGTGTCTGTCATTCGATGCTCAATCCCGTGTACTGCTCGGCGAGGGTCTGTTGTGCGTGCTGGGAGCCGGTCACGAACTCGAGCTGTCCGAGCTGGCTGCGGTACCGGAAGGCCGCGAGGTCCTTCGGGGTCTGGATGCTGGGGGTGTGCAGCATGTCGGTCATCCACTGGGAGAAGTACTGCGTCTTCCACTGGCGCGACAGTGCGCGTCGGCTGTAGTCGGCGAGGCGCGTCGAGGTTCCGTCGTAGTGCTCGCCGATGGCCGCGCCGAGCATCGCGACATCAGAGATGGCCGAATTCAGCCCCTTGGCGCCCGTGGGCGGAACGATGTGGCCGGCATCGCCGACGAGGAACAGCCGTCCGTAGGAGAGCGTGGAGGCGACGCTGCTGCGCATCGGGGTGATCGACTTCTCGGTGATCGGCCCCTCGTTGAGCGTCCAGCCGGGCGTGCCGAGCCGCTCGTGCAGGCCGTCCCAGATCCGCTCGTCGCTCCAGTTCGCGATGTCGTCGTCAGGCTCCACCTGCAAGTAGAGGCGGGACACCGTGGTCGAGCGCATGGAGTGCATGGCGAAGCCGTCGGGGTGCAGGGCGTAGATCAGCTCGTCGGTGCTGGGGGCCACATCGGCGAGGATGCCGAGCCAGGCGCACTCGTAGTTGCGCTCGAAGACGCTGATCTCGGTCGCCGGGATGATCGTGCGGCAGACCCCGTGGAAGCCGTCGGCTCCGACGATGAAGTCGGCCTCGACCTCATGCGACTCCCCGCCGTGGCTGAAGGTCAGGAGGGGCCGCGGGGTCTCGACGCCGGAGGGCGTCACGTCGGACGCCTCGTAGTAGACGCTCGAGCCGATCGCGTCGTGCGCGGCCATGAGATCGCGGACGACCTGCTGCTGTCCGTAGACGGTGACGGTGCGCCCGACCAGGTCCCGGAAGTCGATGTGGGTGCGGACGCCCTCGTGCTGCAGGTAGATGCCGTCGTGCACCAGGCCGCGCTCGTGCAGATTGTCGGCAAGGCCCACGGATTCAAGCACATCGACGGAGGACTGCTCGAGCACGCCGGCGCGGATGCGGGCGAGCGCGTATTCGCGGGAGCGGTTCTCGACGATCACGAAGTCGATGCCCCGAGCGTGCAGGAGCTGACCGAGCAGGAGGCCTGCCGGTCCGGCGCCCACGATCGCCACGGATGTCCTGTGTCGCATGGGGCTCCTTCGCCGGTCGTTCCCGATCACTCTGGTCTCTGCGCAGAACCGGCGCCAGTCCGCTTCCGTTCAGCGGAAGCGACGCGCGTGACGACCGAGCTTCGACGCGCGCCTCCCGCACGGCTCAGCCACCGGGTGGGAGCGAACCGTCGGTGGCTGAGCGCCGTCGACGCCCTCCCGCGCTCGGCCGTCGCCCACGGATCGGCCATGCTTGGCGGAACGATGCGCGGCGATGGCGGGCGCAGGAGGAGAGTCGCATCCATGACCCTAGAGCTCCCAGAGCAGCACCGGCTTCCGGGCCTCGCCGGCAAGCTGGTCGTCGTCACGGGCGCTGCAGGCGGACAGGGGATCGCCGAGACGCGCATCCTCGCCGCGAGCGGAGCCCGGGTGATCGCCACCGACCTCGCCGCGGAGGCATCGGACGACTTCGCGGCGGCGACCGCCGAGTACGGCGATGCCGTGCGCTACCGGCAGCTCGACGTGGCCTCGGCCGACGGGTGGTCGGCACTGGCCCAGGGGATCGGCGAGGGCGTGCACGGGCTGGTCAACAACGCAGGCATCGCCTTCCGGGCGAGGCTCGGCGAGATCGAGCTGACCGATTGGAACCGGGTGATCGGCATCAACCTCACCGGCGCGATGCTCGGCATCCAGGCGATGGTCCCGCTGATGTCCTCGGGCGCATCCATCGTCAACGTCGGGTCGGCGGCGGCGCTGACCCCGCACCACACCGTCGCCTACACGGCATCCAAGTGGGGCCTGCGCGGCCTCAGCGCCGTGGCCGCCACGGAGTTCGGGCCCCGGGGGATCCGGACGAACATCGTGCATCCCGGCTACATCGAGACGCCGATGATGGCGTCCGCGCCGGCGATCATGACCGAGGCGCAGCTCGCGCTCACCCCGCTCGAGCGCACCGGCCAGCCCGATGAGGTCGCGGCGGTGGTCGCCTTCCTTCTCTCCGACCTGGCCTCCTACGTCAACGGCGCGGAGATCCCCATCGACGGCGGATACAGCTCGTCGGGCGGGGTCAAGTACATGTCCGATGTCATCGCCCGAGCCGCCTCGACGACGTCACCCGCACCGGAGGTCCCGAACCCATGACTCAGCCGACCGGCTCGTCCGCAGCCCCGGTCTCATCCGCACCCGACGTGCTTTCGGCGGCGCAGCTGTTCTCCCTCGACGGCCGGGTGGCCATCGTGACAGGCGCCACCTCGGGGATCGGCTACGCCACCGCGCGCCTCCTCGCCTCCGCCGGGGCGCGGACGATCCTGACCGGCCTGGTCGCGGACGACGCCGTCCGGATCGCCGCCGAGCTGGCGGACGAGGGACTCCCTGTCAGCGGGCGGGGCTGCGATGTGCGTCGCCCCGATGAGCTCGCGGATTTGGTGGACTCCGTCTACGCCCATTTCGGTCGCCTCGACTCCATCGTCTGCAACGCGGGGCTCGCGATCGACACGGACCCCATGACGACCGCCCCCGTCGAGCTCGACGAGCAGCTCGACGTGATGTTCGACGTGCACGTGCGCAGCATCCTGCACCTCGCGGGAGCGGCCTTCCCGCGGATGGCGGAGGCGGGCGGCGGCAGCCTCATCGTCATGTCGAGCATCGCGGGGCTGCGCGGCAACCGGCAGATCGGGCTGTACGGCATCACGAAGGCGGCCAATGCGCAGCTCGCCCGCAACCTGGCCGTGCAGTGGGGTCCTCAGAACATCCGGGTCAACGCCGTCGCACCAGGTGTCATCGACACCCCGTTCGCCCGCCCCATCACCTCCGATCCGTCGATCGCCGACCAGCGGCTCGCCAAGACTCCGCTGCGCCGCTTCGGCAGCCCGCAGCATGTGGCGGGCACGGTGCTGTGGCTCGCCTCCGAGGCCGGCGCGTTCACCTCGGGTCAGACCATCGTGGTCGACGGGGGCACCCTCATCGCCGACTGATCGACCTCGATCAGGACCGCCCGATATCACTGGCACCGATGGGCCGCATTAGCCACCTCTTCTTCCGTGATCGCGCCGACCTCCGTAGCGTCGGAGGGGTTCGAACTGTGCGTCGGTGACGAGGGAGTCCTTCGATCTTCCGCGCGTGCGCTCAGCTCCATTCAGGAGCTCGGCCAGCCCAGCTACGAGATCGTGAGGACCATCCCCGATGTTCATGTACTTCCCGACCAACTACGTGTGGAGCATGGCGGTCGTCGCCAGTCTCAACAACGGCGGCTACATCGACGAGATCGACCGTGCCTGCAAGCCCGTGCTGATCGCTGCTCAGAACGGCGACGACGCCGGCACCGAGGAGCTCTACGCATCGTGGTCCGCCGTCGCCGACCGGCTCATCGCCAAGGCGCAGGACGACGAGGCCCGCGGCCGCCGCATCGGCGCGGGGGAGACCTACTACCGCGCATCGCTCTACACCTCGCAGGCCGAGCGCCTGCAGTCTCCGAAGTGGGAGGGACGCAACGCCGCCTACCAGAAGTCGATCGACCTGCTGCTCAAGCACGTCGAGCTCAGCGGCGCCCCGCTGATCACCGTCGATGTGCCCTTCGAGGGTGCTCTGCTGCCGGGCTACTTCTACCGCGCGCCGGGCGACGGACCCAAGCCGGTCATCATCATGTTCAACGGCCTGGACTCGACCAAGGAGATGATGTACTACTCCGGGTTCCCGCAGATGCTCGCCGTCCGCGGCATCTCGACCCTGATGATGGACACCCCCGGATCCGGCGAGGCGCTGCGGCTGCGCGGCCTGCACGCGCAGTACAACACCGAGGTCTGGGCCGGCCCGATCATCGACTGGCTCGAGGCGAACGCCGACGAGCTGGGCGTGGACACCGAGCAGATCGGGATCAGCGGCTGGTCGCTCGGAGGCTACTACGCCCCCCGCGCGCTCGCCTTCGAGAAGCGCCTCAAGCTCGGCGTCGCATGGGGCGCGAACCACAACTGGTTCGAGGTCCAGGAGGGTCGCCGCCAGCGCGAGGGCGAGAACCCCGTGCCGCACTACTGGGACCACGTCTTCTGGGTCTGGGGAGCGTCCGACATGGACGACTTCATCGAGAAGACGAAGAACATGCACCTCAACGGCGTGGTCGACAAGATCACCGTGCCGTTCCTCATCACGCACGGAGCCGGCGACCGGCAGATCAACGTGAAGTACGCGCACCAGTCCTACGACCAGGCCGTCAACTCCCCGAAGCGCGAGCTGCGCATCTTCGACGACCCCGAGGGCGGCACGGAGCACATCTCGATCGACAATCTGACCTACGTCGCCGGGATCATCGCCGACTGGGTGGCGGAGACCTTCGACGAGCTGCAGGCGGCCGAGCAGCCCGCCTGACCCGCGCGAATTGCCGAAAATGGCTCCCAAATCTGAGTTTTGGGAGCCATTTTCGTCAATTCGGCGCTGTCAGGCCGCGGGCCAGCCCGCGGTCAGCGGGTGCGCTGGCGGGTGCGCGTGCGGGCGGCGGGCAGGGTCGGCGCCGGAACGCGGTCTCCGACGACGTTGACGATCTCGCCGACGCCCTCGATGATCATCCGCACCTCGTCGCCCGGTTCGAGCGGCGGGATGGACGAGCCCCGGCCCCACAGCTCGCCGAGGCAGCCGCCGTTGCCGACGGTGCCCGAGCCCAGGACGTCACCGGGCACGACGACGGAGTTGCGGGACGCGTAGGCGACCAGCTCGGGGAAGGTCCAGCCCATGTTCGAGACGAGGTCCTCGCCGACCAGGGTCCCGTTGACGTGGACCTCGGCGTGCACGGCGAGGAAGCCGTCGGAGTCGACGAACTGCTCGAGCTCGTCCGACGTCACGATCCACGGGCCGAGGGTCGTGCCGAAGTCCTTGCCCTTGCACGGCCCGAGGCGCACCTTCATCTCGCGCGCCTGCAGGTCCCGCGCCGACCAGTCGTTCATCACGGTGTAGCCGAAGATGTGGTCGGCGGCGGCAGCGGTGTCGAGGGTCTCGCCGGTGGATCCGTCGACGCCGCCGATGACCACGGCGAGCTCGAGCTCGAAGTCGAGTCGACGCGTCTCGGGGATCGCGACGACGTCGCCGGTGGCCCTGATGGTGTGCGGATTGGTGAAGTAGAAGGTGGGCGCCTCGTACCACTCGTCCGCGACGTGGCTCTTCCCCTCGACACCGGCGCTGACGCCCTCGACGTGCTCCTCGAACGTGACGAAGTCGCGCACCGACGGGGGAGCGACGGGTGCGATGAGCCGCACCTCGGCCAGCTCGGTGCCGAGCGTCGCATCGACGTCGAGCGCCGAGCCGACCCGATCGTGCAGCGTGCGTGCCGCACTCAGGCCGGCGGCGAGGACCGTCGCGACGGTGCCGGCGTCCGGGAAGTCCACGACTCTCGTCGCCTCCGCCTCGCCGACCACGAAGCCCTCGCCGATGCTGCCGTCGGCCGAGATCCAGCGGGCGATCCTCATGCGGGGAGGGCCATCTTCTGCGCGATGCCGAAGATGAGGGCGCCGGCGTCCGCGTCGCGGTTGCCATCGAGCTGCCACTGGGCCAGCTGGGTCGACGCCTCGACGACCGCCTGCGCGCGCACGATGCGGCGGGTGTGGAACTCCTCCCAGAGCGCCTCGTCCAGGACGTCCGCCTTCACGAGCAGCTCGGTCAGCACGTAGGCGTCCTCGAGTCCCTGCGCCGCGCCCTGCGCGATCGTGGGCGGGCAGGAGTGCGCCGCATCGCCGATGATCACCACGCGGCCCCGGTTCCAGGGAGCGGGCACGAGGTGGCTGGTGAACCAGGTGTAGTTGGCCGTCGCGCCCTTCTCGAGGTCGGCACGGATGTCGTTCCACGGACCCTGGTAGGCGCGCGACTCCTCGATCATGATGCGCGCGGCCTCCGCGTCGTCGAGCCCGGTGCGGTCCTGGGCCCGCTCGACGAGGAAGGCGTACATGCTGTTCTCGCCGGTCGGCGTGTAGCCCGCGATGAAGACCGGACCGCCGTAGTACAGCTCGCTCCGCTCGACCTCGGCGGGGCGCGAGACGAAGGTCCGCCAGATGCCCATGCCGTTCGGCTGCGGCTTGGTGTCGATGCCGATCAGGTCGCGGACGGTCGAGTTGAGCCCGTCGGCGCCGATCACGAGGTCGTAGGTTCCGACGCTCTCGCCGTCGACGAGCAGCTCGGCGCCGTCCTCGCTCTGCTCGATGCCGGTGACCCGGGCGCCGAAGCGCACGGTGACGCCGACGCTCTCCGCACGGGCGAAGAGGATCTGCGCGAGCTCGGCGCGGGGCATGCCCATCGCCGCGGGGTAGTCCGGGCCGCCGGACTTGACGTCGGGCAGCGCGGCGACGACGGGCGCGCCCGGGCCGGGCGCGCGCAGGTTGAGGCCCTCGAAGGTGAACCCGGCAGCCTGGATCTCCTCCCAGACGCCGAGCGAGTCGAACACCCGGAGCGCATTGCCCTGGAGGGAGATCCCGGAGCCGCCCAGCCCGAGTTCGGGCTTGGCCTCGAACAGGTCGACGCGGACGCCCGCCTTGGCGAGCTGGATGCCGGCCGCCAAGCCGGCGACTCCCGATCCGATGATCGCCGCTGAGGAGATTGCGGTCATGTCAGAACCTCTCTGTTCCTGTAGATCTGTTCGTGTGGATCTGCTGCTGATGGAGCTGGTGCGTGACGGCGCGGGTGCGCGTCAGAGGATGGCGACCGGATTGACCGGCGAGCCGACCGCGCCGGTGATCGGCAGCGGCGGTGCCGAGAGCAGGAAGTCGAACCGGCCGAGCTCCGCGCAGGCCACGGCGAGCTCGTCCAGGTCCCACATCTCGCCGATGGTCAGCCCCATGTTCGGGATCGCGACCTGGTGCAGCGGCTGGAACGAGGGAACGTCGAACTCGTTCGGACGCACCTCGAAACCCCAGGTGTCGGTCGCGATGGCGGCGATCTCGGTCCGGTGGATCCAGCCCGCTGCGGTGAGCGAGATGCCGGCGGCCTCGCCGCCCGCGTAGTCGTCCCAGCCGTCACGGCGGGCGCGGGCCAGACGGCCGGTGCGAACCACGACGATGTCGCCTCGGCCGACCGTCGACGACGTGCCCTGCGCGGCGATGCACGCGTCGAGGTCTGCCGCCGTGACGCCGTAGCCGTTGGGCAGCTCGCCCGTCTCAGGGGCGAGGAAGCGGCCGACGTCGAGCAGGACGCCGCGCGAGACGATCACGTCCGCGGCGTGCTCGATGCCCGTCACCAGGTCGCCGTCGCTGGTCACGGTGGTTCCGGCACGGCGACCGTTCCAGGCCTTGCCGTGGTCGAAGATGTGGCCGAGGCCGTCCCACTGCGTCGAGCTCTGCAGGGGCATGGTGATGTAGTCGTCCGCGCCGCCGATGCCGTGCGGGAAGCCCTGGTTGCCGAGCTCGGCGTCGGAGCCGGTGTCGGTCATGGTGTGGATCGGATTGACGCGTCGGCGCCAGCCCTTCTGCGGTCCGTCGGTGTTGAACGCGAGGGACAGCGAGACGACCCGGCCCTCGCGGACGAGGCCTGCCGCCTCGATCCGCTTGGCCGCGTCGATGAAGTTCAGGGTGCCGAGGACGTCGTCGTCGCCCCAGCGGCCCCAGTTGCGGTACGCCGTCGCGCGGGCGTAGATCTCCGACTCCGGGTCCCGCCGATCGATGTCCGCGGGATCCTCGCTCGGCTTGCTGCCGGCTGCTGGTGTCGTCAAGATGTCCTCCTCGAGTCGTGACGGATGTCGTACCGGAGGGCGCGTGGGCGAGCCTCCGAAGACGGGCCTGGGCTCAGCCGTGCTGAGTGTACGGGTTGAGCAGGGCGTCCTGGAGCTCGGTCGGCACGCCCTCCTCCGTCGCGGTCGGACCGTCGGCGGCGGGGAACGACTCGGTCATCGACATGGGCATGGCGCCGTTGCGGTAGAGGTTGCTCGAGCCGAGCGACGGCTTCCAGGTGTTGGGCTGCCAGTCGGGGACGTAGTTGCGGTAGCCGCCCGTGTTCAGCTCGATGCGCATGCTGGACGGCTCGCGGTAGTAGAGGAACGTCTGCTCGCCGATCCCGTGGATGGAGGGTCCGTACTCGATCGGGATGTCCCGCTCCATGAGGGTGTCCGCCGCGATCAGCAGCTCCTCGTGGGTGTCGACCCAGAACGCGTAGTGGTTGATCCGACCGGGGCGGGTCGAGCCGTCGAGCACGACGCCGAGGTCATGGGACTTCTCGTTGGTGGTCAGCACGGAGAACACCGAGATGGGCGCCTGGTCGAGCACGGTGCGGGCCATGATGCGGAAGCCGAGCACCTCGTTGTACCACTTGGCGAAGCCGTCGACATCGCTGGCCGCGATGGTGACGTGGTCGAGCTGGCGGGGTGCGCCGGCGATCTTGGAGCGCTTCTCAGGGCGGTCGGGGTAGATCGACGCGACGTGCGGCTCGGAGCGGTGCCGGACGACATCCCAGTGCAGGGTCATCGAGTGCCCGAACGGGCCGGTGAAGCGGTAGGCGCGGCCGATCTGGTAGCCGTCGAACCACTCGCCCTCGACGCCGGCCTCCTCGATGCGACGGACCGCCTCCTCGAGCGCCTCGGGCGAGGTGGTGCGCCAGGCCATGGTCTGCAGTGTCGGCTCGTCTCCGGGCGCGACGACGACCGAGTAGGCGTAGTAGTCGCCCCAGCAGCGCAGGTAGACGGATCCGTCCTTGCGGGCGACCTCGGTCAGGCCGACCTCGTTCTTGTAGAACTCGACCGACGCCTCGACATCGGGAGCGGTGATCGCCACATAGGAGAGGTGGGAGAGCAGGCTGATCATCGTCGATCCTTTCGGGGCGCGGGGGAGCGCGGGTGCCTTCTCCACTATCCGGGTCGCCCGGCGACCTAAGGAATGCCTATCTGGCTATGCCGTGAATCCATGGTGCTTATACTTTGGCCAGCCCGCCGCCGGTTCGAGGAGGGCAGGTCGATCGACCATGTCGATCGACGGCGAAGGAGGCGACGACGGCTGATCAGCGTTCTCTGGCGCGCCTCGATCTCAACCTCCTGGTGGCGCTCGACGCCCTGCTCACCGAACGAAGCGTCTCCCGTGCGGCCGAGCGACTGCAGCTCAGCCAGCCGGCGCTCTCGGCGGCTCTCGCCCGTCTGCGCACCCATTTCGGCGACCCGATCCTCGCGCGGCGGGGGAACAGCTACGACCTGACCCCGCTGGCGGTCCGCCTGGCCGAGCACACCACCGCCGCCCTCGAGATGTCGCGACGGGTATTCCACAGCCAGGCCGACTGGAGTGCCGAGGCCGCGGTGCGGGAGTTCTCCATCTACGGCTCGGACTACTCTTTCGCGACGACCGGTCGAGCGGTCTCGCTGCTCGCGATGGATCGGGCGCCGTCGATCAAGTTCCGCTTCATGCTGCACACGACGCAGATCGTCGAGGACGTCCATGAGCGCCTGCGCACCGCGGACGGCATCCTCATGCCGCACGGGCCGATGAGCGGACTGCCGTTCATCGACCTGTGGCGGGACAGCTGGGTGATCCTCGCCGCCACCGGGAACCCCGACACGCGCCACGGCATGACCATGACGACGATCGCCGAATCGCCCTGGGTGTTCACCTACCAGTCCCGGACGGCGTTCACCTCGGCAGGACGGCAGATCCAGCAGCTCGGCATCGAGCCGCGGGTGGAGGCGGTGCTCGAGAGCTTCGTCACCCTGCCCACCTTCATCGCCGGCACCCGCAGGCTGGGGCTGATCCAGGCGGGTCTGGCCGATCTCGCGCTCGCGATGGGCGGAGTCGAGGTGTTCGATCCGCCCTTCGATGCGACGCCGATCACCAACGCGCTCTGGTGGCATCCCGCCTACACGCACGACCCCGAGCACATCTGGATGCGCCAGCAGTTCGCCGAGGCGGCCGCGCTCCTGCCCCAGGGCTGAGGCTTCTCCCCGCACGCAGAAGGGCGGTCGCAGCTCTCGCCGACGACCGCCCCTCGCGCATGCGACTCAGACCGGGCTCAGGCGGCCTGGACCTCGACGCCCGCGGTGTTGCGGCGCAGCGAGACGCCGACGAGCACGGCGATCACGACGGCGATGATGCCGACGACGCCGACCGCTGCGGTCAGCGATCCCGCCGCCGCGCCGATCACGGCGATGAGGATCGGGGTGAGGAACTGGCCGAGGAAGAAGGCCGCGGTCCAGAGTCCCGTCACCCGCCCGCGCTCGGCGAACTGGGTCGTCGCGATCACCCAGCGCAGCAGCGACGGCAGCAGGAAGCCGGAGCCGAACGAGGCGATGATCGCTCCGATGGCGACACCGGTGAGACCCGGCACGAACCAGATCACGAGCATCCCGACGGCCTGGATCACGAAGGCGATCGGCAGCAGGCGCGAGACGCCGATCCGGATGGCGCGAACGAAGGTCAGGCCGCCGATGGCGGTGGCGAGCGATGCGCCCGCGGCGACCGCGCCGATGACCGCCGTGTCGGTGGCCGCGATGCCGGTCCCGACAACGAGGTAGCTCGCCTCGATGATGATCACGTAGAAGCTGAAGCCGCTGAACAGGGTCACGGCGAGCGGACCGGCGATCCGGCCCCACGGGATCGGAACCCGGGCGGCGGCGACAGCGCCGTTCGCGTCGCCCTCCGACCGACGGGGCTCCCAGAGGGCGAAGATCATCGGGATGGCGATCAGCAGGCTGATGGCGTACACCCAGAACGGCGCGTGCCAGCCGCCGGTGCCGAGCGCACCACCGAGGGCGATGAAGACGGTCGCGGCGAGCGTCGTCGCGATGGTCTGCGCCGCGAGATAGCGGTTGCGCCGCTTCTCGTGGAAGTAGTCGACGATGAGCGTCGTGCAGACCGTCATGATGGCGGCCTCGCAGATGCCGACGAGCACTCGGCTCGCGAGGATCTCGGGCAGGCCCTGCAGCCAGGCCGGCGCCGTGCCCACGAAGGCGTAGGCGATCATGGCGATGATCAGGAGCACCTTGCGTCCGACGCGGTCGACGATCTGGCCGGCGAACGGCGCGAAGATCGCGATCATCAGCGCCGGGATGGCGACGACCATCGGCACGAGCACCTCGGAGCCGGGCACGTCGGCGAACTCCGCGGACAGCTGCGGCAGCACAGGTGTGATGAGGACCGAACCGAGGATCGGCATGCAGCTGCCGGCCAGCAGCAGCACGCCCTGGCCGACGCCTGCCTGTCGGGCAGTCGCCACCTCAGCGGTAAGGGAAGAATTCGACACTGAACGACCTCCATCGATTCCCGAGCGACAGAGCAGCCGCGGGCAGAGCCCGCTGGACGGCCACGATGCGCATCCGAGTCGCTCCGCGCGATGCGGAGCAGTCTCATTGAAGCCACGAAGACGGTATCCGGGAACAAGCCGTTGCTGATCCGCACTATCCGCTTTGCTGATAACCCAGTAGCGGGCCAACGGGCGAGCGGCCCGGAAGCCCGGCCGTCGCCGCCCGCGCATCGACGCCACCGATGGAGCGCATTAGAACTCCGGTATTCCCTGATGAGCCGGCGCTCGCGCAAAGTGGGACCCGCATCCACCTCGAAAGGTCAACGATGATCAAGCTGCTCTCCCACCTCGCCTTCGTCGCGATCACGACGCCGAACGTCGAGGAGTCCACCGAGTTCTACGAGGAGCACGTGGGGCTCACCGTCACGGACCGCATCGACGGCGACGTGTACCTCCGCTGCTGGGGTGACTACTACCGCTACTCCGTGATCGTGCGCAAGGGCGACGAGCCGGGCCTCGCCACCATGGCCTGGCGCACCACGAGCGACGAGGCGCTGGACGAGGCCGCTCGACGCATCGAGGCCGCCGGCGTCACCGGCACCTGGTCGGAGAAGGGCGTCGGCATCGGCCGCTCCTACGAGTTCGTCGGGCCGTGGGGCCACTCGATGACCCTGTTCTGGGACGTCGAGCGCCACGCCCCGCAGGGCGCCGTCGCCTCGATCTACCCCGACCGTCCCGAGAAGCGCTCCAAGGTCGCCGGCGCACCCCGCCAGCTCGACCACGTCACGATCGCGGCCAGCGATGTCGACGCATTCGCGAAGTGGTACAACGACGTGCTGGGCTTCCGGATCATGGCGAAGACGGTTCTCGACGAGGCGCCCATCTCGGTCTTCTCGGTCCTGACGACCAACGAGAAGTCGCACGACCTCGGCGTGGTCCTCGACGGCTCGACCCGCGCGGGCCGCATCAACCACTACGCCTTCTGGGTCGACACCCGCGAAGAGCTGCTCATCGCGGCGGATGTGCTCATGGAGCACGGCTACCCGATCGAGTACGGACCGTCCATCCACGGCATCGGCGAGCAGACCTTCCTCTACTACCGCGAGCCGTCGAGCCTCCGGATCGAGCTGAACACCGGCGGCTACCGCAACTACGTGCCCGACTGGGAGCCGAACATCTGGAAGCCGTCCCTCGGCTCGAACAACCTGTACCGCAACGGCGCCATGCCGATGTCGATGACCGAGTCGTTCCCCGCCGCCGACGGCCCGAGCGCGACCGAAGAGGGCGTGCCCGACGAGCTCAAGGCGCAGCTGCTCAACCCGTACGCCCAGCACGGTCAGGGCTGAGCGAGCCGACTACCGCAGCAACACCATCCGGCACCGGCCGGTCGCGATCCGTCGCGGCCGGCCGCGCTGTCATCCGCCACGAAGGAGTGCGATGACCGACACCAGCACCAACCGCGCGATAGTCGAAGACTTCGCCCGGATCTTCTACGCCGAGCGGGATGTCGCCGGCGCGTTCGCGGCGCACGTCTCCGCGGACTACATCCAGCACAACCCGAACATCCTCGACGGCCCGCAGGCGGCGGTGGACGCGCTGAAGGACAAGTTCAGCGCCGACGGCGCGCGCTTCGACGTGATGCGCATCCTCGTCGACGACGACCTCGCGCTCATCCATCTCCGTGCCACGCGGCCCGGTGCCCCGGCCGCCGCGGTTGCCGACATCTACCGGCTCGAAGGCGGCAAGGTCGTCGAGCACTGGGACGTCCTGCAGGCCGTCCCTGCGGACGCGGTCAATCCGAAGGCGATGTTCTGATGTCCCGCTGGGGCATCGGGGTGGAGGGGCGGCGGATCGCCGACCTCGGCGACGGAACGTACCGGAATCCCGTGATCAGCGGCGACTTCCCCGACCCTTCGGTCCTGAAGGACGGCGAGGACTACTACCTCACGACCTCGTCGTTCGATGCCGCTCCCGGGCTGCTGATCCAGTATTCGCGGGATCTCGTCAACTGGGAGCCGCTCACCTTCGCCCTGCCGAACCCGCCCGCCATCGTCTTCGCCGTCGACATCGTGAAGCATGAAGGCCGGTTCTTCATCTACATCCCCTTCATCCCCGCGGCATGGGCGCCGGAGTTCGGCAGCACGCCGCGGATCGCCGTCATCCACGCCGATTCGATGGCGGGGCCGTGGAGCGCGCCGATCTTCCTCGACATCGAGCGGGCGATCGACCCGGGCCACATCGTCGGCGAGGACGGACGCAGGTACCTCTTCCTGAGCGGCATCCGGCGGGTGCGGCTGACGGAGGACGGCCTCGCCACCGACGGCCCCATCGAGCAGGTGTACGACGGCTGGCGCTACCCCGACGAGTGGATCACCGAGGCGTACGCGCTGGAGGGGCCCAAGCTGCTGCGCCGTGGTGAGTGGTTCTACCTGATCAGCGCCGTCGGCGGCACCGCGGGCCCGGCCACGGGCCACATGGTCACCGTCGCGCGCTCCCGCTCGGTCCACGGACCGTGGGAGAACGACCCGGCCAACCCGATCGTGCGCACCCGCAGCAGCGACGAGGCCTGGTGGTCCCGCGGGCACGCGACTGCCGTGGAAGGGCCGAGCGGCGACTGGTGGCTCGTCTACCACGGCTACGAGAACGGCTTCCGGACCCTGGGCAGGCAGGTGCTGCTCGAGCCGGCCGAATGGACCGATGACGGCTGGCTGCGCGCGCTCGGCGGAGACCTCTCCCAGCCGTTGCCCATGCCGATCGTCGGAACGGCCACTGCCTCGGGTTCGTCGGGGGCGCCCGATGTCGGGTCCCTGCGGGGGGTCTCCCGCTCCGACGACTTCACCGCCCTCGAGCTGGGCAGCCAGTGGGCATTCCATGCGCCGGCGCCCGGCGAGCTCGGCCGAGTGGCGCTGGAAGGCGACGCGCTCGTCCTCGCGGGAAAGGGCACGGGGCCGGCCGACAGCTCTCCGCTCGCCGTGCCGACAGGCGACCGCTCGTACGAGATCGAGGTCGTCGTCGAACTGCTCGATCAGCGCGAGGACGCGAGTGGGGGTGTAGGCGCCGACGATCAGTCGATCGGAGGCCTCCTGCTCTTCTTCGACAACGCGCTGTTCCTCGGCATGGGCTGGGGCGGATCGACGATGACGACCTACGGCGGCGGACGGCGCAGCCACTGGCGGGAGCAGGTACCCGGATCCGGCGTGTTGCACCTGCGCATCCGGAATGACGAGCACATCGTGTCGATGTGGCACAGCCCGGATGGCGAGACCTGGACCAGACACGGTCTCCGATTCGAGACGAGCGGCTACAACGCGAACACCGTGAACGACCTGCTCAGTCTGCGCCCCGCGATCTTCGCCGCCGGTCCGGGCGCCGTGCGATTCCGACGGTTCGCCTATCGGGCGCTGTGAGCGGGCATCCGAGATGAAGGACGACAGGATCCGCGGAATCCTCGCCCGGATGACGTGGGCGGAGAAGCTCGCCCAGCTGCAGATCGTCTGGATCCCGGACACCGTCGCTCAGCACGACCGGGTCCGCAGAGGCATCGGAGCCATGTTCTGGCCACCCTCGGCCGAGGCGACGAACGAGCTGCAGCGGATCGCGGTCGAGGAGACCCGGCTGGGGATCCCGCTGCTGATCGGCCTCGACGTCGTGCACGGGCAGTTCACGATCTTCCCGACGCCGCTCGCTCAGGCGTCGTCGTTCGATCCGGCCGTCGCCGCGCTCGACGGTCGCACCTCCGCCACCGAGGCCCGGTCGAACGGCGTGAACTGGACCTTCTCCCCGATGGTCGACATCTCGGTCGACCCGAGGTGGGGCAGGGTGGTCGAGGGCTTCGGCGAGAGCCCCTTCCTCGCTTCGGCGTTCGCGGCCGCGAAGGTCGCCGCATATCAAGGCTCGAGCCTGGCGGCGACGGACTCGATCGCCGCCTGCCTCAAGCACTTCATCGCCTATGGCGCCGCGGAGGCGGGTCGCGACTACAACTCGACCGACGTCTCGAATCGCCGGCTGCGGGACGTCTATCTGCCTCCCTTCGCGGCGGGCGTGCGAGCCGGTGCCGCGAGCGTGATGGCGTCGTTCAACTCCCTCAACGGCGTCCCCATGCATGCCAACTCGTGGATGCTCTCGGAGGTCCTCAAGGATGAGCTCGGCTTCGCCGGGGTCGTCGTCGGCGACGCGGAGGGCGCGTCGCAGCTGACGGTCCACGGCGTCGCCGAGACCGAGGCGGAGGCTCTGGCGCTGTCCATCACGGCGGGAGTCGACATCGTGATGGGCGGCCCGCCGATGGGCGACGCCGTCGACGACAGCTCACTGCACGACCCGTCCGCGCTCGATGTCGCGCGCGTGGACGATGCGGTCCTGCGGATCCTCGCGGTGAAGGAATCCCTCGGCCTCTTCGACGATCCCTATGTCGATGCCTCGAAGGCGGTCTCCGCGCCGACGGAGCAGTCCCGCGCCGACGCGCGCGCCTCCGCCGAGCGGAGCGTCATCCTGCTCAAGAACGGCGGATCGGCGGATGCCGGCGAGCTGCTGCCGCTCGATCCCGAATCCACGAAGCGGATCCTGCTCACCGGACCGTACGCGCGCAGCACCGACCATCTCGGCGCCTGGGTCCAGAGGTTCGGCGTCGGCTCGCGATCCCTCGAGGAGACCTTGAGGGAGCGATTCGGGCAGGCGACCTGGACGGTCGAGGACGGCGCCGGATTCCTCGCCTCCGAGCCAGGCCAGCTCTCCGCCGCGGTCGACGCGGCGCGGGAGTCCGATCTGGTGATCCTCGCCGTGGGGGAGCCCAGCCATCTGTCGGGCGAGGCGAGCTCGCGCAGCGAAATCTCGCTCCCCGGTGAGCAGGACGCGCTGATCGAGGCGATCGTCGATACCGGGGTGCCGGTGGTGGTCGTGCTCCTCGCGGGCCGCCCGCTGGTGGTCGAGCGCTGGATCGACCGGGTCGACTCCGTGCTGTTCGCCTTCCACCTCGGCACCGAGGGGCCAGACGCGCTCGCCCGTGTCCTGGCCGGCGACGTGAGTCCGGCGGGACGCGTGCCCATGACCTTCCCCCGCTCGGTGGGCCAGATCCCGATCTACTCCGAGCACGAGCGCACGGGTCGGCCGGCGAGCACCTCCGGATCGCTGTCGGCCACGAAGCACGACGTCGGGCTCGAGGGACCCAACAACCTCGACGACTCCTTCACGTCGAAGTACCTCGACCTGCCGCTCGGTCCGCGCTTCCCGTTCGGTCACGGCCTCGGCTACACGACCTTCGATGGGCCGGGCCTGCAGGCCACTCGCACGTCCATCTCGCTGGCCGAGCTGGCGGCGGGCGGCTCGCTCGAACTGTCGGCCCAGACCCGGAACGCCGGACCCCGGTCCGCGGACAACGTGCTGATGCTCTTCCTCAGCGATCCGGTCGCCAGCGTCGCTCAGCCGGTGCGGAGACTCTGCGGCTTCGCCCGACTGCACGTGTCCACGGGCGATACGGCCTCCATCACGTTCAGGATCGGCGCCGACGAGATCGGCTTCTGGGACGACCAGCGACGGCGGCGCGAGCCCGGCCTGCTCCGCTTCACCCTGACGGACGGCATCGATGAGTCGGACGTCTCGGTCCACGTGACGGCATCCTGACGTGGGTCGCTGATATGGCTCTCTGGGACGAGTTCCTGGCGCCTCCGCCCGAGGCGCGGCCGCGGGTCTGGTGGCACTGGATGAACGGCAACATCGACGAGGCCGGGATCATGCTCGACCTCGAGTGGATGAAGCGGGTGGGCATCGGCGGAGCGCAGGTGTTCGAGGGCGGGATGAACCACCCGCAGGTGGTGTCCGAGCGGCTCGTCTTCATGTCTCCCGAGTGGAAGCGCGCCATGCGGGCGGCCGTTCAGAAGGCCGACGAGCTCGACCTCGAGCTGACCATCGCGACGTCTCCCGGGTGGAGCGCGGCGGGCGGGCCGTGGGTGGACGCGGCCGATGCGATGAGGAAGCTCGTCTGGAGCGAGCTGATCGTCGACGGCGGCTCAGCGCTCGACGTGCGGCTCCCGGGACTGCCGGACGCGGCAGGCCCGTACCAGGACGTCGAGCGACCTGGCGCGGCTCCGCGCTGGAGCAGGACCAGCCGTGTCCTCGCCATTCCTGAGCAGGGCGTGCGTCTGCGGCCCACCTCCATCCGCAGCAGCACTCCGGTGGACGACCTCGGCGCGCTGACCGACGGCCTGTTCGGGCCTGCCGTCGTGCTGCCGCGCGACAACGAGCGCACGTCGACGGAGTGGATCGAGTTCTCCTTCGACGAGCCGACCGCGGTCGGCGCGATCACCGTGGGCCTGCCGGGACGGCGGGGATTCGGAGCGCCCCCGCCCGTGCGCGCTGTCCTCGAGAGCAGTGCGGACGGCGAGCGCTTCCAGCCGGTCGCCGAGCTTCCCGCCTCGTCGTCGCCGGTCCGCTCCGAGAGCTTCGCTCCGGTCACCGCCCGCTGGTTCCGGCTCGTTCTCACGGGCGAGCCCGCGGCAGCGTCGATCCCTCCGATGGGCGAGGGCGTCCTGCCGCTCCCCTTCCCGCCGCCCGCGGCGGAGATGCTCGTCTCGGAGGTCGAATTCTGGTCGGACGGACGGATCGCCGCAGCCGAGGTGAAGGCCGGGTTCGCCACGACCCCCGACTACTACGCGGTGCCGACCCCCACGGGCGTCTCCGGAGTGCCGATCGGCGAGGTCATCGACCTCACCGACGCGGTCGACGGCGACGAACGGCTGACCTGGGACGCGCCCGCCGGGCGGTGGCGGATCCTCCGGTTCGGCTCCTCGCTCACCGGACAGACCAACGGACCCGCTCCCGCGGAGGCGACGGGGCTGGAGGTGGACAAGCTCGATCCGACTCGGGTCGAGCGCTATCTGCGCGATTGGCTCGGCATCTTCCGGGATGCCGTCGGCGCCGACCTGATGGGCGCGCGCGGCATCCGCGCCCTGCTGAGCGACAGCATCGAGTCCGGCCCGCAGAACTGCACGGACCGCCTGCCTGAGGAGTTCGAGCGGCGACGCGGCTACAGCCTCACCGCATGGCTTCCGGCGCTCGCCGGCTTCGTCCTCGACAGCCCGGAGCGCAGCGACAGGTTCCTCTGGGACTACCGGCAGACCATCGCCGAGCTCTATGCCGACGCCTATTACGGCACGATCGAGCGGATCGCCCACGAGGCCGGTCTCGTCTACTACGCCGAGGCGCTGGAGGACCACCGTCCGCAGCTCGGCGACGACATGCAGATGCGCAGCCACGCCGACGTCCCCATGGGAGCCATGTGGACGCCTGAAGAGGGGCGCGGCTTCAAGCCCACCTACATCGCCGACCTCCGCGGCGCCTCCTCCGTCGCCCACGTGTACGGCAAGGCGTTCACCGGCGCGGAGTCGATGAGCGCCTTCGGCCACCCCTACGCGTATGCGCCGCGGGATCTCAAGCAGGTCGTGGACCTGGAGCTCCTGCTCGGAGTGACCCGCTTCTGCATCCACACGTCCCCTCACCAGCCCTCGGAGGCACCCGCCCCCGGGGTCTCGCTCGCGCCGCACCTGGGCCAGACCTTCACCCGCCACGAGACGTGGGCAGAGCAGGCAGGTGCGTGGATCGACTACCTGGCGCGCTCGTCGTGGCTGCTCAACGCGGGCGCACCGGGGGCGGACATCGCCTACTTCTTCGGCGAGGAGGCGCCGCTCACCGCCATCTTCGGCGATCGCCTCGTCGACGAGGTGCCGGCAGGCTTCGAGTTCGACTTCATCGGAGCGGACGGGCTCGCCTCCGCCGTGACCGTCGACGAGGACGGCATGCTCCGCTCCCGGGGAGGCGCGGCATATCGGCTGCTCTACCTCGGCGGCACCGCGCGTCGGATGACCCTCCGCACGCTGCGGCGGATCGCCGAGCTGATCGCCGGCGGGGCATTGCTGGTGGGGGAGCGTCCGATCGGCTCGCCGAGCCTGAGCGACGACGACGACCAGTTCGCCCGACTCGTCGACGAGCTGTGGGCGCCCAACGGGAACGGTCGCAGCTCGGTCCTGACCGGAACACTGGAGGACGCGCTCGCATCGGAGCGCATCGAGCCCCGGTGGGTCGTCGCAGGAGGTCCGCTCGCCCTCACCCGACGGGTCGCCGACGAGGGGGAGATCCTCTTCGTCAGCAATCCGACCGCGTCGACGGTCTCGGCCGCCATCCGTCTTCGGACCGCGGCGTCGCATGTGCAGTGGTGGGACGCGGTGCGCTGCCGTCGCTCGGAGCTCGATGCTCGGCGAGACGGAGGATGGGTCGAGGTGGACCTCGCGCTGGCGGCCCACGAGTCGGGGTTCCTCCTGCTGAGCGACGAGCCCGCCAGCGCCTCCGTCGCCAGACATCGCAGGGAATCGGTGCCGATCGCCGGCCCCTGGAGCGTCCGATTTCCTGAGAACGCCGGCATTCCTGATCGCGAGCACGCAGAGCTCGCGCTGTTCGGGCCGGCGGCCGAGGAATCGGTCTTCTCAGGGACCGCCTGGTGGAGCGCGGAATTCAACGCTCAGGGGGATTGGAGCGCCGGCGACAGCGTCACCCTCAGGCTGGGGGAGGTCCGGGATCTGGCCGAGGTGAGACTCAACGGCGCCGCCATCGGAGTGACCTGGACGGAGCCGTTCGAGCTGGACATCTCCGGCGCCATCCGACCTGGGGTGAACCTGCTGGAGATCGGGGTGACCAACACCTGGTCCCACCGCCTCATCGGAGAGGCGCGCGCGGCGGCGGACGGCAGAGCCGCTTCGGACGGGTTCGACCTCTCGGTCTATCGGGCGGACGCTCCGACCCGGCCATGGGGCCTGGCCGGCCCGGTGGCGCTCTGCCGCCACGGTTCGTCGGCGTGACCTGAAGGGCCGAGGTGCTCATCAGCGCCCTCAATGTCCGGAACGCCAATGCTTATGTCGAACTCTAGCGCAAGTAGGTAGTCTCAAAACGTCAGCCTGGTTCTGACAAACCCCCTTGCTCCGCGATCGTGGAGCTTGACAATGCCGTCAAGAAAGGTTCGCAATGTCACAGCACAGCCGAACTCTGCGTCGCGGGATCAAACCCGCCGCAATCGCCCTTCTCGCCGCGAGCGCCGTCGTGCTCGCCGGATGCTCCTCAACCCCGGCCGCCGCGCCCACTCAGAACACCGATACCAAGGAGTTCACGCTCTACGCGCCGGTGACCGAGTCCGGAGAATCGCCGTACAAGGCGCTCGCCGACGCATTCATGAAGGCGAACCCCGACTACAAGGTCACCCTCGATGAGGCGGGCGGCGACAGCTACGGGCAAGGTCTGACCACCAAGCTCCAGGCGGGCAACGCCGCGGATGTGTTCGAGGTGCAGCCCGGACGCGGTCAGCTCTACAGCATCCTGACGCTCGCCGAGGGCGGCTATCTGCTGCCGCTCGATGACACCGATGCCAAGACCACGATCCCCACGGGCGCCGAGGGCCAGTTCACCGTCGACGACAAGGTGTACGGCCAGAGCCTGGACTTCGCCACTGCTGGTCTCGTCGCCAACCTCGCGCTCATGCAGAAGGACGGCATCGCTGAGTTCCCGACCACCTACGACGAGCTGATCAAGGACTGCGGCATCGCGAAGGACAAGGGTCACTCCTTCTTCGTCATCGCCGCATCGGTGGTGCCGAACGCGGGCTTCTTCTCCCTGGTCTTCTCGGGCGACACCGTCTACGGGCCCACCCCGGACTGGAACGAACAGCGCGAAGCGGACAAGGTGACCTTCGCCGATGACAAGGGCTGGCAGGAGGCCCTGGGCCGCTTCACAGAGCTCCAGGACGCAGGCTGCTTCCAGGAGTCGCCTGAGGCAGGAACCTTCGACACCATCACCAACGCTCTCGTGGGCGAGACCTCCTACGCCGGTGCGATCCCCTCCGGCGCGGCCTTCGGCCTCGGTGGTGCCAACCCGAACGCGAACTTCGTGGTCGAGCCGTTCCCGGCGCCCAAGGCGTCCGACACCATCATCTCGGCAAGCGTGAACTACGCGTTGGCGATCAATGCGAAGTCGCCCAACCAGGTTGCCGCGAAGAAGTTCCTCGAGTACGCCACGAGCAGCGAAGGCGCAACCGTCTACCCCAGCGTCTCGGGCAACCTCCCCGCGGTCGGCGCCGACTTCACCAAGCTGCCGCCGCAGTTCGCCGGCGTCGCCACGCTCCTCCAGGACGGCAAGACCTACCCGCTGCCGAACTCGTCGTGGGACTCGGCCGAGGTCTACAACGCACTCGGAACCGGTGTGCAGGGTCTGTTCACCAAGCAGGCCACGGTGAAGGATGTCCTCGAGGCCATGGACGCTGCGTGGTAGCCCTGGGCACGGACTGACCAGGCACCCCAGCACAGCACCATCCATTCAATGACGAATCGACCGGAGAAATGACCGCAACCCAGCAGATCCCGCTCGATTCCGTCGTTCCTGAGCGGCCGGAGCCTGGACGCAAGTCCAGGCCCCGGCCCCGCCGGGCCCTCACCCGGTACGGCTCGTGGTGGTGGGCCATGCCCGCTCTGCTCGCCGTGCTCGGTGTGCACTACGTCGCCACCACGATCGGCGGGGCCTACGCCTTCACCGACTTCAAGGGCATCGGGTCCTTCGAGTGGATCGGCTTCGACAACTTCACGAGGATCGTCGGCGACAAGAAGGTCTTCGGCTCGATCGGCAACACGCTGTTCCTCGCCATCGCGTTCCTCATCATCACCAACGTCGTCGGCATGATCCTGGCGCTCGGCCTCAACCGTGGAGTGCGCAGCCGATACATCCTGCGGACCCTGCTCTTCCTCCCGGTCGTGCTCAGCCCGCTCGCGGTCTCCTACATCTTCCGCTTCATCTTCCAGGTGAACGGCCCGCTCAACGCCGTCCTCGGCGGCCTCGGCCTCACCGACTGGCAGCACGCCTGGCTGGCCGATCCGACCTGGGCCATCTTCACGATCCTCGCTGTGATGGTCTGGCAGAACATCGGGATGGCGATGATCATCTACCTGGCAGGCCTCGCCACCGTCCCCCTCGAGATCGAGGAGGCCGCGGCGATCGACGGTGCCGGGCCGTGGGCGCGCTTCCGCAACATCACCCTTCCACTTCTGCAGCCGGCGGTCGCCATCTCGACCACGCTCACCCTCACGCAGGGCCTCAAGGTGTTCGACCAGGTGCAGGGCATGACAGGAGGCGGGCCGTACGGCGCCACCGACACCCTCTCGACGGTGATCTACCGCCAGACCTTCGCGAACGGGCAGTTCGGCTACGGCGCCGCCCTGTCGCTCGTCTTCACCGTCATCGTCGTCATCGCGGCCGCTGCTCAGCTGTTCCTCACCCGCGACCGGAATGCAGGGAAGTAATCATGTTCCGTTACTCGAAGTGGACTCTGCTGCGCGAGGTGCTGCTCTGGGTCGCCGCCCTCATCATGCTGCTGCCGTTCTACCTGCTCATCAACACGGCACTGAAGACCTCCGCCGACGCGCTGGCCACCCCGGCCTTCCAGCCGGCGACCAACCCCACGTTCAACAGCTTCATCGACGTGTTCCAGAGCGGGGGATCAGCGACGCTGCTGCTCGGACTCTTCAACAGCGCGGTCATCACCGCGGGGGCAGTCATCGGGCTCATCGTGTTCGGCAGTGCCTGCGCTTACGTGCTGACGCGGCGGCTCTCGCGGGTGAGCACAGTGGTGTACTACATGGTCCTGGTCGGCATCGTGGTCCCCGCCCAGCTCGGACTCGTACCCCTCTACATCGGTGCCCGAGCGATCGGCCTGCTCGGCAGCCCCTTCGGCATGGCGGTCGTCTACACGGCGATGCTGATGCCCCTCGCCGTGTTCCTCTACGGCGGCTTCATGCGCGCCGTCCCGGTCGAGTATGAGGAGTCGGCGACTATCGACGGCGCCTCGCCGCTGCGCACCTACGTGCAGATCGTCTTCCCGCTCCTCGCACCCGCCACGGGCACCATCTCGATCATGACCGGCCTCATCGTGTGGAACGACTTCTTCACGCCGCTGATCTTCCTCAACGGCTCGAGCGCCGCGACCCTGCCCGTCGTCGTCTACAGCTACGTCACCGGCCTCGTGACCCAGTGGAACAACATCTTCGCCATCCTGATCGTCGCGCTGGTGCCGATCACCGTCTTGTTCCTCATCATGCAGAAGCGCTTCATCCAGGGCTTCACCGGCGGTTTGAAGAGCTGATTCGCTCTCGCACTCCGGACGACCCGGCGCACCGCGCCAGGTCGTCCGACCTCCGCTCCACGAAAGGCAATCCCGTGCCCAATGGCCTGATCACCGACGACAGTCTCCGCATCCACCCGGACGGCTACGCCATCTCGCTGACGATCCCGTGGTACCGCAGCCTCTGGCTGTCCTCGGTCGTCAAGCTGACGCTCACCGTCGACGGCGAGGAGGTCGCGCAGGACGACATCGCCTTCGAGCTCGAGGGGACGCGCTACCGGTTGGACGACCTGGCCGCCCAGAGCGAGGTGCTGTGGTACCTGCAGCAGCATCCGCTGCTCATCGTCCGCCGGGATCCGGCGATCGCTCTCGGCGAGACCCACGACGTGGCGATCGTCGGCGAGCTGCGCCTGCCATACATGCAGATCATGCCGGGTCAGGACGGCGGGCCGGGGATGTACGTGCCCAACCATGTCCGGCAGACCCTCTCGCTGACGGCGACCGACACGGCGGCAGCGCCGCCGGCGCTCGTCAGCGACGTGGACGCGCCGCCGCCCGCCGCTGAGGAGGACCCGTTCAAGCTCGGGCTCACCCTCTACTCCGCGAGCGCCGAGTTCCGGGCTGGCTACTTCGACTTCGACGGACTGCTCGACCGGGTCGCCGAGCTCGGCATCGGTCCAGGCATCGAGATCGTCGCCTCGCAGGTGCTGCCCACTTATCCGCTGGTGAGCGACGAGTTCGTCACCACCTGGCGTGCGGCGTTCGACCGCCACGGCTTCGACGAGAGCTCGTTCGGCGCCAACCTCGACATGGGCCGTCGGCGCGACCGCGACATGACGCCCGACGAGGAGTTCGAGTTCAGCCGCGTCCTGTTCGAGGGCGCGAAGAAGCTCGGATTCCCGCTCGTGCGCATCCAGTCGGCCAAGCCCGACCTGCTGAAGCGGCTGCTGCCCATCGCCGAGCAGCTGGAGCTCACCCTGGCCTACGAGATCCACGCGCCGATGGGGCCGAACGCTCCCGAGATCATGAAGGTGCGCGAGGTCTACGAGACGCTCGACTCGCCGCTGCTGGGCTTCGTCGCCGACTTCTCGTCGACCATGCACGCCATGTCGCCGACGCTGCTGCGCGCGGTCCGGCGCGCCGGGCTCGACGACGAGGCGATCGAGCGCCTGCAGGCGATCTGGTCCACCGATGCGTCCATGCGAGAGCGGCAGGAGGAGTTCATCGGCTACCTCCGCGGGCGCGACTTCGACCCCGGACGCCTCGGCTCCTTCGCCCATCTCGCCTTCAACATGCATGGCCACGTCGACCCGCACGAGTGGGCGGACATCATGCCTCAGATCAAGCACGTGCACGCCAAGTTCTACGACATCGACGACTCGGGGCAGGAGCCGGCGATCGACTACCCGGAGCTGGTGAAGGTCTTCGTCGAGGGCGGTTACCGCGGCTACTGGTCGAGCGAGTGGGAGGGCCATGCGTTCGCCGAGCTCGGCGAGGTGGACCCGCTGGTCCTCGTGCGACGACAGCACGACCTCATCCGGTCGAGCATGCACGCGCTTCGAGCTTGAAGGGCAACGCGATGACCGAACTTCCGCATCTCGAGCGTGTCGGCGGCCACACTCGGCTCATGGTCGACGGGAGCCCGTTCCTCGCGATCGGCGGGGAGCTGCACAACTCGAGCTCATCGGATGCCGCCTACATGCAGCCGGTCTGGGACCGGCTGCGTGGCTCGGGGTACAACACCGTGATCGCCAGCGTGGGCTGGGATCAGGTGGAGCCGGTCCAGGGGCAGTTCGATCTCACGGTCGTCGACGACCTGCTCGCCGGGGCGCGCTTCGCGGGTGTGCGCCTCGTGCTGCTCTGGTTCGGCGCGTTCAAGAACGCCAACTCGAGCTATGCGCCCTCCTGGGTGCGGGCGGACACTGAGAGCTTTCCGCGCGCGGTGCTCAGCGAGCCTCGGCTCGTCACTCCGTTCTCCTACGAAGGTGCGACCCCCCGCCCGGTCCTGTCGGTGTTCTCGGCTGCGCTGCTCGAGGCCGATCGCCGCGCCTACTCAGCACTCATCAGTCACCTGGCCGAGAATGATCACGAGCACACGGTGATCTTCGTCCAGATCGAGAACGAGGTCGGACTGCTCGGCGCGAGCCGTGACAGGTCCGAGCCCGCTCTCGCTGCCTGGAATTCCGCAGTGCCCGAGCGGCTGAAGACCGCGTTGGCGGAGCACCCCGAGACCTTCGCCCCGGCGACGCGAGAACGCCTGAATACTGCACTGGACAGGGCAGTGACCTGGGCGCAGGCCTTCGGCGAGGGCGACCATGTCGCGGACGAGGCCTTCATGTCCTGGGGGTTCGCGAGCTACCTCGGCAGCCTCGCCTCGGCGGGCAAGCAGCTCCTTGCGCTTCCGGCCTACGCCAACGCGTGGCTCGGCCCGCAGGCGGTCGGCGATGTTCCCGGCATGTACCCGAGCGGCGGACCGACCGCCGGAATGCTCGGCGTGTGGCGAACGGCAGCACCCGACCTCGACTTCCTCGCCCCCGACATCTACGTGCCCGGCGCACGTGCGGTGATGGAGCAATACGCGACCGCGGACAACCCGCTGTTCATCCCCGAGGCGAAGTTCATCGCCGGGGACGCGTTCCTCGCGGTCGGACGCTTCGGTGCCATCGGCTATTGCGCGTTCGGACTCGACGACGGCAGGCCCGGCAACCAGTTCAGTCAGGCCGCACGCCTCATCATCGGCGCGGCGACCGAGATCGCTGACGGTCACGCACGAGGCAGCATCCTCGGCTTCGCGCTGGGCCCGGACGACGACCTCGAGTCGGCCGTCCTCGACGGTGTCACAGTGACGGTTCGCAATGGACCCAAGCTGCTCTCGGCGATGCTCCTCGACGTCGGCGTCGTCGTGCCTCCTGCGCCCGACCTGCCGGACGAGACCGAGGGATCCGCTCACGGCTCGACCCCCGGCGATGGCCGGCCCTTCGGTGTCGTGATCGGGATGCCCGACGGCTCCTTCCTCGTGATCGGTCAGGGCGGGGTCCTCGACTTCGCCGCCGAAGGCGCCGACCTCGAGATCGACTACGTCCGCGAGCTCCGGCTCGTCGACGGACGCTGGCAGGAGGGCCGGATCCTGAACGGCGACGAGCGCCTCACCATCCTTCCCAGCGACCGCATCGGCGCGGCCCGCGTCGGGCTGCTGCGACGCAGCCGATGAGCGCGCTCCGCTGGGGGGTCGCCGGAACCGGCGGCATCTCACGGCAGATCACGGCCGACTTCGCGCTGGTCGCCGAGGCCGATGTGGTCGCCGTCTCGAGCCGCGCCCAGGCCACCGCAGACGCCTTCGCGGACGACTTCGACATTCCCGAGCGCTTCGACGACTACTCCCGCATGCTCGACTCCGACATCGATGCCGTGTACATCGGCACGCCCCACGTCACCCACTTCGGCCTCGCGCGCCAGGCGCTGCTCCGCGGTCGCCATGTGCTCTGCGAGAAGCCCATCGGACTGAACGCGGCGGAGGTGCGCGAGCTGGCCGCGGTCGCTCGCTCCTCTGGAGTCTTCCTGATGGAGGCGATGTGGATGAAGTTCAGTCCGCTGCATCGCCTGCTGAAGACCCTCGTCGACGACGGGGCGATCGGCGAGGTGCGCAGCGTGCGTGCCGCGTTCGGCGCCCCGTTCCCGAAGGACGGCTCGAGCCGGTGGAAGCCAGGCGGCAGCACGTTGCTCGATCAGGGCATCTACCCGGTGACGCTCGGACACGAGCTGCTCGGCGAGCCGCTGCGCATCGAGGCGTCCGGAACCGTCCGCGAGGACGGGGTCGATCTGAGGCAGGCCTACACGTTGCACTACCCCGACGCTCGGTTCCTGCAGGGCGCCAGCTCGATGGAGGAGTTCCTTGATCAGTCCGCGTCCGTGTCGGGAACCGAGGGATGGATCACGATCGACTCGGGCTTCTGGTACGCCTCGCAACTCGCGGTGCACCGCTTCAGCATGCCGGCCGGGGAGACGGTCACCGAGCACGAGGCGCAGCGCCAGGGGCATGGCTACACGCCGATGCTCCGCGAGACCACCCAGGCGATCCTCCGCGGCGAGGTCGAGCATCCGCTGCACACCCTCGACGCCACCGTGCGGGTATTCGACACCCTCGACGAGATCCGGCGGCAGATCACCGCTCCAACCACGGAACGGGCTGCCGAGCCGTCTCCCGATCGAAAGGCCCTCACATGACCGATTCCGCTCCCCTCGAAGCAGACGTCGCCGGGCTGCCCGACTTCCGGCGGATGCCGGTACCCGAAGCCATTGGCTGGCTCGCGGAGCACGGCGAACCGGCCGACCCCCGACCGGACATCGACACCGCATCGCTTCTACGACGCTTCCCACGCCTCGGCTCGGTCGTCACCGAGGATCGCACCGTCGAGGGGCCGCTCGGGCCCATCCCGGTGCGCGCCTACCGCGACCCGTCGGCGCCGACCACCGGCCCCGCGCTGGTCTGGGTGCACGGCGGGGCGTTCATCGGGGGCTACCTCGACATGCCCGAGTCCAACTGGGTCGCTCGAGAGCTCGCCGCGCGCGGCATCCCCGTGCTGTCGGTCGACTACACGAAGTGCCTCGGCGGCGTCCACTACCCGGCCCCGTCGGACGACGTGCTCGCCGCCTGGCGGTTCGCGCTTGTCGAGAGCGAGGCGCTCCTCGGTGTCGCCCCGTCCGATCTGCTCCTCGGCGGAGCGAGCGCGGGTGGCGCCCTCACCGCGGGAGCGACGCAGCGGCTGCTCGACGCAGGGGAGACCTCGCCGGCGGGGCTCGTGCTCGTCTATCCGGTCCTGCACGCCAACGGACCGGAGGCCTCTCCGAGAATCGATGCCGAATCGCCCCAGGGTCAACTCTCCGTCAACTACGCCGGGTCGGATGAGGCACTTCTCGACCCGCATGTCTTCGCCGGTATGGGCGACGGGGCCGGCTTCCCACCGACGCTCATCGTGACATGCGAAAACGACGGACTCCGTCCCTCGGGGGAGGCTTTCGCCGCGACGCTCCAGGCGGCCAGCCGGGATGTCACCCTGTACGACGAGCCGAACGCCGGACACGGGCACATCGATCAGCCCGGCGACGAGGGAGCTCTGCGGACGATCGGAGCGATCGCCGACTGGATCGCCGCCCGTTCCATCTGACGGCTTCCGACAGGCTCGGCCGACGAGCTCAGCGCGGCGGCAGTCAGTCGGGGTCGTCCACCCGGTGCCGCTCCGACTCGACGATGCGCCCCGCCTCGACGAAGAGGTCGCGCATCCAGGCGTGCTCGGGGTCGCGACCGTGCACCGGGTGCCACCACAGAGCGTTCGACAGGGGAGTGGGCTCGAAGGGGAGCTGAACCACGCGCACCCCTCCCGCAGTGAGCGCGAGCGGCGCGAGAGCGGCCTGGATGAGCCCGACCCGGTTGGTGCCGCGGACGAAGTGGGAGAGCGAGAGGAAGCTCTCGACGACCACCTCGATGTGCTGCTCGACGCCCAGCTGCTGGATCTGCCGGGCGGCCGACTGGTAGGCGGAGCGCGACTGGAAGGTCATCACCCACGGCATCTCCGCCGCCTGCTCCATCGTCAGCCGGCTCTCGACGGGGCTCTCTTCCGCCACCACTGCCAGCCAGGTGTCGTGCCAGAGATCGACGTAGGGCAGGTCGGAGATGTGACCGTGGGGGATCACCATGCCGTCGACGGAGCGAAGCCGGTTGCTGACATCCTCGACGATCGACGGGTTGTGCAGCATGAAGCGGAATCGAACGCCGGGCGCTCGCTTCGCTGCGAGCTCCGAGACCACCCGTCCGATGGTGACGAATCCATAGTCGGACCCGAAGATCGAGAACTCGCGGGTGGATTCGACCGGCTCCCAGGTCGCCTGACTCTCGAACACCCGCCGGGCCGCCTCGAGCGCCGTGGCAGTGTGTTCGGTGAGGCGCAGAGCGAACGGGGTCAGCTCGTAGGCGTTGCCGCGCCGGGCCAGGATCTGGTCCCCGAAGTGCGTGCGCAGCCGCGCGAGGGAGGCGCTCAGCGCCGGCTGGCTCAGATGCAGGCGCTCCGCGGCGCGCGTCACGCTCTGTTCGGTGAGCAGAGCGTCGAGGGCGACGAGGAGGTTCAGGTCCAGGCGCGAAAGCACCGATGGATTGTTGGTCACGACAGTGTGCACCTCGTTGAAATCGGATTCCGATCGTATCGTTCGCGTTTGGTCTTCCAGCTTACGTCGACGCGCCAGGATCTTATGTACTATTCCGACTAAACGTGCCAGCATGGCGGAGAGCGCTCGTCGCGACGATGCGGCGCGAGATACCGAGGAGAACCATGTACCAGTTGGCGCCCAACATCGAGCTGCTCTTCACCGAGGCCGGGGACTACCACGATCGGGTTCGCGCCGCTGCGGCCGCGGGATTCACCGCCGTCGAGATGTGGGGTCCCATGGGAGTCGATGCTCCGGCCACCCCGAAGGACCTGCCCGCCCTCAAGGCGGCGCTCACCGAGACCGGGCTGCAGCTCACGGCACAGCTCGCCGAGCCCCGCACCCAGTTCATGATCCCGCCGTGGGATCACTCCGAGTTCTACCGTCGCCTCGACGAAGGTGTCGCCATCGCGCAGGGCCTCGGCTGCCCGCGCATGGTCGTCGGATCCGGCACCGGCTTCGGCGGCTGGAAGCGCCAGGTGCAGCTGGACAAGCTCATCGAGATCTATCAGAAGGCGATCGCGCAGATCGACGGATCCGGCATCACCCTCGTCCTCGAGCCGGTGAACGTGCGGGTCGATCACCCGGGTTCACTCCTCGATCGGACGAGCGAGGGCGTCTATGTGGCGCGCGGCGTCGACTCCCCGAACTTCGGGATCCTCTACGACATCTACCACTCGACGGTCGAGGGCGAGGATGTCGCTGCAGAGCTGGCCAACGCCGGCAACCTCATCCGCTACGTCCAGATCGCCGACGCGCCCGGCCGTGGAGAGCCCGGCTCCGCGGACATCGACTGGCCGGCGACCCTCAGCATCCTCCGTGCCTCCGGCTACGACGGCCCGATCGGACTCGAGTACTACCCCACCAAGGAGTCGAGCGAGTCGGTGAAGTTCATCCGCGAGCTGGCGGCCACGGCGTGAGCCGCGAGTATCCCGCGCAGGTCGACGTCGTCATCGTCGGCAGCGGACCGACGGGCGCGGCGTACGCGCGCATCCTCAGCGAGACCGCTCCCAACGCGACGATAGCGATGTTCGAGGTGGGTCCGATCGTCTCGGACCCGCCCGGCTCGCACGTCAAGAACATCCTCGATCCGGCCGAGCGAGCCCAGGCGCAGTCGCGCTCGGAAGGTCCAGGCGAAGGCTCCGCCACCCTGACATCCCCGGGCGCGGTCAAAGCCGGGGAGCGCAGGGGCCGCGCGGGGACGTTCCTGCTCCAGTCCGGCTACAAGGTCGAGGGCGAGGACGGCATGCCCGTCGCGGCGTTCTCGAGCAACGTCGGCGGCATGGGCGCGCACTGGACTGCCGCCTGCCCACGACCGGGAGGCGCGGAGCGACCCGACTTCCTCGACGACCTCGATGAGCTGCTCTCTGAGGGCGAGCGACTGCTCGGCGTGCGCACGGATGCGTTCGACGGCTATGGATTCGGCGATGTCGTGCGCGAGCATCTCGCGGCGGCTCTCGACGCCGACCGCGAGCCGGAGCAGCGGGTTCAGCCGATGCCGCTGGCGGTCCGCCGTCGGGAGGATGGTCGTCTTGTCTGGACCGGGTCCGACGTCGTCTTCGGCGACGTGACCCGGTCCAACGGGAACTTCTCGCTCTTCGACGAGTCCCTCGTCACCCGCGTCCTCGTTGAAGACGGTCGCGCCGTGGGCGTCGAGGTCGAGGATCGGCGGTCGGGAACGCGGCACGAGGTACGCTCTCGCTTCGTGGTCGTCGCGGCCGACGCGCTGCGCACCCCGCAGGTCCTGTGGGCGTCGGGAGTGCGGCCCGCTGCCCTCGGCAGGATGCTCAACGACCAGACCCAGATCGTCTACGCGACGCGCCTTCGAGACGTCGAGCCCCGCAATGTCGGCGCGGAGTTCGGCAGCGTGACGGATCAGACCGGTGTCAGCTGGGTTCCGTACACCGACGAGATGCCCTTCCATGGGCAGGTCATGCAGCTCGACGCATCGCCCATCCCGATCGCCGAGGACGATCCCGTAGTGCCCGGGTCGATCGTGGGACTTGGAGTCTTCTGCGCGAAGGATCTGCAGTGGGACGACCGCGTCGCCTTCGACGACAGCGCCGTCGATTACTACGGCATGCCATCGATGACCCTGCACTACACGCTCACCGAGAAAGATCATGTGGTGCTGGACCGGGCACGCGAGTTCATCGTCCGGATGGGCGTGGCGGCCGGCGACCCGATCGGAGACCGTCCGTTCACGCTTCCCTATGGCTCATCGCTGCACTATCAGGGCAGCACGCGCATGGGCGCGGAGGACGACGGGCTCAGCGTGTGCAGCTCGGACAGCGAGGTCTGGTCGGTCGACGGCCTGTTCCTCGCCGGCAACGGCGTCATCCCGACACCGATCGCCTGCAACCCGACGCTGACCTCGGTGGCTCTCGCCGTCCGTGGTGCGCGGGAGATCGCGGCGCGACTCGCCGCATGACCTGTCTTATGTAGGAAAAAGACATTAGGCTGTTCACATCAAGACAAAGCTGTCTGGGCCTCGCATCGAGGGCGACAGCGGGACCTGGAGACATCAATGATCCCCGACCGCATCATCGAGCAGGGCACGCTCACCACCTCGGGCGGCCGGACGGCCGTCGAGGTGCGTCTGCCCTGGTACCGGGCCCTGCCCGGATCCTGCATCTCCGGAGCGAAGCTCACCATCGATGGCCAGGCCGTCCCTGAGGACACGCTCCGCTGGGGGATGAACGGCAAGGAGTTCACCTTCGCCGAACTCTCCGACAACACCGACGAGTGGTGGTTCCCGCTCGACTCGGCCATCCTCTCCGGCGATGTGGAACTCGGAGACGACCAGGCCGAGCACACGGTCGATGTCGACCTCATTCTCTACATCCCGTACATCATCACCGACGCCGGCACGCTCCACATCGAGGAGCACGACAGCAAGACCATGAAGGCGGTCTCCGCATGAGCACCGAAACGACCACCAGCACGACCACTGCCACCGGCACGAAGCTGGGGACCCCGATCCAGGGCGTGACCCTGTACAGCTTCACGCGGGCCTTCCACGGCCGCGAGTACGACCTCGAAGGACTGATGCGCAAGGTCGCCGCCGAGGGCTACGGTCCCGGGCTGGAGATCATCGGCTTCTCCAGCTTCCGCGGCTTCCCGAAGATCGAGCCCGCCTTCGCCGGGGAGTTCAACGACCTCGTCGACGAGCTCGGTCTGGTGCGGACCTCACTCGCCGTCAACGCCGACATCGGCATCCACCGCGATCGCCTGCTGAACCAGGACGAGCTGATCGAGTACATGACCCGCCAGATCGAGGCGGCATCGGTGCTCGGCTTCCCGATCGCCCGCGTGCAGATCTCGATCACGCCCGACTCGATGGAGGCGCTCGTCCCCGTCGCCGAGAAGTACGGGGTGACCCTGGCTCTCGAGGTTCATGCCGACCAGTACGCCAGCCACCCGCGGATCCTCGCCCTGCGTGACCGCTACGAGAAGGTCGGCTCGCCCCTCCTCGGCTTCACGATGGACTGGGGAGCCACCACCGTCGGCTTCGCGCCCTCGCTCATCGAGGCCTACCGGCGCCGCGGCGCCTCGGAGGAGCTGCTCGGCAAGGTCGTCGACCTGTGGAACGGCTACTACCAGCAGGGCCCGCCCGCCGACCAGCAGGAGCACGGTCAGCGCTTCGGATCGTTCATCGGGCTCGCCGCGCAGAACGGCCGACCCGACCTCGGCATCGACTTCGGCATCAACGGCACGGGCCTGTTCGGTCCGGCGCGGGTGGACGACTGGCTGGAGATCATGCCGTGGGTGCGTCACGTGCACGGCAAGTTCTTCGGCATCGACGAGAACGGCGAAGAGCCGTCCGTCCCGGTCCGGGACCTCATCACGCTCCTGGTGGAGAACGGGTACAGCGGCGCCGTGTCATCCGAGTACGAGGGCTGGCACTGGAACAACTGGCAGAGCCCGTTCGACATCATCCGCGGCGAGCAGGCCGTGCAGCGGTCCGCCGCGGAGAACGCCGGATCGCGGATGATCACCGACGCAGCCGAGGCGCGACGCGCGCTCGACAACCACCTCGCCACGGCTCACGCCTGAGCTCGCCACCGATCTCCCAGAAGACACCGAAGGCACACGACATGACAGACACGACCACTCAGCTGAACGAGACGGACGGCATCGCCGGCACCGGCATCAAGCTCGGCATCACCCTCTACTCCCTCACCTCCGAGTTCGCGGCCGGGCTGTACACGCCCGAGACGCTGATCAAGGCGGTGCACGACGAGGGGCTGGGCACCGGGGTCGAGTTCAACATCGCCCAGATGCTGAGGACCTATCCCGACGTCGACGACGAGTTCGTCAAGCTCTGGCGCGACAGCATGGACCGCTACGGTCTCGAGCCCAGCGCGATCGGCACCAACCTCGACATGGGCCGTCGCAAGGAGCGGGACATGACGCCCGACGAGGAGCACGACTTCCTCGCCCGTCAGCTCAAGACCGCGCACACGCTCGGCTTCAAGAAGGTCGTCATCCGCTCGCACGGCAAGGAGCTGCTGCGCAGCCTCCTGCCGCTCGCCGAGAAGTACGACCAGAAGCTCGGCTACGAGATCCACGCCCCCTCCGGTCCGAACGACCCGCAGGTGCTGCAGATGCGCGAGATGTACGACGAGCTGCAGTCGGAGCGCCTCGGCTTCACCGCCGACTTCAGCTCGACGATGCACAGCCTGTCGCCGACCCTGCTGCGCACCCTCAGCCAGATGGGCATGCCCGAGGAGTACTTCCCGGTCATGGACGAGATCTGGCACCGGCCGACGCCCATGTACGTGCGCAACGGGGAGTTCGAGGAGTTCCTCACTTCGGAGGGGTTCGACTGGGCCCGGCTCGGACCGTTCACCCGGCTCGCCTTCAACATGCACGGTCTGGTACCCGCGGAGGAGTGGATGGACATCATGCCGCAGATCTTCCACGTGCACGCCAAGTTCTACGACATCAATGAGGCCGGCGACGAGCCGGCGATGGACATCCCCCTGATCGTGCAGCAGTTCGTCAAGGGCGGCTACACGGGATATCTCTCCAGCGAGTGGGAGGGCCACGCCTTCTCCGACCTCGGAGAGTCCGACCCGATCGACCTCGTCAGGAAGCAGCACGTCCTCATGCGCAAGGCCATCGAGGACACCGTCGCCGAGGCGCAGCCGTCAGCCCAGCCCGCGCCTGCCGGCGCCTGATCTCGACAAGGAACACGTAACCGACATGGCAACTCACAACTCCCTCTTCGCCGATACCGACGTGCACCGTCATCCGGAAGGCATCGCGGTCTCGATCCAGCTGCCCTGGTATCGGAGCCTCTGGCTCTCGGCCGTCGACGACGTGTCGGCCAAGATCAACGGTGTCGAGATCCCCAAGGAGTCGCTCCGATTCGAGCTCCAGGGCAGGAGCTACACGATCGCGGAGCTGCCCGAGCAGTTCGAGACGCTGTGGTTCGTGGCCGACAAGCCGCAGATCATCATCCCGATCGACCCGGTGCCCGAAGCGGGCGCCTCCATCGACGTCGACGTCACGCTGACGATGCGCCTGCTCTACATGCAGATCGCCCCGATGCGCTACGTCGGCAACCGGGTGCAGGTGGAGCGCGAGGTCGTGCTCGCATGACCACCGCGCCCCGCTCCACGCTGCGCGTCGCGATGATCGGCTACGGCTTCATGGGCGCATCCCACTCTCAGGGCTGGCGCACGGCGCCGCGGGTCTTCGGCCTGCCCGCCGACGTCGAGATGGCCGTGGTCGTGGGCCGCAACGCGACGGCCGTCGCCGAGGCCGCCGCCAAGTGGGGCTGGGCCGAGTCGGCGACGGACTGGCGCGAGGTGATCGCGCGCGACGACATCGACATCGTCGACATCGTGACGCCGGGCGACTCGCACGCCGAGATCGCGATCGCCGCGCTGAAGGCGGGCAAGCACGTCCTCGTCGAGAAGCCGCTCGCCAACACCGTCGCCGAGGCGGAGGCCATGGTCGACGCTGCCGCTGCCGCTGCGGCGGACGGCATCCGAGCGATGGTGGGCTTCACCTACCGGCGGCTGCCCGCCGTCACCTTCCTGCGCGACCTCATCGCAGCGGGCAAGGTCGGGACCGTGCAGCAGGTGCGAGCCGCCTATCGGCAGGACTGGCTGGTGGACCCCGAGACGCCGCTGGCCTGGCGCCTGCAGAAGGAGCACGCCGGATCGGGTGCACTCGGCGACATCGGCGCCCACATCATCGACATGGTCCAGTTCGTCACCGGGCTCGGAGTGACGGCGGTGACCGGCACGATGGAGACCATCGTGAAGCAGCGCCCGCTCCTGGGCGAGGGCTCCGGCCTGAGCGGCACTGCCGGCGAAGGCTACGGCGATGTCACGGTCGACGATCTCGCGATCTTCACGGGCAGGCTCGATGGGGGAGCGCTCGCCTCCTTCGAGGCGAGCCGCTTCGCGACCGGTCGCAAGAATGCGCTCACGATCGAGATCTCGGGCGACCGCGGCGCGCTGGCCTTCGACCTCGAGAACCTCAATGCGATCCAGTACTACGACCGCACCGCGCCGGCCGGGCTGCAGGGATTCACGAACATCCTCGTCACCGAGCCCGAGCACCCCTACGTCGCCGCCTGGTGGCCGGCCGGCCACATCCTCGGCTGGGAGCACGGCTTCTCCCACCAGGTGAAGGACCTGGTCGAGGGCATCGTCGACGGCACCGATCCGCACTCCACCTTCGCCGAAGGGCTGACGGTGCAGCGCGTGCTCGATGCGGTCGAGACGAGCTCGGAGAACGGCTCCACCTGGACGTCGGTGCCGATCGGGAGTTAGCTCTCGTTCAGCAACACCTTCCAGCGACACCTGGAAACACACGACTTCGAAGAAGAAGAAGGAGACCGCTATGGCGCGTCCGATCACCCTGTTCACCGGCCAGTGGGCCGACCTGCCGTTCGAGGAGGTGGCGCGCCTCGCGGGCGAGTGGGGCTACGACGGCCTCGAGATCGCGAGCTGGGGCGACCACCTCGATGTCGCGCGGCACGATGACGCCGCGTACGTGGCCGGGCGCAAGGAGATCCTCGAGCGCAACGGCCTGCAGGTCTGGACGATCTCGAACCACCTGGCCGGCCAGGCCGTCTGCGACGATCCCATCGATCAGCGCCATCGCGACATCCTCTCCGACCGCGTCTGGGGCGACGGCGATCCCGAAGGTGTGCGTCAGCGTGCCGCGGAGGAGCTCAAGAACACCGCCCGGATGGCCGCCGCCCTCGGCGTGACGACGGTCACGGGCTTCACCGGGTCGTCGATCTGGAAGTACGTGGCGATGTTTCCGCCGGCATCCGAGGCCATGGTCGATGCGGGCTACGAGGACTTCGCCGAGCGCTGGAGCCCCATCCTCGACGTGTTCGAGGAGGTCGGCGTCCGGTTCGCGCACGAGGTGCACCCGTCCGAGATCGCCTACGACTACTGGACGACCGTCCGCACGCTCGAGGCCATCGGCGACCGCCCGAGCTTCGGGCTGAACTGGGACCCCTCGCACATGGTGTGGCAGGACATCGACCCGGTCGGCTTCCTCTGGGACTTCAAGGACCGGATCTACCACGTGCACTGCAAGGACACGAAGCGTCGCACCGGCAACGGCCGCAACGGGCGGCTGTCCTCGCACCTGCCCTGGGCGGACCCGCGTCGCGGCTGGGACTTCATCTCGACCGGTCACGGCGACGTGCCATGGGAGAACGCCTTCCGGATGCTCAACGCGATCGGCTACGACGGACCGCTGTCCGTCGAGTGGGAGGACGCCGGCATGGATCGCCTCGTCGGAGCGCCCGAGGCACTCGGCTTCGTCCGCAAGCTGTCGACCTACGAGCCGTCGGCCGCGGCGTTCGACGCCGCCTTCTCGACCAAGAGCTGACCCCGACTTCGTTGGTCGAGTAGGGCGCCTCGCGCCCCTAAGGAGGCCCTCGCAGCCGATAGGGCCTCGATACGGTCCTGGCGGACCTACTCGACCAACGAGCGTGCAGTGAAGAGCGCGCAGTGAAGAGGTTTCTATGACCACCACGAAGAGCGTCGTCCGCTGGGCCATCGTCGGGACGGGCGGCATCGCCCGGCGCACGCTGGGCGACCTTCGGCTCACCGAGAACGCGGAGGTCGTCGCGGTCTGCTCGCGCAAGCAGGAGACCGCCGACGCCTTCGCCGCTGAGACGGGGATCGGGCGCGCGTACGGCGACTTCGACGCCCTTCTCGGCGATGACGACGTCGACGCCCTCTACATCGGGATACCGCACGGCAAGCACTTCGAGTACGCGCAGCGCGCGCTGCGGGCCGGCAAGCACGTGCTCTGCGAGAAGCCCCTCACCATGACCGCCGACGAGGCTCGTGAGCTCCAGGCGCTCGCGAGGGAGAACGGCGTCTTCCTCATGGAGGCCATGTGGATGAAGTACACGCCCAGCATGCGCAAGGCCCTCGAGCTGGTCGAGTCGGGCACCATCGGCGAGCCGAGATTCGTCCAGGCGGGCCTCGGCTATCCGGTGCCGGCCGACGGGCCGCAGCGGTTCTGGGTGGCCGAGCTGGGCGGCGGCGCACTCTTCGACATGGGCGTCTACACGATCGCCCTCGCCCATCTCTTCCTCGGAACGCCGGACAGCGTCCGGGCGTCCGGCGTGATGCGGGCCGATGGCGTGGACCTCTACGAGTCGGTGATCCTCGGATACCCATCGGGGGCGCAGGCCCAGCTCACCACGTCGATCACCTTCTGGATCCCGCCGGCCGGGTCGTTGGGCGGCACGGGCGGCAGCATCTCGTTCGGCGAGCCGCTGTTCTCGCCCGCCACGCTCCGAGTCGCCTACGGCACGCCACCCACCCCGCCCACGGTGGAGAACCTCGAGTTCGAGAAGGAGGGCGCCGGGTACGTGCCGATGTTCCGCGCCGCCGGAGAGGCGATCCTCCGAGGTGAGCTCGAGGAGCCGCTGCACCCCATGTCGGTGACCATCGAGGTGCTCGAGATCATGGAGCGGGTCCGCGACGAGCTCATCCTCCAGCGGGACGCCCGCTAGCGCAACGGGACTTCCCGGGCGCGCGGATGGGCGTCAGCTCGACAGCGCCTCGCGGGCGATGGCGAGGTGACGCCGGGTCATCTCCGTGGGGTCGTCCTCGAGCCACTCGTGGCCGCCCCACTCGCTGCAGAGGGTGCCGGCGAACTCCGACCCGCGCAGCTCCACGGCGAGGTCGGCGATCGGCTGGGACACTCTTCCGTCGGTGTCGTCCAGGTCCCAGAACTTCAGATGGAAGCCGCCGACCATCGGCAGGATGTCCCGCAGCACCGACGCGTCCGATCGACCGAAGCGGACGATCATGTCCATGTACAGCGTCATCGCTGCCGGTGGCACGGCGCCCGAGCGGAGCAGGCCGAAGACCGCGCCCGCCGTGTCGGGGGAGCGCCAGTCCGATGCCAGACGTTCGATGAAGTCCGCCGGGATGCCCGCCCGGCCGAGCTCCTCGAGGTACGACGGCGGCAGACTCGGCATCAGCATCGAGATGTCCACCAGCAGTCGGAGGTGCGGATCGTCGATCGTCGCGATGGCGTCAACAGCCGGTGCGGTGTGAGGGGAGTCGGGGGTCTGCTGGCCCTGGATCTCCTCGAAGAGCACGAGATCCAGGTCTCGCAGGACGGGAAGCACTCGCTGCAGAAGCTCCGATCCCGCCTGTCCGATCGGAAGCCGCACGCCCAGCGCTCCCATGCGCTGCGCCGCTCGGAGCTGGGGCAGCAGGAACGACTCCCGTTCCTCCAGCGATCGACGCACGCCTCGCGCATCCACGTCGTCGAGGCTGGCGCCGACGATGCTCACCGCCCCTCCGGCCTCCTCGAGGCCCTGGCGGAAGGCGTCGACCTCATCGTCGGACGACGTGGGGAAGCTGCGCATCGTCTGACCCGGCTCGATCTCGATGGTGTCGGTGAGACCGTCGGCGACGATGGCGATGGCGATCGCCGGTGCCGATCGCTCTGCGCGGACGACATCGGGCGTCCAGTTGAAGGCGCTGGCCGCCAGGGTCCAGGCCGCATTCGCGAGCGTCATCATCGACTCTTCCCACTTCTGTCAGTTCATGACAGGCTTCTGTCTGCTCGAGGATAAAGTAACGAGGAGTCGCAATGCAATCAGCCCTTCGCGATGATGCCCTGTCGATCGCCGGCGATCAGGTGGTGGTCCGGGTCGGTCTTCCGTGGATCCGCTCGCTGCCTCTGGCCTGCACCTCGGGCTTCACCGTCACGGTCGACGGCGAGCCGCTCACCGACCTGCAGATCGGGCTGGGGGATCGAGTCCTGGAGGTCGAGGATCTCCGCGATGAGGACGGCTGGTGGTACATCCAGGACCGGCTCGCGCTGATCGGACGCCGGACGCTCGCACCCGGGGCGCACACCGTGGAGGTCGCCTTCATGGCGATGATCCCGTACCTCCTCGCCGGCCCGGACGGCGGAGCGCTGACGCTTCCGCTGCGGGTCGCGCGGGTGCTCGAGACGGATCACGCCGTGGTGCCGAGCGTCTCTCGAGCGGTCGCCTAGGCTGCGCGACCAGCGGACGCCGCTGTCGCTCGCTACGCCGGGACCGGCACCTCGATGCGTGCCGGCCGTCCCTCGGCGAACCAGCGCGGGAACGTGACGTCGAAGAGCTGCTCGCGCACCATGTCCGCGCCTCCGCGGAGCGGCTCGCGTGGATCGTCCATGGACTGCACGATGTGCAGATCGCGGGTGGCGAGGGGGAGCGACAGCTCGTAGACCCGCTGGCGAACCTCCGCGAGGAAGAGCTCTCCGGCCGCCGCCACAGCACCGCCGATGATGATCGTGCCGGGGTTGAACATGTTGACCAGGGCGGCGATCGATTCTCCGACGTCGCGCGCCGCGCGCTGGATCAGGCTGATCGCGAGCGCGTCGCCGTTCTCGGCGGCCCGCGCGATCATCTCGGGCGTTGGGTCCTCGCCGGCTGCGGAGCGTGCCGCCAGGAAGCCGCCCGCGCCCTCGGCGATGGCGATCTTCGCGTCACGCACCAGAGCCCAGCCACCGGCCACCGCCTCGAGGCAGCCGATCTTGCCGCATCGGCACAGTGCGTCGGAGTCGCGCACCCGCACATGCCCGATGTCGCCCGCGGCGCCGTTGACCCCGCGATGGATGCGTCCGCGGGATATCAGTCCCGCGCCGATTCCGGATCCCACCTTGCAGTAGATGAGGTCGGGGATCTCGTCGCGGCGTCGGGCGCGCTCGCCGAAGGCGAGCAGGTTGACGTCGTTGTCCACCCAGACGGGCGCGCCGTACCGCTGCTCGAATCCGCGGCGGATGTCGAATCCGTTCCAGCCGGGCATGATCGGCGGCGCCACGGGCCGTCCGGAATCGAAGTCGACCGGGCCCGGGATGCCGACCGCCACTCCCCATACCGAGTCGGCGGGCGTGCGCTCGAGCAGGCCGTCGATCATCTCCATCGCGGCGGCCAGCGTATCGGCCGGTCCGCGGGCGATGTCCCACTTGCGGTGGGTCTGATCGATCAGATCGCCGTCGAGCGCGGCGACTCCGACGTGGATGTGCAGGGCGCCCAACGCGCAGATGATGATGGTGCCCCGCTCACCGCGGAAGCGCAGCGTTCGAGGAGCGCGACCTCCGGACGATGGGCCGAATTCACCGTCTTCGAGGTAGCCGAGCTGGATGGCGTAGTCGACGCGCTGAGTCACCACGCCGCGACCCAGGCCGGTCACCCTCCCGATCTCGGGACGGGTCATCGCCTCGCCGGTGCGCACCATGTTGACGATGCGCAGGAGGCTCGTCATCTCATCGGTCTGCGCGCCGAAGCGCAGGGCTGATTCAGTTGCCATGGCCAATTCTGACACAACTACGCGCATAACCGACAGTGATGGGAGGAAGTATTGACTCTTTCGCACCAGCTTTAGTTGACTTCGAACTCAAGAGCAGGTTGCGACGGTGCAATCCACGACAGGAGTCTCATGGTTCACGGAGTGGGCCTGATCGGGGCCGGCCCGGGTGTTGCAGCACTGCACCTGCCCACGTTGGCACGCCTCGCCACCGACTTCCGGCCCGTCCACATCGCAGACTCGGGCTCCGGGCGTGCGCAAGAGATCGCCGCACGAGTCGGCGCGCGCTCCTCTTCCGGCTCCGCTGACCTGCTCGCGGATCCCGACGTCACGGTCGTGGCCATCTGCAGCCCGCCCGATCGGCATGCGCAGCAGGTGCTCGACGCCGTCGCCGCGGGTGTCGGAGCGATCATGTGCGAGAAGCCGATCGCGCTGACGGAGGATGACGCGCGTCGCGTCGTCGAAGCCTGCCGGGTCGCCGGCACCTCTCTGATCGTCGGCACCAACCATCTCTTCGACCCGGCGTGGGGCAGGGCGAAGCACCACCTCTCGGCCTCGGGCGGACCGGTGCGGAGCGTGAACATCTCGCTCGCCCTGCCGCCCAACGGGCGCTACCACGAGCTCGTCTCCGAGCTCGACGCCTCAGCCGGGCCGGGCGGCGGGCGGCCCGCGCCGGACTGGTCGAATCCGCACGTAGCCGGCGCCATCGTGCGTCAGCTCGTGATCGGCCTGGGGGTGCACGACCTTCCTGCGCTGCGGGACATCGTCCCAATGATCGACCGGGTCGTGTACGCACGCCCGCTGTCGCCCATCGGCTACGTGCTCGGCGCGGTCGCCGGCGATGTCGCCGTCCAGCTGTCAGCGGTGATGCTCCCGGACGGGGCCGATGCGCTCTGGCGGATCACGGTGATCACCGAGCTCGACCGAGTGGAGGTCGAGTTCCCTCCGGCCTTCGTGCACGACGGCAGCGCCCGGGTGCGGGTCTGGGGTCCGAACGAGCACCTCACCGAATACCCCCGTGAGCGAAACGACGGCTACCTCGAGGAGTGGCTGGCACTCGCCGCCCTGCTGGATGGCGGAGAGCCTGTCGAATACGACAGCATCCTCGACGACGCGATCTTCGCCATCCGACTGGCGGATGCCGCCCGCGACGCGGTCACGGGCGCCGATGCTCTGATCGGTGGGGGCGTCCGATGAGCACAGCCATCGGCCCTCACGTGCGAGCGGTCGACGAGTCGGACCTCCGAGTCGCCGTGCACGCCGGCAGTGCGCCCTACGCGATCGCCGTCGCCGAGCTGCCGAGAAGCGCACGGATCGCCGATTCCGTGTCCGGCGCGATCGTGACCCTCGGCGGCCACGGAAGATGGGATCTGGGTGTCGAGCAGGCGTGCGCTGCCGGCGCAGTCGCCATGATCGTGGATTCGCCTGCCATCGGGAGCGTCGGGCTGGATCTCGGTCTCGTCGTCGAGCTGGCCTCCCGAGTCCCGTTGGTGCTCGCCCGTCCGCGCCTCCGTCCGGACGTGGCCTCCGACGCGCTCGCGACCCGGCGAGGCGACAGGGGAGCAGCGATCATCGCCGTCGAGTGCGCTGCATCGACCGCCGGCTACAGGGCCATGCTGTGCGACGCGGTCGGCTGGGCTCGAACGCTGGCCGGCGGCACGCTCTCGCTCGCCTCCGCCGGAGACACCGGGCAGTCCGTCGCCGCTCTCCTCGTCGCGGATCAGGGCGCATCGTCCCACGCAGTGACGATCCTGGGCGCTCGACGGGACGCCGGCGCGGAATGGCTGCGGGCCGCGATCGTGGGAGCGACTCGAACAGAGGTCGCGGTGCAGGGGCGGATGCGCTCCGCCGAGGTCGAACGCGCCGACGCTGAGGGCCGGCTGCGGTTGCCGACCCGGTTTGAATCCGGCGAGCGGCTCGCCCTTCGACGGGTGCTCGAGGCCGTGCGGGATCAGGTGCTGCCGACGGACGCCGACGAGCTGCGCCACGACGCGCGACTGGTCGGCGACTTCCTCGACGGACCGCGCTGACCGCTCGGTCCGACGACTCGCCCCCGCGTTCTTTCGTTGAATATCGACATAAGGACCGGTAGACTGGTGGGGACGTTGGGGTTCGCTGGAGCCCGTTCCCGTTGCGGCTTCCCGCAGCGGGGCACAGCCCGTCTCGTCGACGGCCCGTTCGTACGGGTGGATGCTCCATGACCTCCTCTCCGACCGCTCTCGCTTCTCATCTCTCGCCGGTCCGGCTCCGCCTCCTGGTGGTGTCCCTGCTCACCGTCTCGTTCCTCGGAGCGCTCGACCACACGATCGTCTCGACGTCGCTGTCGACCATCGCCGGCGAGCTGGGTGCCCTGGATCAGCTCAGCTGGGTGATCGTCTCCTACACGCTGTCGGCCACCGTGCTCCTTCCGCTGCTCGGCAAGCTGGCCGACGGCCTGGGCCCGCGCAGCGTCTTCCTCACCTCCCTGGTCCTGTTCCTCGTCGCGTCTCTGGCCTGCGGCTTCGCGCAGGACATGGTCCAGCTCGTCATCGCCCGGGCCTTCCAGGGCCTCGGCTCCGCAGGCCTGCAGCTGATGTCGCAGACGATCATCGCGACGGTCACGACGCCGCGCGAGCGCCCCAAGCTGCTGAGCATCATCGGAGCGGCATTCCCGGTCGCCATCCTGGTCGGACCTCTGCTCGGCGGACTGATCGCCGACAATCTCGGCTGGCACTGGGTCTTCTGGATCAACATCCCGCTGGGGGTCGTGGCGCTCGCGCTCGCGGTCGCGGCCATCCCGCACATCGATGGCGCAGGACGCAAGCCCTTCGATTTCGGCGGCGCCGTCAGCTTCACGTTCGCCATGGTGGCCCTCGTGCTCGCGGTGACCTGGGTCGCCCAGCCGGAGACCCGCCTCGGCGCCACCGTGCTGTTCGTGGTCGCAGCTGTCGCGTTCGGCGTCTTCTTCGTGATCGAGCGGCGCGTGACCGATCCGTTCGTGCCGCTCGGGCTCCTCCGGAACCGGACCGTGGCGGCCTGCGTCACGCTCGGCGCGATCATAGGGATCGGCCTGTTCTCGATCGTCTCCTACATCCCCACCTACGTGCAGATGGCCTATCGGACCACGGCGACCGTCTCGGGCCTGGTGCCGATCGCCACCGTGTTCGGAATGCTGATCAGCAGTCTGTTCTCGGGGTTCGTCGTGAGCCGCACGGGGCTGTACCGGCCGTTCACCATCGCCGGAACTGCGCTGGCAGCCGCTGGCCTGCTCGCCATGTCGCTTCTGCCGCCCGGACTGCCGCTCTGCGTCCCCATGATCGCGATGGGTGCCGTCGGGCTGGGCACCGGGGCGTTCATGAGCCTCATCGTCGCGGTCGTGCAAAGCGCCGTCTCCCGCGACAGCATCGGCGCCATCACGGCGACGACCAACCTCACGCGCCAGGTCGGTGCGACGGTCGGCACGGCGGTCATCGGCGGTGTCATCGGCAGCGGCGTCGTGGCGCGGCTCCCCGCGGCCCTCGATCCCAACACGCTCACCCCGCAGGTCGCGCGCCAGTCGTCCGAGGCGACCCAGGTGCAGATCGCGACCGTCTACGCCGAGGTGCTGAGCCCCGTCTTCCTGGTCCTCGCGATCATCTACGGCATCGGCATCGTCGCCGCGATCCTGCTGCCCGCCGGACGTCTTCCCGAACATGAGGTGTCAGCCGAGGCCGAAGTCGATCCCGCCATCAATGCGACCCTCGACGCCGCGCGCGACTCCGCCCTCGAATCTCAGCCCACGGCTACCCCCGATCCACGCTCAGCGCCCCGCAGTCTGACCTCGAAGGAGAGACCATGACCACCCCCGACAGCACTTCTTCCGAATCCGCTCCCGACACCCGATCTGGCCCGATCGTCGCGATCGTCGGCAGCGGCCCCATCGGCTCCGCCTACGCGCGCGAGCTGCTGGAGGCATCGCCGGACCTCCGCGTGCTCATGCTCGAAGCGGGCCCACAGCTCACGGACATCCCGGGCGAGAGCGTGCGCAACATCCCCGATCCCGATGAGAAGGCGAAGGCGCGTGAGAGGTCGCAGGGTCCGCAGGCGGGCGAGCATCGCGCTTCCTTCGGACTGCCCGCGAACGCGCGGGTCGAGGGCATGTTCACCGCCCGCGAAGGCACCCATCTCCTCGACTTCGGCGGCGAGGGATCGGCTCACGCCGAGACCTTCCCGGCCGCTGCGGCCTCCACCAACGTCGGTGGGATGGGTGCGCACTGGACGTGTGCGACGCCACGGCCGGCGGGCGCCGAACGAGTCGCGTTCATCGACGACGCCGAGTGGGACGAGCTCATCGTCGAGGCGGAGGAACTGCTGCACGTCAACACCACCGCCTTCGGGGATTCGCCCATCGGCGGCGCCATCCGATCACTGCTGCAGGAGGAGTTCGGCGCCGAACTGCCCGACGCGGCCGGCCCCAGCACCCTCCCCGTCGCCGGCGACCCCCAACCCGACGGAAGCATGCGCTGGGCAGGGGCCGACGTGGTCCTCGGCCCGATCCTCGATCCGTCGTCGCCGCTCGCCGCGCGGTTCGAGCTGCGCGACCTGTCGCTCGTCCGCCGCATCGAGCATGCCGACGGCCACGTCACCGCCGTCACGGTGCAGGATCTGCGCACCGGCTCCAGGTACACCGAGCAGGTCGACGCGGTCGTCGTGGCCGCCGACACCTTCCGGTCGCCGCAGCTTCTCTGGGCGTCCGGGATCCGACCCACCGCACTCGGCCATTACCTGACCGAGCACCCCGTGGTGATCTCCACCGTCTCGCTCGATGGCGAGGGGATGTCCCGCTACGCCACTGAGGAGGACTTGCAGGCCGAGCTGCTCCGTCGCTCCGCCAACCCGGTCGACCCGGTGGCCGCCGTCAATCGCATTCCCTACTCCGAGCCAGACCACACCTTCTCGCTGCAGGTCATGTACGCCGAGAAGCCGCCGTTCCCCCTCGACCCGTCCAGCCCCCACGCGGGCAACAAGTGGGGCTACGTCAACATGGGATACGGCATGCGCAAGCAGCCGAGGTTCGAGGACGGCGTCACCTTCGACGACGGCGAGCTCGACTACCGCGGATTCCCGAACATGACGATCCGCTACGAGCTGACGGACAGTGAGAAGGCCGAGATCGCCCAGGGCACCGAGCTGCTGAAGCGGGCCGGCGAGGCGCTCGGCACGTTCATCGCCCAGCCGCGACTCCTGCCGAACGGCTCGAGCCTGCACTTCCAGGGCACCATGCGGATGGGGGAGACCGATGACGGCACCTCGGTGGCAGACGGCTACTCGCGGGTCTGGGGCTTCGACAACCTCGTGGTCGGCGGCAATGCGCTCATCCCGACGGCGACGACGATGAACCCCACCCTGATGAGCGTCGCGATCGCCGTCCGCGGCGCCCGCGCACTGGCCGAACGCCTCACCTCCTGATCACCTGATCCGAACCGGGCACCTCACCCGATCACCCCACCTACGCAACGATGCGAGAAAGCGAATCCCCCATGACTGATTCCACCGACACCACGACCGGCATCCTCAACGTCCTGATCCTCTCGGGACACATGACCATCGAGCACGACAACGTGTACCGCAGCTTCCGCCTGCACAACCAGTGGCTGACCACCGTCCTCGAGGACACCGGCCGCTTCAAGGTGCGCGTCACCGAGGACCCCCGCGGGCTCACCTCGAGCATCATCGACAGGTACGACGTGATCATCGTCATCTTCGAGGGCCGCGACGGCTACTTCGACACGGCAGAGGGCTTCGGTGCGGAGACCGACGCTGCGCTGCTCAAGTTCGTGCACGACGACGGCAAGGGCATCGTCTGGTTCCACGGCTCCGCCGCCCAGGAGCCCGACTGGGACATCCCCGACGAGTACAACATCATGCGCGGCTCGCGGATGACTGTCGCCGGAGGGCTGCGCCCGCGGCCATGGGGTGAGGCGCTGCTGCGCACCACGCAGCCGCGGCACGCGATCACCGACGGCATCAACGACACCTGGACCGTGACGGGCGACGACATCCTCGTGGGCGTCGAGATCCTCGACGGCGCACAGGTGCTGCTGACCACCTTCGACGACCTCGAGGCGTATGAGAAGGCGCCGGTCTGGCCGATGTCGCACTATCCGGTCGCGATCCCGCCAGAGGGCATCCCCGCGCTTCCCGGCATGAACACGGAGCAGCCGATCGCCTGGATCAACGAGTACGGAGCCGGGCGATCGTTCACCATCACGATCGGCCACGACATCGACACGTTCCGGCGGATCGAGTTCATCCGGATGTTCCCGCGCGGCGTGGAGTGGGCGGCGATCGGCGAGGTGACGCTCGAAGGTCCCAACCGCCGAGGCGAACGACGCTTCCTGCCGTGGCCGTACTACAACCACGAGGGCTGAGGTCAGGCGTGTTCCGGGTCCTGAGCGACGAGAAGGCTGAACATCGTCTCGAGCGTGCTCGTCATCTCGTCGGCGCTCTGCGTCTCCGACCGGAGGAAGAGCTGGAGTGCGAGTCCGTCGCGCAGCGCGATGAGGCCCGATGCGAGCTGGTCGGGGTCGACGCTGGCGACCAGGGTTCCGCGGCGCTGCATATCCGCCAAGGTCCCGCGGAGGTCCTGATGGATCCGCGTGTAGACCCCTCGAAAGAAGTCATGGGCAGGATGTTCAGGACGGATCGCCTCCGCGGCGAGCTGGGTGAACATGGCCGTGATGCCCGGTGTGGCCGCATTGGCGCGCGTGACGGCGACGATCGCTCGGAACGGGGAGCCCGACTCCGACATCGTCTGCCGGAACAGCTCCTCGTCGGCACCATCTCGTTGGCGCAGCAGCGCCATCAGAAGGCCCTCCTTGCTCCCGAAATGGTGGAGGAGGCCCTGTCGAGAGATGCCGCATGCCTCAGCGATCTCCTGCACCGAGACTCCGTCGAAACCCCCGCGGCCGAAGGCGCGGGTCGCTTCCGCCAGGATCTGCTGCTGGCGAGCACGGCCGGGGGCGTACCCGTTTCCCGTTGACACGCCATTACCTAACCACAACGAACCACCCACACCGACTGACCCGCGACGAATACTTACGAAGGTGCAAGTCTTCGTGCTAGCGTCACGCCGTCGACCACCCGCTATGCAAAGGAGCTACACCGTGTCGGACACCACCCCAGCGGCATCCCTCGAGGAGATCACCGCCGAACTCGCCCGTCTTCGCGAAGAGATCGCCTCCGCGCGCGCTCTCGGGCAGCGGGCTGAAGACCGCGGTGCGGTCGAGAATCTGTTCAACCGCTACATGCATCTGCACAACGCCTTCGAGGACGAGCAGATCATCCCGATGTGGGTCAAGGAGGGCACGGAGGGCATCCGCGCTCGCTACACGAACGCCGGCCAGTACACGACCTGGCAGAGCGTGACGGACTACCACCGCGGGCGTCCGCACCCCGTCGGCAAGCTGATCCTGCACACGACCAACACGCCGGTGATCGAGGTGGCCGCCGATGGCCAGACCGCCAAGGGCGTGTGGCTGATGTCGGGCACGGAGTCCGGCCTCACCGACCCCCAGGTGGCCGAGGCGTTCCCCGACATGTACTCGCCCTCCGAGGTGCTCGGCAAGAAGGTGTGGGCCCACTGGGTCTGGTGCAAGTACGCGATCGACTTCCTCAAGCAGGACGGTGAGTGGAAGTTCTGGAAGTTCCGCTGCTACGAGCTCGCCCGTGCGCCGTTCGAGGAGAACTGGGTCAGCTTCGGCCTGAAGAACCAGGGCGCATTCGACCTCGACCTCATGTACTTCGGCGACGACGGCAAGCCCGTCTTCATGCCGCCTGCGGACGAGCCGGTGCCCGACACCAACCACCCGTACAGCCCCGAGACCGTGCAGAAGCTCGAGCCCGTGCCGCCGGTGCCGCACGAGACGTTCACCGACACCTTCGCGTGAAACTGCTCCTGCCGACTCTCCCCGGGCTCCTTTACTCTGACAACCACTAACGAGTGGGGTGAGCGTCAGCGGCGACGCTGACGCTCACCTCCCTACTCATCGAAGGACAAGCACTGATGCTTCTCGAACGCGACCTCATCCAATCCGTCGGCTTCCGGAACGTTCGAGAAGGCGGTGAGGTCACGGGGTTCCAGTTCCGGGTTCGCATGCCGTCCTACCGCGGCATGTCCGCCAGCCTCATCGACGGCATCGGCGTGAGCATCCCCGGCATCGTCGATGTCGAGCCCGACGTGCCCGTCTGGACCCTGCAGGGTGAGACCCATACGCTCGCCGAGCTGTGGGAGAGCGACGGGCTGCGCTGGCCGCTGGAGGATGCGGCGATCATCACCGTGCCCCTCGCGGGCGGTCTGCCCGACGGCGTCCACGAGCTCTCGATCGACCTCCGGCTCCGGATGTCCTACATCCCGGCAGAGCACCAGCCCAGCCGCTACCAGGTCACCAAGCACGTGACGCTGGCGCCCGAGGCAGCCGGATCGCCGTTCCGCTACGGCGTCTCGCTCTACAGCTTCATGAGCGACTACGGCACCGTCCTCGACCTCGAGACCGCGATGGCCGGCATCGCCGACCTCGGCGCGACGGGCATCGAGATCCTCGGCGAGGGACACGTGCCGAACTACCCGAACCCGTCACAGGAGTGGGTGGACGAATGGTTCCGGCTCCTCGACCAGTACGGGCTCGAGCCGACGAACTACGGCTCGTGGATCGACACCCGCCTGCACTCCAGCGGGGAGAACGGCCACGACATGACCGTCGAGGAGGGCACCGACGCTCTGCAGCGCGACCTCCGGCTTGCCAAGCGCCTGGGCTTCAAGTTCGTGCGCCCGAAGATCGGCGTCGTCTCCAGCGACCTCGTCCCGCATCCGATCTGGACCGAGGTCGTCGAGGCCAGCCTGCCGCTGGCCGAGGAGCTTGACGTCATCATCTGCCCCGAGATCCACTCGCCGACCCCGATCAAGCACGAGGTCGTCGACGAGTACATCGAGTTCATCAAGCGCACCGGCACCAAGCACTTCGGCATCCTGATCGATACCGGCATCTTCCAGGACCGTCCGATCGCGCTCGCTCCGGGTGAGCTGCCCGGCCGTCGGCCCGCATTCATGGACGGCATCCACGTCGACCCGGCCGACTTCGCCGCCGTCGCCCCATACACGGTCTTCGTGCAGGCGAAGTTCCACGACATCGACGAGAACCTCGAGGATCAGCAGATCCCGTGGGAGCCCGTCCTCAAGGCGATGAAGGACGCCGGCTACACCGGCTATCTCTCCAGCGAGTACGAGGGCGTGCGCGAGCCGTGGCGCTCCATCGAGCAGGTGCGCCGTCAGCACTCCCTCATGCGCCAGACCGCCGACAGGCTCTGAGGCCGGCCCTCTTCTCGTCACCAGCTCACGGACCAGAGCGGAAGCTCTGGTCCGTGATGCGGTCCCACCCTCGGGCTAGATGCCCCACGTTCCTCAGAGCTGCTCAGTAAGGAGCACACCATGGCAGAGCCCCTGAAGATCCTGATCGTCGGCGCCGGCATCGGCGGTCTGACGACCGCCTCGGCCCTGGCCCGGATCGGCGCCCAGGTCGTCGTCATCGACGACAAGCCCGAGATCAGCGTCGCCGGCGTCGGCTTCGGCCTGCGCATCAACGGCCTCCGAGCGGTGCGCGAGATCGGCCTGCTGGAGAGGGTCCTCGAGATGGGCCACCCGGCGCCGGGGATCTCCAACTACGACTCCGACGGAAACCTGCTCAGCACCATGAGCTACGGCACAGAGGACGAAGGTCTTCCTGGGTGCGTGACGATGTCCAGGATCGCCTTCCTCGAGCTGGCGGCGAAGCACGCCCTCGACAACGGCTGCACCTTCCGCATGAGCACGACCGTCAGCGATATCACGCAGGATGACGACACGGCAGTGGTCACCTTCAGCGGCGGCGACACGGGCGACTTCGACCTCGTCCTGGGGTTCGATGGCCTCAACTCGCAGATCCGTCGCGACTACTTCGGCGAGAAGCACGCTGCCCGCCCGGTGGGCGGGGTTGCGTGGCGCGTCGGGCTCCCGAACCGGCGCAAGATCATGCAGCCGATCATCTGCCAGGGCCACGGCGGCAAGATCATGCTGACCCCGCTGTCGGAGGACACCATGTACATGGTCCTCACGGTGGCGGAGGAGGGCCGGCCGCGGTACGACGCGGCCAACATGGCCCAGATCATGCACGACCGCGCGGTCGCCCTCACCGGAGGGGCCGAGTTCCTCGCCGACGCGCTGGAGGATGTCCGCCACGCCGAGAACGTCGCCTACACGCCCTACTCGACCGTGTGGGTGCCGTACCCGTGGTTCCGCGGCCGCGTGATGATCATGGGGGATGCGGCGCACACCATGACGCCGTACCTGGGGTCGGGAGCCGCCATGAGCATCGAAGACGGAGTTGTCCTGGCTCAGGAGCTCGCCCAGGATCAGTCTCTGCTCGATGCCCAGCTCAACTTCATGAAGCGCCGCCTGCCCCGCGTTCGCGCGGTCCACGACCGCTCCATCGAGTCGATGCTCGAGGAGTTCGACTCTGTGACTCCGGAGGCGTACCGCGCTCGCATCGAGCACCTGCGCCGCGACGAGCCGATCGCGAACGAGTACGCGAACCGCCTTCTGCGGATGCCCTACTGACCGGCCGAGCCGGCCCCCCACTCTGAAGGAGATCCTCGTGTCGCCAATCGACGAATCGTCCCCCTCCGGCGCTCCCGCGTCGGATCCCTCCCCTCGACTGCTCGTCGTCGACGCCGGCGACGAGACCGCCTTCCGGCCGCTGAACGGGGTCGGGGGCATTCCCGGGCCGGTCGAGGGCTACCCGCAGTTCCCCGATATGACCCCCCTGTGGCGCGAAGCGGGAGTCACGGTCGTGCGGTCGTTCGACTGGGTCTCGCGGCTCGACACGCGCAACAACCCGACGAGCCTGTTCCCGAACTGGGACGCCGACGTCGACGATCCCGCGAGCTACAACTTCGCGGCCACGGACGCGTGGGTGGAGGCCGTGCACTCGATCGACGCCGAGGTCATGTTCACGGTGGCCAGCTCGATCCCCTCCAACAAGCTCCCTGCGCTCGACAACGACGTATACGGCCGCGTCGTCGAGCACATCGTGCGCCACTACTCCCAGGGCTGGGCGGGTGGACCGTCGACGCCCATCCGCATCTACGAGTTCGGGGATCAGCCCGACCTCGGACCGCTGCACTTCGGGGGGCGCCCCGAGGAGTTCTACGCCATGTATCGGGCCTTCTGCGAGGCGGTGCGCCGCGTCGACCCGACACTGACCGTCGGCGGTCCGGCCAACGCATTCCCCCTCGAGGCCGATGCACCGTACCGGGAGGGCTTCCTCCGGTTCGTGCGCGAGAACGAGCTGCCGTTGGACTTCTTCTCCTTTCTCTGGTTCACCGACGGCAGCCGTGATCCGCTCGATTTCCGCTACGTCTCCGCTGATCTGCGCGCTCTGCTCGACCGCCACGGCTTCACCGACACGGACCTGACTCTCTGCTACTGGAACTACCTCGCCGTTCCCAGCAGCTCCGCACCGGCGGCGGAGAAGGGCGCGTTCCAGGCCGCGACGTCGATCTACCTGCAGGACACCGTCATCGACCATGCGTTCTTCTTCCGCGCCGACAGTGGGCGCGACCCGCACTACGGCTTCGTCGATCCGGGCGGTGTCGGAACGGCGGATGACGCTCCCGACGAGCGGTCCCGCGCGCTCGCCCTCGCCGGACGGGCCCTCACGGGTCAGCGCCTGGCGGTCACCGGTGGGGACGAATCGGGTCTCGCCTGCGCGGCCGGTCGCGAGGGAGACGTGGTGCGCGTGCTCGTGGCCAACTACGTCGCCCCCGACTCGGCTCTCATCGAGCGGGCAGAGGATCGCTTCTCCTTCCGCATCCCGATCGGCGCTGAGCGCATCGAGCTCGGCTTCGCCCTGCCGCCGCAACGGCGTGAACTGGCGTCGGCAGGGGTGTCATCCGCCCGCATCGACATCCGCAACCTCCCCTGGTCCGGGCGAACGGTGAGCGTCACGCGCACCTCGACGACCGGAGCCGTCGACGGCCCCCATGAGGCACAGGTGTCGGAGGCACAGGTGTCGGACGCCGGCGACATCCAGCTCGACGTCGACCTCGCACCCCAGTCGGTCTTCCTCGTGGAGCTCCAGGCGCGCTAGTCGAGCTCAGCCGGTGGTCGGCGGCGCGATGCCGGCCACCGTCAGTCGCGCGGCGCGCGCATGCCCAGTGCTCGAGAGATCGCCCGTCCGGCGATCTGCACGGCGAGGGGCAGGCGGGCGTCCGACGAGGATCGTGCGTGGGCGACGATCGAGATGGCGGCGACGACCTCCCCGGTATGGTCGCGCACGGGGGCGGCCACCGAGAACGAGTCCTCGGTCATCTCGTTGACCGACCGGGCGTGGCCGGTGGCGCGGATCTCCGCGAGTCGGCGGCGCAGCGCTCCCTCGTCGGTCATGGTGCCCGGCAGGTACTTCACGGGCTGTGCGGCGAGCACCGAGGCGAACAGCTCATCGCCGCCGTGCGCGAGCAGCACGAGGCCGACGCCCGTCGCGTGCAGGGGCAGGCGGCTGCCCACCTCCGAGACGATCGGCACCGCCGCATGGCCGGACAGGCGCTCGATGTACAGCGCGGATTGCTGATCGAGCACGGCCATGTGCACGTTCTCCCGCGTCAGCTCGTACAGGTCCTCGAGGTGGGGGAGCGCGACCGCGCGCAGCCGGCGGGGGCTCGGCGCCCGGACGCCGAGCATCCAGAATCGCAGTCCGACGCGGTAGAGCCCGTCGTCGCCGCGGGTGAGGCCGCCCCAGCGCACCCACTCGCCCACGAGGCGATGCGCCGTCGGCACGGGCAGCTGGGCGCGCTGCGCGATCGTGGTCAGCGACAGCGCATCGGCACCCGGACGATCGAATGCGTCGGCGATGGCGAAGATCTTGCTCGCCACGCTGCGGACGTCGCCGCGTCCTTCGTCGGTCACCCTCTCAGCATCCCGCATCGGGGATGTCGAACTGCCCACTTCTGCCGCCCGAATGCGCTTCCGAGCGGCAGAACTGGGCAGCTCGCGCAACCGTGCAGCGCTCAGACGCGGAACACCCGCAGCTGCAGGGCGAGCGTCGCGTAGTAGCCGACCAGGGTGGCGAGCTCGAAGGCCGCCCGCTCGCCGACGATCGGCGCCAGACGGTTCCAATCGTCGTCGGCGACGTCGCCTGCCGCCATCGCGTGCGCCAGCTGCACGGCAGCCGCCTCGACGGGATCGGCGAGCTGGGGGACGACTCCCGACCGGACCTCGTCGAGCTCATGCTCGGTGAGGCCGATCGCTCGCCCCACTGCCTCGTGCGACGAGCGCTCGAAGGCGCTGTCCCAGCGCGCGGCGACGAGGAGGATCGCGAGCTCCCGCACCCGCGCGCTGAGCGAGGTCCCATAGCGGATCTCGCTGCCGAGCGCCTGCAGGGCGGCGCCCACGCGCGGCGCGACGAGCATCGCGTTGAACGGGCCGTTGAGGCTGCCGTCGTCGGCGGTGAGGGCGAAGTGCTGCGGACCGGCGGCGCGTGGACCGCCGGCGATCGAGGCGTACAGCGCGCGCTGGTCCTCGTCGAGCCTGTCGGGGCTCAGTCGCGGAAGCCTGCTCATAGCGCGCGCAGTCGGTCGGAGATGGATCGAGCGGCCCGCTGCACCTCGGGCAGGATCTCCTGCACGAGACGCTCGGTGCTGGCTCGCGCCGATGACACGGCGACGTTGATCGCGGCGACGACCCTGCCGTCGGCTCCCGTCACGCCCACGGCGACAGAGCGGAGTCCAGCGGCGAGCTCTTCGTCCTGCAGGGCGTAGCCGTCGCGTCGGATCACGGCCAGGCGACGGTCGAGGTCTGCCCGGCTCCCCGTGGCGTTAGGGCCCGCGGAGCCGTCGAAGCTGTCCGCGATCCGCTCGTCGAGGTCGGCGGGATCGAGGGAGGCCAGCAGCAGCTTGCCCATCGAGGTGTAGATCGCCGGAAGCGTGGAGCCGACCTGGATCGTGGCCGTGACGAGGTCCGCGTTGCGGAAGCGCAGCAGGTAGAGCACTCGATCGCCGGTGAGGGTCCCGAGGTTCACCGTCTCGCCGGTGGCTTCGGCGAGGCGCCGCAGAGGCTGCTCGCTCAGCTGGGTGAGGCTCGATCCGCGCAGGGCGGCGGAACCGAGGGCGAGCACGGCGAGACCGGGCTGGATGAGCCCGTCGGAGGTGCGGTCGATGTAGCCGTCGTCCTCGAGGGTGGCGACGATCCGGAACGCGGTGGGCATCGGGATGCCCGTTCGCTCGACGATGTCGCCGAGTCGGAGCGCGGTCGTCGTCTCGTCGAAGAGGGATAGCACCTGCAGGCCCTTGGCCAGCGCCTCGATGCGATAGCGGCTGCGCGGGCGCTGCCCGGGCTCACTGGGTTCCGAGCTCATGGCGCTCCTTCCGGCGTCGTCGCCGTGACGTTGACCTATCGCCGCGATCGGGGATAGAGTTCACTTGGTAAAAGTTACTTTCACCAAGTGAAAGCCTAACCTGGACGGAGCCGTCGTGCAAGTATCGAGCGAGGCTCGCGCTGATGCGAGCACCACCGACTGGCTGGGTCTCGACGGAGCACGGGTGCTCGTCGTCGGATCCGGAGGGATAGGCGCCACCGCGGTGCGCGGCTATCTCGATGCCGGTGCTCGGGTCGTGCTCGTCGACCTCGATCAGTCCCGGCTCGACACGGTCGCCGCGGAGATCGCTGCCGAGAGCGACAGCGGGGACGCAGGCGCTCGGCTCTCCACCATCCAGGCGGACCTCCGAGTCCGAGGTGCTGGCGCCGCGGTGGTCGGCGAAGCGATCGAGCGTCTCGGCGGCCTCGACGTGGTCCTGCACTGCGTCGGCGTGAACGACCGCAGGCCGATCCTCGACTTCACCGACGACGAGTGGGATCGGGTGCTCGACATCAACCTGACCACGGCCTTCGCGGTCGCCCAGGCCGCCGGCCGGCACATGGTCGCGCAGCGGTCGGGTCGAATCGTGCTGCTCTCCTCGGTCTCCGGCCTGCTGGCCCACAAGAACCACGCGCCATACGCCGCGTCCAAGGGCGGCATGAATCAGATGGCCCGCGTCATGGCCGCCGAGTGGGCCTCGTCCGGCGTCACCGTGAACACGCTCGCCCCCGGCTACATCGAGACGCCGCTCACCGAGGCCTACCTCGCGAAGCCCGGCATCCGCGAGGATCTCGAGCGTCTCGTGCCCGCCGGCCGACTCGGCATCCCGTCCGACGTGGTGGACGCGGCGCTCTTCCTGTCGTCGCCACGCGCCGCGTTCATCACCGGTCACGTGCTCTACATCGACGGCGGACGCACGCTCGTCTAGCCGCTGGCCGATGCTTCAGCAGCAGCCCAATAAGTAAGGAACGGAAGAGGAACATCATGGCCGAGCCATACAGCCCGCAGATCTACCCGCGCTTCGCCGGCAAGACGGTGCTCGTCACCGGAGCCGGCACCGGCTTCGGCGCCGAGATCGCCTTCCGCGCCGCCCAGGAGGGCGCCAAGGTCGCCGTGCACTACCGCTCGTCCAAAGCGGGAGCCGAGGCGACGGTCGCCCGGATCGAGGCGATCGGCGGCGAGGCCATCACCGTGCAGGCCGACATCGGCACCTGGGAGGCCATCAAGGGGATGGCGGACGAGGTGTGGGCCGCGTTCGGCACGCTCGACGTGCTCGTCAACAACGTGGGCGACGTCTCGAGTGACCAGATGTCCTGGAGGGACCTGACCCAGGAGGCGCTCGACGCCGTCATCGACATCGACGTCAAGGGCACCCTGCTGATGACCCACGAGTTCGGCGAGCGGATGCTCGAGCAGCCGAACGGCGGCAACATCATCAACGTCGGCTCCACCGTCATCGTGCGCGGATCGCCTCGCGCCCCGCAGTACGCCGCCGCGAAGTACGCCATCGTCGGCATCACCAAGTCCTACGCCAAGGTGCTCGCACCCAAGGTGCGGGTCAACACCTTCGCGCCCGGCTTCATGGAGACCGAGAAGCTCCTGAACCGCGCGGACTGGAAGGCGGGCCGCCGCGAGACGCTCATCTCCCAGACGCCCATGGGGCACATCCCGCCGCCCGAGTTCGTGGCCGGCACCTGCCTGTGGCTCGCGACCGAGGAGTCGGCGCACCTGACCGGCGGCTACCTGCTGGCCGACGGCGGCTTCAACATGGTCGGCGCCTGAGCGCCCTCCATCCCTCGACACCTCACCAGAACACAGATAGGACCCAGCAATGAAGCTCATCACCTTCGACGACGGCCGCGTCGGCCGCCTCGAGCTCGAGGAGAACGTCGTCATCGAGCTCGATGTCCCGTCCACCCGCGAGTACTTCGAGCGCGGCGGGAACGTCACGGAGACCGGCGAGCGGCTCGCCTACAGCGATGTCCGGCTGCGCGCCCCGATCACGCCGAAGAAGTTCTTCCACACGGCGGGCAACTTCGCCGATCACCACACGGAGCTCGAGGCCGTCGACTGGTCGCACCCCGTGCACAAGGGCATCGTGTTCTTCCAGAACATCGACGCCATCATCGGCCCGGACGACGCGATCGTCTACCCCGAGGGCCTCACGAAGGAGCTCGACTACGAGCTCGAGCTGGCGATCATCATCGGCAAGTCGGGCAAGTTCTTCGGCCCCGACGAGGCGAACGACTACATCGCCGGCTTCACCGTCTTCAACGACATCACCGCGCGCGACATCCAGCGCAAGGAGATGGAGTCGGGCGTCTTCTCCTTCAGCAAGGGCATCGATACCTTCTGCCCGATCGGCCCCTGGATCGTCACGGCCGACGAGGTGCCCGACATGCACGAGCTCGCCATGGAGTTGCGCGTGAACGGCGAGGTGCGCCAGAAGGGCAACACCAACCAGACGCGCGTCTCGTTCCCGCATCTGGTGGCGTACCACTCGCCGCAGATCTACAGCGCCGGCGACATCATCACCACCGGCACGATCTCGGGGGTCGCCGCCGTGCAGCCCGACCCGTTCCAGTTCTACCTGCAGCCGGGCGACCAGATCGAGGCGGAGATCGCCGGGATCGGCACCCTCAAGAACCACGTCGTGTCGTGGGAAGAGGCGTGGGGCAGCCCGGCGCCGACCCGCGTCGACTGGTGAGCCGGATCCGATGAGACTGGCGAATCTGGCGGGCCGTGCGGTCGTCGTCGTCGGCGCGGGCGGCGACCGGGCGATCGATGTCGAGCGGGCGAGCGACGGGGGGTTCTCCTCCGACCCTCAGCGCGCCTACGAGGACTGGGCGGGATTCTCCGCCTGGGCCTCAGGGCTCGCGGATGAGGGCGAGTCGTTCGATCCCGCCGACCTGCAGGCGCCCGTTCCGCGCCCGCGCCAGGTCTTCGCGATCGGGGTGAACTACGCCGCTCACGCCGCCGAGGGCGGCTGGGCGCCCGACACGATGCCTGTCGTCTTCACGAAGTTCCCGTCCTGCATCGTCGGGCCCAACGCGGTCGTTCCGCTGCCCGAGGGCAACAACGACTGGGAGGTCGAGCTCGTCGTCGTGATCGGCGAGGAGGCCCGCAATGTGCCGGCCGCCGACGGCTGGCGACACGTCGCCGGCGTCACCATCGGGCAGGATATCTCGGAGCGCCTCGCGCAGATGGCGGGGGACCGGCCGCAGTTCAGCCTCGCCAAGTCGCATGAGGGCTTCGGGCCGACCGGTCCGTGGCTGGTCACGCCGGACGAGCTGCCGGACCGCGACGATCTCGCGATCTCGGACACCGTCTCGGGACAGCAGATGCAGAGCTCCCGCACCTCGAAGATGATCTACTCCGTCCCGGTGCTGATCGAGCGGCTGTCCGCGGTATGCACGCTCTACCCGGGCGACCTGATCTTCTCGGGCACCCCCGAGGGCGTCGGCAATCGGATGAACCCGCCGCGCTTCCTGAATCCGGACGACGTCCTGGTGAGCACCATCGAGGGCATCGGGTCCATCACCCAGACCTTCCGCCGGGCGTAGCTCCGCGAGGGCCTCGATACGGCGCTGGCGCGCCTACTCGACCAACGACCGCTTCTTCGTCGGTCGAGTAGGGCGCCCTGCGCCCGTATCGAGGCCCTCGGACGTGGACGGCGTCGCTGCTTGACCATTGGATGCTTGCTCGTTGGTCGAGTAGGGCGCCCCGCGCCCGTATCGAGGCCCTTGAACATGGACGGCCTCGATACGCGCCGTAGACGGCGCTGCTCGACCAACGAAGCGAGGTCGATCAGTCCTTCAGGCAGTGACGCGGGTCGCGAATCGCAGCGCGGCGTCGAACAGGGACGGGGTGTCCTCGGCGCCCTTCCAGAAGTGCGAAGCTCCCGGAACCGCGGTGAACTCCACATCCACGCCAGCTGCCCGCAGCGCTGCGGCGAGCTCCTCACTCTGCGCGAACGGCATCAGCGCGTCGGCTGTGCCGTGCGCGATGTGGAACGGAGGAGCGTCCGTCGGGACCTGCAGCGCTGGACTGGCCGCACGGGCCAGCTCAGGCAGGGACCCGACCGCCCCGCCCAGCAGGCCCGCCTCGCGGGTGCTCGGGTCATCGTCGAACGTGCCGGGGGAGTCCGGCAAGAGCTGTGCGCCGAGCGTCGTGAGGTCGCTCGGCCCATACCAGTCCACGACCCCGCGCACCCAGGTCGGCTGCCGGAAGGCGGCGAGCGCCCCAAGGTGCGCACCGGACGACTCGCCCCAGAGCAGCACTCGAGACGCATCGAGGCCGCGGTCGCCGCCCTCACGGCGGATCCAGTCGACCGCCGCGACGACGTCATCGACCGGTGCCGGGAACCTGCTCTCGCCGCTCAGCCGGTAGTCGATCGCCGCCACCGCGAATCCCGCGCCGGTCAGCCGGCCGAACGACTCCGCCGGATCGAGTCCGGGCACGAACATCCGCCTGCTGCCCAGGCGCCAGCCGCCGCCGTGCACGAACACGATCGTGGGCAGCGAGACGTCGGAGCCGGAAGGGGAATGCAGGTCGAGCGTCAGGGGCCGGAAGCCCAGGTTCTCCGAGAAGACGATGTCACGGAGGACCTGCGACCGGGAGTCAGCCGCCGAAACGGGCTTCGACTCGGCGCTCCGCGCCGGCTCAGCCATTGAGGCGACCGTCAATCCAGGAACTTGTAGTCGGGGCGGAAGATCGTCCCGTACTTCTGCCCGGCCGCCATCATCTGCTGGATCGAGGGTGCGTAGAACTCGCTCGGCTGCGGGATGCCGGCCTTCTCGGTCGGCGTGCCCATGTCGTGGAAGAAGCGCGCGAAGCCGCCCGAGCTCACACCGAGCACCTTGGCGGTGGACTCGATGCGGAAGGCGTGGATGGTGCCCATCGGCACGTAGCCGAAGGCGCCCTGCTGCAGCACGCGGTCGGTCTTGTTGCCCTTCTCGTCATCCATCCAGAGGTGCACAGCACCGTCGAGGATGAAGAAGATCTCGTGGGTGACCGGGTGCAGGTGCGCGGGGATGATGTCCCCGGCGCCGCCCTCGGTGGTGAAGACGTCGTACTGGCCGTCGGTCTCGTCGCCCGTGAGCAGGATGGTGAACAGCGTGTCGAAGACGACCGACTTCTCGCCCTCGCCCTTCTCGAGGTAGTAGGGCTTCGCTGCGCCGGGCAGGATGCCGGCGAACGGATCGCTGCTCTGGTCTGCCGACTGGATCGGAACCGCGGTCGAGACCTGGTGCGGGCTGTCGATGGACATGGTCAACCTCCTTGTGTGACGAGTCGGGAGCCACTGTGCGCCACGATCGACGGCCTCCGCCAGTTCGACTTTCCTATCGAGCGTTAGGCGTGGGCTAACGTACCTGCATGGATGTGCCCCTCTCGATGTTGAACTACTTCTGCGTCCTGGCCGACGAGCTGCACTACGGCAACGCGGCGCGGAAGCTCCGGATCTCCTCGCCGTCGCTCAGTCAGCAGATCTCCCGGCTCGAAACGCTGCTCGGCGTCGTGCTCTTCGATCGGACGCCTCGCAAGGTCGAGCTCACCGCCGCCGGACGCGAGCTGCTGCCTCTGGCTCGGGGGACCCGTCAGGCGCATCAGGCGGTGATCGACTGGGCCCGATCCCGTCGCCCCGATGACGAGCTGCAGCTGCGCGTCGGCGTCGTCGCGGCCGGAGCCGGCGAGCTCACGACCAGCGCCCTGACCGCGGCCATCCATCAGATGCCGCAGCTGCGGCTCGAGATGCGCCGGCTCGGGTTCTTCGAGGCGCTGCCCGCGCTGCGTGCCGGGCTCATCGATGTGGCCTTCGCCCCCGCTCCGCTGCCGGATGCGCAGGGCATCCGCGTCGCGACGGTGGCCGTCGAGCAGCGGGTCCTCGTGATGCGGGCCGATCACCCGCTCGCGGGACGGGAGTCGATCTCGATCCTGGAGACGACCGGGGAGACCTTCATCACGCCGTCGTCGGGCGATCAGGTCGTCATGGACTGGTGGGTCGTCGACCCCCGCCCCGACGGATCCAGCCCCCGGCGCGGACCGACCGCCGACGACATCGAGGGCATCCTCGAGCTCTGCGCCGCGGGAGCGGGAGTCAACATCGCCGCCGAATCGGCCGCCGCGAACTACCGACGGGACGGCCTCGCGTTCGTGCCGATCAGCGACGTGGAGCCGTGCAGGATCCTGCTCTGCAGCCTCGAGACGAGTGCCAACCCCGCGGTGCGATCGTTCGAGGCGGTCGCCGTCCACGCGATGGGCGGGTGACCATCCCTCGACTTCCGCTCTGATGACACGCCAACCACTTTCACTCTTTGAAAGCGCTTTTCATTAGGCGCAAACCGTGCTACAAACGTGCTCGAGAGTCGGCGAGGACGCCGACCACGACGCAAAGGTGCCCGTGCCATGAAGACCACAGCCCGTTCGGCCATCCGGCCGCTTGCCGCAGCCCTCGCCCTGACCGCGGCCGTCACCCTCGCCGCGTGCAGCGGAACACCCACCACCGATTCGACCAGCGGCGCCGGCGCCGGCGGAGGATCGAGCGCGGCGGCCGAGGGCCTGAAGATCGGCTTCTCGCCCTTCACGCTCCAGGCACCAGCCCTCAAGGGGCTCGCCGACGCTCTCACCGCTGTGGCGGGCTCGCAGGGCGATTCCGTCGTCACCGCTGACGCGAACAACGATCCCTCGACTCAGCTGCAGCAGCTGCAGCAGTGGATCCAGCTGGACCAGGTCGACGCCATCTGGGTGATCCCGGCCGACGGCAAGGCGATCGCATCCGCCCTCACCCAGGCGCAGGCCAAGGGCATCGTCATCATCGCCTCCGGTGTTCCCGCCGACTACGGCTTCGACGGACCTCAGGCGGGCATCACATTCACGGTCGCCGACAACGAGGCGTACGGCGGAAAGCTCGGCGAGCTGGCCGCGCAGTGCATCACCGAGAAGCTCGACGGCGTCGGCAACGTCATCTTCCTCACCAGCCCCCAGGGCGCACAGAGCAGCGAGGCCATCAACACCGCCTTCCGCGACGCGCTGGCCAAGGGGGCCCCCGACTCGAAGATCGTGAACGAGCAGGATGCGGGAGACCGCCTCACCTCGCAGCAGACGGTATCCAGCGCCCTGCAGGGTGCGCCCGATGCCAACGTGATGGTGGGCACCGACGACGAGTCCACCCTCGGCGGGCTGGCGGCCTTCACCCAGGCGGGCAAGGCCGCGGACGCGACCTGCGTGCTCGGCGCCGGTGGCAACGACGAGGCGCAGGCCGCCGTGAAGAGCGGCGAGCTCTACTCGGAGGTCGCCTTCGACTTCCAGGCGGACCTCGGCCAGAACCTCGCCGAGCTGCACAAGCTCGCCGCAGATCCCACCGCCGATGGATCGCAGCTCACCATTCCGCTGAACGTCGTCACCCAGTAGTCGACCTGCCCTCACGGCCCCGCACAGCGGGGCCGTGAGGATCATCCGACCGCGGTCCAGGCTCCATACGAAGAACAGGAATCAAGATGGCGACACGCTCGATCTCTCAGAGCGCCAGGACGGTGACGCCCCGGGCCGTCGGCGACGACACCCAGAGCAGCAGCGTGCGGGCCCTGGTGTTCCTGCGGGATCGCGGGATCATCGTGCTCTGGCTCTTCCTCGTGCTGGTATTCAGCATCTGGGCGGCGCCCTACTTCTTCTCGCTGGCCAATGCGGCGCTCGTCGCGAATGCCGCGGCACTGACGGCGATCTTCGCGGCCGCAGTGGCGTTCGGCGTGCTGAGCGGGGCTCTCGATCTCTCCGTGCCGGGTTCGGCGACGATGGGGTCGGTCGTCGGAGCGACCGTCCTCACCGCGGGCGCACCCGCCGTCGTCGGGATCGCCGCAGCGCTGGCGACGGGCGTCGTGATCGGCACCGTCAACGGCGTGCTGGTCCAGAGGGGGCTCAACCCACTCGTCGTGACCATCGGCATGCTGACCGTGCTCGGCGGCCTCGCCCAGGTGGTGGCCGGCGGCGTACCGATCAACGGCATCACCCAGCTCAACTTCATGGGCAGCATCTCCTACTTCGGGATACCGGCACCGGTCATCGTCGTCGCGATCATCTTCCTGATCGGCACGCTGTTCTTGACACAGACCCGTGCCGGCGGCCGGCTCATGGCGGTCGGCACCAACGCCGAGGCCGTCCGCCGCGTCGGCGTCAGCGCCAACAAGTACCGCATCATCGGCTTCATCCTGTCGGCCACCGTGGCGGCGGTCGGAGGGCTGACCGTCACGGCGACCACCACCCAGGCCTCGCCCAATCCCAGCGTCGCGCTGCTCTTCTCCGCCCTCACCGCGGTCGCCCTGTCGGGCATGCCGCTGACGGGAGGTCGCGGCAGCCTGCCCCGCGTGCTCGTCGGCGCGCTCATCATCGCGACGATCAGCAGCGCCCTGGTGATCAAGGGCGTCCCGCCCTACGTCGCGACGATCGTCACCGGCGTCCTGCTCGTCGCGGCGCTGGCATTCGATCGCGTCATGTCCTCGGCGGTCGCCAAGAGGCTCGTCCCGACGTCCGCCTCGGCGGATCCCGAACCGGTGGGGCCGCCCGCCATCGATGCCGTGCCCGCGGCCGCGACCACTGCAACGGAGCGCTGAGATGACTACTTCATCCATCGGCACGCCCGCCATTCCGGCGCTGCGTCTCAGCGGCATCGATCTGCACTACGGGTTCGTCAAGGCGCTCGACTCGGTCGACTTCGAGGTGCGCCCCGGCGAAGTCGTGGCCGTGCTCGGCGACAACGGCGCCGGCAAGTCCACTCTGCTGAAGGTCATGTCCGGAGCACATCGACCCTCCTCCGGAGCCATCGAGATCGGCGGCACGCCCACCGAGTTCTCGAGCCCCAAGGCGGCTTCCGACGCGGGAGTGCAGATGGTCTACCAGGACCTCGCCCTCGTCGACGCGGCGGACATCGCCACCAATCTCACCCTCGGCCGCGAACCGCTGATGAAGGGCCCGCTCGGCTGGCTCGGCGTGCTCGACAAGCGGGCCATGCGGCGCGAGGCCGCCCGCGAGCTCGATGCCCTCGGCGTCACGACCGCACCCGTCACGCGGGCCGTCGAGATGCTCTCCGGAGGCCAGCGACAGGTGGTCGCCATCGCCCGATCCGCCGTCCGGGTCGCCTCGCGCGAGCACGGAGTCCTGCTGCTCGACGAGCCCACCGCGGCTCTCGGCTACGCGCAGACCCGGCAGGTCGAGGACCTCATCCGACGGATGGCGCAGAACGGCATCGCCGTCGTCGTGGTCACCCACAACCTGCCGCTCTGCTTCCAGGTGGCCGACCGGATCGTTGTGATGAACCGCGGCCGCAAGGTCGCCGACGTCGCGACCTCCGAGACGGACAACGACTCGGTCGTCGGCTGGATCACGGGAGCCAAGGCGGCGCAGGAGCACCTGCGACCCGTCGCATGATCTCGCCGAGCGCGGCCGGTCCGCGCCGCGTCCTGGGCCTGTCGGCGGGCAACCCCGGCGGCAGTGCCGAGATCGCCCTCAAGGCGGCGCTCGCGGGCGCCGTCGAGTCCGGTGCGTCGGTCGAGCTCGTCCGGATCGACGACCTCGAGCTCTCCGTCGGGCCGAACGCCGGACCGGATGACGCGCAGTGGTTCTGGGACCGACTCATGGACAGCGACGCGCTCATCGTCTCGACCCCCATCTACTCGCGCACCGTTCCGGGCAGGCTGCGGCTGCTGGGCGACAAGATCTCCGGTCCTCAGGCCGACGTCGTCTTCACGTCCGAGCTGCTCCGCATGCGCGGCGAGGGCGCGCCCGTCCCCGTCGACTTCGCGATCGACGAGCGCGTGCTGCGCCCACGGGTCGCCGGGTTCATCGCCGTGGGCGGGTCCATCCCACCGCGCTGGAAGACGCTCGCGCTTCCGCTCCTGCACACCCTCACCGCCTCCGCGCAGATCGCGGTCGTCGATCAGGTCGAGTTCGCCGGGGCGGGCAGCCCCGCGTCCATCGTGCTCGACGTCCCCGCCCTCGAGCGCGCGCATCGGCTCGGCGCGGCGGTAGGAGAGCAGGCCGGTCGCACCTGGGAGGACGCCCGCTACGTCGGCGACCCCGGCGCCTGCCCGCTCTGCCACCTCTCCGTCATCGTGCTGCGCCCGGATGGCATCGAATGCGCCAGCTGCGGCGCCGTCGGCGCGCTCGAGCTGGTGGACGGCCGACCCGTCCCGCGCTTCGATGAGGCAGGACTGGCGCAGTCCGTGCTCTCGATCGCCGAGAAGCTCGATCACTTCCACGAAGTGCAGGCGACCGCCGCCGCGCACGCTCCACGCCGCATCGAGATCGAGCGCGAACGCGAACGATCCGCAGCGTGGGATCCATCCATCCGACCCCAGGAGGCCCGAATTGGCTGAAGCAGAGATCTACGACGTCGCCCTCGAAGCGGCTGAGCACCCGTTCCGCGTGCGCGTCTACCCGGCGGCCTCGCCCACCGGGGCGGCCGTCGTCTGGATGCACGGCGGCGCGTTCATGATGGGCAGCATCGAGATGCCCGAGTCGGATGCCGTCGCGCGCATGCTCGCGAGCCAGGGCGTCTCGGTCGTCGCCGTGGACTACACCCTGGCGCCGCTCGACGCGATGCCCGACTTCGCGGCCGACTTCGGAGCCGATGGCGTGCCGGAGGGCATGCCGTCTCCGGAGCAGATCCGCGCCGAGATGGAGGCGGCCGGTCCGCGGGCGCGGTTCCCCGTCGCCTCGCTGCAGGTCGTCGCCGCCTTCGACTGGGCCGTCGAGAATGCGGCGGCCCTCGGCGCCGATCCCGAGCGGATCGCCATCGGCGGCGCGTCCGCCGGCGGCAACCTCGCGGGCGGAGCGGCCGTGCGCCTGCGCGACCGTGCAGCCCATCAGCCCGTCGCGGTTCTGATGGCCTACCCGGTGCTGCACAAGGTCCTGCCCGACGCCTCACCCGAGCTGATCGCGCTGCTCGAGGGTCTGCCGGCGATGATGACCTTCCCACCGGAGGACGTGCGGAGCTTCAACCTCAACTACGTGGGCGACGAGGCGGTGCTCGACGACCCGGCCGCCTTCCCCGCCGGGCACGATCAGCGCGGCCTCGCCCCGATGACGATCGTCACGGCGGAGCGGGATCGTCTGCGCGCCTCGGCGGAGGCCTTCGCCGCGGAGCTGGCCCTCGCCGGCGTCGATGTGTCGATCAGCGCAGAGCGCGGTGCGCTGCACGGCTACCTCAACGAGATCGGCGATGCCGCGGCCACGGACACCATCCGGCGATTCATCGCGGCCCTCAGCGTCGCCTGAATCCCCGCTCCGACTTCGTTCCGTTCAGCTCGACCGTCTCCCTGAGGAGCATCATGCCCATCCGACCCTTCCCCGCCGACTTCGTCTGGGGCGTCGCCACCGCCGGACATCAGAACGAGGGCGACAACTCGAACAGCGACACCTGGTACCTCGAGCACGTGACGCCGACGATCTTCCGCGAGCCGTCCGGCCGCGCCGCGAACGGCTACGAACTCTGGGAGTCCGACCTGGACCTCATCGCGGGCATGGGGCTCGATGCCGATCGCTTCTCGGTGGAATGGGCCCGGGTCGAGCCGGAGCAGGGCAGCTACGACTCCGCGGCGCTCGACCACTACGAGGCCATCGTCGATGGCGCGCTCGCGCGCGGGCTCGCTCCTATCGTGACGTTCAACCACTTCACCGCGCCGCACTGGTTCGCGGCGCGCGGCGGCATGCTGGCGGCGAATGCGGCCGATCGGTTCGCCGACTACGCGGATGCCCTCATGCAGCGCTTCGGCGATCGGATCGCCTATGCGGTCACTCTGAACGAGCCGAACCTGCCCCGCCTGCTGTCGTGGATCGTGCCGGAGTTCGTCAACCAGCTCACGCGCGAGACCCTGGCCGCCGCCTCGACGAAGGCGGGCGTCGAGCGCTACCGCTCGAGCAACGTGGTCCAGCCCGAGGACTACGACGCGATGGAGGAGGGGCTGACCCGCGCCCACCTCGCCGGCAAGGCGGCCATCAAGGCGCGCCGCTCCGATCTGCCGGTCGGGCTCTCGATCGCCATCATCGACGACGTCGCGCACGGTGAACCCACCGTCCGCGATCGCAAGCGCGCCGAGTGCTACGGGCACTGGCTCAAGCTCGCGCGGGACGACGACTTCGTCGGGGTGCAGAACTACGAGCGCCTGCACTACGACGCAGACGGGCTGATGCCCGTCGCCGAGGGCAGCGTGCTCAACGAGATGGGCAGCGCGGTCGAGCCCGACTCGCTCGGCGGCGCGGTCCGCTACGCCTACGAGGTCGCCCAGGTGCCAGTGTTCGTGACCGAGCACGGCGTGGGCACGGCCGACGACTCCGTGCGCCTCGGTGTGCTCGAGCCTGCTCTGCAGAGCCTGCAGGAGGCGATGGATGACGGAGTCCCCGTGGTCGGCTACATCCACTGGACGCTGATGGACAACTTCGAGTGGATCGCGGGCTTCGGCAGCTTCCTCGGCCTGCACTCGGTCGATCGGGAGAGCTTCGAGCGCACCCCGAAGCCGAGTGCCGCCGAGTACGCGCGGCTCGTGCGCGCCGCGTCGCAGTCGGTCTGATCCAGCTCGGAGATCCAGCGGAAGGCTCGGCGTGAGCGAGATCGTGTGTCAGGACCTGCGGGTGGAATACCTCGCGTCGCCGATCGGGGTGGGTGCCGCGCACCCCCGGTTCTCCTGGACCACCGGTGCGATCCGGCAGAACGCGGCCGAGGTCGACGTGCGCGTCGGCGATCAGACGCTGTGGACGAGCGGCCGCGTCCGTCCTGACATCCCGCAGGTCGGATACGCCGGCCCCGCGCTTCCGTCGGACGCCGTGGTCGACTGGAGGGTCCGCGCCTGGTCGGAGGGCGAGGCGAACCCCGGAGCGTGGACCGACGGCCGCTTCGAGACGGCGCTGGGTGCCGACGACTGGACCGCCGAGTGGATCCGTCCCGTTCAGCAGGCCACCGCCGTCGAGCGCTGGACGCTGTTCGACTGGATCGTCGGCAAGCGCCCAGAGGCGCCGATCGAGGATCGGCTGCGGCCCGTCCAGCTGCTGCGGCAGAGCTTCGATATCGACGGGGAAGTCGTGCGCGCCCGGCTCTCCGCCACAGCGCACGGCGTCTACACGGCGCAGCTGAACGGCCGGGCAGTCGGCGATGAGGTGCTCGCGCCCGGCTTCGACAGCTACGCGCACCGGGTCTCGGTGCAGTGCTACGACGTGACCGATCAGCTCGTCGCGGGGGAGAACGTGCTCGGCATCGCCCTTGCGGACGGATGGTGGGCGGGCCGCATCGGGCTCAGCGGGTCTAGTGCCCAGTGGGGCGATCGGACCAGCGCCATCTGGCAGCTGCAGCTGCACTTCTCGGACGGGCGCGTCGAGACCGTCGACTCGGACGGCGACGTGCGAAGCGCGCCGGGGCCGTGGCGCTACGCGGATCTGTTCATCGGAGAGCTCTTCGATGCCGGTGCACAGCGGATCGGCTGGGACACGCCCGGCTTCGACGACGGCGAGTGGACCGCCGTCGAGCTGAGCGGCGAAGACCGATCCACCCTCGTCCCGTTCGCGGGCGAGCCCATCCGGCGGGTGGGTGAGCTGGCCGCCGTGAGCGTGAGCGGCGATCCTGCCGCGGGCTGGATCGTCGACTTCGGCCAGGTCGTCGCCGGACGGCTGCGGCTGACGCTTCGCGGCCTGCGAGCCGGTCAGGAGGTGAGGATCCAGCACACCGAGACCCTCACCGCCGACGGCGCGTGGTTCGCGAACATCTCCGGCATCAACAAGGAGCAGATCGACGTCTACCGAGCGGCCGGCGACCAGGAGGAGGCCTACGAGCCGACCTTCGCCTTCCACGGTTTCCGCTACGCCAGGATCACCGGACTCGACGCCGCCCCCGCCACCGCCGATGTCGTTGCCGTCGTCCTCTCGAGCGATCTCGAACAGACCGGATCCTTCGAGTGCTCCGATCCGCGCCTCGATCAGCTGCACCAGAACGTGCTGTGGAGTCAGCGCGCCAACTTCCTGTCCGTGCCGACCGACTGCCCGCAGCGCGAGCGGGCCGGCTGGACGGGGGACGCCCAGGTGTTCGCGGCTGCCGCGGCCAACAACGCGCAGGTGGTGCCGTTCCTCTCCCGCTGGCTCGCCAATCTGCGTGCGGACCAGCTCGCCGACGGGGGAGTGCCGATCTACTCTCCGAGGTCGCCGCACGACATCGAGTCGCAGGCGGCAGCGCGCGGCATCGGCGCCATCACGGTCGCGGCGGGGTGGAGCGACGCCATCGTGCTCGTGCCGTGGACCCTCTACGAGCGCACCGGCGATCGGCGCGTCCTCGCGGAGAACCTCGGCGCGATGCTGCGCTGGATCGAGTATCAGACCCGGACGGCCGCCATGGAGCTGCCGAACGCGCTGGACGGGGTCGAGCTCTCGTCCGAGCGCGCCGCCGCGCAGGCCCTGCTCTACAACACAGGGGACCACTTCGGCGACTGGCTCACCCCGTCCACTCTCGCGGGCAGGCCGCTGCACGAGGCGATCGGCATCGCGCCCGAGTTGACCAAAGAGCTGATCGCGCCGATGTTCCAGGCGCATTCCCTTGGGCTCGCGGCGCGGATCGCGGCGATCCTCGACCTGCCCGAGCAGGCTGAGGCGCTCGCCGCACATGCGGCCTCCGTGCGTGCGGCCTTCATCGCCGAATACGTGTCAGACGACGGTGAGCTGCCCGTCCAGCTGCAGGGCGTCTACGCCATCGCGCTCGCCTTCGACCTCGTCCCGGAGGCGCTGCGCTCTCGTGCAGCCGACCGGCTCGCGGCACTCGTCGCGGACAACGGTGATCGCCTGGACACCGGCTTCCTCTCCGTTCCGCACCTGCTGAACGTGCTGGATGCGACCGGCCACACCGAGCTGGCTCGGCGGGTGCTGTGGCAGACCGAGATGCCGTCATGGCTGTACGAGGTGGATCACGGCGCCACCACCATCTGGGAGTCATGGGATGCGATCGCGCCGGACGGATCCGTCCGGGAGGTCTCGCTCAACCACTACGCCTTCGGCTGCGTGGACGACTGGCTCTTCGGCCGCATAGCGGGCATCAGGTCCACGGCGCCCGGCTACCGCGCCCTCCGCGTCGAACCGGACCTCGATCCCCATCTCGACTGGGTGCGCGCGAAGCTCGGCACGCCCTTCGGCCCTGTCGAGGTCAGCTGGACCCGGCGCGGCGGCGAGGTGGAGGTCGAGACGGTGCTGCCGGGCGGGATCGATGCCGTGCTCTGCATCGGCGGCCGCGAAGAGGCCCTCGACGCTGGGCACAGCGTCCATCTCATGCCCACGCCGTCCGGACCCGGGGAGTCCTAGGGCCGGCGAACGGCGATGTGAGGACGCAGTGTCGGGACGCGGATGTCGGGGGTCCCAACCAGGGTGGCGCTGTGACCGCAGAGCGATGCCCCGAGCACGACGAGCCCATGCTGCTGGCGCGCGCGGTTCGCGACGCGTGGGTCGGCGAGGTCCACTGGATGTGGGTGTGTCCGCACGGTCACGTCGTCGAGTCGACCGCTGTGCGTTCAGGTGCGGGCGTGGGCCACCGCGCCGAACCAGGCCAGCGCGAGCAGCGCACCGATTGCTGACGACAGGACGGAGATCGACAGGCTCGCCAGCCAATCCGCCGCACGAGGAGTGCGAGGGTCCGACGAAGTCCACGCAGCCGACGAGAACGGCGACGCGCGGCCATTCCTCGGAGCGGCGAAGTCGACGCCCGCTGCCGATCTCGAGCCGAGGAGGAAGCGCAGTGCGCTCACCCGGATCGCCCAGATGAGAGGGACGACGCCCATCAGGATGAACAGCCCGGCGATCAGGTACGCACCGCCGCCCGCGCCCTGCGCTCCGGCGAACAGGAAGGCGAGTCCGAGCCCCACGAAGAGGATCGGCCAGCTGAGCAGTTCTAAAGCGGATCCGAACCCACGGGCGAGGAAGAGGCCGATCGCGACGGCCGCCAGACCGGCGAAGATGCTCAGCGGCGCGAAGAGCTCGACCCCGGCTGGGCACTGCACCTCGATCTCGTAGGGGCCGCCGCTGGCGCATGAGCCGCCGATGGCGAGGACGGCGAGGGAGACCTGGAACAGCAGGGTGAAGGCGAGCGAGAAGAGCAGCCAGGACGCGATCGAGCCGAGCACACGGAGTGGGGGAGTGACGGCGAACACGGCTCATGGTGACAGCGAATCGCTCCCACCGAAACCGTCCACTGCGCTGGACCTTCGCGGGCGGGCTTCGACACGGCCTCCGGCCGGCTCAGCCACCGGGCCACTCGAGTTTCCGGTGGCTGAGCCGGGCGCTGCACGCCCGTGTCGAAGCCCTGCATCCGGTGGCTGAGCCGGGCGCTCAGCGCCCGTGTCGAAGCCCACGCGAGGGACCCCGAAACTCGCTTCAACCAATGGTTGAAACTCGGTCCGGATCAGGTCGGAAACACCCTTCCAATGTCGGTGGGTGGTGGTTGAGTGCAGGTATGGACGAGGTGCGCACGGCGGAGGACATCGCACACCTCGACGAGCTCGCAGAGGACTTCATTCAGACCCCATCGATGTCCAATCACGAGGTGCTCGCCTGGCTCGAGGCGAACCCGGAACCCTACGCGGGCGAGCCGGTCGAGCAGGTCGAGGTGGCTCCGCGCCGTCGTCGGCAGCAGTTCCTTGAGGGCATCGCCGGGTACCGCAGTGACATCCAAGGTGCCCAGGTGAGGCAGATCAAATGGATCGCCGCCGAGGCCGCCACCTACGCGCGGCAAGCTCCTAATCCGATTCAGGAGAGCATCCAGGACCGCGTCTTCATGACAGAAGTCGCCCTCACCCTGGGGATCACCGAGCGGGCCGCTCTGAATCTGATCGAGCGGTCGAAGATCCTCACCAGCGAGCGGCATTTGACGTTGGCTGCGGTAGAGAACGGCCTCATGACGCTCGGTCATGCGGAAGTCATCGCCGACGCGGGGCTCGACCTGTTCGTCGAGCTCGCGGAGCGATTCGAGCGCGAGGCGATCGATCTCGCGCTGCGGATGACACCGACGAAGCTCAAGCCCGCCCTCGTCAAGCTCCGTGAGCGCCTGCAGCCTGAGGACGCCATCGAGCGCCACAAGGATGCGCTGCTCGACCGGCAGGTCCGAATCGCCCCGAACCAGGATGGGATGGGTGAGCTCTGGGCCTCGCTGTCCGGGGAGGACACTGTCGCGATCGACGCGAAGCTCGATGCCTGCGTCCGCTCCATCAAGAACGCCGGCGGAGAGGACGGCCGCACCGCCTCACAGCTGCGCGCCGATGTCCTGGTCGATCTGATCCTGAACGACGACTCCGGCATGCGCAACATCCGCCCTGTGGTCTTCCTCACCGCCCCCGCGGCGACGGCCGTCGGCGGCGACGCACCTGCGGAGCTGCAAGGCCAGGGGCCCATCGATGCCGAGACCGCACGGAAGCTGATCGAGCTGGCATCGGGCTTCTATCGGGTGCTGATCAGCCCGACCACCGGCAAGGTGGTCGATATCGACACCACCGCACGGCACATCCCGGAGTCAGTGCGGCGCCTGGTCACCCTTCGCGACGGGACATGCCGTTTCCCGGGCTGCAACCGCACCGCGGTCGGCCTGGACCTCGACCACGTGGACGACTATGCCGATTCCGGATACACGGCGGCCGACAACCTCATCGCGCTGTGTCGGAAGCATCACCGACTTCGCCATCTCGGCGGATGGAACAGCATCCTCGACGCCGAGGGTTTGGTCACCTGGACCAGCCCGTCCGGCCGGGTCGACGTGACTCACCCCGACAATCCGGTCGAGCTCCCCGATCAGAACCCGACCCCGAAACCACCGCCCAAAGTCGTCGACCCTCTCGAGGCGTGGTGGAACCCGAGCGACCTCTCAGGACCGCTGCCGTTCCGACGCGGCGGCACTCCACCACCCAACAACTGACACCGGCGGGGCTGATGCCCTCGGGTCCGTCGGGTGAAGGGGGCTCCGATCAGCCCCAGACCTTGGCCGCGACGTCGACGACCTCGCGGATCTTCGCCCACTGCTGCTCGTCGCTGAGATCGTTGCCGTCCTCGGTCGAGGCGAAGCCGCACTGCGGGCTCAGGGCCAGCTGGTCGAGCGGAACGATCGTGGCGGCCTCGTCGATGCGCTTGGCGACGAGGTCGGTGTCTTCGAGCTCGCCGCTCTTCGTGGTGATGAGTCCCAGCACCACGACCTTGTCGCCTTCGGGCAGGAAGCGAAGCGGCTCGAACGTGCCCGCCCGCTCGCTGTCGTACTCGAGGAAGTAGCCGTCGTAATCCACGACATCGAGCAGCTGCTCGGCCACCGGCTCGTAGCCGCCGGAGGAGATCCAGGTGGACCGGAAGTTGCCGCGACAGACATGCGTGGTGACGACGAGATCATCGGGCTTCTCCGCCAAACAGTCGTTGAGCAGCGCCGCGTAGCGCTCCGCCAAGCCGTCCGTCCGGATGCCGCGCTGCCGCGCCTTCGCGAGCTCGGCCTCGGAGCACAGGTACGCCCAGGCCGTGTCATCGAACTGCAGGTAGCGGGCGCCCTCGGCATAGAAGGCGGCGATCGCCTCGCGGTAGGTGCGGGCCAGATCGGCGAAGGTGTCCTCGGCATCGTCGTAGACGCTGTGGTCGACGGCGCCGCTCTCGAGTCGGAAATGCAGCACGGTCGGGGCCGGGATGCTGATCTTCGGCTGCACCGAGGTGGTCCGGGCCAGGAAGCGGTAGTGCTCGAGCATCGGGTGATCCGAGGGGAACCCGATGGACCCGTCGACGCGGAGACCGCGCTTGCGGGTCTCGACTCCGGTGAACTGGATGCCGTGATCCTGATCGACGACGGACACTCCGTCGAGCCCGTCGAAGAAGTCGAAATGCCACCACGAGCGCCGGAACTCGCCGTCGGTCGCGAGCTGAAGCCCGGCATCGGCCTGCTTCGCGACGACCAGGGCGATCTCCGCGTCCTCCACCGCCCGGAGCCCGTCGGCATCGAGGACCCCGGACTCGTGCTGAGCCCGGGCCTGCTTGAGGGCGGGGGTGCGGAGGAAGCTGCCGACGATGTCGGCGCGGAACGGCGGATTGACACTCACTCCAGCAATGTATCCGGACGTCGGTCGCCAGCCGATTCGGTCGTAACGGAAAGACTTGTCGAGCCCTGAAGCTCGAGCGCGGGGAACACATGGTCGCGCAGCAGGGGAGCGACGGTGCGGTCGTCGAGTCGGGACCAGGCGAGCTCGGCGATCTCGCCGTGCGGCGCGTAGCCGCCGCGCACAGGCGGATGCTCGAACACGGTCGCGACGATCCGGCCGTCCTCATTCGCGGCCCGCGCATCGAAGACGCCGACCAGCACCAGCGCGTCGGGATCCAGAACCGCACCGAGCTCTTCGTGGCATTCGCGGACCGCGGCGGCGACCGCATCCTCACCGGGCTCCGGCTTGCCGCCCGGAAACATAAAGGAGGAGGTGCCCTGCTTGCGGACGGTCAGCACCCGACCTTCGTCGTCGCGGAACACGACGGCACTCACGACGACCGGCTGTGCCACTGCTGCTCCTCTCGACGGCGGGCGACGCTCGAACCGAACCAGGATCGCATCCGCCCTCGCTCAGGGCCGCATCCAGGTCGAGCGCCCTAGCCTTTCGCCATGACCGATCTCAGTGGTGCCGTCGTCCTGGTCGTCGGAGCGTCCGGCGGTCTCGGGTCGAGGATCACGGCCCTTCTCTCTGCCGCGGGCGCGACGGTGATCACGGCGAGCCGCGCGTCCGGATGGGATCTGCGCGACGGCGCGATGCCGACGTCCCTCGTCGGCGTCGTCGAACGCGAGCACGGTCGGCTCGACGGGCTGGTGATCACCGCGGGAGTGGTCGCGTTCGGCGCGGCGGATGAGGTGTCCGATGAGACGGTCGACGAGCTCTTCGCGGTCAACGCCGCGGGCCCGATCCGATTGATCCGGGCCGCCTCAGCGCTGCTGAAGGCCTCGTCGGCCGAGGGACGATCGCCCTTCGTCGTGACGCTCAGCGGAGTCGTCGCCGAGTCGCCCACCGCCGGGATGGCGGCGTACTCCGCCTCGAAGGCCGCCCTCGCCGCATTCGTCTCCGCGGCGTCGCGCGAGCTTCGCCGCGCGGGCGTCCGCCTGCTCGACGCCCGCCCCGGCCACATCGAGACCGAGCTGTCGACGCATCCCATCGCGGGCAGTGCGCCTCGTCTCCGCGCGGGGCTGTCGCCGGACGCCGTCGCCGAGCGCATCGTGAAGGCCGTCGTCGACGGCGAGCGCGATCTGCCGAGCTCGGCATTCGCCGGCTGACCGTACGACTTCCGATGGGAATCGGTCCACCGCGAGGATGACCCGAGCCGAACGGCGTGGCGTGTCGGTTGTGGGTCGGGCAGTGCTGGCCGACGATGACGACGTGTCCATCCCGCGTTCCGGTCCGCCGCTCACGAGCACCCGAATGGCGGATCCGCGTCCGCTGCTGACCGTGCTCTTCGTGACCTACCTGCTGCTGCTCGCCTGGATCATCCTCTGGAAGCTCGAGCCGCCGTACATCGGAGCGGCTGCTGGACTGCCCCGTCCTCTCAAGCTCGTCCCCTTCGTGTCCACGGAGGACGACGGAGCGAGCACTCCTCTCGAACTGCTCGTCAATCTTGCGCTCTTCGTGCCATTCGGCGCCTACCTGGGTCTGCTCCTTCCCGGGGCGCTCGGTTCGAAGGTCTGGCCGGCGGCGATCATCCTCAGCGCATCGAGCCTGATCCTCGAAGTCACCCAGCACCTGCTGTCGATCGGCAGCTTCGACACCACCGACGTCATCGTGAACACCGCGGGCGGCATGCTCGGATTCGGCCTGCTGGTCATGATCCGTCGCCGGCTCGGACCGGCGACGGCGCCTGTCATGGTGCGGGCTCTGACCATAGGAACGGCGCTCGCCGTCGCGGCGGTCGTGATCGTCATCGCCTCGCCTCGCCTCTGCGCTATTCACCCCCGCACGACGTGATCTTCCCCTCGCCGTCGTCATCAGTCCGCATCGGCTGAACCGCCTCGTCAGCGGGATCCGAGCGGGAACGGCTGCTCCCAGTCGATCCGGAAGCGCTGCTCGGGGCCCATCGTCTTCTCGAAGTCCATGAACCGCATCATCAGCGGCATCACGACGCCCATCATGCGCTGGGCCATCGGCCCGGGATTCTTCGTGGAGTTGACCCGGGCGCCGCGTCGCGTGATCGCTTCCACTCGAGGACGGCGTGCTCGCTCATACGCCGCGAAGGCGCTCGTCGGATCCGGTGCGTCGCGCAGCGCACGGGCCAGCTCGATCGCGCTCTCGATGGCGAGGGACGCGCCCTGTCCCGTGCTGTTGGAGGGCGCGTGGACCGCGTCCCCGACGAGCACGAGCCGATCGCGATGCCAGTTCGGCACGCTCGGCATGATGTGGATTGCGCCGGTCGCATCCAGACCCTCGACGGTCGTGGACTCGACGAGCCGTTCTCCCGGCCGATCGCCGGCGTATGTGGCGCGTAGGATCCGCAGCCACTCCTCATTCGGCGTCTTCCGGGCGTCGGTCAGCGAGAGGTAGGCCTTCGAGGGGAGATTCGCGCCCCACACGATCGTGTCGTCGGGCTCCGGCCAGTAGAGGTAGTAGGCCCGCGACCCGAAGGCGAAGGTCATCCCGTCGAAGTCGGCCTCAGCACCGGGCACGCGGGCACCCGAAAGGCCGGCGTCCGCGCGACCCTCGAAGCTGAGCAGGCCGGTGTAGTGCGGGCCCGGCGCAGCGGGATCGATGATGCTGCGGATGGTGGAGCGGGCTCCATCGGCGCCGATGATCACGTCCGCGCTCTCGGTCCCGCCGTCGTCGAAGATGGCGGTGACGCCGCTTGCGGCCCCTTCGACGCGGACAAGTCGTCGGCCGTAGGAGTAGGTCGCACCGGCGCGCACGGCGCCGTCGTGGAGCACCCGCTGGAGCTGCCCGCGGCGGACCATGCGCATCGGCTCGACACCCGCGATCGAGGGCAGGGCGCCGAGATCCTTGGTGCCAACGGTCATCCGCGAATGCGCGATCGGGATGCCGATCGCGCGGACCGCGTCGCCGAGGCCGAGCACATCGAGGGCGGTCTGGCCGTTGGCGGCGAGGGCGAGGCTGCCGCCTGCCCCGCTGTCGGCGTCGGGATAGGCCTCGACGACGTGGGCGTCGACGCCGGCGAGACGGAGGGCGGTCGCGGTGACGGGGCCGGCGATGCCGCCGCCGATCACGAGGGCTGAGCTGATGCTGGGCATGGTTCTCCTTCGATCCCACGGCGGTGCCGCGGGACGGTCGATGTCCGACTGTCGATGTTCGACGTCGATGTTTGGACCGGAAGGAGATCCCGACTAGCGTTCGGTTGCCACCTCGCAACGGGATCAGCCCTCCGGGGCTTCGTTCGAGTGGGGTCCCGGGCGGCGTTGCCGCGCCCCCGGGGCCGTTCCCACTCAGACGCATGTCTGCGGCTGGAGGTCTCAGCCGACGTCGTCAGTGGTCGCCGTCGAGTGCCTCCTCAGCGATGGGCGTCGTCGACTCGTGATGGGTGCGCCACTCGGCGACTCCTGGGAACACGCCCGCCTCGAAGTCGGCCGTGATGCCCTGCAGCCAGGCGACCTCGGCGCGCATGACGGCGAGTGTGTAGTCGTCCTCGAGCAGGAACAGCCGAGGCACGGTCTCAGACCATCCCGCGAGGTCGCGCTCCAGCTGGGCTAGTCGGGATCGCACCCGATCGGCCCGCAGGCGCAGCAGGGTCTGGGCCTCGTCGGGGCCTATCGCTCCGAGCATCGACAGCCCTATAGCGAAGCGGGATCGGTCGGTGTCGGGTCCGGCGAGCAGCTCCCTCGTCCAATCCGCCATCTCCCGCAGCCCTGAAGGAGTGATCCGGTAGGTGGTGCGCTCCGGGCGGGCGCCATCCCGGTCCACGCCCGTCGCTTCGACGAAGCCGTGACGCTCGAGCGAGCTGACGACCGTGTAGAGCGAGCCCCACTTGATGGGCATGTCGTCGTCCTTGCCCTGCTCGCGGATGGTTGTCGCGATCTCGTAGCGATGCATCGGGCGCTGCGCGAGCACGCCGAGCACCGCGAGACCGAGCAGGTTCGATACGGGGCGATCCGGCACCTCGGCTCCTCTCACTCGTGCACGAATATACGCCTACGAATAGCTCCGCACCAGAGCACCGCCGCAAATGAATCGAGATGCCACTTTCCGTCCCTATACGGCGGTCGTAGGGACGGAAAGTGGCATCTCGATCGAGTGCCGGGGCGGGGGCGGCAGGCGTCAGCCGTGGATCAGGCGGGCTCGACCCCGAACGCCCGGGCCAGCTTGTCGATCTTCTGCGCACGTCCGAGCCGGGGCAGGTCGGAGCCGTCGCGGATGATCCGGCCGCGCGCCTCGAAGTCGTCGAGGAAGTCGCGTGCCCACGCCACATCGGAGCGGGTCGGCGAGATGACCTCGTTGATGATCGGCAGCTGGTCGACATCGAGGCAGAGCTTGCCCGTCATGCCGAGGGCGACTGCGATCCCGCCCTGCTCGCGCAGCACGGGGTGGCTGGTGCCCACGGTGGGGCCGTCGATGGGGCCGGGCAGGTTGCCGACGCGGCTGGCAATCACGAGGCGGGAGCGCGGATAGGCCATGGCCATGTCGTCGGCACTCGCGCCGGTGTCGCGGCGGTAGTCGCCGCTGCCGAAGGCCAGCCGGTACGCGCCGCGAGCGCGGGCGATGTGCGCCGCGTCCTCGATGCCGAGCGCGGACTCGACGAGGGCGATGACGGGCTTCGCGCCCCGGAGCCGGTCGAAGGTCTCGGTGACGTGAGCGGGTTCCTCGGTCTTGGCGAGCATGACGCCCTGCAGACCGGGCAGGCCGACGAGGGCATCGACGTCGTCGGACCAGAAGTCGCTGGCACGGTCATTGATCCGCACCCAGCCCTGGCCGCCGCCGTTCAACCAGTTGACGACGTCGTCGCGAGCGGCCTGCTTGAGGCGGGGATCGACGGCGTCTTCGATGTCGAGGATGATCTGATCCGCCCGCGATGAGGCGGCGCTGTCGAAGGTCTCGGGGCGGGTGGCGGCGACGAGCAGCCAGGATCGCGAGATCTCGGCCGAGGGGGAGTCGCGCACCGACGCAGCCCTCCCGCTCGCGGTCGTCGACTGGGGGGCGTGCTCTGCCTCGGGTCCCCGAGGGTTGATGTCCGACACGTGGTCTCTTTCGTCTTTCGACCCAGTCGGCGCCCGCACGCGATCCGTCTCACGTGAGCGTGCCCGCTCGCTGCTGCGCGAGTCTCGTGAGCCGTTCTCTCCGACGTCGAGGCGCTTGATCCCCGACAGTCCTTCGCTTCGAGGGTATCCAACTCCCCGAGGCAGCCGGATCCCGTGCGAATAGCGCCTAGCGTGAGTGCGGAGCGGAACCGCCGTGGAGCCGCCGCGATTTCCCGGACCTCCGTGTGGACAGGACGAGATCATGGCTGCACCCGATGGAGCGCCACAGAAGACGTTCCTGGTGTTCGGCGGCACCGGACAGACCGGCCAGCACTTCGTGCGGCAGGCTCTCGGGCAGGGACATCGCGTGCGAGCCCTCGCCCGCAATCCCGACAAGTTCGCGTTCGCGCATGCCGACCTCGAGGTGATCAGGGGCTCCATCACCGAGCACCCCGACCTGGATGCGCTCCTCGGCGGAGTGGACTTCGTCGTGTCGATGCTGGGCGATGCGGAAGCGCAGCGGGAGCGCAGGATCAACGACGGGTTCGTCCGCCAACTGGTCCCTGCGATGCGCAGGCAGGGTGTCTCGCGGTTCCTCTATCAGGCGGGCGGACTGAGCGCGCCGCCCGACCGGGCGCTGTCTCCGGTGCTGCGGCTGGTCCGATCGACGGTCGCTCGCGGCTACGACGGTCAGCACCGGGACAACGAGGCGGTCATGCGGTATCTGACCGAGGACGCCGCCGACATCGAGTGGATGGTCCACCGTGCCGGCATCGGCTCCGACGGGCCGTCGAAGGGGGTGCTGCGTCGATCGCAGAAGGCGATCAGCATCGCAACCTTCCAGGACTGCGCGGCCTACAACCTGCGGACGGTGATGGACGCGGATGCCGTGCACACCTGCGACGTCAGCTCCTATCGGGCCCCCGGACCTCGCGGCGCATCAGCCGGGTGATCTTCGCCTCGAGCCGGCGGTTGTCCTCCTCCAGCTCGAGGACCCGTCGCGCGCCTGCCAGGTTGAGGCCCTCGCCGAGCAGCTGCGCCACTCGACGCAGGATCGTCACGTCGTCGACGCTGTAGCGTCGCGTGCCACCGGCTGTGCGGTCCGGAGTCAGCAGTCCCCGGCGCTCGTAGAGCCGCAGGGCCTGCTCGCCGATGCCGGCCATCTCGGCTGCGACGGCGATGCCGTAGACGCCCTTGTCGTCCTCGTTGCGCTGTGTCATCCGTCCTCCGAGAAAATTGCGGGATCCCCTGGCGAAGTCTGCCGCAGTGGAGTTATAAAATCTATGTCAATCGACACAGATCAGGTCGATTGAGACTCTCAAGTGAAATGGAGGAGTTCCAGAAATGCTGATGCAGCACGACCCGTTCCGCGACCTCGACCGGCTCACTCAGCAGGTCTTCGGCACACTGGCACGACCGACGAGCATGCCCCTCGACGCCTGGCGCGACGGCGACGACTTCGTCGTCGAGCTCGACCTTCCGGGCATCGATCCCGACAGGCTCGACATCGATGTGGAGCGCAACATCCTGACCATCCGAGCCGAGCGGGTCAGTCGCATGCCCGACGCCGCGAACGCCGTCGCCACCGAGCGCCCCTGGGGTCTGTTCAGCCGCCAGCTCGTCCTCGGTGACGCGCTGGACACGGAGCGCGTCGAAGCGGACTACACCGCAGGCGTGCTCAGCCTGCGCATTCCGGTCGCCGAGAAGGCCAAGCCGCGGAAGATCAACATCCTCAGCCGCGACAAGCAGGAGGGGGCCGACACCAAGATCCTGCAGTCATGATCTGAGGACGCGCCATGTCGATGAGTGTTGAGGTCGACGAGGACCTGCTCGAGGTCCTGCTCGACGACCGGAGCTGGGTCGAAGCCGAGTTCCGCCGGATCGTCGCCTCGATGGCCGACCCGGCCGACCCGGCCCCTGGCGGCTCGGCCGCGGACGACTCGCCCGCCCGAGTCACCGCTGCGGGCGTGAACCCGCCCGTCGGACACGGCCGAAGCCGGTGGGCGAGCCGGCTCGCGGGCAGGCATGCCGCCACGGAAGAGTCCGACGGCACGCAGGGGAGGGTCCGATCACCGCCTTCGCGCCCCGGATCAGACAGCTAGCGGACGACCAGATGCCGCACGACGCGTGAGCGTCGTGCGGCATCCCGTTCAGGCGGGGGAGCGCTCGATCTCGATCGCCGCCCACGACGCCGCCGGCAGCTCGAAGACCGCGACACCGTCGGCGGTCTCGACCGGCGCCAGCTCCTGGAGGGTGACCCGAAGCGGGTCGGCCTCGGTGTTCACGGCATAGACGTCCGCGTCGGACAGGACGCTGGCCCCCACCACCCGGCCTCCGAACGCGCTGAGCACCAGCTCGAAGCGCGCACCCTCAGTCGCCGATCTGTTCACGACGAAGACCGAGGCTCGATCCCCGTCGGCGGTGCATGCCGCGTCCACTGCGGGGATGTCGCCGTAGCCGGCCGTCGTCACCTGGTCGCTGTCCACCTCGAGGTCGAGCACCGTTCCATGCGCCAGGCGCGATGTCGTGGCGAACGGGAGGAAGGTCGTCTGGCGCCAGGAATCGCCGCCGGGGGTCGTCATGATCGGGGCGATGACGTTGACGAGCTGAGCGAGCGAGGCGGACCGGACCCGGTCCGAATGGCGCAGCAGCGAGATGAGCAGGCCGCCGACGACCACGGCGTCCGCCACCGAGTAGACGTCCTCGAGCAGTCTCGGCGCGACCGGCCAGTTGCCGGCCCCTGTGATGGTGTTCACGTCGCGGAAGCGCTCCTGGTACCAGACGTTCCACTCGTCGAACGAGATCAGCATCGTCTTCTCGCTGCCGATCTCACGGCCGACCTCGTCGGCGATGCCGCTCACCGTTTCGATGAAGCGATCCATGTCGACGGGCGAGGCGAGGAAGGTCGCCAGGTCTCCGGCCCGCTCCTCGTAGTAGGCGTGGCAGGAGATGAAGTCGACGAGGTCGTACGTGTGCCGCAGCACGGTCCGCTCCCACTCCCCGAAGGTGGGCATCTGCGCGCCGGAGGATCCGCAGACCACCAGCTCCGCCTCGGGCTCCACCTGCCGCATCGCCCGCGCGGTCATCGCGGCGATCTTGCCGTAGTCCTCGGCGTTCCGATGTCCGAGCTGCCACGGCCCGTCCATCTCGTTGCCGAGGCACCACATGCCGACATCGAAGGGTGCCGTTCGGCCGTTCGCGATCCGACGGTCAGAGGTCGCCGTGCCACCCGGCACCCGCGTGTACTCCATGAGATCGAGCGCTTCGAGTGTGCCCCGCGTCCCGAGGTTCACCGCGAGCATCATGTCGCTGCCGACCAGCTCCAGCCAGTCGGCGAACTCGTGCAGCCCGACCTCGTTGGTTTCCGTGGAGTGCCAGGCGAGGTCCAATCGGCGGGGACGCTCGTCCTGTGGACCCACGCTGTCCTCCCAGCGGAACCCCGAGACGAAGTTGCCGCCGGGGTAGCGGATGGTGGTGACGCCGAGCTCGCGGACCAGGTCGACGACGTCGCGCCGGAAGCCCCGATCATCGGCCGTCGGATGTCCGGGTTCGAAGATCCCGGTGTGGATGTGGCGCCCGAGGTGCTCGACGAAGCCGCCGAACAATCGGCGATCGAGCGTCGATCGCACTCGGGTGGGGTCGATGGTGAGTCGTGCGTGGTGCATTCAGCTCCGTCCGGTGTGGCCTGTCAGAAAGATAGCGAGCCGAGCCGAGCCGAGCCGAGCCGAGCCGAGCCGAGCCGAGCCGCTCCGAGGACTGCGCGGGGCACCGGGGCGCATCGACGTCGGACCCTGTGGAACGATGGCCAGACCGTCGGTGCAGACGTCGGGCGGAAACCAGCGAGATGGATGAGGTGTCGAGACGATGACCGAGACGCCGCCCGAGACGCCGCCGCCCCACTCCGCTCCCGCCGCCGGCGAGCTCTACTACCTCGTGATGCGGCTGGCCCGATCGTTCAGTCGCGCGGCGGAGGACATCGCCTGGCATGCCGACATCTCGGTCGCCGAGTTCAGCATCCTGCTCGTGCTCGGCGAAGGGGCGCCCCTGTCGTCGGCCCAGCTGGCGCGTCGCGCGTTCATGACACCCCAGGCCAGCCATCAACTGGTCAGCGGCCTTCTCACCCGTCGGCTCGTCGAGTCGCTGCCTCACCCGACGAACCGCCGGGTCCTGCTCGTCAGCCCGACCGAGGAGGGCTGGGGCGTAGTGGAGCGCAGCCGCGCCCTGCTCCGCGAGATGCAGGATCGTGCCACCTCGCGGTTGAGTGCTCGCGATCGCGCAGCCCTGGAGGGCAACCTGCTGACCGTCGCGGATACCGTGCTCGGCGGCTGGTTCGGCGATCCCGAGGCGGAGGCGGAAGCCGCCTCCAGACGCACGGATCGGCGTCGCGGCGAATCCGGCCGTGGCATGAGAGCGGCGGGCGACTGAGCGGCGCTCGGTTCGCGTTCCCGACCGTATCCACCGTCCGTATCCACGGTCCGGATCCACATTCGGGCTGACGTTCGAGCGCCGTCAGCCGCGCCAGCGCGACGGCGCCTCGCGGAGCAGCTCCCGCGCCTCCTCGTCCAGCAGCAGGCCCCGCGCGCGCTCTGCGGCGACGGACTCCGCGAACCGGCGGAGATAGGCGGACCGATTGCCGTAGCGCCGACGGAGCTCGGACAGCGGCAGCAGGCGCATGCTGCCGACCAGCCACGCCAGCATCTCGGGATCGCCGAAGGGCATCCACGGGGGCGGCGGCTCGGACTCGGGGGAGGAGGTGCTGTGCGGCGAGTAGACCGCCGTCGGCACATCGAGCCACGGCGCCCGGACGCCCCCGAGCACATTGCCGTCGGCATCCCTCTGGAGCTCCTCCGCGCCGTCCACGTGGGTGAAGCACTCCGCTCGCGGCGCAGGCTCGCCGGCCGCGATCCAGCGATCCATCGCCTCGAAGGCGCCCCTCAGGTAGACGTCGAATCGCGCATCGCTGCGCGCCTCCTGCACGTCGAAGGCCGGCCGACTGCCCCCGCCGCGCTCGAACTGCTCCAGGTTGGTCAGCACGCTCGGGCGAGCTTCGATGTGCGCGGTGCCGGCGATCTCGTAGAGGCGGTACCGGTCCCCGGCCTCGTCCGAGTCTGGCCGGGTCACAGGCTGGTGGGTCTCGGCCTCCGTCTCGCTGAGGACCTCGAAGACGACCGCGCCGTGTCCGCGGACCGTGCGGCGTGGATCGTCGGCGGACAGCTCGTGGTCGTCGGCGGACAGCGGAGGGTAGCCGGCCGCGCCCGCTCCGCCGGAGGAGATCCCGATCAGATAGCCGTCGATCAGCGCTCGCCCGTCGGATCGGGTCCACCTCTCGTGGAAGCCCTCCTGCAGGAAGATCCGCGTGAAGCTGCCGGTGGCCGACATCCCGGAGAGGAGAACACGATCCGCCCGCGCTCCGCCGAGCGCCTTCTCGCCCAACGAGCCCTGGATGAGCTGACTGATGGCTGAGCCGAGGACGTCGTACTGGAGTCCGTCCTCGGCGATCTCGAGCGACGCGTAGCGGTCGGGGTCGATGTCCTCGCGCAGCAGTCGCGCGCTCGAGGGGAAGACCGTCACCCCTACCCAGGTGTGGCCACCGCGCATGAGCCACGGATGGGCCGCGTTCCAGATCAGTGCGGAGTCGAGATCCGGGTGCAGGGGCTCCACCTGGATCAGGCCCGACGAGCTGTCGGCGTCGGAGGGACGGCGGATGAGCACTCGCGTGCGGAACGGCAGGTCGGAGCGCACCGCCACCCGACCACTCGAGCCGTCGTGCTTCCACGTGGAGGCGGTTCCCTCCACGAAGAGCTCCACCTCGACGTAGCCGGCCGCGGCCAGGTCGACGCCCATCTGGAGCTCGGGCAGGAGGGCGGTTCCGAACGGCTCGCCGTCGTGGTCGTGCGGAATCGGCTCAGGCTGGGTGTGCGACATTGCAACGACCTTTCCACGGTTTCAGCTGTTGTCAGAGTATCAAGTTTCCTGATACTTTTTCCGCGGCGCCCTTGCGCCGACCAGCAGTGCACATTGCAAAGGAGCATCATGTCTGCAGTTACCCGACCGACGCGAAAAGTCGCGCTGGCCGTCGCTGTCCTCGCTGTCATCGGAGGGATGACGGCATGCTCGTCGGCCTCGCCCGCCCCTGAGGGATCCGGCTCCACCGGCGGCACCCTCACCACCCAGTTCGCCGGCGTGCCGATCAGCCTGAACCCCGCCCTCGGCGGCTCCGGCGGCAGCGCCATCTTCACCTCGCTGCCCTACGACTCCCTCATCTACCAGACCGGCGATGGTGAGCTCATCCCCGACCTCGCCACGGACTGGACGCTCTCCGACGACAACACCAAGCTCACGCTCACCCTTCGGGACGGCGTGAAGTTCGCCAGCGGCGAGGTCATGGACGCGGACGCCGTCAAGGCCTCCCTCGAGTACGCGATCGACGCGGGCGGCGGCAATGCCCGCTACGCCGGACCTGTCGACAGCATCGAGGCCACGGCCGACGACACCGTCGAGATCACCTACTCCTCGGCATACCCTGACGCGCCCTACTACCTGACCCAGTACTGGAGCGTCGGGCAGATCATCGGTCCCGACGGGCTCGCCGACCCCGACAGCCTGCTGACCTCGTCCGACGGCACCGGGCAGTACTCCTACTCGGCCTCCGACTCCGTCACCGGCTCGACCTACACCTACGTGCGCAACGACGACTACTTCAACCCCGACGCCATCCAATACGACAAGGTCGTCGTGAAGGTCATCGGCGACCCGAGCGCCGTCTCGTCCGCCATCACGACGGGCCAGGTCGACTTCGGCAGCGCATCGCCCACCACCGCGGGCTCAGCCACCGCGGCCGGACTCGACCTCGTCACCGCCCCCTTCTTCACCTGGGGACTGACGATGGCCGACACGCAGGGCGCGATCAGCCCCGAGCTGAAGGACCCGGACGTCCGCAAGGCCATCGCCATGGCGATCGACCGCGACTCCCTCGCTAACGCGCTGGACGCCGACTTCACCCACCCGAACGGGCAGATCGGCGCCGACGGCATCGACGGATACGTCGACGGCTTCGGGTTCGAGTACGACGTGGCGAAGGCCAAGTCGCTGCTGGCCGACGCCGGCTACCCGAACGGGTTCGAGCTGACGGTGCTGACCGAGAACATCCTGGACAGCCAGACGACGATCTCCCAGGCGATCGCCGGCGACCTCGGCAAGATCGGCATCACGGTCAACCTCGAGGTCAAGAACTCCGTGCCCGACTTCATCCAGGCTGCGCTGAGCAAGGAGTACCCGGCGCTCATCTGGCCGGTCGTCGGCACCAACTCGGCTCAGGTGCTCACCAACTTCACCCAGCCCGGTGTGACGAACCCGTTCGGCAACACCGATCCGACGCTGGATGATCTGTACGGTCAGGCCCAGTCCTCCACGGATGCCGCCGCCCGCAGCGAGCTGTACGAGCAGATCACCAAGGCGGCCAACGATGTCGCATGGTTCGCCCCGGTGATCTCCACGGACAACATCTTCGTGGTCGGCAGCAAGGTGGAGAACGTCACCGCATCCGCGCTGAACCCCAACCCGATGCCCCAGGCACCGGACGCGCAGTACGCCTGGAAGCACGCCGCCGAGTAGCGCAGCGCAGCGCAGCCCGGCACAGGCTCGGCGCACATCCAGAGCACCACAACCACTACAGCGGGACCCGGCCAGCGCTGGCCGGGTCCCCACCTGGGAGCCTCTTCTCATGGTCCGACTCATCGTCAACCGATTGCTGCTGTCGATCGTCCTCGTGGTGATCTCCTCGATCGCCATCTTCTTCCTGATGTCCCTGGTGCCCGGCGACCCGGCCCGGAGCATCCTCGGCGCGGCCGCGACGCCAGACAGCATCGAGCGCCTCCGCCAGCAGCTCGGCCTCGATCAGCCGCTGCTCGCGCAGTACGGCAGCTGGCTGCTCGGCGCGCTGCGCGGTGACCTCGGCGAGAGCGTCTTCACCGGCGACCAGGTCGTCACCCTGATCCTCGCCCGCGTCCCGGTCACCGCGTCGCTCATCCTGCTGTCGACGCTGGTGATCGCCGCGCTCGGCACGGCCCTCGGACTGCTCAGCGCCGTGCGCGGGGGAGTGCTCGGCAAGGTCCTCGACGTCGTCTCGCTCGTCGGCCTCGCGCTGCCGAGCTACTGGGTGGCCATCCTGCTCGTCGCGCTCGTCGCCGTGGCGCTGCGGATCTTCCCGGCAACCGGCTACTTCGCCTTCGCCGACGACCCGGGCCGCTGGCTGCTCGGCCTCATCCTGCCGGTCGCCGCACTCTCGCTCGGCGGGGTCACGATCGTGGCCAAGCAGATGCGCGACTCGGCCATGGACGTGCTCGCCCGCGACTACATCCGGGTGCTCCGCGCCACGGGGGTGCGCGAGAGCTCGATCGTGCTCAAGCACGTGCTGCGCAACTCCGCCCTGCCATCGCTCACCGTCGTCGGATTGACCGTGGTCGGATCGCTCACCGGTGCGGTCTTCGTCGAGAACGTGTTCGTGCTCCCCGGCCTCGGCACCCTGGTGACCCAGGCGACCACGTCGCACGACCTGCCGGTCGTCCTCGGCGTCGGCGTCTTCTTCACGCTGTTCGTGATCGTCGTCAACCTGGCGATCGACCTGCTCTACGGAGTGCTCAACCCCAAGGTGCGAGTCTCATGAGCGCCAAGTCGCCCCGAGCCATGTCCACCGGGCTCTTCCGCCGAGTGCTGCGCAAGCCGCTCGGCGTGGTCTCGGGCGTCGTCCTGATCCTCATCGTCGGGGGATCGCTCGCCGCCCGGTGGATCGCCCCGTACGACCCGCTCGCCCAGGACTTCTCCATCGTCAAGCAGGGCCCGTCCGCGGCGCACCTGCTGGGCACCGACTCGCTCGGTCGCGACATCCTCAGCAGGCTGCTGTTCGGCGGCCAGGAGTCCCTCGGGGGAGTGCTCGTCGCAGTCGTCACCATGCTGATCATCGCGATCCCGCTCGGCATCCTCGCGGGCTACGTCGGCGGCCTGGCCGACCGGATCATCCTGCGGGTGGTCGACGTGCTGCTGTCCATCCCCGGCACGATCATCACCCTCGCGGTTCTGGCCATCTTCAACAACAGCATGTTCGTGGCCATGGTGAGCGTCGGCGTCCTCGCCAGCGGCGCGTTCATCCGGGTCTTCCGCAGTGCCGCGCTGTCCGTGCGGCAGGAGCTCTACATCGGCGCGGCCCGGGTGGCCGGTCTCGGCCGGCTGCGCATCATGGCCGCGCACGTGCTGCCCCAGATCCGCGGTGTGCTCCTCGTGCAGGTCACCCTGTTCTCGGCCGCGACGCTCGGCATCCAGACCGGACTCGCCTTCCTCGCGTTCGGACCGCCGCCACCCGCGCCCACCTGGGGCGGCATGGTGGCCGAGGCGGCATCCCTGATCCAGAGCAGTCCGTGGCTGCTCGTCCCGTCGGGCGGGATCATCGCCGTCACCACGCTCGCCCTCTGCCTGCTCGGCGACGCGCTCCGCGACGCCAACCAGGAGCGGTTCACCCTCGCGGGCCTCGAGCGAGGCGCGCGTCCCGTGCGGGCCGGAGCGGGTGCCGTGCTCGTCCCTGACGCGGCCACCGTCCCCGACGCCGACCGCGAGGAGGCGCTCGCGCCCAACCCCGACGCGCTCCTCTCCGTTCGAGGCCTCACGGTCGGCTTCGGCGCGCCCGGACGCGAAACCACGGCCATCCAGCGCGTCGACTTCGACATCCGACCGGGCGAGGTCGTCGGCCTGGTCGGTGAGTCGGGCAGCGGCAAGACGGTGACCGCGCTCGCGCTGCTCGGGCTGCTTGCCGGGAACGGCCGGATCACCGGCGGATCCATCCGGCTCGCGGGCGAGGAGCTCGTCGGCATGTCGAACGCCGAGCTGCGCACGGTGCGCGGCGCCCGGATCGCGATGATCTCGCAGGAGCCGATGGTCTCGCTCGACCCCTCGTTCCGGGTCGGCTACCAGATCGGCGAGGCCATCCGCGCGCATGAGCGGGTCGGTCGAGCCGAGACGCAGCGGCGCACCCGTGAGCTGCTGGCCTCCGTGCGGCTCGACCCGGCAGTCGCGGACCGCTATCCGCATGAGATCTCGGGCGGGATGGCCCAGCGCATCGCCATCGCGATGGCGCTCGCCGGCCGTCCCGAGCTGCTCATCGCCGACGAGCCGACGACCGCCCTCGACGTCACCGTGCAAGCGGACATCCTCGACCTCCTGCGCACCCTGCAGGAGGAGACAGGGATGGCCATCATCCTGGTCAGCCACGACTGGGGGGTCGTCGCCGACCTCTGCAGCCGAGCCATCGTGATGTACGCGGGCGAGGTCGTCGAGCGCGCAGCCGTCAGCGAGATCTTCGCGGCGCCGAGGCACCCCTATACGGCGGCGCTGCTGCGCTCGAATCCGCACGGTGCGCGCCCCGGTGAGCCGCTGCCGACCATCGGGGGAGCAGTGCCTCCGCCGCACGAGTGGCCCGTCGGCTGCCACTTCGCCGCACGCTGCCCGCTGGCGACCGAGGCCTGCCGGCAGGCGCCGATCGACATGGCGCACCTGCCGGGCCACCGCTCCAGCCGCTGCATCCGCATCGACGCGCTCGCCGCAGAGCTGAGCGAGGTCGCCTCGTGAGCGCCCCGGACACCCTCCAGGTCCCCGACATCCTGGAGGTCGAGGACCTCGCTGTCGACCACGGCGTCGGCCGCAAGCGCAAGCGCGCCGTCAACGGCGTCTCCTTCTCCATCCCGACCGGCAGCACCCTGGGCCTGGTCGGAGAGTCCGGTTCGGGCAAGACCACGACGGGCATGGCCATCCTCGGCATGCTCCCGATCGCCTCCGGTCGAGTGCTCTTCGAGGGGCGCGACATCACGGCCATCCCGCGTGGCGAGCAGCGCGCGCTCGGGGCGCGACGGCAGGTCATCTTCCAGGACCCGTACAGCTCGCTCGATCCGACCAAGACGATCGGCTACACGCTGGCGGAGCCGTGTCGGATCGCCGCCCGCGCGGACCGCATGTCGGCCGCGCAGATCGCCGAGCGGCAGGCGATGCTCCTGCAGCGGGTCGGCCTCAGCCCCGATGCCGCCCGCCGCTATCCCGCGCAGTTCTCGGGTGGTCAGCGCCAGCGGATCGCCATCGCCCGGGCACTGATGCTCTCGCCGCGACTCATCGTCTGCGACGAGCCGGTCAGCGCCCTCGATCTCTCGGTCCAGGCCGAGGTGCTCAACCTGCTCGTCGAGCTGCAGCGCGACCTCGGCCTCAGCCTGCTCTTCATCTCCCACGACCTGTCCGTGGTGCGCCACATCTCGCATTCGATCGTGGTGCTGCGCAACGGCGCGGTGGTGGAGCAGGGCCCCGCCGGCCGGGTCTACGACGAGCCGGCCGATCAGTACACCCGCAGCCTGCTCGCGGCGGCGCCGGTCCCCGACCCCGCCGAGCAGCAGGCCCGCCGCGACGAGCGTCACCGACGCCGGATGGAGGACGACAGCAGATGAGCCTGATGGACATAGGGAACGGCGAGCTCTGGTACGAGGAGTTCGGCTCCGGCGACGAGGTCGTGCTGTCCTCGGCGATGGGATTCGCCGCGGGCACCTATCCCGAGCTTCTCGCCGCTCCGCCGACCGGATACCACGTGTACACGATCCAAGCCCGGGGCTTCGGGCAGTCCGACCACCCCGCGAGCCCGCCCGCGATCGGCTGGCTGGATCAGTGGGCCGACGACGTCTGCGCCTTCGCCGACAGGCTGGGCGTCGACCGCTTCATCTACACCGGCATCTCCCACGGCGGGGGAATCGGCTGGCACATCGCCCGCCGCCACCCCGAGCGGCTCAAGGCGCTCATCTCCGTCGTGGGCACTCCGCATGATCGTGCGGGCGGCACCCAGTCCTCCGAGGGCCGACGCCGCTTCATCGAGGAGCGGCACGACCGTGCGAAGACGGTGGCCATGTTCGAGCACATGGCCGGCTGGACGGACGATTCCGCGCGCCAGGAGGCGCGGGCCCGCCGCTTCGCGTCGTCCGCCGAGGAGGCCGCGAACCGGCCCGACGACGAGGCCCAGATCAATCAGGGCAAGCCGTTCCCGGAGGCGCAGACCGATGAGGAGCTCGCCGAGGTCTACCGCGGCATCCGCCTTCCCGTGCTGATCTTCGCCGCGCTGCGCGACGGCGTGATCTCGCCGCAATCCGCCCTTCGAGCGGCCGTCAACGTGCGCGGCGCGAAGGCCGTGCTGTTCGAGGACGAGGGCCACATGATGGGGGAGGAGTCGCCCGAGCGCCTCGCCCGTGAGGTGCGGGTCTTCGTCGACGAGCTGAATGGCGTGGCGGAGCCCCCGATGCGCTCATGACGGCGGCCACCGGCCAGGCCGACCGCACCGTCGGATTCCGGATCGCCGCCGTCGGCGATCTGATCGTCGACCGTCCCGAGCCGGATCGCTTCTTCGCGCCGTCGGCACCCGTCCTGCGCGCGGCCGACCTGACCATCGGCCAGCTCGAGGTGCCGCACGCGACCACACGTGCAGTCGCGACCGTCGACGTCCCGGCGCCGCCTGCCGACCCCGCGCATCTCGCTTCGGTCGCCAGGGCCGGCTTCGATGTGCTCACCATGGCGGGCAACCACGTCGCCGACGCGGGCGGCGAGGGGATCGCTGAGACCATCGCGGCAGCGGAGGCCGCCGGCATGCGCACGGCTGGTGCCGGGCCCGACCTGGAGTCGGCGTCGAGCCCCGTTGTGGTCGAGGTGCAGGGGCGCCGGGTCGGCGTACTCTCCTTCAACTGCGTCGGTCCCACCGACAGCTGGGCCACGAGCCGACGCCCGGGTGGTGCGTACGTCCAGGTGCTCTCGCACTACGAGGCCATCGGGGCCAACCCCGGCGGTCCGCCGAGCGTGCACACCTTCGCGGATCCGCGTTCGCTGGAGCTGATGCGCCGCCGGATCGCCGATGCGGCGGCGGAAGTGGACCTGCTCGTCGTCGCCCTGCACAAGGGACTCGTGCACACGCCCGCCGAGCTCGCGGCCTATGAGCTCGAGGTGTCCCACGCGGCCGTCGACGCCGGGGCCGACCTGGTGATCGGGCATCACGCGCACATCCTCCGAGGCGTCGAGGTGTATCGCGGACGCGTCATCTTCCACGGCCTCGGCAACTTCGTGACGGTGACGGATGCCCTCACCCCTGCCTCGGCCAGCGGACCGGAGCAGCTCCGCTGGGCCCAGCGGCGCCGCACGCTGTTCGGCTTCGACGTCGATCCAGATATGCCGTCGTGGTACCCCTTCCACCCCGAGAGCCGCAACACGGCGATCGCCGTCCTCGATGTCGCGTCCGACGGCGGACTCAGGCCGGCGCTCATCCCGTGCTGGATCGACGCCGAGGGCGCGCCCGTGCCGCACGGCCAGGACGAACGAGGGCATGCGGTCCTCGAGTACATCCGGCGGATCACCGCCGAAGAGGGCTTCAGCACCGGACTCGCCTGGGAGGGCGACGTGGTCCGGATCAGCGAGAACGACGAACGAGGAGATCTTCTATGACCGACGCATCCCGCCCCCTGGCTGGAAAGACGGTGCTCGACCTGACGACCGCGCTCTCCGGGCCCTACGCCACCCTGCTGCTCGCCGGACTCGGCGCACGGGTGATCAAGGTCGAGAACCCCGAGCTCGGAGGAGACAGCTCGCGCAACAACTCGCCGTACTACAGCGAGAACGGCCTGCAGGCCCGTCGCACGAGCGACCAGGACATGTCGGTGTCGATGATGCTCCGCGGACGGAACAAGGAGAGCATCACGCTCAACCTCAAGACTCCCGAGGGGCAGAAGGTCTTCCGGGAGCTCGCCGCCTCCGCCGACGTGATCGTCGAGAACTTCAGCGCCGGGGTCACCCAGCGGCTCGGCATCGACTTCGCCGTGGTCCACGAGCTCAATCCGCGGCTGGTCTACGCGTCGATCAGCGGCTTCGGCGCGCAGGGCGTGCCCGGCAGCGGCAAGGCGATGGACACGATCATCCAGGCCCTCAGCGGCACGATGATGACCGCCGGCGACCCCGGCGACCCGCCCGTGCGCTTCGGACTGCCGATCGCCGACCTCGTCGCTCCGCTGTTCGGCGTCATCGGAGTGCTCGCCGCCGTGCTGCAGAGCGAGAAGACCGGCATCGGACAGCATGTCGACGTCTCCATGCTCGGAGCGCTCACCTCGCTCGTCGCCTGCGAGCCATTCGACGCCTTCGAGAAGATCGGCATGCCGCTGCGCACCGGCTCCTACGTCCCGCGCCTGGCGCCGTTCGGAGTCTTCGCGACGCAGGACGGCTGGTTCGCGCTGTGCGGGCCCACCGACTCGTTCAGCGCCGGGGTCATGGCCGCGCTCGGCACTCCGGAGCTCGCCGACGACGAGCGCTTCTCCCGCCGCGACCATCGGGTGCACCACGCCGACGAGCTGCACGCCATGATCGCCGGCTGGGCCCAGCACCTGACCGTCGACGAGGCCGTCCGGCGCCTCGAGGACAACGGCGTGCCGGCAGCCCCGGTCCGCGACACGGGAGAGGCGGTCCGCGACCCGCTGGTGCTCAGCCGGGGCGAGGTCGAGCAGCTGCGCCACCCCATCTACGGCGTCGCCGACGAGCTGTTCGGATCGGGCGTGCCCATCGTCATGTCCGGCAGCAGCACGTCGCTCGACCGCCCTGCGCCGTGGCTCGGCGAGCACACCGCGTCGGTGCTCGGCGAGTTCCTCGGCTATGGCGACGAGGAGCTCGACGCGCTGAGCGAGGCCGGGGCGCTGTGACCGCGGCCCTCGAGCGCGCGTACCTCGAGCTGCTGCCGTCCGCCCGGCAGCGCGCGGAATCGGGACAGCCGGTCGTCGGCATCGTCGGCCGCGATGTGCCCGCCGTGCTCGTGTCGGCGGCCGGCGCCCAGCCCTACCGACTGGGCGCAGGCAGGCAGGCCGCTGCTCCATCCGCTGCCCCATCCGCTGCGCAGTCCGCCGCAGAGGCCACCGCGATCATGGGCGGAGCCGTGGACAGGGCTGCGCTGGTGCTGCTCGCGGAGATCCTCTCCGGCTCCCTCGACTTCCTCGCGGGCATCCTGATCGCGCACGACTGCGAGGCGTCGGTGCGGCTGCACTTCGCCCTGCAGGAGCTGTATCGCAGGGGCAGCAGCACCATCCCGGTGCATCTCGTCGATCAGGTCCACCTCGACCGGCCCTCGACGCTGCGCTTCAACACGCATCAGCTTGAGGCGATGACGGACGTCCTGCGCTCCTGGACGGGGAGCGGGATCACGCGGGACGCGCTCGAATCGGCGCACGCGGAGCACTCCATGGTCCGCGCATCGCTGTCCGACGTGCAGGTCGCTCGCCGAACCCGCCGGATGTCGGGACTCAGCGCCTTGCACGCCTACGCGGTCGGCGTGGGATCTTCTCCGGCCGCCGCGCTCGCCCTGCTCGAAGGTCGCGAGCGAGGCGCGGATACCGCCGATGCGCTGCCTGTCTTCCTGACGGGCAGCGCTCCGATCGGCGACGAGCTGTACCGCGCCATCGAGGACGCGGGTGCGGTCGTCGTGGGCGAGGACCACGACTGGGGAGACCCGATCCTGTCCGATCTGCTCCCCGAGCGCCTGCCCGCCGAGCTGCCCGACGCGCTCCGCGAGCTGGCGCTCTCCCGCCTGCACGGCGACCCCGCATCGGCCTCCTCGACGATGGCGGCACGTGCGGCCGCGACCCGATCCGGCGTCGAAGCCACGCGGGCGAGGGCGCTGCTCAGCATCGTGAGGCCGCATGACGAGGCGCCGCTCTGGGACTGGAAGCGGCAGCGCGAACTCGCTGGCGTCCCGCACCTGGAGGTGCGTGGTGAGGCCGCGGAGGACCCGAGCGCCGTCGCCGCAGCGATCGGCGAGCTGCGGGCGGCGTCATGACCCGCCTCGCGTCCGCCTCCGCCGCGCTCGCGCACCAGCGCGCATGGTTCCGCGACCTGCAGCAGGCCGCGGCCGACGGTCAGGACTTCGCCCTCGTCAACGCGGATGCGCCGCAGGAGATCCTCCGCGCCATGGACATCCCGTACGTCGTCAACCAGTGGTGGGCGTCGATCGTCACCGCCAAGCAGGCCGCGGCGCAGAGCCTCGAGGGGGTCGCCGAGCTGGGCTATCCCGACGACAGCAGGCAGTACGACGTGCTCGCCCTCGGCTCCCGCTCGCTCGAAGCGGACCGGGCGCCGTGGGGCGGCCTGCCCAAGCCCCGCTTCGTGATCGCCGAGCTGAGCGGTGACGCCACCGGCAAGGTCTTCGAGGCGTGGACGGACGATCCCGCGATCGAGTTCTTCGCCTACGAGCGCACCGTCGCCATCCCTCCCGAGGGTCCCTGGTGGGACCTGGTGCCCCACGAGTGGGATCGCGTGTTCGGCCGCGAGCGCATCGAGCTGATGGCGGAGGAGAACCGGCTGCTGATCGAATGGCTCGAGGAGCGCACCGGACGACGCTTCGAGCCGGCGCGCCTGGAGCAGGTGATGGACCTCATCAACGAGCAGGAGGAGCTCAACCGGCAGACGCGCGATCTTATCGCTGCGGCTCGACCCACTCCCGTCCGGGTCTCGGACACCATCCCCGCCGTGATGATCCCGCAGTGGCACCGCGGCAGCGAGTGGGCACGCGACGCCGCCCGGGAGCTGCGCGACGAGGTGGCCGCACTGATCGCCGACGGCTCGACGGTCGCGCAGGATGAGCGCCTGCGGCTGATGTGGGTGGGCAGAGGGTTGTGGGGCGACACGTCGCTCTACCGCCGCTTCGAGGAGGAGCACGGGGCCGTCTTCGTCTGGTCGATGTACCTGGCGATCGCCGCGGACGGCTACATCCGCTACGGATCCGACCCCATCGAGACACTGGCCGCTCGCTTCGTCGGCATCACCGACCTGCTCTACGCGCCGCCCCTCGCACCCCAGTGGTACGTCAAGGAGGCGAAGGGCCACGGTGTCGACGGCGTCGTGCATCTCGTCGCGGACGATGTCCCCGGTGCGTCCTTCATCACGCTCGCGCTGCAGGAGGCGGGCATCCCGGTGCTCGAGATCCGCGCCAGCAACGCCGACCCTCGGACCCTCGATCCGGGAGCGATCGAAGCGATGATGGCCGACTTCATCGGCGGGCTCGGATGAACCCCGGCGCATCCTCCGTGCCATCCCCGGCCCAGGTCTCCGGACCTGCGCGCTCGCAGCACGGGGTGACCCTGCTGTACCTGATCAAGCAGGTCGAGCTGGCGATCCGCTCCCGACTGGAGGCGGTGACGCGGGAGGTCGGCCTCACGGTGACCCAGTACACCGCGCTCACCGTCTTGGAGCGTCGGCCGGGACTCACCTCCGCGGAGCTCGCCCGCAACTCGTTCGTCACCGCCCAGTCCATGTCGGTCGTCACCGCCGAGCTGGAGGAGCGCCTGCTGGTGGAGCGCGAGCAGGACCCCGCCCATCAGCGCCGTCAGCTGCTGTCGGTCACCACGAGCGGACACGGGCTGCTCGAGCGGCTGCGCCCCGACGTCTCGTGGATCGAGGAGCAGATGGTCTCGGCCATCTCGGTGAAGGACGCCGACGGCCTGCGTCAGATCCTCGAGCAGTGCCGATTCGCGCTCGGCGGAGGCTGGCCGCGCTGAGGTCTGTTGCCATCCCGGGCCGAGCAGGAGGAGGGTAGCGCTGAGCCAGGAGGATGGAACTCCTCGCAGGTGAGGAGTCGAACCGCCATGAGCTCATCGCAGCTGCAGTCTCAGCTGGCCGAAAGCCTTCGGCACCGCATCCGACCGATGGCAGGTCGCGACCCCGATGATCGCACTCGGTCGTCGACCTCTCTCGAGCTCCTCTACGACCTGACGTACGTGGTCGCCTTCGGAGTGGCCGCAGAGCAGCTCGCGGCAGGGATCGAGCATGGAGACATCGGGTCCTCCATCGGCGCCTACGCGTTCGCGCTCTTCACCGTGAGCTGGGCGTGGATCAGCTTCACCTGGCTGTCCTCGGCGTACGGCAATGACGACGCGCTCTTCCGGGTGGCGACCTTCGTGCAGATGATTGGAGTCATCATCGTCGTGTTCGGACTCCCCGGCAGCTTCGCCGGTGCGGCAGAGGGCGAGAGCCCCAACAACGCGCTCCTCGTCGTCGGCTACACCGTCATGCGGCTGCCGCAGCTGGCGCTCTGGATTCGCGCCGCCCGCCATGATTCCGACCATCGCCGCATCTCCTTGGCCTACGTCGCGATGATCGCGGTCGGACAGACCGCCTGGGCCTCCACCCTGTTCCTGCCATGGCCGACGGAGGCGATCGTCGCGGCCATCGTCGTCATCGCGCTCGCCGAGCTCGTGGCTCCCGCGGTGGTCGAGCAGCGACTCGGCCGCCTTCCGTGGAATCCGGCCCACGTCGCGGAGAGGTTCAGCCTCCTCACGTTGATCACCCTGGGAGAGGTGATCGCGGCGACCGCGGCAGCGGTCGGCGCCCTCGTCACCCAGCAGGGCTGGTCGCTGCCTGCGATCGTGGTGACGGCCGGAGGGATCCTCGTCGCAGCTGCCCTGTGGTGGGCCCACTTCCTCATCCCGTCGCGGCTCGTGCTCCCGCTGTTCCCGCAGAGGACGATGGCCTGGCGCTACGCGCATCTGCCGATGTTCGGCGCCATCGCCGCGATAGGGGCAGGGCTGCGGATCATGGCCTCGGCGGTGGGGGAGCCGGAGGTCGACATCGCCGTCCTCGTGCTGGCATTCACGATCCCGGTGGCAGTGGTTCTGCTGCTCATCTTCGTGACCTGGTCGGTGCTGATGGGCGCCCGCGATCTCAGCCACGTCCCGCTCTTCGCGTTGGCGGGGTCACCGATGGTCGCGGCGGCGGTCGTCGGCCTCGTCGACGGCTGGCGACCCTTCGATGCCGAGCGGAACGGGGATCTGACGATTCTGGTGGTGACCGTCGGGCTGGTGACCCTCGGCTGTGTCCTCGATGTGGTCGGCCACGAACGGGTCGGCTATCGGCATACCCTGCGGGCGTTGGAGGGCCACGCCTGACGGCGGACACCGCGGGCGGATCAGCGGTGGGCCCTCGCCTCACTCGACGACGAAGACCTCCAGGCACACGCTGTCGGGTCGGCGCTCGCCGCGGGCGACGAGGATCCGCTCGCCCAGCCACGACCAGCGCGATCCGGCCGCGGACATCCGGGGGCTCGAGTGGAAGTAGATGCGTCCCGGATCGACCGTCTCGCCGGCGATGATCCGGGCGATGTCCTCGGCGCTGCCGGAGCGCAGGCCGAAGTTCTCGACGTAGACGCGGTCGCCGTCGTCCGTCTCGATGGCGTAGCGCGCCTCGAGCTCGGTCACGGTGCCCGAGCGGAGGATCTGGAAGTCGGCACCGCCGGGAAGGACCTTGCCGTTGAACTCGGGGCCGATGACCCGCCCGCCGAGGATGGGCACGATGCGTCGGTGCAGGCCGTCCCCGCTTCCGAGGTCGATGGGAGCCGCCACATCCACTTCGATGCGGGCGATGAAGGTGAGCGTCGGAGCGACGCCGATGTCGGGCACGGAGGTGATCGTATCCAGACGATCGCGCCGCGGGAACGCCGGAAATACCGGCATCACAGGCCGGGAACGCATCGTTGACACCTTCCATCAATGCTCTTGAGAATGACCGCGGGGCGTCGTCGCCCGCTGCTCTCAGCGGAGACGTGCCGACCGATCCATACGAGACACAGGGTGGCGACGTTGCCAGAACGCACGACCGCAGGCGCCGAGCGGCGCGAGGTGTGGTGCACCCTCCGGGACGGCACCCGCCTTCGGACCATCCTGCGTCTGCCCGTCGGCTCGGGCCCATGGCCGGCCCTCCTCCTGCGCCACCCGTACGACGTCACCCGCGATGAGACCGGCGGGCCGGTGTCCGTCGACCGGCTCGTCGGCGCGGGCTACCTGGTCGCGCTGCAGGACGTCCGCGGTCGCTACGCCTCAGAGGGCCTCTTCGATCCGTCGGCCCAGGAGCGGGAGGACGGCGCCGACGCGGTCGCCTGGCTCGCCGCGCTGCCGGAATGCGACGGCCTGGTCGGGATGTGGGGAGCGTCCTACGCGTCCGAGACCCAGTTCAGTGCCGCGCTGGGCGGGAGCCCTGCGCTCCGGTCGATGGTCCCCTCGGTCACCCCGGTCGCGTCCGGACTCGACGGCTTCCGCTTCCGCGGCGGGGTGCGCGAGCTCGGCAGCATGTTCGCCTGGTCGCACTTCGCCATCGCCCCGAACGCCGTCGCGCGCATCGTCGATGCCGACGCGCGCAGCGCAGAACAGGCCAGATGGGCCGAGGTCGACCGCCGCCTGATGAGCGGCGAGCTCTTCCGCCCCGGTGCCCTCGATGCCGACCTGGATGCCGACGCCACCGTCGCGTGGATGCGCGATCGCCTGCGAGAGCCATACGACTCTCCCGCGCACTCGGTCGGCAAGGTCGGAGCGGACGCTCACGGGATCGACGCGCCCGCCTTCCTGGTCGGAGGCTGGTACGACGTCTTCCTCGGCTCGACCCTCGCCATGTACCGCCGGCTTCGCGCCCGCGCCGCCGACTCCGGCACTCCGGGGCCGCACCTGATCGTCGGCCCGTGGTCGCATGACAACATGACCGGCCGCATCGGCGGAGCGGACTTCGGGCCGAGCTCCTCGATCGACGACCTCGGGGGAGACGGCGACCTCACGGCGCAGCACCTCCGGTGGTACGACGCCACGCTGCGCGGTCGGAACACACTCGACGGCGTCGCTCCCGTGCGGATCTTCCTCATGGGTGCCGACCGATGGGTGCAGCTCGCCGAGTTCCCTCCCGCCGGTTCGACCGAGCTCGCCCTGCATCTGGGAGCCGACGAGCAGCTCGATCGCGAGCCCGCCGCTGCAGGCAGCGCGAGCTTCGACAGCGATCCCGCCGACCCCGTGCCGACGCGCGGTGGCGCGACCCTGCTCTTCCCACCGTACGAGCCGGGGCCCCTCGACCAGACAGAGCTCGAGAGCCGACCCGATGTCCTCTCGTGGCGCACCGCTCCGCTCGCCGATGAGCTCGTCGTGATGGGGCAGGTGAGCGCGGTTCTCCACGTCGCGACGACCGGCACGGACGCCAACCTCGTCGTGCGCCTCTGCGACGAGCACCCCGACGGGCGCACCGTCGTCCTCGCTGACGGGATCCAGCGCGGCTCGGCCCGCGGCGTCGACCCGATCACCGGTGCGGGACCCGTGGCGCCGCTCACCCCGGGCCGGACCGAGGAGTTCCGCGTCGATCTGTGGTCGACCGCGCACGCGTTCCGGGCCGGCCACCGCATCCGCGTCGACGTCACCTCGACCTCGTCGCCGCGATGGGAGGTGGGGACCAACCGCTTCCTCGGCTCGAACCCGAGCCAGGGCGACGTCCATGAGCCCGGCGTCGACGCGGCCACCCTGACGATCGCCTTCGGCGGGGAGCATCCCAGCCGACTGCTCCTCTCCATCCCGCCGGCGACCACCGCGCCCCGCACGACCTGACCGCCACACGCACTCATACGCACTCCGCACGCACTCACCACCGCACAGAATGAGGCTCGTCCCATGAAGCATCGCTCCTCCCTCCTCGCCGCGTCGGCGATAGCCGCCGTCGCCGCGATCGCCCTCGCCGGCTGCTCGGGCGCCGGCTCATCGACCGGCGGCGCCGCCGACGACCGGCTCGTGGTCGCGGTCGGCACCCCGCCCGTCAGCCTGGACACCCTCAAGGCGGCCGGAGGCGTACCCGGCACCTGGTTCGAGACACCCGCCTACGCAGCCATCCTCACGCGGGACGCAGACGGTGCGATCCAGCCCGGCCTCGCCGAGAGCTGGCAGTACGACGGCGACGGCAACACCGAGTTCGACTTCACCCTCCGCGACGGACTGAAGTTCGCCGACGGCACGCCGCTCGACGCGACCGCCGCAGCGGCGTCGCTGACCTACTTCGCCGCCACGACCACCGGTCCGAGCAAGGCCTACTTCGCTCCGATGACCTTCACTGCGACGGACGACAAGACCGTGCACATCAGCACATCGGTGCCGAACCCGATCATCCCCGACCTGCTCACCACCGGTCTGCTGGGCGGGATGGCCATCAGCCCGGCAGGCATCGCCGACGAGACCGCTCGCGCCGGCGCGACCTACGGCGCAGGCCAGTACGTCCTAGACACCAAGCAGACGGTGTCCGGCGACCACTACGTGTACGTGCCGAACAAGCAGTACTGGGACCAGGACTCGATCGCCTACTCGGAGATCGAGGTGCGGGTCATCCCCAATGCCCAGCAGCAGGTCCAGGCGCTGAAGACCGGACAGGTCGACGCGATCGTCGGCGATCCCTCCATCGGCGGCACGGTCACCGGTGACGGACTGACCGAGATCCACCAGCCCGGAACGGTCTACAACTTCTACCTGATGGACCGCGACGGCAAGGTCGTTCCCGCGCTCGCCGAGGAGAAGGTGCGCCAGGCGCTCAACTACGCCGTCGACCGCGAGGCGATCGCCACTGCCGCCCTCGGCGACTACGGCAAGGCGACGGATCAGCCGGCCATCGACGCGGGAGACGCATCGGGCTACGACGCTTCCCTCGACGACGTGTACAGCTACGACCCGGCGAAGGCCAAGCAGCTGCTCTCCGAGGCGGGCTACGCCGACGGCTTCACCATCCCCGCCACCTACCTCGGCTTCAGCCCGACCGACACGAAGATCGCGGAGGCCGTCGCGGCCCAGCTGGCCGAGGTCGGGGTCACCATGACCCTCAAGGCCGAGCCGGACTTCGGATCGTGGGTGAACGACCTGGTGTCGAACACCTTCGGCGCGACCCTGCTCACCGGCGACGGCGCGCAGATGTACACCAACGCCCAGTTCGGCTTCACCCAGAACGCGGTCATGAACCAGTACGGAGTGGTCAACGACGATGTGAACGCGGCGTTCGAGAAGTTCGCCTCGGCCGGCCCCGACGACCTCAAGGCGGCGGCTCAGGCCGTGAACGCCGTCATCGTCAAGCAGGCGCTCGCCCTGCCGATCGCGTCCAACGACTCGATCATCATCTTCAACAGCAAGAAGGTGAAGCCGTTCTACCTCGGGGCGACCGGCGAGGTCGCGCCGATCGAGTCGTGGCCCAAGCAGTAGCGCTCGTCCCTCGCGGAGCGGGGCCGGAATCGGTGCACACCGACCATCCGGCCCCGCCCCTCATTCCCGGAAGGTCCCATGCTCCGCCTCATCGCGAGACGCGTCCTGCTCTCCATCCCCCTGCTCGTGGCGGTGACCGCGATCACCTTCTTCCTGCAGAGCCTGATCCCGGGCGACCCCGCGAGATCCCTGCTCGGCGGGTCGGCGACGCAGGAGCAGCTGGACGCCCTCCGCCAGACCCTGCACCTCGACCAGCCGGTGCTCATCCAATACCGGGACTACCTCGCCGGTGTGCTGCACGGCGATCTCGGCCGGTCGATCTTCACCGGAGAGGATGTCGGCCAGACCCTGGCGAACCGCCTGCCCGTCTCGCTCTCGCTGATCATCGGCGGCACGGTCGTCGCCCTGCTGATCGGCATCCTGCTCGGCGTGCTCAGCGCGACCCGGGGTCGCGCCGTCGCCCGGTTCGTCGACGTCTTCTCCCTGGTGGGGGGCGCCCTGCCCAACTTCTGGGTCGGACTGATCCTGGCGTCGTTCTTCGCCGTCACCCTGCTGCTGCTCCCGGCGACCGGCTATGTGCCGTTCGAGTTCTCGCCGTCACTGTGGGCGAGCAGCCTCATCCTCCCCGTGGCCGCTCTCTCGCTGAGCGGCATCGCGACGATCGCCAAGGTCGTCCGCGACGGCATCTCGACGGCCATGACCCAGGACTTCATCCGCACGCTGCGCGCGGCCGGAGTCCCGCGCCGGGTGCTGATCTGGCGGCACGCGCTCCGCAACTCCGCCGTGTCTCTCGTCACGGTGGTCGGCGTCATCTTCGTCGCCTCGCTCTCGGGCACGATCCTCGTCGAGAACGTGTTCGTCCTCCCCGGACTCGGCTCGCTCGCCGTCACCGCCACCTCTCGGCAGGACATCCCCGTCATCCAGGGGGTCGCCCTGGCATTCACCATCGTGACGATCGTCGTCAACCTGCTGGTCGACGTCAGCTACGGCCTGCTCAACCCGAAGGTGCGAACCCGATGACCGTCACCCAGATCGTCGACACCCGCGTCCGCGGCGGACGCCTCGGCACCAACGCGCTGGCCATCGTGGCCCTCGCCTTCGTCGTGCTCGTGGCGATCGCGGTGGCGCTCGCGCCCGTGATCTCGCCGTATGGCTACAACGACCAGGACCTCGCCCGCTTCCTCGAATGGCCGAGCGCCGACCATCTCCTCGGCACAGACAGCCTCGGACGGGACATCCTCACCCGGCTGCTCTGGGGCGGGCAGCCGACGCTGCTCGGAGTCCTCGTGGCCGTGCTCACCTTCGTGGTCGTCGGCGTGCTGCTCGGCATCGTCGCCGGAACCCTCGGCGGCTGGGTCGACGCGCTGATCAGCGGCATCGCGGACATCCTGATGTCGCTGCCGGGCGTGGTGCTCATCTTCGCCGTGCTCGCCATCTTCGATCAGGACCTGACGCCGGCCATGATCACCCTCGGCTTCCTCGGGTCGGGCAGCCTCGTGCGCGTCGTCCGCGCCACGGTCCTCGGCGTCCGCGGCGAGCTGTTCGTCTCTGCCGCGATCGTCTCCGGCCTCGGATCGGTCCGCCTCATGGCGCGCCACATCCTGCCCGCTGTCGTGGGACCGGTCGTCATCCAGGCCTCGCTCTTCGCCGGTGCCGCGCTCGCCGTCCAGTCCGGCCTCGGCTTCCTCGGGCTCGGAGTGCACCCGCCCCTGCCCACCTGGGGGAGCATGGTCGGCGAGGCGGCTGCGAACCTCGCGAAGGCGCCGTGGCTGCTGGTGGTGTCCGGCGGCATCATCACCCTCGTCTCTCTGGCACTCGCCTTGATCGGCGACGGGCTGCGCGACGTCGATGCCGCCCGCCGTCGCAGCGACAGGGGCAGGGCACCGATCGCCGCGCGAACGTCTCGTGCCGATGGCGGAACGCCCCCCGAGCCGTCGGATGCCGTGCTCCGCGTGCAGGACCTCGAGATCTCGTTCGGCGACAGCCCACCCGTCGCGGTCGTGCGCGGCGTCAGCTTCGAGGTCCAGCCCGGTGAGATCCTCGGCCTCGTGGGGGAGTCCGGCAGCGGCAAGACGGTGACCACTCTCGCCACCCTGGGCCTGCTGCCCGGCAACGCGGCGATCACCGCGGGCAGGATCCTGATCGGACAGGACGACGTCACCGAGCTCGACGACCGCGGCTTCGCCGGGATCCGCGGACGCAGGACCGGACTCATCTCCCAGGAGCCGATGGTGGCCCTCGACCCCCTGTTCACCGTGGGCTCTCAGCTGCTCGAGGTGCTGAAGTACGCCTCGGACGTGCCGGCCTCCCAGCGCCGCGCCCGGGCCATGCAGCTGCTGTCCCTCGTGCATCTCCCCGATCCGGAGGCCGTCATGCGCCGGTTCCCGCACGAGCTGTCCGGCGGCATGGCGCAGCGGGTGGTCATCGCGACCGCGCTGGCGGGAGACCCCGAGCTGCTGATCGCCGACGAGCCGACCACCGCACTCGATGTCACGGTGCAGGCGGGCATCCTCGACCTGCTGCGCGAACTGCGCCGCGAGCGCGGACTCGCGGTGCTGTTCGTCACGCACGACCTTGCGGTCGTCGCGGACATCTGCGATCGGGTGATCGTCATGGAGAAGGGCGTCATCGTGGAGAGCGGCCTGGTGGATGATCTGTTCGCCGATCCGAGGGAGCCGTACACGCGGGAGCTCATCGCCAGCACGCCCCGTCTGGTGGACGGACGATGAGCGAGGTCCTGCGGGTCGTGGACCTGCACGTCTCCTACCGCACCCGGGGCATCGGCTCGCGCCCGCGCTCGGTGATCCACGGCGTCGACCTCGCCGTGCAGGCGGGGGAGACCCTCGCCCTGGTCGGCGAGTCGGGGTCCGGCAAGTCGACGATCGGCAACGCCATCCTCGGCCTGGTGCCGATCGAGAGCGGCTCGGTGCTGATCGACGGGACCGACGTCGCCGGATTGTCTCGCCGGGGGCGCCGGGAGATGTCCCGCACGGTGCAGGCCATCTTCCAGAACCCCTACGGCTCCCTGAACCCATGGATCACCGTCGGCCAGACACTCGCCGAGCCGTTGAAGGTCGCGGGCCGGTCTCGAGCGGAGATCGCGGATCGGCTCCGCTGGCTGCTCGAGCGCGTGCGCCTGCCGCAGGACGCCCTCGACCGGTACCCGAGCGAGTTCAGCGGCGGCCAGCGGCAGCGGATCGCCATCGCCCGTGCCATCGCGCTCGAGCCGCGGCTCGTGGTCTGCGACGAGCCCACCAGCGCGCTGGACGTCCTGACCCAGGCCGCCGTCCTCCGGCTGCTCCGCGAGCTGCAGGACGACCTCGGCATCGCCTACCTCTTCATCACCCACGATCTGGCGATCGTCCGAGAGTTCGCGGCGCGCGTGGGCGTGCTGCGCTCGGGGGAGATCGTGGAGTCGGGCGACGCGGAGGAGGTCTGCGACGCACCACGCCATCCGTACACGCGGCAGCTCGTCGCGGCGGCGCCGGTGCCCGATCCCGTGCTGCAGCGGGTGCGTCGCGCGGCTCGGCTGGCGGGCGGGGGAGAGGTCGACGCCGACTCGTAGACTGCCCGGATGAGCTCGAGCGATGGCGGACGGGAGTCGCGGTGACGCGCATCTCCCTGCGGCAGCTCGAGTACTTCCGCGCCATCGCCGTCACCGGCAGCCTGTCGGCTGCCGCCGAGAATCGGCACGTGTCGCGATCAACGATGGCGTCGGCCCTCGACGAGCTCGAGCGGGCGCTCGGCTCCCAGCTCTGCGTGCGCTACAAGTCGCACGGCATCGAGCTGACGGAGGCCGGGCGCGCCGTTCTCGACACCGCGGTGACGATCCTCGGCGAGGTCGACGACCTCGAGAACATCGGCAGCGATCGCCGGCTGACGGGCGAGCTCGTCATCGGCTGCTTCTCCTCGCTGGCGCCGACGGTGCTGCCCCGGCTGCTCGCGCGGTACGCCGCTGAGCACCCCGAGGTGCGCACCAGCATCGTGGTCGAGACCGCCGACGTGCTCGACGAGCGGCTGCGGGCCGGACATCTCGACCTGATCATCTCCTACAACCCGCACCTGGATCCCACGCTCGCCTTCGAGCAGCTGTTCGACACCCGGATGCACCTCATCCTCCCGGCCGACCATCGGCTGGCGGGCAACGCATCCGTCTCCGTCCGCGAGCTCGTCGACGAGCCGCTCGTGCTGATGATGACGCCCCCGAGCACCAACGAGGTGCTCGGCTACTTCGCCCGCCTGGACCTGCGGCCCAACGTGCGCTTCCAGATCACCCACTTCGAGCTGGCCCGATCCCTTGTGGCCTCCGGGCTCGGCTACTCGCTCTTCATCCAGCGTCCCAAGAACAACAACACCTACGACGGGCTGCCGATCGTGACGCTGCCGATGGATCCGCCCCCGCCGGTGCAGCGGGTGGCGATCGCCTGGCCGAAGGCCCGTCGGCTCAACGCCAAGTCGCGGGAGTTCGTGCGCATCGCCCTCGCCGAGGCCGAGCACATCTCGCCCGAGTCGCTGTACGACTGAGCCCCCGAGACTCAGCCGCTGAGTGGCGCCTGTCTGGCCGCGCCTCGACGCCGAGGCGGACACGCTGATCGGCGGATCGAATTGACCGGGCTCGCGCCCCCGTGTCCACCATCATGAGGACGTGATGAAGACGTCTGCGCGCGAGCGCTTCCGGTACTGGTTCGATGGCGTGATGGCCCGGGGCACCGGGGCTCTGATGGTGCTCCTGGCGATCGTGACCGTCCTCTTCATCGCCATCGTGGCGCTCGCGGTGCAGGTCTTCGGCCTCTTCCCCGCAGGCGCGACGGGACCGGACGCCCCCGACTTCTGGGAGACGCTCTGGGGCAACCTGATGCGCACTCTCGACAGCGGCACCATGGGCGGCGACGAGGGCTGGGGCTTCCGCGTCGCGATGCTCGTCGTCACCGTCGGAGGCGTCATCATCGTAGCCAGCCTGATCGGCATCATCTCCGGCGCGTTCGACGCCCGCGTGGAGTCCCTGCGCAAGGGCCGCTCCAAGGTGCTCGAGTCGGACCACACGCTGATCCTCGGCTGGAACTCGAAGGTGTTCCCGATCATTCGCGAGCTCTGCATCGCCAACGAGTCCCGCCGATCCGCCACCATCGTCATCCTCGCCGATCGCGACAAGGTCGAGATGGAGGACGACATCCGCACCCAGGTCGGCAAGACCGGCCGCACGAAGATCGTCTGCCGCAGCGGAGAGCCGATGAACCTGGCCGACCTCGAGATCGCCAGCCCGCACACCGCGCGCAGCATCGTGCTCCTCGCCCCGGAGGACAGCACCGACAGCGACTCCGCCGTGATCAAGACGGCTCTCGCCATCACCAACAACCCGAACCGCCGCACCGGCAAGTACCACGTGGTGGCGGAGATCCAGGACCGGGGCAACCTCGAGGCCGCCCGGCTCGTGGGCCGCGACGAGGTGCACTGGGTCGTCGCCAGCGATCTGATCAGCCGCATCACGGTGCAGAGCTGTCGGCAGAGCGGCCTCAGCGTGGTCTACACCGAGCTGCTCGACTTCGACGGCGACGAGATCTACTTCAGCTCGGAGCCGAGCCTGGTCGGCCGCACCTACCTCGACGCGCAGCTGGCCTACGCGGACTGCACCGTGATCGGCATCGTGTCCAGCGGCACGGTCCTGCTCAACCCGTCCGCCGACCTCGTCTACGCCGCCGGCGACCAGCTCATCCTGATCGCCGAGGACGACAGCGAGATCCGGCTCGGCGGCGCTGCGACGACAGACCTGTCCGCGATCAGCGTGGCCAAGCCGATCGAGCAGGCACCCGAACGGACCCTGGTGCTCGGCTACAACGCCGGCCTGCACACCATCCTCAGCGAGCTGGACGAGTACGTGACCGCCGGCTCCACCGTGATGATCGTGGCGGACATGGAGACACCGCTGCTCGACTCCTTCCCGGCCCTCGAGGTCGAGTTCCGGCGTGGCGACACCACCAGCCGCGCCGTGCTCGAGTCGCTCGACGTCGCGTCGTACGACCACGTGATCGTCCTCGCCTACAAGGAGACGCTCGACCCGCACCGCGCCGACGCCAAGACCCTCATCACCCTGCTGCACCTGCGCGACATGGCCGACCGGGCCGGGGTGGACTTCGCGGTGGTGAGCGAGATGCTCGACGACAGCAACCGGGAGCTGGCGGAGGTCACCAAGGCCGACGACTTCATCGTCAGCGACAAGCTGATCAGCCTGATGCTGTCGCAGACCTCCGAGAACCAGAAGCTCACCGAGGTGTTCAGCACGCTCTTCTCGAGCCAGGGCAGCGAGATCTACCTCCGCCCGGCCGACCGCTACATCCGCGACGGGGCGGACGTGTCGTTCTACACCGTCGTCGAGGCCGCGCGTCAGCGTGGGGAGACCGCCATCGGATACCGCCTCGCCGCGCACGCGCGCAGCAGCGAGCACTCCTACGGAGTCACGGTGAACCCGACGAAGTCCGACATGGTCCGCTTCGGCGTGGACGACCGCATCATCGTGCTCGCCGACGCCTGAGCGGAGGTAGGCGCCTCGGCTCCGCGTCAGTGGCTGCTAGCGCGGCTGCGGGACAAGCGAGTGCTGGATCGCCTGCAGCTCCGAGGCGAAGACCTCGGGTGGGATCGCGCTGGCCTCGAACCTCGCGACGGCGCCCGACAGCCGGGCGTGCGCCTGGGCGGCGCGCGTCGCCTGGGTCACGGCGAGCACGGCGATCGCGACCGCCAGGCGCTGGCGGAGGTCGGCGAGATCCTTGGTCCAGATGTCGAGCTGCATGAGCTGGTCCATTCGGGGTGACGAGACCCACGACCCGAGTCGGCGAAGCCGAGACAGCGGTCGGTGATCTGGTGGGCGGTTGGCCGGCGACCTCCCCTCCCGACAGCGCTGCTTCATTGCGCGCGCAGGTGGAGGGAATCTCCCGGTTCGCCCAGTGTGAGCGGCATAGGGAGGTCCTTGCTCTGATCGGAACGCTCAAGATCGCCCGAATTTATCGCTGAGGAAATCCGGGCTATTTCCGCCGTCCGCCGGTCGGCCGGGCCGACCGCCCGAGGACCATCAGCGCCAGTCGACGAGGGACGAGCGGAAATAGTTCCAGCCGGCGCGGCGCCAGATCGGCGCGTGGGCGGCGAGACGCTGGACGTACTCCGGCCACGATGATCGCGGGCTCGACCAGGCGCGCTCCGCGAAGCCGGGGATCCTCGGAAGAAGCAGGAACTGCAGGTCGGCGAGGTCCTGAACCGTCTCGCACCAGATGGCGGCCTCGACCCCCGCGAGCTGCTCGGCGAGATCGAGGCCGGGGACGATCGTGGCGGGATCCCAGTCGAACGAGCGCTCGACGGATACAGGTTGGTATTGGCGCAGCCCCAGTCGGCTGCGCGCGGACTCCTGCCCGTGCTCGGCCGACGGTTCGGCGTAGGGGGTGTCGAAGTAGGCGATGCTCGAGGGGGAGAGGATGATCTGCGCCCCCTGTGCGCGGGCGAGTCCGAGGTCGCCGCCCGCCTGTGCGAACGTCTCCTCCATCGTCGCGCGGATGTCGTCCGAGATCGACGACGGGGAGGTGTCCGAGGCCGCATCCGCGTCTCCATCTGGCGTCGGGCTCGTCTCAGGCTCGTGGGGCTCGATCCAGTACTGGATCAGGTCGCCGGGCTCGAGGTCGCTGCGGGCGATCTCCTGCCACCCCGCCACCCGCTTGCCGAGTCCACGCACGATGGTCGTGGCTCGCTCGACGAACTCCCGATACAGCTCCGGCGGCATGCCGTACGGCTCGTCGCCGCCGATGTGCAGATAGGGCGTCGGGGTGAGCGCAGCGATCTCGCCGAGGACGTCGGCGAGGAACTCGAAGGTGCGCGGGCCACGCGGATCGAGGTAGTCCGAGACGATGTCGGGCCGACTGCTGCGCAGCTCGGGCTCAGTGGTGTTCAGGTCGGGGTACGCCGCGAAGATCGCCGAGGTGTGACCGGGGACATCGATCTCCGGGACGATCGTCACGAAGCGCGCTCGGGCGTAGGCCACGAGGTCGACGTACTCCCGCTGAGTGAAGAAGCCGCCGGGGCGATCACCCACGGCTCCGGCACCGCCGACGGTCGCGAGCTTGGGCCAGCTCGCGATCTCGATGCGCCAGCCCTGATTGTCGGTGAGGTGCAGATGGAGCACGTTCAGCTTGTACAGCGCGAGCACATCGATGACGCTGCGCACCTCGGCCGGGCCGAAGAACGTCCGGACGACGTCGAACGACAGGCCGCGCCACGCGATCCTCGGTCCGTCGACGATGCGGCGAGGTGCCAGCGCGGCCTCGCCCGCATCGTCGAGCTGCTCTTCGATCAGCTGGCGCAGCGTCGTCAGCGCTCGGAATATCCCCTCCGGCGATCGCGCGGTGACAGCGATCACGGTGGAGTCAATGACAATCGAGTGCCGCTCGTCGGACCCGCTGTCGCCGAGCGGGCTGACCCCGAACGGCCGCGGGACCTGCCCCAAACCATCGGCGTCGCCGGCATCGCTCGTGAGAGCGAGCTCGATGCGCGGCGCATCGAACTCCGAGGCCCTATCCATGGAGATCCCGGCGAGCGCGTGCAGTTCGCGGAGAAACGCGCGGGCGACCGGCTCGATGGCGGCGTCGGTCCACGTCAGGGCGACTCGGGCGGAGAACGGGAACGGCGTGCCCGCACGCAGTTCGTCGATCGCGGGCGCGGGGATCATCGGCATGTCAGCTCCTTGGGAACGCTGTCCATACCAACGTAAGCCGAGCGCGCCGGCCGATCCTCCGGCTTTCCTCGGTGCGCACGGTTCAGATCTGGCGGCCGGCGATCCAGACCTGCCGCACTCGCCACTGGCCGTCGAGCACCACGAGATCCGCGATGCAGCCGGCATCCAGTGAGCCGTGTCGACCGGAGAGCCCGAGCACCCGGGCGGGCGTGGCGGTCAGGGCTGCGACTGCAGATGTCGGTGGAATCCCGGCGTCGAGCGCGAAGCGCAGGGCGGCGTCCTGGGTGAGGGTCGATCCCGCGAGGGTGTCCGTGCCGGTGAGCACCGCGCGTCCGGCCCGAACGGTGACGCTGCGGGATCCGAGCCGGTAGACGCCGTCGCCCGCCCCGGCGGCGGCCATGGCGTCGGTGACGAGCGCGATCCGATCCGGCGCCGCGGCGAAGGCGAGTCGCACGATGGCGGGATGGAGGTGCCGGCCATCGACGATGAGCTCGAGCGTCACGCGCGGATCGTCGATGGCGGCTCCGACCGGTCCGGGCGCGCGAGCGTCGAGGCCGGGCATGGCATTGAACGCGTGCGTGAGCACGGTCGCCCCGCGTTCGAACGCCGCACCCGCGGTCGCGTAGTCGGCGGCCGTGTGGCCGATCGCGACCGTCACGCCGTTGCCCGCGAGCCGTTCGACGAGGTGGAGCGCGCCCGGGAGCTCGGGAGCGAGCGTGATCTGGCGGAGCGTGCCGCGGGCAGCGCTCAGCAGGGCATCGATCGCGCGCGGGGACGGCTCGATGAGCCGTTCGTGAGCGTGCGCGCCTGACCGTGCGGGTGCGAGGAACGGACCCTCGAGGTGCGATCCGAGCACGGTCGGGTCACGATCGGTCAGCTCCGCCACCTCGGACAGGCGTGCGGCGAGCTCCTCGATCGAAGCCGAGACCAGGGAGATGAGCGAGCGCGTCGTGCCGGCGGCGCGATGCGACGCGAGTGCGGCCGACATCGCATCCATGCCGTCGTCGAAGCTCTGCCCACCGCCGCCATGAACGTGCAGGTCGATGAAGCCGGGCGTGAGTCGCAGGCCGTCGAGATCGTGCTCGATCGCGCCCTCACCGAGTGAGGAAGGAACCGCTCCCGCGCCGCGCGCTCGGATCACCGAGTCCTCGACGAGCAGCCAGCCGTCGGGCGTCTCGGAGTCGACGTCGATCATGTGTGCGCGCACGAACAGGTGACGCACCGGTCAGCGCCCCGAGTCACGCAGGTGGGAGTCGCTCACGGGACGACCCTACCGAGGCGGTGACGCGGTGGACGGCCCGCTCGGACCGGAGTCCGAACGAGCAGTCGTGACGAGCGGATCAGCGGCGGCGGGTGGCGATCTTGACGATCAGGGCGGCCGAGGCGGCGACGATCAGCGCCACGAAGACCGGGTCGATGTCCTTCGAGAGGCTCTGAGCGCCATCGGGCCGTGCCACCCAGATGATGAGCGGCGTCGCGTAGAGCGCTGCGAGCAGCCCCGCGTACCAGCGGAGCGCTCGCACCCGGGCATCTGCGACGGATGCGATCAGCACGATCAGCACGGGGACGATCGCCAGCATCGCGAACTGCCCGAGTACAAGCAGCGGAACCGACCAGGCGGCGATCTGAACATGGAGGGGAGTGCGGCGGCGGGGCCGTGGATCGCTTCCTGGGCCTGCCGAGACGGAGCCCTGCTGGTCGGTGGACGTGCTGGCGGGGGAGCTGGCGAGAGAGGTGCGGGCGGGGGAGTTCGACGACATGATGACTGCTTTCGATTCGATGCGACTGGTCGGTTGCTGCTGAGGGAGCGCTGGGTGGCGGCTCATGGTCGGCGGGCGACGATGGATGTCACTCCCGCTGCCACCAGGCTCAGCGCGGCTGCGCCGAGGAAGAGCCAAGAGAATCCGCCGGTGAGAGCGTCGGCCGCCGGTGTGCCGCCTCCGGTCAGTGCATCGGTGCGAGCGACGGCGACGGAGGCGAGCACGGCGAGTCCGAGTGCGCCGCCGATCTGCTGACTCGTGTTGACGAGGCCGCCGGCGATTCCTGCGTCCGCGTCGTCGACCCCGTCGACGGCGAACTGGGTGGCGGTGACGAGCGCTCCGCCGATTCCGACGCCGATGAGCAGGCTCGGTCCCAGCAGGTGGGCGACGAAGTCCGCATCACTCGGCGCGGCCGCGAGCCAGACGAGCCCACCGGCGAGGATCACCAGGGACACCACCAGGGTCGGCTTGGCGCCGAAGCGGGCGACGATCGCGGGGATGAGGCCCGCCACCACGACCAGTGCTCCGGCGAGCGGCAGCTGGGACAGCCCGGCCGAGAGGGCGTCGTAGCCGAGCACCGCCTGCAGGTAAACGGACAGGGCGAAGAACATGGCCACCATCGCGGCGCCGATCAGCAGAGCGACGACGTTGCCGACGGTGAGGTTGCGCGAACGGAAGATGTCGAGAGGAAGCAGCGGTGCGGCAGCGCGCCGCTCGATGAGGACGAAGGCCGCGCCGAGGACGAGAGCGCCGGTGAGCAGCGCGAGGGTCAGCGGGTGGACGAACCCGACCTGCTCGATCGCAGACAGGGCACCCACAGTGCTGACGAGGGCCCCGGTGATGGTCGCCGCTCCGGGGAGGTCGAGCTTTCCCGAGACGGCGGCGGCGTCGCGCGTTACGAGGAGCGGAAGAGCGACGAGCACGATGACGCCGACCGGCACATTCACGAAGAACACGGCCTGCCAGCCGAGCGTCGCGGTCAGGACCCCGCCGAGCAGAACGCCCGCGACCGCCCCGATGCCTGCGACGCCGCCCCAGATGCCCAATGCCTTGGTCCGATCTGCCGGTGCGGGGAAAAGCTGGGTGAGCAGTGCCAGGGCGGCGGGCGCCAGAAGTGCTGCCGAAGCGCCCTGCACGGCCCGAGCCGCCAGCAGCATCTCGCCGCTCACGGAGAGCCCGGCGATGGCAGAGGCGGCGACGAAGATGGCCGTGCCGACGAGGACGAGTCGACGGTGGCCGTACCGATCGGCGAGGCGTCCGCCGAGAAGCAGGAGCCCTCCGAATGGCAGGACGTACGCGGTGATGACCCAGGCGAGGGTTGCGGTGCCGAGCCCGAGTTCCTTCCCGATGACGGGCAGGGCGATGTTCACGATCGATGCGTCGAGGATTACGAGGAACTGCGCGAGTGCGAGGAACACGAGTGCGAGCCATCGCCGGGTGCTTCGTGGAGTGGTGACCGGCATGGCTGCCAGGGCGGATGTGGACATGATCTTCCTTTCAATAGAGTGATTGATCACTCACTAGTTTGGACAGAACGACGGCGAGTCCGTCATTCGATTCGGTCAGGGGTGGCGGATGCCCCGGGAGAGGAGCTTTGCCCAGGACTGCGGCATGTCCTCCACCCCGGTGGTGACGATGAGGTGACAGAGCTGGCCGAATGCGATGAAGCGCTGCACGTTCTCATCGCTGGCTCCGGAGCGTGTCTTCGCGAACGTGGTGACCTCGCCGATGCCGTTGCGCAGAGCCTGCTTTACCTCAGGGATGTCGGCGGCCGACTGGGCGTGGACCTGCAGTGCGAGCAGGGAGCGGTCGGCTATGAGCTCGGCATATGCCTCGCCCATCGCGTCGAGCACCGCATCCGCACCCTGGTCGGGCGAAGCGTCGGCGCCAACGGCGAGCGCGTCGAGGATCTGGGCGAAGCACTCCTCGAGGGCGGTAACGAAAAGTCGCTCCTTGCCAGGGAAGAGCTTGAACACGTAGGCGGGGGAGATTCCCGCCTCGCGTGCGACATCCGCAATCGTGGTCCGGTGGTAGCCGCCCTTGGCGAATTCGCGCACGGCGGCTCCCGCGATGAGAGGCCGGCGGAGTTCTGCGGTCGAAAGGGTGGACATAAGAGTGACTGTACACTCACTCTTCTCGCACGGGCAAGAGTGAGCTGTTCGGCTCCGGGGCCGTGGTCGAGGCTCAGGCTCCCCACTCTCGACTCTGGACTTGATGTGTTACCTACAACATGTGACATTCGGCCTGTATTCTTGGGAAATGACATCGCCGACGCCGATCTTCGTCGGCCCGATCGCCGACGACGCGCCGTCGCTCACGGAGCGTGCCATCCAGGCCATCCGGCTATCGATCCGCAACGGCACGATGATCCCCGGAGAGCTCTATACGATCAACCAGCTCGCGAGCGAACTGGGGGTGTCACGCAGTCCCGTGCGGGATGCACTCCTCCGACTCGAGGAGACGGGTGTCGTCAAGTTCGAGCGCTACCGGGGATTCCGGCTGCAGATGCCTGGCCCCCGCGAGCTGGCGGAGCTCTTCGCCGTGCGGGTGGCACTGGAGATCCCCGCGGCGCGCAAGGCGGCGGCTCGGGCTACGGACGAGCAGCTGGCCGCGATCGAAGTGGAGCGCAGCTCGCTGCAGGCGGCGGCCGCGGCAGACGACGAGCCTGATTTCATGTTCCACGACCAGCGCCTGCACGGCCTGGTGCTCGACTTCGCCGGCAACCAGTACGCGCGGGCCATCATCGACAACATCAGGGACGCGACCCGTCTCGTCGGCGCCTCCACGATCGAGAACTACCGGAGCTTGGTCGAGGTGTACGAGGAGCACATGCCGATCATCGATGCCATGACGCGTCGATCTGCCGACGCGGCGGCTGCCGCGATGGCATTCCATCTCCGGCAGACCGGATTGCTGCTCATCCAGAAGTCGATCGGCGGAGAGGGCACCGATGCCGTCGACGCGAGTCAGAGGCTCTGGGATGAACTGGTGGCCGGGCCCGACAGCTGAGTCCGATCCGCTCAGCTGCCAGGTGCCGTTCACAGCTGTGAGAGAGCAGGCGTTCGCCGGCTGGCAGCGAATCGTGCCACGAGCAGCACCGCCAGCGCCAGCAGCGTGATGACGGCGGCATCCCAGAGCGGAGATGTGTAGCCGAGTCCGGCGGTGATCGTCAGGCCGCCCACACGCGCCGAGCGCGTTGCCGAGATTGAACGCGGCGATGTTGCTTCCGGACGCCAGCGTGGGCGCCGCGCTCGCATGGCTGAGGACTCTCAGCTGCAGACCGGGGACGGTAGCGAACCCCACCGCGCCCATCAGCACCAGGCAGACGGTCGCAGCGACCGGATTCGCAGCGGTCAGCGCGAAGACGGCCAGGATCACGCTCAGAGCCGACAGCAGACCGATCAGCGTGGCGTCCAGACGGCGGTCGGCCATCCTGGCGCCGATCAGGTTGCCGACGAACAGGCCTCCTCCGAAGAGGAGGAGGAGCAATGGGACCGCGGACCTCTCGACGCCGCTGACCTCGGTGAGCGTGTACGCGATGTAGGTGAATCCGCCGAACATCCCGCCGAAGCCGAGCGCCGTGACCACCAGGGACAACCACAGCTGGCCGTGGGAGAAGACGCGGAGCTCATCCCTCATCGAGCGGACCGGGGCGCCTTCCGGACCTCCACTCGTGCCAGGCACCAGTACCAGGATTCCCAGCAGCGCCAGGACGCCGATCCCCGAGATCACCACGAACGTCGACCGCCATCCGAACGACTGCCCCAGCCACGTGCCGAGTGGGACGCCGAGCACGTTGGCCAGCGTCAGTCCGCCGAACATGATGGAGATGGCGGATGCGCGCTTGGCCGGCGCGACGATGTCGGCGGCCAGCACGGCGCCGATCCCGAAGAAGGCGCCGTGGCAGAGCGCCGCCACGACCCTTCCGGCGAGCATCGCGCCGTAGGCGGGTGCGAGGCCCGACATCAGATTCCCGATGACGAACAGGCTCATCAGCGCCAGCAGCACCCTCTTCCGGTCGAGCCGTGTCACGGCGATCGTGATGGCCACTCCGCCGATCGCCACGCTGAGGGCATAGCCGGTCACCAGGAATCCGGCCGCCGCCTCGTCGACGACGAAGTCAGCGGCGATCTCCGGCAGCAGGCCGACGATCGAGAACTCGGTCAACCCGATGCCGAAGCCGCCGAGAGCGAGGGCGACGAGAGCCAGACGTGCGTGGTCAGCGGTCTGTCGCACGACCTATTCGCCGTCGAACTGCAGGATGTACAGCCCGGCGTTGTAGTCCGTCATGTACGCGACGCCGTTCGCGTCGACGAACACATCGGCGCTCTGAATCACTCGCGGGCGATTCGGGCGGACGTCGAACATCGTCTCGGGTTGCGGCGGCACCCACGCGCCGCTCTCCCGCGGTGCGAACGGGTCCGAGATGTCGTAGGCGCGCAGACCCGCATTCTGCTGGGTCGCGAAGATGGTCGTGCTGCTGACGAACGATCCCGGCCGGTTCTCGTGCAGATTGTGCGGGCCGAAGTGGCCGCCCTTCGCGACGTAGTCGGCGTCGTCCGGAATCGGCAGGGTGGACAGGGAGATGGGGTTGGCGGGGTCGCGGATGTCGAAGATCCAGGTGCGCTTGATGCCGTCTTCCGCATTGTCGGCGATCCCCTCGTCGGCCACGACGAGCAGATCGCGGTCGGGGAGGGGCAGCGGACTGTGCGTGCCGCCTTCGAATGGCGGCGACCAGTTCTTGTGGACGATCAGCTCCGGTTTCGCGCGATCCGATACGTCGAGGATCGTCAGGCCGCCGTCGCGCCATGCCCCGTATGCGGTGTCGCCGGCGACGAGAGCATGGTGGAGGCCGTAGCGCCACCTCTTCGCATCCCATGTCGGCGTCTCGCCGGCCGCGAGATTCTGGCCGGGGATCCACCACTGGCCCACCATCTGCGGATGCGAGGGGTCCGCCATGTCGATGGTGATGAAGGTGTAGTCGGTGAAGCCCGTCAGGAGCACGGAGGCGTATGCCCAGCGGCCTCCGGTGTACCAGATGCGGTGCAGTCCCACGCCGTCCACCGGCGTGAAGCCGATCTCGCGGGGCTCGTCGGGGCGGCTGATGTCGAAGACCCGGAGTCCGGCTGTGTAGTCGATCGGTCGATTCGCGAAGACCTCTCCGACCGATTTGCCGTAGTAGTTGGCCTCGTCGGCGAAGGCGTCGGTCGCGAAGAGGTTGGCGGCGTTGACCACGAGCAGGAGGTCGTCGGCGGCCTGCAGGTGGAGGTTCCATGTGCCCGGGGGAGCGGCGACGTAGGTCCGGGGCTCCGGAGTTCGGGGGTCGCGAACGTCGATGACGGAGAAGCCGTTCGAGAACATGTGCGCGACGTATGCGTGACCACGGTTGACCATCACCTGAAGCCCGTCACCCCTGCCTCCCTGATCCGAGTATCCGAGGAACGAGAAGTTGGAGGCGTGATCGGGCTGGATAGGCGACTGCATGTGGTGCGCTCCCTTGCGTGTATGCGTTCCGCAGCAGAGCTCTCAGGCCGTGCCGCGGTCAGTTCCGCGCCACTCCGAATCGGTGTAGCGCTCGTAACAGGTAACATATTACTATCGGCCTCGGGCGTCGACAAGGCGCCGGAAGAGAGACAGGTGCGACGATGCACGAACCGCCCTACGCGTCGATGACGGCCTCATGAGCTCGGCGACAGACTTCCCGCTGCTGCGCCTCAGCGGCCTGGACAAGACCTTCTTCGCCACCCGTGCGGCGCACCAGGTCAGCTTCGATGTCCATCAGGGCGAGATTGTCTCCCTCCTCGGCGAGAACGGCGCCGGCAAGTCGACGGTGATCAAGATGCTCGCCGGTGTCTACCGTCCCGACGCGGGTCAGATCCTCCTCAACGGGGCCGAGCTCGGCAACGCCGACTCTCGCAAGGGCATCTCCTTCGTGCACCAGAATCTCGGGCTCGTCGAGTGGATGACCGTCGCGGAGAACATCGCGCAGACGATCGGATATCCCACCCGGCTCGGACTGATCAGCCCCTCCCGCATGCGTGAGCGAGCGCTCGAGGTGCTCGATCTCATCGGAGGAGGGATCGACCCCGATGCCCGTGTCTTCAGCCTTCCCCGTACCGAACGCAGCCTGCTCGCCATCGCGCGAGGCCTGATCAATCGGCCGAAGGTGCTCGTGCTGGACGAGCCGACCGCTTCGCTGCCTGCCGCGGACGTGCAGCGCCTCTTCGATGTGCTCCGGAGACTGCGGGATACGGGTGTCGGGATGATCTACGTCTCGCATCGGCTCGACGAGATCTACGAGATCTCGACCCGCGCGGTCGTCATGCGCAATGGCGAGGTAGTGGCCGACAGGGCCGTCGCGGACCTGTCGCACTTCGAACTGGTAGACCTGATCGTCGGGTCGGCCACCAAGGAGACGGTGTTCGATCCGCCGAGGGACCGGGTCCGCCTCAGCATCGAGGGACTCGTCGTAGCGGGGGTGGGCCCCGTGGACCTCTCCGTCCGCGAGGGTGAAGTGCTCGCCCTATGCGGTCTCCGCGGAGCCGGGCAGGAGCAGATCGGGCGCTCGATCGCCGGCGACCTGATCGCAACCGCGGGGACCTACGAGATCGACGGCGAGGTCGCTCGGATCCGCTCGGTGGCGTCGGCGATCGATCACGGGATCGGCTTCAGCACGTCCAACCGCGAGACGGAAGCGGTAGCGCCCGGCATGTCGGTTCGAGAGAACCTCTTCCTGAACCCCGCCGTGTGGGGTCGACGGCTATGGCAGTTTCGCGGCGCAAAGAGCGAGCGCCTGGAGACGATGCCGCACATCGACTCCTTCGGCGTCCGGCCGCGCGATCCGGAGATCGCCCTCGACACGCTCTCCGGCGGCAACCAGCAGAAGGTCATCCTCGCTCGTTGGTTCGGCGTGGGCCGGAAGGTGATCGTGCTCGAAGAGCCGACGATGGGCGTCGACGTTGGGGCGAAGGCCGACATCTATGCCCTGCTCCGCGACGTGACCCGCGCAGGGACGTCGGTGATCGTCGTGTCCACGGACATGGAGGAGGTCGCGAAGGTGGCGCATCGGGCGATCGTGTTCGGACGCGGCCGGATGGTCGCGGAGATCCACCGAGAAGACCTGTCCATCGGCAGCCTCGTGGCCGCCGCCTCGAATCTCGCATCGACGACCGCATCCGGAGGAAGCAATGAGTGACACATCTCTCAAATCGACGGCGCTGGAACCGCCGGCATCGGCACCCTGGTACCGGAAGTTCCTCACCATCTACGGGATGGTCGCCCTGACCGTCGTGCTGTTCGTCATCTTCGCGATCGCCCGTCCCACGACGTTCCCGACCCTGACGAACTTCCAGGTGCTCGCATCGGGCAACGCGACGCTCTTCATCCTCGCGCTGGCCGCCACGATCCCCATGGTCGCCGGCAAGATCGACCTGTCCTTCGGGTACGGGGTCGGACTGTGGCAGGTGATGGCTCTGCAGTGGCAGCTGCAGGGGCTCGACTATCGGATCGTCATCGTGCTCGTGCTTCTGGGAGGCGCGGTCGTCGGCTTCCTCAACGCGCTGCTCATAGAAGCCGCCCGTGTCGACGCTTTCATCGCTACCCTCGCGACCGGCCAGGTGATCTTCGCCATCACCTACTGGGTGACGGGTGGCCGTCAGATCACGGATGCAGGCGGGCGGCGGGCGGCGGCATTCGACCAGCTCGCCAACTGGTCGCTGGGTCCGGTACCCGGGCCCTTCATCATCGGCCTCCTCATCGCCGTCGCCCTCTGGCTGGTCTTGGACTACCTCCCGGTCGGCCGTTACCTCTATGCCATCGGAGCCAACCCGCGCGCCGCAGAGCTCACCGGGATCAAGAGGCGTCGATTCATCTTCGGAGCGATGATCGCGTCGGGGATGCTGACGGGTCTCGCCGGGATCCTGCTGTCGGCGAGGCAGGGCGGCGTCGCTCAGAGCAACATCGGGCCGGAGTACCTGCTGCCGGCGCTCACCGCCGCATTCCTCGGATCCACTACCATCCGTCCCGGCCGGGTCAACGCTCTGGGCACGATCATCGGCGTCTTCATCGCCACCATCGGCATCTCCGGACTCATGCAGCTGCTGCCCGGGCAGTTCTATCTGGAACCGCTCTTCAACGGCCTCACCCTGGTCGCGGCCATCACCATCGCATCGCTCGCAAGCCGCCGGCGGATCGCGAAGGCGAATGCGCCTGTGACACCGGTCGCGGCGGACCCACCATCTGCACCCCCAGTCGACCAATCGCCGAGCGCGGTCGAGACGCCGGCACGGGCAAGCAGCTGATCGCTCCGGACACCGAGGCCGCTCGATGGCGGCAGCTCCGACCAGGACCACCCCTGCGGTCATCCCATCCGGCGATGACACGCGAACACCCCACCAAGAAAGGAATGCATCGCATGCATCTGAAGAAACGCCTCGGCATTGTCGCCGTCGGCCTCACCATCCTCACCGTGAGCGCATGCTCGTCAGGAACCGTAGGCGAGGCGGAAGGATCGACGGGAGACGCGACGGCCGCATCGACCGACTATTCGTCCATCATCCCCTCGGGCGACATCGTCGCCGCCTCGAAGGAGATCGTCGAGACGAGCCTCACCGCCAGTGAGGGATTCACCCCGCCGTCGACCGGCGCCGAGGCCCAGAAGCCAGGAGCGAAGATCGCGTACGTCGCCGCCGACCTCACAGACGGCGGCCCCAACGGGGTCGGCGTCGGACTGGCCGAGGCGGCCGCGGTGATCGGATGGACCGTCGACGTCTACGACGGCCAGGGCACCGCGCAGGGGCACACGGACGCCATCAACAACGCGATCGCCTCCATCCCCGATGCCATCATCCTCGGCAGCGTCGACGCGATCGAGCAGGCGAGCACCATCAAGGCGGCCACCGCGGCAGGCATCCCCGTATTCGGATGGCACTCGAACGCCGAACCTGGCCCCGGTGAAGGGCTCGAGACGAACATCTCGACGGACCCGCTGCAGGTCGCTCAGCTCGCGGCGGCGTACGCGGTCGCCGATTCGGACGGCACGGCGGGCGCGGTGATCTTCACCGACAGCCAGTACGCGGTGGCAATCGCCAAGTCCGACGCGATGAAGGCGTATCTCGAGGCGTGCACCGGCTGCTCCGTGCTGAGCGTCGAAGACTCGCCCATCTCGGCGACAGCCCAGCGCATGCCTGGTCTCATCTCGAGCCTGCTGCAGGAGAACGGCGACAAGCTGACCTACCTCCTGGGCATCAACGGCAACTACTTCACCGGAGCTGCTCCGGCCCTTCAGTCGGCGGGCAAGGACCCGGCAGGTCCTCCGAACGGGATCGCGGCCGGCAATGGCGATGCGGCGGAACTGCAGCGCATCCGCACCGGGCAGTACCAGAAGGCGACGGTGGCCGAGCCTCTGTACCTGCAGGCGTGGCAGCTGATCGACGCGGTCAACGACAGTCTCGCCGGCACCGAGATCCCCGACTTCGTCGCGGCTCCTGGACTGATCGATGCATCTAACGTCCCTCAGACCGGAGACGTCTTCGATCCGGAAAGCGGATACCGGGACGTCTACCGAGAGATCTGGGGCAAATAGCCCCATCCCCTAGGTCCACAGATGTGGCGACGCCACATCTGTGGACCTAGGTCACATGTAACGTGTCGCCCTACGGTGCACGACGACGAATGCAGGAAGCCCACGTGCAGCAGTCCAGCTCCCTCCTCACGGCTCTCAGCGGATCCGTTCGCGGCGAGGTCTCCGAGGCACCCATCCGACGCGCGCAGTACTCGACGGATGCCTCCAACTACCGAGTGCCGCCCTCAGTGGTCGTCTACCCGACCGACGCATCGGACCTCGCTACGATCACGCAGATCTCTCGCGAGCTCGCCGTCCCGATGACTCTGCGCGGAGGCGGCACCTCCGTCGCGGGCAACGCCATCGGCACCGGAATCCTCGTGGACACCTCCGTGCACATGAACCGCGTCCTGGATATCGACCCTTCAGCCCGAACGGCGCGCGTCGAGCCGGGCACCGTGATGAGCACGCTCCAGGCGGCGGCTGCACCGTTCGGCCTGCGATTCGGGCCGGATCCGTCCACCCAGTCGCGGGCGACCCTGGGGGGCATGATCGGGAACAACGCCTGCGGACCGCACGCAGTGGCCTACGGCCGCACCTCGGACAACGTCATCGACCTCGACGTGGTCGATGGGCGGGGGCGGCGATTCCTCGCAGGTAAGGACCTGACGGTCGTTCCCGGCCTCGAGGAACTGGTCTCGAAGAATCTGGCCGTGCTGCGCACCGAGCTCGGAACCTTCGGCCGACAGGTCAGCGGCTACTCGCTGGAGCACCTCCTACCGGAGAACGGCCGCAACCTCGCTCGTGCTCTCGTGGGCACGGAGGGCACCGTGGCCACCGTTCTCGAGTCGACGGTCCGACTGGTGCCCATCTCGCCGTCACCCGTTCTCGTGGTGCTCGGCTACGCCGACATGGCGGCCGCGGCCGACGACGTCCCCGCACTGCTCACGCATCATCCTTTGGCGATGGAGGGAATGGACGCCCGCCTGGTCGATGTGGTCCGCACCCACTCCCGAGGACAGAACTTCCCGGTGCTCCCACCTGGCGGAGGCTGGCTGATGATCGAGATCGGCGGCGAGACGCCCGCAGAGGCGATCCGTGCCGCGGAGCTCCTCGCGGCCGACGCTGCGACCCGTTCGGTGCGGATCGTGCCGGCCGGGCCGGAGGCGGCCGCGATCTGGAGGATGCGTGCCGACGGCGCTGGACTCGCGGGGCGGACGGCCGGAGGCCGTCAGGCCTGGCCGGGCTGGGAGGATGCGGCAGTGCCCCCGGCGAGCCTCGGGGTCTATCTCCGCGAGTTCGATGCGCTGATGGACGAGTTCGGCGTCGAAGGGCTTGCCTACGGCCATTTCGGGGACGGCTGCGTGCACGTGCGGATCGACCTCCCGCTTGAGCGCGACGGCGATGCCCTTCGTGCATTCACCACGCGGGCGGCGGAGCTGGTGGTGAGTCATGGCGGCTCGCTGTCCGGCGAGCATGGGGATGGACGGGCGAGGAGCGAGCTCCTCGGTCAGATGTACTCGCCCGAAGCGCTCCGCATCTTCGAGGCCTTCAAGCATCTTTTCGACCCCGAGAACCTGCTCAATCCGGGGATCATCGTCGCCCCGCGCGCGCTGGACGTCGACCTGCGGAGGCCGACTGCGCTGCCGATCCTGCGGACGTCCGGATTCGCGTTCGGAGAGGACGAAGGAGACTTCACGAAGGCGATCCATCGCTGCGTGGGAGTCGGGAAGTGCCGCGCGGATAACAGTGCGAGCGGCGGGTTCATGTGCCCATCGTTCCTCGCGACGAAGGACGAGACGCACGTCACCCGAGGCCGCGCGCGCGTGCTGCAGGAGCTCTCCAGCGGAACCTTCGGCCCCCAGGCCTGGAAGGCCGAGGAGGTCCACGACGCCCTCGATCTCTGCCTGAGCTGCAAGGCGTGCGCGAGCGATTGCCCGGCCGGGGTCGACATGGCCAAGTACAAGTCGGAGGTCCTCCACCGCACCTACGAGGGCAAGGTGCGCCCCATCAACCATTACGTCCTCGGGTGGCTTCCCCGCTGGTCACGGCTGGCCGGTGTGGCGCCGTCCGTGGTGAACGCCATCACACGCATCCCCTTCGTGCAGCCCCTCGTGCTCCGCCTCGGCGGAATGGACCCGCGCCGCTCCATCCCGAAGTTCGCCGCCAAGCCGTTCCTGCGATCCGAGCGTCGCACTGGCCGCCGGTCGGGTGTCATCCCGAAGCAGGACCCTGCCCGTCCCAAGGTGGTGCTCTGGGTGGACTCGTTCAGCGATGCCTTCTCTCCCGACATCCCTCGGGCGGCCATCGCGGTCCTCGAGGATGCCGGTTATCAGGTCCTGATCCCGGATCAGGAGGCATGCTGCGGGCTGACGTGGATCAGCACGGGCCAGCTGACTGCCGCGAAGACGAAGCTGCGCGGTCTCCTCGATGTGTTCGGCCCATTCGCGGCTGCGGGAATCCCGATCATCGGGCTGGAGCCGTCGTGCACCGCGGTCCTGCGATCCGACCTCGTCGACCTCTTACCGGAGGATCCGCGCTCCCACCAGGTGTCCGACGCGACCCGTACCCTCGCGGAGATGCTGACCGGCACCAGCAGCGCGGCCATGAACGGCTGGACGCCTCCCGACCTGAGCGATGTGACCGCGGTCGTGCAGCCGCACTGCCACCAGCACGCTGTCATGGGGTTCGACGCCGACACGAGCATCCTCGCGGCGGGTGGGGCGACCATCACGACGCTGGCCGGCTGTTGCGGGCTGGCGGGAAACTTCGGCATGGAGAAGGGGCACTACGAGACCTCCGTCGCGGTCGCGGAAAACGCCCTGCTTCCGGCTCTGCGCTCGGCCGATTCGTCGACGGTCTTCCTCGCCGATGGATTCTCATGCCGCACGCAGGCCGACCAGCTCGCAGGAGTCCAGGGACGAAGCCTGGCCGAACTCCTCGCGGACCACCTTCGAGCGCCAGGGGACGCCCGACGCGCTGTGTCCCAGACCCTGGGTCGGTGAGCCGGATCGACGGCGGAGACGCTGCGACGAGTGGACGATAGGCCCCGCGGAGCAGGCATGGACCTCAGTCGCAGGCCGCGGCGGGTAGGTTGTGCCGGGTGACCAGCCGCGTGAGCAATTCCGTCCTCCTCCTTCTCGGGCTCGTCGCGCTGGTCGTCGGCGCGGTGTGGGTCGGTCAGGGCCTCAACCTGATCCCGGGAAGCTTCATGACGGGCAACCGCATGTGGTTCTTCATCGGCATCGTCGTTGGTCTCGCCGGAATCGTCATGCTGGTCCTCGCCGGGCGTCGGCTGGCGACCGGTCGCCGATCCGGGTGATCCGATTCGCTCGTTCTCCTGCGAGCTGGAACGTCCGTTGCCGGCGCGTCAGCTGACGACGGCGGGTTCGAGGAGAGTGAGGGACGGGGCCGAAGAGTCGAGTCGGGCCCGGATGCCGAGCGGCAGCGGCAGATTCGGCGGATTGTGGCCGATCTCGACATTTCCCAGCACCGGTATCTCGCGGTCCCCGAGCACATCGAGCACCACGGCGCGCAGGTCGGGCCCGCCGTCCGTCTCCTCGATGGTGCTGGTCGGCCCGACGATCATCCCGGCGATGCGGTCGAGGTGGCCGCCGAGACGGAGCACGTGCAGGTCGTTCCACACCGAGGACGTCGATGCGCTCACGTCCTCCCAGAACAGGATCGCACCGTCGAATCGCTCTGGAGGCAGCGCGAACGGGGTCGCTTGGAGCTTCACGAGGCGGTTGAGGAGGCCGCCGACGAGAGGCCCGTCGGCCGTGCCTGATCGCCAGGTCTCCCACGACCCGCTGGTGGGCAGAGCGTGCGGTGCGGTCCCGTCGAGCACGGCCAGCAGAGCGGCCGCCAACGCATCCCGGCGGTCGTCCTCGAGCTCGTGCCAGTACCCGAGCCCGTGCGTGACCAGATCGGAGTGCACGGTGACCAGTCCGGTCTTGGCGTGCAGCGCGAGCTGCAGAGCCGTGATGTCGCTGAAGCCGAGCAGAGGCTTCGGATCGGATCGGACAGCGTCGAGGTCCACCAGGTCGAGATACGAGAACGTGGTCCGTCCGCCGGTCAACGCGAATATGGCGCGGACCTCTCTATCCGCCAGCAGTGCGTTCAGATCGGCGGCGATCTCCCGCGGGGTGCCCGCGGACCACCAGTTGCCGCGGCCGAGCTCGACGAGCGGTGCCGTCCGGACCGTGAACCCGAGCGACTCGAGGGCGGCGATGCCGGCCGTCGCGATCTCCGCTTCGTCCGCATCGAGTCCGCCGGAGAGCGCCGCCACGGCGACGACGTCGCCGGGCCGGACAGCGGGTGGTCGAAGGAGCTGCATGGCGTGTCTCCTGCTCGAACTGGATCGCAAGCGGACTTGGCGTGGTCCCTGTCGGTGAGGGTTTCCGCGCTGCGGCCATTCTGCCGGTCGACGAGGCCCGCCGAGAAGCAGCTCGATCTAGAAGGGCGCGTCGAGGACGCTCATTCGCCCCTGAGTGCGCTCGATGGCCGTCGACGTCGCGCGATCCAGAACGAGATGGCGCCGACTGTCAGCAGGCTCGCGCCGATCAGCAGCGGCCACGACGCGTCGATGCCCGTTCCGGCGAGGCCGCCGTCGGTCGGTGCGTTCGATGCGGGCAGCGAGGCGGCAGATGGGGCGGCGGTCGATCCTGTCGCTGTGACGGTGGTCGCGGCGCGGATGCTCAGTCCGAGATCCCTCGTGTGCGTGGCGCCGTTCTCGGTGTAGCCGACGACGAGCCGACCGCTGAACGCGGCCGTCGGGGTCCCCGAGAGAACGCCGGTCGCCGCATCGAGGGACAGGCCGGCAGGCAGCGCTCCGGCCACCGACCAGGTGCCTCCGCCGATGCCGCCTGCCTCCGTCAGCGTCTGGCTGTACGCGGTGCCGACGTCGCCCTGATCGAGCGAGGTGGTGGTCACCGCGAGCACCCGGAAGGATCGCGCGACGCTGGTGGCAGCAGCACGGGTGGCATCGCCGCTCTGGCTTGCGACGAGGGTGCACAGGCCGGTGGAGTGCAGCGTCACGGAAGATCCCGACACGGTGCAGACGGAGGTCGTGGTCGAGGCGACCGACGCGCTGAGCCCGGTCGCCGACGTCGCGGGACTCACGCTCATGCCCGTCGCGTCGATCGGCTGCGTTCCGGGCTGGACGAAGGTGATCGTCTGCGGGATCTTCGCGAGGGTGAAGGCGCGCGAGACCGGCGAGGCCGGGCTGTACGTCGCGTCGCCCGCCTGGGTGGCGCGAACGCTGCACAGCCCCGGGCTGACGGGAACGATGGAGGTTCCCGAGATCGTGCAGACCGATGGCGTCGACGAGGCGAGCGTGACCGAGCGCGCGGGCGCCGTGGTCTGCGCGTCCGTGGTGATGGTGGACGAGGAGAAGGTGCGATCACCCGGGTCGGTGAAGGTGATGGTCTGCGCGAGCAGGTTGCTGACGGGGAACTGCTGGGTCACCGAGGCCGCTCGTCCGAAGTCGGAGTCGCCCGCCTGGGTCGCCGTGACGACGCACGTCGCGGTCATGGTCCCGACCGGGAGCGCGAGCGTGGTGATGTCCAGGCCGCTGACCGTGCAGACGCCGGGCGTCTGGGATTCGAGCACAGGGGGGAGCCCAGAGGATGCGGTGGCGCCCGACGCGAAGGTGTGGCTCGTCGACCCTGACTGCGTCGGCTGGGTCGGGAACGTGATCGTCTGGGCGGAGATGGGAGCCGTGAAGGCGAGGGTCGACGTCGAGCTGTCGTCGAGCCCGTCGTTGACCGAGAAGGCGAAGCTTCCGCCCGCCGCAGTCGGGATGAGTCGGAGTCGTCCGAGGTCGAGGTCGCTCGTGCTGATCGGCTGTCCCGCCGTCGCCGGAGCCCAGCCGGTGCCGCCGTCGTACTGCAGTGATCCGGCTCCAGAGGCCGGCAGGGAGACGATCGTCAGGCTGCTGAACGGGTTGCGGTCGAGGTCGGAGTACGGGAAGTCCGCGCTGCGGAATGCGTATCCGGTGCCCTGCGCGGCGTAGAACGTGGTGATGTCAGACGTCGTCGGGGGAGTGTTGAACGGGTTGACGGCAGTGCTGGGCGTCAGAGCGGTGGTGCCGTTCGTGGTCCAGATGCCGCCGGCGCTGAAGTCGAGCGCGTAATAGGCGGTCTGGCTGCCGAGCTCGCCGATCCGGACCGTGAGGGTCGAGACCTGGTCGTAGTTCACCTGCAGTCGAGCGAAGGAGTAGGAGCCCGAGGTGGCACCGACGTTGGTCGAGCCGTCGCGGCTCTGGAAGCGCACGAGACCCGAGCCCTTGTCGATCACGTCGAGGCCCTGGGTCGGCGAGGCCGTGAAGTAGTTGTACGACTGGAAGCCGCGGAAGTCGGTGAACTGCTTGACGCCGGCGTTGCCGTCGATGTCGTACGTGTTGATGATCACGTTGGACAGGGTGACCGGCACGCCGGATCCCGGGCCGGTGTAGGTCCCGCCCTCGTAGAAGGTGAACTCCAGGGTCGCGCGGGCCTCGGCGGCCGAACCGGAGATGTCGGTGAGCAGCAGGTCGTCCACGCTCTGCGAGGAGCCGGGCGGCGGGCTGGTGACGGCCGATCCCTCGTCGAACTTCGTCACCGTGGCGCCGGTGATCTCCGCCGTGCGGACGACCGCATCGATCACGGTTCCGTTGATCGTGGCGACCGAGGTGTACTTCATCAGGTCGCCGGCTGTCCGCCCCGTCGCGCCGGTCACCACCGGCACCCGGTTGGCCTGCTTGAACTTGAGTGAGACGCCTGTCGCATCCAGCGTGGATGCCTGCGCGGACTCGGGTGCGATCGCGATGAACGCACCCGCCGTGCCGATCGATGCGAGAAGCATCATGACCAGCAGAAGACGGCTGAGAGGACGTGATGGCCTGCCTGCGGAAGCTCTCTTCCGCTCGTGCGCGACCCGTCCCAGACTTGCTTGTGACACCTGAACTACCCCCATGGCTACCCGCCAACGCTATGCGCACGGGTCCGTAGATGAGGGGACATCGGGGGACAGGTCGGGGTGGGTCGTGGTCCCCAGAGAGGGGGACAGGCATCGACCGCATCCTCGGGTCAGACGCTCATCGACTCGAGCCAGCCCTTCGCCGCTTCGAGCTCGCTCTGTGCGATGCCGTGGCCTCCCGGCCGGACGATCCGGTCGACCGTGGCTCCCGCGGAGCGCAGGGCCGTCTCGAGAGCGTCGACGCTGTCCGACGGCGCCATCGGATCGTCGGAACCGTTGAGCAGAAGGAACTCGCTGCCCGAGAGCGACGACGTCGCCTCCAAGCCGGCGAGGGGATGCATCCCGGAGAACGCGATCACCCGATCCAGCGATTGGGGATGCAGCATCGCCGTGGCCAGCGCGATGTTCGCCCCGTTCGACAGGCCGACCGCGACGATGGTCCGGCCATCGAGGTCGTACTCCGACCGTGCGGCGTCGAGGAAGGAGGCGAGCGCTGCTGCCTCGGTGACGACGCTGTCGACGTCGAACACTCCCTCCGCGAATCGTCGGAACCACCTGCGCGCCCCGTTCTCGGAGAGGCGTCCGCGCGGCGCCAGCACGGTCGACTCAGCCGATAGCAGGGGAGCGAGGCGGGAGATCTCCCGCTCGTCGCTCCCGGTGCCGTGGAGCATCAGGAGGACGGGCGCTGATTCGGTCACCCCGTCGGGTCCAGGGAGGTGCAGATGCGGCCAGGACTCGAGCAGATCGTCCGTCATTCCGGCTGTCCGAGCACGAGGCCGGGGTTGTTCTCCTCGGGAACGACGATGGGGATCACGCGCGCCTCGATGGCCTCGCGAGAGGGCTCGAGCCACGGCGGCAGCTTGAGGGACCGGCCCAGCTCGAGCAGCGGCTCGTCGGTGTTGAAGCCGGGTGTGTCCGTCGCGATCTCGAACAGCACGCCCCCGGGCTCGCGGAAGTAGATCGACGTGAAGTACTGACGGTCGAGGATGGGTGTCACGTCGAAGCCTCGATCCACGAGCTCCGCCCGCCACTGCTCCTGGGCTGCGCCATCCGGGACGCGGAAGGCGATGTGGTGCACGGTTCCGCCGGCGGTGAGGCCGGGTGCGAGATCGCCGCTCGCGGCCACGTCCACGATGTCTCCCGGCAGGCCGTCACCGGCCGCCAGGCGCGTGATCCCGCCGGTCTGGGAGACGATCCGCAGACCCAGGTCCTCGGTGAGGACGCGGATGGTCGCATCGGGATCGCGAACGGTCAGGACCGAGGAATGCTGCCCGCGGATGGCGAACTCGGCAGGGACCGACGCCGAATCCCATGGGTCGCGAGGATCCTCGAGAGAGCTCGCGACAAGCTCCAGCTGGAGGCCGTCGGGATCGCGGACGAACAGGCGCTCCTCAGTCGAGGACGACGAGCTCGCCGTGGCCTCGATGTCCAGCGCCTCGAAGTGCTTCGCCCACCAGCCGAGGCTGCCTGCCGGAACGGAGAGCGCGGTCGTGGTGGACTGCCCCGAGCCCACGCGTCCCTGCTGCACGCCCTTCCATGGGAAGAAGGTGATCAGCGATCCGGGACGGCCCTGGGCGTCGCCGTAGTACAGGTGGTAGGTGCCGGGGTCGTCGAAGTTGACGGTCTTCTTGACCAGTCGCAGCCCGAGACCCTGGATGTAGAAGTCGATGTTCGCCTGGGGATCGCCGGCGATCGCGGTGACGTGGTGCAGACCTTGGGTGGCAGTCATGGTTTCCTCCTGTGCGGGACCAGCCTTCAATGTATATGCAAACGCATAGATCTACGTGCTATTCCCCAGGTTCGTGGAGACCGCCCCCAGTCGCAGGAGTGGCGGCCGCGGGTCTCGTTGCCAGCCTGGCTGCACGAACATAGGATGACCGGCACGGTCTGGAGGCGCGATGGAGCTTGCTGCAGAATCCGAGGCGAGTCCGCTTTGGACGACCTCGGAGTTCCCCTCGCGGCCGCACCCCGCCCCCACGGCCTCGTCGCCGGCCATCGTCCGCTTCTCCACTCGCGGTCTGCACGAGCCGGACCGCATCGCCCTGTGGGAGCAGCACAACGCACGCGCGCTCGTCGGTCTCCAGGCCCGCACCCTGAACGGGAATCCGCTCGAGGCCACGGAGCTGAACCTGCAGCTGAGCGAGCTGCAGTTCGCCCACGTCGTCGCCAACGCCCACATCGTGGAGCGGGATTCGCGGGAGGTCGCCCGCACCCCCGGCGAGGCGGTGGCGCTCTACTTCACGCTGTGGGGTGAGTCGTTCTTCTACCATCGCGACGGAGTGCACCTCCAGCGCCCCGGAGGACTGCTCGTCTGCGATGTCAACGAGCCCTTCATGCGCGGCTTCGCGCAGGGTCTGCAGGAGTTCGCGCTGACGGTTCCGCGGGCGGTCTTCGAGCGCATCACCGGCGGAACGGTGCCGCGAGCGCCCATCACGATGGACTTCGCTCGGATCCCCGGCGCGAACACCCAGGCCGCCGCCCTCGCACGACTCATCAAGACCACCCTGTCCGAGCCGTGTCCCGAAGGGCAGCTCGCGGCCGAGTCGAGCGCCCTCGACCTGCTGCAGGCGATCTTCTGCGCCGACACCTCTCGGAACTCGGCCGGATACCGGCTATCCGCTCTCTCCTACATCGATGTCCACCTCCGCGACCCCCGACTGTCCGTCTCGTCCATCGCGCACAGCATCGGCATCAGTGAGCGTCACCTGTCCCGGATCTTCAGCGACTCGGGGAGCGGCATCAGCCGGACGATCCTCGAGCGACGCCTGACCCTCGCCCGACGGATCCTGTCGCAGGCGGGGGCGCCGCCCGTCGGCGAGGTGGCGGGCCAGTGCGGCTTCTCCTCGCACGCGCACTTCACACGGGTCTTCCGCGAGCGCTTCGAGGAGACCCCTGCCCAGACCCGGGCGCGATCCACGGCCTCCCGCACGAGCGTTTGACTCTGGCCGCCGACTTCTAGTCCGTTTCGGACGTCCCCGGCCCGAGGCGGCTGGTGCGGAGGACACTCTCCCCGAGCGACCCACGACGACGTGGGCGCGGATGGAGATCTTGCTCATGGCCGCATTCGACGATGGCATCGCAGACACGGCGGTACCCACCCTCGACGTCATCGAGACCGATGTCCTGATCGTCGGGTCGGGACCCAGCGGATCGTCGATGGCCCTCGCGCTGTCCACCCTCGGCATCCCGAACATCATGATCACCAAGTACCGGTGGACGGCGAACACACCGCGGGCGCACATCACGAACCAGCGCGCCATGGAGTTCTTCCGCGACATGGGCATCGAGCAGCAGGTGCTCGCCGAGGCCACGCCCCACCACCTCATCGGCGACACGGTCTTCTGCACCTCCATCGCCGGCGAGGAGCTCGGCCGCATCCTCACCTGGGGCACCCACCCCGCGCGGCACGCCGACTATGTGCTGGCGTCCCCGACCCTCAACTGCGACATCCCGCAGAACTACCTCGAGCCGATCCTGGTGCGCAACGCCACCATGCGCGGAACGCAGGCCCGCTTCTCCAGCGAGTACGTCTCGCACACCCAGGACGCCGACGGCGTGACGGTCCAGGTCCTCGACAGGTTCACGGGCCGGCCGTACACCGTGCGCGCCAGGTACCTCATCGGCTGCGATGGAGCGCGGTCCCTGGTCGCATCGGACATCGGCCTCCCGATGGAGGGCGCCATGGACATCGCCGGCTCCATGAACATCACCTTCACCGCCGACATCGAGGAGCTGGTCGGACACCGTCCGTCGGTCCTCTACTGGGTCGTTCAGCCCGGATCCAACGTCGGGGGCATCGGCGCCGGCCTGGTGCGGATGGTCCGACCGTGGAATCAGTGGCTGATCGTCTGGGGCTACGACATCAGCCAGCCGCCGCCCGTCGTGGACGTCGAGGCGGCCAAGGTCATCGTCCGCAACCTGCTCGGCATGCCTGATCTCGAGCCGGAGATCACGGGCATCTCGCTGTGGGGCAACAACGAGATGTACGCGACCACCCTGCAGAAGGGGCGGGTGTTCTGCGCAGGGGATGCCATCCACCGTCATCCGCCGAGCAACGGCCTCGGCTCGAACACGTCGATCCAGGACTCGTACAACCTCGCCTGGAAGCTCGCCGCCGTGCTGCGGGGGCAGGCGGGCGCGGCCCTGCTCGACACCTACAGCGACGAGCGCGCCCCCGTCGCCCGGCAGATCGTCACTCGCGCCAACCGCTCGTCGCGGGAATTCGGCCAGCTGTTCGAGGCGCTCGGGGTCACGACCGCCGGGTCAGAGGCCGAGATGGTGGAGCGCATCGAGGAGCGGAAGGCCGACACCCCCGCCGGAGTCGCGAAGCGCGCCGCGGTCGAGGCCGCCATGGAGATCAAGAACTACGAGTTCAATGCGCACGGGGTCGAGCTCGGGCAGTTCTACACGTCGAGCGCCGTCCAGTCCGACGGCTCTCCGCGTCGCACGTCCGATCGCGATCCCGAGCTGTATTACGAGGCCTCGACAGTCCCTGGCTCGCCGCTCCCGCATGTCTGGCTGGGCGACGCAACTCGCAAGCTGTCCACCCTCGATCTCGCTCCGAGCACGCAGTTCACGATCTTCACGGGCATCGCCGGCCGGGCGTGGGCCGAGGCCGCGGCCTCGGTCGCGGCCCAGCTCGGCATCTCGCTGGGGGCCGTCGTGATCGGACCCGGGTGCGAGGTGACCGACCTCTACTTCGACTGGTCCCGGGTCCGCGAGGTGGGGGAGGACGGCGTCGTGCTGGTCCGCCCCGACAAGATCGTCGCCTGGCGCTCGCACCACCTTGCAGCGGATCCGGAGGGCGCACTGCTCGACGCGCTCTCGACGGTGCTGAGCAGGAGCGAGCGGTGACGCGGGAGTTCGATCACACGACGCTCGGCCAACGGGTGCGCTTCGGCAGCGGTGGCGCGCGTCGCCTCCTCGAAGACGAAGTGTCCTCCCGCGACGCCCAACGCGCCATGGTGATCGCCGCTCCGTTCGAGAAGGACATCGCCGATCGGCTTACCTCGGGCCTCACCGATGCGCTCCGCTTCGACGAGGTCGTCCAGCATGTGCCGATCGAGGTCGCGGAGCGCGCTCGTGCTGCCGCGACGGCAGCGGATGTCGACCTCATCGTCTCCATCGGCGGAGGGTCCACCACGGGGCTTGCGAAAGCGATCGCCATGACGACCGGCATCCCCATCGTCGCGATCCCCACCACCTACGCCGGCTCGGAGGCGACCAATGTCTGGGGCCTCACCGAGGCGTCGCGCAAGACGACGGGCGTCGACGACCGGGTGCTGCCCGGCACGGTGATCTACGACGCCGAGCTCACCCTGACGCTGCCCGTCGAGCTGTCCGTGGCGTCGGGACTCAACGCGATCGCGCACTGCGTCGACTCGCTGTGGGCACCGCGCACTGACCCGATCAATCAGGCGCTGGCCGGTGAGGGCATCCGCGCACTCGCAGCGGGGCTCCGCGGAATCCATGCCGATCTCCACGATCTCGAGGCCCGAGAGCAGGCGCTCTACGGCACCTATCTCGCCGCGGTGGCCTTCGCCTCCGCGGGATCCGGCATGCATCACAAGATCTGCCATGTGCTCGGCGGCACCTACAACCTGCCGCACGCGCAGACGCACGCCGTGATCCTGCCCTACGTCACCGCCTTCAACGTGCCGTTCGACCCGCAGGCGGCCGCTCGCCTCGAGGCGGCATTCGACGCGGCGGATGCGATCGATGGCATGGAGGCGCTCCGCCTCGATCTTGAGGCGCCCCGTGCGCTGCGCGACTTCGGCTTCGATCAGGACTCCATCCCCGAGGCCGCGCGACTGTGCCTCGAAGCGATCCCCGAATCCAATCCTGCCCCGGTCGATCAGGCGGGCCTCGAAGCTCTCCTGCTCGCCGCCTGGGCGGGCGAACCCTCCGCAGCCGCAACGAAGGGAGCCGGACGATGACGTCGGTCCACCACCCGCTCACCGAGGAGCAGATCCGCCGCGAGGACGAGCTGGTCCAGACGGTCGTCGCATCCTTCGACGGTGCGGCGGACGATCGGCTCCGAGAGATCATGCAGGCGCTCGTGCGCCACAGCCACGCCTTCGTCCGGGACGTCCGGCTCACGGAGGCGGAGTGGAGCTCGGCGATCGCCTTCCTCACCGCGTGCGGCCACATCACTGACGATCGCCGTCAGGAGTTCATCCTGCTCTCCGACGTGCTCGGCCTCTCGATGCAGACCGTCGCCGTGAACAACGAGGCGTACGCCGATGCCACCGAGGCGACGGTCTTCGGCCCGTTCTTCGTGGGCGACGCGCCCCTGGTGGAGACCGGCGGCGACATCGCGTTCGGCAGCCCGGGACAGCCCTGCTGGGTCGAGGGCACCGTCCGTGACACGCAGGGTGCGCCCATCGCCGGAGCGCGGATCGAGGTCTGGGAGGCGGACGAGGACGGCTTCTACGACGTGCAGTACACCGACGACCGGGTCGGCGGCCGCGCACATCTATTCGCTGACGACGACGGCGGCTACGCCTTCTGGGGGCTCACCCCCACGCCGTACCCCATCCCGCACGACGGACCCGTCGGCCAGATGCTCGAAGCGGTCGGGCGTTCCCCGATGCGCGCCTCCCACCTGCACTTCATGGTCGCCGCCGAGGGCGCACGCACCCTGGTGACCCACATCTTCGTCCGCGGAGACGAGCTGCTGACCAGCGATTCCGTCTTCGGAGTGAAGGACTCGCTCATCCTCGACTTCCACGAGCAGCCCGCCGACGCGCCCACGCCGGACGGCCGCGACCTCGGGGGTCGCACCTGGTCGCGCACGCGCTTCGACATCGTGCTCGCCCCGTCCGACCTCTGACAGCTCACCAGGCAGCACAGCCGACTCCACCGCACCTCGCTCCACCGCTCCTCGCTTCACCCTCCACAACTGCAGTGCCTCACAGCAACGACGACGTTCTAAGGAGTGCCCTCATGGACACAGCACGCTCCGCTCGCACGACGCGGCGGATCCTCGCACTGAGCCTCACAGCCGCCACCGCGATAGCGCTCGCCGGCTGCAGCGCTCCCACCCTCGGAGGCGGCGGGGGAGGTGGCGAGTCGACCGGGACCGACACCATCAAGATCGGCTACGTGACGCCGCAGACCGGCCCCCTCGCCGCGTTCGGCGAAGCGGACGCCTTCGTCCTCGAGCAGATGAAGGACTACTTCGAGGAGAACGGCGTCACCCTCGCCGACGGGACCAAGCACGACGTCGAGATCATCTCGAAGGACACCCAGTCGGACCCGAAGCGCGCCGGCGACGTGGCCGCCGAGCTCATCCTCCAGGACGGCGTCGACCTCATCCTCGTGTCCTCGACGCCCGAGACCACCAACCCCGTCTCCGACCAGTGCGAGGCGAACCAGGTGGTCTGCATCTCCACGGTCGCTCCCTGGCAGGCCTGGTACTTCGGGCGCGGCGGCACCCCCGACAAGGGTTTCGACTGGACCTATCACTTCTTCTGGGGCCTCGAGGATGCCGAGGCGGTGTACTCGGACATCTGGAAGGTCGCGACCGATGCCAAGGGCGTCGCGCTCCTGCTTCCCAACGACTCCGACGGCGGCGCGTGGGCGGACGAGGCCACGGGCTTCCCACCCTTCATCACGGACCAGGGCCTGACCCCCGACAACCCCGGCGCCTACCCGAACGGGACGACGGACTTCACGGCGCAGATCACCCAGTTCAAGAACTCGGGCGACTCGATCCTGACCGCAGTCCCCATCCCGCCCGACTTCACGACCTTCTGGAAGCAGGCCGTGCAGCAGGGCTACCAGCCCGAGGTGGCGACCGTCGCGAAGGCCATCCTGTTCCCCTCCGCCGTCGAGGCGCTGGGCGATCTCGGCAACAACCTCTCCACCGAGGTCTGGTGGGCGCCGAGCTACCCCTACTCCAGCTCCCTCACCGGTCAGAGCTCCGAGGAGTACGCGGCGGCCTTCACCGAGTCGACCGGACAGCAGTGGACGCAGCCCCTCGGCTTCGCGGAAGCACTCTTCGAGGTGGCGAACGCCGCCCTCGAAAAGTCGGCGAGCTCCGACGCCGCCGACATCAAGGAGGCCGTCGCCACCCTGAAGGTCGACACCATCGTCGGAACGGTCGACTGGACCAGCGGACCCGTGCCCAACGTCTCCAAGACCCCGCTCGTCGGCGGGCAGTGGCGGCTGCAGGACGACGGCTCCTACGAGCTCGTCATCGTCTCCAACAGCGAGCACCCCGACATCCCGACCGGCGGAACGCCCGAGAAGATCGACTGGACCGGCCGCTGATGACCCCTGAGCCACTCGTGGAGACGCGATCCGTGGGTCGCTCCTTCGGGCGGCTGGAGGTGCTCTCCGGCTTCGACCTGAAGGTCGAAGCCGGAGAGGTCCTCGGGATCATCGGACCGAACGGCGCCGGCAAGTCCACCCTCCTTGCGGTGCTCGGCGGCGCGATCCCGCCGACGACCGGCACCATCCTGCTCGACGGCGTCGACGTCACGCGCCGCCCGTCGCACTGGCGGGCCCGGCACGGCATCGCGACCAGCTACCAGGTGCCCAGGCCGTTCCTCGGCATGAGCGTCCTGGAGAACCTGCTGGTCGCCGCCACCTTCGCTGCAGGATCGCGCGGCCACCGCGCCCAGGCGGCGGCGGTCGACTCCCTGCAGCGCACCAACCTCGAGCGCTTCGCCAACGCGGAGGCGAGCTCCCTGCGGCTGCTCGACCGCAAGCGGCTCGAGGTGGCGCGCGCCCTCGCCTCCGGGCCCCGGCTGCTCCTCCTCGATGAGATCGCCGGCGGTCTCACCGAGCAGGAGGTGCCCGAGCTGGTCGAGCTGGTGCGGTCGGTCGCGGCGTCCGGCGTCACCGTCATCTGGATCGAGCACGTCGTGCACGCGCTGACCGCTGTCGCCACGCGACTGCTCTGCCTCAGCTACGGGCGGGTCCTCGCCGAGGGCGAGCCCGCCGCCGTGCTCGCCTCGCCCGAGGTGCGCCGGATCTACCTCGGCCTCGACCCCGAGGTGGCCGCACCCGCGGGAGGCCCGGATGCTTGAGATCTCCGGCTTGTCCGCCGCGTACGGGCAGCTCACCGCGATCCGCGACATCTCGCTGACGGTGGAGTCGGGCGGCATCCTCGCGGTCATCGGCGCCAACGGGGCCGGAAAGTCGACGCTGCTGAAGACGATCGCCGGCCAGCTGAAGGCGACGACGGGCAGCATCCGATTCGACGGTGCCGACGTGACCGCGCTCAGCACCCACGAGCGCGCGCGCCGCGGCATCGTCCTCGTGCCCGAGGGCCGCCGCCTCTTCGGCTCGCTCACCGTGCACGAGAACCTCCAGATCGCGCTGTCCGCCAAGCGTTCCGGCGTCTGGAGCCTCGAGAGCGTCTACGAGCTGTTCCCCCTCGTCGCCGAGCGGCGCCGCCGCCGGGCCGGCGACCTGTCGGGCGGCGAGCAGCAGGCCACTGCCATCGCCCGCGCCCTCATCGCGAACCCCGCCGTGCTGCTGCTCGACGAGGTGAGCCTCGGGCTCGCTCCCGCCATCGTCGGCCAGCTCTACGACCGGCTGCCGCTCATCCTCGAGCAGGGCACCGCCATCCTGCTCGTCGAGCAGGACGTGGCACAGGCCAGGCGAGTGTCCGACGAGGTGCACTGCCTGCTGCAGGGGCGCACCTCGCTCGCCGGCAAGGACCTCGACCTCGCCGACATCTCCCGCGCCTACTTCGGAGCGGAGGCCACCGCATGAGCATCGTGAACGCCGTCATCCAGGGCATCCTGCTCGGCGGTCTCTACGCACTCTTCGCCGCAGGCCTGTCCCTGATGTTCGGCGTCATGCGGCTGGTCAACCTCGCCCACGGGGCATTCGCCGTGCTCGCCGCATACGGCGCCCTGCTCATCGTGCGGACGGGGGCGCTCAACCCGATCGCGGCGCTGCTGATCATCGTCCCGGCGATGGCGGTGCTGGGCTTCGTCGTGCAGCGATTCATCCTTCAGCGCACCCTCGGCACCTCACCGCTGCCCGCGCTCCTGGTGACCTTCGGACTGTCGATCATCATCGAGAACACGCTCCTGCTGACGGTCACCGCGGATCAGCAGCGGCTGAACCTCGGGTCCTTCGACACCGCTGCCATCGCCCTTCCCGGCGGCATCCGGATCGGCGCGTTCCCGCTCGCCGTGTTCGTGTTCGCCCTGGTCGTGCTCGCCCTGCTCTCCCTGGTCCTCTCCCGCACCCAGTACGGGCGGCTCGTCCGTGCCGTCAGCGACGACCCGGGAACGGTCCAGCTGAATGGCGCCGACCCCAAGCTGATCTACGGCTTCGCCGCCGCGATCGCGTTCGGCCTCGTGGCGGTCGCAGGCGTGGCCTCGGGGGTCCAGACCTCGTTCAGTCCATCGTCGGGATCGCTCTTCCTCATCTTCGCGTTCGAGGCGGTCATCATCGGGGGTCTCGGCAGCCTGTGGGGGACCATGCTCGGCGCCGTCGTGCTCGGGATCGCGCAGACCGTCGGAGCCGCCATCGCGCCGGCCCAGCAGATCCTCATCGGGCACCTCGTGTTCCTCGTCTTCCTGGCCTTCCTGCCCGGCGGCATCACTCGACAGAAGGCGCTCCGATGACCGATCTGCTCAGCCGTCGATCGGCATCGAGCACGCAGCGGGTGAGCCGATGGACGCCCTCGTCCGCGGTGGGCACTTCGGCCGGAGCGGTGCTGATCGTGGCGCTCGCCGCGCTGCCGTACCTGATCAACCTCGCGACGATCTACGCGATGATCGACCTCTTCGTCCTGCTCATCCTCGCCTCGACCTGGAACCTGCTCGCCGGGTTCGGCGGCATGGTCTCGGTCGGACAGCAGGCCTACATCGGACTCGGCGCCTATTCGCTCGTGACGCTGGCGGACCTGTTGGGCGTCAACGTCTTCCTCGCCATCCCGATCGCGGCCATCGTCAGCGCGCTCGTCGCGATCCCCGTCTCCTACCTCGCGTTCCGCCTGGTGGGAGGCTACTTCGCGGTCGGCACCTGGGTCATCGCGGAGGTATTCAGACTCGTCACCATCCAGATCCCGCAGGTGGGAGGAGGGGCCGGCGTCTCCATCAGCGCGATGAGCGGCTTCCCCCGCGACCTGCGCATCGCGGTCGGCTACTGGGTAGCGCTGGTCTGCGTCGTCGTCGTCGTGGGGTCCTGCGTCCTGCTCGTGCGGTCCCGGTTCGGGCTCGCCCTCACCGCGCTGCGCGACGACCCGACCGCCGCGGCGACCTCGGGGGTCAACGTCGACGCGTCCAAGCGACTGGTCTACCTCATCTCCGCGGCCGGAGCCGGTGTCGCCGGCACGCTCATCGCCATCTCGACGCTGCGCGTGCAGCCCTCCGGCGTGTACGACGTGCAGTGGTCGGCGTTCATGATCTTCATGGTCGTCATCGGGGGAGTGGGCACCCTCGAAGGACCCATCATCGGCGCCGTGATCTTCTGGCTGCTCAAGCAGGCCCTCGCCGAATACGGATCCGCCTACCTGATCGGCCTCGGCATCCTCGGGGTGCTGTTCGTGCTCTTCGCACGACGGGGCATCTGGGGGCTCGTGTCCCGCCGAGGGAGGGTCGACCTGTTCCCCGTCGGCTACCGGCTCCGACTGCCCGACCAGACCAGGCGGAAGCAGTAGCCGCACCGCCCGCACCTACGTTCCACTTCCGGGTATCCCGCCCGGGATGACCCAATGATCACAGGAGATCCAGATGGCATTCATCGCCGGCTCGCACCACGTCACGCTCTCGGTGGGACACGCACAGGAGGACGTCGACTTCCACACCAAGGTCCTCGGCATGCGCTTCATCAAGAAGACCGTGCTGTACGACGGCTCGGCCCCGGTGTACCACCTCTACTACTCGAACGCCGCGGGGGATCCGTCCTCCGTGGTCACGACCTTCCCCTGGGCGCAGGCCGGGCTGTTCGGCACGCGCGGCACCAATCAGGCCCGCGAGGTGATGCTGTCCATCCCCGCAGGCTCGCTCGACTACTGGGCCAAGCGGCTCGACGAGCACGGGGTCGACCGGAGCTTCGAGGACGTCTTCGGGCAGCGGCGCATCAACTTCGCCCACCCGTGCGGGATCGAGTACGTCTTCGTCGAGAACGAGGACGATCCCCGCGTCGGCTTCACCGGCGGAGGCGTGCCGATCGAGAGCGCCATCCACGGGCTGAACGGCATCGGGATCCACGTCTACGACCAGGACCGGATGGTCGACTTCGGCAAGGAGGCGTTCTACGCCACGGGTGAGGTCTCGGAGGAGGGCGACCGGGTGAGATTCGCCGTCGGCGACGCGGGGCAGGGCAACTGGGTCGAGCTGACCGGCAACCGCACCGACGCGCAGGGCACCTGGCGCTACGGAGCGGGCGCGTACCACCACTTCGCCTGGAACCTGGACAACCTCGAGAACCAGAACGAGATCAAGTTCGACATCGAGGGCGCCGGCTACACGGACATCTCGGAGCTGAAGGACCGCACCTACTTCAAGTCGCACTACGTCCGCACGCCGGGCGGTGCGCTGTTCGAGCTGGCCGTCACGCACAACGAGGGCGGCTGGGACTGCGACGAGTCGCCGGAGGAGCTCGGCCGCGCCTTCATGCTGCCGCCGCAGTTCGAGTCCGAGCGTGAGGGCATCATGGCCAAGCTCGAGCCCATCGAGAGCTGAGCTGGTCCGTCCCGGGGATGACGCGGCATTGCTGCGTCGTCCCCGAACGCTCTCGGGTCTGTTCGAGGCTGGCAGGCTGCCTATGCCAGGAGCATCGTGGAGCCCAGCTCGACTGCGGCAGCGGTGATGCCGTGGTCCGATCCCGACTCGACGAGCAGCGTCACGGCGGCGCCTATCCGCCGCAGTTCGGCGTCCGTCTCCTGGGTGCGGGGAAGGGGCACCCACGGGTCCGCGTCGATGGTCCCGAGCAGGACAGGGGTGCCCGCGAGGTCCCCGGCGAACTCGACCGGGTCGGATGGGCGTCCGAGATAGCCGCCGGTGAAGAGCAGCACCCCCGCATAGCGTCGCGGCCGGGTGAGCAGGTGGTGAGCGAGCAGGCACGCGCCCTGCGAGAACCCCACCAGGGTGATGCGCTCTGCCGGGACACCGTCGTGCTCCAGGGTCGCGATCAGCGAGTCGATCGCCTCGAGCGCCAGCACGACCGCCGGGTCGTCCGCGGGCCGATCCATGAAGCGGTGTCCGTACCATTCCTGATCCGCGGCGGAGGGGACGATCCATCGCGACGACCGATCCTGCAGCCGGTCGCGCAGGTCGGCGATGAAGGACGGGTCCTGACCCCGGCCGTGCACGCCGATCACGACCGTGTCAGCATCCGCAGGGCCCAGCTGCAGGGGCGGGATCACGAGGTGCGGGTTGGCGGTGGGGGCCATGAGTGCGTCGTCCTCTTCGATGGCGCCGGGCAGTGCCTGAGGATACCAAGCGACAGTCGCTCTCCATGTCCTCATCCCGACCCACGTCCCTCGCCCGTCACACGGACCGCGACGTTTTGCCACAATGTCGAGATGCAGCCGTCCGTCCATATCGCCCGCCCAGAACGAACCGACGATGGCGCGTTCTGCGCTCGGATAGCTCAGATGGTGAACGCGGCATATGCCGTAGGCGAGGCGGGAATGTGGCGTCCGGACACCCCCCGGACGACCCCCGACGACATTGCCGAGCTGATCGCGGCCGGAGAGCTGCTGGTAGCCCACAGGCGCGGAGATGCGTTGGGGTGCGTTCGCGTTCAGCCTCTCGACGACGCGACCTGGGGCTTCGGAATGCTGGCGGTGGCTCCGGACAACCAGGGCGGGGGAACCGGAGGCGCCCTCGTCGATGCGGCGGAGGAGCACGCGCGAGAAGGAGGAGCGGCGACCATGCAGCTGGAGATCCTCACTCCGACGGATGCCGTGAACCCGAACAAGGCTCGGCTGCAGCGCTGGTACGCGGCCCGCGGATACGCACTCGACCGAAGCGATGCGGTCGAGGACCACCTTCCGGAGCTCGTCCCGCTGCTCGCTGGACCGTGCACCTACGACGTGTGGCGGAGAAGGCTCGCCTGAGGAAGGCGCTTCTGCACCTGCCGCGTTCTGCCAAGTCGGCGGTGACCCCGCAGATCTTCCGCGGCCGGGAAAGAGTCATCGTCAGGGTCGGTACTGCTCCCGCCCATCATGGGGATTCTCTGGAGGTGCGATCGGCCGATTCTGGACATCGAGAACGAGCCCCAGAGTGCCGGCGGCTCGTGCGGCCATGCGCGCGATGAGACGGATGATCCGCACAGCTATCCCTGCGCGGTAGGAGACGGGCTCGTCGTAGAGCCTTCTGCCGTGGCCCTCTGCTGTTCCGCCAGTTCGTCCATCGCCGCGATCTTCGGCGACCGAGTCATGCCCCAAACGCCCCAAGCGATGAGGACCCCACCCTGGACGATCGCTCCCCATGACGCAGCGCGCGGATCGTCGACCTGCCGCGACTCGGTGAAGAGGGATGCACCACCAAAGACGACGTCGAGTACTCCCAGCCCGATGAGGAGCATCGCCGTTGTGGTCGTCCAGCGGATGGTCTTCCGAAGAGCGGTGATCGTGTCCATGGATCCAGTCTCGTTCCGAAGGCTCGAAATGCAGTCCTTGCGCACGCAATAACTACGATGGCGGGATGGCGAGGTCTCGCGAGTTCGACGATGAGCTCCTGCGCGCGACGGCGCTCGGGTTCTTCTGGTCGTCCGGTTACGAGAAGACCTCCCTCGGGGAGATCTCCAAGGCGAGCGGCGTCGGGAACGGCAGCATCTACGCCGCCTACGGCAGCAAGCACGGCCTGTTCATGTCGATCTTCGAGTCCTACTGCGAGTCCCGAGTGCAGATCGTCACCCACGCCATGGCGACGGGCCGAGAGCCCATCGACTCCGTGCGGGAGTTCCTGGCCGTCGTCATCGCCGACTGCGCGAACCAGCCCGGCCGACGCGGATGCCTGCTCGTGAACACGATCTCCGAGTTCGGCAGCTCCAAGAGCGACGTCATGGCACTCGCCCGCCGCACCAACCTCGCCATGACGGACGTCATCGAGGACCGCATCCGCGGCGCGAAGTTCGCAGCGGAGCGGGAGCACACGGTCGCGGCCCAGATCCTCCTCGTGTCACAGGGCCTCATCAGCCTCAGCCGACTGAACACCCCCAGCCACGAGCTGACGGGCATCGCCGAGGCGTACTCGTCGACGCTCGACGCAGCGTGACCTGACGCATCGAGTCGGGGCGCCTGGGGTGCAGCCGTGAAGCTATTCTGGACCGAACGCTCCAGAAACCGCCTCGCGGCGGATGAGAGGGATGGTCATGGCCTCCGAATCGGCTGCGCTCGGCGAGTACCTTCGAGCGCGACGGGATGTCTGCCAGCCTGAAGAAGTCGGTCTGACTCGGGAGTCCGGCCGCCGCGTGCCGGGCTTGCGCAGGGATGAGGTCGCGATCCTGGCGAACATCAGCGCCGAGTACTACCTGCGGCTCGAGCAAGGCCGCGGAGCACGACCGTCGGACCAGGTCCTCCAAGCACTGGGCAGGGCACTCAACCTGGATGCCGAATCGCACGAGTACCTGTTCAAGCTGGCCAGCGGACAGCACACCCAGCCGTCGCTTCCCGCTCAGGACTCCGCAGATCGGATCGCGCAGATCCTCAGCCAGTGGACCCACACTCCCGCGTATGTCTCGGACAGCAATCGCGACATCGTCGCGGCGAACCCGCTCGCCACGGTCCTCGGGCACGGAGGACTGTCCGCCGGTCGCAACGTGGTCACGGACCTGTTCAACGATCGGATGAAGATCCAGCTCGCCGAGTGGGAGCCGATGACGAGGTCCGCACTCGCGAGCCTCCGTCGGGACGCCGATCCGTTCTCGCCGCGGTTGAAGGAGATCGTCGACGAGCTGTCCGGCGACGAGGACTTCGTCCGCATGTGGTCGCGCTACGACGTGTCGGGCGCTGAGGACGCTCGCATCTCCATGCAGATCGAAGGAGTCGGCCGCATCTCGATCGATCTGCAGAACCTGGCGGTCAGGAGCATGCCGGGATACCTGCTCACCGTCCTGTCCGCTCCTCCTCAGAGCATCGCGGCCCGTGTCTTCGGCAGCCTGCAGCGGTCGCTCGAAACCTCCGAGTAGCGGTCGTCGGCACCGCCCGCATCGCCTTCCGCCCTCGCTGCTCCCGGTCGCGAATGCCGCTCTGCCATTGATTGGATCCCGCGGATCTGGGTAGTACTACCGCGCCTACCCGGCCGGATGGCTGCGCCGATACTTTCTGGATCGTGGGCTCCACATGGGGCTCCATTCACTGCTCACGGCGCTCAATGTCAGGAGAACTCCCATTTCTGCCCCCACCATCGTGCTGATCCACGGTGCCTTCGCCGATTCGGCGAGCTTCGGCCCCGTGACACGTCAGCTGCTCGACGCCGGGTACACCGTGCGCGTCCCCGCAGTGCCCAACCGCAGCCTCCTCGGCGACTCGGCCTACATCCGCTCGGTGGTCGAGCAGATCGACGGTCCGGTCCTGCTCGTCGGCCACTCGTACGGCGGGGCGGTCATCACGGTGGCCGGCGCTGCGGACAACGTCGTCGGCCTCGTCTACCTCGCGGGCTACGCGCTCGCCGAGGGTGAGAGCCTCGGTCAGCTGCAGGGCGGCTTCCCCGACTCCGACCTCGCGGAGAACCTCGTCTACACGACGTTCCCGATCCAGGACGCCGAGCCGGGCACCGACGTGTCGGTCAAGATCGACGCGTTCCCCCAGGTGTTCGCCGCCGGCATCGACCCGGCCGAGGCCGAGGTGCTCGCCGTCTCCCAGCGTCCCCTCGCCGCCCTCGCGTTCAGCGAGACCGCGCCCGTTGCCGCATGGAAGACCAAGCCCGCTTGGGGCATCGTGTCGTCCTCCGACCACACCATCAACCCGGACGTCGAGCGCTTCGGCTACACGCGCGCAGGGTTGCGCAAGGTCATCGAGATCGATGCGCCGCATCTGGTCATGAGGTCCCACCCATCCGAGGTCGTCGCCTTCATCACCGACGCCATCGCCGAGCTCAGCTGATCAAGAGATAAAGAGAGAAGACACCATGACATTCATCACCACCGACGACGGCACGGAGATCTACTTCAGGGACTGGGGCAGCCGGGACGCGCAGCCCATCATGTTCCACCACGGCTGGCCTCTGTCCGCCGACGACTGGGACGCCCAGATGCTCTACTTCCACTCCCAGGGCTTCCGCGTCATCGCCAGCGACCGGCGAGGTCACGGCCGCTCGTCCCAGACGAGCATCGGGCACGACATGGATCACTACGCCAGTGACGCATCCGCCGTGGCCGAGCACCTCGACCTGCGCAACGCCATCCATATCGGTCACTCCACCGGCGGCGGCCAGGTCGCCCGCTACGTGGCTCGCCATGGTCAGCCGCAGGGTCGTGTTGCGAAAGCAGTGCTGGTCTCCGCGGTCCCGCCGATCATGGTCAAGTCCGACAGCAACCCGGAAGGGACACCTATCGAGGTGTTCGACGGGTTCCGCAGCGCGCTTGCCGCGAATCGCGCCGAGTTCTTCCAGGCCGTCGCCTCCGGCCCGTTCTACGGGTTCAATCGCGACGGCGCGACACCATCCCGGCCGGTCATCGACAACTGGTGGCGGCAGGGCATGATGGGCAGCGCTCTGGCTCACTACGAGGGCATCAAGGCGTTCTCGGAGACCGATCAGACCGACGACCTCAGGGCGATCTCCGTTCCCGTCCTGGTTCTCCAGGGCGACGACGACCAGGTCGTGCCATACAAGGACGCAGCCGTCAAGCAGGCCGAATTGCTCCAGAACGCGACCCTGAAGATCTACGAGGGGTACCCGCACGGCATGCTGACCACCCATGCTGACGTGATCAACCCCGACATCCTGGCGTTCATCCGGGGGTAGTGGTTCCGGTTCGGGGGGCCTCGGACATCGTTCGGGGCCTTCCGCTGTGCATCGGGGTCGGGTCGTTCGTCCGATTTCAGCGCGGGGACCGCCTGGCCGAGCGAACCCGGCACATCCTCGCGGGCCGCTGAAGATGGCGAACGCGCAGGACCGCGATCACTCGGACGCGCGCAGAAGCCGCAGCACGGCAAGCACGCGTCGGTGCTCTTCGCGGACGCTTTCGATGCGCAGTTTGGTCATGATGGCCGCGACGTGCGATTCGACGGTCTTGGGGCTGAGGACCAGGCGCCCCGCGATCCCGAGGTTCGAGCTGCCCTCCGCCATGAGCCTCAGCACCTCCCGCTCGCGGTCGGTGAGCCGCCGCAGGTCGGAGCGCGGATGCGCGGGGGAGACCAGTTGCGCCACGACCTCCGGATCGACGACGGTTCCTCCGCCCATCACGGTGCGGACGGCCCGCACGAGCATGTCGGCATCCGTCACTCGATCCTTCAGCAGATAGCCGGTGCCCGCACCGGCGGCCGTCGCGCGAATCGCGAGGGTGGGGCTGCCGTACATGGAGAGCAGCACGACACCGAGGTGGGAGCCCGACGCGCGCAGATCCTCCAGAGCCTTCAGGCCCTCATCGGTGTGGGTGGGCGGCATCCGGATGTCGAGGACGACCGCATCGACGTCCGATTCGCGGGTCAGCGTCTCCATCATCTCGGCGACGTCGCCTGCCACGGCGACCACGTCGCACCCGGCCGCGACCAGCACCTGCCGGATGCCCTCCCGGATGAGCAGCCCGTCGTCGACGACGAGCACTCGGGGATGTTCGCGGCTCACGCGGGCTCGTGCTCGAGCGACGGCACACTGGCCCGGATGATCGTGCCGCGTCCCACGGGCGACCACACGGTGAGCTCGCCGCCGACGGCCTCGATCCGGTCGGCGAGTCCCGCCAGCCCTCCGCCGGCGGCCGCGGTCGCACCTCCGATGCCATCGTCGGTGATCGTCAGGTGCAGCGGATGGCCGAGCTGCACCTCCACCGAGGCGCTCGTGGCTCCGGAGTGCTTGGCGATGTTGGTGAGCCCCTCGGCCACGCTGAAATACACCGTCGTCTCGGCGAGCTCGCTCGGCCGACCGTCGCCGACGACCGTCACCGACGTAGGGACCGGGCACCGCAGCGCCAACTCCTCGAGCGCTGCGTCCAGGCCTCCGTGATTCAGCACGGCGGGCGTGATGCCGCGCGCCAGCTCCCGCAGCTCGCGCCGTGCGAGGACGAGCTGCTCCGTCGCGGTCGCCAGCATGCGCGCGAGTTCCGGGTCGTCCGAGGATGCCGCCCGGCGGCTTGCGTTCTCGACGCTGAGCGCCGCGGTCAGCAGCAGCTGCTGCGCGCCGTCGTGCAGGTCGCGCTCGATCCTGCGTCGGGTGTCGTCCGCTGCGCCGACCAGCCGCTGGCGGGACTCGCGAACCTGCGCCAGGCTCCGCTCCAATTCGCCGGCCAGCCGGTCGTTCTCCGACGTCAGCCTGATCGACTCGGCGAGCGACGCGAGCAGGTCGCGCTTGGCCGCAGTGGCGGGATCGTGCGCGATGAGGGCGACCTCCTCACGGTCCGATGTCACCGCGAAGGCGCTGGCGGGGCGCGGCGTCACCGCACCGTCCGCATCCACCAAGCCGCGGCTGCCACTGCGCCACAGCACCTGGGCGCTGCGGTCGTCGAGCGCCTGACGCGTCAAGCGATCCCAGGTGGTCCGATCGATTCCGTCGCGTGCGGCGATCATGACGTCGGCCACGCGGGCGCGAGTCTGCGTCAGCTGAAAGAGCCCGGCCGCGTAGATGACGGCGATCGCCAGATGGGAGAGCGTCACCAGGTAGAACAGGACCGGGCTCGGGCGGCTGCCGCCGATGAATTCCGTGATCGCCAGGTAGAGCCAGGCGATGGCGAGCCCCAGGACGGCGACAGTCATCAGCAGGTTGATCGACTTCCACGGCTGAGTGCCCCGGATCCATCGGACTGCCACCGTGACGAGCAGCACGATCGCGACAAGCCCATGCCACTGCGCGGGCCACCAGGCGACGCGATAGTTCAGGTCGACGTCCGACACGAGCGCGAGCGGGTTCTCCGCGCACAGGCAGGCACGGTCGGCGGCCGGGTCGACGAAGAAGAGATGCACGACGATGTTGCTCAGATAGAGGAAGGCGGCCGCGGCGACGGCGATGCGACCCGGCCAGGATGTGACGCGCCCGGTCGGGTAGCCGACGACGGTCACGACGACGACCACGACATATCCCATCTGGAACCCGGCCAGCGGAACCCACCACCCCGATTCCCGCCCCAGTCCGTCGCTCATCGTCCCGAAGGTCCAGGTCAGTGCGGCGAACACCAGCAGCCACGGCATCGACTTGCTCGCGCCCCATCGTCGGGCTGCGATCGCCGCCAGGGCGAAGCCGATTCCGACCATGGCGTCGATGATGTATCCGCCGAGATTCGAGAACAGGTCGACGCCGACACTCGATACAGCCTGCGCCAGCAGTTGAGCGCCACGGCGACTACGACAGCCCCGCCGAGAAGGGTCGTTCCGATCCACGCGGGCGGGCGGACCGGAGGGGTGGGCATAAAGCATTGTGAGGCGCCTTCGACGTCGACGGAATGGGGAATACCCCGATTCCGGATGCGGTGAATGACTGCGATGGTCGTGCCATGACAGTCCGACCAGCGGGTCACTGGTTCGCAGTCGTCGTCGTCGCGCTGCTGATGTCCGGATGTGCTGGGGGCCCAGCGCCCTCGGCGCCAGTGGCGACTCCTACTTCGGGATCCGATCTGCCCGCCCAGCCATGGCTGCTCTACGAGTGGTACCCGGCGGGCGCCGACCAGAAGTCGCAGTTCATCGCCGGTGCGGATGGAAGCTCACCGGCCGAGATCACCGCCGACGTGGCGATCGGCGCCGAGAAGGTGCACAGCGACTGGTCGCCCGATGGCATGCGGATCGCGTTCGAAGCGCTCGGGCGTGACGACGTCGACAGCATCTGGATCGCCGATGCCGACGGATCGGACGCTGTCGAGGCGATCACCTGTGAGACCCCGGACTGCTTGCAGCAGGCATATCCGGCCTGGTCGCCGGACGGGAAGTCGATCCTGTTCCTCGGTGCCGACAAAACCGGGGACGTGTGGGGCAAGGTGAGGATCGAGGTCGTCGATCTCGACAGCAGAGATCGACGCACGCTGGTCGAGACGGCCGACGGGCTCAGTGCCTATTACACGCCGCGCTGGTCGCCCGACGGGACACGAGTCATCGCGCAGCACGAGACCTACTCCGAGGCGGAGGACCTCGAGATCGTGTCCAGCGAGATCGTGGTCATGCCGTCCGACGGCTCGGCGCCACCGACGCCTCTCACCGATGCCTCGCTCTTCGCCGGCCACGCCGATTGGAGTCCCGACGGGTCGACGATCGTGTTCGACTCCTTCGACCTGTCCGCTTTCTTCCCGGCCGCGCCAGGGGATTCGAACCTCTACCTGATGAACCCGGACGGCTCGAATCTGCGGCAGCTGACCGACCTCACCCTCGATGGCCTCGAGCGGATCGGCGAACCAGCTTGGACTCCGGATGGATCGCGGATCGTCGCGACCCGCGCTCCGCTCAGCCCGTCGGGCAAGGCCATCCAGAATGCGCTGATCGTGTACGTCGATCCGGTATCGGGTGAGATCAGCGAGACCGGCATCCAGGGTGCCGAGGTCAGACTGCAACCGGTCGTCTCGCCGTGATCCGCGTCATGCTGGTGGCTTTGCTGGCCATCACTCTCACCGGGTGCTCGGCGGGACCGAGAGCTCCGGCCACCGAGCCGGAGACGGCCAGCCTCGTGGTCCTCGGGGACTCGCTCTCCGGCGTCCCCGCACGTGCGTGCCCCGGGTGCACGGCCTATCCCGAGCTGTATGCGGAGTGGCTCGGCACCTCCGTGGGCGTCGAGGTCGAACTGCATGCGGACGCGGTTGACGGAGCCCAGCTCGCCGATGTTGCAGCCGCCGTAACTCGGCCCGAGGTGGTCGCTGATCTCGCGGGGGCCGACGTCGTTCTCGTCTGGGTCGGCAACAACGACGGCCCGCCGTACAACCCCGCTACGCCGTGCGGCCCCGTGCCCGGAGATTCCGCCAAAGCGCAGGCAATGGGTGTCGAGGGCTACGACGCGTCCTGCATCGAGGCCACGATGCGGCTCTACGGCCGGCGGTATGCGGGCCTCTTCGAGGCGGTGCACGACCTCAGTCCGGATGCGTCGGCTCGGTTCGCGCTGGCGACCTACGACAACTGGCGGGACAATCCCGCTTTCGTCGGAGACGCCTTCCCGCCGGAGCGACTGCAGGCCATCAACGACCTGGTGGTCCCGATCTACGACGCATGGAACGCGACCCAGTGCGCCTCCGCCGAGGCCAACGGGTTCGCCTGCATCGATACCTACCACCTGATCAACGGCATGGACGGACGCGAGCCGGTCACATCATCCGTTGGCCCCGACTTCACCCACCTCTCCCAGGCGGGCCACGAGGCGGTCGCGCACCTGCTCGAGTCGGTGGAGGTCAGCCTCGGCTGGGGCGATCGGAAATCTCGGAACTGCGCCGTGTGAATCGGGTGGCGGGACACCTTCGCGAGCGTCTGAGCGTCGGTAGCTCTCCATCGAGGCGACATCATCGGGGAGGTTGCAGAATCCGAAGGGCCTAGTCGTGTCGCGCCGACTGCACAGGGAACTCGAATGCATTCGCGCTGACCTCATTGCATGGGCCTCCAGCCGGGACGATCTAGGCCGACAATGTCCTGGTGACTGCGGCTGAGGAGACGAGCTCCGGACACTGCAGCGGCGAGCATACGGATCCGATGCCGATATCGTCGGCGATGTCGTTGCAATCGAGCGCTTGAACGCACTCGAGGCGCAGCGCCGGGTGAACGCTTCGGGTGTGGAGCAGACGAGAGCCGATGCCCTGGCCCTCGACAGTGAAACTCAGCCCGTCCTTCGGCCACCCCGGTGGCGCAGACGCTTGCTGGCGGCGGTGATCGCGCTCGGGTGTCTGGCGGGCGGCTCCATTGCAGTCGTGTCGCCGCTCGGTCACACCATCGGCGAGTCTCGAGAAGAGCGTGAGGTGGCAACGCTCCAAGCCGACTCCGACCTGGCGTGGCCGACCCAGCTGAGCTCCGGCTTCGCCCAGTCCTTCGGTCGGGTGCGCTATCAGGACTTTGCGGGTGTCACGGTGGTCTCACTTCGCACCGACGTCGGGGGGAGCAGCATCGCCTGCATCTACCTCCTCCTCGACGAGACGCAGGGAGCCTACGCAGGGGGCTGTGGATCGAGTGCTGTCACCGCCGAGACCGTTCTCGTCGTGACGGACTCGATGCCTGGCGCCCTCCAGCGCGAGCACCCATCTGGAACAGTGCTCAAGTTCCGGCTCGAGGAGAACCGAGTCGTCGTGAGCATCGGGCCACGATCCGAGTCCGCTCGATGAGCCGCTCCGGCCGACGTCGCTCGGTGACGACCTCCAGCTCGTATGATTGTTATACAAGTGTTGAGCCAATGGAGGTTCCGTGAGCTATTCGCTGCCCGCTCCCGCAGGTCCCGCGACGGCGACCGATTCGGTCACCTGCTTGGAATCGGGAGAGCCAGTCCTAGAGATCATCGACCCCCGCTTCCGCGAATGCATCGACATGACGGCCGAACTAGAGAAGCTCCATGGCGGCATGCGTTGGGCGGAGGGGCCCGTCTACTTCGCCGATCAGCACGCGCTGGTCTTCAGCGACATCCCTAATGAGCGGATCCTGCGCTACGACGAGGTCTCCGGCGCCGTCACTCTGTTCCGCGGTACGTCGAACAACGCCAATGGCAATACTCGGGACCGCGAGGGACGGCTCATCACATGCGAGCAGGGTGTCGGCCGGGTGACGCGCACCGAGCCCGACGGCTCGATCACCGTGCTCGCCGACTCGTTCCGGGGAGGCAGGCTCAACGCGCCGAACGACGTGGTGGTGAAGTCGGACGGCACCATCTGGTTCACCGATCCGTCGTACGGAATCGCGACCCACTTCGTGGGTACCCCGCGCGAAAAGGAGCAGGAAGTCGATGGCGTCTACCGACTCGACCCGGTGACCGGGGCGCTCGACCGCATCGCGGAGGACTTCTGGAAGCCGAACGGACTGGCCTTCTCTCCAGACGAATCGAAGCTCTACATCGTGGATTCCGGCTACCTGCCTGACCCCGCCGGCCCGCGTTATGTACGAGTCTTCGATGTGGATACGAATAACGCGATCTCGGGCGGCGACGTGCTGACCGAGGTGAAGCCGGGCATTCCCGACGGACTGCGTGTCGACGACGCAGGTCGGCTGTGGATCGGCGCGGGTGATGGCGTGCACTGCGTACATCCTGACGGCACCTTGCTCGGCAAGGTCCGTGTTCCCGAGGCGGCGGCCAACCTCGCCTTCGGCGGCCCCAAGCGCAACCGTCTCTACATCGCGGCGACGACCTCGCTGTACGCGATCTTCCTCAACACGATCGGCATCCAGCGCCCCTGACCGCGACGACGAAGGCTCCGCCGGAGCGATCCGGCGGAGCCTTCGTACGCGTGCCGCGACTAGCGGCGCGCGAGCGGGTTGCGTGAGAGTGCGAGCACCAGCACGATGAGCGCGCCCTGGATGATGAACTGCCAGCCGCCGCTGAGGCGAGTGATGTTCGCCAGGGTGGTGAGCAGGGTAAGCAGCACAGCACCGGCCCAGAGGCCTGAAATGATGCCCCGACCGCCCGCGATCAGGGAGCCGCCGAGCACCACGACGGCGATCGACGCGAGCTGGTAGCTCGTGCCGAGGCCGAGCGACGGACCTCCGCTGTAGGCCGCGAGGAAGACCCCGGCCAGTCCGGCCATGCCGCCAGACAGCACGTAGGCGGAGGCGCGGATGAGCGCCGGACGGGCGTTCGCGAAGCTCGCCGCGACCGGCTTCTGCCCGACCGCCTCGATCCGACGGCCGTAGCTGGTGCGCTTGAGGATCACCGCGAACGCGACGGCGATGACGATGCCGACGATGCCGAAGATCGGGAAGGGGCCGATCTGAGCTGTGGTGAAGTCGGAGAGTGCGGGGCTGGCGACGCCGACGACGCTGCCCGAATAAATGAGCGTGATCGTCTGCAGTGCGAAGCCGACGGCCAGGGTTCCGACGAGCGGCGGCATGCCGACGAACTCGATGAGTGCTGCGCTCACGGCACCAGCGACCACACCAGCGATCACCGCGACGATGATGCCGGTCGCGATGTTCGCGTCGTTGCCCGCCATGATCTGGCAGGCAAGGAAAGCGCTGAGGGTCATCACATACGACACGGAGAGGTCGATGCCGCCGTTGCCGACCGTGATGACGAAGAGCTGGCCGATCCCGACGATGACGAGGAACGTGGCGATGATGATGCCGGCGCTGATCGTCTCGACCAGGCCGCGGCCGGCGATGGCGCCAATCGCAAGCCAGATGGCGATCATGCCGACGAAGGCGGGCAGCGCGGGGTGCTTGAGCACCCGGAGCGCGACCGTGCCGGCGGTGCGGTTCGTCGTCGGCGCGGAGAGCGTGGTCTCCGGCCGCGTCTCGAGGTTGGTCACAGCGTCCTCCGCACCTTCTGAATCCAATTGACGAGTGCGCGCAGCACCAGGACGAGCACGAGCACGAGGCCCTGCGCCGCGGCCTGGAAGCTCGATTGCACACCGATGAACTGCAGCAGTGAGCCAAGCAGCCCGACCACGAGTGCACCGGCCACTGCACCGACGGCCGAGACCTCGCCACCCTTGAAGCTGCCGCCGCCCACAATCACTCCGGCGATGCTCAGCAGCACGTAGCTCTGGGCGATGTATGGGTCGCCGCCGCCAGTTTGCCCGCTGAGGTAGAGACCCGACAGCAACCCGAATACGGCCGCCAGGACGTAGAGGCTGACCTTCGCGCGGATGACCGACCATCCGGCCCGACGCACGCCTTCGGCGTTCGAGCCCGATCCGCGGAGTACCGCGCCGTACTTGCTGCGGCTGAGGAACAGGGCGACTGCCACCGTCACGACGGTCAGCACAATGATGACGCCCGGCACGACCTGCGGGTTGAAGCGCACGAAGCTGACTATGCCCTCGGGGACGACGCCTCCTGGAGTCGGAAGGATGAGGATGGCAACCCCCAGCCAGACGAAGGACATGCCGAGGGTGACGACGATCGACGGGAGCCCGCGCACCGCGATCAGCACACCCATCGCCGCGTAGGCGACGACCATGCCGATCAGGAACAGGATGCCGGCGACCGGACTGTCTGGGATGATCACGGCGATCACCACGTTGGCGAGCCCGATGAACGAGCCGATGCCGAGGTCGATGTCGCCCGCGGCGATGATGAACATCTGGGCGAGGACGGCGAAGATCAGCGGGATGAGGGGCGCCAGCACCAGGTTGAGGCCGGTTGGCGACGCGACGAGGGGTCGGAGTGCGACCATCAGTCCGAAGATGATCACCGCCGCCAGAGTCGGAAGGAACCAGGGGCCGAACGCGGTGCCCAGGCGCTCGCGAGCCGCCTGGCCCAGGGAGCGGGGTGGCTCGGTGACGGGCTGGGTGGTCGTCATCGGACGGCTCCCTCGAGGTCGATGGGGGCGACGTCCTGTCCGCCGAAGGACAGCGCGATCACGGCGTCCTCGGTGGCATCCGCACCCGTGATGGTGGCGACGATCTTGCCTACGCGGAAGACGAAGACGCGGTCGCAGTTGCGCAGCTCTTCATTCTCCGTCGAGTACCAGACGATGGTCTGGCCCTCTGCTGCCTGGCCGCGGAGCAGTTCGTAGACCTCGCTCTTGGTGGCCTGGTCGACGCCGCGGGTGGGGTCCTCGAGCAGGAGGAGATCGGAGCCGACCGCCATGGCGCGGGCCATCAGCGCCTTCTGCTGGGTTCCGCCGCTGAGGCTCGTGATGGGGTCGGTGGACTGGCCCTTGATGCCGAGCCGTGAGTACCACTCGTGCACGAGCGCGGCCTCGGCCTTGGGCTTGACCAGGCCGCCGGCGGTGAGCTTGCCGAGGCTGGAGAAGCTGATGTTGGTGGCGACGTCCCAGAGCGGGAAGATGCCGCGTACGCCGCGATCACCGCTGACGTACGCGCTGTCGCCGGTCACGGAGACGGCGTGGTGGGCGGTCCGCCGCGGTGCTCTGACGGCGCCCGAGCGTCGAGCCGACGCGCGGTAGACGGCCTCGAGGGCGAGCAGCTGTCCGTGGCCTTCGAGCCCGGCGAAGCCGATGATCTCGCCCTTTCGGATCTCGAAGACTTCGGAGGCGCCGTCGTCGCCTGGCTGCTCGAGCCGCACGATCACCTCGCTCGCAGTGGTGGGGCGGGCGTCCGTGGTGGTCACGGTCGAGCTGTCCGCGATGGGAGCGACTCGTGAGCTCTCATGAGCTGCAAGCCCCATCGCGGTGACGATCGACTCCTTGGTCGCGCCTTCCGCGCGCTGCTCGCTGAGCACCTGGCCGTCGCGCATCACGTAGATCCGCGAAAGGTTGTCGATCATCTCGTGCAGGCGGTGGGTGGTGATGATGACCGATACCCCCTCGGCCGCGCGCTTCTTCAGGTAGGCGTAGAAGCTTGCGGTCGAGGCAGCGTCGAGCGAAGAGGTTGGCTCGTCGAGGATGACGAGCGCGGGTCGCACGGTGCTGTCGATCATGGTGCTCGCGCACTCGATCATCTGGCGGCGGGCTATGGACAGTTCGCTGATCTTGGCGTCCTTGCGGATACCGTGACCGGGGAACATCTCGTCGAGCACCGTGCGGAGGTTGTGCCACGCGGTGCTGCGCCAAGACAGTCCCCGCGCGGAGTGATCGAAGATCGCGGCGGTCTCGTCGACGCGGAGGCTCGCGCACAGCGAGAGCTCCTGGTAGACGGTGCGCACCCCGAGCTTCTCGGGGTGCGCGACCGTTGTATCGGCGGATCGCGCGATGCCGTTGACCGTGACCGTCCCTGAGTCGCCCGCGATGGTGCCGTTGACGACCTTAAGGATCGTGCTCTTACCGGCGCCGTTGTGACCTGCGATTCCGATGAGCTCGCCTCGCCTCACCGTGAACGACGCGTCGTTCACGGCAAGGGTCGAGCCGAATCTCTTCGAGACGCCCTGGACTACCAGGGTGTCGGGGGACTGGTCTGACATCGCGCTCTTCCTATCCGCTTCCTTGGGGTGCTGCGATCAGCTGGTCGGTGGCAGCGGCTCGTCCTGGAGTACTGGGTCTCCGTCGATGGCCGACTTGACGTACGACTGCGCCTGCTCGAGCGTCGTCGGGTTTTCAGCAATCTGGGTGTAGTCCAGCGCATCGGCCCATGCGTCCCGGTTCTCTTCGGGGATGATCAGGAGCGGTGCGTAGACCGTCTTGTCCGGGAGGGTCGAGGCGTCGTTCTGGTCGTTGATCAGCATCCACGACAGCCAGAGCGCTGTCGAGGAGATGCTGGGCTGAGATGAGATCGACATCGTCTTGTAGTCGGGATTCTCCTGTGCGACCTTGACCCAGCCTTCCAGGCCCTGGCCTGAGTTGCCCTGGATTATCACGGGCAGCGGGGAGGTGCCGGCCTGCAGGAACGCGTCGAGTGTGCCGCCGCCGTCATTGCCCTCGGTGAGCACGCCGTCGACCTGGGGGAGCGAGGGGAGGATCTTGGCGACCTCCTGCTGCGCGGTGGACTCGGTGAACTCGCCGTAGACCTCGCCGACGATCTTCATATCGGGGTACTTCGACAGCACCGAGGTTGCGCCGCGGTAGATGTCGTCGTCCACGGTGATGCCCGCGATGCCGCGGACGAACAGCACGTTGCCCTTGCCGCCGAGCTGGTCGGCCAGGAACTGGGCCTCCACCTCGCCGTAGGTCTCGTAGTCGAATGCGACCTTGTAGGCGCAGTCGGCCGTGGCGAGCGAATCGAAGACGACGACTGTGACGCCCACGTCGCACGCCTCCTGGATCGCGCCGTTGAGGGCGGTCGGCGAGGCGGCGTCGATGATGATGGCGTCGTAGCCCTCGAGCACAAGCGACTGGATCTGCTGCGCCTGCTGCGGCGCGGATCCGTCGGAGTTGACGACCTTGAAGTCGCTCACGTAGTCGGGGTTGGCCTTTGCGGTCGCCTCGAAGCTGGCCTCCATCTGCTTGCGCCAGATGTTGCCGTTGAAGTAGTTGCTCAGTGCGATCTTGATGGGCTTGACGCCGTCAGTACCTGTGTCGCCGGTGGATCCGGCGTCGGTGCCGCTGTTGGAGCAGCCGGTCAGAACCGCCGCGGCGGCAACTATCAGCGCACCGATGGCGAGCCGACGGCGGTACGCCGTGCGAAGGGGGATCATCATTTCTCGTGTCTCCTCGTTGAGTGGAACTGTGATTGGTGCAGGGCCTGGGCCCGGGGAGAACCGTCCCGCCGGTCGGGATGCGATCGGCGGTTCGGACGGTGATCGGCGCGTGGGCCGCTCAGGGAGCCGGTGCGCTCGACGAGGGATCGCCTCGATGAGCGGGTGTCGGCGGGGGCGAGGACTCGGAGACCTCGACGACTCCGTCGGGTCCGAGAGACCTCTCGGAGGCGGTGTGCATGCGCGGTGCGAACGCACCGTCCGAGGACGGGAAAGCTCGACTGAATCGCATGCTCACCTCATTGTAAGATTGTCGGACAACCGACGTGACAAAGCTATACACATCGCTCGACTCGGCGCAACCGATCCGACGCGAGTCGTCAATCGGAGGCGCCGGAGCCGCGTGCTAGGACGCGCCCCCGTCCACGACCAGGGCGTGCCCGGTGACGAAGGATGACGCTTCAGAGGCGAGGAACACGAAGGCTTCGGCGATCTCGTCGGAGCGTCCCTGCCGCTGCAGCGGCACACCAGCGCGCACGGCGGCGTTCTGCGCTTCACGGCCGCCCATGTGCGACACGATCGGGTCGTTGAACGGGGTGTCGACCCAGCCGGGCGCCACGCAGTTCACCCGGATGCCCTCGGGTCCGAGCTCCGAGGCGAGGGTGCGGGTGAATGCGATGATCGCGCCCTTGGACGCCGAGTATCCCGCGAGCCCTGCAGGAGCTTTGAAGCCGCCGACCGACGCCATGTTGACGATGGCCGGCGCAACGCCGTCGCGCAGGTAGGGCACGCCATACTTCGCCGCGAGGAAGCATGATCGCGCATTCACCGACATGTGCAGATCCCAATCGGACTCGGCCATCTCGGTGATGGGCGACGAGCGCTGGATGCCGGCGTTGTTGGCAATGACGTCGATGCCGCCCATGAGCTCGGATGCCGAGCGGAAGAGCTCCTGCATCGCAGCGCCGTCGGAGACGTCGGTCTGGATGAACCATGCCCGTCCACCGGCCGCGACGATGCGCTCCGCCGTCGCCGATGCCCGCGGATCGATGTCGCCGATCACGATGGACGCGCCTTCCGCGGCGAATAGCGTGGCGGCTGCTGCGCCGATGTTGGCCGCGGCGCCCGTCAGGACAACGCGCCGTCCGGCCATTCGGCCGCTCATCGGTTCCAGCTCTCGAACAATTCAACGGCTGCCGAGACGATCGCCTCGTCCTCGTCGAGCGAGCCGCCGCTGGCGCCGACCGCTCCGAGGACCTCGCCGTCGACGATCAGCGGGTAGCCGCCGCCGAACGTGATCAGACCCCGTGTCGAGCCGTGGGCCAGCCCGGCAAAGGGGCCGTCAGGGGCGGTGGCCGCCGAGAGGGCCCCGGATGGCTGGCGCAGCGATGCAGCCGTGAACGCCTTGGCGGTGGCCACTTCGCCGGTGAGAACAGGAGCCCGATCCTGTCGGCCGAAGGCCACGATCTCGCGGCTGACGTCGAGGACGGCCACACTGGCCGGGACGCCGATCTCGGTCGCCCGGGAGAGCGCTGCGTCAAGCAGGAGGCGCGCTTCGTCATAGCTGAGCACCCGGGCGGTTCGCGCTGCGGGTGGGGTGTTCGTCGTCATCGACGTCCTTTCTCGGGGCCTGGACGGGCGCTTCGAGATGAGGCGCCCGTGCCGTTGACCTGTGACAGTTTTTCGTCATACGATCGTACAGAAGACGAGCCGGGCGGCAACGCCCCTCATATTCTTCTCAGAAAAGCTCTCGAACGAAGGTGTTCATCAGATGCAGCATTCCGCAGCCTCCGAAAAGGCCGACGTCGTCATCGTCGGGGCCGGACCGGCAGGAGCCGTCGCGGCACGGAAATTCGTCGAAGACGGCTACCGGGTCGTCTGCATCGAGCAAGGCGATTGGCCGGATTACACCGAATCCCACGTCGCCGACGAATATCTCGAGCTCAGCGCAGGCAAGCAGTGGAACCCTCAGCCCTCGGTGCGGCAGGCATTCAGCGACTACCCGATCGATACGACCGAATCGGATGTGGAGCCGTTGATCTGGAACGGCGTGGGCGGCAGCACGGTGATGTACGCGGGCATCTGGATGCGGCTGATGCCATCCGACTTCCGCGTGCGCAGCCTCGACGGCGTCGCCGACGACTGGCCGCTCAGCTATGAGGACCTGGCGCCGTACTACGAGCAGATCGAGCGCGACTTCGGCGTCTCCGGGTACCCGGGCGACCCCGCCTTCCCCGACATCGACGCCTATCCGATGAAGCCCGCCCCGATCGGTGCGGCCGGCCGGATGATGGCGGAGGCGCATAACCGCCTCGGCTGGCACTGGTGGCCGGGCAGCAACGCCATCGCCACCGAGGACTACCGAAACCAGGGTGCCTGCGTGCAGCGCGGAGCCTGCATGTGGGGCTGCATCAACAAGTCCAAGGCGTCGCCCGACGTCACCCACTGGCCCGATCTGCTGAATCAGGGCGTCCGGCTCGTCACCCGAGCGACCGCACAGGAGATCGAGACCGATTCGCGGGGTCTCGCAACCGCGGTCGTCTATGTGGACGGCGACGGAGTCACCCGTCGCCAGGAAGCCGACCTGGTCGTGCTCGCCGCCAACGGACTCGGCACCCCCCGCCTGCTCCAGCTCTCCACGAGCAAGCGGTTCCCGAACGGCCTGGCCAACGGCTCGGGAATGGTGGGCAAGCGCCTGATGATGCACCCGTTCGCCACCGTCGTCGGAGTCTTCGACGAGAAGCTCGACCCGTGGAAGAGCGTCTGGGGGCAGCCGATCTACTCGCTCGAGTTCTACGAGACGGTCAAGGAGCGCGGCTTCGTTCGCGGCGCGAAGTGGAACGTCACCCCGACCGGTGGTCCGCAGTCGATGACCGCCGCATTCCCATGGGGCGGAAAGTCGATCTGGGGCGAGCGCTTCCACGAGACCGTGCGCGAGCGCCTCGGCCACTCCCTCGCCTGGGGGATCGTGGCCGAGGACCTTCCCGAGGAGCACAACCGGGTCGAGCTCGACCACTCGACCCGCGACGGCTCGGGCCTGCCCGGCGTCAAGATGATCTACCGCACCTCGAAGAATACGAAGGATCTGCTCGCCTTCAACGTGGACCGCGCCGCCGAGTCGCTGCGCGAGGCAGGCGCGTCCCAGACCATCGTCGCCCCCATGATCCGCGAGACCGGCTGGCACATCCTCGGCACTGCGACGATGGGTAACGATCCCGGATCCTCCGTCGTGGACGGCTACGGCCGCGCCCACGAGGTGCCGAATCTGATCATCGTCGACGGGAGCACCTGGCCCACCTCATCGGGCATGAACCCGACCCCCACCATCGCGGCGTTCTCGCTCCGCGCTGCCGAGCACGCCGTCGCCCAGCGCGGCAGTCAGGCGGTGGCCTCGTGACCGCCGTCTCCCTCGGCTTCACCGACTCCGCCCGCGACGCGCTTCCGGACCTGCTGCGCGCCGATGAGCGTGCGTCGCTGGCCGCAGTCGCCGACCTGCTCATCCCGCACACGGACCAGATGCCCAGCGGCTCGGAGGCCGACGTGCAGGGCGAGTTCATCGATCGCGTGCTCTCTGTGCGCCCCGACCTGCTCGACGCCGTGCGTACCGGTCTGGCCCAGGTCGAGGAGCCTCTGCCGGCCGACTTCGCCGAGCTCGACGCCCGGGGTCTTTCGGGGCTCCGCGCGCTCGCCGAAGCCGTCACTGCCGCCTACTTCTTGAACCCCGACGTCGCGAAGCTTGTCGGCTACCGCAAACGGTCCGCCATCCCGATCCGCTTCGACGAAGACCTCGACGACCTGGTCGCCAGTGTCACAGGTCGCGGACCCATCTACCGCCCGACCCCCGGTCTGGGCCCATCCCATGCAAACTCCTGACCCCTACAACTGCTTCCACACCGATCCACGACCGCACCACGCTCGCCTCGGGCGACGTTCTGACAAGGAGACGCTGATGTCCCACACCACTTCGGCAGCAGCCCCTCACCGTCTCGACGGGAGGCGCTGACATGGCATTCGACCACCGCGAGGGGGGACCCGCCACCAATCCCTACGCCCCACTCATGGGACGCACCTTCGTCGACCTCGACGAGACCGGCGCCGTCACCGTCCTCGACGAGGACCGCGCTGCGACGCTCGGCGGCTGGGTGGCCCGTCTGATCCCCGGCAACGCGTCGTGGCCGTCCGCGGCCGAGCTCGACACGGTCGCCTACATCGACGCGATCCTCCGCAAAGCGCCGACCCTGCGACCCGTCATCCTCGGCGGTATCGACGCACTCGACGCCGCAGCCCGATCGGCGCATGGCGCCGCGTTCACGGCGCTCGGCGGCGACCAGCAGGTCGAGCTCATGCGCGGCATCGAGGCCACCGGCGCCCCGGAGGCGTTCTCCGTCGTCTTCGAGCTCACCTACGAGGCCTACTACAGGGACCCGGGCGTGCAGGCCATCGTGAAGGAGCGGACGGGCTTCGACGTGCGCAACACGGTGGTCGGCAAGCCCATGAAGCCCTTCCCGGTCGAACGTCTCGCGACCATCAGCACCCGCCCCGATCACTTCAGGAGCTTGAGCGCATGAGCGCGCAGTACATCCCCGGTGCCGAGATCCCGGGCACCTCCGGTCCGGTCGGCATCGACGACAGCGGCTCAGACAGCGCTGACGTGCTCGTCATCGGCGCGGGCGCCGCGGGCGCCGCCCTCGTCTGGAGCCTGGCCCGTCGAGGCCTCGACGTGCTCTGCCTCGAGCAGGGCGACTGGGTTCCCCAGCAGGAGATCCCGAAGAACCACGCCGACTGGGAGGTCCGCGGCCGTCACTACTGGAACCCGAGCCCCGGCAAGCGCCGCGGCCCGGCCGACTACCCGGTGACCAACCTCGGCGAGAACCCCGTCGACGTCTACATGTATTCGGCGGTCGGCGGCAGCGCCATCGGCTACGGCGCGCACTTCTGGCGATTCGAGCCGTCGGATTTCAAGGCCAAGACGATCGACGACTTCGGCGTGGACTGGCCGATCGAGTACGAGGATCTAATCCCCTACTACGAGATCAACGAGCAGATGATGGGCATGTCGGGCGCCGGGGGAGACCCTGTGCAGCCCGGACGGCCCTCCGTACCGCTGAAGCCGATGCCGATCGGCCGCCAGGGCGATCGCTGGATCGACGGGTTCGACAAGCTCGGCTGGTACTGGTGGGCGCAGAGCCAGGCCATTCTGTCCGAGGACTGGAAGGGCCGCCCCGCCTGCGTCAACCGCGGCTTCTGCGCCTTCGGCTGCCCGAGCGGCGCCATGGCCCTGCCCTCCAACACCTACTGGCCCGAGGCGATCGCCGCCGGTGCCCGGCTGCGCACGCACGCCCGGGTGCGGGAGGTCACCGTCGGCGAGGACGGCGAGGCGACGGGCGCCCGCTACTACGACGAGGATGGGCGGTTGCGCTCCGTCACGGCGAAGACCGTCGTGATCAGCGGAAACGGTGTCGGAACCCCGCGTCTGCTGCTGATGTCGAAGTCGCCGAGGTTCCCGAACGGGCTCGCCAATAGCAGCGGCCAGGTCGGCAGGAACTTCATGCCGCACGTGCAGACGATGGTGATCGGCCACTTCGAGGACCCCACCGACGCGGACCACGGCGCGTGGGGCGGCACGGTCTCGTCACGGCACTTCTACGAGACCGACCCCGACAACGACTACAAGCGCGGCTTCACCATGGTCGCCATGCGCGGCTACTCGCCGCTCAACACGGCCCTCGCGACCGCACCGTGGGGCGAGGGCCATCACGAGGCGCTCGAGCACCACCTCAATCACGAGGCGACCATCTGGGTCTGCGGCGATGACGCACCGGAGGAGCACAACCGGATCGAGCTCGATGAGGAGAACCTCGACGACTTCGGCCTGCCGGGCGTTCGGACCTACTACACGCTGAGCGAGAACTCGAAGCGTCTCGGTGCGGACGGCGTGCGCAGGGCGACGGAGCTCGCGTACGCGGCGGGCGCCGATTCGGTGCGGACGACGGGATTCGACTCGATCCTCGGCTGGCACCTGCTCGGCACCGCTCGGATGGGCTCCGACCCGGCGAACTCGGTGGTCGACGCCAACAACCGCGCTCACGACGTGCCGAACCTCTATGTGGTCGATGGATCGAGCTTCTCCACTGGCGGCGCAGTCAACCCGACGCACACGATCCAGGCGCTTGCGCTCCGCGCCGCCGACAAGATCTGGGAGGCGCGCAGTGCCTGACGCACCAGAGTCCGATGCCGCCGTGTCCGATCGTGTGTGGGAGGTGACGATCGTCAAGTACGGCACCCGCAGCACCCGCCGCGCCGAGGTCTTCCTCAACTACCACGCGTACCACCAGGAAGACGGCCCGATCGACATGGACTACTTCTTCTGGGTGCTCCGCAGCGAGGAGGAGACGATCCTCGTCGACACCGGGTTCTCGCGGATCGGCGGTGACCGCCGCCGTCGAACGATGCTCACCGAGCCCGCCGACGCCTTCCGGCTCGCGGGTATCGAGCCCGGCAGTGCGCCGCGCATCATCGTGACCCACGGCCACTTCGACCACATCGGCAACCTCAGCGTCTTCCCGGATGCCGACCTCACCATGTCGCGCAAGGAGTACGACTTCTGGAACGGCCCGCACGCCGACAAGGCGCTGTTCGCGCACTCGGTCGAGGCCGACGAGCTCGCCCACCTCCGTGATGCGGTCGAGCGGGGCAGGGTCACCTTCATCGAGGGCGAGGCGCACATCGCGCCCGGCATCCGGCTGCTCGAGATCGGCGGGCACACGCCCGGCCAGTGCATCATCTTCGTCGAGACGAGCGAGGGCACGGTGCTGCTCGCGTCGGACGCCGTGCATTATTACGAGGAGTACGAGACCGACAAGATCTTTACCTCGGTCGCCGACCTCGTCGAGATGTACGACAGCTTCGCCCTGATCCGCGAGCTCGTCGCATCCGGTGAGGTCGACCACGTGGTCTCGGGCCACGACCCGTCCACCCTCGGCCGCTTCACCCCGGCCACGGGCGCCCTCGAGGGGATCGCCGCGACCATCGGGGCCGCCCATCCACCCGCATCCGGCGCGCACAGCGACGCTCAGAAGGAGTCCGCACGATGACCAGCAGGAGATTCGACGGCGCGATCGCCGTCGTAACGGGAGCAGGCAACGGCCTCGGCCGCGCGTCGGCGCAACGCCTCTCCGAAGAGGGCGCGTCCGTCGTCCTCGTCGACATCAACGGCGAGTCCGCGAAACAGGTATCTGCCGGCCTCGCCGGACCGTCGATCGCGGTGCACGCCGACATCTCGACCGAGGACGGCGTGCAGTCATACATCGACGCGGCACTGGCCGAGTACGGCCGGATCGACCTGCATCATCTCAACGCCGGCATCTTCGGCAGCTTCGACGCCCTGCCCGACCTCGCCCTCGAGGACTTCGAGAAGGTCATGTCCGTCAACGTGCGCGGCCAATTCCTCGGCCTGCGCGCCGCCTTCCGGCTCTTCCGCGAGCAGCAGAGCGTCGGCTCGATCGTCGTCACGGCATCCATCGCCAGCCTGACCGGCAGCGCCGACCTGCTGCCGTACGTCACCTCGAAGCACGCCGTCGCCGGCCTCATCCACAGCGCGGCCATGTATGGCGGCCCTCTCGGCATCCGCGTAAACGGCGTCGCGCCCGGCATCGTGCCGACCGACCTGTTCGCCGCGGCGGCGAGCGCGTCGGGCGGCAAGAACGACATGGTCCAGCGTGCGGCGACCACACCGCTGCGGCGGGCAGGGGCACCGGAGGAGATCGCGGCGGTCGCCGCCTTCCTGCTCTCGAGCGACGCCTCGTACATGACGGGGCAGATCGTCTCGGCCGACGGCGGAGCGACGATCGTCAACACCGTCCGCCCCTCGGGCGGCGCCGGTGCATGGGACACGGACCGCGTCGATCGCGGTCTCTACGGAGACAACTGGAAGGGAGCGACACGATGACGGAACCGACCATCGGATTCATCGGCCTCGGCAACATGGGCGGGCGGATGACCCGCTGCATCACAGGCAAGGGGATCGAGGTCCTCGGCTTCGACGCGCACGCGCCGAACATCGAGGGCGCGGGCGCTCTTGCGGCCGCATCCGCCGGCGACGTCGCCGACCGAGCCGACGTGATATTCCTCTCGCTGCCCGACAGCCGCGTCGTCGAGGCGGTCGTGCTCGGCGACGACGGCCTGCTGGCGCACGCCAGGAGCGGACAGATCATCGTCGACCTGAGCACCGCCAATCCCGAGTCGACCCGCGGCATCGCCGCGGCGCTCGCGGAGAAGGGCGCCCTCTACCTCGACGCAGGCATCTCCGGCGGAGCTGCCGCCGCGGAGAAGGGCGTGCTCACCCTGATGGTGGGCGGCGATGAGGCGGCTCTCGACGCGGTCCGTCCCGCGATGGCGCACTTCGCCTCGAACGTCTTCTTCATGGGGGCGTCCGGCGCAGGTCACACCACGAAGCTGCTCAACAACTTCCTCAACGCCGTCGCCCTCTCGGCGACCTCCGAGGTGATGGTCGCCGGACGCAAGGCCGGTCTCGACATGGACGCCCTTCTCGGTGTCCTCAACACCAGCTCGGGCGTCAACTTCGCCACCCTCAACCGGTTCCCGAAGATCGTGCACGGCGACTACCTCAAGGGCGGTCTCACCAACGCGCTGATGATGAAGGATGTGCTGCTCTACACCGAGCTGATCGCGGGGCTCGGCGTCGCCGGGGTCCACGCCGCGGGCCCGCTCGCGAGCTTCGGCGCAGCGATGGCGACAGGCCGCACGACCGAGATCAGCAACACCGTCGTCGACGTGCTGGGCGATCTCTCCGGCGGTGTGCGCGTGCACAACGGAGCGGAAGGGGACGCGGCATGAGGCTCATCCGCGCCGCAGAGCGCTCCGGCACTTCGGGTAAGACAGGCTCGCAGTTCACCGGGCAGGTCTTCAACTACCTGACGATGCCCGCAACCGACGGCATCGTCATCAACACGGTGACGTTCAATCCCGGCGCCCGCACGTTCTGGCACAGCCACACCGACGGCCAGATCCTCGAGGTCGTAGCCGGCTGCGGGCTGGTCCAGTCCGAGGGCGGCCCAGCCGTCTCGATCGTCGCGGGCGACACCGTCTGGGTGCCCGCCGGAGAGCGCCACTGGCACGGAGCCGCCCCCGACTCGTTCATGACCCATACCGCCATCTCGCTCGGCCCCACCAACTGGGATCAGGAAGTCGCGGACTCCGAGTACGACCCCCGCACCGACGAAACGGAACAGCGATGACACAGGACTCCACCCACGGCGAGACGACCCACTCGGAGACCTACGAGGCCGGGCTCGCGATGCGGCGCCAGGTGCTCGGAGCCGAGCACGTGAACCGCAGCCTCGGCAAGGTCACCGAGTTCTCCCGACCGATCCAGGAGCTCGTCACCGAGTACTGCTGGGGTGAGGTCTGGACCCGGGACGGCCTGCCGCCGAAGACGCGCAGCCTGCTCAACATCGTCATGCTCACCGCGCTCAACCGCTCGCACGAGCTCGGAGTGCACGTGCGCGGCGCGATCACCAACGGCGTCACGGTTGATGAGATCCAGGAGGCGCTGATGCAGACCGCGATCTACGTCGGAGTGCCCGCTGCTCTCGAGTCCTTCCGCGTCGCCGAAAAGGTGCTCACCGAGCTCGAGGCGATTCCCGCCCATGGCTGAGCCGACAGCGGGCGCGCTGCCCTCCGTCGCCTTCGTGGGCCTCGGCAACATGGGCTTCCCTATGGTGTCGCGCCTTGTTTCCGCCGGTTACGACGTTCACGGTTTCGACGTGTCGCCCGACGCGGTGGAACGGCTCGAGGGCATAGGCGCGTCGGGAGCGGCGAGTGCCGCGGCCGCCGCCGCGGACGCGGGGGTCATCATCCTGATGCTGCCCAACTCGGCGATCGTGCAGTCCGTGGTCGACGACCTGCTGGCCGCCGACGCCGTCGCCGGGTCGGTGATCGTCGACATGAGCTCGTCCGAGCCGCTCGCCACCCGTGCACTGGCTGCGCGACTGGCCGATTTCGACATCGCTCTCGTCGACGCACCCGTCTCGGGCGGCGTGACCGGCGCTGTGAACGGCACTCTGACGATCATGGTCGGGGGCGACGACGCGGCCGTCGAGCAGGTTCTTCCCATCGTCTCCGAGCTTGGCAAGCCCGTCCGCACCGGATCCGTCGGCTCGGGACATGCGATCAAGGCGCTCAACAATCTGCTCTCGGCAACGCACCTCTGGGCGACTTCCGAGGCGATGGAGACGGGTGTCGCCTTCGGCCTCGATCCCGAGGTCATGCTCGCGGTGTTCAACACCTCGAGTGGACGCAGCGGATCGACCCAGAACAAGTGGCCGAACTTCGTGCTCCCCGGGAGCTACGACTCGGGCTTCGGCCTGGCGCTGATGCTCAAGGACATGAAGATCGCCCTCGGCCTCGCCGACTCCACCCACGCGCCGCATGCTCTCAGCTCGCGCGCCGTCGAGCTCTGGTCGACGGCGGCTGCCGAGCTGCCCCCGGGCGCCGACCACACGGAGGTCGCCCGCTGGGTCGCGGCCATGGGATCGGGGGAGCGGGCTGGATACGCCGCGCCCCGCCCGTGGGGAGGCGCGGATGCCGATGCGTGATCGCGGACGGTGTAGGTTACGGGCCAGGCTGCCGCGCCGGATTCGAGGGAGAACCCCATGACGACGACTAACTCGCTGTCCGGTTCCTGGACGGCCGAGCCACTCGGCCGCGTCGCTGCGCCTCTGCGCGAGCAGGTGACCGACTCGATCCGACAGGCGATCCTCGACTTCTCCCTCCAGCCAGGCCAGCGCCTGGTCGAGCGCGAGCTCATCGAGCGCCTTGCCGTGTCGCGCACGACCATCCGCGAAGCGATCCGGGAGCTCTCCGCCGAAGGACTCGTCACCGTGGTGCCCCAGAAGGGCGCGATCGTCACGGCGCCGTCTCTCGAGGACGCCGTCGACCTCTACGAGGTTCGAGCGTCGCTCGAATCGCTGGTGGTCCAGCGCTTCGTCGAGCGTGCGTCAGACGATCAGGTCGAGCGCCTCTCGGGTGCGGTCGACTACCTCGAGTCGGTCACTACCGCGACCACGGCAATCCGCGAGGTGCTGCGGGCCAAAGACCGCTTCTACGTCGTGCTGATCGAGGGCGCTCGCAGCGCCGCGCTGCAGCAGCTGCTCGAAAGCATCCAGGCACGGGTCCAGGTGCTTCGCGCGACCTCGATGTCCGAGGCGGGCCGACCTCTCGAGGTCGTGCGCGAGCTCCGCGGCATCGTGGAGGCAGTCCGTCGCCGCGACGTTGAGGAAGCATCCGCACGCTGCGCGGCGCACATTCGCGCCGCATCCGTCACCGCTCTGTCGCACCTGCGCGCCGAGCAGCAGGCCTGACGCCCCACCAGCCCGGCTGTGGGCACGAGCCCGTCCTGTCGGACGGAGTCGTTCCGTGCACCCTCAGCACACCCTGAGGGCCCTCTACACCCACCGGACCTCGCGTGAACCCGCTCCGCGCACCCCGCTCTGCACGAAATATGTTCTGCACGAACCTGGCAGCCCTACTTGATCGAGAAGGAGAACGACCGATGACGACAACACTCCCCGGTGCCGACGCCCCAGAGACCGACAGCGTCCCCGAGCTGACCGCCGCCGAGCGGGACGCGCTGAGCGCGGCGCCGACCGACCTGCTGCTCGACGGCACATGGACCGGGTCCTCGACAGGTGGATCGTTCCCCGTCGAGGACCCCTCGACCGGAGCGACGCTCGCGCACGTCGCTGACGCTTCTGAGGATGACGCCCGGCGGGCGCTCGACACGGCGGTGCGCGTGCAGGGGGAGTGGGGAAGGTCGGCGCCACGCGAGCGATCCGAGATCCTGCGTCGCACCTACGAGCTGATGATGGCGGACATCGACCGACTCAGCCTGCTGATGACGCTCGAGATGGGAAAGCCGCTCGCCGAATCCCGGGCGGAGGTCGCCTATGCCGCTGACTACTTCCGCTGGTTCGCCGAGGAAGCGGTGCGCTTCGGCGGCCGCTTCAGCTCCTCGCCCGACGGAGCCGCCCGCATTCTCACCTTGAAGCAGCCGGTCGGCCCGGTGCTGCTCGTGACGCCGTGGAACTTCCCGCTCGCCATGGCCGCACGGAAGGTCGGGCCTGCCATCGCCGCCGGCTGCACGGTCATCGTCAAGGCCGCGAAGCAGACGCCGCTGTCGATGCATGCCGTCGCCAGAATCATGCAGGAGGCAGGACTCCCCGCCGGCGTCCTGTCTCTGATCACCACCTCGAGGTCCTCGAAGATCGTCTCGGCCATCATCGACGACCCTCGACTGCGCAAGCTCTCGTTCACCGGGTCAACCGAGGTCGGCCGAGTGCTCATCCAGCAGTCGGCGGCCTCGCTTCTGCGGGTCTCGATGGAGCTCGGCGGCAATGCACCGTTCATCGTCTTCGATGACGCGGACATCGAGCATGCCGCCGATCAGGCCATGCTTGCGAAGCTGCGCAACAACGGGGAGGCGTGCACGGCAGCCAACCGGTTCCTCGTGCACAGCTCGGTGGTCGAGCAATTCTCGGCAGCGCTCGTCGAGCGCTTCGAGCGGGTACGAGTGGGCCGCGGCTCTGAGAGCGGCGTCACGCTCGGCCCCCTCATCGATCGCGTAGCCGTCGACAAGGTGCAGGAGCTCGTCGACGCGGCTGTCGAGGCGGGTGCGACGGTCGCCTATCGAGGAGAGGTCCCCACCGGGCCGGGCCACTGGTCCGCGCCCACCGTGCTCACCGGCGTCGGCCGCGACTCGCGCGTGGTCACTGAGGAGATCTTCGGCCCGGTCGCGCCCATCGTCGCCTTCGACACCGATGCGGAGGCGATGGAGATCGCCAACTCGTCGGAGTACGGACTGGCCTCCTATGTCTTCACCGCAGACGAGCGCCGCGCGCGTTGGGTGTACGAGCGGCTCGAATCGGGCATGGTCGGCCTCAACCGCGGTGTGCTGTCGAACCCCGCCGCGCCGTTCGGCGGTATCAAGGCCAGCGGCTTCGGCCGCGAGGGAGGCAGCGAGGGCATCGACGAGTACCTGGAGATCAAGTATGTAGCGATGAACGGAGTGTGACGAAGACGGAGCCGGGTTGATCGGGACCGACCGACCTGCTCCCCGGGCTTTCGCTCTGGGAGCAGGTCACCCGCGGATGATCTCGCGAGAGAACGTCTCCATCGTCTCTCGGTGATCGATCACCGGCCTGATCGCCACCATGTCGATCCCCGCTTCCTCCATCGCCGCTACGGACGCGGCGATCTCGGACGACGTACCGGTGAGGGTCGTGGCGCGGATCATCCGTTCGGTCACCAGGGGAGCCACGTCGTCTCGGAGCGCTACCGCGTAACCGCCGTAGAGCTCCAGGTGACGCGACCGGACCGGGCCGTCGGGTGTCACGAAAATGTCTCGGAAGGCGAGGATGTCGCGCCGAAGATGATCGGGGAAGAACGCCGGGTCTGAAGTGGACAGGGCGAAGATATTCGCGCATGACGAGACAAACGGGCCGACCATCGATCGAACCCTCGCACTCTCGAGACTCTCTCCGGGCTCGGTGAGGCAGAAGGCCGTCATGCACATGATGGACAGCGAATCTGGATCGCGGCCCGCCTGCTCCGCCCCGATGCGGACTCGCTTCAGCGCCATGGCGATCAGGTCGGGGTCGACAGTGCCGAAGAGGATCACTCCGTCCGCCATCCGACCGGCCAGTTCCAGGACCTTCGGCCCACTCCCTGCGATGTAGGTGGGAATGGGGGTCTTCAGGTCGATCCACCGGTCGCCATCTGACAGGAAGCGGATGTCACGCGTGCGATCCCCCTCGGTGTACTCCGTCGTCTCGCCTGCCAAGAGGGCGCGGACGATCCGCACATGGTCCTCCAGGGCGCTCAGCCGTGCAGCGGGCATGCCCAGAGTGCGCCGCGCCGTGTTCCCGGTGCCGATGCCGAGCATCGTCCTGCCGGGTGCGAGCTTGTTGACGGTGGCGATGGAGTTGGCTGTCGAGGGGGCGATTCGAGAGGCGGGATTGGTCACTCCGACGCCGAGGCGAATGGTGGACGTGCGCTCGGCGCACAGTGCGAGGCTGATGTAGGGGTCCGAGAACAGCATCTGCGAGTCGTCCAGCCAGGCGTGACTGAAGCCAAGAGCTTCTGCCGCGGCGACATCGTCTCGCGCTGCAGGCGAGGCTGGGAAGGCGATTCCGAATTGCATGCATTCTCCTTCGAATGTATGACGATCTGTCAGAATCGAGCGTAGCCGCGGACGAAGACGGTGGCGACAAGAAAGCCGCCGACGTCACCCGGAACAACGAATGAAGGAGCCCTCGTGGCAATCACCGCCTTACTCGACCTGCGCCTGCGCGCCGAGTCCGTCGAGACGGCAGCAGGGGTGCTCGACCGCATTTTGAGGGTGACCCGGAATCGTCCTGGATCGCTCGGAGTCGAGGTGCTGAATGACATCACCGACCCAACCCACCTCACCCTGGTGGAGCGTTGGGAGAGCATTGCCGACGACGATGCCTACCGCGCTTGGCGGGCGACGCCCGAGGGATCATCCGGCCTAGCGGAGATCCTTTCCGAGCCGCCGCGGCTCTGGCGTTGCGACACGAGCGCCACCTTCTAGCGCCGGGCGCCCATGACGACGGCGCTCGCCGCTCCGCCCAGCTGAGACAGCGACGGTGATGCTGGGCGTCGCACGGCTCCTGCGTCCATGGCCCGCGGCGCGAATCTGGGAGCAGCGCGGCCTTCAACAGCCGAGGCTACTGCTGCTCTCAGGTGACGCACGAAAATTGCGGACGGTAGAGAGAAGGGTGCTCTGAGCGATGAGCGGAGCGACTGTTCGACAGGCCAATCTCGCGGATGTCCGCCTGGCCGCGGCCTTGAGGTGGGCGTGGGTCATGGAGGAGCAGGCGGGCTCCAGCTCGTTGTCACGCGACGATTTCATAGCCGAATTCGTGGACTGGGCCGATCAGCATGCGGCCACTCACCAGTGCTTCGTAGCGGAGGTGGAGGGTGCGGTCGTAGGCATGGCCTGGCTTGCGGTCACGGACCGGGTGCCGAGCCCGCGTTCGTTGAATCGGCGAACCGCGGGCATCCAGAGCGTCTACGTGTCACCAGAGCTGCGTAATCAGGGCATCGGATCGCTCCTCATCGAGGCGGTCGTTCGAGCTGCAGCATCCAGTGGAGCAGAACGGCTGACGGTGCACAGCAGCCCGGGAGCCGTCTCGGCCTATGACCGTGCCGGGCTGAAAGCCTCAGAGCTGCTTCGGTCCCGGGACCTGAACATCCCGAAGTAGCAAGCCGCCGGACCGATCAGTGACGACTTTGTTGTTGGGAGTGATCTATCGAGGTTCAATATGGCCCGTTCGCCGCAATCCGACGATGAGCAGCCAGGCGGCCACGGCCACGTTGACGACGACGGCAACTATCAAGGCATTCCAGTGGGCGAACGTGGATGCGGGAAGGAGGGGATTGCTTCCTGAGTTGTCGGGGGCCGGCTCGCTACCGGAAGAGCTCAAGCTGAAGAGCCAGAACATCGCGTAGATCAGGCCTACGGCTATCAGCGGCGACAGGGTGGCAATCACCTTCTCGTACGTCTTCCACGCGGCGCCGCTCCACAGGAGGATCAGGCCCACGATCCAGCCGAGGATGGGGAAGATCAATCCGCCGACCGTCAGCAGCGCCACTGTGGCCGCCACGTAGGCCCGCGAACTTCCCCTGCCGTTCGCGGTAGGCGTGGGCGCGGTTAGGTCGCTGCTCGCTTCCGCGGCGATGTGCGCGGGATCGCCGAGCTGCTCGATCCGAGTCAGCGCGTCCTCGTCACTGACCGATCGCAGCTCCTCGGCAACGCCCTCGCGGATCTGCGACGCAAGTGGCTCCGGGACGCGCTCGAGTTCTTCGTCGAGCCGGCGAAGGTAGTCGCTGACGGCCGTGGATGTTCTGTCGGATTCCATGTCTATTCCTCGCCGACGATCAGGTTGATCTGGTGAACGAGCTGACCCCAGTCAGCACGAAAGGTGGATAGTCGCTGCGCGCCCGTCTTGGTGGGCACGTAGTACTTGCGGGCGGGACCTGGGCCCTGTTGCAGTTCCGTCATGGTGATGTCTCCTCGCTCGCGGAGGCGGGAGAGGACGGGATAGAGGGTGCCGATGCTGGAGATGAGACCCGCGGTCTGCAGTTGATCCGCCAGCTCCCAGCCGTACATCGGTCGTGTGCTGATGAGGCCGAGCACGCAGTACTCGACCACGCCCTTTCGCAGCTGCGGACTCAGCTCGGCTGTCATGCATTGCAAGATAGCATGCGATGCACGCTAGTGCAGTTGGTCGGGATCGCTTCGCTTGTCCAGCTCAGACGATGGTTCGTTGAATCTGCGCGACGACTTCTTCCGAGTTGGGGAGGTCGAGCATCGATCGGCGCAGGTGCGACACGCGATCGCGCGTGGCAGCGTCTGTTCGAAGCCGCCTCACTGCCTCGAGTATCGCTGTCGGCGTGGCGGTGGCGGCATCCAGGACGAGGCCGATGCCGAGGCGCTTCGTCATGGAGGCATTGAATGGCTGGTCTGCGCCCATGGGGAAGATGATCTGTGGGACACCCGCGAGGAGCGATTGCACGAGCATGCCGCTGCCGCCGTGGTGGAGGACCACGCTTGCCCGGGGGAGGGCATCGTCGAAGTGGATGTACTGCTCGACGCGCACGTGGTCAGGCTGCGGCCCGAATCGGCGCGGGTCCAAGTCGCGACCGACAGCCACTCGCGCAGGAGAGTCGAGCTCGCTCAGCGCGTCGAGGATGCGAGGAAAAAGGGTGCCCGACTCGGTGTTGAATTCCGTGCCGAGGGTCGCGAGGACTGTGCCGTCCGACTCCGCCAACGGTGGGGAGTCCGGCTGCATCCACAAGACGTTCGGAGGCGTCGGAAACGTCGGATCCCGCATCAGGGGGTGGAAGGGGACCACGAAGATCTCGCCATGCGGGCGGATCGCCTGCGCGAGTCCCACGCTTTCTGCCAGCTTCGCGAGCGCGCTGGCCACACGCTCCGGGCGCACCAGCGCCCCGCTGGCGATGACCGAAACGACGATCGTCGGTATCGCCCGCTTCTGCGCAGCCGCCATCGCTCCGAAGTCGAGCTCGTCGCACACCACCAGATCGGCGTCTCCGAGCAGCTCATCGATTGCTGCGTTCGATTGACGGGCAGCGCCGCCAGCGAAGTGATCGCCGACCACCCGAACCTCAGCCTCCTCATCGATGGGCTGGAGAGGAGTGATCGTTCCGGTCATGTGGCTGCGCCGGTCCGGAACCGTCTTCACCTGGCGGTAGAGCTCGGATGGTGCGTGGCGGGCAGTGGACTCTCGTCCCACCAGGGTGAGTCGATGGCCGGCCTGGAAGAGCGAGCGGTGCAGCGGCAGTTGGGGCACGAGGTGACCGGCGCCGCCGACGAACGAGCAAACTACATGCACATTGAAACGCTAGCCGCGATGCCTCCGGCGGTGCGATCCGATCAGCCTGTCGGGGAGTCGATTGTGCACGGTATGCGCACTGCGACTGGACTGAGCGCGTCCTCTCGAAGAATTGTTCCCGAATCACAAGGCGCTCATCAGGGATTCGTTTGGTGCCCCCAGCAAGATTCGAACTTGCGCCCCTGCCTCCCGAGGGCGTTGCAGGGGTCATTAGGGGCGCATGTTCCATCCCAACTTCCCCGGAATTCCGGGCTTCTTCATTATCTTTTGGAGACGCTCGATCACGAAGACTTGCTGCAGTTGTTGCCATTTCGTTGCCACGGGCGCTGAGTGAAACGCCTGATCGAAGGGTCTTGCTCACCAGCCTCGCAAAGAGAGGTAGGGCTCCGACTGGACAGACCACCACATCGCTTGTCTACTCGTGCTTCGAGATCAAGGTATTTGGAGGCCCATACTCCATGCGATACGCACTCGGATGACATGCTCCAAGCGCGTTAGCGGCGGATGATGCGCTTCCTAGCGATCGTCGAGACGGTCACGGCAACGACCAGCGCGGCTCCATAGAACACGTTGCTCACCCAGCTGGAGAATCCAAGTAGCTGGAGCCCGACGATGCCGGTCACGAGGAAGTAGATAGTGACGAGTGTGCCGATCGGGTTGAACGTGCCTGGTCGCACGACGGCGGTTCCGAGGAAGGTGGCCGCCAGAGCCGGCAGCAGATAGGCGCTGGAGGTGCTCGAATCGAAGCCTCCGACGCTCACGGAGAGGAGCACGCCGGCAACTCCGCAGCTGAGGCCCGAGAAGACATAAGAGCCGAATCGGATCCGCTGTACACGGATGCCGCTCAGCCGGGCCACCTCACGATTGGCGCCGACGAAGCGCATGTGTCGGCCCAGTGGGGTGAAGGCGAGGACTATCGCGAAGATGACGGCGATCACGATGCCGTAGTAGAAGGCGAGCGGGAGTCCTGCGACGTTGTAGACGGCGAGGTTGGAGAGCTGCAGGCTGAGGCCGGTCACGGCTACCAGGTTGGAGATCGCCTGCGCTATGCCAAGTAGTAGGACGCTCATGCCGAGAGTGGTGACGATCGGATCGATTCCGAGAATCACGATGATGAACCCGTTGGCCGCACCCGCGAGCACGCCGACGACGAGTGCGATGAGCAGTGCCGCCCACTCAGGCACACCGACGTTGATTGCCATGACGGGGAGGACGGTCGCTGAGAGCCCCATGATCGATGCGATAGAGAGATCGAACTCGCCGACGGCGAAAGTCGCGACCGCGGCCATTGCGAGGAACACCAGCGTGGACTGGGATCCGAAGATCGTCTGAACCGTACCGAAGGTGAGGAAGGTCTTTGGTGCTGCGAACGAGAAGAACACAGCCATGAGGAACCAGACCAGGACGATGCCGTAGCGCGACAGCAGTCGTTTGCGAAGAGCGACGAGGGCTGAGTCGCGGGCTGGAGAATTCGGGGATTGAGACGGCGAGGTCGCTGTCGTCGACGGGTCGATCTTCGTTGAGGACACGTTGGTGGTCATTGACTTCTCTTCTGTCGGAGTGGTGAAGGCCGTCATTCGACGGCAGAGAGGATTCCATCGGGAGCGAAGGGCGCGTGCAGCTCGCGGACGATTCGACCGGCCTCGAAGACGAGGATGCGATCGCAGATCAGCGAGAGATCCTGCGCCTCGATGGAGGCGAGCAATACGGCCGCCCCACCGCGGGCGGCTGCGGCGATGGCGTGCAGGATGTCGGCGCGCGCCCCGACGTCGACGGCTTGGGTCGGCTCGTGGAGCACCAGCAGTTGCGGCTCGTGGAGCAGCCATTTGGCCAGGAGGATCTTCTGCTGGTTGCCGCCGCTGTACGACGTGACGAGCTGCTCGGGGTCCGGGGGAGTGATGCGAAGCATCTCGACGGCGCGCTCGAATTCGGCGCGCTGCCAGGAGCTGCGGAGCGGACCGCGGCCGGAGCGCTTGGTGATCCGCGGCAGCGTGAGGTTGCTGACAGCATCCAGCTCGACCGCGAGCCCCTGACCTGCACGGTCCGATGGCACTAGTGCGATACCTGAGTCGAGTGCGTCAGCGACGGTGAGATCGGCGACTGACCGCGCCGATTTGCCGCGGGTGATGGTGCCAGATCGGCGTTCGGTGGAGGCGCCGGCGATGAGGTAGGGCAGCTCGTCTTGGCCTGCTTCGGTGGCTCCGGTGATTCCGACGATCTCGCCGTGCGCGATGGTCAGGCTGACCCCTCGGACGGTTGCTCCTGTGATGTCGGTGAGATTGATGGTCTCCGGGAGCGTCTCGGTCGCGCTCGCTTCAGCCGATGACTCACTCCTGTCGCGTGTGAAGCTGATGAGCTCGCGACCGAGGATCTGGCGTGAGAGCTGAGCCTCGGACATCTCTTTCGTGCTCACTCCGGCCGCCGTGACTGCTCCGTCGCGAAGCACGGTGACGCGGTCGGCGAGAGCGAGGACTTCCTCAAGACGGTGACTCACGATCGCGATCGACGTCCCACGCTTCGCGAGCCCGCGGAGGGTGTCGTAGAACTCAGGGAGGACCTCCCTGGGGAGGGACTGGGTGGATTCGTCGAGTACGAGGCATCCGCTCCCAGGAACGATGACCTGCAGTGCGCGAGCGATTGCCACCGTTGCGCGCTGTCCGATGTGGAGGGTGTCGATGAGCTGGTCGGGATCGATGTCTGCCTGCATGTCGGCCAGCGTCTCCACTGCCCGGGCGCGCTCGTACTTCCAATCGATGAATCGTCCGAATCGACGCCTTTCAAGAGAGCCCATCCGAATGTTCTCGGTGACCGAGTGCCCCGGTATGAGGCCGAGGCTCTGGTGAATGATCGTCAGGCCCCGCTGCGAGATACCGGCTGGGTTGATCGGCTGTGGCAGCTCCACACCATCGATCTCGATCTCGGCCCCGCTGTCCGGGCTGTAAAGCCCGGACAGCACCTTGATGAGGGTGGATTTTCCGCTTCCGTTCTGCCCTAGGAGTCCGTGGACCTCACCGGGCAGGATCTCCAGGGTTACGTCATCGAGCACTTTGTTGCGCCCGAACGTCTTGGAGACGTGCGCCATGCGCAGACGAGGAGCTGTGCCGGAGCTGACGTTGTCGGCCGTGATGACGTGCTGGATATCTGAGGACATCGATGTCTCCCGTTCAGCGGCGAAGGATCTCAGGTTCGGCGATTGACGGGTGTCAGCTCGCGCCCCAGAGCATCGTGTACATGGATCGGAAGTCATCGTCGGAAGACCACTCGCCGCTCTTCCATGCCGCCTCGGTGAGGTCGGCGCTGGAGATGTTGGCACTCGTGTAGGTCTTGATCGGGGTCTTGTGGCCGTCGATCGCCGGGTCGACTCCGAGCATCATGCGCAGCATGACGTCGGCCTCGTTCCAGCCGAGTGCGGCCAGGCTGTAGGTGGTGTCGGCGAAGCCCGAACCGTCGGCGATCCGCTTCATGCCATCGAGCTGCCCGAGCATGCTCACGACCTTGATCGAAGACGACTTGTTGAGCTGGCGGATCGCCTGCACGACCGGGGCCGCGAACGAATCGAACTCGACCTGGACGTAGGAGATAGCCGGATCCTTGACGAGGGCCGCGCTCACCTGGGAGGACAGGTTGGACAGCGTGGTGCTGCCGACCTCGACCGAGGAGACCACGCAGTCTGGGCAGTCCGATGCGTACTGCGCGGTGATCGACTCGTAGACGCTCGTCGTGACGCTCGAATCGGTGACGCCGATGACGAGAACGTGCGCCGCCTTCTTCGAGTCCGCGATGATCAGGTCGGTGTTGACCTTCGCCTGCACGGTGAAGTTCGCGGGCAGAGCCGCGGCGAGGTCTCCCCACTCGGTCGGAGTAGTCGCATCCTTCGTGTTGACGAAGAGCACGGGGACGCCGGCGGTCACGGCTGCGCCGAAGGACTGCTGCGCGAACTCGGGGGGGATGGAGGTGGCGATGATTCCCGCCGCGCCCGCGGAGACGGCCTGAGTTGTGCACTTGGCAACCGACGCCGGGTTTGCCTCACCGTCGCACAGCTGGAGCTTCACCCCTGCTGCGGCGAATGCCTCGGTTGCGGCCGCCTGCTCGATGCTGAACACAGGCGCCTGTGAGGTGATGGGGATCCAGTAGACGGTGGCTCCCGCCAGAGTGCTGACATCGATTGCCGGACCGGGGGCTGGGACGGTCTCGTAGCCGGCGGGTTGTGCGATTTCGGCTGCGGCCGTTCCATCGGCAGTTGAGCCGGGTGCAGCCTCTCCTGCGGCCGAACATCCGGCCAGTGTGGTGGCGATGGCCGCAACCGCGGCCATCGTGGTGATCGCGCGGCGTGCGCGCCTCGTCATGGGGTGGGGCATCGATCGATCCATGAGATCGAACTCCGATCTCCGCTTCATCGCGGGCTGTAAGGGTGGATGTGAGGGTGGTGCGGTCCGCGGTTGCGGAGATCAGAGAGACGCCGCGGGCTCCGCTGTGGGGACGTTGAGGTCCGAGAGGTGGATCCGTTCGAGGAACTGCCTGTGGTTGTCATCAGCGACCGCCGATACGGCCTCTGACCCGTCATCGAGCGGGTCGACGTGCACCCGGAATGGGCGGCTGCCGCTCGGCGCATTCACGATGGCGACGACCGCATCTGCCACGAGCTGGACGTCGGCCCATTCCGGGGTCTCTGCAGCGAGGGTCGCTCCGACCTGCTCGGACATCCCGCTGTAGAGCGTGTCGTAGGCCGCGATGCGCTGGGAATCAGCTGGCCCGGTGGCGCTGGCGAAATGGTCGGTTCCGCTCGGGAACGCTCCGGGGACCAGGATGGAAGTCTCAACGCCCCATCGCAGGAGTTCGGCCGCATAGCTGACCGCGATGGAGTCCATCGCGGCTTTGGCGGCGAAGTACGGTCCGAGGAACGGGGGAGTTCCGCCCTTCACGCTGGAGCTGGAGACCCAGAGCACCAAGCCGGAATGCTGGCCTCTCAGGACGGGGAGGGCTGAGCGGTTGAGGCGCTGGGACCCCAGCACGTTCGTATCGAAGACCGACATGACCTCTTCGGCCGTGAAGGCCTCGGCCGGCCCGAGTGTCATGTGGCCCGCGTTGTGCATGACGACGTCGATGCGGTCCTGCTCCGTAAGGACGAGGGCGATCGCTCGATCGGTGGACTCTTGCGAGAGCACATCGAGCTCGAGCGGTCGCAGGTCGAGGGCCGATTCTTCGGCGTCCGCTCTGAGGCGTTGGACCCGTCCGGCATTGCGTCCGCCGATGTCCCGAAGGCCGGCGTAGACGGTGTGGCCCGCTCGTGCCAGGGATCGGGCGGAGAGCGCTCCGATGCCTGAACCGGCGCCGCTGATCACGATGACGCTCACGCGTTCACCTCTGCGATGACGGGTGGTTGGTGGGCACCGATCTCGGCGGTCACGGTCGAGTTGATTCGTCCGACGCCCTCGATTTCGACGCTCACCAGGTCACCGTCGCGGAGGAAGACCTGCGGGTCGCGGTGGAATCCGACCCCGCCTGGGGTTCCGGTCAATATGACGTCGCCCGGTTGGAGTTCGGTGAACTCGGAGATGGTGGCGATCAACCGAGGGATCGAGAAGATGAGCTTCGAGAGATCGGAATCCTGCATGGTCGAGCCGTTGAGCACCGTGCGAATGCGTGCGGTCGAGAGGTCCACGCTGTCGGGGGTGACGATGTCGGGACCGAGCGGGGTGGTTCCATCCCATGCTTTGCCCTGCAGCCACTGGTGCGTTTTGTACTGGTAGTCCCGCACGGTGACATCGTTCGCCACCGTGTAGCCGAGGACATGGTCCATGGCGGAGCTCTCGGGAATGCGACGTCCAGCCCGCCCGATCACGACTGCGAGCTCGCCCTCGTAATCGACCTGGTCGGACTCAGCCGGCAGCGAGATGGGGGCGTCTGCGGCGATCAGACTGGACGCGTATTTCGGGAAAAGGACCGGATAGCTGGGGAGGTCGCGCTTCGTCTCATCGACATGCGATAGGTAGTTCAGACCTACACAGAAGATCTTCGTCGGGTTCGGTACTGCCGGCCGGAGGATCACCCGGCTGATTGGTACGGCCGCCTGAACCTTGCGCACCGCTGAACGGAGCAGTTCCGCCGGAGTGGCTGCGCCGATCTCCGAGAGTCCCTGGAGCGGGATCACCACTGCGTCGCGCAGTTCGCCGACGCCGGGTGCTCCGTCGAGGAAGTAGCTGACGAGCCTCATGATTGCACACCGCTCACGCGACGCCAGTTGGGGAGCTGGCCGCCCCAGAGGTTGACGCTCTGCGGAATGGGGTTCCATCGGCGAGCGACGTAGGTGACGCGATCGTCGTAGAACTTCTCCATCTCAGCGCTGAGCTCGATGTGATTGCCTGCGGGATCGTCGAAGAAGACGAAGAGATTGTTTCCCGGCCCGTGCCGCCCCGGGCCCCAGGCGACGTCGACATCCTGTTCGGTGAGCTTGTCGCACCACGACTTGAAGTCCTCCCATTCGGCCAGGTCGAAGGAGTAGTGATCGACGTTGCCGCGGGCGCCGACGTTGACGATGGCGAGCGTGTGGTGATCCTTATTGCTGCGCATCCATGCGAAACGGCCGTCCTCCAGCTGGTCCGAGATCCGGAATCCGATGACGCCGGTGAACCAATCGGTCATGGGAGCGACATCGACGGTGCCGAGAGTGATGTGCTGGTACTTGACTGGGCGGCGGCCCGGGTCTCCGGCGCCCTCGCCCTGTCGCCAGACTGCGGAGTGGAACTGCACGGTGTTGCCGTCGGGGTCCGTTGTCTCGATGCTCTCGACATCCCCGATGGAGGCATCGAGCAGCGCCGGATCGACCTCCGTGACGGGCGCGCCTGCCTGCTCGAGGCGGCTCCGGATGCCAGCCATGCCGCCGGCGTCACGAACCTCGAAGGCGTAATAGGCCAGCGACCGCTCACCCGGCAGCAGGTCGAGGACGTGATGACCGGTGCCCCAGCCCATCTGGAGGCCGCCGTCTGCAAGCTCGCGCTGCACGACGAGTCCGAGGACGCGTCCGTAGAAATCGGCGGTCGCCTGCACCTCAGGCACTCTCAAGCCGATATGGGACACGGCAGTGTCGCGCAGCGTTCCGGCTGCAGCTGTCTGTTCGAGGATTACACGCTCGGGCTTCACTGACATCAGCTCCTTGTAGAGGTGACGACATCGACATCGTCACGGGCATCGGGGGTGGACGGGAACGCGAACGCCGGCGTGAACCAGGGCGCAACATCGGCGACGAGCGCGGCAATAGTCGGAGGAGTACAAACCGCTGCGATCACGCGATCTGGACGCAGCAGGACGAATCGGCCGCTGAAGCGTCGGAACTCGCGCTCCAGTCGACCGTCGAGATCGATGGCGACCCGGATCCCTGGCTCCACGCGGGGAAGATGATCACTGGTCGGAACATGGACGCGACGTGCAGACGCGAGCAACGCCAGCGCGTTTCCGTCCGCCCATTCGTCGGGCGTGACATCAACACCGATCAGTGCCCATCCGCGCCCGATGACGTCGTCGAGCATTCTCGGAAGACGGGCCTCGGTGTCGAAGGCACGCGGTTGGGAGATCACTGTGCCCACGGCCCCGTGCTGCGGGTGAGGTGCAACGAGGCCGGCCTGAAAGGCGAGTGTGGGCCTGTAGCGCATCTCCTCGAGGTACTTGCGGCCGGTGGCGGTGTCGAGTGCTGCTCGGATCGTCTCGTCCCGCCACTGTGCCATTCGAGTCGAGGTCGTCATGACAACCCGTCCCAGGCGCTGGCTCAGCTTTACGGTCGCGCGCACATGCGGTCCCCGTTCGGACTCGTAGCTGTCGAGAACTTCGGGGGACAGCTCGCCGCGAATGCTCCCGGCCAGCTTCCAGCTGAGATTCATGACGTCGCGAATACCGGAGTTGAGGCCTTGCCCGGCGAAGGGCGGCATCATATGGGCGGCGTCGCCCGCGAGGAAGATGCGGCCACTTCTCCATGAGTCGGCCACCAGCGAGTGGAATCGGTAGTTGACTGCTCGCTCGATCTGCTCGGGTTCCAGCTTTCGATATGGCCGCACCAGTCGGCGGATAAGTTCGAAGTCGGGCTCGGAGCCGGGGATGCCTTCGCCGTCATGGAGGAGGAACTCGTAGCGACAACGGCCGTCGAGCCCCGGCACGATGACGTGGGGTCGGGCAGGGTCGCCGTGATGCATGCCGAAGCGCTCGTCGTGGTGGTCGCCCAGCGTGTCGACGACGAGCCACGTCTCGGCGTGGCTGCGGCCAGACATCGTGATTCCCGATAGCTCGCGCACCGTGGAGCGTCCGCCGTCGGCACCGACGATGTGCCGTGTCCGGAATTCGCGAGGGCCTGTTGCCGACGACACGGTCGCCGTTGCGCTCAGGTCATCCTGGGCGATGGCGACTACGGGCGATCCGGTGTGGAAAGCGATGCGCGGCTTCGTTGCGATGACATCTCGAAGGAGTCGTTCGAGGTCGGGCTGCGCGAACGGGTTCTTGAACGGATGTCCCAGCCGATACGGCTCAGGTCCGCGGGCGTGGAATAGAGGGGCGCCATCCGCTCCGTAGTACTGGGTACCGGTGCCCGGAACGATGATCGAGAGCACGCGGTCGGCGATGCCGGCGAACTGGAATGCGCGCAGAGATTCGTCGTCAAGGCTGATCGCCTTCGGCTCCGAGCTCGGTGTAGCCGACCTCTCGATGAGCACGACGTCCAAACCGAGGGATTCGAGCAGCAACGCGGCGGTCATACCGACAGGCCCCGCGCCGACGACGGTGACGTCGCTGTCCGCTGCCATGTCGTCGTCCACGTTGACTCTTCCGTTCTCGGCATCGGTGCCGCTCGCTCTGGAATCAGCATATCTCATTTGCCAGGAATTGCATCCTGCAAAATAGGACACGCTGCCGGGCATCGAAAAACCCGGCTCGGCGTGCGCCGAACCGGGTCTGAGCGCGCTGCGCTGACTTACTGCGTGGTCAGGCTGAGGTTGGTCGAAATGCGCTCGGCGGCCGCGACAACCTGTGCAACGAGCGTGCCTTCCAGCTCCTCGGGTGCCCTGCGGTTCGTAGCGACCAGGCTGATTCCAGCGACCACTCGTCCACGGTCATCGCGAATCGGAGCGGCGATGCCGATCGCATCGGCGTCGAGCTCGCCCCGGGTAACCGAATACCCATCGCGGCGGACCTTGGTGAGGAGCTCGGCGATCTTTGCCGGGTCGGTGACGGTCGCCTGCGTGAAGGAGGGGAGCGGCTCGGCTGTCAGCAGCGCTTCGACAGCGCGAGGGTCATCCCAAGCCAGCAGAACCCACGCCGATGCTCCCGCGTTCAGCGAAAGCACGCTTCCACGTTCATATGACACGCGAAGACGGGCGTCGGGCGGATCGGACTTCTCCAGGCATACGGTTCGTGTCCCCGAGCGTCGCGTGAGCAGGGCTGTCTCTCCGGTGGAGAGGCTGAGCTCCTCGAGTTCGGGAAGGGCGATGGAGGAGAGTCCGTACGAGGCGCGGGCTAGCCGGGCCAGTTCGAAGACCTTGAGCCCAAGTCGGAACCCGCCTTGGGGATCCTCTTCGACGTATCCCGCGCCGCTGAGCGTGACGAGGTAGCGATAAGCAGTCGAGCGCGCGACTGACAGCTCGGACGCGACGTCGATCGCCGAAAGCCGGAGCCGATTCGGCTGAAAGAGTCCCAGGACGTCGAGCGCGCGATCCGCCGTGCTGTTGCGCTCGCGGTAGGAGCTCGGACTGGTGACCTCGGAGTCATCGGACACCGGCCCAGCCTACGCTCGCCGCACGGGCCGCGAGCGGCGAGTCATGCGAGCTGCGAGGCGAGACGTGGGAACAGCGCGCGGCTGTTCGTTGTGTCGATCGCGAGGCGCAGTCCGGCACTGAGTGACGCTGCGGAGTCGAGACGCGAGCGCAGAGCCACGCACGCATCAGCTGGAGTGAACGGGAAGTCACTGCCGTAGTGGATCCGTTCGTGATCAGCCACCGAGAGAAGCGCCGAAAGCAGCTCGTCGACCGGAGCGCCTGCCAGATCGAAATGCAGTCTCGCAAGCGCCGCGCGCACGCTCGGTGGCGTCTCGCCGCCCGGCGGCGTGAGCAGGGGAAGCAGCAACTCGATCCTGTTGGCGAGCACGGAGAGTGCGGCTCCGGCGTGCGGGACGATGAACGACGCGCCATCGGCTCGATCGAGCGCGCCCGACAGGATGAGGTTCGTCACCGAGCGGGTGGTCTCGAACATGAACTCGAGCATCGGGCGCGGATAGCCCAATGCGAGATGCTCACCACCGTGTGCTGTTGTCGGATGGATGAACACTGCAGAGCCGCGTCGTGCGATCTCCGCATACACGGGTTCGAGACGTTCGTCGCCGAGATACATCCCGTGGTGGTTTGTCTCGATCGTTATGCCGTCCGCCCCGAGCACGTCGAGGGAGTAGCGCAACTCGTCGAGGGCGGCGTCCACATCGGGAAGCGGCAGGCTCGCGAAGAACCCAAAGCGCTCGGGCTGACGAGCGACGATGCGGTGGGCCTCCTCGTTGACGGCTCGAGCCAGCGTGGCCGCCTTGAGATCATCACCGAAATGGACTCCCGGTGATGAGATCGACAGCATCGAGGTGCGCACGCCCAGCCGGTCCATCGTGTCGAGGTGGAGCTCTTCGCTCCATTCGGGCACCGCGGCGATGCCATCGGGGTGCTCGTGTCCGCCGGCGAGCAGTGCTTCGCGGTAGAAGTCGGGCACGAAGTGGGCGTGTATGTCGATGCGATCGTTCATTGCGAATCCTTCGAGTCGTGGGATGGCGGGTGGATTGCCGTGTCAGCTCGCGATCGCGGCCGCTATGGCTGCAGCTGGCGCGATGTGGGTCTCGGTCGGCAACCACGCGTATCCGCTTCCGTCCTTCCGCAGGTGACCAAGGCCGGGGAACGGGAAGTGGTACGCGAACACGGCGTACCGGTTGGAGTCGACGAAGTCATAGAGGCGCCAACGCTGGGCTGTGGCGGCCTCCTTCTCGTAATCGAACTGGAAGCTCCACTCCGGGCGCTGCAGGAGCAGTACGTAGTGGTGGCAGAGGTCGCCCCAGCAGACCATCGTCTCGCCCTGATCCTCGATGAGATAGACCAGGTGGCCGGGGCTGTGCCCTGGCGTTGCCATCGCCCGTACGCCAGGGGTGACGGTCTCGCCGTCCTCCACGAACCGCAGCCTGCCTTGCTCGTAGTACGGCGTCAGGTTCTTGTGCGCGCCGATGAAGTGATCCTTCATATGCTGGCTGGGGGCTGTGCCGACATGGCCGAGGTCGGTCCAGTAGTCGAAGTCCTCGCGGCTGACGATGATCGTCGCATTCGGGTAGAAGGGGGTTCCGTCGGCATCGACGAGCCCCCAGACATGATCCGGGTGCGTGTGAGTGATAGCGACGAAGTCGATGTCAGAAGGGTCGATCCCGGCGGCGCGCAGATGGGGGATTGCGTGCCCTGTGCCTGGGCCGAAGAAGCCCCTGCCGAGGGAGGGGTCGACGCCGACGCCTGAGTCGAAGAGGACGAGAGCCTGCCCGGTATCCACTACGAGCAGATTCTCGTTGAGCCGCACCTTCTCGGGGTCGAGGTAGTTGCGGACGAGGAGGGCGTCGACCTCCGCGCGATCAGCTGTGGGGAAGTTGACGTACGCAGGACCCATTTCGAGGATGCCATCGCTGATCACGGTGCACGCGAAAGTGCCGTGCTTGAAGCGAGCGACCGGAGTGGGTGCGGCTGGCGCCGCCGGACGGGAAGTACTGGCCTCATTCATGACGTCTCCATCGACTTGGCCCGCGCGAGTAGTCTGCGAGCAACTGCCATCTAGTCTATGTAGCGAATGTCAGGAATCCAACCCTGTCATGCAGGACATTGATGCCCTAGGGTGAATCCAGCGCGAAGACGCGCTCGAAAGGATCACCCAATGACAATCGCCGCGATCACGTGGAGCGAGGACGAGGACTTCGTCCTCGAAGAGGTGCAGCTCGACGAACCCCGTGCCGATGAGCTCCGTGTGCGAATGATCGCGGTGGGTGTCTGTCACACAGATCTCAGCGTCGCCCACGGCGTCACGCCATTCCCGTTGCCAGGAGTGCTCGGCCATGAGGGTGCCGGCATCGTGGAAGCGATCGGTCCGAATGTGCGACGGGCGTCGGTCGGGGATCGAGTCCTGTTGAGCTTCACCTCATGTGGAACGTGCCGGAACTGTGAGGGAGGTCATCCGGGGCTCTGCGTGCAGCACCTGAGCCTCAATCTGCTGGGCGGAACTCGAGCTGACGGATCCGCGACGATGAGCGCATCGGGTCGGCCGGTGAATGCTCACTTCTTCGGGCAGTCTTCGTTCGCGCATACAGCCATCGTCGACGAGCGCAGCGTCGTGCGGCTCGACCCGGAGACGACCGACGAGGACATGATCGTCCTCGCTCCTCTTGGCTGCGGCCTGCAGACCGGTGCTGGCGCAGTGCTGAACGTGCTGCGTCCGCGTGCCGGGTCAACGCTCCTCGTACTCGGTGCGGGCGCTGTCGGGATGGCCGCGGTGATGGCGGGAGCGATGACGGCCGCGAGCCGCATCATCGTCGTCGACCGGGTCGCAGCACGACTCCAGCTTGCACTCGAGCTGGGCGCCACGGACGTCATCGATGCGACCAACACAGCGCTCACCGACGCCCTAGCTGCACTGATCGGAGACGTTGGGGTGGACTACGCAGTCGAGAGCACCGGCAACGTGGGTGTTCTCGAGGACGCCATCACCGCACTCGCCGTCGGCGGAGTGTGCGCCGTGATCGGAGCGCCGCGAGCGGGATCCCGAGCATCGTTCGATGTGCCGCGGCTCCTGCCCGGGCGTTCGATCATCGGCATCACCCTGGGCGATTCCGAGCCTCAGAGCTTCGTTCCATTCCTCATCGATGCGTGGCGGCACGGCCGATTCCCCATCGATCGGCTCGAACGCAGATACCCGTTCGAGGACATCAATCTCGCCGCGGCGGACGCAGCATCCGGCGCGACCATCAAACCGGTACTGACCTTCTGAATCGAGGAACAGACGTGAGCACAACCACCCAGCTCTTCATCGACGGCGAGTTCCAAAATGCGACAGACGCTCGAACGACGCCGAGCATCTCTCCCGTCTCAGGAGAGCAGATCGCACGTGTCGCCGCAGCCGGCCCTCAAGACGTCGATCGCGCCGTCGCGGCGGCGCGGCGCGCCTTCACCGACTGGAGCCGGCGATCGTTCCAGGAGCGCCGAATGGTGCTCCTCGGGGCGGCGGACGGACTCGAATCTGACATTGATCGGATCGCGTCCAAGATGGCGCTCGAGACGGGCGGGACCCGCGGCTGGGCTGCGATGAACGTCGAAGAAGCCGCCGCGACTCTTCGCGAGGCTGCTGGGCTGACGAGCAGCGCGATCGGCGAGGTGCTGCCCTCGCATGAGCCGGGATCCACGAACCTCAGCCTCCGTGTCCCTGCCGGGGTCGTGCTCGCCATCGTCCCCTGGAACGCACCGCTCGTGCTCGCTGCACGATCCGTCGCCATCGCTCTTGCGGCCGGCAATACGGTCGTCATCCGACCCAGTGAGCTCTCGCCGACGCTCGCCGGTCACGTCCTGGCAGCCGCGCTGACCAGCGCAGGAGCGCCCGCGGGAGTCGTGAACGTGATCACGTCCGCGCCCGGGGAGGGGCGGGAAGTGATCGGCCAGCTCATCGCTCACCCTCATGTGCGTCGGGTGGTGTTCATCGGCTCGACTCCGGTGGGACGCCAGATAGCCCAGGTGGCCGGCTTCAACCTCACCCCGGCCGTCATGGAGCTGGGAGGCAAGAATCCCACCGTCGTCCTTGACGACGCCGACGTCGAATCGACCGCGAGAGGACTTGTTGTCGGCGCCTTCGCCAATACCGGGCAGGTGTGCATGGCGACGGATCGAATCATCGCCACACCGCGCATCTACGATGCGCTGGCCGCAGCGGTCGTCCGGCATGTCGGCGCGATGATCGTCGGCGACCCGCGCGAGCCGACCACAGATCTGGGACCCCTGATCAACATCGCGGCCGCACGACACTTCAGCGAGCTCGTCAAGGACGCGCACAGGACGGGAGCTTCGCTGCTGCTCGGGGACGCTGACATCGACGGCGCGTATGCGCGACCTGTCGTGCTCGAAGGGCTCGGTCGTGAGGCCCGGCTGTTTCATGAGGAGGCCTTCGCGCCCATCGTTTCACTGCAGCGCGCGGTTGATGACGAAGACGCGATCCGCATGGCCAATGACACGGAGTTCGGCCTGATTGCAAGCGTCGTATCTGCTGACCCCGCGCATGCGCTTCACGTCGCTTCACGCGTGCGATCGGGCGCCGTCCATGTCAACGGTCCGAGTGTCGGTGACGAGCCACACGTGCCGTTCGGTGGAATAGGCCTTTCTGGCTTCGGCCGTCTTGGCGGCGTCGAGTCGCTTCGCACCTTCACCGAGCAGCGCACCGTGTACCTGCATGGCACGACGCTCGGACTTCCGCTTCTCTCCGATTGATGGCGTATGTAAGGGCGGCGGTAGTCCGGGAGCCCGGTGGCCCTTTCGCCATCGAGTCGCTTTCGATGCGCGGTCCCGAGCCAGGCGAAGTCCGAGTCCGCATCATGGCGGCTGGGATCTGTCACGCGGACCTGATTGCGAGGGACCAGATGTATCCCGTCCCGCTGCCGGCGGTGCTGGGGCATGAAGGCGCCGGAATCGTCGAGGAGTGCGGCTCCGGAGTTCAGGCCCTCGCTCCCGGTGACCACGTCGTGCTCGGATTCGCGTACTGCGGACGCTGCGCATCCTGCCTGCAAGGCTTTCCCGGCACCTGCGAACACACTGCAGCTCTGAACTTCGGCAGTGAACGGCCTGCAGCCGAGCAGCCATTGTCCGATTCGGCCGGCACCATATCGTCGTCGTTCTTCGGACAGTCGTCCTTCGCGGAATACGCGATCGTCGCGGAGCATCTCGCAGTTCGAGTTCCGCGCGACATCCCCTTCGAACTCCTCGCACCGCTTGGCTGCGGCGTGATGACGGGCGCAGGAACTGTCTTCCACGTGCTCGATCCTCGCCCTGGGTCGTCGATCGCAGTCTTCGGCGCGGGTGCCGTGGGGTGCGCCGCCATCATGGCGGCAGTGATCGCCGGATGCACGACGATCATCGCTGTCGACGTGAATCCGCGACGCCTCGAGATTGCTCGCGAGTGCGGCGCGACCGACGTCCTGCTGGCAACTGATGACGTGGCCAGCGCGATTCGAGACATCACCGGAGAGCGCGGAGTCGATGCGGGACTCGACGCGACGGGGATAGCGGCCGTGTTTCCGGTCCTCCTCCAGAGCCTCGCCGTTCGAGGACATGCCGCACTGGTCGGAGCGCCCCCGCCCGGAGATCTCGCGCACATCGACCTCAACCCGCTGTTAGGACGAGGCGTGCGCATCTCCACCGTCCTCGAAGGGGATGCCCAACCGCAGGTCTTCATCCCCGAACTGGCCCGATTGCTCGCTAGCGGGCGCTTACCCGTCGATCGCATCGTGTCGACGTTCCCGTTCGAACGGATAAATGAAGCTGTCGCGGCGGCATGCAGCGGTTCAGCGGTTAAGGCCGTGCTTCGAGTCGCCAACCGACCTGCGTAGTACTACCTGGGTTGGATGCACGACGAATCCAGCAGCGCATCCGCCCCTGCTCTTCTGGGGCAATTCAAGGCGGCGCTGATCAGGTGTTCTTCGATGGCCGGAATGTATTGCCATTCTGTTGCCGATCGATGCGATGTCATTGATCTCGGGATAGCCCCCTAAAAGCCGCATTGATCAGGGACTCGTTTGGTGCCCCCAGCAAGATTCGAACTTGCGCCCCTGCCTCCGGAGGGCAGTGCTCTATCCCCTGAGCTATGGGGGCTGAAGGGACGATCAAGGCTAGCACTGGGGCCGAGCCAGACTCTGCCAGGGACCGCGTCCCCTTAGGAGGGCTGCCAGCCGAACGTGCGGCGCTGATGGAACACGACCCGCTTGAGGGCAGGGACCGCATCCCTGGCGAAGCGCGGGAAGTTGAGGAATCCGTGGGGCATCGCCGGGTACTCCGTCAAGCTCACTTGGACGCCGGCCTGCTTGAGTGCGGCGGCGTACTGCACGCCGTCATCCCGAAGCGGGTCGTGGCTGGCGACGACGATCACCGCTGGAGGCAGCCCCGCCAGCGATGTTGCCCTGATCGGCGAGACGCGCCAGTCGGACGCGTCGCCCCCGTACAGCTCGCCGAATCGTTTCATGTCCGCCGCGGTGAGGATGACCGCCTCCGCGTTCTGCAGACGCGACGCCGACTCCTCGACTCCGGTCGCCGGATAGAGCAGCGCCTGATGGCTGACAAGCGGCGTCGAAGCGTCCCGAGCCAGGAGAGCCACCACGGCTGCGAGATTGCCACCTGCGCTCTCTCCCATCACGCCGATCTTCTGCGCATCCGCGCCCAGCTCGGCGGCGTGGTCGGCCGCCCAGACGAGACCGGCGAAGCAGTCGTCCACCGCGGCGGGAAACGGATGCTTCGGAGCCAGGCGATAGTCGACGGAGACGACGACAGCGTCGAGCTGCTTCGCGACCGTGCCGGCGATCCAGTCGCCGCCGCGGAGATCACCGAACACGAAGCCGCCGCCGTGGAAGTAGACGATGAGCGGCCGAGAGGCCCGTGAGTGATCGGGTCGGTAGATGCGGATCGGGATGCCGTTCGTGCGGCGATCCTCGGTCGATATCCCCTTGGGCCGACTGCCCATGAGGATCGAGGCCAGCAGTTCCGGTGCAGCGGCGCCGCTGCTCCGCGCGATCTGCGCGTCGGTCGCGGTCGCCACCGACGACCCCGGCAGGCGCCGCATCACGGCGCCGATTCTCTGCATGCCAGGTGCCAGTGGTTCCATCTGCGGATTCTACGGAGCGCCGCGGCGAGGCAGCTGGCGGTGGCCTGTGGCCCCGCCCTGTCGACCTGTTCGTCGAGAAACGTCGGACCCGATCGGAGGTGGCGCAACTAGGGTCGGAGCGTGGAATCGCCGACGACCTCCGACCTGCACGACCTCCTCCGTGCGGCGCGGATGCCCTCGGATGAGGCTCCCGAATTCGATGTCGAGATCGACGATCAGCCGTTCGAGGTCTACGCCCGCTGGCTGGCTCATGCCGTCGATGGGGGAGCGGCGGCACCCCACACGATCACGCTCGCGACCGTGGGCGCGGATGGTGCGCCCGATGCGCGGACCGTCCTGCTGCGTGAGGTGTGGATGCCCGAAGCCTCTGGAGAGCGCGGCGCCGTCGGATTCGCCACCTCGGCTGACAGCCCGAAGGGGCGTCAGCTCTCGATCAATCCGCACGCCGCTGCAGTCAGCTATTGGCGGGAGCAGCACCGTCAGGTGCGCATGCAGGGGATCGTCGAACGAGCCGAGCCCGACACCAGCGCCGCGGACTACAAGGATCGCGGCAACGGATTCAAGGCGGCCGCACGCGTCGGGCAGCAGAGCGATCCGCTGCCCGACGACATGACGGAGCAGCTCGAGCGAGCACGAGAGGAACTCGACTCGGACGCCGAGGAGGTGCCCGAAGACTGGACCGTCTACCGATTGATTCCGACGGTGATCGAGTTCTGGCAGGGTCAGCCGGGCCAGGCTCAACGCCGCATCCGATTCATACGGGTAGCAGGCGCCTGGGCCGGCATCGCGCTGGTTCCGTAGGAGCGGGCGGGCTTCGACGAGGGCTTCGACGCGGGCGCTTCGTGCCCGGCTCAGCCACCGGGCTCGCTGCGTCAGCGCTCGGCGGCGTCGATCAGCTTGCGCATCCCATCCGCATCCGCCGGCACGCCGTAGGCCGGAGTGTCCGGCTGGTAGCGCCAGCTGTCGGCGAGCGACCCGACGTCGACGGCGTCGTAGCCGAACTCGTCGAGCAGCGCGATGACGGTGGCCTTGGCCTCGTCGTCATCGCTGGCGACCGGCAGAGCGCGGCGACCGGGGGTCCCGACCGGCTTGGCGTCGTTGGGGATGTCGGCGAAGCCGATGTTGTTGAAGACCTTGACCACCCGCGAGGTCGGCAGGTGCTCCTGCAGCAGTGCCGACGAGGTCGTCGAGTCGCTGTCGAGCTCAGGGATCTGACCGTCGCGCCCCGGGTAGTAGTTGTTGGTGTCGATGACGATCTTGCCTTCGAGCGGCTCGACCGGCACCTCACGGAATCGCCCGAGGGGGATGGTGACGACCACGAGGTCGCCGACCTGCGCCGCATGCTCGGCGAGTGCCGCAGATGCATGGGGTCCGAGCTCGTCGACGAGCTCCTCCAATGACTCCGGGCCGCGGGAATTGCTCACCACGACGGTGTAGTCGTTGCGGACCGCGAGGCGGGCGATCGCCGATCCGATGTGCCCTGCGCCGATGAGTCCGATGTTCGTGATTCCAGGAAGGGTCATGGCATCGACTATCGCAGTCCGTCGATGGGTCGAACCTGAGCCCGGTTCGGAGCCGCAAAGCCGACCGTCCGCGCTATGGAACGATTGCGGGATGCGCCGCAACGTGACCAGCCACATCGAGCTCTACATCGCCGACCGCGCCGAGCTGGTGTTCGCGATCTCCGCAGCCAAGCCGATGCCCGGCTCGACGGTCACCGACTCGATCTCGTTCGAGCGCCGCGGCACCGAGTTCACCCCCATCGTGATGGAGGATCTGCACGGCACAGTGCTGCATCGCTTCTTCGCCGAGGCGGGGCCGCTCACCATCGACTATGCCGCCGAGGTCATCGGCCACTCCGAGCCGGTCCCGGTCGAGCCGCTCGACCTCGTCACCTACCTGCGCCCCAGCCGCTACGCCGAATCCGACTCCCTGCTCGCCACCGCGCAGGCCGAGTTCACCGGACTCAAGGGCCGTGACCTGCTCCTCGGTGTCAGCTCGTGGGTCGGCGCCCAGCTCAGCTACGTGCCGGGATCCAGCCTGCCGACCGACGGCGCGACCCAGACCCTGCTCGACCGGCAGGGGGTCTGCCGCGACTACGCGCACCTCTGCGTCGCGCTGCTCCGCGCAATGGATGTTCCCGCCCGACTCGTCTCCGTCTACGCGCCGGGACTGCAGCCGATGGACTTCCACGCCGTCGCCGAGGCCTATGTCGACGGGCAGTGGCACGTCGTCGACGCCACCGCGCTCGCCCCGCGCCAGACCCTGCTGCGCATCGCCACCGGCCGGGATGCCGCGGACACCGCATTCCTGTCGAGCCACGGCGGCAACGTCACGCTCAACTCGATGTGGGTGACGGCGGTCGTCGATGAGCTGCCGCTCGACAACATGGACCAGTTCGTCACCCTGGGCTGAGTGAGCGGGCCGCGGGTCGCGGGCCGCTCGGGCGTACCGCATCGGTGGACCGCTCAGGCGGTGAGCGCCGCCATCACGTCGTCCATCAGCATGGCCGCGTCGCCCGGCTCGAGGAACGTGGTCGAGCGCGCGTAGATCCAGTAGTCGCCCGAGAAGACGTTGGCCTCGCCCAGTCCGCTGTTGACCTCGAAGTACGCCTCGTCGCCGTAGGTCGGCACGGGTGTGCTCGAGAGGGCGAGCTCGTTCTTGAGGCCCTCGATCGCCGTGGACGAGAGATGGGCCACCGCGATCTCGATCGTTTCGTTGCTCGTCTGGTTCGACCAGCCGCAGGCGACGCCCTGCAGCGAGACGATCCTCGACGCAGTCGTGCCCGTCTCGGCCTGATAGGCCGGATTGACACCGACGTTCGGGTTGAAGGCGTACAGCTCGTCGGGCGTGATCAGCTGGTCGCAGGTCTGGACGACCGGGATCCCCGGTTCCTGCGTCGCGGTCGGCTCCGGCTCGGGAGTGGTCGACTGCGAGGGCTCGGTGACCACGACCGGCGGAGCGGTGGTCGTCTGCTGAGGCGCCGGCTGAACCGGGTTGGAAGTGCAGCCTGCCAGCGCCACCGATGCAACGGCCAGGCCCAGCACGACGACGGTCCACCGACTGGTCCTCACGGACATTCCCCACTTCTGACGCGTTGGACGGATGGCGATGGCGCGCACCCGTTCCCCTCGAACAGCAGGAGGCTACAGCCGACGGGGGACACGGAGCGTCCGACGGGCGGATGACGCGCCACATCGGAAGGATGAGTCGGACGGGCAGCCGCTCTGATGCCCGTGCGTGCGCCGGGAGCGGCGCGGCTAGGCTTGACGGCCGTGACTCCTGCTGATCTCGCTGACGCCATGGCCGCTCTCGTCGCTTCGGCGGCCGAGCGACGCGGTGTCGAGGGGATCGCCCCGAGTGCGTCGGATGTCGCCCTCGAGCGGCCGCGCAATCGCGAGCACGGCGACTGGGCCAGCAACGTCGCCCTGCGCTTCGGCAAGCAGCTCGGATCGAACCCGCGCGAGCTCGCGGCCGAGCTCGCCGACGGCATCGCCGCGCTGGACGGCGTGAAGAGGGTCGACGTCGCCGGCCCGGGCTTCATCAACGTCACCCTCGACGCCGCGGCCGCCGGTGCTCTCGCGAAGGTCATCCTCGACGCGGGCGACACCTTCGGCCAGGGCACGGAGCTCGCCGGCGTCAAGATGAACCTCGAGTTCGTGTCGGCGAACCCCACTGGCCCGATGCACCTCGGCGGCGCGCGCTGGGGCGCCGTGGGCGACAGCCTCGCCCGCATCCTCCAGGCGCAGGGCGCCGAGGTCACCCGCGAGTACTACTTCAACGACCACGGCGCGCAGATCGACCGCTTCAGCCGCAGCCTGCTGGCCAGCTACCTCGGCGAGCCGACTCCCGAGGACGGATACGCCGGCGGCTACATCGCGGAGATCGCGGCCCGAGTCGTCGCCGACTATCCGGGCGACCTCGCCGTGCTCCCGCGTGACGAGGCGCAGGAGGTCTTCCGCGCTGCGGGAGTCGAGCTCATGTTCGGCGACATCCGCCAGTCGATGATCGACTTCAGAGTCGACTTCGACGTCTACTTCCACGAGAACTCCCTCTACGAGACGGGCGCCGTCGACCACGCTGTCGCGCGGCTCCGTGAGCTCGGCCACATCTTCGAGGCAGACGGGGCCATCTGGCTGAGGACGACCACGTTCGGTGACGACCGCGACCGGGTCGTCATCCGCAGCAACGGCGAGCCCGCCTACATCGCCGGCGACCTCGCGTACTACCTCAATAAGAGGGAGCGCGGCTTCGAGCGCAACCTGATCATGCTCGGCGCCGATCACCACGGATACATCGGTCGGTTGATGGCCACGGTCGCGGCGTTCGGGGACACGCCGTACTACAACCTCGAGATCCTGATCGGTCAGCTCGTCAACCTCGTCAAGGACGGCGAGCCCGTGCGGATGAGCAAGCGTGCCGGCAACGTCGTGACGATGGAGGACCTCATCGAGGCGGTCGGCATCGACGCCGCGCGGTACGCACTCGTCCGCTCGTCCGCCGACTCCCAGCTCGACGTCGATCTCGACCTGCTCACCAAGCGCACGAATGACAATCCCGTCTACTACGTGCAGTACGCGCACGCCCGCACGCAGGCGGTCGCCCGCAATGCGGCCGCGTCCGGTGTCGCCCGCGTCGTCGATGGGGTCGAGGCCTTCGCGCCCGAGACCCTCGAGCACGAGACGGAGTCGATCCTGCTCGGTGTGCTGCAGGAGTTCCCGCGGATCCTCGCCCAGGCGTCGGAGCTGCGCGAGCCGCACCGGGTCGCCCGCTACCTGGAGGAGCTGGCCGGCGGCTACCACCGCTGGTACGACAGCTGCCGGGTGATCCCGCAGGGCGACGCGACGGTCGAGGCCGTGCACCGCACCCGCCTCTGGCTCAACGACGCGGTGAGCCAGGTGCTGCGCAACGGCCTCGGCCTGCTCGGAGTGAGCGCGCCCGACCGCATGTAGTCCGCGAGCTGCCCAGTTCTGCCGCTGGGAAGGCGTTCCAGGCGGCAGAACTGGGCAGTTCGGGACGATGAGGGTCTGCATCGAGCAGATCCGCCGGACCGCCTTGCTGGGGATCCCCAGGGGCGCGCGGGAGGATCGGGGCATGCCGTCGACCGAGCGCCGTCTCCACCGCGGGCGGCGGATCGTCCTCGGCATCACCATCCCGATCGTGATCCTGGCTCTGCTCGGATTCGGCGCGTTCCTGGTCGGCGATCCGATCGCCCGGACCGCCACCGAGAAGGGGATCAGCGACGGCATCGAGCAGCAGCTCCCGCCCGAGGTCGAGGGAACCGTCGTCACCGAGGTCGGCGGCGGATCGATGATCCGCCAGTTCATCGCCGGAACGATCGACGAGATCTCGCTCGACTCCGATCAGCTGACGGTGTCCGGCGCTCCGGCCACCGTGCATGTCGATCTGCGGAACGTCCCGACGGACTACCAGAACAAGCCCACCGAGAGCGCGGCGGGCAACCTCAGGTTCACCGACTCGGCCGCCGCGCAGCTGCTCGCCCAGCAGGGCGTCAGAGGCGTCATCAGCTTCGGGAACGGGATCGTCAACTACTCCGACAGCGCGACAGTGCTCGGCCAGGACCTGCCGTTCACCGTGGTGCTCCAGCCGGCTCTCGAGAACGGCGTGGTCAGCTTCACCCCGACGGCGGCGTCCGTCGAGATCGGCGGCATCGATATCGACGCCAGCCGGCTCATCGACGTCGTCGCGCCCGAAGGGCTCTCCATCTGCGTTGCGCAGTACCTGCCATCCGCGCTGCAGCTCAACCGGGTCACCATCTCGGAGCATCAGGCGGTCGTCGGCTTCTCCGCGCACGACATCACGTTCTCGGAGCAGACCATGGCATCCACCGGATCCTGTTCCTAGGGCGATCCCTTTCACCGTTCAGGCTTTCGAACGCGGATCAGGCGAAATTCGCCTGATCCGTGCCCGAAATCGCAGAATCGCCTGATCCGTGAAAATCGCCTGATCCGTGAAGGTGGGGAGGGGAGCGCGGAGAGAGGGGAGCGAGCCGGGCGGATTCGACCGGGTCGGCGGGGTCCGGGTAGGCTCTCAGCGACTTTCCGTCGATAATTCCGACGCACCGCTTCTCGTCGCAACTCCCGGCAACGCGTCGCTTGGCGTCGCACCGTACTTCTGTCCGCATCTTCGGCTTCAGGGACCAATCCGGGTTCGCTCGCCACACATCAGCCCGAGGGTTCACGTGTCCGCAGCCTCCCCCCATTCCGACAGCGCCTCCCACGGCGGATCCGACAGTGCTGACGCCCGCTCGCTCGCGCCCGTCTGGCTCACCGTGCCCTCCGATGCGAATGCGCTCGCCGCGGGCATCTGGCCGGCGTCGGCCGAGCGCAGCGCCGTCATCTCCCGTCACGGCGACGGACAGAGCAGCGGCGGCGAGCTCGTTGTCGGCGGCGTCTCGGCGTCGGCGTTGAAGGCTCAGTACGGCACTCCGCTCTACGTCCTTGACGAGGACAACGTCCGCGCCCGGGCCACCGCCGCGCTGACCGCCTTCCGCGGCGCCTTCCAAGCCGTCGGATCGAGCGCCAAGGTCTACTACGCCGGCAAGGCGTTCCTCTCCGCGGGCGTCGCCCGGTGGATGGAGGAGGCCGGGCTGCACCTCGACGTCTGCAGCGGGGGAGAGCTGGCGGTGGCCCTCGCCGCCGGCTTCGACACCGCACGGATCGGCTACCACGGCAACAACAAGTCGGTCGCCGAGATCCAGCGCGCGGTCACCGTGGGCGTCGGGGTGATCGTCGTCGACAGCGCGATCGAGGTGCAGCGCATCGCCGAGATCGCCGCCCGTCACGGCGTGCGTCAGAAGCTGCGCATCCGAGTCAACAGCGGAGTGCACGCCTCCACCCACGACTACCTCGCTACCGCCCACGAGGACCAGAAGTTCGGCATCCCGCTCGACGACGTCCCCGACATCGCCGTCGCCATCCGCGCCGAGGACAGCCTCGAGCTGCTCGGCCTGCACTCGCACATCGGCTCGCAGATCTTCGATGCGCGCGGATTCGTCGAGTCCGCATCGCGGCTGCTCGCCGTGCACAAGGAGCTCCTCGCCGGCGGTCCGCTGCCCGAGCTCAACCTCGGCGGCGGCTTCGGCATCGCCTACACGACGGCCGACGACCCCACCCCGGTGGGCGAGATCGCCCGGCAGTTCGCCGAGATCGTGGCAGCCGAGTGCGCTCGCCTCGAGATCCCGGTACCGATCGTCGCCGTCGAACCCGGTCGCTCGATCATCGGCACCCCCGGCATCACCCTCTACGAGGTCGGCACGACCAAGGACGTGCAGGTCGGCGACCTCGGCGTGCGCCGCTACGTCAGCGTCGACGGCGGGATGAGCGACAACGCCCGGCCGGCTCTGTACGGAGCTGACTACTCCGTGCGCATCGCGTCCCGGGTCTCCGATGTCGAGCCGGCCCTGGTCCGCGTCGCGGGCAAGCACTGCGAGAGCGGCGACATCGTCGTGAACGCCGACTACCTGCCGGGAGATGTCCAGCCGGGCGACCTGCTGGCCGTCGCCGCGACCGGCGCCTACTGCTGGTCGCTGTCGAGCAACTACAACTACCTCGGCCGCCCGCCCGTCGTCGCGGTCCGCGGCGGCACCTCGCGGATCCTCATCCACGGCGAGACCGAAGCCGACCTGCTGCGCCACGACGCGGACATCACCGTCGCGGTCGTCGCGCCGCAGACCACCACCTCCCACCGTCCCGGAACGGAACACCGCGCATGATCGACTACCGCACCCTCCGGATCGCGCTGCTCGGCGCCGGATCCGTCGGCAGCCAGGTCGCCACCCTCCTGCTCGAGCACTCCGACGAGCTCGCGCAGCGGGTCGGTGCGCGCCTGGTGCTCTCGGGCATCGCCGTCCGCGACCTCGAGACCGATCGCGGCCCCGGGGTGCCCAGGGAGCTGCTCACCACCGACGCCGAGGAGCTGATCGTCGGCTCGGACATCGTCATCGAGCTGATGGGGGGCATCACCCCCGCCCGCGAGTACATCCTGCTCGCGCTGCGCTCCGGCGCCGATGTGATCACCGGCAACAAGGCCCTGCTCGCCACCCACGGTCCCGAGCTGTTCGACCTGGCCCAGCAGGTCGGCGCGCAGCTCTACTACGAGGCGGCCGTCGGCGGAGCGATCCCCATCATCCGACCCCTGCGCGACAGCCTCGCCGGCGACCGGGTGCAGCGCATCCTCGGCATCGTCAACGGCACCACGAACTACATCCTCGACAGGATGGATCGCGGTGGCGACGACCTCGAGTCCGCGCTCGCCGCCGCCACGGAGCTCGGCTACGCGGAGGCTGATCCGACCGGCGACATCGAGGGCTACGACGCCGCCCAGAAGGCCGCCATCCTCGCGGGCCTGGCGTTCCACACGACGGTGCCCATCGCGTCGGTCTACCGCGAGGGGATCACCGGCGTCCGAGCCGAGGACGTCGAGGCCGCTCGCAAGGCGGGATACGTGGTCAAACTGCTCGCCATCTGCGAGCGGATCACCGATCCCGAGACGGGGTCCGAGGGAGTGAGCGCCCGCGTGTACCCGGCCCTCATCCCGCGCGACCACCCGCTCGCCGCCGTCCGCGGAGCCAACAACGCGGTCTTCGTCGAGGCGGAGGCCGCCGGCAGCCTGATGTTCTACGGTGCGGGAGCCGGAGGCCGAGAGACCGCGTCCGCCGTGCTCGGCGACCTCGTCTCGGCAGCCCGCCGGCACGTCATCGGCGGCCCCGGCGTCGCCGAGTCGACCCAGGCCGACCTGCCCGTGTTCGACATCGGCAAGGTGAGCACCCGCTACCGGGTCAGTCTCAGCGTCGCCGATCGCCCCGGCGTGCTCGCCCAGATCGCCCGCATCTTCAGCGACCACGGCGTCAGCGTCGAGGCGGTCGAGCAGTCGGTCCCCAACGCGCCGTCCGCCGGCATCGACGCGGCCGAGCGCAGGTCGGGCGTCGAGGGCACCGCTACCCTGGTGATCGGCACGCATACGGCCACCGAGGCGGCCCTGTCCGCGACGGTCGCAGCCCTGGCAGGGAGCGAATCCGTGGTCGCCGTGCAATCCGTGCTCCGAGTCGAAGGGGAGTGACCGTGGCCCATCAATGGCGCGGCGTCATCCGCGAATACGCTGACCGTCTCGATGTGAGCGAGGCCACCCCGGTCATCACGCTCGGAGAGGGCGGCACCCCGCTCATCCCCGCCGACGCGCTCTCGAAGCGCACCGGCGCCCAGGTCTGGGTCAAGTACGAGGGCATGAACCCCACCGGCTCCTTCAAGGACCGGGGGATGACCATGGCGATCTCGAAGGCCGTCGAGCACGGAGCCAAGGCCGTGATCTGCGCCTCGACCGGCAACACCTCTGCGTCCGCGGCGGCCTACGCGACCCACGCCGGCATCACCGCCGCCGTGCTCGTGCCCGAGGGCAAGATCGCGATGGGCAAGCTCAGCCAGGCCATCGCCCACAACGCCGAGCTCCTGCAGGTCCAGGGCAACTTCGACGACTGCCTCGACATCGCGCGCGACCTCGCGAAGAACTACCCGGTCCACCTCGTCAACTCCGTCAATCCCGACCGGATCGAGGGCCAGAAGACGGCCGCCTACGAGGTCGTCGAGGTCCTCGAGGACGCCCCCGACTTCCACTTCATCCCCGTCGGCAATGCCGGGAACTACACCGCGTACCACCGCGGCTACCGCGAGGAGCTCGACCGCGGGATCGCGAAGACCCTGCCGCGGATGTTCGGCTTCCAGGCGGCCGGCAGTGCGCCGCTCGTGCTCGGCGCCCCGGTGCGCAACCCCGAGACCATCGCCTCAGCCATCCGGATCGGCAACCCCGCCTCGTGGGATCTCGCTCTCGCCGCGCGCGACGACAGTGACGGCTACTTCGGCGCCATCAGCGACGAGCACATCCTGCTCGCCCACCGCATCCTCTCCGCCGAGGTCGGCATCTTCGTCGAGCCCGCCTCGGCCATCAGCGTGGCCGGCCTGCTCGAGCGCGCCGAGGCGGGTGCGATCCCCAAGGGATCCCGCGTCGTGCTCACCGTCACCGGACACGGCCTCAAGGACCCCCAGTGGGCCCTGCGCACCGCCGACGGCGCCGACATCACCCCGACCGTCGTGCCCGTCGACACCGCGGCGATCGCCGACGTGCTCGGACTCGTCGCCGCCCCGGCGGCGCACGCGTGAGCGCCGGCTCCCCGGAGTCGGCGGCGACTCCCGCGCCCGTGGCTGCGGGCCCCTCAGCCACAATCGGTCGCAGCGTGATCGTGCGCGTCCCGGCGACGAGCGCCAATCTCGGCCCGGGCTTCGACACCCTGGGCCTCGCGCTCTCGCTCTACGACGAGCTGCACGTCACCGCGACGGACGACGCGGACGTCATCGTCGAGGTGCACGGGATCGGCGAGGGCGAGGTGCCCACCGACGAGAGCAACCTCGTGGTGCGCGCCATCGCCTCGGCCTTCGCCTTCTACGGCCAGCCGCTGCCCGGACTGCGCCTCGTCGCGAACAACGTCATCCCGCACGGCCGCGGCCTCGGCTCGTCGGGGGCGGCCATCGTCTCGGGCATCATGGCGGCCAAGGGCCTCCTGGCGGGCATCGTCGACATCGACGCCGAGGCGCTGCTCGCGCTGGCGACGGCGATGGAAGGACACCCCGACAACGTGGCGCCCGCGCTCTTCGGCGGTCTGACCATCGCCTGGGTCACCCCCGAGGGGCCGCAGCACAAGAAGCTCATGGTGCATCGCGGGGTCTCGCCACTGGTCTTCGTGCCGGAGCACACCATGTCGACTTCGCTCGCCCGCAGCCTGCAGCCCGAATCGGTGCCGCACGCCGACGCCATCTTCAACGTCTCCCGCTCCGCCCTGCTCGTGGCGGCGCTCATCCAGAGCCCCGAGCTGCTTCTCGCCGCGACGGAGGACAAGCTGCACCAGAACTACCGCGCGTCCGCCATGCCCGAGACCAACAGGCTCGTCACCATGCTCCGCGAGCACGGCCACGCCGCCGTCGTCTCGGGGGCGGGGCCCTCGATCCTGGTGCTCAGCGACGACCCGTCCGCACGGCTCGCCGCCGCCGATCTCGTGGCCGAGCATGCCGAGACCCCATGGAGCCCGCTCATGCTGGCCGTGGACTTCAAGGGTGCTACAGTGGTACCGCATTCGGTGCAGTCGCCGCTCTCTTCGTAGCGCGCACGCTGACAGGGGTCTTGGCCCTTGAAGGCATCGTAAGGACCCAGAATCCCACCGATTCTCATTGCACCGGGCTCCGTTCCATCTCTAACCCCAGCTCTTGGGGATAAGGAAATTCCCTTCGTGACTGATGTCGACATCAGCGACGCGCGTGGAAAGGACAGCGATTCGCTGACCACGCTCCGCGTCGCAGACCTGCAGCAGATAGCTGCCCGTCTCGGCATCACGATCGGAGGCAGACTTCGAAAGGCAGACCTCGTGGAGGCAATCTCCGAGAACCAGAACGACGCAGGCACCGACACCGTCGAGGCAGACGTCGACAGCACGACCGACAGCACGAACACCGAGAACACCGAGACCGGGAGCGTCGACAACAGTGTCGATGCCCCTGAGATCGCGACCGACGACAGCGGCGCGGGGGATGTCCCTGCTGCAGATGTCCCTGCTGGGGAGGCCCCCGCTGAGGAGGCACCCGCTGCCGACGCAGCGGCGCCGGATGTCGCCCCCGTCGAGAGCGCACCCGTCGAGGATGCGCCCGTCGAGGACGCACCCGTCGAGAGTGCATCGGTCGAGGACGCACCCGTCGAGAGCGCGCCGGTCGAGAGCGCACCCGTCGAGGCCGCGCCCGTGACCAAGCCGCGCCGCTCGCGTCGCGCGACCAGCGTCGATGTCGACGCTGCCGCCGCCGCGCAGCCGACAGTCGCCGAAGCGCCCTCCCAGAGCGAGCCCGAGGCTCCCGCCGAGCCTGCGGCTGCGGTCGAGACTCCCGCCGAGCCGATCGTCCCGATCGAGGACGACGCGACTCCCGCGCCCAAGGGTGCGGTCCAGCACGTCAACCACGGACGCACCGGCATTGAGGCCGACCTCGAGGCGCTGTCCGCAGAGGTCCGCGCCGAGGTGCGCGAGGAGGCTCCCGTCTCCGGGCAGCACGACGGAACGCACCCCGAGAGCGCCGAGGCCACCCAGGATGCCGAGGCCGCCGACGCAGCCGCCGCGCAGGATGGCGAGCAGAACGGCGACGAGTCCGCCGAGGGCGGCCAGCGCTCGACCGGACGCGGACGCAACCGCGGTCGTGACCGTCAGGGACGCGGCCAGAACGGCCAGCAGGCCGGCGAGAAGCAGAACGGCCAGCAGGGCCAGCAGAGCGCTCGTCAGAACGGCCAGCAGAACCAGCAGGCCGAGAAGGCCGCGCCGGAGATGGCCGAGCAGCAGGACAACGGTCCCGATGGGGACCGCAACCCCAACGAGCGCTCCAGCCGCAGCCGCTACCGCGACCGCAAGCGCGGCCGTGGCCCCGCCGGTGACGAGTTCGAGCCCGAGGTGAGCGAGGACGACGTCCTCATCCCCGTCGCCGGCATCCTCGACGTCCTCGACAACTACGCCTTCGTGCGCACCAGCGGCTACCTGCCCGGTGCGAGCGACGTCTACGTCTCGCTCGGCCAGGTCAAGAAGTACAACCTCCGGAAGGGCGACGCCGTCGTCGGATCGATCCGCCAGCCCAAGGACGGCGAGGCCGGGCGCCAGAAGTACAACGCGCTCGTCAAAATCGAGTCCATCAACGGCCAGACCGTCGAGGCCGCAGCGGACCGCGTCGAGTTCAGCAAGCTGACCCCGCTCTACCCGCAGGAGCGTCTGCGCCTCGAGTCCGATCCGACCCAGCTGTCCACCCGGATCATCGACCTGGTCGCCCCGATCGGCAAGGGCCAGCGCGGACTCATCGTCTCGCCGCCCAAGGCCGGCAAGACGCTGATCCTGCAGGCCATCGCCGGCGCGATCGCGAAGAACAACCCCGAGGTCCACCTCATGGTCGTCCTCGTGGACGAGCGTCCCGAAGAGGTCACCGACATGGAGCGCACCGTCAAGGGCGAGGTCATCGCCTCGACCTTCGACCGCCCCGCCGAGGACCACACCACGGTTGCCGAACTCGCCATCGAGCGCGCCAAGCGCCTGGTCGAGCTGGGCTACGACGTCGTCGTGCTGCTCGACTCGATCACCCGCCTGGGCCGCGCCTACAACCTGGCTGCTCCCGCCTCGGGCCGCGTGCTCTCCGGCGGCGTCGACGCCGCGGCGCTCTACCCGCCCAAGCGCTTCTTCGGAGCCGCCCGCAACGTGGAGAACGGCGGATCCCTCACGATCCTCGCGACCGCGCTCGTCGAGACCGGATCCAAGATGGACGAGGTCATCTTCGAGGAGTTCAAGGGCACCGGCAACATGGAGCTGCGCCTCTCGCGCTCGCTCGCCGACAAGCGGATCTTCCCCGCGGTCGACGTCAGCGCGTCGGGCACCCGCCGCGAGGAGATGCTGATGGGCGCCGACGAGGTCAAGGTGACCTGGAAGCTCCGTCGCGCCCTCGCCGGCGTCGACACCCAGCAGGCTCTCGAGACCGTGCTCGGCAAGCTCAAGGAGACCCAGAGCAACGTCGAGTTCCTCATGCAGATCCAGAAGTCGCTCCCCGCCGCCACCGGCGGAAGCTCCCGCGAAGGCTGACGCATGTTCGAGTCGGTAGCCCCGCTGCTGGCCGAGCATGAGCAGCTGCAGCAGCAGCTTTCGGATCCGGCCCTGCACTCCGATGCGGCGCGCGCTCGCAAGGTCGGGCGCCGCTACGCGGAGCTCGGTCAGATCGTGGCCGCGCACAACACCTGGTCGGGACTGACCGGGGACCTGGATGCGGCACGCGAGTTCGCGGCCGAGGACGAGGCCTTCGCGGCCGAGGTCCCCGTGCTCGAGGAGCGCCTCGCCGTGGCCGAGGAGCGTCTGCGCCGGCTGCTGATCCCGCGCGACCCCGATGACGGGCGCGACGTGATCATGGAGGTCAAGGCGGGGGAGGGCGGCGCCGAATCGGCGCTGTTCGCCGCCGACCTGCTGCGGATGTACCTGCACTACGCCGAGTCGAAGGGCTGGAAGACCGAGCTCCTCGAGCGCACCGAAAGCGATCTCGGCGGCTACAAGGACGTCCAGGTCGCCATCAAGAGCAACGCGCAGGACCCCGCCGAAGGCGTCTGGGCGCACCTCAAGTACGAGGGCGGCGTGCACCGCGTGCAGCGCGTGCCCGCCACCGAGTCGCAGGGACGCATCCACACCTCCGCGGCCGGCGTACTCGTCTTCCCCGAGGTCGACGCCCCAGAAGAGGTCGAGATCAACCAGAACGACCTCAAGATCGACGTCTTCCGCTCCTCCGGCCCCGGCGGCCAATCGGTCAACACCACCGACTCCGCAGTCCGCATCACGCACCTCCCGACCGGCATCGTCGTCTCGATGCAGAACGAGAAGAGCCAGCTGCAGAACCGCGACGCCGGGATGCGCGTGCTCCGTGCCCGCATCCTCGCGCGGCAGCAGGAGGAGGCGGACGCCGAGGCATCGGCGGCGCGGAGGAGCCAGATCCGCACCGTGGACCGCTCCGAGCGGATCCGCACCTACAACTTTCCGGAGAACCGGATCGCCGATCACCGCACCGGCTACAAGGCGTACAACCTCGACCAGGTGATGGACGGAGCGCTCGAGCCGATCGTGCAGTCCGCCATCAGCGCCGACGAGGAGGCGCGGCTCGCCGCGCTCACCCCGGACGCCTGAGCCGCCTGAAGAACGCAGCGAGCCATGCCCGGACCGATCGCCATGGATGAGCGCGCCCTCGAGCGCGACCTGTCCGTGCGCGCAGTCGTCGGCCGCGCGATCGAGCTGCTCGGCGTCGCAGGGATCCGATCTCCCGAGGTCGACGCCGAACTGCTCGTCGGCCATGCGATCGGCGAGACCCGGGGTCGCGTGCAGGCGCTCGCCATCATGGGGAGGGAGCTCCCCGCCGACGCGGTCGACGTCATCGAGCAGCTCGTCTCCCGACGTGCGCATCGCGAGCCCCTGCAGCACATCACCGGGCGGGCGGCCTTCCGCACGCTCGAGCTGAGCGTCGGGCCCGGGGTCTTCGTGCCCCGCCCCGAGACGGAGCTCGTCGCCCAGTTCGCCATCGACGCCCTCGCGGCGGTGGCGGCCGCCGAGCCGATCGCCGTCGACCTCGGCACCGGCAGCGGTGCGCTCGCCCTGGCCATGGCCGCCGAAGTGCCGCGCGCACGGGTCTGGGGAGTGGAGTTCTCGCCCGAGGCGTTCATCTGGGCCACCCAGAATCTGCGTGACACCGGCTTCGGCAACGCGTCCATCGTGTTCGACGACCTGCGGCGCGCCCTGCCCGAGCTCGACGGCTCCGTCTCGGTCGTCGTCTCGAATCCGCCGTACATCCCGTCGGACGCCGTACCGCGCGACCCCGAGGTGCGCCTCTTCGATCCCGAGATGGCGCTCTACGGGGGAGAGGACGGGCTCGACCTCGTCCGCGGCGTCTCGGCCACAGCCCTGCGTCTGCTGCATCCGGGCGGCGCGCTCGTGATCGAGCACGGCGAGCTGCAGGGCGAGGCGATCCGCGCGCTGCTCCGCACCGACGGCTGGCGCGCGGTGTCCACCCATCCCGACCTCACCGGCCGTCCGAGAGCGACGACCGCGGTCCGCTGAGTGCTTGGAGCGACCGCGCTCGGCCGCGGCTGCCGCGCGAGTGCGGGGACGAGCGGTGGAGTCAGTCGGCCGGCAGCGGAGGCTGGGCGTCGATGTAGAGCGCGAGTCCGTCCAGGGCGCGCTCGACGCCGAAGGACGCCCGCTGCCCATCGCCGGAGAAACGGGAGCGCAGCATCCGACTCATCGACGGGTGGCTCTGGTCGTCCAGCAAGCTCGAGAGCACGCGGGCGTTGGGCGTCGAGACGGGAACGAGCGCGGCGCCCTCGGGGAGCACGTTCGACCGCAGCCGCAGCATGGTGGCCTCCCAGCGCGCCTGACCGGTGACGAGGATCGCGGCACGCACCGTGTCCTCGATCGTCAGGTTCGTGGTCGCGAAGGACCCGAGCAGCGATTCCATCCAGTCCACCGCGTTGGGGGTGACGGGCAGGGGATTGGCGGGAAGGTCCAGCAGCCACGGATGACGCTCGTACAGATCGAGGATGGCTTCGATCCACGCATCGACGGCGGATCGCCAGTCGGTCGCCGCGGCGACATCCTCGGGAGGCGATCCGACGGCCGCGTCTCCCATCAGCATGACGAGGTCGTCCTTGGCCGCGACGTAGCGGTAGAGCGACATGGGCGTGTACCCCAATCGCCCTGCGACCGCGGCCATCGAGACGGCGGCGAGACCGGACTCGTCCGCGAGCTCCAGAGCGACGGAGATGATCCGATCGACGCTCAGCTCGGTCTTCTGCTTGCGATCCGAAGCGGCGGGAATTCCCCACGCGAGCGCGATTCCGCGGGGGATCTCGACGTCTTCTTCGGTCATTTGGGCTTCTTCCGGTCGGATGACGACCCCTACCTTATTCAATTCGCGCGAATGTTCTTGACGCGGCCAAAGTGAGTTTATTGAGCATGCTCCACCCGTCACCTCTCCGCGAAGGCCTCGACCCGCCGACGCAGGTCGTCTGTGTCCCCCTGAAACCAGCAGCCGGAGATCCCGACCCGTTCGGAGCCCTCGACGTTCGCGCGGTTGTCGTCGACGAAGAATGCGTCGGCAGGACGCGTCCGATAATGCTCCAACGCCGATTCGAAGGCGAGGGCTTGCGGTTTGCGAACTCCTAGGCAAGCGCTCACAAGGACGTTCTCGCCTACGATCCCGACGACGTCGGGTGCGAGTTCGGGCAGAGCGGCCGCGAAGACGGACGGGTTGTTGGACAGCACGGCCACCCTTCCGCACTCGGCCGCGGCCGCGAGTGCCGCGATGCTGCCGGGGATCGCGGTGCTCGATGCGCGACGCGCCTTCGTCCACTCCGAGAGCGTGAGGCGCGCGCCGGTCACCTCGGCGAACTGGTCGAGGTACTCCTCCGCGGTCGGCCACTCGCCGTTCTCGGCGCGCAGCTCGTAGCCGGCGACCCACCAGGTCTTGGCCAGGTGGTACTCGGTGCTGCCGCCCAGCTCCGCGAGGGCGGGCAGGCGCTTGCGGAAGTCGTAGGCATAGAGGGTGTGGTCGAAGTCGAAGAGATAGAGGGGCTCGGCGGTCTGCGGCACGGTAGGCCAAGTGTGTCACCGCCCGAGCCGCGCAGCGGCGACAGCGGGGATGCCGAGGGCCGCGCACGCTTGCGCGGTGTCTCGAGGCGCACCGCCCGAGCCGCGCAGAGCCTCCGAAGGGAGCCGACCTGAGACCGCCGGGGGAGTCTCCAGGGCTCCGCCGGGCGCAGAGCCTAGAATCGCCAGCGATATGGCGCGCATCTTCGACTGTTCTGACGCCCCAGAGCTCCTCGCCGGGATGCGGCACGCTCGGGGTGCCATCGGACGTGGCGGGCTGGTGGTCCTGCCCACCGACACCGTCTACGGGATCGCCGCCGACGCCTTCGACGGCGCGGCAGTGCAGAGGCTGCTCGCCGCCAAGGGTCGTGGACGACAGTCGCCCCCGCCGGTGCTGGTTCCCGGCATGCCGACCCTCGAAGCCCTCGCCGAGTCGATCCCCGACAGCGTGCGCGACCTGGTCGCCGTGTTCTGGCCAGGAGCGCTCACCGTGATCGTGCGCGCCCGCAGCTCCCTGGCCTGGGACCTGGGCGACACCAACGGAACCGTCGCTCTGCGGATGCCGAACCAGGCGCTCGCGCTGGAGCTCCTCGCCGAGACGGGGCCGCTCGCCGTCTCCTCCGCGAACAAGACGGGCGATCCGGCGGCCACCACGGCGCAGAACGCGCTCGCCCAGCTCGGCGACTCGGTCGAGATCTACCTCGACGGCGGCCCGACTCCCGGCGCGGTGCCCTCGACCATCATCGACGCCTCCCGCGAGGGCGAGCCGCTGCGCATCGTCCGCCTCGGCCTCATCGACGAGGCCGCCATCCGCGGGGTCGTGGGCGACGCCCTTCCAGAAGCCCCCTTAGGTGAAGACCACATCAGTGCAGAGCCCGAGAGTCAGGCGCCCGCGCCGTGACCCTCAACATCCTGATGGGACTGCTCGCCGCCGCCGTCACCTTCGTTCTGGCGGGGATCGTCGCCCGCCTCGGCAAGAAGTACCGCCTGCACCCGGAGATCCGCGCGCGCGATGTGCACACCAACCCCACTCCGCGGCTCGGCGGCGTCGCGATGTTCGGCGGTCTGGTCGTGACCCTCGCCGTCGCGTCGCAGATCCCCTTCTTCTCGGTGATCTTCGCCGACTCCGCCAAGATCTGGGCCCTGCTGGGCGCCGCCCTCATCATCGTGATCATCGGGGTCACCGACGACCTGTTCGACCTCGACTGGATGATCAAGCTCGCCGGCCAGATCCTCACCGCCGGCCTGCTCGCCTGGCAGGGAGTGGCGATCGCCTCCCTCCCGCTCGGCGGCATCACCATCGGCTCGTCGACGATGTCGCTGATCCTCACCATCTTCGCCGTGGTGCTCGTGATGAACGCCGTCAACTTCATCGACGGACTGAACGGACTGGTCGCCGGCGTCGCGATCATCGCCAACGGCGTCTTCTACCTCTACAGCTATCTCCTGGTGCAGCAGACGGGCGCGACGAGCTACTTCAACCTCGCCTCGCTGCTCTCGGCGATCGTCGTCGGGGTGTGCGTCGGCTTCATCCCCTGGAACTGGTTCCCGGCCAAGCTCTTCATGGGCGACGGCGGCGCCTACCTCGTCGGCCTGCTGATGGCCACCTCGGCGGTCGCCGTGACGGGCCAGATCGACCCGGTGCAGATCGCCGCCATCGGCCGGTCGTCGCTCGTGCCCGCATTCCTGCCGATCCTGCTGCCCGTCGCCATCCTCGTCGTGCCGTTCCTCGACTTCGCCCTCGCCGTGACCCGTCGGCTGCGGGCAGGGAAATCTCCCTTCACGGCCGATCGCCAGCACCTGCACCACCGGCTGCTCGACATGGGCCACTCGCAGATGCACGCCGTGCTGATCTTCTACGCATGGACGGCGGTGGTCTCTGTCGGCGGCCTGCTGTTCTTCATCGCAAAGCCCTACCAGTGGGCCTACCTCTTCCTGGTGGTCGGCGTCCTGATCTGCACCGTGCTGACCCTCGCGCCGCTGTCCCGTCGCAAGCAGATCGAGGCGGCCGCCCAGAAGGCACCCGGGGTCGTCGTCGACCCCTCGGTGCACAGCCTCGACCCTCTCGACGCCGCCGCTCCCGAGCTCGACGCCAACAGCCCGCTGAGCGGATCCATCCGCCTGCCGTATCTGCCGCCCGGCAGCCACGCCGCGACCCCTCGCGCGGAGCGGCGCGTCAAGCCGGCGCTCCCGCCGTCCCGGACGCCGCCGCGCACCTGAGCGATCCCGACACCCACCCACACCCACATCGACACCCATACCGACATGAAGAAGAACTGGTCATGAACACCGTCATCCCGATGCTCACCAAGGCCCTCAAGCTGGGCGGTGCGCTGACCCTGGCGATCGCGATCGTCGGCGGAGTGATCGGCTTCGCGGTCGCTGGCGCACCCGGTCTCGCCGGCGCCGCGCTCGGGGCCGCCCTGACGGGGATCTTCATGGGCTTCACCGCCGGATCGCTGCTGCTCGGCACCCGCGCCGCGCGCGGAGACATGATGAATCCGATCTTCTTCGGCATCGTGATGGGCGGCTGGATCCTCAAGCTGATCCTGTTCATCGTGCTGATCCTCGCGCTGCGTGGAGCGGACTGGGTCGACCCCCGCGTCTTCTTCGTCGCGGTGCTCGCGGCGGTCATCGGAAGCCTCGTGGTGGACGTCTACGTCTTCGCCACATCGCGTGTTCCGTACGTCAGCGACGTCGAGCTCCCGCCCGCTCCGGTCGACGAGGTCTGAGCCCGGAACTGCTCGCCTGATCCGGTCTCGGATTCGGCCTCAGACCGTTTGATTGATAGGGTCGTAGACGAAGCCCAACAGACTCGTCGCGCAACAGTGCGCCCCGAAAATGGAGAAGTCGCTGCCAGTCAACGCTCTTACCCTGGTTGCTCCGTTCGCCAATGACGGCGAGTTCCACGGGCCATCGCTCGACGACTTCTTCCCGCCGGCGATCTTCTTCGAGGGCACCCCGTTCGAGATCAACCGGATCATCCTGATCCGCTTCCTGGTCGTCGCTGTGCTCATCCTGCTCTTCTGGCTCGGCACGCGTCGGATGAGCGTCATCCCCGGCCGCGGGCAGAACGTCCTCGAGATGGCCGTCGGCTTCGTGCGCGACAGCATCGTCTTCAACACCCTCGGCGAGCGCGAGGGTCGTCGCTTCCTGCCGCTGCTCGTGCCGATGTTCTTCTTCATCGTCTTCATGAACCTCACGAGCATCGTGCCGTTCCTCAACATCGCCGGCTCGTCGGTCATCGGACTGCCGCTGATCCTGGCGCTGACCTCGTACATCGCCTTCGTCTACGCGGGCATCCGCAAGCACCCGGGCGCTTTCTTCAAGAACTCGCTCTTCCCGTCCGGAGTGCCGTGGCCCCTCTACATCGTGGTCACCCCGATCGAGCTCATCTCGACCTTCGTGCTCCGGCCCGTCACGCTCGCACTGCGACTCCTGATGAACATGGTCGCCGGCCACATGCTCCTGGTGCTGTGCTTCTCGGCCACCCAGTTCTTCCTCTTCACCGCCGGTGGCCTCTTCGGCCTGTTCAGCATCGGGACGTTCGCCTTCGGCTTCGCCTTCACGCTCTTCGAGCTGCTGGTCGGCGTGCTGCAGGCCTACGTCTTCACCCTGCTCACCGCGGTGTACATCAACCTCGCCCTGGTCGATGAGCACTGAGCTCGGTGCAGATCGAGCCACAACACCAGACCATGAACACCGAGTCCTGAGCAGCGCGACGGACTCGACCAGTACCAAACGGCCGTAGCACCCGCTACGACGAACCACCCTGAAAGGAAACACCCGTGGACTACGCAGAACTGACCGGTTCGATCGCCCCGGTCGCCTACGGTCTCGCGACGATCGGCCCCGCGATCGGAGTGGGAATCGTCGTCGGCAAGACCGTCGAGTCGGTCGCCCGCCAGCCCGAGCTCCAGGGCCGCCTCACCGGCCTCATGTTCCTCGGCATCGCGTTCACCGAGGCGCTCGCGTTCATCGCGATCGCCGTCGCGTTCATCCCGTTCCCGTCCTGATCCGCCGGCTCTCTCAGAAGGAGGCGGAATGCCCATCGCATTCCTGACCGCGGCGACGGAAGAGGAAGCGGTCAACCCGCTCATCCCGGAGCCCTACGACATCATCTGGTCGCTGGTCGTCTTCGCGATCGTGGCGTTCTTCTTCATCCGCTACGTCCTTCCGCGCGTGCAGAAGGTCCTCGACGACCGCACCACGCAGATCCAGGGCGGCATCGAGAAGGCCGAGAAGGCGCAAGAGGCCGCGGCCGACGCGCTGGACAAGTACACCCAGCAGCTGGCTGAGGCGCGCATCGAGGCGGGTCGCATCCGCGAGCAGGCTCGTGAGGACGGCAAGAAGATCCTCGCCGAGCTGCGCGAGCAGGCACTCGCTGAGGCCGCGCGGATCACCGCGTCGGCTCAGGCCACGATCGAGGCAGAGCGCCAGGCAGCGGTCACGTCGCTGCGCGCCGAAGTCGGATCGCTCGCCATCGACCTCGCCTCCGGCGTCGTCGGCGAGAGCCTCTCCGACGACAAGAAGGCGGCCGCGCTGGTCGACCGCTTCCTCGCCGACCTCGAGGCCTCCGAGACCTCGGCGTCCACCACGAGCGCACGCAAGGCGCGCGGCTGATGGGCTCTTCGAGCAGGCAGGCGCTGGCCTCCACGGTGGGCTCGCTCGCCGCAGGCAAGAAGCTCGATGCGACGTCGGGGGAGCAGCTGCTGGCAGCAGCGCGCGCCATCGGCGGATCGTCGCAGCTGCGCGGCCTGCTCGCCGACAGCGGGCTCGCGGTCCGCGACAAGGAGTCGATCGTCCAGAGCGTGTTCGGCGGCTACAGCGTGCCGGCACGCGCGGTCATCGTCAACGCGGCGAAGCAGCGCTGGTCGTCCGACTCCCAGCTCGTCTCGGGTATCGAGGAGCTCGGCCTCCGGGCCATCGCCGGCTCGGCGCCGAAGGGCGTCGCAGTCGAGCGCGAGCTGTTCGCCTTCGGGCGCGCGGTCTCATCCAACGCGGAGCTCGAGCTCGCCATCAGCAGCAAGCTCGGCGACAACACCGCCAAGGTGGCGCTCGTCGACGACCTGCTGAAGCGGGCGTCCGATCCTACCCGGGTCATCGTGCGCCACCTGGTGCAGTTCCTGTCGGGCCGACGCTTCGGCCAGGCCCTGCGCGAGACCGCAGCCGTCGTCGCCGACGTCAGCGGATTCGACGTCGCGACGGTCCGTTCGGCGGTGCCGCTCTCGGCTCCCCAGTTGGCCCGTCTCGAGAAGGCTCTCAGCGCTCGCTACGGTCGAGCGCTCAGTATCAATGTGGTCGTCGATCCCGCCCTCATCGGCGGGCTTCGGATCGCGATCGGCGACGACGTCATCGACGGCTCCGTGGCCACTCGCCTGAGCGACCTCCGCCTCCAGATCGCCGGCTGAGCCGGAACAGTCTTCGCCGGCATACGGCACAACACTCCGGCCCCAGGGCCGAACCCAGAGCAAGGAACAGGACATGGCAGATCTGACCATCAGCCCGGACGAGATCCGGAATGCCCTCAAGGACTTCGTCGGCTCCTATGAGCCCGAGTCGGCGAAGGCCACCGAGGTCGGCTACGTGATCGACACGGCCGACGGCATCGCGCACGTCGAGGGCCTCCCGAGCGCCATGGCCAACGAGCTGCTGCGCTTCGCCGACGGCACCCTCGGCCTCGCACTCAACCTCGACGAGAGCGAGATCGGCGTCGTCATCCTCGGCGAGTTCTCCGGCATCGAGGAGGGCATGGAGGTGCACCGCACGGGCGAGGTCCTCTCGGTCCCCGTCGGCGACTCCTACCTCGGTCGCGTGGTGAACCCACTGGGCGACCCCATCGACGGCCTCGGCCCCATCGAGACCACCGAGCGCCGCGCTCTCGAGCTCCAGGCGCCCGGCGTCATGTCGCGCAAGAGCGTGCACGAGCCGATGCAGACCGGCATCAAGGCCATCGACGCCATGATCCCCGTCGGTCGCGGACAGCGCCAGCTGATCATCGGCGACCGTCAGACCGGCAAGACGGCCATCGCGATCGACACGATCATCAACCAGAAGGCCAACTGGGAGTCGGGCGACCCCGTCAAGCAGGTGCGCTGCATCTACGTCGCCATCGGCCAGAAGGGCTCCACGATCGCCTCCGTCAAGGGTGCGCTCGAGGATGCCGGAGCGATGGAGTACACGACGATCGTCGCGGCCCCCGCCTCCGACGCCGCCGGCTTCAAGTACCTCGCCCCGTACACCGGCTCGGCCATCGGCCAGCACTGGATGTACGCCGGCAAGCACGTCCTCATCGTCTTCGACGACCTGTCCAAGCAGGCCGAGGCCTACCGCGCCGTGTCGCTGCTTCTGCGCCGCCCGCCGGGACGCGAGGCCTACCCGGGCGACGTGTTCTACCTGCACTCCCGTCTGCTCGAGCGCTGCGCCAAGCTCTCCGACGAGCTGGGCGCTGGATCGATGACCGGCCTGCCGATCATCGAGACCAAGGCCAACGACGTCTCCGCGTACATCCCGACCAACGTGATCTCGATCACCGACGGACAGATCTTCCTGCAGTCCGACCTGTTCAACTCGAACCAGCGCCCCGCTGTCGACGTCGGCATCTCGGTGTCCCGCGTCGGCGGCGACGCCCAGGTCAAGAGCATCAAGTCGGTCTCCGGAACGCTCAAGCTCGAGCTCGCGCAGTACCGCTCGCTCGAGGCCTTCGCGATGTTCGCCTCCGACCTCGACGCGACCAGCCGTCGCCAGCTCGCCCGAGGCGCCCGCCTCACCGAGCTGCTCAAGCAGCCGCAGTACTCGCCCTACCCGGTGGAGGACCAGGTCGTCTCGATCTGGGCCGGCACCAAGGGCAAGCTCGACGAGGTGCCCGTCTCCGACGTGCTCCGCTTCGAGCGCGAGCTGCTCGACTACCTGGGACGCAACACCGAGATCCTGACGACCATCCGCGAGTCGGCGAAGCTCGACGACCAGACGACGGCTGCGCTCGAGTCGGCCGTGGACGAGTTCAAGAAGGAGTTCCAGACCGGGGAGGGCCAGTCGCTGGCCTCCGTCGGCAAGGAGACCTTCGAGCCAACCAAGGAAGAGGACGTCGACCAGGAGCAGATCGTCAAGGGCAAGCGATGACGTCGCCGTCCCTGTCCGTCGCGCCTGCGGGCGCCGAGAGGATCGAGAGCTAGGTGGGTGCACAGCTTCGCGTCTACCGGTCCAAGATCCGGTCGGCGCAGACGACCAAGAAGATCACGCGCGCGATGGAGCTCATCTCCGCGTCGCGGATCCAGAAGGCCCAGCAGCGCGTCGCCGCGTCGACCCCGTACTCGCGCGCGGTGACCCGCGCCGTCTCGGCGGTCGCCACGTTCTCGAACGTCGACCACATCCTCACCACCGAGCCCGAGAAGATCGAACGCGCCGCCATCGTCGTGTTCGCCTCCGATCGCGGTCTGGCGGGAGCGTTCAACTCCAACGTCCTGCGCGCCTCCGAGGAGCTCGCGACGCTGCTGAAGAGCCAGGGCAAGGAGGTCGTCTACTACGTGATCGGCCGCCGCGCGGTCGGCTACTTCGGCTTCCGTCGTCGCGCGTTCGAGCAGTCCTGGATCGGCGGCACCGACAACCCCGAGTTCGAGACGGCCAAGGAGATCGGCGAGGCGATCGTCGCCAAGTTCATCCAGCCGACGAGCGAGGGCGGGGTGGATGAGATCCACGTCATCTACAACCGCTTCATCAGCATGTTGACGCAGGAGCCGCAGGTCGTCCGCCTGCTGCCCCTCGAGGTCGTCGAAGGCGTCGAGGCGCCCGATGCCAGCGAGGTCCTGCCGCTCTACGAGTTCGAGCCCGAGGTGGGCGACGTCCTCGACGCGCTGCTCCCGGTCTACATCGAGAGCCGCATCTTCAACGCCATGCTGCAGTCGGCCGCGAGCAAGCACGCCGCCACGCAGAAGGCCATGAAGGCGGCGAGCGACAACGCCGACGGCCTCATCCGCGACTACACCCGCCTTGCGAACAACGCGCGCCAGGCGGAGATCACCCAGCAGATCTCCGAGATCGTCGGCGGCGCCGACGCACTCGTCGTCAAGAAGTAAGAGAAGGAAGAGGAACGAGCATGACCCTCACCGCACCGGAGCCCACTGCGGCCAAGACCCCCGGAGTCGGACGCATCGCCCGCGTCACCGGCCCCGTCGTCGACATCGAGTTCCCGCACGACTCGATCCCTGAGATCTACAACGCCTTGACCACGGTCATCACGATCGGCGACACGTCGACCGAGATCGGCCTCGAGGTCGCCCAGCACCTCGGCGACGACCTCGTGCGCGCCATCGCCCTCAAGCCCACCGACGGACTCGTCCGCGGCGGCGAGGTCAAGGACACCGGCGCCCCGATCTCCGTCCCCGTCGGCGACGTGACCAAGGGCAAGGTGTTCGACGTCTCGGGCAACATCCTGAACCTCGAGCCCGGCGAGACCGTCGAGATCACCGAGCGCTGGCCCATCCACCGCAAGCCCCCGGCATTCGACCAGCTCGAGTCCAAGACCCAGCTGTTCGAGACCGGCATCAAGGTCATCGACCTGCTCACCCCGTACGTGCAGGGCGGCAAGATCGGCCTGTTCGGCGGCGCGGGCGTCGGCAAGACCGTCCTCATCCAGGAGATGATCCAGCGCGTGGCGCAGGACCATGGTGGTGTGTCGGTGTTCGCCGGTGTCGGCGAGCGCACCCGTGAGGGCAACGACCTCATCCACGAGATGGAGGAGGCGGGCGTCTTCGACAAGACCGCCCTCGTGTTCGGCCAGATGGACGAGCCGCCGGGAACGCGCCTCCGCGTCGCCCTGTCGGCGCTGACCATGGCGGAGTACTTCCGCGATGTGCAGAACCAGGACGTGCTGCTGTTCATCGACAACATCTTCCGCTTCACGCAGGCGGGCTCCGAGGTCTCGACGCTGCTCGGCCGCATGCCGTCCGCGGTCGGCTACCAGCCGAACCTCGCCGACGAGATGGGCACGCTCCAGGAGCGCATCACCTCGACCCGCGGCCACTCGATCACCTCGCTGCAGGCGATCTACGTGCCGGCCGACGATTACACCGACCCGGCCCCGGCCACCACGTTCGCGCACCTCGACGCGACCACGGAGCTCAGCCGTGAGATCGCCTCGCGCGGCCTCTACCCGGCCGTCGACCCGCTGACCTCGACCTCGCGCATCCTCGACCCCCGCTACCTGGGCGCCGACCACTACCGCGTGGCCACCGAGGTCAAGGCGATCCTGCAGAAGAACAAGGAGCTCCAGGAGATCATCGCGATCCTCGGTGTCGACGAGCTGTCCGAAGAGGACAAGATCGCCGTCTCGCGTGCGCGCCGGATCCAGCAGTTTCTCTCGCAGAACACCTACATGGCCAAGAAGTTCACCGGTGTCGAGGGCTCGACCGTTCCGCTCAAGGACACCATCGAGAGCTTCGACGCCATCGTCAAGGGCGACTTCGACGACGTGGCGGAGCAGGCGTTCTTCAACGTCGGCTCCATCAGCGACGTCGAGGAGAAGTGGGCGCAGATCCAGAAGGACAACGGCTGACATGCCGCTCCAGGTGAGTGTGGTCTCGGCCGACCAGCAGGTCTGGTCGGGCGAGGCCGAGATGGTCGTCGCCCGCACCACCGAGGGCGAGATCGGCATCCTGGCCGGTCACACCCCGCTGCTCGCGATCCTCGCGAGCGGCGAGGTTCGGGTCACCCAGGTGGGCGGTCGCAAGATCACGGCCGACGCCGCGGAGGGCTTCCTGTCCGTCGAGCATGACGTCGTGACGATCGTCGCTCGCGACGCCCAGTTGACCTCCTAGGACATCGCTTCATCGAACTGCCCAGTTCTGCCGCCTGAATCGCATTTCAAGTGACAGAACTGGGCAGTTCGTGCTTTCGACGGTTCCCTCAGCGCAAGTGTGCGCTGTGGGGCCCAGTTCGTCTTTGTCAGTAGCGTTGTGCCGTGACCGACGCCTCCCGTGACGCAGAGCTGCCGACGCCCTCCGAGCTGACGCCCTCCGAGCTGACGCCCGCCGAGCTGACGGATGACGAGCTCGACGCGATCGTCGACGAGGCGCTCCGCGAGCACCCCGTCATCGACGGGCACAACGACTGGGCCTGGGTCTGCCGCGAGGAGCGCGACTACTCGGTCGAGGGGCTCGAGCTACCCCTGCACACGGATACCGACATCCCGCGACTGCGGACCGGGGGAGTGGGCGGCCAATTCTGGTCCGTCTGGATCCCGGACGATCGGCCCGGTCCCGAAGCACTGCTCGGCACCCTCGAGCAGATCGACTGGGTCCAGCGTCTGATCGCCCGGTATCCCGAGCACTTTGCGGCCGCGCGCACGGCGGTCGACATCCGCGCTGCGATGGCGGACGGGCGGATCGCCTCGCTGCTCGGAGCGGAGGGTGGGCACAGCCTCGCCGACTCGCCTGCCGCTCTGCGCGTGCTCGCCTCGCTCGGAGTGCGCTATCTCACGCTCACCCACACCAAGACGACCTCATGGGCCGACTCCGGCACGGATGAGCCGAGGCACGGCGGGCTGTCGGAGCGGGGCCGGGAGTACGTCCGCGAGCTGAACCGGCTGGGCATGCTGGTCGACCTGTCCCACACCTCGCCGGCGACCGCGCACGCAGCGCTCGACGTCAGCACGTCGCCTGTCATCTTCAGTCACAGCTCGTGCGCCGCCGTCACCGATCACCCGCGCAACGTGCCGGATGACGTGCTCGCGCGGCTCGAGGACAACGGCGGGGTGCTGATGTGCACCTTCGTACCGCAGTTCCTCTCGGTCGGCTATGCGCGGTGGCATGACGGCGATCGGTCCAACCCCGCACCGATCGTCGGGCTCGCGGAGGTGGCGGATCACATCGAGCACGCCCGCGAGGTGGCCGGGATCCGGCACATCGGCCTCGGCGGCGACTTCGACGGCACGGACGAGTTCCCGCAGGGGATCGAGGGCGTCGACGGCTATCCGGCGCTGCTGCGCGAACTCGCCCGTCGAGGCTGGACAGCAGAGGAGCTCGGCGCGTTGACGAGCGGCAACATCCTCCGCGTCCTCGAGCGCACCGACGCGGCATTCACCTCCCCGGAGGGCCCTCCCTCCCTCCTCCTCTGAGGAAATCCTGCAACGAGATGCCACTTTCCGTCCCTAAGACGTCCGAATAAGGACGGAAAGTGGCATCTCGAACGGAGAAAAGGCCCGAGCGACGGATCGCGCGGGCCCTTCCGGACTGCAGGTCAGGCTCAGGCGGCCTGGAGGACCACCTGGATGTCGAAGGTCAGGGTGACGTCGTCGCCCAGGGTGAGGCCGCCGGCCTCGAGCGCCATGTTCCAGCTGACGCCGAAGTCGTGACGGTTGATCTTGGTCGAGGCGCTGACACCCGCCTTGGTCTGGCCGTAGCCGTCGGTGATGACGCCACCGACCTCGCCCTTGAGCACGACGGACTTGGTCACGCCGCGGAGGGTCAGGTCACCGGTGATGGTGAAGTCGTCGCCGTCGATGGCCACAGCCGTCGAGACGAAGTCGGCGGTGGGGTGCTCGTCGGCCAGGAAGAAGTCGCTGGTGCGGAGGTGCGCGTCGCGGTCCTTCTGGTTGGTGTTGACCGACGCGATGTCGATGCTCGCGGTGACGGTGGTGTCCGCGAGGTCGTCGGCGGTGACGATCGTCACGTCGAAGCTCTCGAACTTTCCACGGACCTTGCTGATGGCGAGGTGACGCACGGAGAAGGAGAGCTCGGAGTGGGTCGGGTCGAGCTTCCAGGTGCCGACGATGTAGTCGGGGTGGATGGCAGAAGAAGTAGTCATAGTTCCATGCAATCGCATCCGTCGACGCGGTATTCCTGATTCGCGAAAAATAGTTGACGGATCCACTAAATCGTCTCGAGCGGAGGTTCGACGGCCCGAATCGCAGCGTTCGGAGAGGGTGAGGCGCCTGCGTAGGCTGGTCCGGTGCTGATCCTGCTGCCGCCCTCCGAGACGAAGCGGGACGGCGGCGAAGGGCCTTCGCTCGACTACTCCGCGCTCTCCTTTCCCCGCCTGAACGCCCGTCGCCGCCCGCTGGTCCGCGCGGTGCGGACCATGTCCCGCAACGCAGACGAAGCGCGGCGCGCGCTCAAGCTCGGCCCGAACGGCGATCCCGACATCGCGCGCAATCGGATGATCAGCCGGTCGTCGACCATGCCGGCGATCGACCGCTACACCGGTGTCATCTACGACGCGCTCGATGCGCCCACGCTGTCCGAGGCGGCCCGCACCCGCGCCTCCACGCATCTGCTCGTGCATTCGGCACTGTTCGGCCTCGTGGGCGCACTCGACCCGATCCCCGCCTATCGGCTCTCGCAGGACTCGCGGCTGCCCGAGCTGCGTCTGGGGGAGCACTGGCGAGGACCGGTCGCCCGCGAGCTGGCTGCCCGAGAAGGCCTCATCATCGATCTGCGGTCGGAGGGCTACGCCGAGCTCGGCCCGCTGCCGGTCCGCGCGGACGCCGTCTACGTCCGCGTGCTCAGTCGAGGGGAGGGTGGAGCCGTGCGAGCGCTCAACCACTTCAACAAGAAGGCGAAGGGTGCATTCACCCGCGCGCTGCTGGAGGCGCCGGTCGTGCCGGAATCGACCGACGAGCTGCTGGGCTGGGCGGGCGGCGCGGACATCGAGCTGAGGCGGGGCACCGGCAACGAGCTCGAGCTCATCGTCTGAGCTCGGCGCGGGAGGAAACCGGCGTCATTCTCCGGCGGCGCGGAAGCAGCCGACCACGTGATCGTCGACGAGACCGCCCGACTGCATCAGCGCGTAGGCGGTCGTCGGGCCGAAGAAGCGGAAGCCGCGCTTCTTGAGCTCCTTGCTCAGCGCGGTGGATTCGGGGGTTATCGGCGCGAGGTCCCCGAGCGACCGGGGGCGCTCCGTCTCGGGCCGCGGAGGCGGCGCGAAGTCCCAGACCAGCCGGTCGAGAGCTCCCGGACCGTCGCTGTCGATCAACGCCAGGAGGGCTCCGGCGTTCGCGATGGTCGCGTCGATCTTGGCGCGATTGCGGATGATGCCCGCGTCTGCCATCAGACGCTCGACGTCGTCGTCCCCGAAGGCCGCGACCACAGCCGGATCGAACTCGGCGAACGCGGCGCGGAACCCCGGTCGGCGGCGGAGGATCGTGATCCAGGACAGCCCTGACTGGAAGGCCTCGAGGGTGATCTTCTCGAAGAGCGGACGATCACCGTGCAGCGGGCGTCCCCACTCCTCGTCGTGGTAGCGCAGGTACTCGGGATCGCGACCGACCCAGCCGCATCGGGCGAGGCCGTCGTCGGCGATGGTCACATCCACATCGGGAAGCGTACGGGCTAGGAGAGTTCTCATGGCGCCGAGGCTAGGAGCAGGGCATGCCTCGAACGCGTCCTGGCCAGGATCTGTGCAGAACGAGGGTGGCACGCCGCCTGTGAGCGCATGCCGGGAACGGCGAGAGCCCGCGCGAGCCGCTCAGGAGTTGAGCAGCGCGGAGCCCAGGTTGAGGCTCGATGCGAAGACGATCCAGGCGAGGTAGGGCATCAGCAGGATGGAGGCGGCTCGTGAGATCGGCCAGAAGATCAGCACGCAGGCGAGCACGCAGACATCGAGCAGCAGGATGACGGCCAGCGCGATCCAGAGCGCCGGGACGCCGATGAGCTCGTAGCCGCCGAAGAAGAGCGGCGTCCAGACCGAGTTGAGGAAGAGCTGAGCGACGTAGAGCGTCAGAGCCGGGCGCACGTACTCGAATCGCCGGCGGCGCCAGATCAGCCAGGCGGAGACGGCCATCATCGTGTAGAGCGTGGTCCAGACCGGCCCGAAGATCCAGTTGGGCGGCGACCAGGCGACCCTCATCGACTGGGCGTACCAGCCGTCCACGTTCGCGATCGTGGTCACCGTGCCGAACGCCGCGACCGCGGAGGCGATCGCCAGGAAGAGGATGAGCGCGATGACCGATCTCGCCTCGGGGCGCCGCCGACGGGCCGGGGGCGAGTAGCTCTCGCTCGGCACCGTCGTGCTGTAGGACATCTCTCGCTCCGGGCGGTTTCGAGGGTGTTTTCCACAGTTTAGGCCCCGTTCTCCGCACTGATGGAGTAACACGGCTCAAGTTCTGTGACGACGGTTACGGTCGTCGACGCCTGTCTCGCCCTGAGCAGTTCCGGCCGACAGAGCGGAGCGTCAGGCGTTCGAGCGCGCAGCGCCCCGCGAGCGAAGCGAGGCGCGCTTCTGGCGCGCTGACCTGAGGCCCCCCAGGGCCGATAGGGCTGCTTGCGCCCATCATTCAGTGCCCGGTGAGCGGGCCCAGGATGCGGGCGGCGATGGAGGAGCGCTTGGTGACCTTCTCCTCGATGTCCGCGATGTTGGCTCCGAGCAGACCCGCATTGGAACCCAGGAAGCGCAGCGGCTCGGGCTCCCAGCGCGGCGAGACGTGGCCCACCCACGGCAGCCGGGTCAGCTCGGTGCGCTGGCCGGTGATGAGGTCCGAGAGGGTGCGTCCCGCGAGGTTGGTGGTCGACAGGCCGTCGCCCACGTAGCCGCCCGCGAAGGCGACGCCGGTCTTCGGGTTGTAGCCCGCGGTGGCGTGCCAGTCGCGCGGGACGCCGAGCGGTCCGCCCCAGGTGTGGGTGACGGCGGCCGACGCGGCGACGGGGAAGAGCTCGACCAGCGTCTTGTGCAGGTGGTCGAACACCGACTGCACGCGGTCGTACTCGGGCTTGATGGTGCTGCCCCAGTGGTAGCGGGCCCCGCGGCCGCCGAAGGCGAACCGGTTGTCCGCGGTGCGCTGCCCGTAGATGAGCAGGTGCCGGAAGTCGTTGAAGGTCTGGCCGTGGGCGAGGCCGATCTCGTCCCACGCCTCGTCGGAGAGCGGCTCGGTGGCGATCATCAGCGAGTAGAGCGGCATGAGCGAACGGTGGGTGCGCTTGAGGGTCGAGGTGTATCCCTCGAGTGCCACGACGACCGTCTCGCAGGCGATGACGCCGCGGTCGGTGGTCACCGTCCGCGCTCCGAAGTCGATCGCGGTGGTCTGCTCGAAGATCGTCACGCCGCGCCGCTCGAGCGAGGCGGCGAGCCCGCGCACCAGCTTTGCGGGGTGGATCCGCGCGCAGTTCGGATCGAAGGTGGCCCCTCGGGCGTCGGTCGCCCGAACGGCTTCGGGCCCGAGCCAGTCCAGGGTGTCGACGCCGGCCTTGCGGGTCTCGGCGATGTCGTGGCGGGCCGCCTTCTCCTGCGCCGCGGAGCGGACGTAGGCGACCGTGCCGCCCTTGGCGTAGTCGATGTCGATCCCGAGGGACCTGCTGGCGCGTCCCACCTCGTCGACGGTGTCGATCATGGCGCGACGCATCGCGTGCGCTGCGCCGCGGCCATGCTGGCGTTCGAGCGCTGCGGCGCTGCGGGGGAAGAGTGCGGAGGCCCAGCCGCCGTTCCTGCCGGAGGCCCCGAAGCCCGCGATCTCCTTCTCGACGATCGCGATCCGCGCCTTCGGATCCGTCTCGAGCAGGTAGTGCGCGGTCCAGAGTCCGGTGAGCCCGCCGCCGATGATGCAGACATCGAATTCGGCGTCGCCGTCGAGCGCGGGACGGGGAGTCAGATCGTCGATGCCGTTCTCCACGAGGGAGTCGAGCCAGAAGCTCGTCTCGCGGTAGGGCCGCTTGCCGTCGGAACCCCGTGTGTCGGAACCCCGTGTGTCAGAACCCAAAGTGGAAGAACCCACAGCACATCCATTTCGCTCAAGGTGCAGAAGCAGTGCAGCGAACTGCCCAGTTCTGCCGCTCGATCGAGATCGCAGGCGACAGAACTGGGCAGTTCGACAGTGAACTCGACCGGGCGCCGTCTCTCAGGACGGCCGCCCCGCAGGTGATGCGGAGAGCTAGAGGCGCGTCCAGGCCTCGCTGAGGACGCCGCGGAGGATGTTCTCGATCTGATCGAACTCGGTCTCGCCGATGGTCAGCGGGGGAGCGAGCTGGATCACCGGGTCGCCGCGGTCGTCGGCGCGGCAGTACAGGCCCGCGTCGAAGAGCGCCTTGGACAGGAACCCGCGCAGCAGGCGCTCGGACTCGGCGTCGTCGAAGGTCTCCTTGGTCGCCTTGTCCTTGACCAGCTCGATGCCGAAGAAGTAGCCGTCTCCGCGCACGTCGCCGACGATGGGCAGGTCCTTCAGCTTCTCCAGGGTCGATCGGAAGATCGGGCTCTTCTCGCGCACCCGCTCGACGAGGCCCTCCTCCTCGAAGATGTCGAGGTTCGCGAGGGCCACTGCCGACGAGACCGGGTGACCGGCGAATGTGTAGCCGTGGTAGAACGCGGTGTCGCCGTGCTTGAACGGCTCGTAGATCTTCTCGCTCACGATCGTGGCCCCGATCGGTGAATAGCCGCTCGTCATCGCCTTCGCGCAGGTGATCATGTCGGGCTCGTAGCCGTAGGCGTCGCAGGCGAAGTAGCGTCCGATGCGGCCGAATGCGCAGATGACCTCGTCGGAGACGAGCAGCACGTCGTACTGGTCGCAGATCTCGCGCACGCGCTCGAAGTAGCCCGCGGGTGGCGGGAAGCACCCGCCCGAGTTCTGGACCGGCTCGAGGAACACCGCCGCGACAGTCTCGGGACCCTCGAACTGGATCATCTCCTCGATCCGGTTCGCCGCCCACAGCCCGAACTCGCGCTCGCGGGCGGGGCCCTCAGGCGTGCTCGAGACGAAGCCCATCTCCTCGGACCGGTAGTAGTTGGTGTTCGGCACCCGGAAGCCGCCGGGTGTGACGGGCTCGAACATCGCCTTCATGGCGGGGATGCCCGTGATGGCGAGGGCGCCCTGCGGGGTGCCGTGGTAGGCGATCGAGCGGGAGATGACCTTGTGCTTGGTGGGGCGGCCCTGCAGCTTCCAGTAGTACTTGGCGAGCTTGAATGCGGTCTCGACGGCCTCGCCGCCGCCGGTCGAGAAGAAGACGCGGTTGAGCTGGCCGGGCGCGAGGTCGGCCAGGCGATCCGCGAGCTCGATCGCGCTGGGATGCGCGTAGGACCAGATCGGGAAGAAGGCGAGCTCCTCGGCCTGCTTCGCGGCGACCTCCGCGAGGCGCCGACGGCCGTGACCGGCATTGACCACGAAGAGGCCGGAGAGGCCGTCGAGGTAGCTCTTGCCCTTCGAGTCCCAGATCGTGTGGCCCTCGCCCTTGACGATGATGGGGACCCCGGACGACTCGACCGTCGACTGACGGGAGAAGTGCATCCAGAGGTGGTCCTTCGCCTTCTTCTGCAGGTCCGCCTCGTCGAACCTCGCCGCCAGCGCGGTGTCGAGCGCCGCGGTGTCCGCGCCTGTGCCGCCGGTGTCGAAGGACGTGACGGGCTGTTCTGTCGTGGTCATCGGGTTCCCCAGTCGTAGAGCTGCTTGTGCAGTCGGAGGTAGACGAACGTCTCGGTCGAGGCGACGCCTGGAAGTGTGCGGATCTCGGAGTTCAGCAGGTTGATGAGCTCGTCGTCGTTCTCGCAGATGACCTCCGCGAGGATGTCGAAGTTGCCGGCCGTGAGCACGACGTAGTCGACGGACGGAAGGCTCGCGAGCTTGTCGGCGACCGTGCGGGTGTCGCCGCTGACCCGGATCCCGATCATCGCCTGGCGGTAGAAGCCGAGCTGCATCGGGTCGGTCACGGCCACGATCTGCATCACGCCGGAGTCGGTCAGCTTCTGCACCCGCTGACGCACGGCGGCCTCGGAGAGGCCGACCACCTTGCCGATCTCGGCGTAGGAGCGGCGGCCGTCGGCCTGCAGCTGCTCGATGATGGCCTTGGAGACGGAGTCCAGTCCGGGCGGCCTGGCCGCGTTCGACCTTCTCGGCTCGATCACTCGTCGATTCTGTCAGCCGGTCATGGCCCGATCAAGCGGATCCGTGTTCCAGGCGCGCGAAAGATGCGGAATCGGTGGAATGCGGTGTCGATTCCAGCCCTTCTCGATGTCCGGGGCGGAGGCGGCGCATGCGCCGACCCGGCCGTGCGGATCACCCCCGTGCGGCACCCCGCCGGGATAGACTCGCCTCTGCAGAGGGAGGCTCCGAGAGGACCTTCCGAGCAAGCGGGGGCGCAGGTGCAGCACGCCTGCCCACCGCGTCCGCTCGCCGTGAAGGGCACGGTTCGAGCCAGCTGACGGGGACCGGTCCGGGGGAGGAGCACCTTGGCAACCCCCGGGCATGCGTTCTACCCACCCGCCTCCGATGCCGGCGGCTCCGCCGACTGGCTGTTCTTCGCGACCGGCGATGTCCTAGCCGGCTTCGAGCCGGGAACCCCGCTGCCGACGGTCGTGCGGCTCTGGAAGCTCGCGAGCGCGCCCGACGCCTCGGTCGAATCCGTGGTCGCCGCCATTCCCACGCGTGGGGCCGATGCGGTCGGCGCCTTCGCCGTCGTCGTCCTCGGCAGCCGGATGACGGTGGTGGTCCGCGGAACGGGAAGCGTCGACGTGCAGGCCCGCAGCGGCACGCGACGGATCGACTCGCGCAACATGCAGCCGTGGTACCTCGCCGAGTTCGACCGCGTCACCGGCATGGCGCTCGGCTCGTCCGACCGGCAGGCCGGAATCGAGGCCGGTCCGTCCTCCACCGACCTTCCGCTGGTCAGCGGCATCATCCGCGCTCCCTGGCTCGCCTGGAGCCCGCTCGGAGTCGGAGAGTCGCCGGGAGTGCCCGCGCCCGCCCGCCCCCGGGGCGAGGGTCGATCCGAGGCGCCTGCCGTCGTCCATCAGCCGTCGGCGCCGATCACCGGTTCCATCCCGGTCCAGAAGCTGGCGGTGGCGCCGGGCTCGCACCGCACGCCCATCACGACGCCCCTTCCCGCCATTCCGGCTCCCATCTCCTCCAGCGCGAAGGCGCTGCCGCCCCTGCCGCCGATGCCGCGCTCGGCACGTCCCGCGGGCCTCGCGAGCGCGCCCGATCCATTCGCGCAGAGCGACACGGCCTCCCTCGACGACACGGTCAAGGGGCTGGGCGGCAAGTGGACGATCGGCGAGCGCGCTGCAGAGCTCGACTCGGCCGGTCAGGGCACCGGCGCCGAGATCGGCGACACGATCGTCTCGTCGCGACGCCGGCACCGCGCCGACACTCCGCCGCTGAAGGCCTGGTCGCCGTCGCGGGTCGACTCCGATCCCCGCTTCGCTCCCGGTGGCGGTGCCGCCTCGATCGGCCACTACTCGTTCCGGATCGGCAACGGGCAGGTCTACCAGCTGGACACCCCGGTCTACATCGGCCGCAAGCCGAGCAGCCCGCGCATCGTCACGGGCACCATGCCGCGTCTGCTCAAGGTGCCGTCGCCCTCGATGGAGGTCAGCAGCACCCATCTCGAGGTCCGGCAGGACGGCGCGACCGTCGTGGTCACCGATATGCGCTCGACGAACGGCACGTTCGTTTCGCAGCCGGGCTCCACCCACCTAAAATTGCGCCAGGGCGAGTCGGTCGTCGTGGTTCCGGGCACGCTGGTCGACATCGGCGACGGCAACGTCATCGAGATCCTGCCGATCCGATGAGCGACTCCGACCCGAACGGATCGATCGAACGGCTCGGATCCGAGCGATCCTCGTTCTCGATCGCATCGGATCGGCGTCGTGCTGTCGGGTATCGGCTGCGCCTCGCACCCGATCGGCTCGGCGGCATGAAGGCGACAGCGAAGATGCGCGGAAGGGGAGGGACGGAGTGACGCAGATCGGTCGAAGCAACTCGGGCCACACGTTCCACGTCCCCCGGCGACCCGACGTGGAGCTGACGCTGGGCTGGTCCGCCGTGACCAACGTCGGACGCAAGCGGGCGGTCAACGAGGACAGCTTCGTCGCGCAGAATCCGGTCTTCGCCGTGGCCGACGGGATGGGCGGGCACTCCGCAGGCGACATCGCCAGTGCTGCGGTCGTCACCCGGCTCGCGGAGGTCATCGAGACGGACTTCATCGATCCCGACGTCGTCGAGCACGCGCTGGTGACGGCCGCGCAGGACATCGGCCGGGTCTCCGGCAAGTCGACGCTCGGCACGGGGACCACCGTCACCGGAGCCGCGCTCACCCTGGTCGGCAGCGATCCGTACTGGGCGGTGTTCAACATCGGCGACTCCCGGGTGTACCAGCTGCGCGGGCGCCTCTTCGAGCAGATCACGGTGGACCACTCGGTGGTCCAGGAGCTGGTCGACGCGGGCGCGATCTCCAAGGAGCAGGCCGAGAACCACCCGGACAGCAACGTCATCACGCGGGCGATCGGGTTCAACGAGCTGCCCGCGCCGGACTTCTGGATGATCCCCGCCACCGAGGGTCTGCGCCTGCTGCTCTGCTCCGACGGGCTCACCAAGGAGCTGACGGATGAGGACATCCGCTCGCATCTGGTGGCGGGCCGCAACGCGCGCGACACGGCGCACGCGCTGGTCGACGCCGCCCTGGTGCGCGGCGGCCGCGACAACGTGACGGTCGTGGTGATCGACGTGCTCGCGGCCAGCGGCGAGTTCGACCTGGACCAGACCGTCCCCCGACGGGGCACCGGCCGCCACTCGTAGGTTCGGCGCCGGCCGAAGGGTCTGCGCGGTCCCGACCGGTGAGTCGGCCTCACCTTCAACCTGAGCTGTACCCCGGACTGGGGACACGCGGGGGTTGCCTTGACGTCTGAGATACAGGGGTCCCGCTTAGAATCGGACCATCAGCGCGGCCTGTCCACGGCCGCCCGTGCCGTGACCACCGGCACCCGGTGCGTCGAGGGGGGTGACATGGCCAGGCGCCTGCCATCCACCCCACCGAACCTCCCGGGGTTCAGCTATGTGCGCGCCCTCGGCTCGGGCGGATTCGCCGACGTGTTCCTCTACGAACAGAACATGCCGCGTCGCCAGGTCGCTGTCAAGGTCATGCTGTCCGAGGTCGTCAACGACCACGTGCGCCAGATGTTCCAGGCCGAGGCCAACCTCATGGCGCAGCTCAGCACGCACCCGTCGATCCTCACCGTCTACCAGGCCAGCGTCTCGGCCGACGGCCGGCCGTACCTCGTGATGGAGCTCTGCTCGGCCGTGCTCAGCGAGCGCTACCGCAAGGATCAGCTGCCCGTCGCCGAGGTCCTGCACATCGGCATCAAGATCGCCAGCGCGATCGAGACCGCCCATCGAGCCGGCGTCCTGCACCGCGACATCAAGCCGACCAACATCCTCACGACCGCCTACGGCCACCCGGTGCTCTCCGACTTCGGCATCGCCGCCACCCTGGCCGAGTCCGAGCAGACGGAGTCCGTCGGCCTGTCCATCCCGTGGTCGGCGCCCGAAGTGCTGATGGACGAGACGGCCGGCAGCATCTCCAGCGAGGTGTGGTCGATGGCGGCCACCGTCTACAGCCTGCTCGCAGGCCGATCGCCGTTCGAGGTGCCCGGCGACTCCAACAAGTCCGCCGACCTGATCGCCCGGATCAATCGCGCCAAGCCCGAGCCGATCGGCCGGGCCGACGTGCCGCCGCGGCTGGAGCTGATCCTCCAGCGCGCCATGTCCAAGCGTCCCGAGAACCGGCCGCGGTCGGTGCTCGAGCTGATCCGCGAGCTCCAGTCCGTCGAGACCGAGCTGGGCGTGCCGCAGACACCCCTCGAGGTCGCGATGGACGACTGGGCGCTCGCCACCGTGGCCGACCTCGAGGATCGCACCCGCATCCGCGGCCTCGTCACCGCGCCGGCGGACACCGGCCGCCGCCGTCGTCGCAGCCGCTCGGTCGAGCAGTCCGGGTCCGTCCTCGTCGGCGTGCGACCCGCGAGGACCAGGTCGAGCGAGCCGGCCGCCGCATCGGTCGTCGTTCCCAGCGCGCCCCGACGGATGTCGATGCTCGGCTGGGGCATCGTCGGCACGGCAGTGCTCGTGATCGCGTTCGGCGCGACCGCTGCCACTGTCCTGCTGCGCGACTCCGCGCAGATCCCGAGGGTCAGCGACATCAGCGCGGTCGTCAGCGACGGCATGGTCGACTTCAGCTGGAAGGATCCCGGCCTGCGCACCGGCGACAGCTACGACGTCGCGACCGACGACGGCACGAGCTCCCAGAAGTCGAGCACGTTCAGCGTGCCGGCGAGCGCCGGGGAGCACATCTGCATCCGCGTGCGGGTCAACCGCGACGGCGACCTGGGCGAGTACAGCAACGAGAAGTGCGTGGACGCGTAGTCCGTGGCTCGACTCTCGAATCGACGGGGAACCGCGTCCCCGGGCTGGGTGCGCCGACACGGGTCCCTCCTCGTCTCCCTCATCGGTGGCCTGGTCATCGTCGGCCTGGTGGCCACGATCGCGGTGGTGTCCGCCGGGTACACCGCGCAGCGCGTCGACCTCACGGACGGATCGGTCTGGGTCACGAACGGCTCGAAGCAGGCGATCGGCCGTGCGAACCCGGCCATCGGCGAGCTCAACGCCGTCGTCACCACGGCGAGCAGCAGTCTTCAGGTCGTGCAGCACGGACAGGACGTGCTGCTGTTCGACAGCAGCAACAGCACCGTCGACATCATCGACACCGCGACGT
>NZ_SSSM01000002.1 GCF_004801885.1 Naasia lichenicola | reverse complement strand
TCGACAGCAGCAACAGCACCGTCGACATCATCGACACCGCGACGTCGACGGTGGATCGCACGGTTCCCGTGCCGCCCGAGGACACCGCGATCTACACGACCGGCGCCCAGGTGGAGGACGGCCGCGCGGTGATCCACGCGCGCGGCACCGGCGACGTCTGGATCCTGCCGGTCAGCTCGCTCGACGGCTTCGACGCGCAGACCGCCCCCGATCTCAACCTCGGGGCAGACTCCGTCTCCTCGATGGAGTCGGATGGCACCTTCTTCGCCTTCAACCCGGGCACGGGGGAGCTCTTCAGGGTGGATGCCGCCACCGGCGACGTCGTCACCCAGACGGTGGAGCTCTCGTTGCCCACCGACGACAGCTATTCGCTGACCTCGGTGGCCGGGGAGTGGGCGCTGCTCGACGAGACCACGCGCATCCTGCACCTCGCCGACTCGACCGTGGACCTCACGGGGGTCATCGGCTCGAACGACGCACCCGTCCTCCAGGCGCCGGTCACCCGGACGGAGGCGGGTCGCGAGGGCGCGGGGCACCTCTACATCGGGTCCTCCGCCGGCCTGGTCTCCGTGCCGATCGGCGGGGGCACGGCAAGCGTCGTCGTGCCGGCCGCCGTCTCCACCGGCACGGCCGCCATCGCCGCGCAGCCCCTCGTCCGCGCCGGCTGCGCCTACGCGGGGTGGACCGACGGCAGCGTGTGGACCCGCTGCCTCGGCGGATCCGATCCGACCGGCGAGGGCGGCCGGCTGACCACCGTGGAGGGCATGCCCAGCAACGCGGTGCTCACCTTCGCCGCGAACGGCGACCAGGTCGTGCTCAACGACACCCGCAGCGGCGCGACCTGGACCGTGCAGAGCACTGGCGCGCTCATCGACAACTGGGATCAGCTGCTGACCCGGGCCACGGACAGCGAGGTCGTCGCCGAGAACTCGGACGACACCCCGCCGGTCTACGAGAAGACCCAGGAGCCGCCCGTCGCCGTGAACGACGACTTCGGCGCCCGTCCCGGCCGCAGCAGCGTGCTCCCGGTGCTGCTCAACGACTACGACGCGAACGGGGACGTCCTCGCGATCAGCGAGCTCACGGGCATCCCCGAGGACCAGGGCACGCTCGACTTGGTCAGCGACGGCCAGCAGGTGCTGATCAACCTGGCCGCCGGCGCGCAGGGCCAGCTGAGCTTCGGCTACACCGTCACCGACGGCCGGGGAGGCTCGGCCGACGCGACGGTCACGGTGACGGTCCGCGGCGACGAGGAGAACTCCGCTCCCGTGCAGTCGCGGCGCAGTCTCGCCACGGTGGCCGCCGGCGGACGGGTGACGACCTCCGTCCTCGGCGACTGGTACGACCCCGACGGGGATGCGTTCTTCCTGACCAGCGCGTCCATCGGAGCGCCTGACACCGTGACCTACAAGCCGGGTGGCGACGTCGTCGTGGTCGACGCGGGCGCGTCCGCCGACACCAAGGACGTCCCGCTCGTCGTCTCAGACGGACGGCTCGACGGCGCGGGATCGCTCGCCGTCACGGTCAAGGAGCCGGGCCAGGTCCCGATCATCGCCGAGCCGTTCATCGTCCAGGCCTACGCCGGCCAGGAGGTCGAGGTCAGCCCACTGGTGCATGTGCGGGGCGGCAGCGGCACGATCCGCCTCACCAACGTCCCCGACAAGGTCGACGTCACCATCGAGCCCGACTACGACGGCGGCACGTTCCGCGTTCGCAGCTCGTCCGTCGGCACGCACTACCTCGACTACACGGTGACCGACGGCACGGTGACGGCCACCGGCGCTCTGCGCGTCGAGGTGTCCGCGCCGCCGGATGCCAACGGCACCCCGATCGCCGTGCAGCACACCGCATTCGTGCGCGAGCAGAGCACGGCCGACGTCGACGTGCTGGCCACCGACGTCGATCCGGCCGGCGGCGTGCTGCTCGTCACCGACGTCGACGACATCTCCGGCGACACCGGGGTGCGGATCGAGATCCTCGAGCAGCGACTGCTGCGGATCACCCTCACCCGTCCTCTCGACAACGGGTCGGTCGATTTCGGCTACACCCTGTCCAACGGCCTCGCCGAGGCCCGCGGCACGGTGACCGTCGTCGAGATCCCCCAGCCCGATCGGACCCAGCCGCCGATCGCGGTGCCCGACCAGATCTCGGTGCGAGTGGGCGACACGGTCGACATCCCCGTCCTCGCCAACGACGAGCAGCCCGACGGCGAGGAGCTGAGCCTCGCCCCCGATCTCATCGAGGCCCTCCCGGCCGGCGCGGGCCTGCTCTTCGCCTCGCAGAACCGCCTCCGCTACCTCGCGCCCGACGAGCCGGGCAACTACACCGCGGTGTACCGGGTCAACGGACCCGACGGGCAGTGGGCGACCGCGCAGGTCTCGATCGCCGTGCGCGAGGCCGACGTGGCCTCCAACAATCCGCCCGTTCCTCCCACCATCACCGCTCGGGTGCTCGCCGGTCAGACGGTGCGGATCCCGATCGACCTGTCGGGCATCGACCCCGACGGCGACTCCGTGCAGCTGCTCGGCCAGCAGTCCAACCCGGAGAAGGGCGCCGTCACCGAGATCGGCGACGACTGGCTGGAGTACGAGGCGGGCGAGTACTCGGCCGGCACCGACACCTTCACCTACCGGGTGATCGACGCGCTCGGCGCCCAGGCGAACGGCACCGTCCGCGTCGGCATCAGCGCGCGAGCCGATGGGGTGCGCAATCCGATCGCGGTGCCCGACGAGGTCACCGTGCAGCCGGGCCGCGCCGTCGCCGTCCAGGTGCTCGCCAACGACTCCGATCCGGACGGCGCTGCGCTCTCGATCATCGACCTCGAGGCCACCACCGACGGGGCGAGCGGTGTCATCGACGGCGATGTCGTGGTCGTCACGGCGCCCAGCACTCCGGGGCGATACGGCTTCGTCTACACGATCGAGAACGCGACGGGCGGCGTCAGCTCCAACTTCATCACGGTGACCGTGGCGTCCGACGCGCCGCTCGCCCGGCCCATCGTCAGCGACACCGTGCTCGGACTGAGCGACATCCTCGGCCGGCAGACCGTGGATGTGAACGTGCTCGACGGCGTCTTCTTCGCCGAAGGGTCGTCGAACCTGCTCGACCTCGACCTGGTCCCCGGCTACTCGGACAGCGCGCAGGTCACTGCCGGCAAGCGGATCCGCGTGACCATCGAGGACACCGCTCAGATCATCCCGTTCACCGTGAGTCACCCGGATGATGCGTCGGTGAACGCCACGGGCTTCATCCGGGTCCCCGGCTTCAACGACGCCCTGCCGCAGCTGCGCAAGTCCGCGCCGCGGCTGACCGTCGTGAGCGGCGAGGCGCTCACCATCCCGCTCGAGGACTACGTCGTCGCGGTCGGCGACGGCGCGGTGCTGCTCACCGACTCGAGCACCGTCCGCGCGACCCACTCCGACGGCTCGTCGCTGGTGGTCGACGGGTCGACGCTGCGCTTCCGCAGCGCGAGCGACTACTTCGGCCCCGCCTCGATCTCCTTCGAGGTGACCGACGGCTCGTCGGCCGCCGATCCGAACGGCCGGGTCGCCACCCTGGTGCTGCCGATCACGGTTCAGCCCCGCGAGAACCAGCCGCCCTCGTTCGACGGCGGCATCCTCGAGGTCGAGCCGGGCAGCACCCGCACCCTCGATCTCACCAAGCTCACCACCTATCCGTACCCGGATGACACCGATCAGCTGACCTACCTGCTGACCGGTGGTCAGCCTGATGGCTTCACCCTGTCCCTGACCGGTCAGCGGCTGACCATCGCCGTGGCGCCGTCCGCAGAGGTGGGCACCGTCGGATCGGTGGTGGTCGGAGTCAGCGACGACACCAATGACGGCGAGTCTGGCCGCATCGAGCTCGACGTGGTGGCCTCCACCAAGCCGCTGGCGAGCCCTGCGCCGGACACGGCGGTCGTGCGACGCGGCACGACGACGGTCGTGGACGTGCTCGCCAACGACCAGGCCACCAACCCGTTCCCCGGCCAGCCCCTGGTGGTCGGCGCTGTCCGCGGGACCAGCTCCGCATCGCTGCCCGACGGCATCTCGATCACCCCGAGCACCGATCGCGCCAGCCTCACCATCCGCGTCTCCGACAGCGCGGAGCCGCAGGACGTCACCCTCCAGTACGAGGTGCTCGACGCGACGGGGGAGCAGTCGCGGGCCGCGTGGGGCACCGTGACCGTCTCGGTCCAGGACGCTCCTGTCGCCGTGTCCAACCTGCGGGCCACCGCATTCGCCGACCGAGCGATCACGGTGAGCTTCAATCCCGGCGCGGCCAACAACTCGCAGATCCTCGGCTACGACATCTCCACGTACGACACCGACGGACGCAGGATCTCGACCACCACCTGCCAGTCGACCACCTGCACCGTCGGCACGCCCGGCAACGGATCGAGCAATGAGGTCCAGATCGGCGTCGTGGCACGCAACTCCGTCGGCTCGTCGGCCGAGGTGCGCCTGGCCGACGGAGTCTGGTCGGATGTCGTGCCCGCCGCGCCCGTCGGGCTCTCATCGCGGGCTCTCGATCACGGACTCCGGGTGTTCTGGAACAAGCCGAACGAGACCGGCGGCTCGGCGATCACCTATTACACGGTCACGGTGGCCGGCTTCAGCGGAACCCTGACGGTGCCCTCCGACGATCCGGTCGGCACGAGCTACTCCCTGGATGTCCGGAACTCGTCGATCGGCAACGGCGCCGCGGTCGCGTACAGCGTGAGCGCGCGCAACGGCTCCTTCGGCGGGCTCACCTCCTGGAACAGCGCAGGAGGCAGCGGCACCCCGGCGGGCTCGCCGTCGGCGGTCGGCACGCCGAGCGCGAGCGTCGTCGACTCCGGCGGCGGCAACGGGACGGTGACCGTGGACTGGGCGGGCACCTTCGACGGCAACGGGGCGGGGATCGGCGAGTACTTCGCCGCCATGTACACGGGGACCCCGCCCGTCTGCTCGGCCACCGACGACGGCGGACGCGGCACCGACCTGAGCGTGCCGGCCGCCAGCGCCACGTTCCAGCATGTGGGGACGGCGACGACCGCGACCTTCAGCGTGCCGACCAATCAGCGCTACACGTTCGTCGTCTACGCCTACAACGGGCAGGGCTGCAGCACCAGCGGCGAGATCACCGCCGTCACCCGCAAGGCCCCGTCGGCGCCGACAGCAGTGGGCATCAGCGGACCGTTCTCGAGCGGCGACACCACCTTCAGCGAGCGCCTCGACTCTGTCGGCTACGCGACGGGCGGCGGCGGACCGAGCGTCGCGTACTACTACCGGGTCGGCGCCGACGCGACGGCGTACCGCACCTCGCTCGGCAGCCTGCTCACCAGCGGCATCACCGCGGGGGAGCCGACCCAGATCTCCGTGCAGGTCTGCGAGAGCTGGCCGGAGAAGACCCTCTGCTCGCCGTGGTCCGGCCCGACCGCGCCGTTCACGGCGGTCGACACGGCTGTCACGGGCCTGCAGTTCAGCCCCGACATCGTCGGCGGCACGTGGAGTTGGACGGCGGCTCCGGCGGGAAGCGGATACTCTGCCGTGGAGTACAGCTGCGACGGGGACGCGACGTGGACGGCCATGCCGCAGTCGGGCAGCTGCGACGCGGGGCTCGTCGCCTCATTCCATGTGAGGGTGACGACAGCGGCGGGGACCTTCACGGGGCCCGTCCGACTCGGGGCGTTCACGGGCTGAGCGCCCGGCCGCGCGGAGCTCGGACAGAACCCGCAGGACAGCAGCACCCGCACAGCACCGAACTGACAGCACCGAGAGGCCCAGCAGATGACGATGACACCGGAGCAGGCGTCCTGGTTCAGCGAGGTCTTCAACCGTCTCTGCGCGAACGTCGAGCAGGTGCTTCTGGGCAAGAACCACGTCATCCGGCTGGCCTTCACCGCCATGCTGTCCGAGGGCCATCTCCTGCTCGAGGACTTCCCGGGCACGGGCAAGACCTCGCTCGCCCGCGCCATCGCGCAGAGCGTCCAGGGCTCCGCCAGCCGCGTGCAGTTCACGCCCGACCTGCTGCCCGGAGACATCACGGGCGTCAGCATCTACGACCAGCGGACCGGCGACTTCGAGTTCCACCAGGGTCCGGTGTTCGCGAACATCGTGCTCGCCGACGAGATCAACCGGGCGAGCCCGAAGACCCAGTCCGCCCTGCTCGAGGTGATGGAGGAGGGATCGGTCACCGTCGACGGCATCCGGCACATGGCCGGCGCCCCGTTCATGGTCATCGCCACCCAGAACCCCATCGAGCAGGCGGGCACCTACCGACTGCCCGAGGCGCAGCTCGACCGCTTCATCATGAAGACCTCCATCGGCTATCCCGACCATGCGGCGACCCTGCGGATCCTCGAAGGGTCGATCGTGCGGTCGCACGAGACCGTCGTTCCCGCGATCGTTCCGGCCGACGTCATCGTCGACATGTCCCAGCTCGCGCGGACGGTCCATGTCGACCCGTCGATCGCGGACTACGTCTCGCGCATCGTCGAGGCCACCCGCAGCGCCAGCGAGGTGCGGCTCGGCGGCAGCGTCCGCGCGGCCATCGCCCTGCTGAGGACCGCCAAGACCTTCGCCGCGTCGAACAACCGGCACTATGTCATCCCCGACGACGTGAAGGCCCTGACCGAGCCTGTCCTCGCGCACCGGCTGCTGCTCGAGCCCGAGGCGGAGTTCGACGGAGTGACCGCGTCGAGCGTGATGGCTCAACTGCTCATCGAGGTGCCGCCGCCGAGCGAACGGCAGTCCGTGTGACCCTGCCCGACTCCCGACTGCCCGACCCACGGCGGCCCGCGTCCAAGCGGAGGCTCGGACGCGGCGCAGCCGCAGAACGTGGTGCTGGCTCGGCGTCCACGCGGACCGGTCTGCGGATGACCGGCACGCGCTCCCGGGCGGCCGGCATCCCGTCGAGCACCACGCAGCTGCGCGCCGACATCGTCGGCCCCGCCGCGACCGAGGGACTGCGCAATGAGCGCACCCGCCTGGTCGGCACCCGCACCGGCCTCGGCGCGGACGCGCTGATCACCCTGGTCCGACTCTGGAGGGCGGTCAGCGGGGCAGCCCTCCGTGCCGCCCGGCAGGTGTCCGCGGTCGTCACGCCGCTCGGCTGGACGATGCTGAGCGTCGTCGTCGTCGCCTTCCTCGTCGGCTACGGCTTCGGCTGGGCGGAGCTCGCCGCCGTGGCCTGGGCGGGAGCGGTCATCATCGTGGTCGCGTCGCTGTTCCTCATCGGCGGTCATTCCCAAGGGATCGAGCTGACCATGGCGCATCCTCGCGTCGTGGTGGGAGACCGGGCGGTCGGCGGCATCACGGCCGTCAACCCGACCCGACGGCGGCTGCTCGGCACGACCCTCGAGATCCCGGTCGGACGGGGTCTGCTGGAGTTCCCGCTGCCCTCGATCGCCCCCGGAGCGACGATCGACGACGTCTTCGTGGTGCCCACCACGCGTCGCGGGCTCATCACCATCGGACCCGTCCGCAGCGTGCGGGCCGATCCGATCGGACTGGTGCGCCGTGAGCACATCTGGCCGGGCTCGATCGAGCTGTTCGTCCATCCGCAGACGGTGTCCATCCCGTCCACGAGCACGGGCTTCGTCCGCGACCTGGAGGGCCAGGCCACCCGGGACCTGACCTCGTCGGACGTCGCCTTCAACGCCCTGCGCGACTATCAGCTCGGCGACGACCGCCGCTGGATCCACTGGAAGTCGACCGCGAAGACCGGCGTCTACATGGTCAAGCAGTTCGAGGAGACCCGCCGCAGCCACCTGATGGTCGCGCTCAGCCTGGCCGGCGACGACTACGCCGACGACGAGCAGTTCGAGCTCGCCGTGAGCGTGGCGGGATCGCTGGGGGTGCGTGCCATCCGCGACGCCCGCACGGTCTCCGTCGTGGTCAGCGAGCGCACGCCCGAGTTCGCCAAGCGGAAGACCTTCGCGGTGCGCTCGCTGAGCACCATCACCCGCACCCGGCTGCTCGACGAGCTCGCCGTGATCGATCGCGCCACCGCCGCGCTCGGCGTCGTCGACCTCGCCCGCGTCGCGGCCGAGCAGGTCGCGGGCACCTCCGTCGCGTTCGTCGTGCTCGGCTCGACGGCCACTCCCTTGCAGCTGCGCGCGGTCTCATCCGCATTCCCCTCGGGAGTCGAGGTGATCGCGGTGCTCTGCGATCCCGGGTACACCCCGAGCCTGCGCCGGGTGAGCGACCTCACCGTGCTGACCATCGGCTATCTGGAGGATCTGCAGAAGTCCCTGGCCCGATCGCAGGCGGCCTAGTGAGCATCGACCAGATGAGCACGAGCATGAGCACGGACGTCACCGCCGATGCGGCGGCCAGGGCGCGGTCGCAGCGCGGGCGCCGCCTCCCGGTGCGGTTCGTCCTCATCGCCGCGCTGCTGCTCGATCTCGCCGTGGCCATCGCCGCGGCTGGCTTCTGGCCGATCCACCGCAGCGGCGCGCTGCTCGTCGCCGTCGGCATCGCTCTGGCCGCCGGCACCGCGATCGGAGTGCTGGGTGCCTACCGCCGGTCGCCGGGCTGGGCCGTCGGCGCGGCCACGATCGTCGCGTACCTGCTCCTCGGGGTGCCCGCCGCCGTGCCGGGGGCCGCCGCGTTCGGCGTGCTGCCCACCGTGCGGGGGCTCGGCGACCTGGTCGCGGGCAGCGCGCTCTCCTGGAAGCAGCTGCTCACCATCTCGCTGCCGGTCGGCAGCTACCAGACCCTTCTCATCCCCGCATTCCTCTCGACCCTCGTCGTGACGGTGACGGCGATCAGCGTCGGCCTGCGTGCGCGCTTCGGCGAGCTGGGCGCCATCCCTCCCATCGCCCTCTTCCTGGCCGGCATCCTCTTCGGACCTACCTTCGCCACCTGGCCGCTCCCCATCGCGCTCGGGCTCCTCGCGACCCTGCTCGTGTACCTCATCTGGTTCCGCGCCCGCCGCCGCGCCGCCGCCCTCGCGCATCTGGCCGAGCAGACCGGAACCCGGGTCGAGCACGGAGGGGATCGGCGATCCGCCGGGCTGCGAAGCGTCATCGGGGCCGTCGTCATCCTCGCGCTCGCAGTGGGCGGTGCCGTGGTGGCGCAGACGTTCGCGCCCGTGACCCGGGATCGAGCAGTGCTGCGCAGCACGGTGGAGGTCCCGTTCGACCCCAACGACTACGCCAGCCCCCTGTCCTCGTTCCGCCGCTACTTCCAGAGCGACCGTGCCGAGGCGCCGATGCTGACCGTCTCAGGTCTCGAGGCCGGTGAGCTGCTCCGCATCGCCACTCTCGACGACTACGACGGGGTCGTCTATTCGGTCGGCGGCGCCTCGGGTCCGAGCGCATCCGGGACGTTCAGCCGTGTCCCGTACGAGATCGAGCCGACGGGCAGCGGACGCCAGGCGAACCTGTCCATCACCATCGACGGCTACTCCGGCGTCTGGGTGCCCGACGCCGGCTCGCTCGAGACGATCGCGTTCGGCGGCTCGCGCGGTCCCGAACTGCAGGACTCCTTCTACTACAACGCGTCGAGCGGCACTGCGGCCGCCACGGCGCAGCTCGAGTCGGGCGACAGCTACACCCTCGACGCACTCATCCCCGCCCGGCTCGACGACGCCGCGCTCGCGCAGCTCGTCCCCGGCTCCGCTCCGCTCCCACCGCTCGGGGAGCTGCCCGACGGCGTTGCGGATACCCTGACGGAGTATGTCGGAGGAGCGGACACCCCGGGAGCGAGCCTCGTGGCGATGATCTCCGCGCTCAAGGCCAACGGCTACGTGAGCCACGGAGTCGGCGACGAGCCGTTCAGCCGGTCCGGGCACAGCGCGGATCGGATCACCGAACTGCTCGCATCCCAGCCGATGCTGGGCGACGCCGAGCAGTACGCGGTGACCGCCGCCCTGATGGCGCGCTCGCTCGGCTTCCCCGCCCGAGTGGTGATGGGCTTCATCGCACCGGAGGGGTCCGATCCAACCGGCTCCGCCGCCGTGGACGTGACCGGGTCGGACCTGTCCGCATGGATCGAGGTCAACACGGGCGGCGAAGGATGGGTGGCGATCGATCCGAACCCCGCCGTGCGTGAGATCCCGGAGCAGCAGGCGGAGGACCCTACGCAGATCTCCCGGCCGCAGTCCGTCGTGCAGCCGCCCGTCGAGGATCGCACCGACACGGACGATCCCGCTCCGCCGGACGTCACCCAGGGCGATCCGACCGAGGTCGAGCCGCTCTGGCTGACCATCCTGCTGCTCGCCGTGCGGATCATCGGTGTCACCGCGGCCGTCCTGGGCATCCTTGTCGCTCCGTTCCTCGGCGTCATCGCGGCGAAGTGGCGTCGCCGACGCCGCCGCCGGCAGGCCGAAGAGCCGGTGCTCCGGGTCGCGGGGGGCTGGGACGAGTTCGCCGACACCGCCATCGACTACGGCTACGACCCGCTTCCGCACGCCACGCGGCGCGAGCTCGCCGACGTGGTCGGCGGACCGGTGCCTGCGGCCCTTGCGGTCGACGTGGACCGCGTCACCTTCTCGCCCGAGCCGCCCAGCATGGAGCAGGCCGATCGGATCTGGTCCGTCGTCGGCGAGCTGCGCGGCACGCTCAGCGAGGGGCGCACCCGCTGGGAGCGTCTGCGCGCGGCGATCTCGCTGCGGTCCTTCGCGGCTCGACGACGGGACCGCGAGTCGCCGGAGCAGGTTCTCGCACGGCTGCTGCCCACCCTGCCGTCGCTGCCCACCCTTCCGTCGTTGCCCGGCGGCTCCCGCGGGGACGCAGGGGGAGTGCTGCGGGTATCTGCCGAGCCCGTGGGCCGTTCGTCGTTCGCTCCCGTCGAGCGGGTCGGCGCGCCGGATGCCTCTCCCATGCCTCCGCTGTCGTCCGACGAGGTCCAGGAGACGAGTGCAGAGCGTCCGCTCGGCGCGCCCGGCATCCCTGGCACGGACCGGATCGAGCCCGGCATCGAGCCCGAGAACGAGCCCGAGAACGAAGTCGGCGTCTACGGCGAACCGGCCGATGCCGATGATCGTGCAGGCGACCGTGCCGACGGGAACACCGAGGAGCGCTCGTGAGGGCGTGCACGGTCTGCGGCGCCGAGCTGTCGCCGAGGGCCGCCTTCTGCGCGGAGTGCGGCGCTTCCGTCGGCCGGCGCCGAGAGGCCGCGAGCACCGGACCGACGCCGGGCATCGCCAGCACCGCGCCGACCGCCGTGGCCGTTTCCGACTTGCCTGCGCCGCCGGTTCCTGGGCCGTTGCCGTCGACCTCTGCACCCGAGCCGGGAGGACTCGCAGCGCCGGTCAGCCTCCCGTCCCCGCTCGCCCCGCCGGCTCCATTGGCCCAGCCGACGACCGGAGCCGTGGCGCCGCGCCCGCCGATGCTCGACGACGCGGTTCCTCCGCCTGTGCCCGCTCTGCCCGAACCTCTGCACGGTCGCCTGCCGCCGCTTCTGCCGGGCGCGGCTGTCCTCCCGCCTGCCCCTATGCCGCCCGCTCCCGTTCGGATGACTGCCTCGATGCCCCCGGAGCTGAGTGCGGTGCCCAGTGCTGTGTCCGGTGGTGGGTCCGATGCTCCGTCGCAGCCAGCGCGCCAGGAATTCACCTCGTCCCTGGATCTCGAGCCCGGTTCGTCTGCCGGTGGCATCGGCGACCCGGTCGTCATGGAGCCGGCGCCTGACCCGGCGACCGTTCCGCCCGAGCCCTCCTTCCGGCAGGTGCTGGACGAGCTGACTCGGCTGCCCGCCCAGCGCCCGGCGCCGACGGCCGCCCGCTTCGTTCTGCAGTTCAGCACCGGCGAGACGTACACGGTCGAAGGCACGGGCCTGATCGGTCGACGCCCCTCGGAGCAGCCGGGGGAGAACTACGACCTGCTCATCAGCCTCAACGACCAGGGGCGCTCCATCTCCAAGACCCATCTCGAGTTCGGTCAGGAGGGCGGGGTGTTCTGGATCAGCGATCGCTACTCGGCCAACGGCACCGTTGTGCGAGAGCCGGATCGGCCGCCGCGCCTCAGCGCGCCGGGCATGCGCAGCAGGGTGGCGCGGGGGAGCCGCGTGGAGATCGGTGAGCAGTTCTTCGTCGTCAGCTGACCCACTTCCCTCGGGTGCACCCTTCCGGTGAGCTGCCCACTTCTGCCGCCTGAAACGCGTGTTGAGCGGCAGAACTGGGCAACTCGCCTTTCGCGGTCGGTCGAGGTGCGTGGCCGATCTCGATGAGTGGCTGTCGCTCACAGGGAGGTCGGACACCGACCTGTACACAGATGCGGGTTTCCGGTGCCCGAGCACACGGGTAGAGGGCTCAGATGTTCGGATGCGACTCGCTCTGCCGCCACCCGTCGCCGAGCGGGCACCGACGCGCTTCCCGCTGCTCGGGGCGCTGCTGCCGATGGTCGCCTCGATCGCGCTCGCCGTGATCCTCCGTGCGCCTCTGCTGCTCGCGTTCGCTGCGCTGGGGCCGGTCCTCGCCGTCGGGGCGTATCTCGACGGCCGGCGGGTCGCTCGACGTGACCTCCGGGTGGCGCAGGCGCGCCGTGCGACCGCGCTCGAGCGGCTGGAGCGCGACATCGCCGATCGCCGGGACGAGCTGCGACGAGCCCTGCTCGCCGCCCACCCGGGGCCGCGCGGAATGCTGGGCGGGCCGCGGCCCGCTGCGGCCGATGCTCCCCTCGTCGTCCTCGGCCACGGCGATGTGCCGAGCGGCATCGAGCTCGACCCGCTGGACGACGCTGATCGGCCCATCGCCGCCCGCGCCGGGCTCGTCGACCGAGCACCGGTCCTCGCGAGGAGCGACCGCGACGGCTGCATCGGCGTCGTCGGCCCTCGCATCCTCCGCGAGGCCGCAGCACGGGCGATCGTCCTGCAGCTCGCGTGGTGGGGCGCCGAACCAGCCCCCGAGGCCCTGGCGGCCCGGATCTGCACGGCTCCATCCGCAGCGGATCTCCTCCGTCATTGCGAGGTCGTCGTACGCATCGACGCCGCAGATCGTGCGGAGGTGATCCGCCACCCGAACCCCGGCGCCCTTGTTGCCATCCGTCCCGGCCTGGTCTCGCATGCCGAACTCGCCGCCGAGCTCGCGCGGCACCGGGTATCGATGCCTGCTTCGGGAGATCCGCCACGCTCCGTGGAATTGGACGTCGCCCTCGCGGAGTCCCCTCGGCATCCCGGCGGCCCTGCCTTCCTCGTGGACGCCGTTGGGCCCTTGCGGGTCGACCTCGTGTCCGACGGCCCGCATGCGGTGATCGGCGGGACGACCGGCAGCGGCAAGAGCGAGCTGCTGACCTCCTGGGCTCTGGCGCTGGCGGCGAGGAGCTCGCCTGACGAGCTGGCGATGCTGCTCTTCGACTTCAAGGGCGGCAGCGCGCTCGACCCACTCGTCGCCCTGCCGCATGTGTCCGGACTCGTCACCGACCTGGACGGGCGGATGATCGATCGCGCGGCGCGAAGCCTCCGAGCCGAGCTGCGCCGACGCGAGGCGGCCCTGCGAGACGCTCGGGCGCGCAGCATCGACCAGGCGCCGGGGCTCGGCCGCCTCGTCATCATCGTCGACGAGTTCGCCGCGCTTCTCGACGGACGAGGCGAGCTGCACGACGTCTTCGTCGACATCGCGGCACGGGGCCGCTCACTGGGCATGCATCTGATCCTCTGCACCCAGCGCCCGTCGGGAATCATGCGCGACTCCTTGCTCGCCAACTGCGGCCTGCGCGTCTCGCTCCGGGTGGTCGCCGCCGACGACAGCACCGCCCTTATCGGCAGCCCTGCCGCGGCCGAGCTTCCGCGATCGGTGCCGGGACGCTGCCTGGTGAGCATCCACGGGGAGCGGCCCGTGCTCGCCCAGGTCGCAATGGTCGCTCCGGATCGACTCGACGCCGAGATCGCGCGCATCGCGCAGCATTGGGCGGGCGATCGCTCGCTCACCCGGCAGCCCCGGGTGGGCTGGCTGCCGCCCCTCGCCACCTCCATTGCGCTCGAACCGCTGCTCGAGCGGCCGCTCAGCGCGACGCGACCACTCGGCGCGGTCGTGCTCGGGGTCTCCGACCGGCCCGAGCTGCTTGACCAGCCGGTCGCCTGCTGGAACTCCGACCTTGAGCGATCGCTCGTGGTCATCGGCGCTCCGGGTTCGGGGCGATCCACCGCTCTCGACAGCATCGCTCAGCAGCTGCGTCGACCAGCCATCCACGGACGCTCCGCCTCCGCCTGCGAAGCGCTGTGGGATGCGATCGAGCGACTCGACGGCGTCGGTCCGGACCGGCAGCGGGCAACCCGCCCGGACGACCCGAGCCCTGAGGACGCACCGACCCTCATCGTCGACGACTTCGACGCCGTGGTCGGCCGGCTCGACCCCGACCACCTGGAGGCGATGACCGATCGCCTCATTGCGTCGCTCGGCAGTCGGCGATGTCGCATCGTGCTCTCGGTGTCCGCCCCGCTCGCCCCATCGGTCCGCGCACTCGTCAGCCGGATGGAGCGCCGCGTGCTGCTGAGGATGCCGACCCGCGACGAGCACCTGATGCTGGGCGGCGCGGCTGCGGACTTCGACGACAGGGCGGCCCCGGGTGGCGGCAGCTGGGACGGGCTGCCGCTCCAGATCGCACGACCCTCGCAGCGTTCCGGGTCTGAGCCCGTCGACCCGGCGACCCATCAGCTCGCGAACCGGCAGATCCTCATTACGCATCGACCCGCGATGCGCGCCATGCAGCTGACCGAGGCGGGAGCGCTGGTGGTCACCGACATCGACGGACTGAGCCAGGGTGGCCTGCGCGCCGCGGGAGCGACCGATCGTCCGCTGGTGCTGGTCGTCGATCATCCGACCTGGTCGTCGACCCCGCAGCTCTGGCGCGCGCTGGAGGAGGTACCCGTGCTCGTCGACCGGTGCGCGAGCGTCGAGTTCCGTCAGATCAGCCGCCGTCGCACGCCGCCTCCGCCGCTCGCCGATCTGCCCGACCGAGCCTGGCTGCTGCATCCCGAGGGAGAGCCGACGAGGGTGCGGCTGCCGCTCGTGCAGACGACGGCCCAGACGCGCACAACGGCCCAGACGCGCACAACGGCCCAGACGCCCACGACGGCGTCAGACGCCGGGTGACGTCAACGCTCAGGCAGCGAGCGCCGCCTCCACCGTCGTGGATGGGAGCCCGTGAGCTGCGGCCACCGCGCTGTTGGTGATCGATCCACCGTAGGTGTTGAGTCCGAGCGCCAGCGACGGATCCGCCGCGAGCGCTGCCCGCCAGCCGAGCGCAGCGAGTGAGCGCACGTACGGGAGGGTCGCGTTGGTCAGTGCGTAGGTCGACGTGTTGGGCACCGCACCGGGCATGTTCGCCACGCAGTAGAACAGCGACCCGTGCACGAGGAACGTCGGGTCGGCATGCGTCGTCGGCCTCGAGTCCTCGAAGCAGCCGCCCTGGTCGACCGAGATGTCCACCAGCACGCTGCCGGGCTTCATCTTGGCCACGAGAGCGTTGCTCACCAGCTTGGGCGTCTTCGCCCCGGCGACGAGGACCGAGCCGATCACGAGATCCGCGTCCACGAGCGATCGCTCGATCTCGTAGCGGTTCGAGGCGATCGTCTTGATCCGGCCGGCGTACAGGGCGTCGAGCTCGCGGAGGCGCTGGACGTTGGTGTCGAGCACGGTCACGTCGGCGCCCAGCCCGACGGAGACCGAGACGGCGCTCGTGCCGGCGACGCCGCCGCCGAGCACAGTGATCTTGGCCGACCGGGTTCCCGGGACGCCGGGCACCAGCAGGCCGGGGCCGCCGTTCGGCCGCAGCATCGTCGACTGGCCGACCAGCGGCGCGAGACGTCCGGCGACCTCGCTCATCGGCGCCAGCAGCGGCAGGGCGCGCGAGGGCAGCTGCACGGTCTCGTAGGCGATCGCGGTGATGCCCGAGGCGAGCAGCGCCGCGGTCAGCTCCGGCTCCGCGGCGAGGTGGAGATAGGTGAAGAGGGTCAGATCGGAGCGGAAGTAGCCGTACTCGGACTCGATGGGCTCTTTGACCTTGAGGAGCAGCTCCGCGCCGGCCCACACGCTGGCCGCATCGGGGGCGATGGTCGCGCCCGCCTCGATGTACTCCTCGTCGGTGATCGACGAACCGAGTCCGGCACCCTGTTCGATCGTGACCTGATGCCCCATCGCCACGAGGTCGTGCACGCCCGGCGGGGTGATGGCCACCCGGAACTCGTTATTCTTGATCTCTTTCGGCACACCGATACGCATGGCATCAGGCTATCGGCGCGGGCAGTCGAAATCAGCAGTGCAATCGTGCGCCGATGACGGATTTCGTGAAGATCGCGTTACCGGAGTGCCGTTCCGGTCTGCCGAGCTGGGCTCACGCGCAGGTGACCCGCAGCCGTCCCACGACGTCGGAGCCGCCTTCGACCTCCAGGCCCAGCCGCGAGATGGCGCGATCCGACGCCTCGCGGGTGATGGCTCCGGCTTCGAGGAGCAGTGCGATGCCCACGGCGACCGGTGCGCGGTTCGCGCCGTCGAGCACCTTGACGGCGACGGTCGTGCCGTCCGGAGCGCTCATCCCGAGCACGCCCTCCGCGCCGAACTTGGCGAAGACGCCGAGCTCCTCGATGGCGACGGCATCGGGACGGCCCCGTCCCGAGATCAGCCACGGGGTCTCTCGGACCGCGGCGGCAAGACGCGCGGCGTCGCGATACAGCGGCCAGGGGGACTCGCCGCTCGCCGTGCTCAGCCGCTGGTAGCTGGTGGCCAGCGCGACCAGCGACAGCGCGTAGACCGGCGCCCCGCAGCCGTCGATCCCGGTGGCCTGGATCTGCTCGCCCGAGATGCGCTGCAGCACCTCGCGGATCCGGACCTGCAGCGGGTGGACCGGGTCGAGGTAGCTGGCCAGATCCCAGCCGTTCGCACGACAGGCCAGCAGCATCGTGGCGTGCTTGCCGGAGCAGGTCATGAAGATCGGGTGCGCCTTGTGTCCATCGCGCACGAGGTCGTCGTGCGCGGCCCGATCCTCCGGCCAGGCGGCCGGACAGCCGAGGGCGGCCAGCGGGATGTCGCCCTTGCGGAGTATGTCTCGCACGATGGTCGCGTGCACCGAGGTGCCGGTGTGGCTGGCGGTGGCCAGCACGAGCTCCTGGCCGGCCAGCTCCGCACCGCTGGTGATGGCGGCGAGTGCCTGGAACGGCTTGAGCGCGGACCTCGGGAAGATGGGCGCGCGGACGTCGCCCACCTTGCGGCGGATCGTGCCATCGGGGGAGAGCACGACGGCGGAGCCGATGTGCCGCGACTCGACGAAGCCGCTGCGCTCGACGACGGCGAGCTCGACGGCGTCGGACGTCGCGAAGGTGCCCTTCGCGGGACTCATTCTTGTGAGGGCCCTCTTCCGGGTTCTCTGACGGCTCTTGGGGCGCCGGTGCTAGAGCGCCGCGAGGGCGTCGTCCAGCACGCTGAGCGCGTCGAGCAGCAGCTCGTCGGAGATGGCGAGGCTCGGCAGGAAGCGCAGCACATTGCCCCATGTGCCGGCCGTGAGCACGAGGACGCCCTTCTGCGCGGCGTAGGCGGCGATCGCGCTGACCGCAGCGGCGTTCGGCACCTTCGTGCTGTCGCCGGTGCCTGCTTCGACGAGCTCGATCGCGATCATCGCGCCCTTGCCGCGGACGTCGCCGATGATGTCGTACTTGTCCTTAAGCGCGAGCAGACCCGGCTTGAGGATCGACTCGATGCGGGCGGCGCTCTTCAACAGCTCGTTCTTCTCGATGAGCTCGAAGACGGCGATGGCGGCCTCCGTCGCGACCGGGTTGCCGCCGAACGTGCCGCCGAGCCCGCCGGGCTGCGCGGTGTCCATGATCTCGGCGCGGCCGGTGACGGCGGCGAGCGGCAGTCCGCCCGCGATGCCCTTGGCGGAGAGCACCATATCGGGCACCCAGCCGAAGTGCTCGCTCGCGAAGTACGAGCCGGTGCGGCCGATGCCGCTCTGGATCTCGTCGGCGATCATGACGACGCCGTTCGCGGTGCACCACTCCTGCAGTGCGGGCAGGAAGCCGTCGGCAGGGACCTGGAATCCGCCCTCACCCTGGATGGGCTCGATGATGACGGCGGCGAGGTCGGTGGCGCCGATGTGCTTCTCGAGGTAGTTGATGGCGCGGGCCGCCGCCTCGGGGCCGGACAGGCCGTCGCGGTAGGGGTAGGAGCTGGGGGCGTGGTACACGTCGCCGGCGAACGGGCCGAAGCCCGTCGCGTACGGCGCGGCCTTGTAGTTCATCGCCATGGTGAGGTTCGTGCGGCCGTGGTAGGCGTGCTCGAAGGCGGCGATGGCACGGCGGCCGGTCGCCTTGCGGGCGATCTTGATGCCGTTCTCCACGGCCTCGGCGCCGGAGTTCACGAGCATGCTGCGCTTGGCGAAGTCGCCCGGCGTGTGCTCGGCGAGCAGCTCGGCCACCCGCACGTACGACTCGTAGGGGGTGATGGTGAAGAGGGTGTGCAGGAAGCGGTCGAGCTGCGCCTTCGCCGCCTCGATCACCGGCTCCTGGGTGTGGCCGATCGTGGTGACGCCGATGCCCGCGCCGAGGTCGATGAACTGGTTGCCGTCCACGTCGATCACGATGGCGTCGTGCGCCTTCTCGATGTAGACGGGCAGGGCCGAGGCGACTCCGGGGGGAACGACCTTGAGGCGGCGCTCGTGCAGCGCGACGGACTTCGGGCCTGGGATGGCGGTGACGATCTTGCGGCCCAGTGGAACCGTGACGTCCGTGGCCTCCGGCGAGGACGACGAGGAGGCGGACGAGGTCTCGAGCAGCGTGTCGGTCATGGATCCCGAGTTTACGCCCGGAGGGGGCGCCTAGGAGGGCGACCCCGGCCGCTCGGCGCGGACATCCACCGACGAGAAACTGCCGACGGAAAGGCGCCATCCCGAGACCGCCCTCACATGCGACGCCTAGCATCGAGGCATGGCCGCCGCGCACCACTTCGCCGTCTCCGTCGAGTGGACGGGCAACCGCGGGACGGGGACGAGTGCCTACCGGGCCTACGGTCGGCAGAACGTGATCACGGGGCAGGGCAAGCAGCCCATCGACGGCTCGTCCGCCCGCGTCTTCCACGGCGATGTCGAGCGCTGGAACCCCGAGGAGCTCCTGATCGCGGCCCTCAGCGAATGCCACATGCTCTCGTATCTGCACTCGGCCGTGAAGGCGGGCGTCACCATCACCGGATACACCGACGACGCGACCGGGACCATGGATCAGGAGGGCGACGGCGGCCGCTTCTCGGAGGTCATCCTTCGTCCGCGTGTGGTGCTCGAGGACGAGTCGCAGCGTGCGCTGGCCGACTCGCTGCACCGCGAGGCGAGCGAGAACTGCTTCATCGCCAGCTCGGTGAACTTCCCGGTCCGGCACGAGCCGGTCCGTCCCGTCGGCTGAGACTCCGAGCCGGGTGGCTGAGCCGAGCGCGCCGCGCTCGAGTCGAAGCCCGGTCAGCCCTTCCCTGGCAGCGTCCGATCCGATGACCGCGATTTCCCGGCAGGATGAGGGCATGACCGACTGGAACGACGTCATCATCGAGCAATTCCGAGCCAATGACGGGGTGGTCGAGCGCTTCGGCGACTCGCTCGTGATCATGCACACCGTGGGGGCGAAGACGGGCGAGCCGCGGATCAAGCCCGTCATGGGCATCCGTCAGCCCGACGGGAGCTGGAACGTCGCCGCCACCTACGCCGGAAACGACAGGAATCCGCCCTGGTACCACAACCTCCTCGCCCACCCCGAGATCGATCTCGAAGCCGTCGTCGACGGCCACGCGACGACGGTGCCTGTGCGCGTCACCGAGCTCGAAGGCGCCGAGCGTGACGCGGCCTGGTCCGAGTTCACGGCCGCCTCCGAGGGCTTCCGGAGCTACGAGGCCAAGACGGACCGCGTCTTCCCGGTGCTGCGGCTGAGTCCACGCGAACAGGGCTGAGTCCGGCTCGCCGGTGGCGGCTCAGCGAGCGGGCGACGACTCCCAGTAGGCGCCGTCGCAGGCTCGGGCCAGGGGGTCGGTGAAGCACGGACCCAGCCAGGCCGGATAGCGATCGTTCGTCGGATCGCCGAACCAGTCCGTGTAGATCCGCCAGAAGTTGCGATTGCCGTACGCAGAGCAGTCGCCGCCGTCGCCGTACAGGTTGCCGATGGCGGCCTCATCGGGCTGATACGGCGTGTAATTGTAGAGATTCGCCGTGGCCTGGTTCTGCACGTCGACGAGCGCGCTCCCGCATGCCGCGTCGGGGTTGAACGCGATGCTGTCCTCGCCTACCTCCACCTGCCTGTCGGTCGGATAGAGGGTGTACTGCCGGAACTGCCACGCGGCGTTGTAGACCTGGTTGAAGAAGCCGAAGTACTCCTGGTCGCAGTCGGCCGTGTCCGGGCATGCGTAGCCGGTCGCTCGCTCGTATCCGCTCGCGCTGGGCCGGGTGATCAGCGACTGCTCCTTCTGAAGCAGCACGATCAGCACCTCCGGATTGATCCCGCAGGCGTGCGCGACGCCGGCGATGATGACGCTCGCCGCCTCCCACGCGTCGCCCGCGTAGGCCTTGCAGTGCCCGAATCCGACATCCGGCACATCGGGCGTGGTCTCGCGGTAGTCGGCCAGGCAGTCCACGCCGTCGGCCGGTCGGCAGCTGCGCGACTCGAGGAAGTCCTGGATCTCCGCGGACGTCAGCGAATCGCTGTCGAAGAACTCCTCGTCGCCGATCAGCAGTCCCGGGTCGAAGTCGTCGGCATCTGCTCGTCGCCATTCGATGCCCGTGTACGACGATCGGGCAACGGGCGCGGCCGCACTCTCGGCAGCCGAGGCAGCAGGAGCGGCCAGCAGGGAGCCACCCGCCATGCCCAGGAGCACCAGGCTCGGCAGCATGACGCTGACCGCCCGTGCGCCGATCGACCGTGCCCCCACAGGTCGAGGGTACGGTCCCACCCTGGACGACGCGTGCCGGTCGACTCGGCCTGTGCAAGGCTGAACGCGTGCGACGCGTGCTCATCCTCGGCTCGACCGGCTCCATCGGCACGCAGGCCATCGATGTGATCGCCGCGAACCCCAATCGCTTCGAGATCGTCGGGCTGAGCGCCGGCACCGATGCGGCCCAGCTCGCCGAGCAGGCGGAGCGATTCGGCGTGGCGCACACGGCGCTCGGCGCGCGCGATGCCGAACAGCTGGTCCGCGACGTCGAGTCGGATGTGGTGCTCAACGGGATCACCGGGTCCGTGGGGCTCGGCCCCACACTCGCAGCGCTCGAGACCGGGCGCACCCTCGCCCTGGCCAACAAGGAGTCGCTGATCGTCGGCGGCCCGCTGGTGACCCGGCGCGCGGCGCCCGGTCAGATCGTGCCCGTCGACTCCGAGCATTCGGCCATCGCCCAGGCGCTCCGCTCGGGCACGGCAGACGAGGTGCGGCGGCTCGTCCTGACCGCCTCAGGCGGTCCGTTCCGTGGGCGCGGCCGAGCCTCGCTCGCCGACGTCACCCCCGAGCAGGCACTCGCCCATCCCACCTGGGCCATGGGTCTGATGGTCACCACCAACTCCGCCACTCTGATCAACAAGGGTCTCGAGGTGATCGAGGCGCACCTGCTCTTCGATGTGCCGTACGAGCGGATCGAGGTCGCGGTGCATCCGCAGTCCATCGTGCACTCGATGGTCGAGTTCATCGACGGCTCGACGATCGCGCAGGCCTCGCCGCCCGACATGCGCCTGCCCATCTCGTTGGGGCTCGACTGGCCCCACCGCATCGCGGGCGTGGGGCGACCGCTCGACTGGACGACTGCCTCGTCGTGGACGTTCGAGGCCCTCGACGACGAGGCATTCCCCTCGGTCGCTCTGGCCAAGCGGGTGGGTGTGGCGGGCGGCAGCTTTCCGGCCGTATTCAACGCGGCCAACGAGCAGGCGGTGTCGGCGTTCCACGCGGGCCGGATCGGCTTCCTGGACATCGTCGACATCATCACCGAAGCGGTGGATACCCACGTCGAGCCGGACGGGGACCTGACCCTCGAGGTGCTGCTCGACGTCGAAGCCGCCGCTCGCCGCCGAGCTGATGGGTTGATCGCCGCGCGGGCGTAGGAGTGAAGGGAACGGCTCAGTCGCCGCTGCCCGAACTCCCACTGCCGGAGTTGCCGCTCCCGGAATCGCCACTGCCGGAATCGCTCAGCTGATCCCGCAGCTTCTGCTGCTGCTCCTGCCACCAGCTCTGGATGCCGCTGAGCACTCCCGATCCACCGGATTCCGATGACTCGGACGAGTCGTCGCTGTTCTGCGCATCCTCTGCGGCCTGACGGGCGGCCTCCTCTTCGGCCTGCTGCCGTGCGGCCTCCTGGGCAGCGGCCTCGCGAGCTGCAGCCGCCTCGGCTGCAGCCTGAGCCGCTGCGGCATCGGCTGCGGCCTGCGCAGCCGCCGCGATCGCGGTCTCAAGATCGGCGTCGACGGTGTTCAGCGCCTGGAGGATGACGCGGTAGCGGGCAGAGGTGACGCGGTCGTCCACCGTCGAGGCGTCGAGATCGACCGACATGGCATCGAGGGCGGTCGATGCCGCATCGAGGTCGGGAACGGCGGCCGCTGTGCCCACCGCGAGCGCGTCCGCCCGAAGGTCGGCGAGGGAATCGGTGGCGAGGCCACCTCCTTCGAGGCTTGTCTGCAGAGCGACGAGGTGCGTTCCGAGCTCGCCGTCGATCGTCGGATAGGCGGGCGGAGGGACGACCGGGGCGGGTGCCAGGATCGACGCGGCCGTCGGCCAGATCGCCACCGTCGCCACGCCGAGCACCACCAGGACGGTGAGGATGAGCGCGATCCGTCGACGCAGGGAACGGGGCTTCGGCACCCTGGTCGCAGCACGGGCGGCCTTCTCCGGTTCGAGCGCGGGTCGCGTGGGGACCCATCCCGATGGCTCCGTGGCGGTCGACTCGGCGGGTCCGGTGCGCGAGGCCCGGAGGAGCGGCGCGAAGAGCTCGGTCGCCGAGGTGGGCGGGGTGACCGAGCTGGATCGGAAGTCGGGATGCGGGGACGTCGCTGCGGCGGGCAGCACCCGGGTCGCAGCGGTCGGCTGCCCAGCCGAACCTCCCGGAAGCTCGCTCGGCACGACTCCGAGGCGCTCGGTGGCAGCCGAGCTCTCCGGACGCATCGGGGGCGTCAGCAGCTCCGTGGCGGCCGTGGCCGCGCGGCGGAGACCGGTCGTCGGATCGTCCGGCTGGAACGGGCCGATCGACGACCAGGTGAGCAGCCGCTCGCGTGCCTCGAGGGCGCTGACTCGGGAATCCGCGTCGAGCGCGGTCATCCGGGCCAGCAGGTCCGCGTCGCGATCGCCGAGTCCGCCGGGCAGCCGCGGCGGCCGCACCGTGCGGGCGACCGCCGACTCGGCCGAGCTGCCGTCGAAGGCGCGTCGACCCGTCAGGCCCTCGAACAGCACGAGTCCGAGCGCGTAGACGTCGCTCGCGGTGCCGACGTGCTCGCCGGTCACCTGCTCGGGGCTGAGGTAGGCGGCGGTGCCGATCACGCCGCCGACCACGGTGATGCGCGACTCGTCGACGATGCGGGCGATCCCGAGGTCGGCGAGCTTCGCGAGCGGTCGGCCATACGGATCGCGGCTGACCAGGATGTTCTCGGGCTTCACATCGCGGTGCACGATGCCGCGCGCGTGGATGTAGGCGAGCGCGTCGCTGGTCTGCGACAGCAGCACCGCGAGCTCGTCCGCCGGGATGCCGTCCTCCATGAGGTCGGCGAGCGTCGGGCCGTCCACGAGCTCGAGGACGAGGTAGGCGGGGGTCCGCTCGTCTCCCGTCGATGCGTCGTAGAGGTGCACGAGCGACGGGTGGTTGAGCCCGGCGAGCATCCGGATCTCCGAGCGGATGCGGCGCAGGTCGCGGGCCTCGGCGACGTCCGAGCGGAAGAGCTTGACCGCGACGTCCCGCCCGGTCTGCGGGTCGTGGGCACGGAAGACCTCCGCCATCCCGCCGCGGCCGAGGGAGGCGCCGAGCTCGTAGCGGCCCGCGATCCGGTCGCCGGGTCGGGCTGATGCGAAGCGAGCGGAGTGCGGACGGGCGTCCGACTGCTGCGGCAGCACCTCGGTGTCCGTCACGTCCACCTGCCTTCGTCCACGTCCGCCGTGCAGCAGGGCTGGGGGAGCCCGCTGCGGATGTTCCCTCTGGATATCACGCGCACCCTGAGAACACGGGTCCGGGCCCCGAACCGTTCCCGGAATGTGAGGAAGATCTCATCGACAGGTCGGAGCGTCCCGTCCGATCGCGCCGTCGGATCGGGCAGGCGAATGCGCCGGCCGCCCGCGAGAACGCCCCGAGAATCATTCGGGCCGCCTGTGGAAGCGGAGCTGGGGCGTGGTCGCGGCGCATCCCGACGCAGCGCCGGGCTTAAGGTGAGCGCGTGAACGACACCCTTGCCTTCATCGTCGGCGTCGTCGTGTTCGTGCTGGGGCTCGCCGTGTCGATCGCGCTGCACGAGGTCGGCCACCTCGTTCCGGCCAAGCTGTTCGGCGTCAAGGTGACGCAGTACATGATCGGCTTCGGCCGAACCATCTTCTCCGTCAAGCGCGGCGAGACCGAGTACGGACTCAAGCTGATCCCGCTCGGCGGCTACATCGCGATGATCGGCATGTTCCCGCCCGCCAAGCCGGGAGGAGCGATGCGGACCGCCAGCACCGGGTTCTTCAGCACCCTCGTCCAGGATGCGCGCGACAACAGCGCCGAGACGGTCGGGACGGGTGAGGAGGACCGCTCGTTCTATCGCCTCCCCGTCTGGAAGCGCGTCATCATCATGGCCGGCGGGCCCTTCATGAACCTCATCATCGCGGTGATCCTGTTCGCGGTCGTCCTCATGGGCTTCGGGGTGCTGCAGTCCACCACCACCGTCGCGTCGGTATCCCAGTGCGTGCTGCCCGCGACCAGCACGCAGACCAGCTGCGCCGCCGACGATCCGATCGCCCCCGGCGCCGCGGCGGGCATCCTCCCCGGCGACAGGATCGTCAGCATCGACGGCACAGCCGTCAGCAGCTGGGAGCAGGCCACCGCGATCATCCGCGACTCTCCCGGCACCGACCTCAGCTTCGTCGTCGAGCGCAACGGCGCAGAGACGACCCTCACCGCCACCCCGCTGCTCACCGAGCGCTACGTGACCGATGCGAACGGCGCCGTCGTCGAGGGTTCGGACGGCAAGGGGATCACCCAGGAGGTCGGCTTCCTCGGCATCGGCGCGTCGAGCGAGCTGACCCCGCAGCCGGCGACCGCCGTGCTGCCGTTCGTCGGCCAGAACATCTCCGGCGTGGTCGGGGTCATCCTCAACCTCCCGCAGCGATTGGTCGACGTGGCCAATGCGGCGTTCGGCCCGGGGGAGCGCGACCCGAACGGCCCGATCAGCGTCGTGGGCGTCGGCCGCCTCGCCGGCGAGATCGCCAGCCTCGACGACGTGCCCGTCGTCTCCAAGCTGGCCAGCCTGATCGGCGTCGTCGCCTCGCTGAACGTGGCTCTGCTGGTGTTCAACCTGGTGCCGCTCATGCCGCTCGACGGCGGGCACATCGCGGGGGCGCTCTGGGAGGGCCTCCGGCGAGGCATCGCCAAGCTGTTCCGTCGCAAGGATCCCGGGCCCGTGGACACCGCCCGGCTGATGCCGATCACCTTCACCGTGGTGATCCTGCTCGGCGCGATGAGCGCCCTGCTCATCTACGCGGACATCGTCAAGCCGGTCAGCATCCTCTGAGCGGCCGACGTCTGCGTTCCGTGTACTCCCGCGGGAGTACACAGAGGGCAGACCTACGCCGGATGAGGGGTTTCGCTCGCCGGGACTACCATCGAGCCATGCCGAGGCCCCCGTGGGATCAGTCCCCATGGGATGAGTCCCACCGGATCGAGTCTCGCTCCGACACGGGTTCCGGCATGGGACCTGGACCGGGCTTCGGACGCGGGATGTCGCCCACGACGCGTCTGTGGCTGCCCACGGTGCTGTGCCTGCTCGTCCTCGTGCCCTTCAGCGTGTTCCAGGCGGTCCGCTCCGATGGTCGTCTGGCGCTCCTCGGGGTCGCCGTCGCCGTGGTTGGGTCACTGGGGCTCCTGGTGCGCCGCCGGCATCCCGGCCCGACGGTGGCCGGGCTCGCTCTGCTCACGGTGCTCGGCATGGTCGTGACGCCCATGGCGGGCGGGTCCCCGGTGGGACCACCCCCGATCGCCCTGGCGATCGCGGTGGTCAGCGCCATCGTGCATGGGGCGCGAACCTGGGCGCTGATCAGCCTCGCGACCGCCTGGCTTGCGGCGCTCGCCGTCGGACTGCTCGGCGCCGAGCTCTGGAGCCCCGGTCGGATCATCTGGACCAGCGTCTTCGTGCTCCTCGCCGTCGGGATCGGCGAGTTCCGCCGCACCCGCAGCGAGCGATACGCCAGCTTCCGCCGCATCCAACAGCAGCGCCGTGACGAGGCGGAGCAGACCGAGCGCCTTCGGATCGCAAGGGAGCTGCATGACGTGCTCTCGCACTCCCTGTCCTCCATCGCGGTGCAGGCGGGCGTCGGCCTGCATCTGATCGACTCCCACCCCGAGCGCGCGGCCGAGGCGCTCGCGAACATCAGGATCGCCAGCACGTCGGCGCTCGACGAGGTGCGCTCCGTCATCGGTGTGCTGCGCGCCGACGGGCATGCACCCCTCCGGCCGGCGCCCGATCTGTCCGGGCTGCCGGAGCTGATCGGCACGGCAGAGGCATCGGGCCTCGAGGTCGCCCTCAACAATGGGATCGTCAGCGACCTGCCCGCGAGCATCCAGCTCGCCATCTACCGGATCGTCCAGGAGAGCCTCACCAACGTCGTCCGGCATGCCGAGGCGTCGTCGGTGACCATCACCCTGCGCGAAGGCGGGGGCGCCGTCGAGGTGACGGTGGACGACGACGGCAGGGGAGCGAGCGTGGCCATCGCGGGCGGTGCACCCAGGACGGGCGTTCGGACGATGGACGACCTCGGCACGATCGGGCCGGTCGCAGGTGGGGGAGCGGGGTTCAACGCGGGCGGACGCGGACTGCTCGGCATGCGCGAGCGCGCGGAGCTGCAGGGCGGCGAGTTCGCGGCCGGTGCTCGCCCCGGAGGCGGGTACCGGGTGACCGCGACGCTGCCCGTGCACGAGAGCGCGTCGCGATGAGCATCCCGCCGCCTGTGGGCCAGACCGGGAGTTACCGCGCGGACTCCGTCATCCGAGTGGTCATCGCCGACGACCAGCAGCTGATCCGCGGGGGATTCCGGGCCCTCCTCGACGCCGAGCCAGGCATCCAGGTGGTCGGAGAGGCCGCCACGGGCACCGCCGCCGTCGACGTCGTGCGCCGCGAACGGCCCGACGTCGTGCTGATGGACATCCGCATGCCGGATGAGGACGGCATCGCCGCGACCCGCAGGATCGTCGCGGACCCCGCGCTCGCCGCAGTGCGGATCGTCGTGGTGACCACCTTCGAGCTCGACGAGTACGTGACAGACGCGATCCTGGCGGGCGCCAGCGGCTTTCTGGTGAAGGACGCGGAGCCGACGGAGCTGATCCGCGCGGTCCGGGTCGTGGCGGCAGGGGAGGCCCTGCTGTCTCCCGGCATCACGCGACGGCTGCTCGACCGGGTCGCCCGCGGGTCGCGCCCCGCAGCGGCGAGCGTCTTCGACGAGCTGACCGACCGGGAGCGCGAGGTGCTCGGGCTCATCGCCGAGGGCCTGAGCAACGAGGAGATCGCCGAGCGGCTCTTCCTCAGCCCGCTGACTGCGAAGACCCATGTCTCCCGGATCCTGGGCAAGACAGGGGTCCGCGATCGGGTCGGCCTCGTGGTGCTCGCCTACGAGACCGGCCTCGCCCGCCCCGGCTGGCGCTGAGCTCCTCCTGCTCGGCCTCCTGCGTGCCCGTCGCGCGGTCCGGGGAACCGAGCGCGGTGGGTGCACCGACCGCGCTCGGTTGTACCGACCGCGCGAGTGGATACTCCCGGCGGAGCAGTCCAGGTGCGTCGTCCCGGCGGATTCGCGAACGCCCACTAATCGCGAGGCTGGATGCATGATCACTTCAGCAGCACTCACCGCCGCAGTCCCGGTCGCCGCCCACTTCGGCGCCGGCTTCGGCTTCCCCTGGTTCGCCATCCTCATCCCGATCTTCTGGATCCTGCTCTTCGTGCTGGTCTTCGGCGTCTTCGGACGTCGCTGGCGACGCGCAGCCTGGGCATCCGGACGCTTCGGCCCCAACGGCCACGGGGGAGCCGCCAGCGCCGAGAGCGTGCTGGCCGAGCGCTTCGCCCGCGGCGACGTCGACGAGGTCGAGTACCGCGCCCGCCTCGAGGTCCTCCGCGCCAGCCGCGAGCCACGCCCCTAGCGCCGAGCACTGCGGTGCGGACAGAACTCCACAGCGCAAGCATGCGCTGTGGGCCCATGCCGTCTACGAGCGTGTTCTGTCCGCACCGCAGTGTTCAGCTGTCCGAAGCGCCCCCTGGACATGCGCCATGTCCCCGCCCACCCCGGCCAGCACCGACGGCGCCCCAGGGAGGGCGGCGTATCCTGAGGACGTGCCAGCAGTCAATCTCGGAATGCCCAAGGTGCCCGAAGTACTGGCGCCCCGGCGCAAGTCGCGCCAGATCAAGGTGGGCAAGGTCCTCGTGGGCGGCGACGCCCCCGTGAGCGTCCAGTCGATGACCACGACGCCGACGACCAACATCAACGCGACGCTGCAGCAGATCGCCGAGCTCACGGCCACCGGCTGCGACATCGTGCGCGTGGCCGTGCCGAGCCAGGACGACGCGGATGTGCTGCACATCATCGCGAAGAAGAGCCAGATCCCGGTCATCGCCGACATCCACTTCCAGCCGAAGTACGTCTTCCAGGCGATCGACGCCGGCTGTGCCGCGGTTCGCGTCAACCCGGGCAACATCCGCAAGTTCGACGATCAGGTCGGGGCCATCGCCGCCGCCGCCAAGGCCGCAGGGGTCTCCCTGCGCATCGGCGTCAATGCGGGATCGCTCGACCCGCGTCTGCTGCAGAAGTACGGCAAGGCCACCCCCGAGGCGCTTGCCGAGAGCGCGCAGTGGGAGGCCAGCCTCTTCGAAGAGCACGACTTCCATGACTTCAAGATCTCGGTCAAGCACAACGATCCGGTCATCATGGTGAAGGCCTACCGGCTGCTCGCCGAGCGCGGCGACTGGCCGCTGCACCTCGGTGTGACCGAGGCCGGACCGGCGTTCCAGGGCACCATCAAGAGCGCGACGGCCTTCGGCATCCTGCTGTCCGAGGGCATCGGAGACACCATCCGGGTCTCGCTCTCGGCGCCCCCCGCCGAGGAGGTCAAGGTGGGACTGCAGATCCTGCAGTCGCTCAACCTGCGCGAGCGCAAGCTCGAGATCGTCTCCTGCCCCTCCTGCGGGCGAGCCCAGGTCGACGTCTACACGCTCGCCAACGATGTGACCGAGGGTCTCCAGGGCATGAGCGTGCCGCTCCGAGTGGCCGTCATGGGCTGCGTCGTCAACGGGCCCGGAGAGGCGCGCGAGGCAGACCTCGGGGTCGCGTCAGGCAACGGCAAGGGTCAGATCTTCGTCAAGGGCGAGATCATCAAGACGGTGCCGGAGTCGGAGATCGTGGCAACGCTCATCGCCGAGGCGAATCGACTCGCCGCCGAGATGGGCCCCGAGGCCCCAGTTGGGGTGCCACAGGTCGTCACGGCCTGATCCGACCATCGTCGGGCCGGTGTCGACCGCGCGCGCGCATCGATCTCAGCGGAATCAGCAGCGTTTATGCCCTACGCGTTCGCTGGGGTATATGCCGTATATCGCGACCGGAGGATCTGGGGCCACCCGTGATCTCAAGAACCTGGGCAGATCGCGGATCCGAGGCTTCTTCACTCGCAGGTCGGTCCTCATCTCGGGGGACGGTCGTCATCGTTCCGCGGACTCGTGCGCCGTCGATGCAATATAGATGGTGCTTATGAGTATCACGATCTCTGAGCTAAATCGGCTCACCCGGTCTGTGCCTCGTCGTTCCGCTCCACAAGCGGCCTCCTGACGGGGGCAGCCGACGGGGGCGTGTCCGCTGCGCGTTTACGACCTATACCTCCGTTTATGGTTGCCCAGAAGTCACCACGGGTCGTTGGGATCGCGTGGTCTTCGGTGGGAACCGAAGCACGAACTTGGGGGCAACAGCATGCGCAGATTCAGCGGACGCCGGATCACGCGTCGCGCCGTGGCAGTCGCCGCGGCCGGCATCGTCATCGCGGCAGGTGCGACGGCGACGTCGCTCGCCGCGTGGACCGACACCGAGTGGGTCTTCGGCTCCGCGACAGGCAACGCCCGCCTCGGCACCAGCGTCTTCGGCGTGCAGCAGAGCGTCGTCGGCGACAGCACCGCGTTCACCGATCGCTCCACGGCCGACGGCGGCAGCATGGTGTTCACCGTCAACGCCGCAAGCCTCTCGCCCGGCGCTGACGTGTTCGGATACGTGAACCTGCGCACCATCGTCAAGTCGGTCGGCGCGACCGTCGTGCTCAATCCCGCCACTCAAGGTGCCACGACCGATGCCGACCTCTTCGCCGCCCTCGTCTACTCGGCCAGGGTCGTCGGTGCCTCGGTCACCTGCGACGCCTCCGTCTTCTCCGCCGCCACCAGCGCGTCGATCCAGGAGATCGTGCCGACGACGACCGCGCTCACCGTGGGCTCGGGATCGAGCACCTTCGCGCTCGACGCGGGCACGACCACTGACCCGGGCACCGCCAAGCGGGTCTGCTTCCGGGTCACCCTTCCCGCCGGCGCCTCGTCGTCGCTGCAGGGCAAGGGCGCCTACCCGGTGTGGAACTTCGTCTCGACGTCGTCCTGATCATGACGCGCACTGAACCCCGCCTGCGACCCATGTCGCTGAGCTGGCGCAACCAGCGTGCCGCAGAGACCGGCGGCCCGAGGACTGGCTCCGGCCCGAGGACTGGCTCCGGCCGCCGAGCATCTACAGACGTCATCCGCCGCTCCCCGATGCACGCACTCCGCGCGCTGCTCGAGGCCGTCTCGATGGTCACGATCCTGGTCTGCGCCGCGGTGATCCTGGCCCCGCTGTTCGGGTTCCACCTCGTGCACCTGGCCACCGGTTCGATGTCCCCGTCCCTGCCGACGGACTCCCTCGTCATCGCCCGCGATGTGGATGCGAGCACGGTGAACGTCGGCGACATCGTCACCGTCCAGCGTGCCGACGGGCAGGCCATCACCCACCGCGTCCTCACCACGGGGCAGACCGACTCGGGGTGGCAGTTCACCCTCAAGGGCGACGCCAACCAGTCGGCAGACCCGGCGGCCTACGACGTGAGCCGCGTCGGCCTCGTCACGTTCGGCATCCCGTTCGGCGGGCAGGTCATCGACTTCGTTCGCACGCCCGGCGGCACCGCCGTGCTCAGCATCATCGTCTCCTCGCTCATCTTCTGGACCATCTGGCCGACGAGCTCTCGGCGCAGACGCGACGAGGACGAGGCCGACGCTCTGGCGGATTCCGCCGCGCGCGAGGCATCGACGCTCATGTCGAATCGGGCTTCTGGAACGATCTGAGATGTCTGCACCTCGTGCCGCACGATGGGGGATCGTGGCGGGTTTCGTGCTGATCGCCGCCGGCATCTCCCAATTCGGCGGCGCGGCCTATGCAGCCGTCGACATCGTCGATGTCGGCCAGGACGGGCCGCTCGACCTCAGCGTCGAGCGGATCGACTGGAAGGACGAGATGGGTCCCGGCGACGTCAATGTCATGCACGTGACGGCCGAGCTCAAGAGTGGCTATGCCGCTCATCTCTACGCGTCGCTCGATGCGCAGGGCTTCCTCGCCGACCGCGCCGACGCGTTCTGGGTGAAGCTCAAGAGCTGCTCGGTGGACTGGGTGGATCACGTCCCCTCCGTCTGCAACGGCGTCGAGCGCACCTACTTCGACGCCTCGGCGAGTGCCGTCGACCCGAGCCAGTCGTGGGATGTGGGCGAGATCAGCCATTCATCGTGGGTGCGGCTGAAGGTCGAGATCTCGCTTCCCGGCGACGCACCCGTCGAGATGCAGGGACGCAGCGGTCAAGTGGGCCTCGGTCTCACCGCAGCGGGCGACGCCGTTCGCGTGTCGACCCGCACGATGGTCTGCGACCTTGACGGTGACGGCGACATCGACATCTATGACGAGCACTACGACGGCAACGGTGACGGGATCGCCGACCTCTGCCCCGGAGACCCGGGACCGCAGACGGCATCCGCCGACTCCCTCGCCTTCACGGGCTTCGACATGCGCGGTCCGTTCTGGGCGGGATTCCTGCTCATCGTCGCCGGCGGCTGGGTCACCTGGCTGTCCTCTCGCGGACGTCAGCGGGTGAGGCAGGAATCGGCGCGTCCGATGGGCCGGCAGCCCATCCAGCGACGGGACAGCGGTTGGTGAGGGGCCGGCTGGTGAGGGGCCGGCTGCGGGCTGCGCTGGCAATGGCCGTCGGTACCGCAGTGGTCGCCTCGCTGTCGGTGACCTCGTCGCTCGCCGCGTGGACCGATCGGGAATATGTCCGCGCCGCGAACGTGAGCACGCTCAACTGCGCTTCCGCAGCGCCCGTCAACAGCACGTCCTGGGCGCGGGTGATGGCCGACAGCGTGCTCACCAGCAACCTCGATGCCGTCGCCGCGCTGAACGGGATCACCGTGAGCAACATCAAGCCCGCGACCTCGAGCTCTGCCACCGGCGTGGCGTCGCCCACCCCACTGGGATCGGATGCCTGGTCGTCGCCGGTCGACCTCAGCGCGGTCTCGGTGCCGGTGAGCGCCGGTGTGACGTACCCGATCGGCGCCAGCACCGGCGCCTACACGCAGTACGGACGCGACACGAGCGCGGGGCTATCGGTCGGCGCCTCAGGCGCGGTCACCTCGGGCAGCGGCGGGGCCGTGGCATTGGAGACCCCGGGTGCCGCGACACCACGTGAGGCGGACCTCGCTCTGTCGAGCACCCTCAACGGCATCCTCCCGGCCGCGGGGACGACCGTCGCGAATCTCGCCGACGTCCACCTCAGGGTCGGCGCTGTCGGTGCCCTCGCCAGCTACAACTCCTGCGCTGTGCTCTGGGCAGGCAGCTCAGCGCTCGCCGGCAACCTCACGCGCAACTACCTGGTCAACGGCATGAAGCTGGAGTTCACCAGCCAGGTCGTGAAGGACCTCGGGACGTCGATCAACGGCCAACTGACGACCCTCCAGACGACCCTCAACGCGCTGACGGGCAGCGGCAGCTCGGTGACCGGCAGCACCTTGACCGGGCTCAAGGGAGCCGTGAACGGGCTCACCGGACTGGTCACTACGTCGGGCGTCTCGATCATCCCGCCCACCCTGAGCACCGCCACCGTTTCGGTGAACTACAACCTGACGCCCGTGAAGAACCTGCTGAGCACCACGGTCGGCGGCGGCGGGGTGACCGCGAACCTGACGACGGGTGCCGTGACGGCAGACCTCGCGACGATCTTCGGCGATCGCTACGGCACGAGCGGACTGAACGGCCTCTCCCCGAACACGTCGGTCCTCACTCCTGAGGTGTTGAGCGATGTAAGTTCGCGGCTCGGCACGGTGCTCGGCGCACTCGTCGGCTCGTCGGGAACCCTCGCGACCGCGCTGACCGCGGCTCTCAATGCGGCGACGGTCACCGTCGTCTTGCAGGGCAGCATGGATCTGAGGCTGGGCCTCATCACCCTGCTGGGCTTCCCCTACACCGCGACGATCTCGGGAACCGTCGGAAGCTTCGCGGGCGCGGGCACCCAGCCGACCGTCTCAGTGGCGGTGCAGGCCGGCACGGGGCTACTGGACACGGTGCTGGCCACACTCGGCATCACATCGGCGACATTGCTGCAGCAGGTCGGAGATGCCCTGGTCACCCCGCTGATCAACTCCGTCTACCCACTGCTCAAGCCCATAGTCGCAACACTGATCAGCACGGCGCCCACGCTCGCCGCCGGCACGGTGTCCAATCTCGGAACCGTCACCGTGCCCTCCGCGCTTGTCAACCTGGCGCCGGTGCTCACCATCCTCCGGACCCTTGTCAGCGTCACCGTCAACGCGCGCCCCGACCAGCCGAACCCCGTCGGCTACCCGGCGACCGCCGCGACCGGCCGGTACTTCGTCAGCGCGCTCAAGGTCGGTGTCGTGAATGCGACCTCGACCCCTGTCGTCGGGCTCTTCCTGGCCAGCGCCTCGGTGGGGCCCAACACCGTGCGCTGAGCCGGCTCAAGCGGACGAGGGCGGACGGGAGCGGGCTCGGTAGGCTTGATCTCCGTGCCGACCCGTCTCTCTCAGCTCTTCGTCCGTACCCTCCGCGAGGACCCCGTCGATGCGGAGATCATCAGCCACCGCCTCCTCGTGCGGGCCGGCTACATCCGCCGCCAGGCGCCCGGCATCTTCGCCTGGCTGCCGCTCGGACTGCGCGTCCGCAGCAAGGTCGAGAAGGTCATCCGCGAGGAGATGGCGGTGGCTGGAGCCCAAGAGGTCCTCTTCCCCGGGCTGCTTCCGCGTGAGCCGTACGAGATCACCGGTCGCTGGGAGGAGTACGGCGACGGAATCTTCCGCCTCAAGGACCGCAAGGGCGCCGACTACCTGCTGGCCCCGACCCACGAGGAGGTCTTCACCCTGCTGGTGAAGGACCTCTACGGCTCGTACAAGGACTTGCCCCTCACCATCTTCCAGATCCAGGACAAGTACCGCGACGAGGCCCGTCCGCGTGCCGGACTGCTGCGCGGCCGCGAGTTCTCGATGAAGGACGCTTACTCGTTCGACGTCACGGACGAGGGTCTCGACGCGAGCTACCAGCTGCAGCGCGACGCGTACGAGCGGATCTTCGCCCGCCTCGGACTCGAGTACGTCATCGTCGCCGCGGACGCGGGCGCCATGGGCGGGTCCAAGAGCGAGGAGTTCCTGCACCCCACGCCCATCGGGGAGGACACCTTCGTGCGCTCGGCCGGTGGGTACACCGCCAACGTCGAGGCCTTCACCACTCTGGTGCCCGACGCGATCCCGTTCGACGGGCTGCCGGAGCCGACGGTCTTCGACTCGCCGAACACCCCGACGATCCAGACCCTGGTCGACCTCGCCAACGCGGAGCAGCCGCGTGCGGACCGCGCCTGGACCGCCGCCGACACGCTGAAGAACGTCGTGCTCGCGCTGAAGCACCTCGACGGCAGCCGTGAGCTCGTCGTGATCGGCCTGCCCGGCGACCGCGACGTCGATCTCAAGCGCGCAGAGGTCGCCTTCCAGCCCGCAGAGGTCGAAGCGGCGAACGAGACCGACTTCGTCGGCAACGCGGGGCTCGTCAAGGGCTACATCGGGCCATGGTCGGCGACCGGGCTCATCCTCGGCTCCGAGTCGAGTACCGGGATCCGCTTCCTGCTCGACCCGCGCGTCGTCGACGGCACGTCATGGATCACGGGCGCCAACATCGACCAGAAGCATGTCTTCGGCCTCGTCGCCGGCCGCGATTTCGGCTCGGACGGAACCGTCGAGGTGGCGGCCGTCCGCGCCGGCGACCCTGCTCCTGACGGCTCAGGACCGGTCGAGCTCGAGCGGGGAACGGAGATCGGCCACGTCTTCCAACTGGGCCGCAAGTACGCCGAGGCCCTCGGCCTCAAGGTGCTCGACGAGAACGGCAAGCTCGTCACCGTCACGATGGGCTCGTACGGCATCGGCGTGACCCGCAACCTCGCGCTCGTCGCCGAGGCGAACGCGGATGAGAAGGGCCTCGTCTGGCCGCGGGAGATCGCGCCGTTCGATGTGCACATCGTCGCGACCGGACGCGAGGAGGCCGTCTACACGGCTGCCGCGCGTCTCGCCGCCGAGCTCGAGCTGATCGGCATCGACGTGCTCTTCGACGACCGCCCGAAGGTGTCGCCCGGCGTGAAGTTCGGTGACGCCGAGCTGCTCGGCGTGCCGACCATCGTCATCATCGGCCGCGGACTCGCGGACGGCGAGATCGAGCTGTGGGATCGCCGGTCCGGCGAGCGCACTCCGATCCCCGTCCACGACGCAGCGCAGCGGATCGCCACCGAGGTCCGCGGCGCCTGATCCGCACTGCTTGAACGGCACTGCTCCGTGTCGTGAGTTGCCCAGTTTTGCCGCCTGCGACGCATTTGAGGCGGCAGAACTGGGCAACTCGGCGTTCAGGACGCCCGTGAGCTACGCGACGGCCTCGACGAAGCTGAGCTTCGAGCCGGCGATCCGGTTCGGCACGCCCGCGAACACCGCGGCGCGCTCGGGGGAGACCTTGTACTCCTCGTCGATCCGAGTGAACTCCGCTTCGTCGCCGGGCAGGCTGACCGCCCAGGTCACCGCGTTCGCGTCGCGATCGATGTAGGCGAACTCCACCCGGTAGCCGTAGTCGATCCGCATCGGGATCACGTCGGCCGTGAACCAGGCGACGAAGTCGTCGAGGGTGCCGGGGATGATGTCGTACTGACGGAGTTGAACGGTGCGCTGAGCCATCCTCCGATCATGACGGTGATCACCGCCGATCGGGTAGCCTGGACGACGCCCGACGACTGGATAGCGCAGCCGGGCAGCCCTCGGCACTCTGAGGGCGATGAGTACCGCCCAGCATCCCAACGGGAGCGGGCGACAAGCGAATAGTGGGTACCGCCGTGGACATCGATCTGACCGTCCTGCGCCTGATGGAGCGCGAACGCGAGATCCCCTTCGAGGAGCTCGTCGGAATCATCGAACAGGCGATCCTGACCGCCTACCTCAAGCACACGGGTGCGCCAGAGGTGAAGCACGGATCCGATGCCCCCGCCGCCGCGCGCGTGCACATCGACCGCAAGTCGGGCCACGTCGCGGTGTTCGCGACCGAGTTCGACGATGAGGGCGCTGTCGTCGGCGAATCGGAGGAGAGCCCCAGCGACTTCGGCCGGATCGCGGCCTTCGCCGCCAAGCAGGTCATCAACCAGCGCCTGCGGGACATCGGCGACGACAAGGTCCTCGGCGAGTTCCGCGGACGCGAGGGCGACATCATCGCCGGCGTCATCCAGCAGGGTCCGAACCCGCGGATGATCCACGTCGATCTCGGCACGATCGAGGCCATCCTGCCTCCCGAGGAGCAGGTCGCGGGGGAGTCCTACCCCCACGGAGAGCGCATCCGCGTCTTCGTGACCAGCGTGACCAAGGGCGCCAAGGGCCCGCAGATCACCGTGTCCCGGACCCATCCGTCGCTGGTCCGCAAGCTCTTCGCGCTCGAGGTGCCCGAGATCGCCAGCGGTCTGGTCGAGATCGTCTCGCTCGCCCGCGAGGCCGGCCACCGCAGCAAGATCGCGGTCCGCGCCACGCAGCCCGGCATCAACGCCAAGGGTGCATGCATCGGCGAGCTCGGACAGCGGGTCCGGGCGGTGCAGACCGAGCTGGGCGGCGAGAAGATCGACATCGTCGACTACTCGGACGACCTGCCGACCTTCGTGGCGAGCGCGCTGTCTCCCGCCAAGGTGTCCAGCGCCTTCATCATCGACGCGAACCTCAAGGCCGTCCGCGCGCTGGTGCCCGACTACCAGCTCTCGCTGGCGATCGGCAAGGAGGGCCAGAACGCCCGCCTCGCCGCCAAGCTGACGGGCGCCAAGATCGACATCCAGCCGGACAGCATCCTCGACGACTAGACCACGCCGCTTCTCGCACGGATCCGGAGACGGCGGAGGTACCGCTGGTGATCGGCGGCGATTTCGCGCCGATCGGTCGGATCTACGTGGCGCTCTCCGGATCCGCGCAACTTCTCCGGATCCGTGAAAGCCAGCGCGGATGGGTTCACGGGTTGTTCAGAGGTCGAGGGAACATGCGTTGGGCCCGGGGCGTTACACTGATCGAGTCCCCCTCTCGATTGCACGCGATTCCGCATGCCCGACGAGGTCAACCGTAGAGACAAGGCTGAAAAGGCTTATGGACACCAAATGAGCAGCTCCAAATGAGTTCCTCACCCCTCTAACGGTCTGCCCTGCCTGGGTAGACCCCAGACAGGAGAAAAGTGGCAGCGAAACCACGCGTGCACGAGGTCGCAAACGATCTCGGCATTGATACAAAGGTCGCCCTGGCGAAGCTCAAGGAGATGGGCGAGTTCGTCAAGGGACCGTCCTCGAGCATCGAGCCCCCGGTCGTCCGCAAGCTGAAGGCCCGACTCGAGGCCGACGGCATCACGGGCAGCAAGCCCGCGGCAGCCGTCGCAACGGCTCCGAGCACCCCCGCCGGTACCCCGGCCGCCCGACCCACGTCGGCCAGCCCGGCATCTGCAGCGCCCGCCCCGGCGCGCGCCGCGACCCCGTCCTCCATCGCGCCCGCTCCGGCCGCAGCCCCTGCGCCGACCCGTGCCCCCGAGGCTCAGCGTCCCGCCGCCAGCGCGCCCGCGCCCGCCAGCGCCCCGCGCTCTCCGCAGAGCCCGTCCGCTCCCGAGCGTCCGGCCGCCGCGGCATCCGCCCCGGCTCCTGCGCCGACCGACGGATCCTCCGGGATCCCGCGTCCGGGCATCCCGCGCCCCGGCCAGCCGCGTCCGGGCAACAACCCCTACGCCAGCAGCCAGGGCATGCAGCGCCCCGGCGCACCGCGCCCCGGCAACAACCCCTTCGCGGCCAATCAGGGCATGCGTCCGGGCGGAGCACCCGGCGCGACCGGCCCCGGCGGCATCCCGCGTCCCGCAGCACCCCGCCCCGGCGCCCCGCGCCCGGGTGGACCGGGTGCTCCCGGCGCACGTCCCGGCGCACCCGGCTCGCGTCCCGGATTCCAGCAGCGTCCCGGCAGCCCGGGAGCACGTCCCGGCGGCGCCGGCGGCGGCTTCCAGCGTCCCGGCGGCGCGCCCGGCACCGGGTTCGGCGCCCCGCGCCCCGCAGGTGGCGGCGCAGGCGGCCGTGGCCGTGGACCCGGCGGCGGCACCGCTGGTGCCTTCGGTCGCGGTGGCGGCAAGAGCAAGGCCCGCAAGTCGAAGCGCACGAAGCGCGCAGAGTTCGAGATGCGCGAGGCTCCGTCGCTCGGCGGCGTCAGCGTTCCCCGTGGCGACGGCACCACCGTGGTGCGTCTGCGCCGCGGCGCCTCGATCACCGACTTCGCGGACAAGATCGACGCCAGCCCCGGAAACATCGTGACCGTGCTGTTCCACCTCGGTGAGATGGCGACCGCCACGGAGTCCCTCGACGAGGCGACCTTCGACGTGCTCGGCACCGAGCTCGGCTACAAGATCCAGATGGTCTCTCCCGAGGACGAGGACCGCGAGCTGCTCGCCGGCTTCGACCTCGACCTCGACCAGGAGCTCGAGGACGAGAGCGACGAGGACCTCGAGATCCGTCCGCCCGTCGTCACCGTCATGGGTCACGTCGACCATGGAAAGACGCGCCTGCTCGACGCGATCCGCCAGACCAACGTCGTGGCCGGTGAGGCGGGTGGCATCACCCAGCACATCGGTGCGTACCAGGTGTGGACGGAGCACGAGGGCTACGAGCGCGCCATCACCTTCATCGACACCCCCGGTCACGAGGCGTTCACCGCCATGCGTGCCCGCGGCGCCCAGGTGACGGACATGGCGGTCCTCGTGGTCGCCGCGGATGACGGCGTCATGCCGCAGACGGTCGAGGCGCTCAACCACGCCCAGGCCGCCGGCGTGCCGATCGTCGTCGCCGTCAACAAGGTCGACAAGGAAGACGCCAACCCGGCCAAGATCCGTCAGCAGCTGACCGAGTTCGGTCTGGTCGCCGAGGAGTACGGCGGAGACGTCATGTTCGTCGACGTGTCGGCCCGCAACGGAACCGGCATCGAGAACCTGCTCGACGCGATCCTGCTCACCGCCGACGCCGGCCTCGACCTGCGTGCGAACCCCAACAAGGACGCACGCGGCGTCGCGATCGAAGCGCGCCTCGACAAGGGCCGCGGCGCAGTCGCGACCGTGCTCATCCAGTCCGGGACGCTGCGCGTCGGCGACTCCATCGTGGCGGGCACGGCCTACGGCCGTGTTCGTGCGATGAGCGACGAGAACGGCGTCGCGATCTCCGAGGCGTACCCCGCACGGGCCGTCCAGGTGCAGGGCCTCTCGTCGGTCCCGCGCGCCGGCGACACCTTCCTCGTCACCGAGGAGGACCGCACCGCGCGTCAGATCGCGGAGAAGCGCGAAGCCGTCGAGCGCAACGCCCAGCTGGCCAAGGCCCGCAAGCGCATCTCGCTCGAGGACTTCACCCGTGCACTCGAAGAGGGCAAGGTCGACGCGCTCAACCTCATCATCAAGGGCGACGTCTCGGGTGCTGTCGAAGCACTCGAAGAGGCGCTGCTCAAGATCGAGGTCGACGACAGCGTGCAGCTGCGGATCATCCACCGCGGCGTCGGCGCCGTCACCGAGAGCGACGTCAACCTCGCGACCGTCGACAACGCGATCATCGTCGGATTCAACGTGCGCCCCGACAGCAAGGCACGCGAGCGTGCAGCCCGTGAGGGAGTGGACATCCGCTTCTACTCGGTCATCTACGCCGCTCTCGAGGACATCGAGAGCTCGCTCAAGGGCATGCTCAAGCCGGAGTTCGAGGAGCACCAGTCGGGCCTCGCGGAGATCCGCGAGATCTTCCGCTCCTCCAAGGTCGGCAACATCGCCGGTGTGCTGGTCCGCTCGGGAATCATCACCAGGAACGCCAAGGCGCGGGTCATCCGCAACGGCGTCGTGGTGGGCGACAACCTGGCGATCGACTCGCTGCGCCGCTTCAAGGACGACGTCACCGAGGTGCGCGACGGCTACGAGGCCGGTATCGGTCTGGGCAAGTTCAACGACATCCAGATCGGCGATGAGATCGAGACCATCGAGATGAAGGAGAAGGTGCGCGCCTAGCGGACCCCATCCCTACCTACGTTCCGGTCGGATACCTACGCTATTTCGTAGGCATTCGGCCGGAACGTAGGTATTTCTGCAGGACCTGGTTCCAGAAAGGACCACACCCATGGTCGACCACGGACGCGCGCTCAAGCTCGCGGATCGCATCAAGGAGGTCGTGGCCAAGCGCCTCGACAAGGGCATCCGCGACCCCCGACTCGGCTTCGTCACCATCACGGACGTCCGGGTGACCGGTGACCTCCAGCACGCCTCGATCTTCTACACGGTCTACGGATCGGATGAGGAGCGCGCCGACAGCGCCGCTGCGCTCAAGGCGGCGACCGGCATGCTGCGCACCGAGGTCGGCCGCAACATCACCACGCGACTCACGCCCAGCCTCGAGTTCATCGCCGACGCGGTCCCCGAGAACGCGGCCGCCATCGAGTCGCTGCTCGCCGAGGCGCAGCAGCGTGACAAGGCGGCTCAAGAGCTCGCGAGCTCGGCCGCGTACGCCGGCGACGCCGACCCGTACGTGAAGCCGCGCGAGCTCGACGACGAGGAGTAGGACGGCTCGACCGACGCTTCAGCTGGCCCGTCGACTCTCCGGCTGAACCGGAGAAGAGACGAGCCGCCGGAGGCTCGGGTGGCGCGCCGCCGGCGACTCATCGACGATTCTGCCCTCTGTGCAGGCGTTTCGCCCAATCTGTTGTTCAGCGAACGTGCTCATGGGTGGTCCCTCGACAGGATGACGTCCTACCGGACGACGCTCAGGGCAGGGCGTATCCGTCGGTCGTGTCCACGATCAGCCCGTCGGCGAGCAGCCCCGCGACGGAGCGATCTCGCTGGTCGGGATCGGGGATCAGCTTGGTCAGAGCCGCTCCGCCGATGGGGATGTTCGTCGAACGGAGCTCACCGAGGATTCGTCCACGGGCCTGCCGATCGGATCCCTCGTAGCGCTTCTGCACCGGCGTCCGAGGCCCGGTGAACTCCGGATAGCCGGCGGCGCGCCAGGCGCACAGCGCGGAGATCGGGCATTCGTCGCACCGAGGGGCTCGCGCGGTGCAGACGATCGCGCCCAGCTCCATGGTCCCGGCGTTGAAGGCACGGGCCTCGCGGATTCCACCGGGCAGATGGGCGTCCATCGAGGCGAGATCCTGAGTCGTCCGCGCGGGGCCGGGCTGTCCCAGGCCGTCCACTGCACGCGCCAGCACGCGCCGCACATTGACGTCGACGACCGGGTGCCGATGACCGTACGCGAATGCGGCGACGGCCCGCGCCGTGTACGGGCCGATGCCGGGCAGGCCCAGCAGAACCTCGACGTCCTCCGGCACCTCGTTGCCGTGCTCCGCGGCGATCGCGGTGGCGCACGCGTGCAGCGCGAGCGCCCGTCGCGGATACCCGAGGCGCCCCCAGGCCCGAACGGCCTCGCCCGGAGGGACCGCAGCGAGATCGGCAGGGGTCGGCCAGCGCTCGAGCCATTCCAGCAGTCGCGGGATCACACGGACGACGGGCGTCTGCTGAAGCATGAACTCGCTGACCAGGGTTCCCCAGGCGCTGAACCCGGGACGACGCCAAGGCAGGTCCCGTCCGTTCTCGGCGAACCAGTCGATGATCGGCTCGGCCATTTCGGACGGGCGGGAGTCGGAGGCGGACTGCAGGTCCGTGATGCTCGACTCGTCGCTTGATTCCTGCCCCGCCGCCTGCCCTGCTTCCCGCCCCGACCCGTTCACCGGCTCGATCCTAGGTGCGCGCGGAGGACGGGAGCCCGCCGGAGCGTAGGCTCGACGCATGGCCAGATGGGCGCCGGCGAAACAGGACGTCTTCGACGACTTCGCCACTGAGATCCTGCACAACTACGGCACCGGACGCTGGCTGGTCGCGGTCGACGGTCGTGCGGGCGCCGGTCAGGGCGAGATCGCCGACGGCATCGCCGAAGCCATCCGCCGTTCCGGGGGTGGAGCAGAGCGGGCGAGCTTCGACTCGTTCAGCCCCGGGGCATCGGCCGACGCCTTCCGCGCGGACGTCGTGCTCCCGTTCCGCGCAGGCGAGGGCGACGCCATCCTCGTCGTCGATGGAAGCGGCCTCCTGCAGCCGCCGCTGTCGAGCGTCTTCATCTACTCGATCTGGATCGGCGTCGCGCCCGAAGGTGCCGAGGATCGGAGCACGGGGCAGCTCGACTACGAGCGCAGCTTCCGCCCGCGCGTCGCCGCGACCGCCAACCTCGACAACGGCGACCCGGAGCATCCGCGGCGCACCTTCTCCGACAGCTGCTGACGCGGAGGGCCTCGATACGGCCGTGAACGGCCTACTCGACCACCGGGTGGGTGGGCAAGGGCCTCGATAGGGCCGTGAACGGCCTACTCGACCACCGGGGCAGGTCTCCTCGAGCGGCGGGGTCGACGCGCAGCCCCGCGCTCGGTGGTCGAGTAGGCGCGCCAGCGCCGTACCGAGGCCCCCCGCGGCCAGACGGCTCAGCGCACCTGTTCGGCGACCTCGGCGGGCGTGAGGAAGACGCCCGTCCGCTCCACCTCATGCACCAGCCGGGTCAGTCGCTCGTTGATCGGGGCGGCGACACCGGCGCGCGCGGCCGCCGCGACCACCGCACCGTTCAGGTAGTCGATCTCCGTCGGCAGGCCGCGCCGGATGCTCTGCAGGGTCGATCCGTAGTTCGGCACCTGGCCCATCCGCCGCGCCATCAGCCGGGGCAGCTGCTCGGCGAGCCGAGCGGGCACCCCGCGGATGACGGAGAGCAGCGGATCCGACAGCCCCTGGAAGCGCGCGAAGCGCACTCCGGCCGCGCGGGCGACGCCCACCGTCTCGCGGATGCTCGCCGTGAGCACCCGCCGAAGGTCCGGGTCGGCCACCGTCTCCTGCACGCTGAGCCCCGTGATCGCGGGGAGCGCATTGACCTGGTTGACGACCAGCTTCGACCACTGCGACGCGACGAGGTCGCGGGTCGCGCTTGTCGGCACCGCCTCGCCGAGCAGCTGCACGATCGGATCGGCGTCGTCCGTCGGCCCGATCACCAGCGACCCGGGTGCGGTGACCAGGATGCCGCCCGGCCGGGTCTGGGTCGCCGCCCACACCGACAGCCCGCCGAGGAGCCGAGAATTCGGGAGGAGCTCGCCGGCTCCGGTGATCGCGTCGAGCCCGTTCTGCACGATCAGCACCGGGGTGCCCACGCAGGCGCCGGCGTTCGCGGCGAGGGCTGTCGAGGCGTCCATGGCCTTCGTGGCGAAGACGACGAGGTCGTACGCCACGCCGCTCGGCAGGGTCTCCGCCGCCGAGGGGTGCGCGGTGTACTCCCCGAAGGCGCCCGTCAGCTGCAGCCCCGCCGAGCTGATCGCCTCGAGCGTCGCACCACGCGCAGCGACCGCTATCTCGTGCCCCGAGCGATCGAGCAGAGCCGCAAGGGTTCCGCCGATGGCGCCCACCCCGACCACTCCCACCCGCATGTCCCGATCCTAGGAGCCGTCGCGGCGGTCGCTGCCGTCCTGCGGGGGAGCGCCCTGCCGATGCGTGCGAGAATTCGGGCATGCCCGCACCATCCGAATCCGCGGGCATCGCCGCCGCAGCGCAGATCAGCACCAGCAACAGCACCGGCGTCCCGAACGGAATCCTCCTCGTCGACAAGCCGAGCGGCCCGACCAGCCACGACGTCGTATCGCGGGTGCGCCGAGCGGCGGGCACCCGCAAGGTCGGCCACGCCGGAACCCTCGACCCGATGGCGACCGGACTGCTCGTGCTCGGCCTCGGCCCCGCGACGCGGCTGCTCACCCACCTGGTGGGGATCGACAAGGTCTACCTGGCCACCATCCGACTCGGCCAGGCCACGACCACCGACGACGCGGAAGGCGACCCGGTCGGTCCGTTCATCGACGCGACGGCGGTCCGACAGGACGCCGTGCTCGACTCGATCGCCCGGCTCAGCGGAGCGATCCAGCAGGTGCCGAGCTCCGTCAGCGCCATCAAGGTCGACGGCCAGCGCAGCTACGCCCGCGTGCGTGCCGGTGAGGAGGTCGACCTGCCCGCCCGGCCCGTCATCGTCAGCGAATTCCGCGTGCTGGACCGACGGGATGCGACGGACCGGCCGGGCGCCGTCGACCTCGATGTCGTCGTCGCCTGCTCGTCCGGCACCTACGTCCGGGCGCTCGCCCGCGACCTCGGCGCCGCGCTCGGCGTCGGCGGGCACCTCACCGCGCTGCGCAGGACCCGTGTTGGGCCGTTCGACATCGAGGAATCCACCCGGCTGCAGGACGTCACCTCCGCGGACGACGCCCTGGCACCGGCAGCCGTCGCACGACGCCTGTTCCCGGCGATCGAGCTCGATGCCACCGACGCGATCGCCCTCGGGCACGGCAAGCGGATCGCGCTGCCCGCCTCAGCGCCCGGAGGCCCCATCGCGGCCATCGGTCCGGACGGCGCTCTGGTGGCCCTGATCACGGTGGGGGACGACCACGTGGGCCAGGTCCTGACCGGCTTCCCGTCCGTGGGACCGGCATGATCCCCTGGCTCGCCTATGTCGAGATCGCGGTCGCCGCAGCGGCGGGCCTGCTCGCGGCGGTGTCCGGACTGCTCGGCCGTCGGCCGTCGGACCTCACCCTGGGCGGAGCCGCACTGGTCGAGGTGCTGCTCATCGCGCAGATTGTCGTGGCGATCGTGGCGCCCTTCACCGGCAACAGCCCCACCGGCAATCCGCTCGAGTTCTGGGTCTACCTGGTCAGCGCCGCCCTGCTGCCGGCCGCCGGCATCGCCTGGGCGCTCGTCGACCGGGGGCGCTGGAGCACCGTCATCGTCGGCATCGCCTGCCTCGCCGTCGCGATCATGCTCTACCGGATGCTGGTGATCTGGACCGTCCAGCAGGCCTGAGCCCGCGCCCCGCGCCTCGCCGACCCATCCTGCGCCTCAAGGCGCATCGTCCCGCCCGCGCCCTGGGATAATCGAGAGCGTCATGACCAGCACCGAGCAGGATCCGCAGCCCCGCAGCTCCCGACGCGTTCGCGGGGTCGGCGTCGTGCTCATCGCCGTCTACGGTGTGCTCGCGCTCGCGGCCACGGGCCGCTCGACCGTCCAGATCATCACCGGCTTCGATCAGGCGCCGATCGCCTATTCGCTGTCCGCACTGGCGGCCGTGGTGTACATCCTCGCGACGATCGCCCTCATCGCGCCGGGCGCAGTCTGGTACCGGATCGCGCTGGTCACGATCAGCTTCGAGCTGCTCTTCGTCCTGGTCGTCGGCACACTGTCCGTGGTGGATGCCGAGCTCTTCCCGCGCAACACCGTCTGGTCGTACTACGGCATCGGCTATCTGTTCGTTCCCCTCGTGCTGCCGATCTTCGGCCTGCTCTGGCTGCGTCGTCAGCGCCGGGTCGCCGCCGCGCACATCCAGGGCCATACGATCGCAGCCGACACGGTCTCCAGCCCCGTCCCGCCGACCGGAGTCTGACGTGGAGGTCTTCCGCGACCTCGCCGGGCTGCCCTCCGGCTACGGCCCGAGTGCGGTCACCATCGGCAAGTTCGATGGCGTCCACACCGGGCATCGGATGATCCTCGACGAGATGCTGGCGCAGGCGCATCGGCGCGGGATCGCCTCGGTCGTGGTCACCTTCGACCGCAACCCGCTCGCCCTGCTGGCACCCGAGCGGTGCCCGGAGAGCCTGGTCAGCCTCGACCAGAAGCTCCAGCTGCTGGCGGAGACCGGGATCGACGCCACCCTCGTGCTGACCTTCGATGCCGCCATGGCCGCGAAGTCGCCCGTCGAGTTCGTCGACGAGGTGCTCGTGCGCGGCCTCGCTGCCCAGGTCGTCATGGTCGGCCCCAACTTCCGCTTCGGCGCCCGAGGTGCGGGGGACGGGGCGATGCTCCAGGAGCTGGGCGCCGAGCGCGGCTTCGAGGCCGTCGTCGCTCCGATCCGCGAGTCCGACGGCGACGCCGTCTCCTCGAGCCGGATCCGACGCCTCCTCGACGAGGGCGATGTCGCCCGCGCCGCGCAGCTGCTCGGCCGAGAGCCCCTCGTCCACGGGATCGTGGTGCACGGTCTGAAGCGGGGTCGAGAGCTCGGCTTCCCGACCGCCAACCTCGCCGCGGAGGCGGTCGGCTTCGCGCCCGGCGACGGCGTGTACGCGGGCTGGTTCACCGACCACTCGGTACCGGGCACCCCGCGATACCCGGCCGCCATCTCCGTGGGCACCAATCCGACCTTCGACGACGTCTCGCGCAAGACGATCGAGGCGCATGTCCTGGATCGCACGCTCGATCTCTACGGCCACGAGGTGGACGTGACCTTCGCGGCGCGCATCCGCGGCATGGTCGCCTACGACGGCGTGGGTCCGCTGATCGCTCAGATGGGTCGCGACGTCCAGGACGCTCGGGAGCTCCTGGCCGGCGGCTAGGGACTGCTCGTCGGTCCGACCCGGACCACCGCGGCTCAGGCGAAGACGGGGCGGACGTCCCGGCCGGCGACCCAGAGCAGCAGCACCGCCGAGGTGGCACGGATGTCGGGCCCCGATCCGATCCGCCAGGAGGAGTCCGTGGGCGCCAGGGTGCGCTGCTGGACGATGCTGCGGATCGCGGGCGATGACGTCGCGGCCCGTGCGAGCACCGCTGCGCCGAATGCCTTCGTGTCGAAGCGCCGGAATGGCGGTGCGGACGCTGAGTCGGCCCGGACGGAGGTCACCGAGTCGTTCGCCGCCGCCGCTTCGGTGACCACCGGTCGTGTACCCGCAACTCCTGCGGACGAGTCGATGGGCGGCAGCTCGATGCCCAGTGCGTGGGCTATGTCGCAGGCGGCGAGCATCACCTCGGTCAGGTCGCGCACTCCGCGTCGCGTGAGGGCGGCGGCCGCATCCCGCAGCGCGGCCACCAGCTGGTCGGGAGATCGAGGGTCGGATCCCACGAGGAGCGTCGGGAAGAGCAGCTCGAAGGTGGTGCTCTCGACCCGGTGAGCGAGCCGCTCAGCCACCGCAGTCACGGTCATGAGACCGGAGGACTCGTGCGGCGCATCGTCTCGGAGCGGACCCCCCAGAATCGACGGTCGACGCGACGGGCGCATGCTGTCGCTGCTCCAGGCGTCCGGGGGCAATGACTCGAGCAGATCCGCCAGAGCCATGAGCGACTGCGACGTCAGAGGCCGCCAATCGCCCGTGACGCCGCTCTCATCGACCGGCTCGCGGTTGCTGAGCGGGAGGTAGCGTCGGAAATCGGCCACGCGGCCAGCCTAGGCAGAGCGCAGGACGAGGGCGGCCGCACCGAGCAGGGGGCCGTCGCCGCCGAGTCCGCTTGGCACGATCTCCGCGCGGGCGACGAAGGGAAAGGGGGCGGCCTGATCTCGGGCCTCCCGGACCAGGGCGAGATAGTCGGGCGAGACCGCGACGAACCCCCCACCGATCACCACGACGTCGAGGTCGAGCAGGGCGCTCGCCGAGGCGATGACCGCGCCGACGGCGCTCGCGCTGCGTCGGACGGCGGCGACGGCCAGCGGGTCCGCGCCGGCGTAGGCAGCGGCGAGCTCCTCGCCCGTGCGTCCCTGCCAGCCGAGCTCCCTGGCCCAGCCGACGATGTTCGGCCCGCTCGCCAGGCGCTCGGAGGTCGCCGGCAGTCCGCCGACGCCCTCGGGAAGGTAGCCCGGGACCGTCACCTGCCCGATGTGTCCGGCATTGCCCGTTCCGCCGAGCAGCGGGCGGCCGTCCATGACGATGCCTCCGCCGATTCCGGTCGAGACCACCATGCCCAGCACGCTCCGTCGGCCGACCGCCGCGCCGACCCAGTGCTCGGCGAGCGTGATGCACAGTCCGTCCAGCGCGAGGTGGACGGGAAGCTCGGGGCGTGCGGCCGAGACAGTCCGGCGCAGCGGGAAATCGGCGCAGCCGGGCAGGTTCAGCGGCGAGACCGTGCCGGCGTCGAGGTCGAGCGGCCCCGCGCTGCCGATGCCGATCCCCGTCAGCCCGGATCCGGACGGCAGCTCGCCGAGGGCCCCGCCGATGACCGTCGACAGCGCGGCGGACAGCGAGGCGTGCGTGGAGTCCGGACCCGTCGGCGCACGTCGGCGCGATCGGGCGAGCACGACGGCATCCTCCGACACCAGCGCGGCCTCCACCTTGGTGCCGCCGAGGTCGACCGCCAGTGCGAAGCGCATCGTCCTGTCCTTGTCCTGTCCTGGCCTGTCGTCAGGTGTTCGGGAGTGCGGGGCGATCAGTAGGAGCTGGAGTCGGTCGTCGAGGCGGAGGCCTCGCCGTGCTCGAGTCGATGCGCGAGGTCGTCGAGGATGGTCGCCGTCGCGCTGGTGCCGAACCGGGTCACTCCCAGCTCACGCATCTCGAGGAGGGTGTCGAGATCGCGGACGCCGCCGGATGCCTTGACCTCGACGCCGGCCGAGACGCTGGCGCGCATCAGGGTGAGGTGAGGGATGGTCGCCCCGCCGCCGGCGAATCCGGTGGAGGTCTTGACGAAGTCGGCTCCCGCGCGCTCGGCCGCCTCGCAGCCGGCCACGATCTCCTCATCCGAGAGGAAGGCGGTCTCGAGGATGACCTTGACGAGCGTGCCGTCGGCCGCGTCGACGACGGCACGGATGTCGTCCTCGACATCCGTGATGAGACCGCTGCGCAGCCGGCCGATGTTCAGCACCATGTCGAGCTCGGCCGCGCCGTCCGCGATGGCCTGGCGCGCCTCGGCGGCCTTGGCCTGGGATGACGTGGTGCCGTGCGGGAATCCGATCACCGTGCCCACCAGCACGCCGCTGCCCTCGAGCTTCGAGACGGCGTGCGCGATGTCGGACGGCCGCACGCAGACGCTGAAGATGGAGTACTGGGCCGCGGTGTCGAGCTGGCTGTCGACGTCGGCGCGGGTGAGCTCGGGCTTGAGGATCGCGTGATCGATCAGTCCGGCGATCTCGGCGACCGAGGGGAGAGTCTGCGTGGTCATGGGCCCAGCCTACGAGTCGCCGCGCGACCGGAGGCGGCGGGGCGACTCCCAAGCTCCCAGCCGGACCCGCGGCGTACGCTGACGCGATGACCACGAGCCCCGACGGATCCGATCAGGCAGCAGCGAAGCCGACCCAGCAGGGAGAGGCGACACCGGCCGGCGACGTCCGGCGCGTGCTCGTCACTGGTGCAACCGGCTACGTCGGCGGCCGCCTCGCTCCGCGGCTGGTGGAGGCGGGATTCGCCGTGCGGGCACTGGTCCGCGATCCGCAGAAGCTGGCCGACGTGCCATGGGCGCCCGATGTGGAGATAGTGACGGCCGACCTCGCCGACCCATCGACCCTCGAGGCCGCCTTCCGCGACGTCGAGACCGTCTACTACCTCGTGCACTCGATGGCCAAGGGTCACGGCGAGCGCTTCGAGGACGTCGAGCGCGGCAACGCCGAGAACGTCGCGAAGGCGGCGAAGGCGGCGGGCGTCTCCCGGATCGTCTACCTCGGCGGCCTGCACCCCGACGGCGAGAAGCTGAGCCGGCACCTCGAGAGCCGCAAAGTGGTCGGCGAGGTGCTCATGGCGTCGGGCGTGCCGACGGTCATCCTGCAGGCGGGCATCGTCATCGGGTCCGGAAGCGCGTCGTTCGAGATGATCCGCCACCTCACCGATGTGCTGCCGTACATGCCCGCGCCGAAGTGGGTGCGCAACTTCATCCAGCCGATCGCCGTCCGCGACGTGCTGCACTATCTGGTCGAGGCGGCCGATCTGCCCGTCGGGCTCAACCGCGCGTTCGACATCGGCGGCCCGGATGTGCTGCGCTACGGCCAGGCCATGAACGGCTACGCCCTCGAGGCGGGCCTGCATCAGCGGCCGATCGCCAGCCTGCCCCTGCTCACGCCGGGACTCGCCTCGCACTGGGTGAACCTCGTGACCCCCGTGCCGCGGGCGATCGCCGTGCCGCTCGTCCAGTCGCTGCAGCACGACTGCGTGGTCCGGGAGCACGACATCGACGCCTACATCCCGCCGCCCGCCGAGGGGCTGCTGCGCTACCGCCTCGCCGTCCGCTACGCGCTGCAGCGCGAGCGAGACGGCCAGGTCGAGACCAGCTGGCGCAACTCCAGCGTCTCGGGCACTCCGTCCGATCCTCTGCCCACCGATCCGAACTGGGCCGGCCACACCGTCTTCACCGACGACCGGACCCAGAAGAGCGCGGCGCCCCGTGAGGAGCTGTGGAAGGTCATCGAGGGCATCGGCGGGCAGAACGGCTGGTACTCCTTCCCGCTCGCCTGGGCGGTGCGCGGCTGGATGGACAGGCTGGTCGGCGGGGTGGGGCTGCGCCGCGGCCGCCGCGACGCCCAGCGGCTGCACACCGGCGACGCGCTCGACTGGTGGAGGGTCGAGCACATCGAGCGGGGCAAGGTGCTGCGCCTCCGCGCCGAGATGAAGGTGCCGGGGCGCGCCTGGCTCGAACTGTGGGCGACGGACGGCGAAGGCGGCGGATCGGTCTACCGCCAGCGAGCCGTCTTCTTCCCCCGCGGGCTCAGCGGCAGGCTGTACTGGTTCGCGATCCTGCCCTTCCACGGCATCATCTTCAGCGGAATGGCCAACCGGATCACGGCCACCGCCGAGAAGCAGCCGGCGCGTGAGGCCGGCACTGTCAGGCGCAGTCAGGCTCGGTGAGATCCGCGACCGGAGCTCGCGACAGGTGCGGTCCGGGTCGGGTCCGATGAGGCGCTGAGCGCCGAGCGAGAGGGGAAGGCCATGCCGGTGCTGGTCCACCTTCGCGCACTCCTCACGGCAGCGATCTGCGTCGGCATCGCGGTGCTCATCGCCCTCAGTGGCGCACTGCCGGCGCAGGCGTACGACGAGGACACCATCGGCGGACTCGTCGACCAGGCTCGCTGGGACAACGGGCAGAACGGCCTCAACCGCAACGCCGCCATGGATCAGGTCGCCCTCGCCTGGGCGCAGCAGCTCGCGGCGAACGGCACCCTGTCGCACAACCCGGACTACTCCTCCCAGATCCCCGCGGGCTGGCAGGGTGCCGCGGAGAACGTCGCCCAGGGCTACGCGACGGGCGCGTCCCTCCACCAGGGCTGGATGGATTCGCCCGGCCATCGCGCCAACATCCTCGGCGACTACACCGACATCGGCATCGCACTGATCGAGGGCGGCGGCACGACCTGGGCGGTCGAGGTGTTCGGCAAGTACCCGGGCAGCGTCGGCCCGGCGGCGCCTGCTGCGGCCCCTCCCGTTGTCACTCCACCGTCGGCGACGCCATCCTCCGCGGCGCCCGTCGATCCTTCCCCAGTGGCGACCCCGCAAGCTGCCGAGGGCCAGGCACCGCCCACTGCCTCCGTACCGTCCGCCGCGGCGACTCCAGATCCGTCAGCGGCCCCGACGAGTCCGGAGGAGCCGACGGGTGCGGCTGCCGGTGCATCTGATCCACCGGTCGCGCGGCAGGCTCCGGCCGTCGCTCTGACAGCGGAGGACGGCGCTTCGGGACTCGCCGCCCCCATCCTGATCCTCGTGGGGGTGGGTCTCGCCGCGGCCGTCGCTCTTCCCTTCGTCCCGCTGCTGCTCCGTCGTCGAAGGGAAGCGAAGGAGGGAATCTGAAGTCCGAATGCCAGATTGCCGAAAGACGACCCTGATCAGCTGTCCGGGTACCGTGGACCACCCGTCGAGGGGCTCTTCCATTGGCGCGACACACCATGCCGCCCTAACCTCGAAGGGTGAACGACACCACAGGCACGACCGCGCGCACGACGATCTTCCTCGGCGACAGCCTCACCGAGGCCGGCAACTGGGCTGAATGGTTTCCCGATGCGGGGGCGGTCAACCTCGGGGTGGGCGGCGACACCACGGAGCTCGTCCTCGAGCGGCTCGAGTCGGTCATCGAGCAGGCGCCCGGCACGATCGTGCTGCTGATCGGCACCAATGACCTCGCCTGGCGACGCCCCGTCGAGCAGACCGTTCGCAACATCGAGTCCATCCTCTGGAAGATCCACCACGAGCTGCCCGAGACCCGCGTGATCGTGCAGTCCGTCCTGCCGCGTGACCGCGAGCTCGCGGACCTCGTGCGCGAGATCAACATCCACGTCCGCCAGTTCGCCCCGACGGTGAAGGCCGAGTGGGTCGACCTCTGGCCGGAGCTCGCCGAGGAGGATGGCGAGATCAAGCCGGAGTACAGCGACGACCGCCTGCATCTCAACGACGCGGGCTACTCCGCCTGGGTGGCCCAGCTCCGCCCGGTGCTCGAGAGCGCCTGAGGCGACGACGTCCGACTGTCCTGCAGCGGCCCGGCCTGAAGCGGTCAGGCCGCGGAGATGGCCAGCTCGAATTCCCGCAGCGCATCGTCGCTGAACAGCACGAAGCGCACCAGGTCGAACGCGTCGGGGCGCTGAGCGATCGTCTCGCGCACCGCCCGCACGGCCACGCGGGCCGCGTCGTCCATCGGCCAGCCGTAGACGCCGGCGGAGATGGCCGGAAACGCCACGGTCCGTGCGCCGAGGTCGGCGGCCACGTCGAGTGAGCGCCGGTACGCGCTCGCGAGCTGCGCGGTCCTGTCCTCCCGAGTGGAGTGCACCGGTCCGACGGTGTGGATGACCCAGGTCGCCTGCAGGCGTCCCGCGGGAGTCGCGACGGCGTCGCCGGTGGGCAGTCCGTCGGCGAGCGCTCCGGCTCGGAGGGCGCGGCAGGCGGCCAGGATCTCGGGTCCGCCGGCTCGGTGGATGGCGCCGTCCACACCTCCACCGCCCAGCAGGCTGCTGTTCGCGGCGTTGACGATCGCGTCCACTCTCTCCCGCGTGATGTCGCCGCGGATCGCCTCGAGCGTCGTCTCGGTCATCGGGGTGCCTCCTGGGGCGATTCGGCTTGCGGCGGCACCTCGGGTGCGGCGCGCGACTGGTCGTGGACGACATCCGCCATGCCCCGGATCTGAGCGGGTCCGACGCGGCAGCAGCCGCCGATGACCGACGCCCCGCCATCCAGCCAGTCGCGGACGAGGGTATCGGGGAACGCGGCGCTGCCGAGCCAGGTGCGGTTCGTCGCGTCCCATCCCTCTCCGCTGTTCGGATATGCGACGAACGGGAGGTCGGTCGTCTCGCGCGCGATGCGGAGCGCGTCGGAGATCTCGGCTGGTGCGCTGCAGTTGACGCCGATCGCCAGGACAGCCGGGAAGGATGCCGCGATACGGAACGCGTCCGCCATCGATTCCCCTGACCGCAGCCGCCCATCGTGCACCGTGATGCTGATCCAGCCGGGGGCGCCAGCCGCGTCGAACTCGGCGGCGACCGCCTGCACCTCCGCGAGGCAGGGGATCGTCTCCGCGGCCAGCAGATCGGCGCCCGCGGAGGCCAGAGCGGCGATGCGCGGGCGGTGCCAGTCGCGCAGCTCGTCGACCGACATGCCGTAGTCCCCGCGGTACTCCGAGCCGTCCGCGAGCATCGCACCGTAGGGGCCGACCGACGCCGCCACCCACGCCTGCCGATCGGCTGCCGCAGACCGGGCGAGGTCGACGCTGATGCGCATCAGTGCAGAGGCCTGTGTGGCGTCGATGCCGATCCCCGCGTACCCCTCGAAGGTCGACTGGTAGGAGGCGGAGATCACGATCCGAGCTCCCGCGTCGACGAATTCGCGGTGGGCGTCGGCGATCACCTCGGGGCGCTCGGCCAGCAGACGAGCGGACCACAGGCCGCTCGAGAGATCGTGCCCATGCGCCTCGAGCAGGGTGCCCAGGCCGCCGTCGAGCACGATCGGACCCGATGCGAGCGCGCGGAGCAGCGTGGCCGTCGACATCAGCGGCTCGAGAGCAGGGTCTCGTAGAAGTCGATGCCCCGCAGCCAGTTGACGACGCGGATGCGCTCGTTCCTGGCGTGCAGGGTCGCGCGGTCGGCGGCGTGCAGCTCGAACGGGGTGAAGCGGTAGACGTGGTCGCTGATGGCGGTGAAGTGGCGCGCGTCGCTCGCGGCCAGCATCGTGTACGGCGTCGCGATGGATTCCGGATAGACGGTGGCCAGCGCGGCGGAGATCGCCTCCCAGGCGGGCCCGGTGCTCGGAGAGATCGGCGACGGCTCGCTGGGGTGGAGGACCTCGATCCGAACCCCGTCGTCGCGGATGGCGCGACGCACGTGGCGCAGCACCGAGGCGACGCTCGAGCCGATGCCGATCCGGATGTTGACGATCGCCGACGCCTGCTCCGCCAGCACATTGGCGCCGTCGCTGCCGTGCAGCTCCGTGACGGCGGCGGTCGTGCGGACCATGGCGCGGGTCTCGTTGCCCAGGGCGCTGAAGAGGACGAGGACCAGGGGCTTCGTGTAGCGGAGGTTGCGCAGCAGCCAGCCCTGGGGTCCGCCGCTGTTGGCACCGAGCACTCCGATGAAACCGGCGCTCGCCGCATTGAGACGCGCGGGGAAGGGCGATCGGGTGAGCCGCGTGATGGCGCGGGCGAGGCGCGCGGTCGCGGTGAGCTTCGGGGGAGTGGAGGCGTGGCCGCCCGCCTCGTCGACCGTGAGCCGCAGGCTGGTGATGCCCTTCTCGGTGACGCCGATGACGGCGAGCGAGCGGTCGACGCCCTTGACGAGGCCGGGCTCGACCACGGCGCCGCCCTCGTCGAGCACCAGGGCGGGGCGGATCCCTCGCGAGCGCAGCAGCTCGACGATGGCGCGGGCACCCGTGCCTGCGGTCTCTTCATCGTGTCCGAAGCTGAGCAGCACGTCGTGCTCGGGCTGGAAGCCGGCCGTGGCCAGACGCTCGACCGCCTCGAGGATGGCGACGAGGGCTCCCTTGTCGTCGATAGCTCCGCGCGCGTGGATGACCCCATCGATGAGCTCCGCGGCGAACGGCGGATGCTGCCAGCCCTCGTCGGAGGCCGCGACCACGTCGTAGTGCGCCATCAGGACGGTGGGAGTCGTCGAGGTCGCGCCCTCGCGTCCCGGCCAGCGGTAGAGCAGCGAGTGTCCGTCGACGGTCTCGCGCTCGAGGGACGCGTGCAGTGCGGGATAGAGGGCGGGCAGGGCTACGACGAAGGCATCGAAGGCGGCCCAGTCGGTGGCATCGCGGTCGAGCTTCGAGACAGTGGGGATGCGCAGCAGCTGACGGAACCGCTCGACCGCGGCGTCTTCGTCTGCAGTGATGCTCACATCAGCACTGTAGTAACGGTCGCCCTGTCGGAGGCGAGGGTCAGAAGGGCCGCGGGTTCGTAGTGCTGATGATTCGTTGGTCGAGCAGGTCGCGCAGCGACCGGATCGAGGCCGTGGGTGGGCTTCGACACGGGCGCTGTGCGCCCGGCTCAGCCACCGGATGGTGGCCACTAGTCGGTGGCTGAGCCGGCCCAAGGCCGTGTCGAAGCCCACCCTCGACATCCCGAGGGGCGATGACTTCGCCGCGGCCTCGTGGAGGCACGGATCGGGGTCCCCGTCATAGAGTCGACTCATGCGGCTTATCGCTCGGGTCGGGCTCGTCACTCTGGCTCTCAGCGTCGGATCGGGTGCGCTGCTCGCGGGTCCGGCGATCGCCGCTCCAGCTGATCCGGTCGCGGCGGTGAGCGTGCTGAGCGACGCCGCTCAGACGGGGTCGCCGCGCGGTGTCAACGACTTCGAGTTCTCGTCCTTCGCCGCCGACTACTACCTCGATCGCGACGACGACGGCCGTTCCACCCTCACTACGGTCGAGTCGCTCACCGCCGTCTTCCCGGACGCGGACCAGAACCACGGCATCGCCCGCGCGCTGGTCGAGGACTACCAGGGTGCGCCGACCGACCTCGACATCGTCTCGGTCACCGATGAGACGGGTGCTCCGCGCAGCTACGAGACCGAGAGCGACGACGGCATCCTCCTGGTGACGATCGCCGACGACGACTTCGTGCACGGCAGCCAGACCTACGTCCTGACCTACACGCAGCACAACGTGACGCGATACTTCGCCGACACCGATGACGACGAGTTCTACTGGGACACGAACGGCACCGAGTGGGGGCAGCCATTCGGATCGGCGGTCGCCTACGTCCACATCCCGGCCGAGCTCGCGGCCGCTGCCACGGGCAAGAGCCTCTGCTTCCAGGGCGTGCAGGGAGCCCAGACTCCCTGCACGATGGATCAGCTTCCCGGATCGCCGACCGCCGTCACCGCGCCCGAGGGAACCGCCCCCGAGGGAGCGTCCGACGACGGGGTCGTCATCGCGGGCACCTCCGAGGGGCTCGGTCCGGGGGAGAACCTGACGATGATCGTCGGCTTCGCGGCGAACACCTTCGTGCCGCGAGACGACTCGATGTTCGCCGGCCCGGCTGGCTTCGTCTTCGTGCTGGGCATGCTCATGCTGCTCGCGGGCCTGGTCTGGGCGATCGCCTACCGGGTCACGGCGCTCCGCGACGCGCCGCGCCGCCCCGTGATCGTGCCCGAGTACCTGCCGCCGGCCGCCCCCGAGATCCTAGTCAGCGCCGTCCTCCTCGGCAGATCCACGAGGGCCGTGGCGTCCACCCTGATCGCCTTCGCGGTGCGCGGCATCGCTCGGATCGTGGACGGAGGGAGCAGCTTCTGGGGCAGGACGAAGTGGAGCCTCGAATACGTCTCCGCCGACGGCGCTCCGAGGATGGGCAGCGGCCCCAAGGGGGTCGTCGGACTCGAGCGGACCCTCGCCCACTCCTTCTTCGGCTCGACCTTCGAGCCCGGCGAGCGCGCCGACCTCAGCGCGCCCGACTCGGCTCGCGGCCAATCCATCGCCGGAGTGCTGCGTGAGGCGAAGGCGGCCGCTCTGTCCCGTGGCTATCAGCGGACCGGACCGCGGGGGCAGATCGTCGGCATCACCCTGATCTCCCTGATCGGAGGCATCATCGCCGTAGGCGCCGCCTTCTACCTGCTTGCGAACGCACGGGGCGGGGGAGTGCCGGCTCTCGCCTTCCTGCTCGCGGTGGTCACGGCGATCGTCGTCTCCGTCAGCCTCGCCAAGCGACCTCTGACGGAGAGCGGCGCCGAAGTCCGCGACTACCTGCTCGGGGTCAAGATGTACCTCCAGCTCGCGGAGGCGGATCGGCTCCGCGTGCTGCAGAGCCCACAGGGATCGGAGCGGTCCGCGGTCGATCCGAGGGACGGCACGGCGGTCGTCCATCTCTATGAGCGACTGCTTCCCTACGCGGTGCTCTTCGGCATCGAGCGCGACTGGATCCGTCAGCTCGGCGCCTACTACGAGAGCACGGGAGCGCAGCCCGACTGGTACGCCGGCTCGGCCGCGTTCAACGCGTCCGCCTTCGTGTCGGGCATGGGCTCGTTCTCCTCGTCGACGGCCTCCGGCTTCTCGGGCAGCACCAGCTCGAGCTCGAGCGGAGGGTCCGGGGGCGGCGGGTTCTCCGGCGGGGGCGGCGGAGGGGGCGGCGGAGGAGGCGTCTGATCAGGCGCGAAGGTGCCGAGAGCGAAGGAAGCGTGGAAATCGGCCGCGGCCAGGTACTCTGAACCCGAACAGAGAAATCTCATGGTCGGACGGAGGAAGATTCCCATGCCTGTCGAGCGCACCCCGACCAGATCCCTCAGCCCCGTCGGACCCCGTCACGTCATCGCCAGTCGAGCAGATGTCGTCGAGCGGGATGGACGTCTGACTCTCGTCAACACGACCGCCTCGCCGCTCGAGGCGATGGTGGACGACCTCCTCTTCATCCGCGCCGTGCTCGATGGCGCGGGGATCTCCTACCTGCTCATCCGCGGCAACGACGCGCGCCCTGTGCTCGCGATCGACGCGGAGCGCTACGGCGACTTCTCCGAGGCGTTCGTCGAGGCCGCGCAGGCCGAGCCGTTCTACGCCGACACCATCCGCCCGAAGGACCTGACCCGTCGCGGCGCATCGATGCTGGCGGCCGAGGGCATCTCCGCGCTCAGCTCTCCCAAGCTCCTGCGTCTGTACCGTCCGCGGATCGACCAGGGCGGCTACCTGCCATACGGCGAGAACTCGGCCGTGCAGATCGAGCTCTGGTCGCGCGCAGGCGACGAGATGATCGTGCCGGTCGAGAACGCGCTCACCCGCCGCAGCCTGCCGATCGACGAGATCGTCGAGGTCACGGTCGAACGCTATGGACAGACGTGGCCGACGATCGCTCAGATGTTCGAGCCGCTCGCGACCGATGTCGACTTCGAGATCGACATCGTCTTCAGCTGGGTCGACGGCACCGACAAGGAGTGGCAGCGCGCCCGCGCCAAGCGGATGGAGAGCTACGTGGTCGGCGAGGGCGACGACAACGAGGCCCGCTTCCGTCAGCTCGACGAGCTGCGCTACGCCCTCCGCAGCGTCTACATGTACGCACCGTGGATCCGGAACATCTACATCGCGACCGACTCGCCGCGCCCCTCCTGGCTCGCCGAGCACCCGCGCGTGCAGATCGTCCGCAGCGAGGAGTTCTTCGCGGACACCTCCGTGCTGCCGACCCACAGCTCTCTCGCCGTCGAGAGCCAGCTGCACCACATCCCCGGGCTCAGCGAGTACTTCCTCTATTCGAACGACGACATGTTCTTCGGCCGTCCCGTCTCGCCGGACATGTTCTTCTCTCCGGGCGGGCTGACCAAGTTCATCGAGGCCACCACCCGCATCGGACTCGGCGACAACAACGCCGGGCGCAGCGGACACGAGAACGCGGCACGGGTCAACCGCCGCCTGCTCCAGGAGCGCTTCGGCCGGGTCACCACCCGGCACCTCGAGCACACGGCCGCGCCGCTGCGCAAGAGCGTGCTCGACGAGCTCGAGCGCACCTTCCCCGAGGACTTCCGCCGCACCGCGGCCAGCCGCTTCCGCTCTGCGGACAACATCTCGGTCACCAACTCGCTGTACCACTACTACGCGCTGCTCACCGGCCGCGCGGTGCAGAAGGTCGGCGCCAAGGTGCTCTACATCGACACCACCATGCGATCGGGCCTGCGCCGGATGAAGGGCATGCTCGGAAAGCGGAAGTACGACTTCTTCTGCCTCAACGACGGCAGCTTCCCCGAGGTCACGCCCGACGAGCGCGCCCGAAAGATGCGCGCCTTCCTCGACGCCTACTATGCGACCCCCGCGCCGTGGGAGCGCACTGCCGCGGCGCAGGAGCTGCCTCTGGAGCAGTCCGCCGGCTGACTCACCCGTCGGCTGGATGACGCATGACGAAGGCCCGCCATCCGATCGGATGACGGGCCTCCTTCAGCATCAGGCTCTAGCGCCGGGCGAAGAACCGCGACCTGAGCGGCCGTGCCTCGACGGGCTGAGGTGCAGGCGGCTGCACCGATCCCTGGGCGGGCTGCTGCACGGATCCGGCCGATATCGGCGCGGTCTGCGGCACCGTCGCGCGCACGTGGCGGTTGACGGGCGGCGGGATGAGGATGCCGGCCTCGGCGAGCAGCCGCTCGGTCTCCTCGGGCGACACGTACGAGACCTGCTCGTATCCGCCGATCGGCACCACGGAGTGCAGAACCGTCTCGTCGTAGACGTGCACGAGGTTGAACGCCTGAGCGCCGTCCTGCGCGCGAGTCCCGCCACGACGCACGGTCAGGTCCTGCGAGTAGCAGGTGGCCGAGGCGACGGAGACGGGGATGCCCGCGAACGTCGCGGTCGTCGAGTAGTGCAGGTGACCGGCGATGATCGAGCGCACATCCGATCCGCGCAGCACCTGGGCGAGGCGCTGCTGGTTGCGCAGCTCCACGGCGGTGGCGAGGTCCAGCACGCTGGGCACGGGCGGGTGGTGCATGGCGAGGATGGTGCCGTGCGGAGCCGGAGTGGCGAGGACCTCGGCCAGCCAGGCCAGCTGCTCGCGGCTGATGTCGCCGTAGTGGTGGCCGGGAACGGTCGAATCCAGGGCGATGACGCGGAGGCCGTTGACGTAGTGCACGCGGTCGATCGGCTCGTAGCTGGCCTGCTCGCCGAGCAGCTCCGTGCGGAAGTTGCTGCGATCGTCGTGATTGCCCATGCACCAGATGACCTCGGCGCCGATCCGTTCGGCGAAGGGCTCGATGATGCTGCGGAGCGTGTCGTACGCACGGGTCTCGCCCTTGTCGGCGAGGTCGCCGGTGAGGATGATCGCCTCGGGACGCTGGCCGGACTGCTCGAACTCGTCTGCGAGCCGGCGCAGCGTGGCGACGCTGTCGACCGTGGAGCCGTAGAGGTTCTCGTCGGTGCCGAGGAGATGGGTGTCGCTCAGGTGGAGCAGGAAGTGATCCGGCCGGGGGTGCTCCGCGATGCGGAGATCCGTGACTGTCTCTCGGTTCTGCAGCTGACGTTGACGATCGGTGAGTCTGTCACCCTCCGGATTCGGAGCAGTCATGCGACGCGGGCCTCTCTCTTAGACACGGCGACCAATGTTACGGGCATGTTACGGATAGTCAACCAAGGCGAAGCATCGTCGCTGCGGCCTGTCGGCATCCCGCGTGAGACGTCTATGTGAACAGACAGTGAACTCGTCCGCCGGTAGCGACGCGCGTCCCACTCCGGGGGGAGTCGCATTTCCGTCCGGCAGGAGAGAGGCCGCACGAACGGGAGGCATTCGCAGCCGTGGTGCGCTCGGATCGCCCTACAGTGCGTGTGCGGGACGGCCGCCGGCGGCCATGACCGCAACGGCTGCCGCCCGATGGCCGGCCGTCGCGGCGTCGATGCTCGATGCGCCGAGCGATCTGGCGGCGAGGAAGCCGGCGCTGAATGCGTCTCCGGCGCCCGTCGCATCGACCGCGTCGATCCGCGGCACGGTCGACACCTCCTGCACGCCGCGTGCGTCTGCCACGATCGCCCCGTCGCGCCCGAGGGTGAGGACCACCAGCGGGAACCTGTTGGCCAGAGCGCTCGCCACCTCCATCGGCTCGTGCCGCCCGCTCAACACCCGACCCTCGTCGAGATTGGGCAGGAGGATGTCCGTGCCATCGATGGCGCCGAGGAACGCGTCGACTCCGTAGTCCTGGAGATAGCCCGAGGAAGACGGATCGACCGACACCGTCAGACCGGCGGCGTGCGCTCGCGCGATCAGTGCGGCCCAGCCGGCCAGCGTGCGGATCGGCCCGCCGCTGAAGATGGAGTAGCCGCTGATGTGCAGGTGATCGGCGGCGGCGAGCATCTCATCGGTCAGCAACGCGGGCCCGGTCGTCCGGTTCGCGCCGCGCGAGGTCAGCATGGAGCGGGAGTCGCCGCGGGCGATCACCACGATGGTGCCCGTCGGCTCATCGCTCGCCGAGAGGCTCGCGCGGACCCCGTGCACGATCAGCTCGGCCGAATGCCGTGCGACGTCTCCCACGGCGACCGTGCCGACGAACTCCACTGCCGCCCCGAGGTAGCCGAGCCATGCGGCGACATTGGCTCCCGATCCGCCGGCGCGCAGCTCGATCACCGCATCCGTGTCGGTGTCCGGCCGGATCTCCGATTCCGGGCGCACGACGATGTCGTCGATGACGTCGCCGAGCACGAGGAAGCGGAAGCTCACAGGGGTCTCTCCTACTAGCCGGCGAGGGGGCCGTCGGATGCCGGTCTGCGGTCGATCATGCGGCCAGTGCGAGGGCGATCTCGCCGGCCAGCCGCACGTTGTTGCGGGCGAGGTCGAGGTTGACCTCGAGCGAAACCCCCTGCGATGCGTTGACGATGAAGCCGAGCAGGAACGGGGTGACGGCCTTGCCGCGCACGCCGGCCGCGGAGGCAGCGGCGAACGCCTCGAGCAGCACCCGATCGTGCTCGGCCGGATCCCACTGCTGCGCGAGCGGCACCGGGTTCGCGACGACCATGCCCGGTCGGCCGATCCGCGGAGCGTCAGGGCCCGCGGCGGCATCCTGGGCCCGGATGATCGCGGCGATCTCCGCCGGGCTGTCCACCCGCCAGTCGAGGGCGAGGTCCGATTCCGACAGCCAGAAGCGCGGGAAGACGTCCGTCCGATAGCCGACGACGGGCACGCTGAGCGTCTCGAGGCGCTCGAGGGTGGCCGGCACGTCGAGAACCGACTTGACTCCGGCCGAGACGACGGCGGTGGGGGAGGTGGCGAGGGCCTGCAGATCGGCCGACTCGTCGAAGGTCTCGGACGCGCCGCGATGGATCCCGCCGAGCCCGCCGGTGGCGAAGACCCGCACGCCGGCGAGAGCGGCGAGGCGAGTGGTCGCCGCGACGGTGGTGGCTCCGCTGCCGCCCCGCGCGGCGAGGATCGGCAGGTCGCGGATGCTCGCCTTCGTCATGTCCTCCTCGGCGATGCGACGCACGCCGTCGGAGTCGAGGCCGACCCGGGGGATGCCGTCCAGCACGGCGACCGTCGCGGGGGTGACGCCCATCCCGGTGAGGATCGCCTCGAACTCCCGTGCTGCCTCCAGATTGCGGGGGCGGGGGAGGCCGTGGGAGATGATCGTCGACTCGAGCGCGACGACGGGGCCGCCGCTTCGGAGCGCCTCGGCGACGGGATCGGACAGCAGCAGGGTGGGCGAAGTCACCTCTCCACCGTATTGGTCCCGGAACCCATCGGCCGACGAGGGGTGGTGCGCCAACCGTTGGTGGAGGAGGCCGCCTCTTCAGCGGGGTTCCGTTGGTCGAGGAGGCCGTCCACGGCCGTCTCGAGACCGGTTGAAGCGGCGCAACCGTTCTCGAGCCCCATACGCCCCCCCGACGGGCGGTCGAGCGGAGCGTGTGCACGCGATAGACTTTCCGGGATCCTTCCGCTTCATTCCCGAATCGACCCCGGCTGCCCGGGTTGCGCGCTTCTCGAGTTGAGGGATCGCGATCGGCCTGTGTGACAGCGCAGCCGACATCCGCTCCGCTGCCAGTCCGGCTCGGAGCATGTGCATCGAGGAGGACCATGGCTCGATCGAGCCAGACCCAGGCACCGCGCGCTCGCGCCGGCAAGCAGGTCGACAACGAAGGACTCATCCCCGTGCTCGCCCGCGCCGTGCGCGAGGTGGAGGGAGCCGCCCAGCGCGGTCCCGTGAGCCCGGCCAACCGGACCAAGTTCCAGGTCATCGCGCTGCTCGTGCGCGAGGAGCGCCAGCGCGCCAAGGCGGCGCCGATGAGCGACTCCGACCGCGCCGAGACGCTCAAGCGGCTCGACGGGGTGGCGACCATCCTCGCCAAGACCGCCGCGCGCGACACGAGCCTCATCGCGCTGCTGGAGAGCGACAAGGGAGCGAGCGACGCCGCGAAGGCGCTGCGCCGACGCATGCTCGAGGATGCAGGTCTCGCCGAGCCCGAGGAGGAGGCGCCGCCCGCGCCCGCCACGAGCGCCGCACCGGTCGAGAAGCAGGTCGTGCCGGACTCCGTGCGTGCGCGTCAGCTGGCGAACCCCTTCCTCGCCCCCGACTTCGCGGCCGCCGCCTACACGCCGCCGGTGCCGGCGCGTCGGCTGTCGAACTGGGAGCTGATCGGCCCGCTCTTCAAGAGCTTCGAATACGGCTCGAACGGCAGCGCCGCGAGCATGGAGCTGCCCGTCCCCTCGGACCGCGATCGCTACGCCCCCTCGGGTGCCGAGCTGATGCAGCACCAGGCGGGCTTCATCGAGAGCGTCCAGCGCGGACACCGTACGTTCCTGCTCGCCGACGAGCCGGGCCTCGGCAAGACCGCGCAGAGCCTGATCGCCGCATCCGTCTCCGGCTCCTATCCGCTCCTCGCCGTCGTGCCCAATGTCGTCAAGATGAACTGGGCCCGTGAGGTCGCTCTCTGGACGCCCGGTCGCCGCGCCACCGTCGTGCATGGAGACGGCAACGACCTCGACGCGTTCGCCGATGTCGTCGTCGTCAACTACGAGGTGCTCGACCGGCACATGTCGTGGCTGCGCACCCTCGGCTTCAAGGGCATGGTCGTCGACGAGGCGCACTTCATCAAGAACCTCACCTCTCAGCGCTCGAAGAACGTGCTCTCGCTCGCCGCGAGCCTGCGCGAGCGCAACCGCAACCCGCTGATGATCGCGCTCACCGGAACGCCGCTGATCAACAGCGTCGAGGACTTCCGTGCCATCTGGCAGTTCCTCGGCTGGATCGACGACAAGGGCCCGCGCCCCGCTCTGCTGGCGAAGCTCGAGGAGACGGGGCTCACCCCCGCCGACTTCGGCTTCTTCCCCGAGGCCCGTCAGGCGGTGGTTGATCTCGGCATCGTCCGTCGCCGCAAGATCGACGTGGCCGCCGACCTGCCGTCCAAGCGCGTGGTCGACCTGCCGGTCGAGCTCGACGACGACCTCGGGCGCTCCATCCGCCAGGCGGAGAAGGAGCTCGGCGCTCGTCTGCTCACCCGCTACAAGGCCGTGCTGAAGAACCGCAGCACCGACGCCAGGTCGGTGTCGGCCGCCGAGCGCGCCGAGGTCGTCCGCCTGGTCGCCCAGGCCGAGCTCGACGAGTCGAAGGCATCCAAGACCGGTGAGAACGTCTTCACCATGGTGCGCAAGATCGGGCAGGCCAAGGCGGCGCTCGCCGCGGACTATGCCGCGCAGCTCGCCCGCTCGGTCGGCAAGGTCGTGTTCTTCGCCAAGCACATCGACGTGATGGACCAGGCGGAGGCGGTGCTCGCCCGTCGTGACATCAAGTCCATCTCGATCCGTGGAGACCAGACCGCGACGGCTCGTCAGAAGGAGATCGACGCCTTCCAGAACGACCCGACCGTGCAGGCGGCCGTCTGCTCGCTGACCGCTGCCGGCGTGGGCCTCAACCTGCAGGCGGCGTCGGACGTCGTGCTCGCGGAGCTGTCCTGGACGGCCGCCGAGCAGCAGCAGGCGATCGACCGCGTCCACCGCATCGGCCAGGAGGTCCCCGTGACCGCATGGCGCATCATCGCGGCGCACACGATCGACTCGAAGATCGCGGAGCTCATCGACAGCAAGGCGAGCCTCGCGGCCCGCGCGCTCGACGGCGACGACTCCGACGTGACCGCCGAGGGCAGCGTGCAGCTCGCCGCCCTGGAGCACGTCCTCAACCAGGCGATCGGCAATTAGCTCGGCGCGGTAAGAACTGGCTCCCCGCTGCGGATGTTTCCGTAGCGGGGAGCCAGTTCCCGTAGCGGGGAGCCGCGTCAGTCGGTCTCGTTGAGGACGTCGAGGATCCAGGCGAGCTCGAAGGCGCGTTCCTTCCACGCGGAGTAGCGTCCGCTGACTCCGCCGTGGCCCGCGCTCATCTCCGTCTTGAGCAGCACGGGAGCGCCGACGTCGCGCAGGCGAGCGGTCCACTTGGCGGGCTCGACGTAGAGCACCCGGGTGTCGTTGATGCTGGTCACGGCCAGGATCTTCGGGTACGCCTGCTCCGTCACGTTCTCGTACGGCGAGTACGACTTCATGTACGCGTAGACCTCGGGATCGGCGAGCGGATTGCCCCACTCGTCCCACTCGATGACCGTGAGCGGCAGCTCGGGGTCGAGGATCGAGGTCAGCGGATCGACGAACGGGACGTTGGCGAGGATGCCCGCGAAGGTCGCGGGCGCGAGGTTCGCCACCGCACCCATCAGCAGGCCGCCGGCACTGCCGCCCTCCGCGACAAGGCGCGACGGCTCGGTGTAGCCGCTCTCGATGAGGTGCTCGGCCGCGGCGATGAAGTCGGTGAACGTGTTGCGCTTGGTAAGCATCTTGCCGTTGTCGTACCACGCGCGACCCAGCTCGCCGCCGCCGCGCACATGCGCGATGGCGAAGGTGACGCCGCGGTCGAGCAGGGAGAGCCGCGCCGCGGAGAACGACGGATCGATGCTGATCTCGTAGGAGCCGTAGCCGTAGAGCAGCAGGGGAGCGGGACGGGCACTCGATGGCCGGTCGAACTGCTCTCGTCGCGCGACGAGCGAGATCGGGATCCGCGCGCCGTCCGAGGCGGTGGCCCAGACGCGCCGCTGCTCGTAGTCGGTGGGGTCGTAGCCGCCGAGCACGGGCTGGCGCTTGAGCAGTCGGAGCATGTCATCCGCGACGACGTAGTCGAAGACAGACGCGGGCGTCACCAGCGAGCCGAAGGTGAGGCGCAGGGTCGGCTGCTCCCACTCCGGGTTGCTGCCGACGCCGGCCGTGAAGAGGGGCTCGTCGAAGTCGATCTCGTCGAGGCCGTCGGGGCCGAGCATCGCCACGCGGGCGAGCCCGTCTCGTCGGAACGACACCGCTGTGTGGTCGCGGAACGTGGACACGCCCTCGAGTCGTGTTCCCTCGCGGTGGGGGATCACGACGTCGCGCTCTCCCCGCGGATCGGCTACGGCCACCGAGACGACCTCGAAGCCCTCTGCGCCGTCGTTGTGCAGCACGTAGAGCCGGTCCTCACCATCGACGACGGTGTGCGAGACCTCGTACTCCACTCCCTCGCGGCGTGGCCAGACGACCTCGAACTCGCCGGTCGGGTCGGAGGCGTCGAGGAGCAGCACCTCGCTCGTGATCTTGGAGCCGAGCTCGATCTCGAAGTACTTCCGCGAGCGGGTGAGCCCGAAGCCGACCCAGTAGCGCTCGTCGGGCTCGGTGAAGACCTTCACCGCCGACTCTGCGCTGGTGCCGAGCTCGTAGCGCCAGACGGTGTCCGGGCGCCAGGCATCGTCCACGGTCGTGTAGAAGACGTAGCGGCCGTCGGGGCTCAGGGTCGCGCCGGGCGACGTGTTCGGCACCGTCTCGGGCCGATCCTCACCCGTCGCGAGGTCGCGGAAGCGCAGCGTGTAGCGCTCGTCGCCGACCGTGTCGACGGCGTAGGCGAGCAGGCCCCCGTCGGCCGAGACGTCGAAGCTGCCGAGCGAGAAGAAGTCGTGCCCCTCCGCCTCGACGTTCGCATCGAGCACGATCTGCTCGCCGTCCACCGGCACCCCCGGCTCGATCCGGGGCGGCGTCCAGTCGTCGGGTCCGTCGATAGGGGCCCGGCACGAGGTGGCGTACTGCTTGCCCTCCTCGGTGCGCGAGTAGTACCACCAGGATCCTTCGCGGGTCGGCACCGAGAGGTCGGTCTCCTGCACGCGGGACTTGATCTCGTCGAAGATCCGTACGCGCAGTCCCTCGAGGTGCGCGAGCTCGCTCTGCGTGAACGCGTTCTCCGCTTCGAGGTACGCGACGACCTCGGGATCCTCCTTGGCGCGCAGCCACTCGTAGTCATCGATGACGGTGTCGCCGTGATGGGTACGCGGGGCGGGCACCCTCTTCGCGTCGGGTGGGGTGGCAGCGGGTGCGGTGGCGGGTGCGGCGGCAGTGCTGGTCGGGGTTCCTGAGGGGGAGTCGGTCACCCGTCCAGGCTAACCAGTCGCACGATGGCGGCGGTCGGGATGGGGAGCCAGGTGGGTCGGTTGCGCGCCTCGTAGACGGCCTCGTACAGCGCCTTGTCGAGTTCGAGCGCGGCGAGCAGCTGGGCGTTCTCCTGCAGCTCGATGCCGGCGCGCTTCTCGTAGCCGGCGAGGAACGCGCGCCGGGCGTCGGCCGCCCAGGCACGGGCCGTCTCCGCCTGCCCCGGATGGGTGCTGATCAGCTCGGACGCACCCGCGGCGTAGTCGAACGATCGGAGCATGCCCGCCACGTCGCGCAGCGCGAGATCGGGCACCGCGCGCTCGCTCATCGGCCGGAGGGGCTCGCCCTCGAAGTCGAGCAGCACCCAGCCGCGGTCGGGAACGAGCAGCACCTGGCCCAGGTGGTAGTCGCCATGGATGCGCTGGAACTGCGGCCACGGCTCGAGCAGTGCGGCCGCGTAGACGCCGTCGATCGCCTCGCGGAGGGGAGCGAGCTCCGGCACGGCGGCGATCGCCTGGCTGGCGCGGGCGGCCATGCTGTCGATGATGCCGGCGACGCGCTCCCGGGAGGGGGATGCGGTCGGGAAGACCTCGGAGAGGATCTCGTGCACTTCGGCAGTGGCGTCGCCCAGGCCGGCGGCCTCGGTCTCGAACGGCGTTCCGGAGTTGACCGCGGCGGTCGCCACGCGCCACGCGTCCTCGGTGCCGGGCAGGAACTCCTGGGCGAACGCGAGGTGCCCGAGCTGGCCATCCCACACGCCCTCGATGCTCCCGATGGAACGGGGTACGGCAGTGGAGCCCGTCGCAGCGATGGCGGTCTGCAGCTCGACGTCGGGATTCTGGCCCGGATGCAGCGTGCGGAAAAGCTTGATGATCACGGGGTCGGCGGCGACCCGCGAGACGTCGACGGTGTCGATGATGATCGAGGTGTTGGACTGCTCGCCCGACAGCACCTTGGACGAGGCGGCCCGGAGGACTCCGGATGCCGAGGGCACTCCCGTGACCTGCACACCCGGGCCCGACGCATCGCCGCCCTGCGAGGCGAGCTGGAGCAGGGCGGATGCGAACGCAGGATCGGAGGCGCCGTCGTAGACGATTCCCGCATCGGTGCTGGCGAGGGGCTCGCGGCCCTCCGCCGGGTCGCGGCGGGTGGTGATCGGCACCTGGTAGAGGGTCCGCTCGCCGCCGGCGGTGTCCGCGATGAGCGCGACGTCCGCGGTGACCGCGTCGTCGCCGGTGGCGAGTATCCAGCGGCCGATCTCGTGCAGCTCGGGAGTGCGCCCCTTGCCGCCGAACCAGCGCTGGGTGGCGATCCAGTCCGCCAGCCAGGCGGGGACGGGCCGGTCGGTTCTCGTCGAAGCGTCCATAGGCCGACCCTACCCGCCGAGCCTCCGGCGCTTCCGGGGAATCGACGTCAGCAGCCTCGTATGCCCGGGCTCCTGCACGGTCAGGGCAGGGGAGCGGGGCCGCTCGCCGGACCGCCTTCGGGCAGGGGTGGCAGTCCGTTCTCGGTGAGCAGCTCGTTGTCCTCGTTGTCGTCGTCGATCGGCGACTCCTCCTGCTCTTTCTCAGAGGCCTCCTCAGCAGGCGCGGCGGCGGTCGGGTGGGCGCTCTGAGAAGCGTCTGAGTCGGCGCGCTCGGGGTCGTCGCGTTCGGGGTCCAGTCCAGTGGAATCAGTCATCTTCGAAGCGTACGACGCGTCTCCGCTCCGTGTCTGCAGACTCATATCCCGCGCATAGTCCCGCCATCGGGCCTGCTCAGCCCGACCTCGGACGCTGGATCCTGCACTCTCCAGATCGTCGCAACAGATTGGTACCCGATGTCGATCACCACCGCGGGCAGCTCCGCAGCTCAGACTCCAGCAGGCCAGACCCCGGCAGGCCAGACCCCGGGGGTCCTCGATCCCGCCGCTCAGGCGCCCGCCGGCGAGTCGAGCCGGATGTCCGATGCCACGACGACCGGCATGGTCGACGAGGCTCCACGTCCTCGACGGCGCCGCCGCCGGATAGCCGCGATCGTCATCGGTGCCCTCCTCATCGTCGCCGCGGCTTTCGGCGGCGGCTACTGGGTGGGAGCCGCTACTACCTCAGCGGCGACGACGAGCCAGTTCGGTCCGGGGGGCCGGTTCGGCACGCCGCCCGACGGAGGCCAGGGTTTCGGTCCCGGTGGGCAGGGTGGATTCCCGGGCGGCACCGCGCCGGACGGAACGACCGACGGCACCACTGACGGAACGACCGACGGGACGACCTCGGACGGCTCCACGACCTGATCGGCGCGACTGCTCGGCGAGCGCTGGAGATCCGACCGTCAGGCGGCGTGCATCAGCGCAGCCGTTCAGGCGATCGGGATCGCGGTGAAGGGATCGGTGTAGGCCGACTGCCCTCTCGCCCGCGCCTGATCCGCCTGCTCCTCGTCGATGCTGGGCCCGACCTGCTCGTCGTCGACGGGGGCGTCCGCGTTCTCGCTGGCCTCGGCGTCGGTCTCGACGCTCAGGGCGTCCGGGAGGACAGCCGGCGCCTCGACCTGGGTCTGGGTCTGGGTCTGGGGCTCGGTCTCTCGTTCGTCACTCATGTGTCGACGGTAGGCGCGCATTCCTGGATATGGGGTGCCAATGGGACCCCGCCGGACACCGCCGACTCGCGCGACTGATTCGCCGTCAAATCGCCCCCAGGTCAGGAGTAACGCTGCTGGCCGAATAGTTCACCGGGTGTTCATCCCAGTAGAGTTGCGCCGTGGTTTCCGCAATCTGCCGCGTCTCCGAGTAGGGCGCCCATGGACCTCACCCTGATCGTCGTACTCGTCATCGCCCTGGCGATCTTCTTCGACTTCACCAACGGCTTCCACGACACCGCCAACGCGATGGCCACGCCGATCGCGACGGGCGCGCTCAAGCCGCGCACCGCGGTCGCCATCGCGGCGGTGCTCAACCTGGTCGGCGCGTTCCTGTCCACCGAGGTCGCCAAGACGGTGTCGGGCGGGATCATCCGCGAGGGAGCGGACGGGGTGCAGATCACGCCGGAGCTGATCTTCGCCGGCCTCATCGGCGCCATCGTCTGGAACCTGCTCACCTGGTACTTCGGGCTGCCCTCGTCCTCGAGCCACGCGCTCTTCGGCGGCCTCATCGGCTCGGCGCTGGTCGGGGCGGGGATCGGCGCGATCGACCTGGGCGTCGTGCTGTCGAAGGTGATCCTGCCCGCGCTGTTCGCCCCGCTGATCGCGGGTCTCGCCGCATTCGTGGCCACCCGGATCGCCTATGCGATCACTCGCCGTCACGACGGGCGACCCGACGGCCGCGGCGTCTTCCGCTACGGACAGGTGTTCTCGTCGTCGCTCGTCGCGCTGGCGCACGGCACCAACGACGCTCAGAAGACGATGGGCGTCATCACGCTCACCCTGATCGCCGCCGGCATGCAGGATCAGGGAAGCGGACCGCAGCTCTGGGTCGTCGCCGCATGCGCATTCGCGATCGCCTTCGGCACCTACTCCGGCGGCTGGCGGATCATCAAGACCCTCGGCACCGGCCTCACCGCGGTCAAGCCCGCGCAGGGCTATTCCGCCGAGACCAGCACCGCGGCCACCATCCTCGCCTCGTCGCACCTGGGCTTCGCGCTCTCGACCACGCAGGTCGCGTCCGGCTCCGTCATCGGATCGGGTCTCGGCCGCCGCGGGTCATCCGTGCGCTGGTCGATGGCAGCGCGGATCGTGCTCGGCTGGCTGATCACGCTCCCCGTCTCCGCCGCGATCGGCGCGCTCGCCGCCCTCGTCATCGGACTGGGCGTCGTCGGCGTCGTGATCGACGCGATCGTCGGAGTCGCCTTCATCGTCGCGATCTTCGTGCTGTCGCGGAACACCCGCGTCGACCGCGCGAGCCTCGAGAAGGAGGTCAACGCGGCCGGTCAGATGATCAAGATCCCCAAGTCGGGCCGCCGTCGTCCGAAGGGGAAGCAGCACGCATGATCGACTGGTCAGCCCTCCTCCTCGTCGCGGCCGTCGCCATCGGCGGCGCCGCCATCATCGTCAGCCTCTTCGCCACGGGGATCCGCTTCCTCTCCACCCCTCCCGTCGCCGAGACGGTGGGTGCAGCGGCGAGCGCCGGCAGTGCTCGCGACGATGAGATGGACGACGTCAGCGATCCGACCCGACCCGCATCGGCCACCGTCGGAGGCGTCGTCTGCTTCGTGCTGGCCGGCCTCGGCGTGCTCTACGGCGTGTATCTGATCATCCCCGCGCTGCACGGCTGAGCACCTCTCGGGATCGGTCGGCGGCCGAGGAGGCGAAACGCCGCAGGGGCCCCGGCTCGTCCCTGGACGGGATGCTCCATCCGCGTATCGTCGGTGTGGTGTCCGACGAAGCGCTCATCCAGACGACCCCTGCCCTCGATCAGTCAGCACAGCCCACGTCGCCGGGGGGAACGCGGACGGAGACCGACTCGCTCGGCTCGATGGAGATCCCCGCCGACGCGTACTGGGGGATCCACACCGCGCGGGCGCTGGAGAACTTCCCGATCTCCCGCCGTCCCATCTCGGTCTATCCGCACTTCGTGCATGCGTTCGGCGCCGTCAAGCAGGCCGCCGCCCGCGCCAATGTCGAGCTGGGGGTGCTCGCGCCCGACAAGGGCGCCCTCATCGAGGCGGCCTGCGAGGAGGTCAAGCGGGGGCTGCTCGACGAGCACTTCATCGTCGGCGTGGTGCAGGGCGGCGCCGGCACCAGCACCAACATGAATGCGAACGAGGTCATCGCCAACCGGGCGCTCGAGCTCGCCGGGCGGCGCAAGGGCGACTACGCCCACCTGCATCCGATCGACGACGTGAACCGCAGCCAGTCCACCAACGACGTCTATCCGACCGCGCTGAAGATCGCGCTCTGCATGGGCCTCGACCAGCTCCTCCAGGAGCTCGACGAGCTCCGGATCGCCTTCGCGCACAAGGGCAAGGAGTTCGCCCACATCCTCAAGGTGGGGCGGACCCAGCTGCAGGACGCCGTGCCGATGACGCTCGGCCAGGAGTTCCGCGGCTTCGCGGTGACCCTCGGCGAGGATCACGCCCGCCTGCGGGAGACCATCCCGCTGCTGTTCGAGCACAACCTCGGCGCGACGGCGATCGGCACGGGCATCACGGCCGATTCCCGCTACGCCGAGGCGGTCAACCGGCATCTGCGGATCGTCACCGGCTACGACACGGAGACCGCGGCCGACCTGGTCGAGGCCACCTCCGACGCGGGCGTCTTCATGTCGCTGTCCGGGGCGCTCAAGCGGTCCGCGATCAAGCTGTCGAAGATCTGCAACGACCTCCGCCTGCTCTCCTCGGGCCCGCAGGCCGGGTTTGGCGAGATCAATCTGCCTCCCCGCCAGGCGGGGTCGTCGATCATGCCCGGCAAGGTGAATCCCGTCATCCCCGAGGTCGTCAACCAGGTCGCGTTCTCGGTGGCAGGGGCGGATGTCACGGTCACGATGGCGGCGGAGGCGGGGCAGCTCCAGCTCAACGCCTTCGAGCCGATCATCGCCCACTCGCTGCTGCAGAGCCTCGCCTGGGTGGGCGGCGCCTGCCGCACCCTGCGCGTGAACTGCATCGAGGGCATCACGGCCAATGAGGGTCGCCTCGCCCAGATGGTGGGCTCATCGGTGGGCGTGATCACGGCTCTGACGCCCTACATCGGCTACGCGGCGGCCGCCACGCTCGCCAAGCAGGCGCTCGCCGGTCAGCGCGACGTCGCGGACCTCGTCGTGGAGTCGGGCCTGCTCACCCGCGAGGAGGTCACCAACCTGCTCGCCCTGGAGCGCATCTCGGGACAGCCGACGGAGACCGCGCCGATCCCGGTGCTCCCGCCGGTCCAGCCGATGATGCCTCCGCCCGCGACCCGCTGACGCACGGGCTCGCTGGCCGAAGGGCCTCGATACGCGCCTGGCGGCGCTACTCGACCATCGATGGGATGCCCGGTGGTCGAGTAGGGCGCTCTGCGCCCGTATCGAGGCCCTCGGTCAGTCCTCGTCTTCGTCGTCGTCGAATGCGGCGAGCGCGTCGTCGCGGGACTCTGCGGCCGTGCGGAGGGCCCTATCGCGCCGCTCCTTGAGGTCGTCTGTCGCCCCGTCGATCTGCTTCTGCACGTCCTCGACGGTGTCGGTCACCCGGTGGGCGACGCCCTTGGCCGCATCCGCCGTGCGCTCGGCGGAGTGCTTGGCCGCATCCGCCGACTTCTCGTAGGCCTCGCGGGTCGCATCGACCGTCTTGGTCGCGGTCTTGGTGGCGACGTCAGCGGTCCGCTTGCCGAAGCTCTCGGCGGCTTCGGCCGTCTTGACGGCGGTGCCCTTCACCGCGTCACGGGTCTTCTCTGCCGCGTCGATGGCCGCATCCCGGAGGACCGGCGCCTGCTCGCGCGCGTAGCGGGCGGCGTCCTCACGAGCCTTGACGGCGCGGGGATCGTGCCAGAGCTCGTCCGCCTTCTCCTTGAGCTGCAGATAGCGGTCGCGACCGGCGCGGGTACCCAGGACGTAGCCCAGGCCGAGGCCGAATCCGAAGATGATCCTGGTCCGGAGACTCATTCCGAGTCCTCCGATCCATTCCGAGCGGCGTCCTCGTCGGAATCGCTGGCGGGGGAGGGGCGCAGGTCTGCGTCGGCCGGGATGGAGAAATCGGTCTCCACCGCGTCGGCTGTCGTATCCCCGGAGGAGGTGTCGGCTGGCCTCTTGGTCATGTCCCCAGACTAGGCCAGCGGACTGGTCACCGGACTGGGAGGGGCGTCGGCCGAGGCCGACGCCGAAGCCGGTCGCGCGGAGGCCTCGGACGGCTCATCCTGGCCCGCATCCCGGCTCGGTGAGAGTGCCGGCTCCGGGGCCGGCTCGAGGGGCGCCACCAGGTGCTTGGCACGCTGCTCGCGCTCTGCATCCGCCTCGAGGCGGATGGCGCGGCCCTCGGCCTCGTCGCGTGCGAGTGAACGGGCGATGACCAGGTTGCGCGAGGTGTCCCGCATGGGGACCCGGATCGCCACCTCCGACTCGATCCCTCCCCGCAGCTGCCGCACCCGCACCAGCTCGGCGTCGAGACCCGCGCCGAAGATCAGCACGAGATTGCTGATGTACAGCCAGAGCAGGATCACGAGGGCGCCGCCGAGGTAGCCGTACAGCTCGTCGTAGTGAGCGACGTGGGTGACGTACACCCAGAACAGCGTGGTGGCGCCGGTCCAGCCGATCAGCGCGAGCACGGCGCCGTAGGAGAAGTACGGGGCGGACTGGCGCTCCACGGTCGGCGTCCAGTAGTACAGCGCGGCGATCAGGGTCGATGCCAGCCCGACGAGCAGAGGCCAGCGGACGACGTTCCAGACGGTCACCCACGGCTCGCCGAAGCCCAGCAGTTCCGCGGCGGCGTCGGCGACGTTGGGTGTGCCGAGCAGGAGCAGCGTCGCGAGCCCCATCCCGATCGCCAGACCGGCGGCCACGATCAGCATGAGGCTGCGGAACTTCCAGATCCTGCGGCCCTCCTGAACCCCGTAGAGGCTGTTCAGCGCCCGGCCGAAGGCCGTCGCGTAGGCCGATCCGACCCACAGCAGCACCACGAGCCCTGCGGCGAAGGCGAGCCAGGGATTCGGGATGTTGGTGAGCTGGTCGAGCGGGCCGCGGACGGTCTCGACCGTCGAGTCGTCGGCGACCTCGTTCACCACGCTGAGCACGAAGTCGATCGCCGAGTCGTCGTTGCCGCCGATGATGGCGAGTCCGGACAGGGTCGCGAGCGATGCGGGGAACAGGGTCAGCGCGGAGAAGAAGGTGAGCGCCGCCGCGGAGTCGAGGCCGCGGGTGCGGATGAATCCGTGGCCCGCGCGGCGGAACGCGTAGGCGATCTCCCGTCGACCGAGCGTGCGGACCGACGCATGATCCTGACCGGAGGTCGCCGCGCGTCGCGCGGTCACGACCCCTCTCCGACGGCGCCTTCGCGCACCACGTCATCGGCCGACTTGTCGGGCCTCCAGCCGCGCCAGCTGGGCTGGCGCAGGCGCCCGGTCGAAGTCCACTCCGCGAACTCCACCTCGCCCACCAGCTGCGGGGTCACCCAGTGCGCGTCGGCCGCGTCGGGGCGGGGGACGTCCGCGAATGGACTGGTCTTCCGGCTCATGCTGTCCATCTTCGTGCCGATCTCGTCGAGATCGCGGTCACCGAAGCCCGTGCCGACCCGACCGACGTACACCAGTCCGTGCTCGCCGGGGATTCCGAGGAGCAGGGATCCGATCCCATCGGCCCGTCGGCCCTTGCCGGGGCGCCAGCCTCCGATGACCACTTCCTGCGTGCGGGTGTGCTTGAGCTTGACCCAGGCTGCCGATCGGCGACCCGCCGTGTAGGTCGAGGCGAGCTTCTTCGCCACGACGCCCTCGAGGCCGAGTTCGCGGCTCGCCGCCATCGCGTCCTCGATCCCGCGCTCCGGACCCTCGTCGTGACCCGCGTCGAAAGCGGGCGGCACCTGCACGAGACCCGTCGAGGCGACGTCGGCCACGAGGCGCTCGCGGCGCTCGACGTAGGGGGCACGCAGCAGGGAGTGGCCGTCGAGCTCGAGGAGGTCGAAGACCATGAGCACGACCGGCACCTGCGCGGCGGCCCGATCGATGTCGGCCGACTTCGTCAGGTTCATCCGCTGCTGCAGGCGACCGAAGTCGGGTCGCCCCTTCCGATCGAGCGCCACGATCTCCGCGTCGAGCACCGCCTGGTGGTCGCCGATCGCCTCAGCGACCGCTGCGAGCTCGGGGTAGGCCTTCGTGAGGTCGTTGCCGTTGCGACTGGTGAGCCGCACGACCGGCTCGCTGCCCGGGTCGATCTCCACGAGTGCGCGGATGCCGTCCCACTTCATCTCGAAGGCCCAGTCGTCGCTCGCGGTGATGGACAGCGGGGTGCCGAGCGTCGCGAGCATGGGGCCCGTGGAGAGCACGGTGCGGACGCCGGGGCTGTGCTCGACGCCCTGGTCGCGACCGGACGCCGTCCTGGCGGGGGCCGATGCCTTCGGGGCCGGCGACTCGGTCGACTCGCCTTCAGCGGATGCGGCGTCGAGCGCCATCCGGTGGATGAGCCAGTTCTTCTCGTCCCCGCCTCGCGCGGTGCGGATGAGCGCGACCTTGACCGGACCGCCTAGGGGACCGTCCGGGCGGCCGTGCAGGACAGCGATGACCTCGTCGTCGCGCCACTTCTCGAGCTCGTACGTGCCGGCGTCCCAGATCGTGACCTCGCCGCCGCCGTACTCGCCGGCCGGGATGCTGCCCTCGAAGGTGCCGTACTCGAGCGGGTGGTCCTCGGTGTGCACGGCGAGGTGGTTCTCCTTGCCGCTCGTCGGCACGCCCTTCGGCAGCGCCCACGACACGAGCACGCCGTCGTTCTCGAGTCGGAAGTCCCAGTGCAGGCGACGGGCGTGGTGCTCCTGGATGACGAAGCTGCGGCCGTCCGAGGGGATCGAGGGCTCGGCGGGCACCGGCTCCGGGGTCTTGGCGGCATCGCGCATGCTGCGGTAGGTGGCCAGCCGATCGCGGGCCTCGGGAGTCGCCTGGAAGGACGCCGTCCGTTCGGGGGTGGGCTCGAGCGGAGGCCTGAGATCCTCGGGATGGCCACCCTCTGCGGAGCCGTCGTCGAGGGCGGCGAGCAGGTCGCCCCGCTCCTCCACCCGGGCGAGCACCTCCTCGTAGTCGAGCTGGCGCAGATCCGCCGAGTCGAGCTCGTCCCAGGTCCGGGGGGCCGCGACCATCGGATGAAGCCGGCCGCGCAGCGAGTACGGCGCGATCGTGGTCTTGTTCCCGTTGTTCTGCGACCAGTCCACGAGCACCTTGCCGGTGCGCAGCGTCTTCTTCATGTCGCTGACCACGAGGTCGGGAAGGTCGGCCTCGAGGGCGCGGGCGAGCTCATGGGCGAAGGCGGAGATCTCGTCGCTCGACCTCGTGCCGTCGAGATGGGCGTAGAGGTGAATGCCCTTGCTGCCGCTGGTGACCGGCATCGGGTCGAGCCCGACGCCCTCGAGGATGTCCTTGACGTGCCGAGCAACCTCGGCGCACTCGGCCAGGCCGACGCCCTCGCCCGGGTCGAGGTCGAGCACGATCCGGTCGGGGTCGTGCCGGGCGCCGTTGCGGCCGAAGCGCCACTGCGGCACGTGCAGCTCGAGCGCGGTGAGCTGGGCCAGCCAGGTGAGGGTGGCCCGGTCGTTGAGCAGGGGGTAGGTGTTGACGCCGGAGCTGTGCTCGATCTCGCGCCGCTTCACCCAGGAGGGCGCGCCGTCTTCGAGGTTCTTCTGGAAGAAGACCTGGCCCGGCTCGTCCGCCGTGCCAACGCCGTGCACCCAGCGCTTGCGGGTGAGGGCGCGGTCGCGGGCATGGGGGATGAGGACATCCGCGATGCGGGCGTAGTAGTCGAGGACGTCGGCCTTCGTCGTGCCCGTCTCGGGGTAGAGCACCTTGTCGAGATTGGTCAGCTTCAGCCGGTGGCCGTCCACGCTCACCAGCTCACCGGATCCGGACTGCTTGGCCATCCCTGCCTCCGGTCGACGCGGCTCGGACCCTCACGCTGAAGGTCTCCTCCTCAAACTACCTTTCCGGCTCCGATCAGGGGAATACTGGGCGGATGAGGTCTATCTGGAAGGGCGCGATCACCTTCGGCCTGGTCAACGTGCCGGTGAAGCTCTACAGCGCCACCGAGGACCACGACGTGGCGATGCACCAGGTGCACGACAAGGACGGCGGGCGCATCCGCTATCAGCGCCGCTGCGAGATCGATGGCGAGATCGTGGACTACGAGCACATCGACAAGGCGTACGACGACGGGGACCGCACGGTGGTGATCACCGCCGAGGATCTCAAGTCCCTGCCGGTCGAGCAGAGCCGCGAGATCGACGTGGTCGAGTTCGTGCCGACCGATCAGGTCGATCCGATCATGTTCGAGAAGGCGTACTACCTCGAGCCCGATTCCAAGTCCTCGAAGGCCTACGTGCTGCTGCGGCGCACTCTCGAGGAGACGGATCGCACCGCCATCGTCAAGTTCGCGCTCCGTCAGAAGACCCGGCTCGCCGCCCTCCGGGTGCGGGACGACGTCCTCGTCCTGCAGACCCTGCTGTGGGGCGACGAGGTGCGCGACGCGAAGTTCAAGGCCCTCGATGAGCACGTGAACATCTCCGAGAAGGAGCTCAAGATGTCCGCGTCGCTGGTCAAGAGCTTCGAGAGCGACTTCACCCCCGAGGACTACACCGACGACTACCAGGTGCAGCTCAAGCAGCTCATCGACGCCAAGCTCGAGCAGGGCGACTCCATCGACACGGAGTCCACCTTCGGAGCGTCGGACGACTCCGCGGACGACGACGGGGGAGAGGTGCTCGACCTCATGGAGGCCCTGCGCCGCAGCGTTGAAGCAAACCGGGCCAAGTCGGGCAAAGGATCGAAGGGCGCGTCCAAGAAGGACGACCATCACGACGCCGGTGACGACGAGGCTGACGATGAGGCTGACGAGAAGCCCAAGCGCAAGTCCCCGGCCAAGAAGCGCGCCTGAATTCCTCTCCGTCTGATCGGGGGGAATGGCATTCGAGAATGGAACGTCACGGAAACAATGGCGGGCAGAGCCTGAATGCACGATGCGGTTCCTGAATTCAGGAGATGGCGAAGAATTCAGGCCCCGTAGAGACTTCTGTTCCTGAATCAACCACCTTCTCCTGAATTCAGGAAGGAACGACGGCAGCGATTCAGCGTGGATCGCTGCCGCGGTTGGGTCGGTTGGTGATCGGCAGCGCCAGCCAGACCAGCGCCAGGAGCACCAGGGTCGCCCCCGCCGCGATGAAGCCGGCCGTGCGATTGGCGACCACGTCGAAGATGAGCAGCGCCACTCCCGTGGTGAGCAGGCCGATGCAGACGAGGGCGCCGCGCAGCAGCCGATCCGCGATGGTCACGATCTCCTCTTTGGCCTTCTTCCGGAACAGCGCCCGGTGCAGGCTGACCGGCGCAAGCCCGAGGGCGGTGGACAGCACGGCGAGGCCCACCAGCACGAGGTAGACGTCGAGCTCGAACCGGTCGAGGTCCTCGAAGCGCTGCTGGAACGGCAGGGTCAGCAGGAAGCCGGTGAGGATCTGGGTGCCGGTCTGCGTGACTCGGAGCTCCTGGAGGATCTCGTTCCAGTTGCGGTCCATCCGCTCGGCCTTGGTCTCGTCCCGACCGTCGCCGGGATCGGCGTCGACATCGGCGGGGTGGGGTGCTGAGCTGGGGCGCGGAGCGTCGTCGGCCATAGGGGAATGGTAGCGACGGATGCCCCTCGGAAACGCGAGATCTAGAGTGTGCACATGGCGCCTGCACCCACCGAACGCGAGCTGGTCTCCCGGCTTCTCGACGAGCTCGGCGACGCTGTCCGCACCGACGACGAGGCGCGAGAGGCGGCTCGTCTCGACAAGAGCGGCTGGCTCGCCCCGGGACGTCCGATGGCTGTCGTCGAAGCGACGACGATCGACGAGGTGCAGACGACGATGCGGATCGCAAGTGAGTTCGGCATCCCCGTGGTGCCACGCGGGGCGGGGACAGGCCTCGCCGGTGGCGCGATCGGATCGACGGGCGAGATCGTGCTCTCGGTGCGCGGGATGCGGAGGGTGCTCGAGGTCAACGTCGCCGACGAGCTCGCCGTCGTGGAGCCGGGGATACTCAACGCCGAGCTGAACGAGCTGCTGGCCGAGAGCGGACTCTGGTGGGCTCCTGACCCCGCCAGCAAGGCGATCTCATCGGTCGGCGGAAACATCTCGACGAACGCGGGCGGCATCCTCTGCGCCAAGTACGGCGTCACCCGCGAGGCGGTCCTCGGGCTCTCGGTGGTCCTCGCGGATGGCCGGCTGGTCGAGGTCGGACACCGCTCGGTGAAGGGCGTGACCGGATACGACCTCACCGCGCTGATGATCGGGTCGGAGGGAACGCTCGGCATCATCGTCGGCGCGACCCTGAAGCTGCGGCCGCTGCCCACGGGGGTCGTGGCCACGATCGGCGCCTACTTCTCCGACGTCGTCGGGGCGGCCGCGGCGTCGGCGGCCATCACCGCAGCCGGTCTGCGGCCGGCTGCGCTCGAGCTGCTCGACGCGGCCTCGCTCGCTCTGCTCGATCGTCTTCTCGCGGGAGAGCCCGGGCACCAGCCGCTGTCCCAGCGCGGGTCGGCGTATTTGCTGGTGCAGACGGACGGATCAGCGTCCGAAGCGGAGGCGCGGGAGGCGCTCGCCATCATCCAGGCGGCGGGCGGAGATGCCGAGCTGACCACGGACCCCGAGGAGGGCGAGCGGCTCCTGCGGGTGCGTCGGATGGCGCACCCCGCCTTCGAGCTCGCCGGGCAGGTGCTCATCGAGGATGTCGCCGTGCCGCGCTCGCAGCTGCCCGCCATGTTCGCCGCGATCGAGCGGATCTCGGCGGAGTCGGGCATCGCGATCCCGACGATCGCGCACGCGGGCGACGGCAACCTGCATCCCAATGTGATTATCCCGCCGGACATGCCCCGGAGTCGGGACGGCGAGGTGCCCGAGCAGATCTGGCAGGTCGCCGACCGGCTGTTCCGCGCTGCCATGGAGCTGGGCGGGACCCTGACCGGTGAGCACGGCGTCGGACTGCTCAAGAGGCGCTGGCTCATCGACGAGCTGGGGCTGGACGGGATGGAGCTGCAGCGGGGCATCAAGGCGGTCTTCGACCCGCAGGGGATCCTCAACCCGGGAAAGGTCTTCGGCCCGATGTCACTCGAGCCGGAGCTCGAGATGGCGTCGACGAGATCGGGCGCCGAATAGCTCGCAGCTCGTTCGGAGGGCAGGGCTGCCGTGCGGATTCCTGGCCTGCGCGGCTCATATGCACCAACCGGCATGCGTGCGAAAGGCCCGGACTCGCAGTCTGCGAGGCCGGGCCCATCGGATGGTTCGGATCGTGCGCCCGAGAGGGCGCGTCAGGTCGTGCGAATCAGATCGGGTTGTCGTCGTGCCAGCGCAACCAGGCCGTGGCCTCGAACAGTGTGGGGTGGGCACCGTCGAATGCACGCACCACGATCGACTCGTCGTGCCAGGGGTACACGACGTACTCGGTGGTGCCACTGTCGCGGTTCACCCGGCTGTGCACGAAGCCCAACGGGCGATGCGTCTTCGGGTCTTCGACGATCCACTCGCCCACGTCGATCGACCGAGCGAAGGGATGGTATTCCGCTGTCGTCAGCTCTGACGTTGCGCCATCCGTGGTCAACGATGACCTTCTGGTGTCTGTGCTTCTCATATTCACTCCCGCAGTCTTCTTTGCTCTGCAGTCCAGAGATTAGCGGCCGAGTTCTCGACACGCGCTGATAAAGAGCATTTTCTCAGCCGCCCCCGAGTGGGGGCGCCAGTGACGACCATAAACGTTGCCTCGGACAACGAATAGGGCTTGCGTGAAAACCGAAAAGGTGAGCGGTATTCGGGCCGCCCAATGGTCGCGCTCCCACGTCCGGTGAGAGGTAATGGGCCTCAGATGGTGGCGACCGAGCCTGAGTCGACCCGATAGTTCGAGCCGTTCACGAAGGACGCCCGCTCACTGCACAGGAACGCGATGACCGCGGCGACCTCATCGGGCTCGCCACGTCGCTTGAGCTCCATGTAGGGCCGTTCCTCGTCGAGGAAGCTCGCGATCGCCTCGTCCTTCGAGTTGCCGCGTTCGTCGGCCCGCTTGTCCATCATCGCGTCGGTCATCGGCGTGGAGATGAAGGCTGGCGACACGGCGTTCACCAGCAGTCCCTCGCGGGCATAGCTGCGGGAGAGCCCCTTGGCGAGCGCGAGCACGCCGGCCTTCGCCGCACAGTAGGGCAGCTCGTCGTCGTAGGGCTGCACGGCATCCTCTGAGGCGACGAAGACCAGCCGTCCCCAGCCGCCCTTCCTCAGCGAGGACAGGAATGCGCTCACCAGTCGCACGGGGCCGAGGAGGTCGACCTCGATGGTGCTGGTCCAGCCCGCGTCGTCGATCTCGTGGAAGAGTCCCTGCGCGCCCGTCACGCCCGCCGACTGGACGAGGATGTCGATGTCGCCGACCGCGGCCGTCACCTGCTCGTGCAGACGGGCGATCGATTCGACGCTGGTGAGGTCGGCCGCGAAGGCGAACAGCCGGCCGTCCGGTGCGATCAGCCTCGCCGCCGCCGCGTCGAGCTCGTCCTGCTCCTTGTCGGTGATGACCACCGTCGCGCCCTCATCGAGCAGGATGCGGGCGGTGCTCCATCCGATGCCGGAGTCGGCTCCGCTGACGAGCGCGATCCTGCCTGATATGCCGAGGTCCATGCCATGAAGCTACTCCCGCCCGACGCCCTCACCTGGGGGCGCGATGGGAGCAGGATGTGCTTGGCTGGAACGATGACGAAGGACGGCGACACGACGCTCGGTTTTCCGCCCGCGGCCATCGGCCACCCGGTGATCTGGCGTTCCGGCGGGGCCGTCCTGGCTGAGAGCCTCGTGTGGCAGAACGGCTCGCTGCACTGGTGCGACATCCCGCTGGGGACTCTGCATATCGGCTCGGACTCGGGTGCGGTCGACGGAAGCGATGATCGTGTGATCCGCTTCGATCCGCCGCTCGCCTCGTTCCAGCCGAGGGCGGGCGGAGGCTTCGTGCTTGCGCTCGGCGCCGACGTGGTGGTGTGCGATGAGACGGGGGATGAGCGCCGCGTGCTCGCGAGGATTTCCCACGCCCACGCCGGGATCAGGAACAACGAGGGCAAGGTCGATCCGACCGGCGCGTTCCAGGTCGGCTCGATGAACATGACGACCGGGGAACCCGACGCCGCCGTCTACCGGGTGCTCGGCGACGGCTCGGTCAGCACGATCCGAGGCGGGTTCGGCACTGCCAACGGGTTCGAGTGGTCCGCCGATGGCACGGTGGCCTATCTGACCGATACGAGCTCGCAGACCGTCTATCGGGCGCCGTGGACCGCAGAGGCTGGTCCTGGCGAGCTCCAGCCGTGGGCGGTGGGCCGGATGCACGACGGGCTCACCCTCGATCGGGACGGCTTCCTCTGGAGCGGCGTGTACGGCGACGGCGCAGTGGTCCGGCTCAGCCCAGAGGGCGACGTCGTCGAACGCGTCGAGGTCCCCGCCCCGAACGTCACCTCGGTGGTCTTCGGCGGGGACGACGGCTCAGTTCTCCTCATCGCCACGGCCCGAGGGAACCTGAGCGAGCAGGACCTCGAGCGCTGGCCGCTGTCGGGCGGGATCTTCGCGCTGCGCACGCGCACCGCCGGATATCCGGTCCGCTCCTTCGCAGGCTGACGGCTCCACCGCTGCGGCCCGACTACGACGCGGCGTCCCGCGATTCCGGGGGCGGATCCGTCCGCCGGTCGGGGGCGGGACATAGGGTTTCCCCATGTCGATGCCGGGTCACCTGCCTCCTGCCGCCGCGCCCGCTCCTGTCCAGCCGCTCTGGCAGCAGCCCCGCACCGGGGCGAGCACCGCATCGATCGTGCTCGCGGTGTTCGGCATCGCGCTCGGCGCCCTGCTGCTGGTGCTGCTGTTCGTCTACTTCATCCTCGGCTTGGGCGTCGGAGGCGTGATCATCGCCACCGTGGCGGCGCTCGTCCCCCTGGTGATCGTGCTGCTCGCGGTCCGCTGGGTCGACCGATGGGAGCCCGAACCGCGCTCGGCGCTCTGGTTCGCCTTCCTCTGGGGCGCGGGAGCCGCGGTCGTGATCGCGCTGCTGTTCGACCTGTCGGTGCAGATCGCCTCGTACGCCAGCGGCGTGACGCTGCAGTCCGACCTCACGGCCTCGGTCCTGCAGGCGCCGCTCGTCGAGGAGGGCGCCAAGGGCTTCGGCGTGCTGCTCATCCTCTGGGTGGGGCGGCGCTACTTCGATGGGCCGGTCGATGGACTCGTCTACGCGGCGACGGTCGCCGGCGGCTTCGCCTTCTCGGAGAACATCCTCTACTTCGGCAGTGCGCTCGCAGAGGGTGGCGACAGCTTCGTCAGCACCTTCGTCGTCCGCGGAATCTTCTCGCCGTTCGCGCACGTGATGTTCACCTCGTGCACGGGGCTCGCGCTCGGCTTCGCCTCTCGGAGGACGGGTCGGGGAGGCGCGATCGGCTTCTACCTGCTCGGACTGATCCCGGCGGCCGGGCTGCACGCACTCTGGAACGGCGCGTTCTACGTCGTCTCCGATGTCGTGTCGTACTACCTGATCGTGCAGGTGCCGCTGTTCCTCGGCGCCATCGCCCTCGTCGTCACGCTTCGCGTCACCGAGCGGCGGGTCACGCGAACCCGCCTCGCGGAGTACGCGGAGGTCGGCTGGTTCGCGCCGAGCGAGGTGGACCTGCTCTCCACGCACACCGGGCGCAGACAGGCGATGCTCTGGGCCCGCGCCCAGCCGGTCGTCCCCGGGCAGGACAAGGTCGCCGCGATGAAGCGGTTCGTCCGCGACGCGACCCGTCTGGCTCACACCCGGCAGCGTCTGGTCCGCGGGCGCGCCGCGATCGGCTCCGCCCCCGATGAGCTGGCACTGCTCAGCGCGATCGGCGAGGACCGGCGCGCCCTGCTCGCCTGATCGGCACACCGGCTCGGTTCTCCGCCTCGGTCCGCCGGGCGACGCGCGGAGGAGTCAGCGGGGGAAGCCGAACAGTCCTGAGACGAATCCGACCAGTCCGGCGAGCAGATCCTGGCCCCAGAGCACGGCGAAGACGGCCAGGAAGACGAAGATCGTGATCCACGAGGTGCGGCCCCGCAGCCGACGGCCCTGCGGAGCGATGGTTCCGGCCGCGCCGCGCTGGTCGGAATAGCGAACGGTCTGCCGAAGGGTCTTGCTGCCCACCGTCGTCACGATGCCGAGCAGGCGCTGCCACACGCCGGGATCCGCGAGGTCGAACGGAGCGCTGGAGTAGACGTACATCCGGTCGTCCACGATCTCCACATCGAATGCAGCCCGTCGGCCGCGGGATCCGCCGCCCGTGCCGCCCACTGTGCCGCCCACTCGTGTGTCGCCGACCTCGTCGACGAGCAGCGCCATCAGATCGGGGGTGAACACGTAGAGCGCGTCGCGCTCGTACTGCCGTGGCGCGTAGAGGGTGAAGTAGCGGTCGAAATCGCCCTCCAGGGACAGTCGCTGGTCGGGCGAGACGGACGACGGCAGGTTGCTCACGCGGCGACCGAAGAACGAGGAGTCGTTTCCGGTGGCGTCGAGCAGCATGTGGGGGAGAGGCCGGTCGAGCTGGATGCTCAGGCATCCCCAGTTCCAGGTGCGGGCATCATCGCCCGATCCCGTCGTGTAGCGGTAGTTGCCGATCCGGACGGCGCTGCTGAGCCAGCCGTCGCCCAGTTCGAAGAGGTCGAGGTTCGTCCGGCTGCTGCCCTGGTTGAACACCATGCCCGGCTCGATCCCTGCAGCGACCACAGGGGAGTAGCGCATGCCGTTCACCGCCGCGAAGCGATCCAGTCGTGCCCACCGCTGCCAGCGGCTGATCCCGAAGGCCTTGCGGAGCGAGGCGATCGCTCCCCAGATGATGCCCGCGATGATGAGGGCGGGGGCGAGCACGAAGATCCACGCGCCGAGCCTGAAGGCGCCGAGGCCCTCGAGATCCACCGAGACCAGGTGGATGCCGACGAACAGGAATCCGCCGGCGAAGAGCAGCGCGAACAGTCCGACGCCGACCGTGATCACCACGCGGACGATATTCAGCGCGTCGAAGTTCGGCCCGATCGCGCCGATCTGCACGGCGTGCTGTCGGTAGGCGGTGACGTGCTCGCGCGGCAGCGGCGTGATGAGTGGGGCGTAGTCGACCGACGGCACGGCTCATGGTAGCCAGATGGCTCGCGCGGTCGTTGGAACCGAGCGCGGTTGGTCGACCGACCGCGCTCGGTGTTCCAGACCGCGCGAGCCCCGCGTTCGGCGCTCTGCCGTCTCATCAGGGCAGCGGGGGCAGCTCGGGCAGGGCGACCGACAGGGGGAGCCGCAGCAGCAGGGCGCCGCCCACAAGAGCCGCGCCGAGGGCGATGACGAGGAAGACCCCGACCCAGAGGATCGGCGGGGTGCTCGAGATCCGGCCCAGCTGGTCGGCGTCGGTGTCCCCGGAGCGCTCTCGGCGTCGGGCCCCCTGCAGCTCGAACACCGTGCGCACTGCGGCGACGAGCAGGAAGGCGCTGACCGCGGTCGCCGCGATGCTCTGCCAGGGGGAGGGCAGCCACCAGGTGAGCGCGAAGACGCCGAAGCCCGCCAGCAGCACGGTCCAGAGTCCGAACCAGTTGCGGATCTGAACGAGGACGAGCAGGAGCATGCCGAGCAGGGCCCAGAGCAGGCCGACGGCGTGGCCGATCCCGATGAGCCAGGCGGCGCCCAGGCCGACCAGGGCGGGTGCCGTGTAGCCGCCGATCAGGGTGACGCCCATCCCGAAGCCGCGGGGCCTCCCGACGCTGACGGTGACGCCCGAGGTGTCCGAGTGCAGCCGGATGCCCGCCAGGCGGCGACCGGTCAGCGTGGCGCCGAGGCCGTGCCCCGCCTCGTGGATGATCGTCACGCCGTGCCGCGCCACCCGCCAGATCGGACCGAGCAGCACGCAGAGCACGGCGATCGCCACGGTCACGGCCAGCGTGCCGAGCTCGAGCGGCGGCTGCACGGCCGCGATCCGCCCGAACAGCTCGGCGACGGCCGTTCCGAGTTGCTCCACGTCGCCATTCTCGCTTGACTGACGGCATGACCGATCTCAATTCGAAGCCAGAAGTCGACGCGCCCGAGGGACCCGCCCCGACCGAGCTGGTGATCAAGGACATCGTCACGGGCGATGGTGCAGAGGCCGCGCCCGGCGCGACCGTGCAGGTGCACTACCTCGGCGTCGAGTACGACACCGGCGAGGAGTTCGACTCCTCCTGGAGCCGCGGCCAGTCCATCAACTTCCCGCTCCGCAGCCTCATCGCAGGCTGGCAGCAGGGCATCCCCGGCATGAAGGTCGGCGGACGACGCGAGCTGATCTGCCCGCCCGACCTGGCCTACGGACCGGCAGGCGGCGGACACCGCCTCAGCGGCAAGACCCTGGTGTTCGTGATCGACCTGCTCGGCGTCAGCTGATCCGCACGAGCTGAATCGCATCAGCTGATCCGCGTGGATCAAGATGGCGGCGGGTGTCTGACGGCACCCGCCGCTTCGTCTGTCCGGGCCAGCTTCTGCGGCGGCCCTTTCGGACGTCTCCTTCGGGAGAGAACCAAAAAACTCGCCTGTCCGATGGCGGGGCGCTGCCTCCGACTCGACCGGACTGACGAGTTCTTTAGGCCTCCAGAATGCGCCTTTCCGAGGCCGGGTGCAAGGGGTCAGAAGTGCCCCAGTTCTGCGCCCCCTTCAGCCCCCGCCCGATCTCCGTGAGTTGCCCAGTTGTGCCGCCTGGAACGCCTGTCGAGCGGCAGAACTGGGCAGTTCGATCCCTGGGTAGGGTCGAGGGATGGATGTCACGGGCGCGACGCGGGTGGACGGATGAGCGGCGGGCTCGCCGACGAGGTCGCCCCGGGCGCCACCGGGCTCGAGCAGCTGCAGGCACTGCTCGCGGCAGGCCGCATGCCCGGCATCGGCACATCGCTGCAGTTCACCCTCACCGAGATCGACACGGGTCGCGCGGTCTTCGAGGGCACCCCGGGGGAGCACGCCTACAACCCCATCGGATCCGTGCACGGGGGATATGCGGCGTCGCTCCTCGACTCGGCCTGCGGCTGCGCCGTGCACTCGACGCTCTCCGCGGCCGAGGCGTACACGACGGTCGAGCTGAAGATCAGCTACGTCCGAGGGATGACGAAGGACACCGGACCGGTGCGCGCCGAGGCGGTCGTCGTCAACCGCGGACGCCGGGTGGCCTTCGCGGAGGCGAAGCTGACGGACGCAACCGGTCGTCTGCTCGCCACCGCCTCGTCGACGCTGCTGATCATCGAACGCTGAGCCATGCCCTTCGCACGGATGGACGGCGGCCGCCTCGATCGCATCCACCTGTCCCAACGAGCTCCCGGCACGTTCCAGCTCCTCGAGCCGTTCAGCTACCTCGAGCCAGGTCGGCCCGAGGAGGAGCGGATCGTCATCCGCGCCCATGACGAGTCGCAGCCGGCCAAGGGTGCGAACGCGTCGGATCTCGCCTCGATCCCGCCGTTCCTCTGGGGTCTGATCTCCAATCACGGCCGGCACACCGCCTCGGCGCTGATGCACGATCAGCTCTGGTGGGAATGCCTCGATCCCGATCGGCGGCTGTGGATCGAGCGGCGCCGAGAGGCGGACCGTGTCTTCCGGGTCTCGCTGCGCGAGGGGAACTCCAGCGCGGTGCGCTCCGCGATCCTCTGGTCCGCCGTCTCGATCGAGCGGTTCTGGGGTCCCCGGCGCTGGCAGGCGATCGCCATGGCGGTGCAGATCGTGCTCGGCGTCGGCGCGATCTATCTGGGGATCGCCGCACTGCTCGGGCTCGGCGACCTGCCGCTCATGCTCGCGACGCTGGTCGCGGCGCCCGCCCTGCTCGCCCTGCCGTGGCGGCGGGACGCGGCGCCGATCGAGATCCTCACCCACCTCGGGATCCTCTTCCTGCCGATCGCCGTCGTCGCGATCGTCGGCCAGTTCGCGCTGGCCGGTCTGGAGGTCGCCGGTTGGGCCCTCGGCGGGCGCAAGGGCCCAGCGCCCCGACGAGGACCCGTGGGACTCACCCGCCCCGTCAAGGTGCGAGCCCGCAACCGCGTGCGCGCCGCCGGCGACTGAGGTTCGATCCGCGGTTCCGGTCTCGATCCTGCGCCTCGGGGAATGACAGGACGCGAAAGAGCGTTGTCATCGGGGAATCGTCGCGCGCGCCCTGGAGGTGCGACGCGGCCCATCGCTAATCTGAGGGCCTGAGGAGGTCTGCCATGTCGGACAGCCAGCCCATCAGCGACGCGGACCGACAGGTCTGGCGCAGCTTCCTGATGATGCGCCGCCAGCTGGACCGCGCCCTCGAGCAGCGGCTGCAGGGCGACGCCGGGGTATCCGGAGCGGACTTCGAGATCCTCACCACCCTGCAGGCCTCGCAGGACAAGCAGCTCCGCGCACGCGAGCTGACCGAGCTGCTGGGCTGGGAGAAGAGCCGCGTCTCGCACCAGGTCACCCGCATGGAGGCTCGCGGCCTCGTCGAGCGCAAGGACTGTCCGACGGACCTCCGAGGCACGTGGGTCGCCCTGACGGCAGCGGGCACCGCCGCCGTGCTGACGGCCTCCCTCGGCCACGACGACGAGCTGCGGCGGCGGTTCTTCGGGGTGCTCGACCTCGACGAGAAGTCGACCATCGGAGCGGCGTCCGAGCGGATCATCGACGCGGTCAACCCCACCGCCTGCGAGCGGGCCGATGAGATCCTCGGCGAGAGCGTCACGGACGCGCCCGCCCGCATCGCCTCCTGACCGCTTCTCCCGGCCGAGACCGTCGGCGACCTGACGTCTTTGCAGGCGCTGTAGACTTTTCGCCCCATGTCTGAGCCCACCTCCGCCTCCGAGCTCGACCGCGAGCAGGACTACCTGTTCCTCCTCTACGGGCGCCTCGACGCGGTGAAGGCGGAGGCGCAGCGGGAGCTCGAGAAGGTGCGGATGGGCACAGCCGGCGGCACCCACCAGGCCCGTTCCGAGCGCGACGCCATGGCCCGGATCTACGAGGACCGGATCGCACAGCTGCGCGAGGTCAACGACCGCCTCGCCTTCGGCCGGCTCGAGACCACCGAGGGCGACCTGCGCTACATCGGCCGGATCGGGCTGCGCGATGCGGACCTGCAGCCGCTGCTGCTCGACTGGCGGGTTCCGCAGGCGAGCGCGTTCTACCAGGCCACCGCGGCGCACCCACTCGGCATCCGCGCCCGTCGCCACCTCAGCACCCAGGGCCGCTCGATCACCCGGATCGAGGACGAGGTTCTCGACGCCACCGGCCTCGACGACAGGCCGCTCACCGGCGAGAGCGCCCTGATGGCCGCCCTCACCGCGCAGCGCACCGGCCGGATGCAGGACATCGTCGGCACCATCCAGGCGGAGCAGGACCGGATCATCCGCAGCGATCTGCGCGGGGTGATGGTCGTCCAGGGCGGGCCGGGCACCGGCAAGACGGCGGTTGCCCTGCATCGTGCCGCGTACCTGCTCTACACCTTCCGCGAACGGCTCGCCTCGTCCGGTCTGCTCGTGGTCGGGCCCTCCCGCAGCTTCCTGCAGTACATCGAGCAGGTCCTTCCGTCCCTCGGCGAGACGGGGGTCGTGCTCTCGAGCGTCGGCGGGCTCTATCCAGGAGTCGATGCGCGGGCGGACGACGCCCCTGAGACCGCGGCGGTCAAGGGATCGGCGCGGATGACCGACCTGCTTCGGCGTGCGGTCGCCTCCCGCCAGGTCGCGCCGGCCGAGCCGCAGTCCGTCTGGATCGACAACGAGCGTCTCGAGGTGCACCCGGGTCTGATCCAGCGTGCGATCCAGAAGGCGCAGGACAGCCGCAAGCCGCACAACGAGGCTCGGAACACGTTCGTCTCGTCCGCTCTCGCCGCCCTGACCAATCAGCTCGTCGACCAGCTCCGCGAGGGCGGAGACACCATCGACTCCGACGACGTGCGGATGCTGCGCGAGGACCTCCGCTCGAGCCATGACGTGCGGGTGCTGCTCAACACCGCCTGGCTGCCGCTCACCCCTGAGAAGCTCCTCCGGGACCTCTACGCGCGGCCGCAGTGGCTCGCGACGCTGACGCCCTCGTGGCCGGCGGAGCGCCGGGCGCTGCTCGAGCGCGATCGCGACGCGGAGTTCACCGTCTCCGACGTGCCGCTGCTCGACGAGGCCGCCGAGCTGCTCGGCGAGGCCCCCACTCAGACCGACGCGTCCGAGAAGGAGGCCCGGCGACAGCGCAAGCGCGACATCGAGAACGCCGAGCAGGCGATCGCGAACATGGACGTCGAGGGCATGGTGAGCGCAGAGGCGCTCGCCGACGGCTTCGCCGAATCCGGTCCTCGTCTGACGGCTGCAGAGCGCGCCGCGACGGATCGCAGCTGGACCTACGGACACATCGTCGTCGACGAGGCGCAGGAGCTCACCCCGATGCAGTGGCGGCTGCTCCGCCGTCGCGCCCCTCTCCGCTCCTTCACCATCGTGGGCGACATCGCCCAGGCCAGCTCGTCGTCGGCCGCCGGCACCTGGGGCGAGGCCATCCGGGCGCTCACCGACGACTTCCGGCTCGAAGAGCTGACGGTCAACTACCGCACGCCCGCGCAGATCGCAGAGCTCGCCGAGCGGATCGCCGAGGAGCACGGGCTGCGGATCACCCGCTCGCGCTCGGTGCGGGAATCCGAGTGGGCGCCGGTGCGGATCGTCGCAGCGGCTCCCGTCGTGGCGCAGGCGCTCGTCGACGCGGTGGAGGCGGACCGCGCCATCAGCACGGCGGGCACTCTCGCCGTCATCGCCCCGGACGCCGACGTGCCCGAGCTGCACCGCGCATTGTCGGCGCGCTTCGGACCCCTGGTCGGACTGGGTGTGGACGGCCTCCAGGCCGCCATCACGGTGATGGGGCCGCGGACGTCGAAGGGGCTCGAGTTCGACTCGGTCGTCGTCGTCGATCCTGACGGGATCATCGGGGCGGAGCCGCGCGGTGTGAGCTCCCTCTACGTCGCACTGACCCGCGCCACCCAGCGCCTCACGATGATCACCCGTACCGCGGACATGTTCTGACCCCCGCCCTTGCGCCGCGTCAGTTCCTACGTTCCGGCTGAATACCTACGTAATTTCGTAGGTATCGGGCCGGAACGTAGGTGACCAGCAGCGGATCCGGGGGCGCCTCGGCGGTCCGTGCCCCAGATCGGAGGCTCTGGGGATTCGTGAGGCTCCTCCTCAGGACCGCGGTGCAAAATTGAGCGATGTTCCGCCGCCACCCGCTGCTCTCGATCGTGACGGTCCTCTATCTGGGGTTCGTCGGATGGCTCACCCTCTCGCCGTCGCTGCCCTTCGGCGATGGCACCGACGGTGTCGTCTGGCGGGTGCTGCGTGCACTGGACGAGTTCCCCGGCGCTCGCTGGCTCGACTACTCCGACGTGGAGTTCGCCGCCAACATCGCGATGTTCGCGCCGATCGGCATGTTCTTCGTCCTGCTCTTCGGCCGCGCGCGCTGGTGGCTCGCGATGCTCCTCAGCGTCGCTCTGTCCTGCGCGATCGAGCTCGCTCAGCTGCTCTTCTTCACCACCCGCGTCGCGGACGTGCGCGACATCGTCTCGAACAGCACCGGCGCCATTGTCGGAGCGGTCGTGGTGCTGATCCTCACCGCGGGCAAGGCCCGGCAGCTCCGCCGCGAGGCGACCGCACGCCGCAACGCCTCGGTCCGCGCGTCGGACAGGCAGCCCGCCTACCAGCGCTGGTGATCCCGCCGCCTGCCGCAGCCCTCGCCGCCGCGGGTCCGCGGGTTTATCGCCCGTCGCCACTGGTCGCGTGACCGGCCGCGCTCAATCCTCGGGGTCGTCGGGATCGAGCGGGGCGTGGTGGTCGAGCTCTGCGGTGCCGAACTTCCAGTAGCCGTCGACCTTGACCTGGGACGCTGCCAGGCCCAGCTCGCGACGCAGGTGACGGCGGACCGGGATCAGTGCCGTCGCCTCGCCGGCCGCCCAGATGTAGGTGTCCTCGTCGAGGTGCAGCCCGCCGAGTGCGACGAGCGCAGCCTCCGACCCGACGCCGATGGCGGTGACCGCCACGCGGTCGCCGTTCGGGAACGGGTAGTCGAGGATCGCGGGGTCATCCGACTGGACGAACGCGATGACCTCGGAGACATCGCGGGTGGCCACGATCCAGCGCGAGAGAGCGGGCACAGCCGACTCGTCGGCGAGCAGCACGATCCTGCGGTAGCCGTTCGGGGCCAGTCGCGATCCGCGCGGTCCGCCGATGTTCAGGGTGTCTCCGACCTGCGCGCCCGAGGCCCACGCGCTGGCGGGCCCGGAGTCGCCGTGTAGCACGAAGTCGAGGTCGAGCTCGCCGGTGTCCGCTCGATGCACCGCAGGGGTGTAATCGCGGGCGATCCGCTCACCGGGAGGCGCAGGGAAGAGGATCTTGACGTGGTCCTCGGGGCCGACGCTCGAGAAGTCGGCCAGATCGTCGCCCGCCAGCGTCACGCGGGTCAGATGCTCGGTCAGCCGCTGCACCGCCGTCACGGTGAGCGAGCGGAGCTTGAGGTCGTGGCGGACGACCTCGCGGGTCCGTGAGGTGCTGAGGGGGAGTGCGGTCACCCGACCATTCTGTCGCGAGATGCCCGGTCCCCCGTCGCGAGCGGTGCCTGACGACCGCCGGCGCACGGCGCGCTGCCGGCTCGAGCCAGGTCAGTCGGTGGTGCAGCTCCCGGACGAGACGGCGTCGGAGTACGAGGCTGCGCCGACCAGGACGGTGGCGATCTCGTCGACCGTCATGGCGTAGCCGATGTTGGCGGTGTCCGCGCTCTTGGCGAAGACGATGCCCGTCACCTCGCCGGCGGTGCTGAGCAGCGGGCCACCGGAGTTGCCCTGCTGCACGTTCGCGGCGAGGGTGTACACCTCGCGCTCACCGGTGCCGGTGTCGTAGATGTTCTGCACCTGCAGCTCGTCGACCGAGATCACGCTCGCTCCGCCGGAGCTGAACGGACCGCCGAGGGGATAGCCGTCGAACACGGCAGAGTCGCCGGGCGCGAGCTCCGCGCCGATCTCCAGCGCGGGAGTGGCCAGCCCGTCGACGGCGATGATCGCGAGGTCGTGCTCCGGGTCGAAGTAGACCACCCGGCCGGCCTCGGTGCCGTCGTTCGGGGTCTCGACGACCGGCTCCTCGACGCCGGATACGACGTGGGCGTTGGTGACGACCCGACCCGGAGCGATGAAGAATCCGCTGCCGGTCTGGCTCTGACCGCAGGCGAACGCGTTGCCGCTGATCCGGACGACGGAGCGCGCGGCCGCCGCGAGCGCGTCGGTCCCGGTGTCCAGGCTCGGCACGGTGGGCTGGATGCTCGGTGCGGCGAGGCCCGAGATGGTCGGAAGGCCGTCGGCGGTGACGGTCGAGCGGATCTCGGCGAGGATCTGCTCGAGCGGATCGGGGATGGCGCCGTCGATGACCTTGAGCACGGCCGAGTTGCCGATCGGCTGGCTGAGCTGCGGAACTCCGAGCGAGGCGATGCCGCCCGCGGCCATGAAGGTCACCAGCGCGGCGACGACCAGGTTCACGGCGGCGCCCAGCAGACGGTCGACGAGCTGGAGCGGACCGCGCAGCAGCACCTTGGATGCCGTGTGCCCGACCGTGACGCCGATCGCGTGCCCGAGCGCCAGCAGACCGACGGAGATGCCGATCGTCGCGACGACACGCCAGACGGGCTGGGAGACGACCGTGTTGAGGATGGGCACGAGCAGCAGCGCGGCGATGCCGCCGACGATGACGCCGAGGATGGCGAACCCGCTGCGCAGCAGGCCCGAGTGGTAGCCGTAGACGAGGTAGCCGGCGAGCATCAGGCCGAGCGCGATGTCGAGGATGACCGTGGTGAGCTCCATCGACCCCCCTCGAGTCTGAACAGGCGGTCCGCACCCGTCCGCGGATCGGTCCCACCAGGATCAAGGGTGCCTCATCCAGGGCAGGGAAACCCGCGAATGGACCGTTCGCGTGTCGCGGCGCGGCCCTCGCGCGTCACGTCACATCGCGCGCATCGCCGGTCTCGCCGGAGGTTCAGCGGCGTCGTGCCACGATGGCGGAATGGATGCTGACAGCCGAGGACGCCGGGTCGAGATCGAGACGACGGGCGGGCCGATCCACGCCTACCGCGCAGACCCGGAGGAGGGCATCCCGCTTCGCGGCGGGCTGGTGCTGATCCACGAGATCTGGGGCCTCGTGCCGCACATCTGCGATGTCGCCGACCGCCTCGCCGCAGAGGGCTACCTCGTCGTCGCCCCCGACATCCTCAGCAATGCGGGAGTGACTCCCGACATCGGAGCCGATCTCGCGGCGCGGATGTCCGACCCCGACCCCGCCGTCCGGCACGAGGCGCAGCCGCTGCTCCGAGAGGCGCTCAGCGGGACCCACTCGCCGGAGTACGCGGAATGGGCCGTCGGCGTGCTCACGCAGGTGGTCGACTACGTCGACGCGCAGGGCGGCGTGGACGGGCGGATCGGCGCGGTCGGCTTCTGCTTCGGCGGCACCTACGTCTGGGCTCTCGCGGCGGAGGACACGCGGCTGAAGGCGGCGATCCCCTTCTACGGCTCCGCCCCTTCTGCGGCGACGCTCGCCGACATCACCGCGCCCGTGCTCGGCATCTACGGGGCGGACGACGAGCGGATCATCTCCGGCCTGCCCGAGCTGACAGAGGCCCTCTCAGAGGCGGACGTCGAATTCACGCCGGTCGTCCACAGCGGCGTCGGACACGCGTTCTTCAACGACACCAATGCGATCGCCTACTCGGCGGACGCGGCAGAGGACGCCTGGGTCACCACCCTCGCCTTCCTCGGCGCCCGCCTCCGCTGAACGCCACTCCTCTCACGCAGCCCTGACAGCGCCGAATTGCCACATTCGGCTCGTATGACGCTGATGTGAGGACCATATGCGGCAATTCGACGGCTGCGGAGTGGGGTTACGGGACGGGGTTCAGGGCGTCGTAGGAGCGGAAGCTCGCTGAGCGGCGGACCAGGATCGCCACGAGGACGACGATGATCACCCCTCCCACGATCGGCGGCACCCAGAGCATGCCGATCGTCGCCGCGATGCCCACATAGAGGTCGCCGATCCGCGGTCCGCCCGTGACCACGACGACGAAGACGCCCTGCAGGCGCCCGCGGTACTCGTCGGGAACGGCGGACTGCAGCATGGTCGAGCGGAAGATCGCGCTGACGTTGTCCGAGGCGCCTGCGCCGGCCAGCATGAGCGCGGCGAGCCCGATGGCGAGCAGCTGGCCGCCGTGGAGATCGGTCTGCCGGCCGGTGGAGAGACCGCCGAGCATGACGACGGCGAGCACGGCGCCGAAACCTGCGATGAACGTGCCGTAGAACTGCACGGCGATCCCGATCGCCCGGCCGTGCATCCGGATCGTGCCGAGCCGGCCGGAGAAGACGCTGCAGATCAGCGCGCCGATCGCGTAGGCGGCCGTCAGCACGCCGACGGTGATCGCGCCGCCGCCGAGCACCAGCGCGCCGGCGGCCGGGAAGAGCACACGGGGAGTGCCGAAGACCATCGCGATGATGTCGACGAGGAAGTTCATCCGGATGTTCGGCGCGATCCGCAGGAATCTGAGGCCTCCCGCGATCGAGGCGAAACCGGGCCGGGCGACGGATGCCAGCGGCGGCATGGCGGGAAGGGTCAGGATGCCGACGAAGGCTGCCACGAACAGGATGACATCGACCGAGTAGGTCCAGCCGAAGCCGACCAGCGCGACCAGCACGCCGGCGACCGCCGGGCCGACGGTGATCGAGATGCCGCTCGTGATGCCGCCGAGCGCGGACGCCGCGGGCAGCAGCTCCTTGCGCAGCAGCCGAGGGGTGATCGCGAACTGCGCGGTGCCCAGCACGGTCGCAGCTGCGGCGGTGATCGCGGTCAGCACGTAGAGACTGCCGACGGACTCGGATCCGAACCACGCCAGCGTCGCGATCGTCCCGGTCGAGATCCAGGCGACCAGGCCGGAGATCAATGCGACGCGGCGGCGGTCGAAGGCATCCGCGAGCGTGCCGCCGTAGAGCCCGGCGATCACCGTCGGCCCCAGGGCGATGATGCCGACCAGCGAGACCGCCAGCGTGGATCGGGTCAGCTCGTAGATGTGCAGCCCGACGGCGACGATCGTCATCTGACCGCCGATGCCGGAGATCGCCTGGCCGACCCAGAGCCGCGCGAACGCGGGGCTCTCTCGGAACGGCGTGACATCCAGCAGGAGGGATCGGGATCGCGGCACCCGCTCGATCATTCCCTATGCCCGGACGCCGGGATGCGCGCGACCCCGGGGTGCCCCGGCCGGGACCCGCCCGCGGCGTGGTCAGACGAGACCGCGGCTGCCGTAGACGAGGAAGGATCCGGTGGCGACCACGGCGACGAGTAGCAGCTGCACCGCGATCCAGCCGGCCGAGCGCACCCTCCGGGCCGCAAGGAAGCCGATCCACACGAGAGTCAGAGCGTCGACGGCGATCCAGAGCGGACGCTGCTCGGGATAGCCGATGGTGAGCATCGCATGCAGCGACTCACCGACCAGCACCGCCGCGACCACCCCGCTGCCGAGCGCAACCAGCGCCGAATGCCGTGAGCGGATGCCCCAGACCGCGAGACCGAGCACAGGGCCGACGACGAGGCCGATGAGGTTCCAGTCGAGCGGGTCGTAGGAATAGCCGCGGGCAGTGGAGACGATGCCTTAGCCGGAGTTGATCAGCACCAGGGCCAGGGGAGCGAGGAGAACGGATCGGATCAGCGATCCGTCGACGAGCCAGACCGCGACGAGGGTGAAGACGACCCACGGCGTCGCGGCGTTCGCGAGCGGCGCGAGCGGTGGCGGTAACAGCAGCTGGCCATAGGACGTGGCTCCGCCCAGCAGCAGAGCGGCCGCCGAGATGCCGAGGATGGAGGGCAGTGCCGCGCGGACGGTGCGCGAGCGGTGCGCCACGCTCGGCGGGCGATGCGGGTCGCGCGCCGATGTCGGCGGTCTGCAGGAGGCTCATGATCCGACGGTAGGAGTCCGATCCTCTCGTCGGCGTCCGCCTGTGGAGTGACCCGCGTCATCCGCAGGAACGAGCCGCCCCGTCAGCCGGAGATCGCTGGTAGGCTGGCACGTCGCCGTCGAACGGCCGCGGATAAAGAGAGCCTGCCCATCAGGGGTGGTGCGCCGCGCAACAACAGGAAGGGGATCCCATATATGGCACTCGAAGGAGAAGTCAAGAAGGCGATCATCGAAGAGTACGCAACGCACCCCGGTGACACCGGTTCCCCCGAAGTCCAGGTCGCAATGCTGACCAAGCGGATCAAGGACCTGACCGAGCACCTGAAGGAGCACAAGCACGACCACCACTCACGTCGTGGCCTGCTGCTGCTCGTCGGACAGCGTCGGCGCCTGCTGGGCTACCTGCAGGACATCGACATCGCGCGCTACCGGGCGCTCATCGAGCGACTCGGACTGCGTCGCTAGTCGGACTCACGATGTGATCCGTCGCAGGCCGAGAGGCTGAACTGCACGGACCACGCGAGCTTCTTCGGAGCGGGTCGTCACCTTCGGGTGGCGGCCCGCTTCTGCGTCTGCGCCCATACTCTCCGCGGGCCCGTGTGCTGTCCGGGCCGGGGTCGGCACCCCGAACTGGGACTCTTCCCGTCCCATGTGCGCCGAATAGCCTGGCATCTCCGAACGCATGGGGGTGCGCATGGTCAGGTCTGTCCGCGAGCAGGGTGATGTGATCGCCGCTCCTCGGCTGAGCGACCGACCCGCCGCGTACGGCCTCATCCGCGAATGCCTGCAGATCAACGATGCGGGCGCGCAGCCCTCGCAGCTCGCCTCGTTCATCGGCGTGCGCCCGCTCAGCCGCAAGGCGCACACCTGGTACGCCGGTGTGCTGGGCGAACTCGCCGTCGCGGAGCTCCTGCTGACCCTCGGCCCCGAGTGGCGGATCTTCCACTCCGTGCCGGTCGGCGTGGGCGAGAACGACATCGACCACCTGCTCATCGGCCCCGGCGGCGTGTTCGCGATGAACACCAAGCACCATCGTGGCGCCAAGGTCTGGGTCGCGGGCCCGAGCGTCCTGGTCAACGGCCAGAAGGTCGGCTACGTCCAGAAGGCCGAGACCGAGGCGCGCCGCGTCTCCGACTGCCTGCGCGATTCGCTGCGCTCCGCCGCGGTGCCGGTCACCCCTGTCGTCGTGCTCGTCGGACCGCGCAAGCTGACCGTGCGCACCGCCCCGCGAGAGGTGAGCTTCGTGCGCGACGAGCAGCTGCTGGACTGGCTGCGCGAGCAGCCGACCGTGCTCTCCGCCCACGAGATCGAGGCCATCGCCGCGGGCGCCGACCTGTACACGACCTGGCACTCCCGCCCCGAGTCACTCGATGCGACCCTCCAGGTGACCGCTCGCTTCGACCGGCTGCGCGCCGAGGTGGCTGCGGCCGACCGGCGGTGGCGGGGCACCCAGCGCGCCATCCAGATCGCCGGCATGGGCGTCGTCGCCATCGCCGCGATGGGCGCATTCGCGGCGTTCTTCCTGCTGGTCTGAGCCTCACCACCGCGGCGGCGTAAGGGCCGAGGCACGGCGACCCGCGACCGGGGTCGCCGGTAGACTGGACCCCTCGCGACGTGGCGAGCACTCTTCGACGGCTCGGCCCTCCATCCAGGAGCCGCCCGCCCGACTCTTCCGGTCGGATCGATCGCGCCCGCGCCCGGCTTCATCTCCGCCCGCCCGCTGCTCCGCTCCGCCACAGCCGAACGGCAGCCCATGCGCGATCCCCAGTCCGAACGACGTCAGCTGACCCGCATGCCGAATCCACGGGTCGTGGTCGCAGTGCTCGCGCTCGCAGGGATGAGCGCATCGTTCATGCAGACGATCGTCCTGCCGATCCAGAGCGAGCTGCCCGAGCTTCTGAACGCCTCGCGCGAGGACACCGCCTGGGTGATCACCGCCACGCTGCTCAGCGCGGCGGTCGTCACGCCGATCGCCGGCCGACTCGGCGACATGTACGGCAAGCGGCGGATCGCGCTCGCGCTCATCGCGGTGCTCGTGGTCGGGTCGGTCGTCGCCGCGCTCTCGCACTCCGTGGGGCTGCTCATCGTGGGCCGGGTGCTGCAGGGCGCCATCGTCGGCGTCATCCCGCTCGGCATCTCCATCCTCCGCGACGTGCTGCACGAGGACCGGCTCGGCGGCGCCATCGCCCTCGTCAGCGCCACCCTCGGCGTCGGCGGAGCGCTCGGGCTGCCGATGAGCGCGCTGGTCAGCGAGAACTTCGACTGGCACGTGCTGTTCTGGATGGCCGCGGGACTCGGCGGCGTCGACTTCGTCCTGGTGCTCGCCCTCGTGCCGGTCAGCACGCTGCGGAGCCTGGGCAGATTCGACTGGATCGGCGCGATCGGGCTCACCGTCGGCCTCGTCGGCGTGCTGCTGGCGGTCTCCCGCGGCAACGAATGGGGCTGGCTGTCACCGCAGGTGCTGCTGCTCGGGGTAGGCGGGCTCGCCGTGTTCGGCGTCTGGGGCTGGTACGAGCTGCGTCACGACAGTCCGCTCGTCGACCTGCGGGTCGCCGTCCGACCCCCGGTGCTGCTCACCAATCTCTCGTCCATCATGCTCGGCTTCGCCCTGTTCGCCTCGAACGTGGCGTTCCCGCAGCTGCTCGAGCTGCCGCTCGCGACGGGAGTCGGACTCGGGCTGTCACTGCTCGTCGCCAGCCTCATCCTGATGCCCTCGGGGCTCGCGATGATGGTGATGTCGCCGATCGCTGCCCGGCTGATGGGATCGGTCGGACCTCGGCTGCTGCTCGTCGCCGGCTCGCTGCTGCTCGTGGTCAGCTACCTCATGTCGATCTTCTTCGCGACGCAGATCTGGCAGGTGCTGCTGATCAACGTGATCATCGGGATCGGCATCGGTCTGGGCTACGCGGCGATGCCGACGCTCATCATGCGCGCGGTGCCGAAGTCGGAGACGGCCGCCGCGAACGGGCTGAACGCCCTCATGCGCTCTCTCGGCACCAGCTTCGCCTCGGCGGCGGTCGGCGGCATCCTCGCGCTCAACTCGGTGTCGATGGGCGGGGCCCAGGTGCCGACGGCGGCAGGCTTCAACCTGGCCTTCGTCTTCGGCGGATCCGCTGCCCTGCTCGGCGCGATCCTCGCCCTCTTCATCCCGACGGCCCGCACGGAGCCGCGCCCCTCCCTGCCCTGAGTTCCACATCGAGATGCCACTTTCCGTCCCTATCCGGCGCTCATGGGGACGGAAAGTGGCATCTCGATCGTGCGATCGTGAGGGCGGATGGAATGGGCGGCGGCGGCGCGGGGTTGGCTCAAGGGTGAGTGCACGCGAATTGAAGCTGTCCGTCCTCGATCTGATCCCCGTGCGGACGGGGCAGCGATCCGCCGACGCCGTCGCCGCGACGACCGCGCTCGCGATCGCGGCGGACGACGCCGGCTACACCCGTTACTGGCTGGCCGAGCACCACAACATGGCCTCCGTCGCATCGACGAACCCGCCCGTCCTGATCGGCGTGCTCGCTGCCCGTACGACGCGGATCCGAGTCGGCTCCGGCGGAGTGATGCTGCCGAACCACGCCCCGCTCGTGATCGCCGAGCAGTTCGCCGCACTCGAGGCCAGCGCGCCCGGTCGGATCGATCTCGGGATCGGCCGCGCGCCCGGCAGCGACCCGGTGATCAGCGCCCTGCTGCAGAGCTCGGGGCATACGAGCGACGTCGACACCTTCCCGAACAACGTCACCGACATCATCAAGCTGCTCTCGCCCGACGGCGCTGCCCTCTCGCTGCGCGGCGGGCAGACCTATCCGCTTCGCGCCACACCGAACGCCGACGGAGTGCCCACGGTCTGGCTCCTCGGATCGAGCGACTACTCGGCCCGCCTGGCGGCCAAGCTCGGACTGCCGTACGTGTTCGCCCACCACTTCTCGGGCGAGGGAACCGCCGAGGCGCTGCGCCTCTACCGCTCGCAGTTCCAGCCGTCCGAGGATGCCGCCGAGCCGCGGACCCTGCTCACCGCGAATGTGGTCGCCGCGGCCACGGCCGAGGAGGCGCACGCGCTCGCCCTGCCGCAGCTGCAGCAGATGGCCCGGCTGCGCACGGGCGAGCGGATGGACGCCCTGCCCACCGTCGAGGAGGCGGCTGCCACCACGATGACCGCGGCGCAGGACGCCATGATCGATCGGATGCGCGGCATGTGGATCATCGACGAGGCGGATGCCGCCGCGCGCCGACTCCGGGAGCTCGCCGAGCAGTTCGACGTCGACGAGATCATGGTCTCGCCCGGAGCAAGCGCCCACGCGGGCGATCCGATCGATCGCAGTCCGGCCCGCGAGAGCACCGTCCGCCTGCTGGCCGAGCGCCTGCTCGCCCCCGCCCTCGTCGGCTAGCCGAAGAGCTCACCTCGCGACGTTCGGCCACCTTTCGGCGCGACGGTCACCTTTATAAAGGTGGCCGTCACGTGAAAAGGGTGCCGCCGCGGGTGGAAAGGTGGCCGCCGCGAGCGGAAAGGTGGCCGACGGTACGAAGGGTGGCCGAGCGGCGCTCAGTCGAGGCGGGTGCGGCCGCCGCCCTTCCAGGTGTGGATGTCCCACTGCTTGCGCTGGGCCTCGCGGGCGAGCTGCGCGTCGGGGTTGACGGCGCTCGCGTTGCCGAGCAGGCCGAGCCAGACGAGGTCGGAGTGGCTGTCGCCGTAGCCGTAGGAAGCGGAGAGGTCGATGCCGTTCCGGTCGGCGTACTGCCGCAGCCATGCGGCGCGCGCCTCGTCGACCAGCGGCGGCTTGGCGAGGTAGCCGGTGAGCACTCCATCGCGCACGTGCATCTCGCTGGCGACGACCTCGTCGAACAGGCCGGCGAGGGGAGCGACGAGGGTTCCGATCGAGCCGGTCACCAGGATGGTGCGGTGTCCGGCGGCGCGGTGCTCCTTGATCCGCTCGATCGCGGCCTCGCTGGTGTGCCGGAGCAGGGTGTCCTTGTAGCCGCGCTGCACGATGCGCTCGAGCCGCTCGGCGGGCATGCCCGCATACCGGCGGAGGAAGGCGCGGATGAACTCGCCGCGGTCACGACGCTCGGCGGCCAGGTAGCGGGGGAGCGAGGTGAGCAGATCGGCGACCTCCTTCGGCCAGGCCGCCTTGCCGAATCCCGACGAGCGCACCCAGAGGTACTGCTCGACGATGTTGGAGTCGACGACGGTTCCCTCGAGGTCGAAGATGGCGACGACGTCCGTGCGCTGCTCGAGCGGCTTCGCCTCCTTGGCGGCGCCCGCGCCCGCGGCGCCCGAGCGCCCGGCGAACGCCCGCGTGAGCTTCGTGATCGTCGGGAAGTGCACCTTCTGCAGGTAGTCGGACCAGTCGATCTTGGTGACGTCGAAGCCGTGGGCGTCGCGCTTGTCGGCCGGCAGGCTGGCGTCGAGCTCGCGCAGCTTGGTGTCGTCGAAGATGACCTCGGTCTTCACGTAGGCGCGGTACAGATCGGACAGCGTGCGCAGCACCTCGAGCTCTCCGCGGCGCCGGGAGACGGCGGTCTGCCACTTCCTCGTGCGCGGGTTGGAGGGCAGGCGATCGATGAGGCGGTCGCCGAGGTCGGCGCGACGCTCTGCTGAGCTCAGCGCCTTCTCCATGCGTCCCTCGCCGGGGAACCTCCAGGTCGGCACCGGCACATCGCCGTCGGCGCCGGCAGCCGGCATGGGGTGCTCGGTGAAGTACTGCCGCACGTTCTCGTACATGTTGAGGAACGGGAGCGGGTTGGTCGCGCCGGAGGCCACCTGGTAGTAGTTCGCGACGCCGGTGCGCTCCGGCGGATTGGCGGCGGCCGCGAGCATCGCGTTGACCACGAAGTCGACCGGGATGACGTCGAGGACGCTGTCCGGGACGCCCGGGAAGTCGGGCAGCTGGCCGCGCCCGAAGGCGAGGATCAGCGGATCGGCGACCTTGAAGCCGTCGATCCAACCGGGGTAGGGGTGCTGCAGCGAGCTCTCGATGATCGACGGGCGCACGATCGAGAGGCGCCGGCCGTCCTGCGCCCACATCGTCTCGGCGGCGCGCTCGGCGAACGCCTTCGTCAGCGTGTAGACGTCGGTCCAGCCGAGGCTCTCCGCACGGCTGCGGCCTGCATCGACGAGCTGCTTCGTGACCCAGGCGACCCGGGCGGCCTCGGTGGCCCGCGCCACCGTCTGCGGGCCCTCCTTGCCGTGCTTGGCGCGTGCGTCGGCCATGAAGCCGGCGAGCGTCGCGGGCTCGCGGGAGGTGATCTCCACCTGCTCCCGCGCCGCCTTCGCCGCCTCGTACTCGGCGCGCCAGTCGACCTCGTGCTCGAGGCTCGCCTCGGGCAGCACTCCCTTGCGGATGCCTCCCACGTAGCAGGTCGACACGTGCACGACATGCGGGTCGGAGCCGCTGGCGAGCAGTGCACCGTAGACGCCGAGGGCACCGCCGACATTGGTGTCGAAGGCCTGGTGGATGGGCGGATCGAACGAGACGGTGGATGCGCTGTGGATCACGATGTCGATGTCGGACGGCAGCGCGGGGATGCTCGTCAGCCCGCCCTCGACGATGGTGACCCGAGCGGCGACCTGCTCGGCGACGGCGTCGGCGCCGATCTCGTTGCGCCAGGTCTTGAAGACCGGCTTGCGCATCAGGGTCTTGAGGCGGTCTTCGCTCGACTGCCCCGTCTTGGTGCGGACGAGCATGCTGACGCGTGTGCCGGGATGGGCGGAGAGGAGGCGCTCGAGCACCGCCTGGCCGACGAATCCGGTTCCGCCCGTCAGGAAGACGTGCGCGTTGCCGAGGTCGAGTGAGGACGTCATGGTTCCAGTCTCGCTTCTGTGTCGATGGTGCGGCTGCCCGGTCCGATGCGTCGGGGGCACCCACGCCAGCCCTGCAATCGTTTCCCTGTCCTGGGCTCGAACGCGCCGCGGGCGGCACGCATGCGCACAGGAGTGTCCTCGCTTTCGTATCGTAGGCCGTATGAGAACAGCGCTCGTCACAGGCGGCACGTCCGGGATCGGGCTGGCCTTCGCTCGGGCGCTCGCCGCACGCGGTCACCACCTCGTCCTGGTCGCCCGAGACGCCGATCGACTCGAGGAGATCGCCGCGGGCCTGCGCACCGAGGTGCGCAGCGTGGAGGTGCTCCGTGCCGACCTCGCCGATCGAGCGGACGTCCAGCTCGTCGTCGACCGGCTCTCCGACCCCGACCGGCCGATCGACGTGCTGGTCAACAACGCGGGGTTCGGGGTGCACTGGTCGCTCGTCTCCGACGAGCTCGAGACCTGGGATCGCGCCTACGAGGTGATGGTGCGCTCCGTGCTGGTGCTCGCCGGAGCCGCCGCCCGAGCGATGAAGCCGCGCGGCTTCGGGACGATCATCAACGTCTCGAGCGTTGCCGGATACATCACGATGGGCGCGTACTCGTCGATCAAGGCCTGGGTGACCTCCTACTCGGAGAGCCTGTCCAACGAGCTGAAGGGCACCGGGATCACCGTCACGGCCCTGCTCCCGGGCTGGGTCCGGACCGAGTTCCACGGCCGGGCCCGGATCAAGTCGTCCAGCATCCCATCCGCGCTGTGGCTCGACTCCGAACCACTCGTCGATGCCTGCCTTCGCGATGTCGACCGCGGCCGGGTGCTGTCCATCCCGACCATCCGCTTCCAGGTGCTCACCTGGCTGCTGCGCCACCTGCCGAGGAAGCTCGTGAGGAGCGTCTCGCGCGCCATTTCCTCCAGCCGCCGCGATAGCCTGAACCAATGACAGCCGGTTCCGCGCGCCCACCGCGCATCGGCGAAGAGGACGGACAGCCGATGGCGGCAGCTGAGAGAGACAGGTTCACCTCTCCCGTCATCGCAGCGGCCCGGTTCGTCGCCCAGCGGATGATCCTCAAGCCCGTCGTCTGGACCGTCACCAAGGTGACCGTGCTCGGCAAGACGGAGCTCACGGACCTGAAGGGCGCATTCGTCGTCGTCGCGAACCACACCAGCCACCTCGACGCTCCCCTCATCTTCGGCGCCCTGCCTCGGCGCCTGGCCCGCTACCTGGCCGCCGGCGCGGCGGCCGACTACTTCTTCGACGTCCGTTGGCGTCGTGGCCTCACCGCCCTGTTCTTCAACGCCTTCGCCGTGGATCGCTCCGGAGTCGGCCCGCGCGGCGTCAGCGCCAAGTCGCTGCTGCGTCGGGGCATCCCGCTGATCGTCTTCCCCGAGGGCACCCGATCGCGCGACGGCAGCCTCGGCACCTTCAAGCCAGGAGCGGCGGCGCTCGCCGCCGGCGCCGAGGTGCCCTGCGTGCCCGTCGCGATCATCGGCGCGAGCATCGCCCATCCACGAGGATCCAAGTGGCCGGGGCCGGGACGACTTCCGGTCGGAGTCGTGTTCGGCGAGCCCATGCACGCCGAACCGGGGGAGGCCCCCACGGCCTATATCACCCGGGTGCGGGCGGAGGTCGCCCGCCTCACCGACGAGCACAGCGCGCGGATCCTCGCGCAGGGGCCCACGCACGGCCAGGCGGATCGCCCATCAGGGGATTCGGCCGGATCCGCCGAGTCAGGACAAGGACAGAGATGACGAACCTCGACCAGGCAGCACCTTCCGCTGAGGAAGCGGAGGCCGGCGCACCCACGACCGAGCACGCGTCATCGCCCCACAGCGCCGTCGCAGCAGGAGCATCCGTCGATGCGTCCATCGAGCCGGCGGACACCGGCGTCAAGCACATGAAGTGGTGGGGCTGGGGCATCGAGGGCGTCGGCTTCCACCACGAGGACAAGCCGGGCTTCGCGCCCTTCGTGCTCAAGGCGGTCGGCCTCGACCTGCACACGGCCGAGCGAGCGGAGAAGCCGGCGTTCGAGAACGTGCAGATGCCCGACAGCAACGCGCAGGCCTCCTTCCTCACCGCGCTCGCCGGGATCGTCGGAGAGCGCTACGTCTCGACCGAGCGCATCGAGCGCGTCGTGCACACGTTCGGCAAGAGCCTGCGCGACCTCGTGCGCGTGCGCTCCGGCGTGATCGAGCGCACCCCCGACGTCGTGGTCTACCCGGCCGACGAGGCCGAGGTGCAGCGGATCGTCGATGCCGTGATCGCCGAGGACGCGGTCGTGATTCCGTTCGGCGGCGGCAGCAACATCGCCGGCAGCCTCGAGCCCGACCCGACCGAGACGCGGACGATCGTCTCGGTGGATCTGGGCCGGATGAACAAGGTCCTCTCGATCGACGACGAGTCGGGTCTGGCCCGCATCCAGGCCGGTGCCCTCGGTCCCGACCTCGAGGACCAGCTCAAGGCGAAGGGCTGGACGATCGGGCACTTCCCCGACTCGTTCACCCACTCGACTGTGGGCGGCTGGGTCGCCACCCGGTCGTCGGGCATGCAGTCGGACAAGTACGGGGACATCTCCGACATCGCCAAGGGCATGCACGTCGTGCGTCCCGGCGGACTGCTCGAGATCCGCGGCATCCCCAGCGCATCCACCGGCCCGAGCGTGCGAGAGATGATCCTCGGCAGCGAGGGGCGCCTCGGCATCATCACCGAGGTCACCGTCCAGGTGCACCGCATTCCCGCCGAGCGGACGATCTACGCCTACTTCTTCCCGAACTGGAAGGCCGGCCTCGCCGCGATGCGCGCGATCTCCGAGAGCGACGCCGCCCCGTCGGTCACGCGCATCTCCGATGCTCGCGAGAGCGGCTTCTCGCTCGCGACCAGCAAGGAGTCCAAGGGCGTCTCGAAGCACGTGCAGAACGCCCTCTTCGGCTTCCTCAAGCGCCGCGGCTGGGACCTCGACCAGCTCTGCCTGTCCTTCATCGGGTACGAGGGCAGCCCGTCGCATGTCGCGCGGCAGAAGTCGATGGTCGGCAAGATCGTCAAGAAGCACGGCGGCATCGGCGTCGGCACCGGACCGGGCGTGCTCTACGACCAGAAGAAGTTCGACACCCCGTATCTGCGCGACTTCCTGCTCGACATGGGTGCGGCGGGCGACGTCTCCGAGACAGCTGCTCCGTGGTCGAAGCTGCAGGGCGTCTACGACGCGACGATCGCCGCGGCGAACGGCGCCTACGCGAAGCTCGACCGCACCGGCTGGATCATGTGCCACATGTCGCACTCGTACCACTCGGGGGCGTGCCTCTACTTCACCTTCGCCTTCGTGATGGGCGACGAGGATCCGCTGGGCGAGTACGACATCGTGAAGTCGGCCATCCAGGGCGCCTTCGTGAAGGCGGGCGGGACGATCTCGCACCACCACGGCGTGGGCCTCGAGCACTCGCCCTGGTTGGAGGACGACATCTCGCCCGAGGGCGTCGCAGTCATGCGCGGTCTCTTCGCGAGCGCCGACGCGGGCGGCAACTTCAACCCGAACAAGATCCTCCCCTGATGTGTACGTTCCGGCCCCATGTGCTCGTAATTGCGAGCACATGGGGCCGGTTTCGTGCACATGGATCCGCTCCTGGACCTTTCCGGAGAATGAGGAAAGGGCCCCCTCCGCGATGCGGATGAGGCCCTCTGCTCTGTCGTGCTGCTGATGTACCTCTGCCGATCAGGCGGCCGACGCCCAGCCCTCGCCGCGGGACGACTTCGACGCGATGACCGCGTTGTCCGCCACCGTGCTGTCGGCCGGCACCCGTGCGCCGCCGGTCACGCGGGCGTTGTCGCCGACACGCGCGTAGCTTCCGACCTTCGATCCGGCGCCGATCACCGCACCCTCGCCGATCCGAACGCTCGCGCCCAGTTGGGCGGTCGCGCCGACCAGCGCATTGCGGCCGATCCAGCAGCCGGGACCGATGCGCACCGAACGCCCGATCTCTGCTCCTGCCTCCACATAACTTGTCGGAGCGATGAACGCCGAAGCGTCAACGCTCGCACTCACCTCGACGAATCCGCGCCCGTTGGGGTGCTTGCGGTACTTGGTGACACCGCCGCGGCCGTCCTCGATCTCCTCGAATACTCTGCTCATCGCTAGCTACAACCATGGAATGGACTCAGATGTTCCCGCATGGACTCGGCGTGGCGCGGGACGATGATGTCCTGCTCGTTATCCAGAAACTGCCCATATGAGTCCCGGATTTGGGCAGAATCTGGAGAACGACGCTCCGCGCCGGGGCGAAGGAGAGGAGACCGCGATGACGATCACCAAGGACGACGTGCGCGCATGGGTCGCCGGGTACGAGAAGGCCTGGACGAGCAACGAGCCAGAGGACATCCGAGCGCTGTTCGCTCCGGGAGCCGAGTACCGGTTCGAGCCGTTCAGCGAGCCGGAGGTCGACATCGACGCGATCATCGCCAGCTGGCTCGACCACAGGGATGAGCCCGGCACGTGGACCTTCGACAGCGAGGTGATCGCCATCGAGGGCGATCTCGGAGTCGTGGAGGGCCGGACGGTGTACGGCCGGCTCGGCACGGCGTATCGGAACCTCTGGCTGATCCGCCTCGACGATGGTGGCCGGGCGACCATGTTCACCGAGTACTACGCGAAGGAGCCCGAAGTCGAGCAGGCTGCCGCCGTTGCGGGCGCCGTCTGAGCCGGCGCTGAGCCGGCCCTGAACCGGCGATCAGCCGGGCAGGTCCGCGAGTGCTCGGTCGACCGCGTCGCGCAGCTCCTGAGTGCCGAGTGGTCGGAAGTGCCCCGATGACCTCAACCGGATGTTCGTCGCCCCGCTCAGTGCGCTCCCCCCGGGGATGTGCGGATCGAAGGCGCCCCAGATGGAGGTGATCCTGCTGTTCGCGTCGAGCTGGGCGCCGAGCGAGCGGAGGGTCGCGTTGTTCGGCGAGAAGGCGCGCAGCGTCGCCCCGACGAGGAAGCGGGCGTAGATCGAGCCGGAGAACGGCGTCGAGATGGCGATCATCCGGTCGATCCGACCCCGTGGATCCTGCAGCATCGCGGCCTTGCCGATCAGGCCGCCCTTGCTGTGCGCCACGATGATCACGCCATGCAGGTCGCGCTCTTCGATCATCCCGTTGACGATCCGCGCGCTGTCCGAGACGGATGCGGTGTTCCAACGGAGCTCGGGCACCATGTGCACGGGATGGCCGTTGCCCTCGAGGTGATCGGCGAGGGGTCGAAGGAACTGCCAGCGCTCGTAGACGCCCGGAAGGATGACCACAGGGGCCTTCGGGCCGGGATGCGCGAGGTACTGCTGTGGATCGGCGTGTCCGACGAAGGACCGGGTCATCCAGTAGCCGACGTAGGCGTAGTCCAGCCCCCAGGCGACCCAGTTTCGCAGAAGCCCCCACGGACTCAGGCGCTGACGATCCTGGGGGGCGTCCTCGTCCGTCGTCGGGGGCATCCGTCGACCCTATGCGCAGGACGCCGGATGCCCCTGAGAATCGCGAAGAAGTCGCCCTCAGCCGACCCTGATCCGTCGTGCGACGACGATCATGCCGGCGCCGACCAGCAGAGCCAGGATCGCCACGGCGACCATCGGACCCGTCTCGGCGCCCGTCGCGGCGAGCTCCTGACCTGATCCGACGCCCCCGGAACCGGTGCTGCCCGAACCGACGGTCCCGGGCGAGGTGCCCGTTCCCGAACCGCCCGCCGTCGATGCGGCGACGACCGTGATCGGCACGTCGATCGAGGTCGCGGTACCCGGCGTCGTGACGGTGAGCGACTGCGCGCCGACGGCGATGCCTGCCGGCAGGGTCACATCCACCGATGCCCGTCCGGCCTCATCCGTGCCGTCGACGATCGTCGGATCGATGCTTCCGGTGCCGACCAGCGCATCGCCCAGACGGATCTCCACCGTGGTCGGCTTCGGCTCGTCGGTGCTGAACAGCAGCGAGGAGAGCGAGACGCCGACCGTGCTGCCCGGCAGGTAGCCGCCGTTCGCGGGGGCGCTCAGCTGCACGCCGACCGAACGCTGGGCGTCATCCGGCGTGGCGGTGCCGAACTCCTGGAACCAGTCGACCATCGACTGCAGATCGATCCGACCCGAGTCGGCGACGCCGGTGCCGGCCGTGAAGCCGAGGAAGTTGTCGCCGCCGGAGGCCAGGAACGAGTTGAGCACTGCCGTCAGCGAGGCATCATCCGCGAGGGGTGAGCCCTGGTAGGAGATCGTGCCGATGTGCGATCCCGCAGGAGCGGCCGGATCGTAGGTGTACGACAGCCCCTCCGAGAGGCCGAGCTTGAGGAACGGACGGCTCGCGCCGGCGGGCTGCCACTGCTCCTCCAGCACCTGGCGGATCTGCGCTCCGGTGAGCTGCATGGTCACGAGGGTGTTGGCGAACGGCTGCACATCGGCCGCCTCCCGATAGGTCACGACACCTTCGCCGTCGCCCGAGACGTCGGGGTTGGCGGCGTAGACGAGGTCCTGCCGGATCCCGCCGGGGTTCATGAAGGCGATCTGCGCGCCGACGTCCGTCGTCGCCCAGAGCTGCACGTCGGCGACGAAGTTGCCGAGCGTCGACTCGCCGCCCCGGTTCTCGGTCGCCCCGTCCGTGCCGACCGCCCGGTTGAAGTCGGCCGTGATCTCGCCGAGCGGCACGCTGCCCGACACCTCGGCCTCCGCCACAGCATCGTCGACGATGGCTTGCACCTCGGGGTCAGCGTCGTAGAGCGGGTACGACTCGCCATCCGCGTCCTCCGCCGTCAGCGGCAGCACCTCGGGCGTGAAGCTCGCGATCTGCTTGGTGTCGGCGTCGATCGACAGGGTCAGCAGCCCGAACGCCTCGCTGTACTGGCCGGCCTGGATCACCGGGCGCTGGTAGGGGTCGAACGGCACGACTCCCGCGTACTGCTGATGCGTGTGTCCCGAGACGATGGCGTCGACATCGGAGTCGAGCCCGCTCACGATGGTGCCGAACACCGAGTCCGCCGGGATGTCCGTCGTCGGACCGCTGGCCGGCGCGCCCTCGTGCATGACGGTGACGACCACATCGGCTTCGCCGTTGGATTCGTCGCCGTCCGACAGCTCTCCGGCCACGCGGTTCACGTTGTCGACGATGCTCTCGACCTGCAGACCCTCGATGCCCGCGGGGCTGACCAGGGAGGGCAGCTCCTCGGTCGTCGCGCCGATGAATCCGATCCGCACGCCCGCGACCTCGGCGATCCAGTACTCGTCGAGGGCGGCGCTGCCGTCGTCGTGCCGGACGTTCGCGGACAGGATCGGGAAGTCGGCGAGCGGCAGGACCCGATTCACCAGGTCGTCGTAGCCGCGGTCGAACTCGTGGTTGCCGGCGGCGCTCGCGTCGAGGCCCATCGTGTTGAGCACGTCGATGGTGGGCTCGTCCTCCTGGATGAAGGACGTGAACGTCGACGCGCCGATGTTGTCGCCGGCGGACACCATGACGGTGTTCGGGTTGGCGGCGCGGACGGAGTCGACGGCGCCGGCGAGCACCGCGGCGCCCGCGACGCTGCCGTCGGCCTCGAGGCGACCGTGGAAGTCGTTGATGGTCACGATGTCGATGGTGACCGGTGCCGCGTTCGCGGCGACCGCGCCGGAGAGCGCGAGTCCGGCCCCCGCGAGCAGGGCGACACCGGTCATGGCGACGGCCCGATGGAAGGATCCCCGCCGGGAACGCCGGCGGGCTGATCGGGACGGGATGGCGGACGGGGGAGTGGCGTCGCTCGCGCGCAAGGGGGCCTCCGGGATGGGCGCGACCGGGGGCGGAGGGTGTCGGGACTGCGCCTGCCGGCAGGTGATCCGGGGTGCGGAGCAGGTCTCGACGAGTGCGGGGAGCACAGCACGCGTTCGGGTCGCGGTGTCGGGTGCGGCGCTGGGTGCGCCGAGTCCAACCTGTCACAGGAGCCCCCGATGCGGAACCCGGTTCATCGAGCTTTTACCTTGCGGCAACACACGGCTCTCCCGCCGGCAACGGCCGGGGATCGCCGGATGGGTGCCGCCCGATTAGGTTGGCGCTATGGCGTGGTTCCAGCGCGGCGCAGCAGCCGACGTTCCCGACGGGATGCGGTTCTCGAAGAGCGACTCCGGCAAGGCCGACCTCAACGACTACGCGTTCGACCTCCGGCCCAAGAACGCGAAGGTCAGCATCCGGCTGGCGGGCAGCGATCCTCGCCAGGACGAGATAGCGCGGCTCGCGGGCAACGCCGATCTGCAGACCGCCGGCGGGCGGCGCACGCTGGAGGAGGAGCGCACCGACGCGCCCATGGAGGTGCGCCTGTTCGCCGATGCACGCATCAGCGGAGTAGTCGGCATGGTGCCGCGCGGCTTCGAGAGCGCGGTGACCGAAGCGCTGAACCGTCTGGAAGAGGCCGGGCGCAAGCCCCGCATCCCCGTCCGGATCGTCTCCACCCGACACGGCTATCGGGTCGACCTCCTGGTGGGTTCCACCCGCTGAGCCCTCCAGGCTGAGGCTCGCGGCATATGCCTCTCGACACGCCCGAGATGCACGTCGGCGGGTCCCGGGAATGCCTGGGGCCTCTTCCCTGTTCTCTCGGATATGTATGCAAACGCATTGAATTCTGAGTCCGCTCCGGCGGTCCAGTTCGGCATCTTCACGGTGGGCGACGTCACCACGGATCCCACCAACGGCGAGACCCCCAGCGAGCGGGATCGCATCAAGGCCATCCTCGCCATCGCCCAGAAGGCGGAGGAGGTCGGGCTCGATGTCTTCGCGCTCGGCGAGCACCACAACCCGCCCTTCGTGCCCTCGTCGCCGACGACCATGCTCGGCTACATCGCGGCCAAGACCGAGAGGCTCATCCTGTCCACCGCGACGACGCTGATCACCACGAACGACCCGGTGAAGATCGCCGAGGACTACGCGATGCTCCAGCACGTCGCCGACGGGCGCGTGGACATGACCCTCGGCCGCGGCAACACCGGCCCCGTCTACCCGTGGTTCGGCCAGGACATCCGTCAGGGCATCCCTCTGGCCATCGAGCACTACGCGCTGCTGCACCGGCTGCTCCGCGAGGACGTCGTCGACTGGAGCGGCAAGTTCCGCACCCCGTTGCAGGGCTTCACCTCGACCCCGCGCCCGCTCGACGGCGTGCCTCCGTTCGTCTGGCACGGATCGATCCGCAGCCCCGAGATCGCCGAGCAGGCCGCGTTCTACGGCGACGGCTTCTTCGCGAACAACATCTTCTGGCCGAAGGAGCACTACATGCGCCTCATCGGCTACTACCGCCAGCGCTTCGAGCACTACGGCCACGGCTCCGCCGACCAGGCCATCGTCGGGCTCGGCGGGCAGGCCTTCATGGCCAAGAACAGCCAGGACGCCGTGAAGACCTTCCGCCCCTACTTCGACAACGCGCCCGTCTACGGACACGGCCCGTCGCTCGAGGAGTTCACCGAGCAGACACCGCTCACCGTCGGCAGCCCGCAGGAGGTCATCGACCGCTACGCCGGGATGCGCGAGCACTTCGGCGACTACCAGCGCCAGCTGTTCCTGATGGACCACGCCGGCCTGCCGCTGAAGACGGTCCTCGAGCAGCTCGACCTGCTGGGCGAGGAGGTCGTGCCCGTGCTGCGCAAGGAGTTCGCGAAGAACCGACCCGCGCACATCCCGAACGGACCCACCCACGCCGCCCTCGTCGCCGCTCGCGATGCCGCCCAGGATGCGGAGCTCGCCGGTGCGACTCGGACCGCGGCGCCCGTCGCGCAGGAGGCATGACCATGGCCGCATCGACTCCAATGCGCACGAAGCGCACCGTCGCCGTGGTCTCCGCCGGTCTCAGCCAGCCGTCGTCCACCCGTCTGCTGGCCGATCGGCTGGTTCAGGCCACCGAGCGCCACCTGGTGGAACGGGGCTTCGAGGTGGAGATCGTGACCGTCGAGCTGCGCGAGATCGCCAAGGACGTCACGAACAACCTGCTGACCGGGTTCCCGAGCCCGTCGCTCAGCACCGTCATAGAGCAGGTGACGGGCGCCGACGCGCTGATCGCGGTGACGCCGACGTTCACCACGAGCTACAGCGGACTGTTCAAGTCGTTCATGGACATCCTCGATCCGAGCTCGTTGGTGGAGATGCCCGTCCTGATCGGCGCGACCGGGGGCTCGCCGCGGCACTCGCTCGTGCTCGACTACGCGATGCGGCCCCTGTTCACCTACCTGCACGCGCTCGTCGCACCGACCGGGGTCTACGCGGCCTCGGAGGACTGGGGGAGCAACCCCGACGATGTGAAGCCGCTGCCCGAGCGGATCGATCGCGCGGGCGCCGAGTTCGCGGCATTCGTGGAGCGCTCCGATCGCGCCGGGCGCCTCGTGGATCCGTTCGCCATCCCGGTATCGGACGGCGCTGGCGTCGGCGGCTTCCAGGCCCAGTGACGCATCCCTCTCGCGGTCCCGCGAACCGAGCGCGGCAGGTCCGCCGACCGCGCTCGGCTCCCCGGGCCGCGTGAGGCCTGCTCGGCCGCCCCGTACCCTCGAAGGGTGGAGTTGCGCAGCTGGCTGAGGGACTTCGTCGCCATCCGGCCCATCCCCACCCGCTGGGGGCACGCCATCCAGGGCGGCGTCGCCGTGCTGCTGCCGGGGCTCGTCTTCGTCGTGATCGGGCGACCCGAGCTCGCGCTCGCCGCGTCCAACGGCGGATTCCTCGCTCTCTACCTCGGTGGTCTCAGCAGGACGCGACGGGCGCGCCTGCTCCCGATCCTCGGCGCCGGCCTCTTCGCGGCGGTCGCCCTCGCGCTGCTCGGCGCGCAGGCGGGGGCCGCCGGAGCCGTGGTCACCGTGTCCGTCCTCGCTGTCGGAGCCACGATCCTCACCGTCGGCTGGGGAGTCGGACCGCCCGGTGCGCTGTTCTTCGTGCTGCTCGCCGGCGCGTTCTCGACGCTGGGGGTGCAGGAGCTGGAAGCCGAGGGCTCGATCGACTTCGCGTCGGTCCTGGGACCGCTCGCGGTCGGACTCGTTCTCGCCTACGCGATCGTCATGCTGCCGCTGGCTCTCCCCTCGGTCCGGGAGCGGACCGGGCTCGCGCCCGGTCGCAACGCCCGCCTCAGCTTCAGCCTTCGCGGCGAGGCGCTCGTCATCGTCGTCCGCGTGGCGGTGGCCGTCCTCGTGGCCGCCATCGTCGGCCTGCTGCTCGGCGAGGACCGCGCGTACTGGATCGTGCTCACGGTGGTGACCGTCCTGCAGACCAGCGTGCGGCGACGGATGTCGGCGATCCGGGCCGGTCAGCGACTCGTCGGCACCCTCCTCGGCCTCGGCATCTTCGCCCTGCTCGCTCTCCTGCCGCTCAGCGCGCTCACGCTGCTGATCATCATCTTCGTCCTGCAGACCGTCATCGAGCTCGTCATCGCCCGAAACTACGGACTCGCCCTCATCTTCATCACACCGCTCGCGCTGCTGGTGGCCACGCAGAGCGACCCCAGCGACGTCGGGGCGGTCGTGGGGGAGCGGATCGTCGACACCGTCATCGGCGCCACGATCGCGCTGGTGGTCATCCTCGTCGAGCACGCCTACGTGGTCCGCCGAGCGCGGTAGCCGCGGCGGCGCGGGAGGGCCGCCCGCGGTCGGCGCGGACTGCCGCGCGCTGCGCCTACGGCCGGGACCGGCGAAGGCGTCGGCGCTCGCGTCGGGTGAGTGCGGCTTCGGCTTCCGCCTCGGCCTGTCGGCGCGCGGTCTCCTCGGCGCGGGCGGCCTCCCGACGCTCCCGCCAGGCGTCGAGCTCGGCGCCGACATCGCGGAGGGGAGTGACCACGGGAGGGCCGCCCAGCAGCTGGCGGCGGGCCTCCTTGACGCGACGGTTGAAGTCGTCGAGCACGGCCCGGACGTCCGATTCGAGGTGCAGCGCGTCGATGCGGCCGCGCAGCTGAGCGCTCTCGGTTCGGAGGGTCAGCGCGGGAGGGCCGAGGCCGGTGAGGTTCTCGCGCTCGATCTTCTTGCGAATCCACCAGTCGGGGTCGTGCACCTCGTGCAGGTTGGGCAGCGGCTTGCCCGCGCCCGGCAGGTTGTCGAACTCGCCGCGGCGGAACGCCTGCTGGAGAGCCGTCTCCGCGATCGCGGCCCGCTGCTGCATGCTCGCCGCCGGGCGTTCGCCGCGCGGCTCGTCGGGAACGGATTCGCCGCGCTCCCGAGCCGCCTTGTCCAGCTGGTAGCGCGCCACGTCGAGGCGCGGATCGTCGGCCATGGTGCTCGCTCCTTCCGTGCGACCGATTCCAGGGTAGGCACGTGATCCTGAAAGCCGAACACGGCAGCTCCGCCCGGGCGGCAGACGACGCCGTCGCCCGGGCGGAGCTGCGGGAATGCGCGGGCCACTGCGCCCGCGTGCGGTTCAGCCCCGGGGGGTGGCCCGGCGGAGCACCGCGTAGCCGGCGACCGCAGAGATGACCGTCGGCACGAGACTCCAGGCCACCAGTCCCGGGGCTCCGTTCACGACGAACCAGTTCCCGACCTCGGGCCAGCTGCGCGTCACCGTCGCGAGGAATGCGAGCGCGACGAGCAGCACCGTCAGGATCCCGAAGAAGACGAGCGTTCCCGTGACCCTCCAGCGGGAGTAGATCGCGGCGATCACGGTGCCGAAGAAGAAGAAGAACAGGAAGGCCGCGGTGAAGAGCAGGAAGCGCTGGTACCAGACGCCGTCTCCGAAGTAGACGGCGGTGAACATCCGACCGCCCAGCCCCCAGCCCCCCGTGGCGGTCTCCACCACGGCCAACAGGGTGAAGACGGCCCCGAAGAACACCGACAGGAGCACCCAGGTCGCTGCTGTTCCCAGGTAGAAGTCGCGACGAGTGACGCTGAAGCCGAGCGCGAGCGGGAAGGTCGCGGAGACTCCCAAGATGCCGAGCACCATCATGTAGATGAACAGATAGAACGAGGCGCCGCTCCACTGCAGCCCCTCCTGCGCATCGGCGAGGTCGGAGGCGTCGGTCACGGAGGCGGCGATGATCGCCCAGATCGCGACGTTCACCAGCAGGATGAAGCCGAGGATGATCAGCGGTGTGCCGATGATGCTCGCCTTGTTGACGAGGTGCAGCCGCACGACGGAGCCGATCCGGCTCGTCGGGCGGGACGGTCGGGCGAGCTCGGTCACGGTGGTGGTGGTCATGCGCTCTTCTCCAGTTCTGTGGCGAGTCCGGTGCGGCGGACAATCAGCTGCTGCAGGGACACCGGTGTGAGTTCCAGTCCTGCCGTGGTGGCTGCCGCGCGCTCAGCGGGCGTCAGCTGGCCGATGGTGGCGGAGGCGAGGCCGCCGATCCGGTCGAGGTGGAGCACCTCGTGCCCTGCGATGAATGACTCGACGGCGGTGCCGGTGCCGACGACCGTCGTGGCCGATCCGCGCAGGCTGTCGGAATCCTGGTCGATGATGATCCGGCCGTCGTCGATGACGATCACGTGCTCGAGCAGGCTGCTCACCTCGTCGATCAGGTGCGTGGAGAGGATGATCGTGCGCGGGTGCTCCGCGTAGTCCTCGAGCAGGCGGTCGTAGAAGATCTGCCGGGCGACCGCGTCGAGGCCGAGGTACGGCTCGTCGAAGAACGTCAGCGGTGCGCGGGACGCGAGTCCGACGATCACTCCGACCGCGGAGGTCTGGCCGCGGGAGAGCTTCTTGATCCTCCGGTTCACGGGGAGTCTGAAGTCCTCGATCAGCCGGGCGGCCAGCTCGGCGTCCCAGTTCTCGAAGAACCACGGTGCGCTCTCGAAGACGTGCTTCGGCTTGAAGTCGTCCGGGTACTTCTGGCTCTCCTTGATGAAGCAGACGCGGCGCAGGACGCCGCTGTTCTCGACGGGGTGCTCGCCGAAGATCCGGATGCTGCCGGAGGTCGCGAAGTCCTGGCCGGTGATGAGCTGCATGAGCGTCGTCTTGCCGGCTCCGTTGCGGCCGAGCAGGCCGTGGATGGTGTTCTCCTCGACGGTGAAGGTGGCCTCGTTCACGGCAGTCGTGCTGCCGAAGCGCTTGGTGAGGCCGGAGACCTCGACTGCTGCGGTCATGCTCTGTCGTCCTTTCGAATGCTGTTCTCGTCGTCACGGATCATGGCGATGAGCTGGCTGCGCGAGAGGCCGAGCTTGGCTGCCTCGCTGATGAGTGGCTGCACGAATTCCGTCCGGAACTCGTCGCGGCGCTTATGGAGCAGACGCTCCCGCGCGCCGCTGGCGACGAACATGCCGATGCCGCGCTTCTTGTAGAGGACGCCGTCGTCGACGAGGAGATTGACCCCCTTGCCGGCCGTGGCGGGGTTGATGCGATGGAATGCGGCGAACTCGTTGGTCGACGGGACCTGCTCCTCTTCCGCGAGACCGCCGGCGATGATGTCGTTCTCGATCAGCTCTGCGATCTGCAGGAAGATCGGTCGCGACTCATCCACGATGCGGCCGCCACCTGGTTGGTTCGTTACTCATGTAACTAACCAACCAGGTGCGCCGCCGGAAGTCAACAGCGGTCCGGAGGTCGCCGGCCTGCGGCTGATCAGATGCCGGCGCGCTCCTCGAAGCGGGCGAAGAGGCGGCGGGTGGCGGCGCTCGGTCGCGTGCGAGTCGCGACCGAGATCCTCCACGTCAACGGCTCGCCCTCCAGGGGGAGGGAGACCGTCGCGGGATGGATGGGTGCGAGGCCCTCGGGAGTGACCGCGACACCGAACCCCGCCGCGACGAAGCCGCCGATCGCCGCGAGATCGGCGACCTCGATGGCGACGGTGCGGCTGATTCGTCGAGCCGCGAAGGCGGCGTCGAGCAGGACGCGGTTGCCGAATCCGCGCACGGTGTCGACGAACGGCTCTGCGGCGAGGTCGCGCAGGGACACTGCTCGGCGCGCGGCGAGTCGATGGCCCACCGGCAGGATCGCGACGAACCGGTGCTCGGAGGCGGTGACCGTCTCGAGGCCGCTCAGCTGCTCCGGCGGAAGCGCCACGAGCGCGATATCCAGCCGGCCGGCGCGAAGGTCCTCTGCGAGACCGGTCGAGCCGCTCGGCGAGGTGGACAGCCGCACATCGACATGCGGCGCCTCCCGTCGGAAGCCCGCGAGGATCTCGGGCAGGTCGAGGATCACGAGCGCCGCGAAGGTGCCGAATCGGATGCTGCCGCGCAGGCCCGACGACGTCTCATCCACGGCCTCGTGCATGCGGTCTGCGGCCGCCAGCAGCTCCCGCCCCACCGGCAGTGCCGACGCTCCGGCCTCCGTCAGTGCGACGGATCGGGTGGAGCGGGCGAAGAGCGATGCGCCGAGCTCGCGTTCCAGTCCGCGGATCGAGGCGGAGACGGTCGATTGGACGACGTGCAGGCGTGCAGCGGCGGCGCCGAAGTGCAGCTCCTCCGCGACGGCGACGAAGGTCTCTATGCTGCGGATGTCCATCCGACAATCATCGGCGAACGCGATCACTGCGTGCAAGACAATTCGTTGGACGTGATCAATGGACCGCGCGACACTGAGAGAGCTCGAAGGGGAGCGCCCACCGCACTCTCGAGGAGCAGCTCATGTCCACCGACTCGCCCGCCCGCACCGTCACCGGGCAGCCAGCTGCCACCACCGTCGCTCCTCCCGGGAGCCGAGCGCACGCACGCGGCTTCTGGGTGATCGCGGTCGCCTTCCTCGCGGTGATGGCCTTCTCGACGATCCCCACTCCGCTCTACGCGCTGTATCAGGCGCGCGACGGCTTCCCGACCTGGATCGTCACCGTGATCTTCGGCGCCTACGCGGTCGGCGTGGCCGCGAGCCTGTATCTCGTCGGGCACATCAGCGACTGGGCGGGGCGCCGGCCGATGATCCTCGTGGCCGTAGCGCTCGAACTGCTCTCCGCGGTCGTCTTCCTGGTCTGGCCGGATGTGCCCGGTCTGCTCGTCGCCCGCTTCATCAGCGGCATCGGCGTCGGAGCGCTCACCGCGACGGCGACGGCTCACCTCTCCGAGCTCCGCGCCGCGGCTCGACCGGGCAGCGGCCCGGGGACGAGCGCCGCCGTGTCCACGGTGGCGAATATCGGCGGGCTGGCGCTCGGGCCACTCATCGGCGGGCTGCTGGCGACCTTCGCGCCCGCGCCGCTGACGACGCCCTACCTCGTGTTCCTCGTGGTCCTCGCGCTCGCGGTGGTCGGCATCGCGCTCGTCCCCGAGACCGTCATCCGCGCGGCCCAGCGACCGGCATACCGTCCTCAGCGGCTCGTCCTCCCTGCCGAGGGCAGGGCCGAGTTCTCCGCGGCGGGCGCCGGAGTCTTCGCCGCGTTCGCCATCTTCGGGCTGTTCACCGCCCTCGCGCCGAGCCTGCTGGCCGGCCAGTTCGGAGTCACCTCCCGCATCGCGGCGGGCCTGGTGCCGTTCGCGGTCTTCGCCAGCGCCGCGATCACCCAGGTCGTCCTGGCCCGGCTGACGCTGCGGCGCCAGCTGTCGATCGCGGTCGCCTCGATGATCGCGGGGCTCGCGGCGCTCGGCGTCTCGGTGCTCATCCCGTCTCTCGCGCTCTTCGTGATCTCAGGGATCGTCGCCGGCGCGGGAGTCGGACTGCTCTTCCGCGCTTCTCTCGGAGTCGCGGCATCCCTCGTCGCCGGGCCCGAGCGCGGGGGAGTGCTCGCCGCCCTGTTCCTCATCGCCTACGTCGGGCTGGCCGTCCCCGTCTTCGCGGTGGGCCTCGCTCTCTCGGCGCTGAGCCCCGTCGTCACGCTGATCGGCTTCGTCGTGCTCGTCGGCGCCCTCGTCCTCGTCTCGGGCATCCGGATGATCCGCAGGCTCGCCGCCTGATCGGCTCGGCCCCACGGTGCCGATCAGCTCGGCTCCACCTGATCCGATGGGCGCCAGGCCGCCTGCGTCCGAAGTCAACCCGCTAGCTCGGCGTCGCCTTCCGTTCACCTGCGATCCATGGCCGGTTACCCGGCGATCCATAGGTTCAGGGCCGTCCCCGCCGAGTGCAGTCGCCCGATCCACAGCTCGGGCCGCTCGCGGGGATGAATCGGAGGACAACGTGATCCGCAAGCGCACCGCGCTCGCAACCCTCGCCCTGCTCACCGTGTCCGGACTGGCCCTCGCGGGCTGCTCCAGCGACACGGCGGGCGCATCGACCGACGGCACCGACGCTGCCGCGGCCACCAGCCTCGCCGACTTCGGCGATCTGGCCGCCCTCGAAGAGGCGGCCAAGTCGGAAGGCTCGCTCAACGTCATCGCGCTTCCGCGCGACTGGGCCAACTACGGCGAGATCCTCGACCTCTGGGCGGAGAAGTACCCGGAGATCGCCCTGAACGAGGCCACTCCCGACGCGTCCAGCGCCGAGGAGCTGCAGGCCGCCGAGAACCTCAAGGGCCAGGACACCGCGCCCGACGTGTTCGACGTCGGACTCGCTGTCGCCCTCGCCAACACCGACTCGTTCGCGCCCTACAAGGTGGCCGGCTGGGATGACATCCCCGACGCGCTCAAGGAGCAGTCGGGTCTGTACACGGGCGACTACGGCGGATACATGGCCGTCGGCTACGACCCCGACGCCGTGCCCGCCCCCGACTCGCTCGAGGACCTCCTCGGCGCCGACTACAAGGGCAAGGTCGCGATCAACGGCGACCCGACCCAGGCGGGTGCGGCATTCGCGGCCGTCGGCCTCGCCGCGGTGCAGAACGGCGGATCGGTCGACGACTTCCAGGCCGGCATCGACTTCTTCCAGGAGCTCAACGCCGCAGGCAACTTCGTGAAGATCGACCCGACCCCCGCCACCATCGCCTCCGGCGAGACCCCCGTCGTCTTCGACTGGGACTACCTCAACGTGGGCTACGGCACGCAGCTCGAGGGCCAGCGCAACTGGAAGGTCGTGGTCTTCCCGGGCACCGGCTACGCGGGCTACTACAACCAGGCGATCAACGCCGACGCGCCGCACCCGGCCGCAGCGCGCCTCTGGCAGGAGTTCCTCTACAGCGACGAGGTGCAGAACCTCTGGCTGAAGGGCGGCGCCCGTCCGGTCCGCGCCGAGGCGATGGAGACCGCCGGAACGATCGACGACGCGCTGTTCGCCGCTCTTCCGGAGACCCCCGAGGAGACGGTCGTCCCGACCGCAGAGCAGAGCGAGGCCGCCTCGACCCTGCTCGGCACCGCGTGGGCCACGGCAGTCCAGTAGTCAGATGACCAGCGTGGCATCCTCCGCGCCGGTCGCCACCGCCGCTGGTCCTGCCTCGGGGACGATCTCCCCGCCGCAGGGCCGGCGGCCTCGGCGTCTGCGCCTCTCCCGACCCGCACTCCTCACACCCGCGGGCATCGGACTGCTTCCGTTCGCCGTCTGGGTGCTGCTCTTCCTGGCGGTGCCCACCCTGCTCGCCCTCGGCACCGGCTTCCTCGACGGCGACGGCTCGTTCACGCTCACGAACGTCGAGGCCCTGGGCGACCCGTTCGTGCTCAGCGGCTTCGGCGCATCCTTCGGCATCTCGGCCGTCACGGCGCTCGTCGGAGTGATCGTGGGCGGACTGGTCTGCTACGCGCTGCTCGGCGCGAACCCCGAGGGCCCCCTGCGCTCGACGGTCGATGCCATCAGCGGCGTGCTCGCCCAGTTCGGCGGGGTCATGCTCGCCTTCGCGTTCGTCGCGACGATCGGCATCCAGGGCTTCTTCAAGGTCTGGCTCGAGACGACCTTCGGCATCGACATCTTCGCCGACGGGGTCTGGCTCTACGAGGTTCCCGGCCTGATCCTGCCCTACATCTACTTCCAGGTGCCCCTCATGGTGATCACGTTCCTGCCCGCTCTCGAAGGGCTCAAGCCGCAGTGGGCGGAGGCCAATGCCACCCTCGGCGGCACGGCCCGCGTGTACTGGACGCGGATCGCCCTCCCCGTGCTCGCGCCATCGCTGCTCGGCAGCTTCCTGCTGCTGTTCGCCAACTCCTTCTCGTCATACGCGACGGCGGCGGCGCTCACCAGCCAGGGGGCGGGGATCGTGCCCCTGCAGATCCGCGCGGCGCTCACCAGCGAGACGGTGCTCGGCCGCGAGAACCTGGCCGGCGCGCTGGCCCTCGGAATGATCGTCGTGATGGCCGTCGTGATGACCCTGTACGCACTGCTGCAGCGTCGGGCCGCGAGGTGGCAGCGATGAGCCACGTCCCGCCCGCGCACGCACCGAAGGCGGCAGCGCGCACCGTCATCCTCGTTCTCGTCGGACTCGTCTTCGCGGTGCCGATCCTGTCCATGGTGGAGTTCACCCTCCGCGGAGGTCTCGCGGGCGGCTACACGCTCGACCGCTGGATCGCAGTGTTCTCCGGTCAGCTCGATGCGTCGTACCGACCCATCTGGACGGGGCTCGCGAACTCCGCGCTGCTCGCGGTGATCACCGTGCTGCTGACGCTGGCGATCCTGGTGCCGACGCTGATCCTCGTGCAGCTGCGCTTCCCGTTCCTGCGCCGTGCGGTCGAGTTCCTCTGCCTGCTGCCGATCAGCGTGCCCGCGATCGTGCTGGTCGTCGGCCTGGCGCCCGTCTACTCGGTGGTCGCCCGCATCTTCGGCAGCGGCGTCTGGCCGCTGTCCTTCGCCTACGGCATCACCGTGCTGCCGTTCGCCTATCGGGCGATCCAGTCCAATCTCGACGCGTTCGACGCGAAGACCCTGAGCGAGGCGGCCCGCTCCCTCGGCGCCGGCTGGATCACGGTGTTCCTCCGGGTGCTGCTGCCCAGCCTGCGCCGCGGGGTGCTGGCGGCCGCCATCATCGCGCTCGCCGTCGTGCTCGGCGAGTACACGATCGCGTCGCTGCTCAACCGGGTGAATCTGCAGACGGCTCTCGTGCTGATCAGCAAGAACGACCCCTTCACCGCGGTGATCTTCGCGCTGCTCGCGCTGATCTTCGTCGGCATCCTGCTGTTCGTGCTCGGCAGGGTCGGCTCGGGCACGGCCGGATCGGGCCGCACTCCCAAGCCGCCCCGAGCCGCCCGCCGGCCGCGCTCGGCGGTCGCCGCAGCCACCACTCCCACACCGTCCGCGCCACTCGTTCCAGGAGCCAGCTCATGAGCCTCGCCACCGCCCCGTCGTCCAGCGCCGACACCCAGATCCGAGCTGTGTCCGTCGAGCTCGACACCGTCGTCAAGGAGTACCCGGGTCACCGGGCGCTCGATGGCGTGAGCCTCGACGTGCAGTCCGGCGAGTTCGTCGCACTGCTCGGCCCGTCCGGCTGCGGCAAGACGACTGCGCTCCGCGCCATCGCCGGCCTCGAGGGCATCGACGGCGGACAGATCCGGTTCGACGGCGAGGACGTCTCTCGCACCCCGACCAATCTGCGCGACGTGGGCATGGTCTTCCAGTCGTACTCGCTGTTCCCGCACCTCACCGCGCAGGAGAACGTGGAGTTCGGCCTGCGGATGCGCAGGGTGCCAGCGGCCGAGCGGCGCTCGCGGGCCGCCGAGGCGCTCGACATGGTCGGCCTCGGCGAGCGAGGGGCGCGCTATGCGCATCAGCTCTCCGGTGGCCAGCAGCAGCGGGTGGCGCTCGCCCGGGCGCTGGTCACGCGTCCGCGCGTGCTGCTGCTCGACGAGCCGCTCTCGGCCCTCGACGCGAAGGTGCGCGTGCAGCTGCGCGACCAGATCCGGAGCATCCAGACCGAGCTCGGCATCACGACCCTCTTCGTCACGCACGACCAGGAGGAGGCCCTCGCGGTGGCCGACCGGGTCGCCGTGATGCGGGCGGGGAACATCGAGCAGATCGGCACGCCCGAGGAGCTCTACGGCCAGCCGGCGACGGCGTTCGTGGCGGACTTCATCGGCCTGTCCAACCAGGTTCCGGGGACAGTGCTCGGCGGTCAGGTGGAGCTGCTCGGCACGACGCTGGCGCTGCTCGACCCCTCGGTGCCGACCGGACCCGTCCTCGCCAGCGTGCGCCCGGAGGATGTGCTGATCGGCGCGCCCGGCACGGGTTCGGCCGCGATCGTGACCGGCACGAGCTTCCTCGGCTCGCACCGTCGTACCCGCGTGATCCTCGAGGACGGCACCGAGCTGCTCATCCAGCACGAGGCGGAGCTCAAGACCGCCGTCGGCGACGCGGTCGGCATCCGCCTCCGCGGCACCGCGGTCGGCATCCGCCTCCGCGGCACCGCGGTCGCCGTAAGGCCGGCATAGCAACGTCCCCGAATTGCCACAAATGGCTCCCAAATGCGCAGTTTGGGAGCCATTAGTGGCAATTCGAGGTTGTTGCCGAGTCGTCAGGTCAGGGCGGCTGCCGTGTCCGGGACGGCAGGGATCAGGCCGAAGAAGTCCAGCTCCTCGTCGGTCAGCATCCGCGAGCGGATCATGAACCGCTTGCCCTCGGGCGCCTCGAGGGAGAAGCCCGATCCGCGCCCGTTCACGAGGTCGATCGTCAGGTGGGTGTACTTCCAGTACTCGAACTGCGACTTCGACATGAACACCTCGACCGGGGCGATCCCCTCGACCTCGAGCGCGCCGAGGAGGACATCCGACTGGCCGGTGCGGAACATGCCCACCGGGTAGCACATGGGGGAGGAGCCGTCGCAGCAGCCCCCCGACTGATGGAACATCAGCGGCCCGTTGGTCGCCGCCAGCTCCTGGAGCATCCCGGCAGCGGCCGGGGTGACATCCACTCTCCTGCTCGTCATTGCATCTCCTCTGTCCTCTTCGACCGCGGTCATTGTGGGCCTCCCGACGGGAACACAGGTCACCGTGTCCATCAGACGGGCCGGACGGCCGGGACGAACGCGCGCTGCGCTCGCCCCGGCCGTGCATGGATGATGCGGGATCAGAAGAAGCCCATGGGGCCCTCCGCGTAGGACACCAGCAGGTTCTTGGTCTGCTGGTAGTGGTCGAGCATCATCTTGTGGTTCTCGCGTCCGATGCCCGACTGCTTGTAGCCGCCGAACGCCGCGTGCGCCGGGTACTGGTGGTAGGTGTTCGACCAGACACGCCCCGCCTCGATGGCACGGCCGGCTCGGTAGAGCTGCGAGCCGTTGCGGCTCCAGACCCCTGCGCCGAGGCCGTAGAGCGTGTCGTTGGCGATCGAGATGGCGTCGTCGAAGTCGGTGAAGCTCGTGAGCGCGAGCACCGGTCCGAAGATCTCCTCCTGGAAGATGCGCATCTTGTTCTGGCCCTCGAAGACCGTCGGCTGCACGTAGTAGCCGTCTGTCAGGTCTCCGCCGAGATCGGCGCGCTCGCCGCCGATCAGCAGCTTGGCGCCCTCCTGTTTGCCGATGTCCATGTAGCTGAGGATCTTCTCCAGCTGGTCATTGGAGGCCTGGGCGCCGATCATCGTCGACAGGTCGAGCGGGTTGCCCTGCTTGACCTTCTTCACGCGGTCGAGGCCGTCGGCGACGAAGCCGTCGTAGATCGACTTCTGCACCAGCGCCCGTGACGGGCAGGTGCACACCTCGCCCTGATTGAGGGCGAAGAAGGTGAAGCCCTCGAGCGCCTTGTCGTAGAACGAGTCCTTCTGTGCCGCGACGTCCTCGAAGAACACGTTGGGGCTCTTGCCTCCGAGCTCCAGCGTGACCGGGATCAGGTTCTCGCTCGCGTACTGCATGATCAGGCGACCGGTCGTCGTCTCGCCCGTGAAGGCGATCTTGCGGATCTTCGGGTTCGAGGCCAGCGGTGCGCCCGCCTCGATGCCGAAGCCGTTGACGATGTTGAGCACTCCCGGGGGCAGCAGATCGCGGACTAGATCCATCCAGACATGGATCGACGCGGGGGTCTGCTCGGCCGGCTTGAGGACGATGCAGTTGCCGGCGGCGAGAGCGGGGGCGAGCTTCCAGACCGCCATGAGGATCGGGAAGTTCCAGGGGATGATCTGGCCGACCACGCCGAGCGGCTCGTGGAAGTGATACGCGATGGTGTCCTCGTCGATCACCGAGACGCCGCCCTCCTGGGCGCGCAGAGCGCCGGCGAAGTAGCGGAAGTGGTCGATGGCGAGGGGGATGTCGGCGGCCAGCGTCTCGCGGACGGGCTTGCCGTTCTCCCACGTCTCGGCGACGGCGAGCAGCTCGAGGTTCTGCTCCATCCGGTCGGCGATCTTGTTGAGGATGTTGGCTCGCTCGGCCGGGCTCGTCTTGCCCCAGGCGGGGAAGGCCTTCCAGCCGGCGGCGACGGCCGCGTCGACGTCGGGTGCGGTGCCGCGGGCGATCTCGCAGAACGGCTTGCCGGTGACCGGGGTGATGTCCTCGAAGTACTTGCCGTTGGCCGGCGGGACGTACTCTCCGCCGATGAAGTTGTCGTAGCGGCCCCTGTAGCTCATCACCGCCCCTGCGGTGCCCGGCTGGGCGTAGACCGTCGAGCTCGCCTTGGGCGTCTCCTCCGGCTGCTGTTCGAGTGCTGAGTCAGCGGTGAGTGTCACGGATGTCCTCCATCGACGTCGTCGTCGGGCGCACGGGTTCGCGCGTCGTTCGAGCCCGACGCTACGCGCGCACGAGTTGCAACAGATTGCGCTCCGCCATTCCTACGTTCCGGCCGAATGTGCACGTAATTTCGTGCACATTCGCCGCTTTCGTAGGTGCTCCTGGGAGCGGAGAGAAGCGGTCCGGACGGCGGTGGATATCGAGGAGTACCTACGATCCCCGCGGATACCTACGGAATTACGTAGGTATCGGGCCGGAACGTACACATTCAGGAGGAGTGCTGCTCGAGGAGCTCGAGGTGGGCCACGACGCCAGCGCGCTTGGGGGAGTGGCGGGGCAGGCCGTGCAGGGCGGCGCGCCAGATCCGCTCGTCGTCCGCGCCGTCGGGGGTGTTCGCCCAGGCCAGGAGCACATCGGGAGCGGCGCAGTCGAGCAGCGCCTCACGGATGCGGCTGGCCACCTCATCCCGCAGCTGGACGATGCCGGGCGCCGACGAGCCAGGGAGCGGCCCGCCCGACCAGGCGGTGACGGCAGCGCGATGCGCGCCCCGATCCAGCAGGCCGACCACGTTGGCGACGTCGAGCTCGACACCCGACGGCAGCCGGTACGGCCGGGCCAGCGGCTCGAGAGCCGGCGCCGCGTCGTGCAGGGCCCTGCGCAGCCGCACCATCTCGGCGCGGAGGGTGACCGTGGCGTCGTCCCGGTCGTAGACGAGCTCGGCCAGTCGCTCGGCGCCGATCCCCGACGGATTCCAGGCCAGCAGCGTCATGATCTCGCTGTGCCGCGCGCTGAGCGCCGTCGTGCGGCCGTTGGCGGTGACCGTCGCCGCATCGCGACCCAGGGCCCGCAGCGACGGGGCGGTCTCGATGCGCCGACGCGGCGAGCGGCGGAGCGGGCGCTCCGCCGCCGCCCTCAGCCGATGCACGAGCAGCTCCCGCTCCACGGCGGCGACAGCGGCCTCGATCATCGGCAGCGTGTGCGGAGCGACGACATCCGATCCGCCCGTGATGTCGAGGACGCCGATGATCGCGCGCGTCTCGGGATCGTGCACGGGCACCGCGGTGCAGCTCCATGGCTGGACGGCGAATGCGAAGTGCTCCGCTCCGTGGATCTGGATCCCGTGATCGAGGGCGAGCGCGGTTCCCGGTGCGGACGTGCCGACGTCGGATTCCGACCAGCCGGCACCGGCCATGAAGTGCATCCCCTCCGCCCGTCGGCGCAGCACGGGATCGCCCTCGACCCAGAGCAGCCTGCCTGCCTCGTCGCCGACGGCCACGAGGACCTGGCTGTCCTCATCCGCGTCGCGCACCAGCAGCTGGCGGATCACCGGCAGGGCAGGGGTGAGGGGGTGCAGTCGACGGCGCTCGAGCAGCTCCTCCTCGGAGTAGACGAGGGGAGCAGCGACCCGCTCGGGATCGAGCCGGACCAGCGCCCGTTTCCACGACTCGGCGACCAGAGCCCGCGGCGCCCGTCCGACGGGGACGGCTGATCCGGGCGAGGCGAGCCAGGGATTGCGCACTGCGTCACCACCCATCGTCATCGATCGGGAAGCCGGAGGACCCCTCCGGTCGACGTGCGAATAATACGCTCGCCGCCTGCCGGGAAGACCAGCTCCTGCGCGGACCCCTTCGCGTCGACGATCGGCCGCACGCGAGCAGTGACGGATCGGCGCCGATCATCGGCACTCGATCGTCGGCCTTCGTTCGTCGGCATGGGCCGGCAGGGCATCTCCATGGCGAATGCGTCAGAAGACGACACACGGCCGAAACATGCCTGGCACACCCGGTTCGTAGATTTGCGCCAACGGATTCCGCTGACTCGCGCGGACCGCAGCGTCGCGTCGAAAAAGGGAAGACCCACATGACAGGAAATGCCGCTCGCCTCCAGGCACTCAAGGACGTCGAGGCCTACGTGCCCCCCACCGTCAGCTTCGTCGGCGAGGAAGCGCCCGGCCAGGTGTTCGGTGAGAACGTCTTCAACAAGGTCGTCATGAAGCAGCGTCTGCCGAAGTCGGTCTACAAGTCCGTCATCGCCACCATCGAGCACGGGGTCAAGCTCGACCCACTGGTCGCCGACGCCGTGGCCTCCGCGATGAAGGACTGGGCGCTGGAGAAGGGCGCCACCCACTACGCGCACGTCTTCTACCCGCTGACCGGCCTGACCGCCGAGAAGCACGACAGCTTCCTGGAGCCCGAGTCGGACGGCACGGCGATCGCCGAGTTCGCGGGCAAGACGCTGGTCCAGGGCGAGCCCGACGCATCCAGCTTCCCGAACGGCGGGCTGCGCAACACGTTCGAGGCCCGCGGCTACACCGGCTGGGACGTCACGAGCCCCGCCTACGTGCTCGAGAACCCGAACGGCAACACCCTCTGCATCCCCACCGTCTTCATCTCGATGACGGGTGAGGCCCTCGACCACAAGACGCCGCTGCTGCGCTCGCAGCAGGCCATGGGCGAGCAGGCCGAGCGCATCCTCAAGCTGTTCGGCCACACGAACCTCAACCACGTCGTCTCGTTCTGCGGCCCCGAGCAGGAGTACTTCCTGGTCGACCGCCACTTCTTCCTCGCCCGCCCCGACCTGCTGAACGCGGGACGCACCCTGTTCGGCGCGAAGCCGCCCAAGGGCCAGGAGTTCGACGACCACTACTTCGGCGCCATCCCCGAGCGCGTGCTCGGCTTCATGATGGACACCGAGCGCGAGCTGTTCAAGCTCGGCATCCCGGCGAAGACCCGCCACAACGAGGTCGCCCCCGGCCAGTTCGAGATCGCGCCCATGTTCGAGCGCGGCAACGTGGCCTCCGATCACCAGCAGCTGCTGATGACGACCTTCAAGACGATCGCCAAGAAGCACGGCATGGAGATCCTCTTCCACGAGAAGCCGTTCTCGGGCGTCAACGGATCGGGCAAGCACGTCAACTTCTCGCTCGGCAACAACGAGCTCGGCAGCCTCTTCGTGCCCGGCGACAACCCGCACGACAACGCCCAGTTCCTCGTCTTCTGCGCCGCCACCATCCGCGCGGTGCACCTGTACGGCGGACTGCTGCGCGCGTCGGTCGCCTCGGCCTCGAACGATCACCGCCTCGGCGCGAACGAGGCGCCGCCGGCGATCATCTCGATCTTCCTCGGCGACCAGCTCGCCGACATCTTCGACCAGATCGCCAAGGGCTCGCTGACCTCGTCCAAGGGCAAGGGCAAGATGACCATCGGCGTCGACACCCTGCCGGTGCTGCCCACCGACCCCGGAGACCGCAACCGCACGAGCCCGTTCGCCTTCACCGGCAACCGGTTCGAGTTCCGCGCCCCGGGATCGCTGCAGACCGTCGCCGCGCCGATGACCACGATCAACACGATCATGGCCGACTCGCTCGACTACATCGCGAACAAGCTCGAGGCGGCGGTCGCCGAGGGAACCGACTTCGACGCGGCGGTCCAGACCCTGCTCACCGAGATCATCACGGAGCACGGCGCGGTCGTCTTCAACGGCAACGGCTACTCGGCCGAGTGGCCGATCGAGGCGGAGAAGCGGGGCCTCAAGAACCTCAAGACCACCCTCGACGCCCTGCCCGAGCTGATCACCGAGCCCGCGCTCGAGCTGTTCCAGAAGTACAAGGTCTTCAACCACCGCGAGATGCACAGCCGCTACGAGATCGGTCTCGAGCAGTACATCCTGACGGTCGGCGTCGAGGCGCGGCTGACGGCCGAGATCGGCGCGACGGTCATCCTGCCCGCCGCGGTCCGCTACCAGACCGAGGTCGCGGTCAACGTCGGCGCCCTCAAGGCCGTCGGGGTCGAGGCGGACACCACCGCGCTCGATGAGGTCAGTGCTCCGATCTCCGAGCTGAGGGCCGCGCTCGCGACGCTCAAGTCGGCGCTGGCCGCCGAGCTGCCGCACGATGCGTGGGCCGAGGCCAAGCACGCGCAGGACGAGCTGCTGCCCGCGATGCTCGCCGTGCGCGCCGCCGCCGACGCGCTCGAGGAGATCGTGGCCGACGACCTCTGGCCGCTGCCGACCTACCAGGAGATGCTCTACGTCCTGTAGCCCGATCCGCGCGCGCTGAGCCTTCAGCCGTGACCTGCCCAGTTCTGCCGCTCCGGACGCGATCCGGGCGGCAGAACTGGGCAGTTCGTCGTCTACGGGGTCGTTTCCGCCGCCGTCGGCGTGGCGCACGTTAACTCCGTGAAACAGGTTGGATCGGCGTGCATGGATTGGCATACGGTGGCTGAGTGACCTACGAGCCCACGCCCTCCGACTATCTGCAGAGGGAACGGGCCAGGTCGGATGACTCGGCTCCGCAGCGCGCGTGGTCGACTCCGCGGCGAGAGTTCGACGGCTACCCGCATCCGAGCAGCGATCCGCAATTCGGCAGCGCCTACCGTGAGCAGGACCGGTGGGGGCAGACCGGAGGAGCGCAGGGCACCGGCCCCACCGGCAGCGCGCCGTACTCGCGCGGTGCGCAGGATCCGACCGGCACAGGACCTCAGGGCCAGCAGGGGCAGGGCCAGCAGGGTCAGCAGGGGCAGGGCACGGGGCCTCAGGCTCAGCAGCCCTACGGTCAGCAGCAGCCGTATGGTCAGCCCGACCAGCGGCCCTACGGGCAGCCGGAGCAGGCCTACGGCCAAGGTCGCGCATACGGTCAGCCGGCGTATCAGACCGGTCAGTTCCCGCCCGCAGGACAGGACTACGCCCAGGACTACGGCACGGACTACGGCCAGGACTACCGGCAGCCCACCGATCTCTACGGCCAGCCGATCTCCCAGCCCACGCCGCAGCAGACCGGAGTGCAGCAGCCGGCCGCCTACGAGCAGCAGACCGGCGGCTACCCGCCCGTGACGGGCGGGTATCCCGCGACGGGCGGCTATCCCGCGACAGGCGGCTATCCCGCGACAGGTCAGTACTCGCAGCCGCAGACCGGCCAGCAGAGCGCATACCCGGGGCTGTCCGACGGCTACTCCGACGCCGAGTACTTCGCGCCTGCGCCGCGTCGCAGCGGGGCGGCGGTCACCGGGCTGGTCTTCGCCATCGTGCTCAGCATCGGCGTCATCGCCGGCGAGATCATCAGCACCATGCTCGCGACCTCGATGCTGACCGTCCCCGGCCTGGCCCTGGGTTCCTCGGTCATCGGCTACGTGGGACTCGTCGGGCTCGGCATCCGGGTCGTGCTCTCGGTGCTCGTTATCGTGCTCGCCGGAGTCGGCCTCACCGCGACGCGGCCGCAGGGATCGGCGAAGCTCGGCCGTGCGGCGGCGGGGGCGGCGGCAGCCCTCGGATACCTGCACCTGCTGCTCGCCATCACCACTGCGGCCCGCGCGGCGATCTACTACCTGCAGTACGGCGGCGGCGACCGGATGGTGCTGCTCGTCCAGCTCTTCAACTGGTCCTGACCGGACCCCGCGAGCGGGCTGGGGATGCTCCGCGCGCCCTGACCGTGTGCGATGAGCCCGATCCGGCTAGAATGTTCGAGTTGCCCGCCTCGGAAGAGGCAGGCTCCACTAGAGCAGATCGGCTGGAAGCTGGTCGTTAGTGGTGGATTTCCAACACCGGGACCGAGCACCTGATTCCTTTCTCACGGCTCATCGTCGAGGCATTCCTCGAATCCCGTTCGGCGTGGAGTTCTTCTACTGATGACCAGAAGTCCGCAATCGGACTTGCCTCGCTCTTTCCTGCCGTCACGTCTGCTCTGTAGCTGAACGAAGCCCCCGCCTCGAGGCGTGGGCTCACAGTCCGCCCTGCGCCATTCGGCGCGGGCGGCGAAGCAAAGGAGAGTGACTCTTGGAGGGTCCAGAAATCAAGTTCGCCGAAGCAGTGCTGGATAACGGCAAGTTCGGCAAGCGCACCATCCGGTTCGAGACCGGCCGCCTCGCGCAGCAGGCTCAGGGGGCAGTCGCCGCCTACCTCGACGAGGACACCATGCTGCTGTCCGCCACCAGCGCCAGCAAGCACCCGAAGGACAACTTCGACTTCTTCCCGCTGACGGTGGATGTCGAGGAGCGCTCGTACGCCGCAGGGAAGATCCCCGGATCGTTCTTCCGCCGTGAGGGACGTCCGTCGACCGAGGCCATCCTCGTCTGCCGCCTCATCGACCGGCCGCTGCGCCCGTCGTTCAAGGAGGGCCTGCGCAACGAGGTCCAGATCGTCATCACCGTGCTGTCCATCGCCCCCGGCGAGTTCTACGACGCCCTGGCGATCAACGCGGCCTCCGCGTCCACCCAGATCTCCGGTCTGCCCTTCAGCGGCCCGATCGGCGGCATCCGTCTCGCCCTGATCGACGGCCAGTGGGTCGCGTTCCCCAAGTTCGAGCAGCTCGAGCGCGCGGTCTTCGACCTCACGGTCGCCGGCCGCCTGGTCACCGACTCCGCAGGCAACGAGGATGTCGCGATCATGATGGTCGAGGCCGAGGCCACCGAGCACTCGTGGGGCCTCATCCAGGGCGGCGCCACCAAGCCCGACGAGGCGGTCGTCGCCGCCGGACTCGAGGCGTCGAAGCCCTTCCTCAAGCAGCTGATCAAGGCTCAGGCCGAGATGGCCGCCCAATCGGCCAAGGAGATCGCGGACTACCCCGTCTTCCTGCCCTACAGCCCCGAGGCCTTCGCGGCCGTGGCCGCTGAGGCGGAGACCGAGCTCGCCTCGATCTACCAGATCGCCGACAAGATCGAGCGCCAGAGCGCCGACGACTCCCTCAAGGAGCGCGTCAAGGCCGCCATCCAGGCCAAGGTCGAGGCCGGCGAGCTCGGCGGAGAGATCCCGCCCATGGTGTCCGCCGCCTACAAGTCGGTCACCAAGAAGGTCGTCCGCGGACGCATCCTCACCGAGGGCGTGCGCATCGACGGCCGTGGCCTGAGCGACATCCGTGCGCTCGACGCCGAGGTCCAGGTCATCCCGCGCGTGCACGGCTCGGCGATCTTCCAGCGCGGAGAGACCCAGATCCTGGGTGTCACCACGCTGAACATGCTCAAGATGGAGCAGCAGATCGACTCCCTCGCCCCCGTGACGAAGAAGCGCTACCTGCACCACTACAACTTCCCGCCCTACTCGACCGGTGAGACCGGCCGGGTCGGCAGCCCCAAGCGTCGCGAGATCGGGCACGGCTTCCTCGCCGAGCGCGCCCTCGTGCCGGTGCTGCCGTCGCGCGAGGAGTTCCCCTACGCGATCCGCCAGGTGTCCGAGGCTCTCAGCTCCAACGGCTCGACCTCCATGGGCTCGGTCTGCGCCTCGACCCTCTCGCTGCTCAACGCCGGTGTGCCGCTGCGCGCACCCGTCGCCGGCATCGCGATGGGCCTCGTCTCCGACACGGTCGACGGTGAGACCCGCTATGCGGCGCTGACCGACATCCTGGGGGCCGAGGACGCGCTCGGCGACATGGACTTCAAGGTCGCCGGCACCTCCGAGTTCGTCACCGCGATCCAGCTCGACACCAAGCTCGACGGCATCCCGTCGTCGGTGCTCGACGGCGCGCTCAAGCAGGCCAAGGAAGCGCGCACCGCGATCCTGGCCGTGCTGAACGCAGCCATCGACGGACCGGACGAGATGGCGATGACCGCACCGCGCGTCATCTCCGTGCAGATCCCCGTCGACAAGATCGGCGAGCTGATCGGCCCGAAGGGCAAGACGATCAACCAGATCCAGGACGACACCGGAGCCGACATCTCCATCGAGGAGGACGGCACCGTCTACATCGGTGCCGTCGACGGCGAGTCGGCCGAGGCTGCGCGCAGCGCGGTCAACGCCATCGCCAACCCGCACAACCCCGAGGTGGGCGAGCGGTTCCTCGGCACCGTCGTCAAGCTGGCCACGTTCGGCGCGTTCGTGTCGCTCATGCCCGGCCGCGACGGCCTGCTGCACATCTCCGAGGTGCGCAAGCTCGCCGGTGGCAAGCGGGTCGAGAACGTCGAGGACGTGCTCGGCGTCGGCCAGAAGATCCAGGTGGAGATCACCAAGGTCGACGACCGCGGAAAGCTCTCGCTGAGCCCGGTCGTCGATGAGTCGACCGAGCCCGGCGACACGCAGTCCAGCGTCGCCGCGTCGGACGGCCCTGAGGCACCCGCCGAAGGCTGAACGACCAGGTAGCTCCGAAGGCCCGTGCCGCACCGTGTCGAACACAGTGCGGGGCGGGCCTTTGCCGTCTCCGCGCCGTCTTCCGGCGATACGGAGCGTCGGGCGGGATCGCTCCGATCGATGCCGGGTTCTCGGGTCGCTGTCGGGGGAGTGCGGCATGCTGGCCTGACCATCGATCACCCGAGTCGAGAAGGTGCTTCATGCAGTATCGCCAGGTCCATCGCACAGACCCGCTTCCACTGATCGCTCCGGCGTCCCCCTCGCGACGGCCGAGGAGCTGACCCCGATGCTCCCCCTTTGGTCGCTGCGCCTGCCGCTCGGCCTGGCGATCGACGGTATCGTGGGCGCGTCGCCCTTACACGGGGGCGCGTGTCGGAGATCCACGTGCGGCCGGGGGCCTCGCGGATGCGGGACTGGACGGAGGGAGTCGCGATGAACGCTGTGGCACCCAATCCCGTGACCCGGCAGATCGGCTCGACCGGCCTCAATGTCTTCCCCTACGCCATCGACGGTGCAGTCTTCGGCTGGGCGGCCGGGTTCGAGGCGACGATCGAAGTCCTCGACGAGTTCTTCGCCGCCGGCGGCAACCTCATCAGCACCGCCGATCACTATGCGGGCGGCCGCAGCGAGGTCATGATCGGCTCATGGCTCGATCGCCATCATCAGCGCGACCGTCTCATCGTGGCGACCAAGATCGGCCGGCACCCCGACGCCGCCGGGCTCTCGGCGCGATCCGTCGGCGCGGCCATCGATGCGTCGCTCGAGCGGCTGCGGACCCCGTACATCGATCTGCTGTCCTTCGACGGCGAGGACATCGATGTGCCGCTCGAGGAGTCGTTGACCGCGGTGGCCGAGGCGATGGCGGCCGGCAAGGTGCGCCATCTCTCCGTGTCCGAGTTCTCGGGTGCCCGACTGGCCGAAGCCCTGCGGGTCGGCGCTGCGCTCGGCTTGCCGATGCCGGAGAGCGTCATGGCGGAGTACAACCTCATGGAGCGCGTCGAGTTCGAGAAGCGGATCGCTCCCATCGTGCACGAGAACGGCCTGGGTGTCATCGCTCGGCTGCCGCTGGCCAGCGGCTACCTTCGCGGAGACTTCCGCACGAAGGACGACCGCCCCACATCGTCGATGTTCGTGGGCGCCCTCAAGTACGTCGGCCGTCGCGGCAACAAGGTGCTGGCCGCGCTCGAGACCGTATCGCACGAGGTCGGCGAGAACATCGGGCGGGTGGCCCTCGCGTGGGTGCTCAGCCGGCCCGAAGTGGCGGCGGTGAACGTCCGCGCCGCAGACGGCCCGCAGCTGCTCGACCTCCTTCCGTCCGTCGATCTCAGCCTCGAGCGACACCACCTCGCCGTGCTGGACAAAGCCTCCAACTGATCGCTCTCGTCCGCGTCCCGCGTCGACCGGGAGCGCCGTGACGAGGCGCGGGAGAACGCCTGTACCCTGTGTCTCAGGTCGGGGGACAGGAGGGTCGAGTGACGCATTCGCGGGATGACGACGCCCTCCCCGTGCTGCCCCGGGACGGCGCGGAGTCGCTCGCCCAGGAGGGCTCCGCGACGCGATCGGCGGGTGTCGAGACCGTCGGGGTGCGACGTCGCGATATCCGGCTCGCCGAGCAGCTGGCCGCCTCTGCCGGAGGGCGGGAGACGCACGATGTCGCATCCGGCGCGGAGGATGCCGCCCCTGCAGCCGTCGAATCCGCGGGCGTCGAATCCGCGGGGGTCGAAGCTGCAAAAGGCAGCCCCGCGAGCAGCGGAGCGCAGGTCGAGGCGACCGCTCGTGCTTCCGCTCGCGTGGGCGCGCATGTCGCCACCGACGCGACGGACGACGCCTCGTTCGAAGCCTCACGTGAGGCGTCGGACACGGCCACCGATGCCGAGCGGATCATGCGCCAGGCTCTCGAGGTCGTGGACCGCTCGATCGTCGCCATGGCAGCGGACGAGACACGGCCGATCCCCGACATCCGATCGCTCCGCATGCGCAGACTGGGCGACAGCGAGCTGGCCGTCTTCCCGCTGATCCTCGGCGCGAGCACCTTCGGCTGGACCGCGGGTGCCGACGCCAGCATGGCGATCCTCGACGCCTACCTCGAGGCGGGCGGCAACGCGATCGACACCGCCGATTCGTATTCCGCTGGCCGCAGCGAGACGGTCATCGGCACCTGGCTCCGCGATCGCGGGGCCCGCGACCGGATGGTGCTCTCCACGAAGATCGCGCAGAGCTCGGAGAACCCTGGCCTGTCGGCCCAGAGCATCGCCAGGTCGGTCGACGCATCGCTGCAGAGACTCGGAGTGGACTACCTCGACCTGCTGTACTTCCATCTCGACGACCGGGCCGTGCCGCTGGAGGAGAGCCTGACCGCGGCCGACGCCCTGGTCCGCAGCGGCAAGGTCCGCTACCTGGCCGCCTCGGGCTTCGACGGAGACCGGCTCATGCAGGCCCGGATCCTGGCCGGTCAGCTCGACCTGCCGCGATTCGTCGCCGTCCAGGTGCCCTACAACCTGCTGCAGCGCGAAGAGTTCGAGCAGCGACTGTTCCCCGTCGTGCGCGCCCAGCAGCTCGCGGCCGTTCCGTTCTCCTCGCTCGCCAGCGGCTTCCTCACCGGCAAGTACCGGGGGCGGGTCAAGGGGGAACGGGGGTCGGAGGCGCATTCGCGGGCGACCCGGGCGGCGCAGTTCGCCAGCAAGCGAGGGTTCCGCGTCCTGGACGCCCTCGAGGACGTCGCCGAGGAGCATGACCGCTCCCTGGCAGCGGTGGCGCTGGCCTGGCTGCTCACCAAGCCGCTCGTCACCGCCCCGGTCGTGAGTGTCAGCCGGCCGGAGCAGCTGGCCGACCTGCTCACCGCGACGCGGCTGAACCTGACCCGGCACCAGGTGGCGCTGCTCGACCGCGTCAGCGCGGGCTGACGTTCGGTATCGGCTGACCGGACGGCGGAACCGAACCGCCGACCGACGCGGCTCAGCGCGGGTCGATCTCCGCGAAGATCCGCTCGGCTGCTCGGGAGAGCGCAGACGTGGCGGCGATCTCGTCGCCGGCGTAGCCGCCCGTCATGGCACCGTCGCGGAGCAGGTAGAGCTCGTCGGCCGCCGCGCCGGGTGTCGGGTGCCCCATCGCCGCGAGGTGATCCTCGAGGTAGGAGGTGAACCAGTCGCGATGCTCGCTGACCGCGCGACGGACCGGGTGGCGGGGATCGGGGAACTCCGCAGCGGCGTTGAGGAACGGGCAGCCACGGAATTCGGGTCGGCCGGTATCGCCGATGATTCCAGCGATCAGCGAGCGGAGCGTCTTCTCGGGATCGCGGTCCTCATCGGACTGCTGGGTGAGCGATTCGCGGACCTGGCGGTCGCGACCGACGACGTACTCGAGGATGAGTGCGTCCTTCGAGCCGTACTGCTTGTAGAAGGTCGCCTTGGTGACCGAGGCCTCCGCGATGATGCGGTCGATGCCGGTCGTGTTGATGCCGTCGGCGTAGAAGAGCTCGTCCGCGACCTCGAGCAGCCGGATCTTTGCTGCAGAGGGACGCCTGGCGGCTGGAATGGGGGCATCAGCCGCCATGGCGTCTCTCCTCCTGATCGCTGTGCGATCTTCTCTATCGATCACCACGGCATGTCAGCGAGGTGAAATCGTTGCGGATCAGGGAAGACGGGGGGTTCTTCCGTTGACCCTCGAGCCGGGTAGGGTTCCCCGGGCGCCGAATGCAGGAAGCGGCGCGGAAGAGACGTTACCAGAGGTGTGGACAGACAAGTCGGTCTGTCCGCCAGAAGTCCGGGCCCCAATCCGGGGTACATCGGGGTCGTCGAGTGCGTGCCGTAGGGTGATCTGCGATGAATGGCGCGGTGCTCTTCCCTCTCGAACAGCCCGATCTGCGGATCGCCGCGGCAGGGGGGACCGCGGTACGCCGCACGGTCCTGCCGAGCGGGCTCCGCATCCTCACCGAGGCGGTGCCGGGAGCGCAGAGCGCCACCGTCGGCTTCTGGGTGCCGGTCGGCTCACGCGATGAGACGGACGGGGTCTTCGGCTCCACCCACTTCCTCGAGCACCTCCTGTTCAAGGGCACGCCGTCGCGCACGGCTCTGGACATCGCCGTCGCGTTCGACTCGGTCGGGGGCGAGCACAATGCGGTGACCGCCAAGGAGTACACCTGCTACTACGCGAAGATCCGCGATGTGCATCTCGGCATGGCGGTCGACGTGCTGAGCGACATGGTCGCGGCCTCGCTGCTCGACCCCGACGAGTTCGAGACCGAGCGCGGCGTCATCCTCGAGGAGCTCGCGAGTGCTGAGGACGATCCCGGAGACGTCGCCAATGAGCGCTTCTTCGAGGCGGTCCTCGGCGACCATCCTCTCGGCCGACCGATCGGCGGCAGTCCGACCACCATCGGCGATGCCACCCGAGACGCCGTCACGGCCCACTATCGGGCTCGCTATACCCCAGCCGACCTGGTCGTGACCGCGGCCGGGGGAGTCGACCACGACGTCCTCGTCGCGCAGGTGGAGCGCGCGCTGAGTGCTGCGGGATGGCAGCTCGATGTCGAAGCGGCGCCGCGCGCGCGCCGCCCGACGACCCCCGCCTCGCTCGCCTCCAGCTCGCCGATCGTCGCGGTCAAGCGGCCGACCGAGCAGACCCACCTTCTGATCGGCGCACCGGCGCTCGTCTCCACAGATCCGCGGCGGACGACGATGTCCGTGCTCAACGCGGCGTTCGGCGGCGGGATGTCGTCGCGACTGTTCCAGGAGGTTCGGGAGCGCCGCGGGCTGGCCTATTCGGTGTACTCGTTCGCCGCCGGATTCTCGGACGCGGGGGTGTTCGGCATGTACGCGGCCTGCTCGCCCAAGGTGGCCGGGTCGGTCGCGGAGCTGCTCGTCGATCAGCTCGGCGTGCTGGCACGCGACGGCATCACCCCGGATGAGCTGCGACGGGCGGTCGGCCAGCTGTCCGGCTCGTCCGCGCTGGCGCTCGAGGACTCGGACACCCGGATGTCCCGCCTCGGTCGCAGCGAGCTGGCGCAGGGCGAGTTCGTCGATCTCGACGAGGTCGTCCGACGACTCGACTCCGTGACCCTCGAGGATGTCCGGGAGCTCGCCGTCGAGCTGTCGGAGCGTCCCCTGAGCGTCGCGTCGGTCGGCAAGGTGGATGCCGCCGCATTCGCGCCGGTCCTCGCCGTACCGTCCGTGCCCCTGCCGTCCTTCGCAGCACCGGCTCAGCGGAAGTCGGCGCCCACGAGATCTGCGCCCGAGGAATCCGCGCCGGTGGCGGCGGAGCCGATCGCCACCGTCTGAGCGCGGCCGCACGGGAACAGCGCTGTGGCGCACCACCCGTGCAGGTCGGTGCACTCGGATGGATCAGACTGGATAGGCAGGAAGGACGAGGATGTCGCACTACCTCTATCTCGTACGGCACGGCGAGCAGCTGGATGCCGAGCACGGGCTGCCCGACGGGCCGCTGTCTCCGCGTGGGGTCCGGCAGGCCCGACTGATCGCCGAGCGGCTCAGCGGGATCCCGTTCACCTCGGTGCAGCACTCTCCGCTGCGCCGGGCCAGCGAGACGGCGCAGGTGATCGCCGAGGTGATGCCCGCGCTCGAGCCTGAGCCGTCCGCGCTGCTCTTCGACTGCATCCCGTCCGGTCCGACGCCGGACACCCCGAAGGCCTTCGACTCGTGGTTCCACTCGGTCACCGAGGAGGAGATCGATGCGGGCCGCGCGCAGATGGCCGACGCGGTCAGCGAGTACTTCGCTCCCTCGCGGGGTGACCGGCACGATCTGCTGATCACCCACAACTTCGTGATCGGCTGGTTCGTCCGGCATGTCTTCGATGCGCCCGAGTGGCGCTGGCTCGGCCTCAATCAGGCCAACTGCGGGCTCACCATCATCCGGATCCGATCCGCGAAGCCGCCTGTGCTCGTCGCGCACAACGACCTGGCGCACCTGCCGGTGGAGCTCCGCACGGGCCTGCCCGACCCCCAGCCGGTCTGATACCGCTCCTCTGACTCGGCCACCTTTCCTACCGTCGGCCAGGTTTGCAACCCGTGCCATCGGTAGGAAAGGTGGCCGAGCAGCCGCAGCGCTGGCCTGCTGTCGTGATCGAGGCCGCGGGAGGACTGAGCCTCAGCCCAGGCGCTTCTCGTACCAGTGGGTGGCGTTGACGTTCTCGTTGTACGGCTCGATGGTCCGGTAGCCGGCGGATCGATACAGCGCCCCTGCCGCCGTCAGCGACTCGTTCGTGTCGAGCGCGACGACCGCGGCGCCGAGCTCGGCCGCCCGCCGCTCCAGCTCGGAGAGCAGCGCCCGTCCCCAGCCGCGGCCGCGGGTCTCGTCGCGCAGCCACAGGTGCTTGACCTCGTACCGGACACCAGCCGTCGGGTCGTCCTCGATCCGACGCACGCCGCCGCAGCCGACCACCTGATCCTCGTCGTCCCGCACCAGCAGGAAGGCGCCGGCGGGCGGTTCGAACATCGCCGGGTCGGGCTGCACCACGCGGTAGGTGCCGCCGACGAAGCCCAGCTCGCGACTCGTGAAGTACTCGGTGAGCATGCGCTCGGCATCGACCGAATCCGCCGCGACCGCCTCGAACCTCACCGCTCCACCCTAGAACCGCCCACGCACCCACCTTCCCTCCATGTGTCCGTTCCGGCCCCACGTGCACGTAATTGCGCAGGTATCCGCGGGTTTCGAGCACATGATCGCGGCCGACGGCCCACGAGATCGGCAGATGGCCCGTTGGTAGTGTTGGCGGGTGCAGTCGAGCGGATCCGCGAGCCGGATGTCAGGCCACCCGTCACGTCGGATGCCCGGGTCCTCCCAGGAGACCCGCCCGTGACGACGAAGGTCGCCGTAGTCGGCGCGAACGGACGGATGGGCCGTCTGATCACGGCTCTCATCGAGGCCTCCGACGAGTTCGAGGTGCACGCCCTCCTCGGCTCCTCCGATGATCTCGATGGCATCCGCGGTGCCGATGTGGCCGTCGATGTGACGCTGCCGCAATCGTCCCAGCGGATCGTCGACGCCGCGGTGGCGCTCGACGTGCCGATCGTCGTCGGCACCTCGGGCTGGTCCAGCGAGCGGATCGAGAGCCTTCGCCACGCCCTCGGGACGTCGCCATCGACGGGCGTCCTGATCATCCCGAACTTCTCCATCGGATCGGTGCTCGCCACCTCCTTCGCCACGATGGCGGCCCGGTTCTACGACTCGATCGAGATCGTCGAGGCCCACCACGCGGCGAAGGCCGATTCGCCCTCCGGCACGGCCGTGCGCACCGCCGAGCTGATCGGCGCGGCCCGCAGCGAGCTCGGCCCGGTCGCGGCGCCGCACACCGATCAGCGCGCCCGCGGGCAGCAGGTGGCGAGCATTCCCGTGCACTCCCTGCGCCTCAGCGGCGTCATGGCCAAGCAGGACGTCCACCTCGGCGGAACGGGCGAGGTGCTCACGATCAGCCACGAGACCATCTCGCCGAGCGCCTACGAATCGGGCATCCGGATCGCACTCGCGGCCGCCCGCACCGCACGGGGAGTGATCGTCGGCCTCGAGAGCCTCGTGGAGCTCGGGCTTCCCGGCACAGGTTCCGCGAGTACAGGTTCCGCAGCAGCATCTGCCCCCGAGTCGGCACCCGAGCCGGCGCCCGCGCCTGAGCGGCCCACCGGCCAGGCGGCCGGCCTCGCGTGAACGCTCGCCGCTGATGCGTCGGACCACCATCGCGGGCGTCATCCTCATGACGGTCCTGCTCGGGCTCTACCTCGCGCTGCTCGGCCAGCGCGGCGTGCTCTTCATCGCGTCGGGGCAGCCGATCGCCGTCGTGCTCGGGATCTTCCTGTTCGTGCTTCCCGTCCTGGGCCTATGGGCGCTCATCAGAGAGCTTCTCTTCGGAACCCGATCCGCGGCGCTGATCAGCAGATTGGACGCGGAGGGGGGCCTTCCGGTCGACGATCTGCCGAAGCGCCCGAGCGGCCGGCCGGATCGGGCCTCGGCCGATGCGCAGTTCCCGATCTACAAGGAGCGCGTGGAGAGGCAACCCGAGGACTGGCGGAGCTGGCTGCTGCTCGGCCTCGCCTACGACGCGAGCGGAGATCGGCGGCGTGCGCGCCAGGCGGTCCGCAACGCCATTGCGCTGTCCCGCCGGCCGGCCGCCTCGAGCTGACTGCGAGAGGCTTGGGGCTCGCTCAGCTCCAGGACTCGACGGCCGCGGTGATCGCCTCGGTGCTCGTCGTGTGCCGGAAGGAGAAGCCGTCGGCCAGCAGCACGGCCGGGGTGACCAGCTGGTCGGCCAGCAGCAGCTCCCTGCCGGCGTCGCCGAGCGCGAGCTCGAGAGCGAACCTGGGCGCCGGGATCGCGTAGGGGCGGTGCAGCTGCTCGGCGAGAGCGCGGCCGATCTCGTTCTCGACCGCGGGGGTGGGGCCGGTGATGTTGACAGGTCCGGCCACGCTCGAGGTGAGCAGGTGCACGATCGCGGCGGCCTCGTCGTGCAGGCTCACCCACGGCCAGTGCTGGGCGCCGCCGCCGAGCGGTCCCGAGACGCCGAGCTTGGTGAGCGCCTTGAGTGGCCCGAGCGCGCCGCCCGTGCCGAGCACCACTCCGGTCCGAAGCAGCACCGTGCGGGTCGACGCGGGAACGAGGCGGGCGGTCGCCTCCCACTCCTCGACGACGTCGGCCAGGAAGCCCGTGCCCTTCGATGACGATTCGGTGAGCGTCTCGCCCGGCCGATTTCCGTAGAAGCCGACCGCCGAGCCGCTGAGGAAGACGGGAGGCGGGCTGGATGCCATCCCCATGGCCTCGACCAGAGCGCTGGTCGCCTTGATCCGGGAACGCAGGATCTCCTTCTTCCAGCCGCCGGTCCACGGCAGTCGGTTGAGGGAGGCGCCGGAGAGGTTGATGACCGCATCGACGTCGTCCAGCAGCCGGAAGTCGAGGATTTTGGCGTCGGGCGCCCAGGTGAACTCGCTCGGCTGCATCGGCTCCCTGCGCACGAGGGTCTGCACGGTGTGGCCCGCCGACTCGAGCTGGCGCACCAGCTCGGTGCCGATCATCCCGCTCGCACCGGCGATCAGCACGCGGAGGGTGCTCGACCGATCGATCCGTCGACGAGGTGCGGGCTTGGGGACCGCGGGGGATTCGGGCTTCTTGGCTGCAGCTCGCGCGTTCGCAGGCCGTGCCGGTGCCTTGACCGCGGGCTTGACCGGCGGCTTGGCGGAGGGAACGGGTACGCGTTTCGGGGCCGCCATGTCTCCACCCTAGATGCGTGGCGATGCGGAAGGACGAGGATCCCGCCGTTCACTCAGGTGCACCCGGTTCGGGGGCGCCCTGCGCGGAGTCAGGCGGCCAGCGGACGGCGCAGCAGCCCGATGCGACGGAGGCCGAGGTACATCCGGCAGCCCAGGCAGAAGGCGAAGACCGAGTTGAGGAAGGCGGCGAGGAAGGCGAAGGAGGCGGCGATGACCAGGGCGTACGGCACCCCGAGGAGCTGCAGGATTACCCCGGCCGCGGTGATCACGAAGCCGACGCCTTGGGCGAAGGTCGGGGGAGCTGCGTCTTCGAGCTCGGTCGGCGGGCCGAGGCGGGGACGGATGAAGCGTCGGAAGATCGCGCCGTACGGGTGGCGGCGGATGCCGGCGAACGCACCCCAGGCGAAGACCGCGCTGATGGCTGCCAGCAGCCAGAGCGCCGGATCCGGAAGCCGGTACTGGAACAGGATGGCGAAGAACTCGACGAAGGGCCCTGTCCCCGAGTAGCCGAACCAGACTGCGGGCCGGGTCAGCTCGAGCACGATAGTGACGGCCAGCAGCACTCCGGTGATCGCGGCCCCGAAGCGCGGCGATCGCGGGTCGATGCCGAGGCGGGCGGGCGTTCGGTCTGCGGTCATCGGGACTCCCGGGTCGGGGTTGCGGTTGCGGTTGCGGCCGCGGCGAGGAGGGCTAGCTGCGCTTCGAGCTCCGCGCGACGCGGCGGGCCGCCGATCCGGGCGACCTGCCTTCCGTCGCCGTCGAGCAGCAGGGTCGTCGGTGTCTGGCGGATCGCGAACCTGTCCGCGAGCGCGAGGTCGTCCGTCACATCGACTTCGACATGGCGGACGCCGTCATTTCCCGCGAGCTCGGCGAGCAGCCTCCGGGTCGCGGGGCACTGAGCGCAGAACGCGGTGGAGAACTGCACGAGGGTGGCCGACGATCCGAAGGCGATCCCGACACCCAGCTGATCGGGATGGACGAGCGGGCGAGAGTCGGCTGCACCGACCCGGACGCGGCCTGACGCGGCTTTCAGCAGCAGGCCGACGGCAGCCGAGATGGCGATGAGTCCGCCCAGGACGGCGAGCGCGAGAGGGAGCTGCATGCTCGGACGGTAGTAGACACGCGTGCGGTCAGGGTCTTGATGACGGTGGGTTACGCGGGCTTAGGGTGAAGCCGTGGCAGCCGACGCGATCGCAGAGACGACGACCGAGATCCGATTCCGCAGCGACATGACCGTGGAGCTCGTGCGCTCGAGCGCTCACGACTCCGACGTGCTGTTCGCGGCGCGCGTGTCGACGCAGGGGGAGCAGACCCTGGAGAACGCGGCCGCCGGCACCTCGGCGACCGATCGCGATCGCGGTCTGATCAACTACCTGATGCGCGACCGGCACGGGTCGCCCTTCGAGCACAACTCGCTTACCTTCTACGTGCAGGCGCCGATCTTTGTCTTCCGGGAGTTCATGCGGCACAGGATCGCCTCCTACAACGAGGAGTCGGGCCGCTACCGCCAGCTGGGTCCCGTCTTCTACGTCCCGGGTGCCGAGCGGAAGCTGATCCAGGTCGGCAAGCCCGGCGCCTACGTGTTCGAGGACGGCACGCCCGAGATGACCGAGCTGGTCGAGGAGCAGACCAAGGCCGTCAGCATCCACGCGTACGAGTCGTATCAGCGCATGCTCGAGGCGGGCGTCGCACGAGAGGTCGCCCGCATCGTGCTGCCGCTCAACCTGTACTCGTCGATGTACGTGACGATGAACGCCCGCGCGCTGATGAACTTCCTCTCCCTGCGCACCAAGCGCGAGGACACGCACTTCCCGTCGTTCCCGCAGCGCGAGATCGAGATGGTCGCCGAGCAGATGGAGACCCTCTGGGCCGCCGAGATGCCGCTCACCTACGACGCCTTCAACGGCAACGGCCGCGTCGCCCCCTAACCCGATCGGCGTTCGGCGGTACGCGTACACGCAAGCGGACTTGCGGCTGTTTCGGCCGTCGAAACGCCTTGAGAGGCGCGAAATCCGCTTCCGCGTACACCAGCGGGCACTCCAAAGGACCATCCCTCCACAGGTGGGTCGTCGGCTGGTTTCTCCACGGATCGCGAAATAGCTCGCGCCGATAATCTGCACCTCACCAGGCTGTGCCCGTGGATACGCCGGCCGCCCTGTGTTCGTCCCTCGATGGCGTCGCCCGCGCCGCCGAGTTGCGGATGGCGGGCTTCAGTCGGCGGTCGATAGCGGCGGCACTGACCGGAGGCGACATGACGCGACCGCGGATCGGCGTCTACGCCCTGCCATCGCTGAGCCGGAGCGAACGGCACGCGCTCCAGCACGGGGGTCGTCTCGGCTGCGTCTCCGTCGCGGCGTCCTACGGGCTGTGGACGATGCCGTTCGACGGCGATCATCTGTCGGTGCCACCCGACTTCCACGCCTTCGACCATGCAGCCTGCACCGGAGTCACCGTCCATTGGTCAGGTGGGCAGGCGTTCGGCCGACATCGGCGTCGGCTGCCGCTCGGCGACGCCATCCGCGACATCGGGCGGTGTCAGGGGCCGGAAGGTGCACTCGTCGTGATCGAGTCCGCGATGCATCCCAGTCGGCGCATGGTCGGCGAATATGAGCTGAACCTCCTGCGTGAGCTCTGGCCGGAAGGGAGAGACGTGCTCGATTTCGTCGACACGAAAGCCGACAGTGGCCTCGAATCCCTGATGAGATGGCGCCTGCATCGCATGGGCATTCCGGCTCGATCACAGCACCGGATCGAGGGCGTAGGTCGCGTCGACCTCCTCGTCGGGGACCGTCTCGTCATCGAACTCGACGGCGCGACCCATGGCGACCCGGCCGGAGTGAGCAACGACCGCCGACGGGATGCCGTCTCAACGGCAGCCGGCTATCGCACCGAGCGCTACGGCTACCAGCAGGTGCTGTTCGGGTGGCCGCAGATCGAGGCGGCCATCCTCGCCATCATCGAACAGGGGGATCACCTCCATTCCGGACCCGGATCGCGGCGGCGCGGTACGCGCAAGCGGACTTGGGGCTGAATCGGCGGTCGAACGGGCCCAAAACGGCCGATCTCCGCTTGCGTGATCGCCAGCGAGCTCGATCCGCTCGGGGAGGATCGGCCGGACCGCTAGCCTTGACGACGTGTTAGCGCAGGACAATCCCTTCGGCCAGGTGCTCGTCGCCCTGGTGACCCCGTTCACCTCGGACGGAGAGGTCGACTGGGCCGGCGTCGAGAAGCACATGGACGACGTCATCTCCGCCGGGGCCGACGGCCTCGTCGTCACCGGCACCACGGGGGAGACCAGCACGCTCACCGACCCCGAGAAGGTCCGGCTGATCGAGATCGGCAAGGACGTCGCAGCGGGCCGGGCGAAGGTGATCACGGGCGGCGGTTCCAACGAGACCGCGCACGCCATCGAGCTCTACAAGAAGAGCGAGAAGGCCGGCGCCGACGGCATCATGATCGTCACGCCGTACTACAACAAGCCGACCCAGGCGGGCATCCTCACCCACTTCCGGATGGTCGCGGACTCCACCGACCTGCCGGTCATCCTCTACGACATCCCCGGCCGCACGGGCGTTCCGATCAAGTACGAGACCATCCTGCGCATCTCCAAGCACCCCAACGTGCTGGCGATCAAGGACGCCAAGGGCGACTTCAGCGAGGTCAGCCGCGTTCTGAACCAGACCGACCTGCTCTACTTCTCGGGCGACGACGCCAACGTGCTTCCCCACCTCGCGATCGGCGCATCCGGCCTGATCGGCGTCACGGCCAACATCGCGCCGTCGCCGTACCGGGCCATGGTGGATGCGGTGAACGCGGGCGACCTCGCCACGGCGACCGCCGCCCACAAGTCGCTCGAGCCCCTGGTCCGCGCCACCATGACCCACGTGCCCGGGACGGTTGCGGCGAAGTACATCCTGCACGGCCTCGGACGGATCGGATCGCCCCGCGTTCGGCTGCCGCTCGTCGGACCCGAGGAGTGGGAGGCCGCACTCATCGAGGACGAGATCGACCTCGTGCGCGACATCCCCGGCGTGAGCTTCAAGAACTTCCGACCCGACCGCAACGCGGCGGCCGGCGGTGCCCTGCCGAAGGTGGCCGGCACCACCCGTTAGACGTCACAACCGCCTCGAGGCGGCCATCGGCGTCCGAAGAGGACGCCACCATCAGGGCCCACAGGAATCGGCCCGAAAGAGGAGCACATGTCCGACACCGTCTACGCCCCGCCCGCCCTCGACCCCGCAGCGCTCCGGGTCACCCCGATCGGCGGTCTCGGCGAGATCGGCCGCAACATGACGCTCTTCGAGTTCGGCGGCAAGCTGCTGATCGTCGACTGCGGCGTGCTCTTCCCCGAGGCGGACCAGCCCGGCGTCGACCTGATCCTGCCCGACTTCGCCCCCGTCCGTGACCGACTCGACGACGTGCTGGGCATCGTGCTCACCCACGGCCACGAGGACCACATCGGCGCCGTGCCCTACCTGCTCCGCCTGCGCAATGACATCCCGCTGATCGGCAGCGGCCTGACGCTCGCCCTCGTCGAGGCGAAGCTCAAGGAGCACCGGATCACTCCATACAGCCTCACCGTCAAGGAGGGGCAGACCGAGCAGGTCGGTCCCTTCGAGCTGGAGTTCGTCGCCGTCAACCACTCCATTCCCGACGCGCTCGCCGTGGCGATCAAGACGCCCGCCGGAGTGGTCCTCCACACGGGCGACTTCAAGATGGATCAGCTGCCGCTGGACAACCGACTGACCGACCTACGGGCGTTCGCCCGCCTCGGCGAGGCGGGGGTCGACCTGTTCCTCGTCGACTCCACCAACGCCGACGTGCCAGGCTTCACCGCCCTGGAGCGATCCATCGGACCGGTCCTGCAGGACGTCATCTCCCGCGCCCCGCGCCGCGTCATCGTGGCCAGCTTCTCCAGCCACGTGCACCGCGTGCAGCAGGTGCTCGACGCAGCCGTCGCCAACAAGCGCAAGGTGGCCCTGATCGGGCGCAGCATGGTGCGCAACATGGGCATCGCCTCGCAGCTCGGATACCTGCACGTGCCGGATGGCGTGCTGATCGACGCGAAGAAGGCCGCGGACCTGCGCGACGACCAGATCGTCTACATGTCCACCGGATCGCAGGGCGAGCCGATGGCCGTCCTCGCTCGGATGGCCAACCTCGAGCATCAGATCGAGATCGGTCAAGGCGACACCGTCATCCTCGCCTCGAGCCTCATCCCCGGCAACGAGAACGCCGTCTACCGCGTCATCAACGGCCTGACGAAGCTCGGCGCCAACGTCGTGCACAAGGCGAACGCCAAGGTGCACGTCTCGGGCCATGCCGCCGCCGGCGAGCTGCTCTACTGCTACAACATCCTCAAGCCGAAGAATGTCATGCCCGTGCACGGCGAGTACCGCCACCTGGTCGCGAACGCCCAGCTCGCGCAGGACACCGGCATCCCCGAGAAGAACACGATCATCGTCGAGAACGGCGCGGTCGTCGACCTCAAGGACGGCGTCGCCCGGGTGGCCGGCCAGTGGGACCTCGGCTACGTCTACGTCGACGGCTCCTCGGTCGGCGAGATCAGCGACGCGGACCTCAAGGACCGCCGCATCCTCGCCGAAGAGGGCTTCATCACGATCTTCACCGTCGTCGACCCGGTCACCGGCCGCATCGTCGTCGGCCCCGAGATCCACGCCCGCGGCTACGCCGAGGACGACAAGGTCTTCGACGCTGTCATCCCCAAGATCACCCAGGCGCTGCAGGAGGCGGCCGGCAACGGCACCCGCGACGCCCACGCGCTCTCGCAGGTCGTCCGCCGCACCGTCGGCCGGTGGGTCAACACCCAGCACCGCCGGCGACCGATGATCGTCCCCATCGTCATCACGGCCTAGCCGCCAGGGCCGCCGCTCCGAGCGCTCGGCTCGCGCGGTACGCACGTCCTCGCGCGGTCCGCATACCCACCGCGCGAGGACACCCGGACAGCGCGAGGCGGCAGCTGGCGAGGCGCCGGCTAGCGGTCGAGCAGGTCGAAGGTGTCCGTCTTGAGCGCGTTCTCGAGCTCGGCCATGCCCGCGTCGTCGAGCTCGAGGATCGCCTGGCCGTCGTCCGATGTGGCGGGGCCCGAGATCGGCGCCGTCGAGAACGTGATGTCGCCCGATCGCACCGACCGCAGCTCGAGCGCCAGCCCGGAGATGTAGGTCGAGTTCATGTCGGCATCGACCTGCACGAACGGCGTGATCGACGAGACCAGGGCGGACAGCGTCGTCGGGTTGAGCAGCGTCTCCGGGGTGAGGATCCCGCGCAGCACGCCTTTGATGTACGCCTGCTGGTTCTTGACCCGCTGGATGTCGCCATCGGGGAACTCCGAGCGGCCCCGCACGTAGGCGAGCGCCTCCTCGCCGTCGAGCAGCTGGGTGCCGACGGCGAACGTCTCGCCGTCCGCCTCGAAGGCGACGGTGTTGTCGACGCTCACCCCGCCGAGGGCGTCGGTGAGCCCCTCGAAGCCCTCGAATGAGACGGCGGCGACGTGATCCATCCGGACGTCCAGCAGCGTCTCGACCGTCTGCACCATGAGCGGGATGCCTCCCAGGGCGAGCGCTGCGTTGATCTTGTTCATCCCGTGCCCAGGGATGTCGACCCAGCTGTCGCGGAGGATCGAGATCGCGTAGATGTGCGTGCGGCTGGCGGGGACGTGCAGGACGATGATCGTGTCCGAGCGCTGACCGTCGAGCGTCGCTCCGGCCTCGCCATCGGATGCGTCCCAGCCCGCCTCGTCGGCGCCCAGGAGCAGGATGTTCTGCGCGTTCCCGGCCGTGCCGCCGAGCGCCGCGGGGCGCAGCTCGTCGCTCGGGAAGGCGCTGTCGATCACCGTCCGCCCGTTGTCGAAGGACTGCGAGAGCGTGAACGCGTACGCGGTGATGCCCAGGCCGCCGAGCAGCAGGACGATCCCGGCGACGGCGGCCGTCTTGATGGTGATGACGGCTGCGCGACGGCGGTGTTTGGCCATAGGTGTCAGTCCAAGTGGGTGAGCTTGTGAGGCTGGCGGCAGGGGAACGGAGACGGAGCGAAGGGGAGCTGCGGTGCGTGGGTGCCTCAACGCTATCCGGATGAGGTTTCGACGGGGTCACGGCGGCGCGTCGTCTGGGCCCCGTCGGCGTGTCGGAATCATCCGCTGGGATGACCTGCTCAACCGTGGCGCTGACGCCGAGGTTCTTCCGCATCTCATAGTGTCTGGGCTTGACGGTGCTGCCCCGGCGCCGGAGAAGTGGAGTGCCCAGTGGGCGTCTGGCGCAAGTGGGTCTTCCCGATCCTTCGGCTCGTCGTGTTCGCGGCGATCGCCGTCGCCCTCGTGAAGGTCGCGTTCTTCGCCGACCCGGCTGCGGGCGACGGGCCCGCGGTTCCCACCGGATCGATCACCGATCCGCAGGTGACCGCCGTGATCGGCACCATCGTCAACGACGTGACCCTCGACGGCACCGTCTCCGCGGACGCCGCCGTGCCGGTCCGCTCCACCGGGGCGGGGACCGTGGACGAGATCTTCATCCAGCAGGGCGCCACTGTCGCAGCGGGCGACAAGATCTACGACATCAAGGTCGAGACCGTGCAGGACCCGGTGGAGTCGACCGACGCCATGGGCAACCCGACCGTCACCCAGCCCAAGCCGGTCATCACCTACGCGAAGGTCTTCGCGCCTGCTGCGGGCGTGCTCAGCTCGCTCACCGTGCTGCACGGACAGGCCGTGAACATCGGCGACACCACCGGTCAGGTCGCGCCGCCGACCTTCTCGGTCTCCGGCTCGCTCAGCCCTCAGCAGCAGTACCGGCTGCTGGATCAGCCGACCGAGGCGTCCGTGACCATCGCCGGCGGGCCCGCCCCGTTCACCTGCACCGGGCTCAGCATCACCAGCCCGCTCGCCGGACAGACCGACTCGGGAACGGGAGGGGGAACGGGCGACGGCAGCGGATCGACGGGCGGCAGCGCGACGGTGCGCTGCGCGGTTCCCGGCGACGTCAAGGTGTTCTCGGGCCTGACCGCCACGATCACCATCCCGGCGGGCTCCGCCGAGAACGTCCTCACCATCCCCACCACCGCGGTCGACGGCGGAGCGCAGACCGGCGTCGTCTACGCCGTGCTCGAGGACGGCAGCACCGAGCAGCGCGACGTCACCCTCGGCCTGACCGACGGCACCATGGTGCAGGTGGTCAGCGGGCTCGACGAGGGCCAGGCGATCCTGCAGTTCACCCCCAACGCCAACGCCCCGATCGACGTCGGCGGCGGCTGCTTCGACGACGGCTCGGGCAACATCACCTGCTCCGACACCGGCGTCATCGCCAAATGAGCATCATCCGACTCGACGGGGTCACCCGGGTGGTCACCCTGCCCGACGGAGGGCGGCTGACGATCCTCTCGGGGATCGACTTCGAGGTGGACGGAGGCGATCGGGTCTCGATCGTCGGCCGATCGGGCTCGGGCAAGTCGACCCTGATGAACATCCTCGGGCTGATCGATTCTCCGAGCGAGGGAACCGTGCACTTCGACGAGCGCGACGCGCGGAGGTTCAGCTCGAGCATCCGCGATCGGATCCGGGGACAGCGGATCGGATTCGTCTTCCAGCAGTTCAACCTGCTCGCGAGGCGCACCGCCCTCGAGAACGTGATGACGCCGCTGCTCTACGACTCCGGCCGCGACTTCTGGCGACGGAAGGCGATCGCCACCGAGATGCTCGAGAGCGTGGGCCTCGGCCATCGGCTCGACTCGACGCCCGACCGGCTCTCCGGCGGTGAGCAGCAGCGCGTCGCCATCGCACGCGCGCTCGTGCGCCGACCGCAGCTGATCCTCGCCGACGAGCCGACGGGAGCGCTCGACCTCGACACCGGGCAGTCGGTGATGGAGCTGCTCGAAGGGGTCGCCGCGCGCACCGATGCCGCCCTCGTGACCATCACCCACGATCCCAACATCGCCGCCCGGGCCGATCGCCACTACCGCCTCGACGCCGGCCACCTCACCACCACCCTGACCCGGCCGGTGGTGCCCGCGTGAACGGCGGCTTCGTCAGCCGCCTGCTGACCAACCTGGTCGGGGCGGTCTCCGAGGCGTGGTCGGAGCTGCGGGTGCACCGCGGCCGCGTGCTGCTCTCACTGATCGGCGTCGGTGTGGCCGTCGCTGCCCTGACCGCTGTGGTGGCGGCGGGCGGGATCGCCGAGCAGACACTGCGCGAGCAGAGCGAGCAGCAGGGCGGGCGCGCGGCGACCATGTCGATCAGCGCGTTCACCGACGATGGGAGCGTCATCGACGCGACTGCGCTGCGCGGCGCTTTCGACGAGGCCGTCGATCGCTACGGCGTGGACTACGCCAGCGAGCACGGCTACACGTCGCAGATCGTCCGCTTCGTCGACGGCAAGCAGTCCGTCCAGGTGCAGACCGTCGACGTGCCGTTCGCCGAGATGCATCGGATCAAGCTCGTGAGCGGGCACTGGTTCACCGAATCGGATGAGACACGGCTCGCGCCCGCGCTCGTGGTGAACGAGCGCTTCTGGGAGCGGATCGGCAAGCCCGACCTGCGTACCCACCCCACCGTCGTCCTGCCAGGGCGACAGGACACCACGGCGGTCGTCGTCGGCGTGGTCCCGTCGTACACGTACGAGGTGGATCCCTCGATGTACATGCTCGCCGACCAGGCGGCGCTGCTCGCGGAGCCCGGCGCGGCTGAGCAGTACGGCCCGCCGCAGTTCGAGGCCTGGCTGCCGCCCGACGTGTCCGACCAGCTCGGCACTCGCATCGCCGACGACATGGGCGCTCAACTCGGCGACGGCGTCCAGGTGCAGTCGTACCGCCAGGACTTCGCCGAGCAGAACGCGCAGTCGCTGGCCCAGGTGCAGCTCATCGTCGGCGGCATCGCGCTGCTGGTGCTTCTGCTCGGTGCCCTCGGACTCGTGAACATCGCCCTCGTCACGGTCCGAACGAGGATCCGGGAGATCGGCATCCGCCGCACCTTCGGCGCGACCGCCGGCCGGGTGTTCTTCGCGGTGATGATGGAGAGCGTCGTGGCGACGGTCGCTGCCGGAGTGGTCGGGGTCATGCTGGCGATCCTGCTGATCAAGAACCCGATCACCGAAGGCTTCATCAGCCAGGGGGTGGCGGATGTTCCGGCCTTCCCGACCTCCGCGGCCTTCGTCGGCCTCGCGGCAGCCACGGCCGTCGGAGCGCTGGCCGGCTTGATCCCCGCCCTCGTCGCGGTGCGGGTGAAGGTGATCGACGCCCTGCGCTACTGACCGTCGGGTCACCGGGCATCGGCGAGGCGGTTGCCCGGCTCGTGCGAGCGGGTGAATTGCCTGATCGGGGCATCATCCCGCGGTTCCGCGTGTGGCAGAGTTGCATCGTGAGCGGATTTCAGATCCGGGACGCCGGTCCTGCAGACACTCTCGCGCTCAGCGAGGCCCTCGTCGAGGCCGCCAACTGGAATTCGAACCGCATCGAGCCGCGGGTCAACGTGCTCTCGCACCCGGTCCGCAGCCGCTACGTGGCGGGCTGGCCCCGTCCGGGAGACGGCGGCCTGGTGGCCGAGACGCCGGAGGGCGAGGTCATCGGCGCCGCGTGGTACCGGCTCATGTCGGCGGACCGCCCCGGCTTCGGCTACGTGACCGCGGGCGTGCCGGAACTGACCCTCGGCGTGCGACCGATGTGGCGAGCGCGCGGCGTCGGGCGGGCGCTGCTGCAGGGACTGCTCCGCAAGGCGGCCGAGTCGGGTCACGCCCGGATCAGCCTCAGCGTCGAGCACGGCAACTTCGCCCAGCGGCTCTATCGCAGCGAGGGGTTCACCGTGCTGAGCTCCGGCGAGACCTCCGACGTCATGGTCCGCAGCCTGAACTGAGCGGCGCCCTCCGGTCGTGGGGGAGTCGCCGCGGGCCTGATGGGGGCCTGATTCGCCGTCCTTCGGAGTGATCCTCCGAGGACCGCTGCGTGTCACCCGGTCCGTGTCGCGCCCCCGACGTATCGTGGCCGAATGGCTCAGAGTGGCAGGTCTCCCAGTCGTGCCCGCACAACGGGCACGGGTGCGAAGAAGACGACGAACGCGGCGCGATCGACCGGCACCACCCGCACCGGCTCGGCGCGCACGGGCTCCGGCACGCGCGCCAACGCCACCTCGTCGCGCACCAAGAAGTATCCGGTCGTCCAGGAGGAGCAGGGCCTCATCGCCCGCGCCTGGCTGGGCCTCGCCCACGTCGCCGGCGCAGCCGCCCGCGCCATGGGCCCCGAGTCGCTCGCCAAGGAGGAGCGCCGCGACGGGATCCCGTTCCTGCTCCTGGTGCTCGCCGTCATCGGCGCCTTCGTCGAATGGTTCGGCGTCGGCAAGCCCATCGCGATCACCCTCGACATGTGGACCTTCGGCGGGCTGATCGGCCGCGTCGCGTTCGCGCTGCCCGTCATCCTCTTCGTCTTCTCGATCTGGCTGTTCCGTCACCCGAGCTCCGTCAACGACAACGGACGCATCGGGATCGGCCTTGCCATCCTGCTGGTCTCCATGGCCGGCATCTGCCACATCTACGGCGGGACACCGCTCCCGTGGGAGGGCATCGACACGCTCGCGCAGGGCGGCGGAGTCTTCGGCTGGGTCGTGGCCGACTTCCTCACCTCGGCCATCACGCCCGTCGGGGCGACCATCGTGATGAGCGCGCTGGCCCTGCTCTCGGTCTTCATCATCACCCGCACTCCGCCGAACCGGGTCGGCCAGCGCCTGGAGGAGCTCTACAACTACCTCTTCGGTGCCGAGGCGCCCGAGCCGGAGCCCGCGCCACGAGGCCGCGCTGCGCGCAGCACCGGCTCCGGAGCGACGACCACCGCCATCCCCGACTTCACGATCGATTCCGAGCCCGACCCCGACAACCTGCCGTGGTGGCGCCGCGGCAAGAAGCGCGAGGCCGAGCCCGCCTACGACACCCCGATCGTGGGCACGTCGGCGACCGACATCTTCAGCCCGCTCAACGCGCCGCACACGGGCCCGGCCGTGGCCGGCGGTCTCACGGGAGGGGTCTCGGGTGCCATCCCCGGCTCAGGTCCCGCCGACGACCAGAGCGACAGCGGCGACTTCGGGATCGAGCTGTTCGAGGACATGCTCAAGGCCGAGCGCGCAGTGGACCGGGTGACCGGCGAGCTGTCCGTCGGCGCCACCGGCATCCGCGAGGACGACATCGCGGCCACCGCCATCCTCATCCCCGCCGCCGGCGCGGGGGAGACCATCGCGGTCGATCGGATGGCGACGCCCATCCCCAACGGCAAGTACCGGCTTCCCCCGGTCAACTCCCTCTCGCAGGGCCCGCCTCCCAAGGAGGCGACGGCCGCCAACGAGGAGGTCAAGCAGGCGATCACCAACGTGATGAGCCAGTTCAACGTCGACGCGACCGTCACCGGCTTCTCCCGCGGTCCCACGGTCACCCGCTACGAGATCGAGGTCGGGCCCGGCGTCAAGGTCGAGCGAGTCACCGCCCTCGCCAAGAACATCTCCTACGCCGTCGCGAGCAACGAGGTCCGCATCCTCTCGCCCATCCCGGGCAAGAGCGCGATCGGCATCGAGATCCCGAACCCCGACCGCGAGACGGTCGCCCTCGGTGACGTGCTGCGCTCCGCGGCCGCCACCAAGAGCGCGCATCCCATGACCATCGGCGTCGGCAAGGACGTCGAGGGCGGCTTCGTCGTCGCGAATCTCGCCAAGATGCCCCATCTCCTGGTCGCCGGATCGACAGGCGCGGGCAAGTCGTCCTTCGTCAACTCGATGGTCACGAGCCTGCTCATGCGGGCGACGCCCGACGAGGTGCGGATGATCCTCATCGACCCCAAGCGCGTCGAGCTCACGGCATACGCCGGAGTGCCGCACCTGATCACGCCCATCATCACGAACCCCAAGAAGGCGGCCGAAGCGCTGCAGTGGGTCGTGAAGGAGATGGACATGCGCTACGACGACCTCGAGTCGTTCGGCTTCCGGCACATCGACGACTTCAACGCCGCGATCGTGGCGAAGGAGGTCGTCCTGCCCCCGGGCAGCGAGCGCGTGCTCAAGCCATACCCGTACCTGCTGGTCGTGGTCGACGAGCTCGCCGACCTGATGATGGTCGCCCCGCGCGACGTCGAGGACTCGATCGTGCGCATCACGCAGCTCGCGCGCGCATCCGGCATCCACCTCGTGCTCGCCACGCAGCGCCCGAGCGTCGACGTCGTCACCGGCCTGATCAAGGCCAACGTGCCGTCCCGCCTCGCCTTCGCGGTGACCAGCGTCACCGACTCCCGGGTCATCCTCGATCAGCCCGGCGCCGACAAGCTCATCGGCCAGGGCGACGGGCTCTTCCTGCCCAGCGGCGCCTCCAAGGCCATCCGCGTGCAGGGCGCATGGGTCAACGAGGCCGAGATCGCCCGCGTCGTCGAGCACTGCACCAAGCAGGCGCGCCCCGACTATCGCGAGGACGTCGCGGTCGTGGTCGAGAAGAAGGAGATCGACGCCGACATCGGCGACGACTTCGACCTGCTGGTCGCCGCCATCGAGCTCGTCGTGACCAGTCAGTTCGGCTCCACATCGATGCTGCAGCGCAAGCTGCGCGTCGGCTTCGCGAAGGCCGGGCGCCTGATGGACCTCATGGAGTCGCGCAACATCGTCGGCCCGTCGGAGGGCTCCAAGGCGCGCGACGTGCTCGTCCAGCCCGAAGGACTGCCCGGCGTGCTCGCCGGCATCCGCAACGGCAGCACGACGGGCGCCGGCTCCTCAGGTGCCCCGTCCGCTGGCGGGAGTGCGAAGCCGGCGGCGGCGCAGCAGCCGACGCTCGACGCCGTCGACGAGATGTATGCCGGCCTCGAGGTCGTCGAGGCCGAGTCGGACGAGGACATGTGGGGGCTGACCGGCCGCGACTGAGCCCGCCGCGACTGAGCTCGGCTGCGGCTCGCGCACAGCGCTCTCGGACGCGCTGTGACGGCGCGGCCGGGGTCGTTCTCCCAGCGGTCGATGAGCGGCCCGTCAACTAGTCTGGACTCACCAATGATGCGCCGAGCCGGCAACGGCATGGCCGAGCGGTCGGGAGCAGCAGGTGTCGCGGAGCGACGGCGGAGACGCCCGAGAGCGAGCCAGGGAGACTGCGCGCCGCGCCCGCGCGGAGGTCGTCGAACGGGCTCGCGGCCGCGTCATCGAGAAGGGTGACGGCAAGGCCAGCGACGGCAATCTGGCCAACCTCATCACCATCGCCCGCATCCTGCTCGCGCCGGTCTTCATCTGGCTGGTGCTCATCGACGGCGGACAGGATGTCACCCTCCGCTGGGTCGCGACGGTGCTGTTCGTGCTGGCGATCGCCACCGATGGGGTCGATGGCCAGGTCGCCCGACGCCGCAACCTGGTCACCGACGTCGGCATCATCCTCGATCCGATCGCGGACAAGGTCCTCACCGGCGGAGCACTCGTGTCGCTGAGCATCATCGGCGAGCTGCCGTGGTGGGTAACCATCGTGGTGCTCGTCCGCGAGATCGGCATCACCGTGATGCGGTTCAGCCTGCTGAGGGACCGGGTGATCCCGGCCTCCCGCGGAGGCAAGCTGAAGACCGTCGCGCAGTCGGTCGCGATCTCCGCCGCCCTCGCCCCCTTCGCCGGCACCGCTCAGGCGATGGGCGCACCGGGCGCCGTGCCCTGGATCATGGGCGCCGACGTGGCGCTCATGTCGATAGCGGTCGTGCTCACCGTCGTGACCGGCATCGACTACCTCGTCCAGGCCTATCGGCACAATGCCAGCAGCAGGGCGACGGGACGATGAGCATCGGCGCGATGAGCGACGGCGCGATCGGGTCCGGGAGCGACGCCAGGACCGGCGGGCGGGCCGCCGACATCGTGCGGGCCATGCAGGAGCGCGGTCTGAGCATCGCGACCGCGGAATCGTTGACGGGCGGGCTCGTGGCCTCGGCCCTCGTCGACGTGCCGGGGGCGTCGGCCGTGCTGCGCGGTGGCCTCATCGCCTATGCGACCGACCTCAAGCACGACCTGCTGCGCGTGGACGAATCCCTGCTGGCCGAGCACGGCGCCGTGCATCCCGATGTGGCCGTGGAGATGGCGGCGGGTGTCCGCGAGCTGTGCGGCTCGGACTACGGCGTCGCGACGACCGGGGTGGCGGGACCCGAGCCACAGGACGGGCATGCGGTGGGGGAGGTGTACGTGGCGGTCGTCACGTCGACCGGCAGCGAGGTGCGCGGTCTCTTCCTGGCTGGCGACCGCGGCCATGTCCGCGTTCGGACGGTGGAGGCGGCACTCGAGCTGGTGTGGGAGCGGCTCAGCGAGAGGGCGCTCGTCGATGCCCTCGATCTCCCAGTCCCGACACAGGTTGAGTCGGAATAGCGCAAGTTTCCGTCAGGTTACATCTCACGTGTTCACACGCAATACTCACGACGCGTCATTAGATTTGAACGTGTCTCATCAGGACGGGTGGGATATCGTTTCCCAACCCGAGCTCCCATCAGCCGCAGCATCACACGTGAGGAGGGTCACATGGTCCTAGTTCGACAGGAGCTGGGCGACGTTCTGCGAGACTTCCGTCTGCAGAAGGGACGCACCCTCCGCCAGGTCGCGAGCCGCGCGAGCGTCGCGCTCGGCTACCTCAGCGAAGTGGAGCGCGGTCAGAAGGAGGCCTCCTCCGAGATCCTCGCATCGGTCGCCGACGCGCTCGACACCCCCATCTCGGTCATCATGCGCGAGGTGGGCGACCGTCTCGCCGTCATCGAGGGCATCGACGTGCCCGACGCCCTCCCCGCCGACTTCGGTCGGCAGTTCGGCGGAGACTCGTCGTTCGACTTCGACGCCGATCTGGTCGCGCGCTAGTCGCACATCCGACTCCGAAGGAGCCCCGCTGCATGCGGGGCTCCTTCGTCGTTTAACGTGGATGGATGCGCCTGAGTGAGTTCCGCCTCGCCGTCACCGAGGAGTTCGGGGACAGCCTCGGCCGAGCGCTGGTGCGCGACCTCGTCGTGGACGGACTCGACGGCCGCACGCCGCAGCAGGCGCTCGACGCCGGCGTGCCCGCAGCCGAGGTCTGGACGGAGCTGTGCCGCTCCAGCGACGTGCCGCGCGAGCGCTGGCACGGTCGCGGTCAGCGCTCGCCCGCCTAGCCGCCACGGCACCTGACGCGATCCCGGCCACCGGGCGCGCGTCCGCGGCGTATTCGAGTTGGCGTCGACACGCCGCCCGCCTCTGTCGAAGCTGTGTTCGATCGGCGTACTGTCCTCAACAGGCGGCGAATTCCGAGATTCTCCACCGAATGTCGTGGCCTCCGGTCAATGTCGGAGGCTCCGCGTACGTTCGGAGCAACAGGGAGAACCCACCGGGACGACCTGCCGCGGACACCGTGCTCACCAGTCGCGCAGCCGCACAACTCAACAGCCTTGTCGCAGTGCCGAGCGACCTCCCACCCCTGGGAGCGCTCGGGGGACGACAGCCTATAGGCGCCGATTACGACACGAAACAGGAGACATCATGCCGTCAGCAGCAGACCGCGAGAAGGCCCTCGAGACCGCTCTCGCTCAGATCGACCGCCAGTTCGGCAAGGGCTCGGTGATGCGGCTCGGCAGCGACGAGCGCGCACCGATCGAGGTCATCCCGACCGGCTCCATCGCACTCGATGTCGCACTCGGCATCGGAGGCCTCCCGCGCGGCCGCATCGTCGAGATCTACGGTCCGGAGTCGTCCGGAAAGACCACGCTCACCCTGCACGCCATCGCCAACGCGCAGCGCGCAGGCGGCATCGCGGCGTTCATCGACGCCGAGCACGCGCTCGACCCCGAATACGCCAAGAAGCTCGGCGTCGACATCGACGCCCTCCTGGTCTCCCAGCCCGACACGGGTGAGCAGGCGCTCGAGATCGCCGACATGCTGGTCCGCTCCGGATCCATCGACCTCGTCGTCATCGACTCCGTCGCCGCCCTTGTGCCGCGCGTCGAGCTCGAGGGCGACATGGGCGACTCGCACGTCGGTCTCCAGGCCCGACTCATGTCGCAGGCGCTGCGCAAGCTGACCGGTGGTCTCAGCCAGACCAAGACCACGGCCATCTTCATCAACCAGCTCCGCGAGAAGATCGGCGTGTTCTTCGGCAGCCCCGAGACCACCGCCGGTGGCAAGGCGCTCAAGTTCTACGCGTCGGTCCGTCTCGACATCCGCCGCATCGAGACCCTCAAGGAGGGAACCGACGCCGTCGGAAACCGCACCCGGGTCAAGGTCGTCAAGAACAAGATGGCGCCGCCCTTCAAGCAGGCCGAGTTCGACATCCTCTACGGCATCGGCATCAGCCGAGAGGGCAGCCTCATCGACTTCGGCGTCGAGCACAACATCGTCAAGAAGTCGGGCTCCTGGTACACCTACGAGGGCGACCAGCTCGGCCAGGGCAAGGAGAACGCGCGCGCGTTCCTCATCAAGAACGCCGACATCGCCAAGGAGATCGAGCTCAAGATCCTCACCAAGCTCGGTGTGGGCGTCGGCAAGGAGACCGCTCCTGCCGCCATCGACGCTGCAGCGCCGGCCGAGGCCGCGGCGACTCCCATCGAGCCCAAGCTGGCAGCCCGCAAGGTCGTCAACGCCTGATGTCAGAAGGTCAGGAGCTCGCCCCCGTCATCCCGCTGTTCGGCACGCGTTCCGCCGAGCCCGAAGACGGCGGCGAGCTCCCGGCCGCACCCGACGGCGTCCCCGTGCGGCCGCGCCTCACGGTCGTCGCGCCGGTCCCCGCCGACACCTCGTCGGATCACGTCGAGCCGGCCGATCCGATGTCGGCCATCGCGCGGATGTCGCGCACGATGTTCTCGTCGAACGATTCCGATCCCGATGCCGACCCCGATGCCGGCAGCGTCCGCGAGGCGGACGTCGACGACGAGGCGGATGAGACCTCGTCATCCCGACCCACGAAGGACATCCGCGTGGTGAGCCAGTCGGCGCTCGCCCGACGCGGACTGTCGGTCAAGGAGCTCAGCGACAAGCTGACCACGACCGGCTACCCCGAGGACGACGTGCTCGCCGAGATCGACCGACTGAGCGATCTGCATTACCTGGATGACCGGCGTCTGGCCGAAGAGGTCGTGCGCGTCGAGTCGGAGCGGAAGGGCAAGGGCCGATCGGCCGTCATGACCGAGCTCCGGCGTCGCGGCATCGCCGCGGAGGACTACCTCGAAGCGCTCGACGTGCTCGAGCGCGACAGCGAACGCGAGCGCGCCACCGAGATCGCCGAGAAGCGCATCCGCCAGCTGAGCGGCTATGACGACGCCACCGTCCGTCGCAGACTGCACTCCTTCCTGTCCCGCCGTGGGTTCGGCGGCGACACGGTGGGCGCCGCAGTCGACGCCGCCATGCATCCGCATCGCTGAGATCCTCACCGACCCTCGCCCTTCGCCGACCGGGCATGGCGCCTTCCGCTCGGGTGCTCGGCGGAATATCGTTCAGCCATGACGCGACGTCGATCTCTCGCAGTCCTCGCCCTCTCGGCGATCATCACCATCGGCCTCACCGGCTGCATCGGTCTGCCGTCCCTCCCGGGAGCCGACAGCGGCACATCGGGTGGCACGTCAGGTGGCACATCGGGTGGATCGTCGTCCGAAGAGGCGAGCGCGTCGATCGAGGGCACGACATGGGCCGGCACGGACTCCGACGGCGACACCTGGCAGATCACCTTCCAGAGCGGAGGCGGTGTCGCGTTCAGCTACAACGACGGCACGTTCGATGACGACACCGACATCTGGAGCCTCGACGGCCAGGACCTCACCATCACGATCGTCTTCGATGAGGGCACGGCCACGATGACGGGCACCTACGTCGACCCCACGACGACCATCTCCCTCGACGGGCAGGAGGGGTCCGCCACCTGGACCCTCGACCTGCAACCGGCCTGAGGCCACGAGCGCGGGTCTGAGGCCGCGGCCTCTTCCTGCCTGTCCGCTCGTCGCGGTCGATCTAGGCTGGTGCGCACCATGACACTGCTCGACGACCGCCCCGTGCAGACCGCTCCCGTCCGCACCTATGAGGTGCGCACCTTCGGCTGCCAGATGAATGTGCACGACTCCGAGCGGCTGAGCGGATCGCTCGAGGCGGCCGGATACGTCCGCGCCGACGGAGTCGAGGCCGACGTCGTCGTCATCAACACCTGCGCCGTCCGAGAGAACGCCGACAACAAGCTCTACGGCAACCTCGGGCAGCTCGCGTCGATCAAGCGCGGTCACGAGGGGATGCAGATCGCGGTGGGCGGGTGTCTCGCGCAGAAGGACAAGAACGTCATCCTCGAGAAGGCCCCATGGGTCGATGTGGTGTTCGGAACCCACAACATGGGCTCCCTGCCCACCCTGCTCGAGCGGGCTCGACACAACGGCGAGGCTCAGCTCGAGATCCTCGAGTCGCTCGAGGTCTTCCCCTCCACCCTGCCGACCCGCCGGGAGTCGACCTACAGCGGATGGGTGTCCGTCTCCGTCGGCTGCAACAACACCTGCACCTTCTGCATCGTGCCCAGCCTCCGCGGCAAGGAGAAGGATCGCCGCCCGGGCGAGATCCTCAGCGAGGTGCAGGCGCTCGTCGACGACGGAGCCATCGAGGTCACCCTCCTCGGCCAGAACGTCAACTCCTACGGCGTCGAGTTCGGTGACCGCGGTGCCTTCGCCAAGCTCCTGCGCGCGGCAGGTCGGATCGAGGGACTGCAGCGCATCCGCTTCACCAGCCCGCACCCCGCCGCCTTCACCGACGACGTCATCGACGCGATGGCCGAGACGCCCTCCGTCATGCCGCAGCTGCACATGCCGCTGCAATCCGGCTCCGACCGCATTCTCAAGGCGATGCGCCGGTCCTACCGGTCCGAGAGGTTCCTCGGCATCCTGGACCGGGTCCGCGACCGGATCCCGGACGCCGCGATCACGACCGACATCATCGTGGGCTTCCCGGGCGAGACCGAGGAGGACTTCGCCGAGACGCTGCGGGTCGTCGAGCAGTCCCGGTTCTCCTCCGCCTTCACCTTCCAGTACTCGATCCGCCCGGGCACGCCTGCTGCGACCCTGCCCGACCAGGTCCCCAAGGCCCTCGTGCAGGAGCGCTACGAGCGGCTCGCGGCCCTGCAGGATCACATCTCCTGGGAGGAGAATCGGGCGCAGGTCGGCCGCGAGGTGGAGCTGCTGGTCTCGTCCGCCGACGGCCGGAAGGACGCCGACACCCACAGGCTCACCGGGCGCGCGCGCGATGGGCGACTCGTGCACTTCGCGATCGCCGAGGGCGGCATCGCGCCGCGGCCCGGCGATCTCGTGCGCACCGTGGTCACCGACGCGGCGCCGTACCACCTCATCGCCGACGCGCCCGCCGGAGTGCGGATCACGCCGACCCGCGCGGGCGACGCCTGGGATCGCGCGGAGCAGGAGTCCTGCGGCGTCCCGACGCCTGCCGCAGGCGGAGCCGGCACAGGGGCCACCGCGAGCCGGCGTCCCGTCTCCCTGGGCATCCCGCTGCGCCGACCGGGACAGTGAGCTCGGCCGACCCCCTGATCGTCGTCGCCGGCCCGACGGGGACCGGCAAGTCGGGGCTCTCCCTCGACCTCGCGGAGCTCCTCGCGTCCCGCGGCCGCACCGTCGAGATCGTCGGTGCCGATGCCATGCAGCTCTACCGGGGGATGGACATCGGCACCGCCAAGCTGCCGCCGGCAGAGCGGCGCGGGATCGCCCATCACCTGATCGACACCCTCGATCCCTCCGAGATCTCGACCGTCGCCGACTATCAGGCCGCGGCGCGTGCCGCGATCGCCGACATCCGGTCGCGGGGGAGCATCCCCCTGCTCGTCGGCGGATCGGGTCTCTACATCTCGTCCGTGACCCAGCCGCTCGACTTCCCCGGCACCGACGCCGCGGTGCGCCTGCGGCTCGAGGCGGAGCTGGCAGAGCTCGGATCGGCGGCGCTCTGGACGCGGCTTCGCGACACCGACCGGCCCGCCGCGCTCGCCATCGATGCCGCCAACGGGCGCCGGATCGTCCGTGCGCTGGAGGTGATCGAGATCACCGGTCGGCCGTACTCGGCTGTGCTCCCGCAGGAGAGCAGAGAGCAGGCCGAGCCGATCCGTACGGTCGTGCTCGATGTCCCGGTCGATCAGCGTGAGGCGCTCAAGGCGACCTTGGCGGCCCGGGTGGAGCGGATGTTCGCGGACGGCCTGATCGCCGAGGTCGAGTCGCTCGGTCCCAAGGCTCTCGGCACGACCGCACGGCGGGCCATCGGCTACGCGCAGGCCGTCTCCGTGCTGGAGGGCCGTTCGAGCGTCGACGAGGCGATCGCCGAGACCGTCCAGCTCACCGTGCGGTACGTGCGTCGGCAGCGGTCGTGGTTCGGACGCTATCGGGACGCGCACCGCCTCGACTCCCAGCGGAGCGACCTCGTGGCGGCGGCCGACGCGTTCATCTCGGCATGAGCGCCGGCCCGCGCGCCCTCCGACGAGCATGGCGAGCGGCGGGCGTGCGGAAGTTCGCCAATAGGCTGGCCGCATGACCACGATCCCGTTCACCAAGGGGCACGGCACCGGCAACGACTTCGTGCTGATCGCCGATCCCGACGGTGAGCTCGACCTGACCCCCGCGCAGATCGCGGCGCTCTGCGATCGGCACTTCGGCATCGGCGCCGATGGCGTGCTCCGAGCCGTCCGATCCGCCCGCATCGATGCGGGTGCCGCGGCCCTCGCCGAGGACCCGGATGCCGAGTGGTTCATGGACTATCGGAACGCGGACGGCAGCATCGCCGAGATGTGCGGCAACGGCATCCGGGTGTTCACCGCCTTCCTGCTCGACGAGGGGCTCGCCGAGATCCCCGGCGGCGGCACCATCGCCATCGGCACCCGCGGAGGTGTCCGTGACGTGCACCGAGCATCGGTCGGGTTCTCCGTGGACCTCGGCCGCTGGACGCTCGACTCCGCCGAGCCGCTGGTGCACGTGAAGGACGTCCCGGTCGCCCGTCCTGGCATCAGCATCAGCGTGCCGAACCCGCACGTGGTGATCGCGGTGGCGGATGACGACGAGCTCGCCGCCGCAGACCTGACCTACATCCCGCAGCTCGATCCCGCACCGGCGGAGGGCGCCAACGTCGAGCTCGTCCTGCCGGGGGATCCGCTCGTGCAGGACGGGGTGGGCCGGATCAGCATGCGCGTGCACGAGCGCGGCAGCGGTGAGACGCTGTCCTGCGGCACCGGCGCGGCGGCGGCGGCCCTCGCCACCCGCCACTGGGCCGGAGCCGGCGCGCCGAACGCCTGGCGCGTGCAGGTGCCCGGCGGCACGCTCGGCGTGCGGATGTTCCCGGTCGAGGAGGGCGAGCACGTCTCGCTCAGCGGCCCTGCCGACCTCGTCTTCTCGGGCACCGTGGAGATCTGAGCCGGCTCGCTAGAGCCGGCCCACCCGCAGCACTCGGAAGCCCTTGCTGATCTGCTCGCGCGTCGTCGCGAAGTCCTCGGCGAAGCGCTCGTCGAGCCATCTCTGCAGGGAGTCCGCCCCGAGGTTCTTCTGGACGACGAGCCACGCCTCGCCGTCGGGCTCGAGACGCGGCAGCCAGTGCTCGAGCATGCCGTGCAGCACGGCCTTGCCGACGCGGATCGGCGGATTCGACCAGATCGCGGCGAATCTCAGGTCTCCGGGAACATCTTCGGGCCGGGATGTGTTCAGATTGAGTATGGACAAGTGATCAGCGTTCGCCCGCGTCAGCGCGAGGGCCCGGTCGTTCACATCGACGGCCCAGACCTTCGCCTCTGGCGACGCGAGCGCCAAGCTGATCGCTATCGGCCCCCATCCGCAACCCAGATCCAGCAGGTTGCCGAGCGGAGGGGGCGACGGCACGGTGTCCAGGAGCACCTTGGTCCCCTGATCGACATGATCCGGGCTGAAGATGCTCCCCGACGTCGTGACCTCGATCTCGCGCCCGCCCAGCGAGACTGCGATCCGCCGAGTGGCGAAGGGACCCGACGGGCTCTGCGAGAAGTAGTGCTCGCTCGTCATCGAGGGTCCGATCCGATGGGGATCGACGAGCAGGCCGATGCGCGACTCGGCGCCGAGAGCGGCGGCGCGCACAGCGAAGCTCCGACCCCCGACATAACAGGCAACCTAGCGGAAAGCAGGAACTAGTGTTGAAGCCCATGAATGAGCGCGAGGACGCGGCACCCGAGGACGAGACGACGACGCCCGACCTCGGAGACGACGTCGTGGCCCGCGTGCTCGCACGAGCCGAGGGCCGCGCGGCGGGATACGAGCTCTTCCCCGCCTCGGAGGGAGCGCAGTCGCGCACCCCGTTCCGCTCCGACAGCGACGGCGACCAGCTCGACCTCGAGGAGCGCAACGCGCTCCGACGCGTGGCCGGACTGTCGACCGAGCTCGAGGACGTCACAGAGGTCGAGTATCGGCAGCTCCGACTGGAGCGGGTCGTGCTGATCGGCGTGTACCAGAGCGGCGGCCTCGTCGACGCGGAGAACTCGCTTCGCGAGCTGTCCGCACTCGCCGAGACCGCGGGTGCTGTCGTGCTCGACGGCCTGCTGCAGCAGCGGCCCCATCCCGATCCGAGCACCTACCTCGGCAAGGGCAAGGCGGAGGCGCTGCGCGACACCGTGCGCGCGCTCGGGGCGGACACAGTGGTGGCCGACACCGAGCTGGCACCCAGCCAGCGGCGCGCCCTCGAAGACGTCGTCCGGGTGAAGGTCATCGACCGCACCGCGGTCATCCTCGACATCTTCAGCCAGCACGCCAAGAGCCGCGAGGGCAAGGCGCAGGTCGAGCTCGCGCAGCTCGAGTACCTCCTCCCGCGTCTGCGCGGCTGGGGTGACTCGATGTCCCGCCAGGCCGGTGGCCAGGTGGGCGGCGCGGGTGCCGGCATGGGATCGCGTGGTCCCGGTGAGACGAAGATCGAGCTCGATCGTCGTCGCATCCACACCCGGATGGCGCGTCTGCGCAAGCAGATCAAGGAGATGAAGCCGGCGCGCGACGCCAAGCGGGCCAACCGCAAGCGCAACGCCGTGCCGTCCGTCGCCATCGTCGGCTACACCAACGCGGGCAAGTCCAGCGTGCTCAATCGCCTCACGAAGGCGGGTGTGCTCGTCGAGAACGCGCTGTTCGCGACCCTCGACGCCACCGTGCGCAAGCACGAGACGCCCGACGGCCGCGCCTACACGCTGGCCGACACCGTCGGCTTTGTGCGCAACCTGCCGCATCAGCTGGTGGAGGCGTTCCGCTCCACCCTCGAGGAGACCGCCGACGCGGACGTCCTCGTGCATGTCGTCGACGGATCGCATCCGGATCCTGCCGCGCAGCTGAGCACGGTCCGCGGCGTCATCGGCGAGGTGGGCGCGCGCGACATCCCCGAGCTGGTGGTGTTCAACAAGTCCGACCTGGTGTCGCCCGACGACCGGATCGCCCTGCGCGGCCTCGAGCCGAACTCGGTGTTCGTCTCCGCGCGCACGGGGGAGGGCATCGAGGAGCTGCTCGAGCGCATCGCGGAGCTCGTCCCGCGGCCGCGGCTCGAGGTGCGCGCTCTCGTGCCGTACGACCGCGGTGAGCTGATCGCTCGCGTGCACGATCGCGGCCAGCTCATCTCCACCGAGTACGAGGAGGGCGGAACGCTGGTGCACGCGTACGTCGAGCCCGAGGAGTTCAGTGCGCTGGAGTCCTTCGTCGTCCGCCCGGCCATCGCCGCCGAGTAGACGCGGAACCGAGAACGGCCCGGGAGCATCGAGCTCCCGGGCCGTTCCGTGTCTGAGGTCTGATCACGGAGAAGGGTCGGATCAGACGGCGCGCAGCACCGCGACGATCTTGCCGAGGATCTCGGCCTGGTCGCCCATGATCGGCTCGAACGCGCTGTTGCGCGGCAGCAGCCAGGTGTGGCCGTCGCGCTGCTTGAAGACCTTGACGGTGGCCTCGCCGTCGAGCATGGCCGCGACGATCTCGCCCTGTTCCGCCGAGCTCTGAGTGCGCACCACGACCCAGTCCCCGTCGCAGATCGCGGCGTCGATCATCGACTCGCCCACGACCTTGAGCATGAACAGGTCGCCCTTGCCGACGAGCTGACGCGGCAGCGGGAAGATCTCCTCGACCTGCTGATCGGCGGTGATCGGCACTCCGGCGGCGATGCGTCCGACCAGCGGCACCATCGCCGCGTCGCCGATCGGCGTCCCCGAATCGCCACCGTCATCGGAGGTCGGCAGATCGATGAGCACCTCGAGGGCACGTGGCCGATTCGGGTCGCGGCGGAGGTAGCCCGAGAGCTCCAGCTGACCGAGCTGGTGGGTCACGCTGGACAGCGAGGCGAGCCCCACGGCGTCGCCGATCTCCCGCATGCTCGGCGGATAGCCCCGCGACGCGACCGATCGCTGGATGACCTCCAGGATGGCCAGCTGCTTGTCGCTGAGGCTCTTGCGGCGGCGGGTACCCGGGCGCTCGGCGGTCATGAGTCGTCTCCATCCATCGTCCGCCCGCGCGCGCCGTCCATGGCGATCCATGGACCCGTCTCACGTCCCCCGGGCGATGTCGGAGGCTGCTGATTGCCTGTCTCCGAACATCGAAACTGTATCCGTCACGAGCGTGACTCGCAATGATTCGTTCGGCTGTGTCTTCGAATGACACACAGAAATGGGGTCTTCGGATCGGGTTTGCAATGTTCGACACTCGAAGATATGTTCGGTACAGATCTTCGGGGCCGACGCTCCGGCCGAGAGTCGGCCCCAGGATCGCCAACTTCCCGCCGGCTGCTCGGCAGCGCGGGGAAACGCATTGGGGGATGCAGATGACCAGCACAGCGCTCCACGGATTCGCCATCGGCGGTCAGCGCCGCTCTCGGCTCCGCATCACCGCCCGCGGGCGTGCCGCCCTGGCCGTCATCGTGCTGGCGCCCGTGGTGGCAGCCGCGATCGCGCTCTCGTCGGCTCCCGCCGTCGCGTCAGATGCGCCTCGGGACTCCAACCCAGTCTCCTTCAGCTACATCACGGTCGAGTCGGGGGAGTCGCTGTGGTCCATCGCCGAGCGCATCGCGCCCAAGGCCGATCCCCGCGACGTCATCACCGAGATCTCCGCGCTCAACGGCCTCGACGGCGCATCCGTGTCCGCGGGCCAATCTCTAGCCGTGCCGCAGCAGTACGCCCCCTGAGATCCAGCACTGCCGTGCGGACAGAACACGTCCGTCTGCAGCAGTGTTCGGTCCGCATGACAGTGTTCGGCGGATCGGCCTCAGCGTGGCTGCGCCCGTAAGCTCGTCCGGTGACTTCGCTCGACGACCTGCCCATCCGCGACAACCTCCGCGGCCTCTCGCCATACGGGGCTCCGCAGAAGCACGTGCGAGTGGCGCTCAACGTCAATGAGAACACCCACGGTGTCCCGGCGGACGTCGCCGACGACATCGTCGCATCGATCGCAGCGGCGATCTCGCAGATCCACCGCTATCCGGATCGTGAGTTCACCGAGCTCCGCGAGAGCCTCGCGGGCTATCTCAACGAGGAGAGTGCCGGCGCCGGGCTGAGCGCGGAGCAGCTCTGGGCGGCCAATGGCTCCAACGAGGTCATCCAGCAGATCCTGCAGGCGTTCGGCGGTCCCGGGCGATCCATCCTGGGCTTCCCGCCCACCTACTCGATGCACTCGATCATCGCCTCCGGCACGGATACGGCATACATCACCGGGCAGCGCGACGCGGAGTACCGCATCTCGCCCGAGACGGTGGTCCGCGAGATTGCCCGCACCGAGCCCGACATCGTCTTCCTCTGCGCACCCAACAATCCGACGGGCACGCCCGTCGGGCTCGACACCATCGAGGCCGCATACGACGCGACCCGAGGACTGGTCTTCGTCGACGAGGCCTACGCCGAGTTCATGCCGACCGGCACCCCGAGCGCGGTCACCCTGCTGCCCGGCCGCGAGCGCCTGCTGGTCTCCCGCACCATGAGCAAGGCGTTCGCGTTCGCGGGCGCACGCGTCGGATATCTCGCGGCCGACCCCGCCGTGATCGATGCTCTGCGCCTCGTCCGGCTGCCCTATCACCTGTCCGCGCTGACCCAGGCGGCGGCCGTCGCCGCGCTGCGGCACTCCGCCGAGATGCTGGCTCGGGTCGACGAGATCAAGGAGCAGCGCGACCGGATCATCGCCGAGCTGCCCGCCCTCGGCTACTCCGGCTGGGAGAGCCACGCCAACTTCGTCCTCTTCGGCGGCCTCAAGGATCCGCACGCCACCTGGCAGCGACTGCTCGACGAGGACGTCCTCATCCGCGATCTCGGCATCCCCGGCACCCTGCGGGTCACCGCGGGCACGGAGGAGGAGACGACGGCGTTCCTCGACGCCCTCGCTCGTGCTGACGGCGCCGAGTAGCGGAGTCATTCGGGTATTCGAGCCGGGCGGAAGGCCGGACCCCTCGGCGCTTCTAGAATCGGTGTCATGAGCCCATCCGGAAGCGGCGACCGCACCGCCCGTCTCCAGCGCGAGACGAGCGAGTCCTCGATCGACCTCCGCCTCGACCTCGACGGCACCGGAGCGTCGTCCATCGACACCTCCGTCCCCTTCTTCGACCACATGCTCACCGCCTTCGCGAAGCACTCGCTCACGGACCTGACGGTGAAGGCGAACGGCGACATCGAGATCGACGTGCACCACACCGTCGAGGACACGGGCATCGTGCTCGGCACCGCCATCCGCCAGGCCCTCGGCGACAAGGCCGGCATCGCCCGCTTCGGCGACGCCCTCGTCCCGCTCGACGAGGCCCTCGCTCGCGCCGTGGTCGACATCTCGGGCCGCCCGTACCTCGTGCACGGCGGCGAGCCGGCCGGCTTCGAGTTCCACCTGATCGGCGGTCACTTCACCGGTTCCATGGTGCGGCACTTCTTCGAGGCGCTGACGATGGCGGCCGGCCTCACCGTGCACCTCGAGCTGCTCGCCGGACGCGACCCGCACCACATCGCCGAGGCGGAGTTCAAGGCCTTCGCGCGCGCGTTCCGTCAGGCCAAGGAGTTCGATCCGCGAGTCAGCGGCGTCCCCTCCACCAAGGGCGCGCTGTGAGCGGTCGGTCGGCAGCGGCGGTGGCGTCGTGAGCGCGCCGAAGGTCGTCGTCTTCGACTACGGCAGCGGCAACGTCCACTCTGCGGTCAAGGCCCTGCAGCTGGCCGGAGCCGATGTCGAGCTCACCGGTGATCGGGCGCGCGCGCTTGAAGCCGACGGTCTGGTCGTGCCCGGCGTCGGCGCATTCGCCGCCGTCATGGAGCAGCTGAACGCCGTGAACGGCGCGCAGCTGATCGACCAGCGCCTCGCCGGCGGACGCCCGGTGCTCGGCATCTGCGTCGGGATGCAGGTGCTCTTCGAGCGCGGCATCGAGCGAGGCAGCGATGTCGACGGCCTGGGGGAGTGGCCCGGAACCATCGATCTGCTCGACGCGCCCGTGCTGCCGCACATCGGCTGGAACACCATCGATGCGCCCGCCGACTCGCGCCTCTTCGCCGGTCTCGCGGACGAGCGGTTCTACTTCGTGCACTCCTACGGCGCCCGTGAATGGACGATGGACGAGCAGCCGCAGTACCGGCCGCCGCTGGTGACCTGGGCCACCCATGGCGCGCCGTTCGTGGCAGCGGTCGAGAACGGGCCGCTGTCTGCGACGCAGTTCCACCCGGAGAAGTCGGGGCAGGCCGGCATCCGACTCCTCTCCAACTGGCTGGGCACCCTCGCCGCCTGAGCGTCGCACCTGTCGATCGCCCGCCCGGCGTCGCCGGTAGAGTCGTTGGCGTTTTGACCGCCGCCCGGAAAGCAGCCATGACCGACTTCAGCACCACACCTCCTCTCGTCCTGCTTCCCGCCGTCGACGTCGCCGACGGCCAGGCCGTGCGGCTGACCCAGGGGGAGGCCGGCACCGAGACCGGCTACGGCAGCCCTGTGGATGCGGCCCGCGACTGGGTCGACCAGGGCGCCGAGTGGATCCACCTCGTCGACCTCGATGCGGCATTCGGCCGCGGCAACAACGCCCATGTCATCGCCGATGTGATCAAGGCGGTCAAGGGCGTCAAGATCGAGCTGTCCGGCGGCATCCGCGACGACGCATCGCTCGAGCACGCCCTGGACAGCGGGGCGACTCGCGTCAATCTCGGCACAGCGGCGCTCGAGAACCCGGCCTGGGCGGCCGGCGTGATCTCCCGGTTCGGCGAGGCGATCGCCGTGGGGCTGGATGTGCGCGGCCACACACTCGCCGCACGCGGCTGGACGAAGGACGGCGGCGACCTGTGGGAGGTGCTGGAGCGCCTCGAGGATGCCGAGTGCGCCCGCTACGTCGTCACCGACGTCACCAAGGACGGCACCCTCAAGGGTCCGAACCTCGAGCTGCTGTCCGAGATCATGAAGCGCACCGAGCGGCCGGTCATCGCCTCCGGCGGCGTCTCCAGCCTCGCCGACCTCGTGGCGCTCCGCGGCCTCGTGCCCGAGGGCCTCGAGGGCGCGATCGTCGGCAAGGCCCTGTACGCCGGCGCGTTCACCCTCACCGAGGCGCTCGGCGTCGCCGCAGAGTAGCCGACCCGTGGCGGAGGAGTCGAAGCAGCCGGACGATCCGGAACCCGCGCTGCACGGGCACGATCCACTGACCGACTCGGCGGGACAGCCATGGGCGGGGCGGCACTTCGAGCCGGTCGCCTACGACGGCGACGACGGGTCGGCTCCCGCGGCGATCGTGGACGCGATCGCACAGTTCCGGGCTGGAGCGATCGGCGCCGGCGAGGTCCTGGAGGCGCTCCGCGGCGAGCGCCTGCTCGTGCCGCTCGTCGCCCGCCTCGGCGAGGGCGGCGACGGCGCCCACGGCCTGCGGACGGACAAGTCGGCGGAGCTCTCCATCGTCACGGTGCGGGGTCCGGATGAGCGCACCGTGCTGCCCGCGTTCACCTCGATGGCGGCGATGACGAGGTGGAACGCGAATGCGCGGCCGATCCCGGTGCAGGCGGAGCGGGTCGCGCTGGCCGCCGCCGCCGAGGGCACCGATCTCGTGGTGCTCGATCCGCTGTCCGACACCGAGTTCGCGCTGCGCCGACCCGGCGTGTGGGCACTGGGAAACGGATCCCGCTGGCTGCCCGCGCCCGAGGATCCGTCCGTCCTGGCCGCTCTGGAGTACGCGACGCAGGGCGAGCCCGACATCCGCCGGTTCGAGGTGCTGGACGGCGACCCCGAGGCGCGACTGATCGCCCCGGAGATCGTCGTGCGCCTCACCCTGCGCGAGGGGCTCGATGCCGCTGCGGTATCCGAGCTGCTCGCGCGACTGAGCGCGCGCTGGAGCCTCAGCGAGCTGATCTCCGAGCGCGTCGACTCGATGATGGTGCGCCTCGCCTGATCCTGATCAGGTGACGGGGCCGGTCCACTTCTCGCCGGGACCCTTGCCGATCGGGTCGGGGAACGGCGACGCCTCGCGGAAGGCGAGCTGCACCGAGCGCAGACCGTCGCGCAGCGCCCGTGCGTGGTGGTCGCCGATGTGCGGCGCGGTGGCGGTCACTAGGCCCGCGAGCGCGTCGATGAGCTTGCGCGCCTCGTCGAGGTCGGGCTTGGCATCGGGCTCCTCCCCGAGCCCGCACTTCACCGCGGCGGCGCTGAGCAGGTGGACGGCGACCGTGTTGATGACCTCGACGGCCGGCACGTCGCCGATGTCGCGGGCGTAGTCGTCGTAGCGACCGTCGTCGTGACGGCCATCGGCGTCCGCCGAGGACCCGGCCGACGAGCCCGTCGGGGCCTCGGAGTAGACGTAGCTGTCGGACATGGATCGACCCCTTCGATGCGAGCGCGGTCTCTGCTATCATTCTTCAGGCCGTCGGAGAGATCCGACGCCGGAAAAGTGGAGGAAACTCCCACCCGCGATAACCGCTTCATCAGGTTACCGGGTCAGTGACACCCCCTCGCCCGTCCGATCAGACCCCGTCTGAGCACGACGGCGCAGCGTGGGTGTGGCGCGTTCGCGCGCAGAGCGAGACTCCTCTTTTCCCCAGCCGGTGCCAACCAGGCATCGGACATCGTGAGAAGGAGCAACGCATCAGCGATCCCCGTACAAACGACCGTATCCGCGTCCCCGAGGTCCGCCTCGTGGGCCCGGCCGGCGAGCAGGTCGGCGTGGTGTCCATCGACGTCGCGCTCCGCCTCGCCCAGGAAGCCGATCTCGACCTCGTCGAGGTGGCCCCCAACTCTCGGCCCCCCGTGGCCAAGATCATGGACTACGGGAAGTTCAAGTACGAGGCGGCGCAGAAGGCCAAGGAGGCTCGTCGCAACCAGGCGAACACCATCCTGAAAGAGGTCCGGTTCCGCCTCAAGATCGACAACCACGACTACGAGACGAAGCGCAAGCGCGCCGAGGGCTTCCTCAAGGCCGGCGACAAGGTCAAAGCCATGATCCTGTTCCGCGGCCGCGAGCAGTCCCGCCCCGATCAGGGCGTGCGCCTGCTGCAGCGATTCGCCGAAGACGTCAGCGAGTACGGCACCGTCGAGTCCACCCCGACCATCGACGGCCGCAACATGGTGATGATCATCGGCCCGCTCAAGAACAAGGCGGATGCCAAGGCCGAGGCCGACGCCCGTCGCAAGACCACCCGCCCCGCGGAAGGCGCACCAGCCGCCCCCGAGGCTCAGACAGCAGGAGCCGACGCTCCTGTTCCCACCAAGGAGACAAATGCCTAAGCAGAAGACGCACTCAGGTGCGAAGAAGCGCTTCAAGATCACCGGCACCGGCAAGCTCATGAAGCAGCAGGCCGGCATGCGTCACAACCTCGAGGGCAAGCCGAGCAACGTGACCCGTCGTCTCAACCAGGACCAGGTGCTGTCGCCCGCCGACGCCAAGGTCGCCAAGAAGCTGCTGGGTCTCTGAGCCTCGGCTCGCGACTCGCACCCGCATCCAGATAAGGAACACGCACCATGGCAAGAGTGAAGAGGGCCGTCAACGCCCACAAGAAGCGTCGGGTCATCCTCGAGCGCGCAGAGGGCTACCGCGGACAGCGGTCGCGCCTCTACCGCAAGGCGAAGGAGCAGGTCACCCACTCCCTCGTCTACTCCTACCGTGACCGCCGTGCGCGCAAGGGCGACTTCCGTCGTCTCTGGATCCAGCGCATCAACGCGGCCGCCCGCGCGAACGACATGACCTACAACCGCTTCATCCAGGGCCTCGGCCTCGCGGGCATCGAGGTCGACCGTCGCATCCTGGCCGAGCTCGCGGTCAACGAGCCCGCCACCTTCGCGGCCCTCGTCGCGTCGGCCAAGGCAGCCCTCCCCGCCGACACGTCGGCGCCCAAGGTCGCGTCCGCCTGAGTCGCTCCACCTGAGCTGCCCTCCTGAGGTCGGCAGCTTCGGCGAACTGCCCAGTTCTGCCGCTTGGAATGCATTCCGAGCGGCAGAACTGGGCAGTTCGGCGTTTTAGGAGCCCGTAGGGTTGGCGGGTGCTTGAGAACCCGCGTGCCGCCCAGGTCAAGGCGATCGGCCGCCTCGCCTCCCGTCAGACCCGAGAAGAGACGCGTCAGTTCCTCGTCGAGGGCCCTCAGGCGGTGTCCGAGGCGATCGCCTGGCGCGCCGATCTGATCGACGAGCTGTACGCGACGCCGACCGCCATCGAGCGGCATCGCGAGATCGCCGAGGCCGCCGAGAGCGCCGGGATCGAGCTCGAGTTCGTCACCGAGGACGTCCTCCTGGCCATGGCCGACACCGTCACCCCGCAGGGATTCGTCGCCGTCGTCCGGCAGTTCCCGGTCTCCGCCCGACGGATCTTCGAGGACAGCCCGACGCTCGTCGTGATCCTCGAAGAGGTCCGCGACCCCGGCAATCTGGGCACCATCATCCGCGCGGCCGATGCGGCGGGCGCGGATGCGATCGTCCTGACCGGGCGCACGGTCGACCTCTACAACCCCAAGGTCGTGCGATCCACCACCGGATCGATCTTCCATCTGCCGATCGCCGTCGGCGCCGACCTCGAGGCGATCCTCCCGCGTGCCCGTGAAGCGGGCCTGCAGATCCTCGCCGCCGACATCAAGGGCGACGATCTGCTCGCCGTGCGCCGTGACGGCGGACTGGCCGCCCCGACCGCCTGGCTGTTCGGCAACGAGGCCCACGGCCTGCCGGACGACAAGCGCGCCCTCGCGGATCGGTCCGTCAGCGTGCCGATCTACGGTCACGCCGAGTCGATGAACCTCGCGACCGCGGCCTCGGTCTGCCTCTTCGAGAGCGCCTTCGCCCAGCAGCCCTGATCTCGCGTGAGCTGCCCAGTTCTGCCGCACGCGAGGCGTCTCGGGCGGCAGAACTGGGCAGCTCACTCCGATCGTCCGCGCCAACCACCGGGTCAGTAGACTTTCCAACCGTGTCTGGAGCCAGTCCTGTGAGCGCGAGCGAACCGAATCCCATCAGCGAGGTCGCTGTCGAATCAGCGGTCGAATCGGCACTCGCCGCCGTCGCTCAGGCGGGCTCGCTCGCCGAGCTCAAGCAGGCCCGCGCGGCCCACGCGGGGGAGGGATCGCCTCTCGCCAAGCTCAACGCCGAGCTGCGCAACGTCGCTCCAGCCGACAAGGCTGCGACCGGCAAGCTCGTCGGGCAGGCCCGCGGCCGGGTGAACACCGCCCTCGCCGCCCGCGAGGTCGAGCTCGTCGAAGCCGAGACCGCCGCCCAGCTCGTGGCCGAGGCCGTCGATGTCACCGCAGCCTCCAGCACCTGGACCGCCGGCGCTCGTCATCCCCTCTCGCTCCTCCAGGAGGAGGTGTCGGACATCTTCGTCGGCATGGGATGGGAGATCGCGGAGGGACCGGAGCTCGAGCACGAGTGGTTCAACTTCGACGCCCTCAACTTCGATGAGGACCACCCCGCGCGCGCGATGCAGGACACCTTCTTCGTCGATCCGCCCGAGCGTCATCTGGTGATGCGCACCCACACCTCGCCCGTGCAGGTCCGCTCGCTGCTCGAGCGCCCGCTTCCGGTCTACGTGCTCTGCCCGGGCCGCGTGTACCGCACCGACGAGTTCGACGCGACCCACCTGCCCGTCTTCATGCAGTTCGAGGGACTCGCCATCGACAAGGGCCTGACCATGGCGCACCTGCGCGGCACCCTCGAGCACTTCGCCCGGATCATGTTCGGCGACGAGGCGAAGATCCGGCTGCGTCCCAACTACTTCCCGTTCACCGAGCCGTCGGCCGAGATGGATGTCTGGCAGCCCAACGCCAAGGGCGGGGCGCGCTGGGTCGAGTGGGGCGGATGCGGGATGGTGAACCGCAACGTCCTGCGGGCCGCCGGCATCGACCCCGACGTCTACCAGGGCTTCGCCTTCGGCACGGGAATCGAGCGGACCCTCCAGTTCCGCAACGAGCTCAATGACATGCGCGACATGGCCGAAGGCGATGTCCGATTCAGCAGGCAGTTCGGAATGGTGCTCTGATGCGCGTCCCCCTCAGCTGGCTCGCCGAATACGTCGACCTCCCGGCCGGCACGACGGTCGCCGACCTCCACGCGGCCCTGGTCCGGGTCGGATTCGAAGAGGAGACCGAGCACGGCTTCGGCGTCTCCGGCCCGGTCGTCGTCGGCGAGGTGCTCGAGTTCACGCCCGAGCCGCAGTCGAACGGCAAGACGATCCGCTGGTGCTCCGTCCGCGTCGCTCCCGAGGGGCAGGTAGCGGCCGATGGCGGCGCCGATGTGCGCGGCATCGTCTGCGGTGCCGGCAACTTCCTCGTCGGCGACAAGGTCGTCGTCACCCTGCCCGGCAGCGTGCTGCCCGGCCCCTTCCCGATCGCCGCGCGCAAGACCTACGGCCACATCTCGGACGGGATGATCGCCTCCTCCCGCGAGCTCGGCCTGGGGGAGGAGCACGACGGGATCCTCCGCCTCGCGTCGCTCGGCCTCGATCCCGAGGTCGGCACCGACGCCCTCCAGCTGCTCGGCCTCGACGATCAGGCCGTGGAGGTCAACGTCACCCCCGACCGCGGCTACGCGTTCTCGATCCGCGGCATCGCCCGGGAGTACGCGCACTCCACGGGGGCGACCTTCCGTGATCCCGCCGACCTGCCCGCGCTGCCCGCGTCGAGCGGCTTCCGCGTGCGGATCGACGACCAGGTACCGATCCGCGGCCAGATCGGCTGCTCGGTCTTCGTGACCCGGGTCGTCCGCGGCATCGACGCCGGCCGCCCGACGCCGCCGTGGATGGCATCCCGCCTGCGCCTGTCGGGCGTGCGCTCCATCTCCCTGACCGTCGACATCACCAACTACGTCATGCTCGAGCTCGGCCAGCCGCTGCACGGCTACGACCTCGACACCCTCGTCGGCGGCATCACCGTGCGTCGGGCGACGGCCGGCGAGACGATCGAGACGCTCGATGGTCGAACCAGGAAGCTCGACCCCGAAGACCTGCTCATCGCCGACGACGAGGGTCCGATCGGCATCGCCGGAGTCATGGGCGGCGCGCGGACCGAGTCCGGCGCCGCGACCCGCGACGTCCTGATCGAGGCCGCGGTGTTCGACCCGGTGTCGATCGCCCGCTCGGCTCGTCGACACAAGCTGCCGAGCGAGGCGTCCAAGCGCTTCGAGCGCGGCGTCGACCCCAAGGTCTCAGAAGCGGCCGCCACACGGGCCGCGCAGCTGCTCGTCGAGCTCGCCGGTGGCACCCTCGACGTCTTCGGCTCGGCCCACCACGCCGCGGTCGCGCCTGCCGCGATCGAGCTGCCGGCCGGCTTCGTGTCCAGGCTCATCGGCGTCGAGTACGACGACGTGGAGATCCGCTCCGCCCTCGCCGAGCTCGGCGCGGCGGTGGAGGAGAGCGTCGACGGCTTCACCGTCACCCCGCCGACCTGGCGCCCCGATCTCACCGACGCATCCACGCTCGCGGAGGAGGTCGCCCGCCTCGGCGGCTACGACCGGATCCCCTCCGTGCTGCCCGTCGCCCCGCCTGGCCGTGGGCTGACCCGCGCCCAGAAGCTCCGCCGCTCCGTCGCCCGGTCGCTGGCCGCGGCCGGGGGAGTGGAGATCCTCTCCTTCCCGTTCGTCCGCGAGGCGGACAACGCGCTGTTCGGCGCCGCGGAGGGCGTGGCGCCGTCCATCCGGCTGGCCAATCCGCTCGATGCCGAGTCGCCGGTGCTCCGCCGATCGCTCATCCCGGGACTGCTGGCTGTCGCCAAGCGCAATCGGGAGCGCGGCTTCGTCGACCTCGACCTCTACGAGGTCGGATCTGTCTTCACGCCGGCCGAAGGAGTCGTGTACGGCACCGACACCATCCCGCCGATCGCCGCACTGCCGACCGAGGCGACGCTGGCCGCCATCCAGGACGGCATCCCGCCGCAGCCGCGTCACGCGGCTGTGGTCCGGATCGGCAACCGGGTCGCCAAGCAGCCCGGCCAGGAGGCGATCCCCACCTCATGGCGGGACGCACTCGACGCCGCTCAGCAGATCGCCGCAGCGGTCCGCGTCCCCATCCGGGTCGAGCAGGGCGCTCACCAGGCCTTCCATCCGGGCCGGACCGCGGTCCTCCTCGTCGACACCGCAGATGGACCACTCGTTGCCGGATATGCGGGGGAGCTGCTCCCGTCGGTCGCCGAGGCGGCGGACCTGCCGCGCGTCGTCGCGGTGGCCGAGCTCGACCTCGACCTGCTGATCCGTGCCGCCGACCCCGACGCGCACGCGGTGGAGATCGCCGCGCTGCCCGCCGCGACGCAGGACCTGTCGCTCGTCGTCTCGAGTGAGGTGCCCGCCGGAACGGTGCTCGACGCCGTCCGCCGTGGTGCCGGATCGCTGCTCGAGGACATCCGACTCGTGGACGACTACCGCGGACCCGGCGTCGGCGAGGGCCAGAAGTCGCTCACCTTCGCGCTGCGCTTCCGCGCGCCGGATCGCACGCTGACCGCCGCCGAGGCCACCGAGGCGAAGCTCGCCGGCGTCGCGACAGCGGCGGAGGAGTTCGGCGCCACCCTCCGCGAGTAGGTCGCAGCGGCCGAGCGCCTTCGGCGGCGGTCTGCTCGGCCACCTTTTCCGGCCGCGGCCACCTCTTCCGCTGACGGCACGTGTTGCATCCCATGCCGTCACGCCGAAAGGTGGCCGAGCGTGCGAAAGGGGTGGCCGAGCGCGAACGCAGGTACAGGACTGCCGCGGATTTGGTGAATCGCGGAGCGCGGGGTTAGCCTCATCCCCGTGGAGAGCACTCGGAACCTGAACGCGCGTCGTCGCGTCATCCGTCGTGCCCGCCGAGGTGCCGAGCGAATGGCGTCGACGCCGCAGCGCTGACCCGGCCCTCCAGCTGGTCGCCCGCGACGTCGCCTTGTCCAGGCCCTCGTCCCTCCTCTCACTAAGGTAGAAACATGCCTTTGTCCGTTGCCGTAGCCGGCGCTTCCGGCTACGCGGGCGGAGAGCTCCTCCGGCTTCTCGCCGGTCATCCGGAGTTCTCCATCGGCACGCTTACCGCGCACTCGAATGCCGGTCAGTCGCTCGTGTCCGTCCAGCCGCACCTGCGCTCACTGGCCGGTCACGTCCTGGTGCCGACCGACGCGCACAACCTCGCGGGGCACGATGTCGTGTTCCTCGCGCTTCCGCACGGCGCCTCTGCGGCGATCGCGGCAGAGCTCGACGGCGACACCCTCGTGATCGACTGCGGAGCCGACCACCGGCTCGAGTCGTCCGCCGACTGGGCGGCCTTCTACAGCGGCGATCACGCCGGAACCTGGGCGTACGGGGTGCCCGAGCTGCCCCTCGCTCCGGGCATCGACCCGCTGCACCTCGGCGCCACCAAGCAGCGGGAGCGCATCGTCGGAACCCGTCGGATCGCGGCACCCGGCTGCAACGCGAGCACTGTCGCGCTCTCGATCGCCCCCGGCATCGCAGCCGGCGTGATCCAGCCCACCGACATCGTCTCGGTGCTGGCCGTCGGCCCGTCCGGAGCCGGCAGGGCCCTCAAGCAGAACCTGCTGGCCGGAGAGATCCTCGGCAGCGCGAACCCGTACGGCATCGGCGGCGTTCATCGCCACATCCCCGAGATCCTGCAGTCCCTTCGCTGGGCGGGCGCCGTCGATCCCACCATCTCCTTCACCCCGGTCCTCGTGCCGATGTCTCGGGGGATCCTCGCGACCTCCACCGCAGTGCTCACTCCCGGGGTGACCGCGGCCGAGGTGCGAGCGGCCTGGGAGCTCGCCTACGCCGGTGAGCCCTTCGTCCAGCTGCTGCCGGCGGGGGAGTTCCCGCGCACCGCCGATGTCCTCGGCGCCAACACCGCCCTGCTCGGGCTCGCCATCGACGAGGCCGCCGGCCGGGTGGTCGTGATCGCGGCAGTCGACAACCTCGCCAAGGGCACGGCGGGTGCGGCGATCCAGTCGGCCAACATCGCCCTCGGCTTCGAGGAGACCCTCGGCCTCCCGCTGGATGGAGTAGCCCCATGAGCGTCACCGCAGCAGCAGGATTCGAGGCGGCGGGCGTCGCCGCCGGGCTGCGGTCCAGCGATGGCCCAGACGTCGCCCTCGTCGTCAACCGCGGACCGCTGCAGCACGCGGCAGCGGTCTTCACCAGCAACCGCGCCAAGGCGAACCCCGTCCTCTGGAGCCAGCAGGTGATCGCCGACGGCACAGCGAGCGCCATCGTGCTCAACGCCGGCGGAGCCAACTGCTTCACCGGGGCGTTCGGCTTCCAGACGACGCATCAGACCGCCGAAGCCGTCGCGTCGGCCCTCGATGTCTCCGCAGGCGATGTGCTCGTCTGCTCCACCGGACTGATCGGAGTGGGCGACGAGACGTTCCGTGCCGGCGTCCTCCGGGGCGTCGCCGCGGCCGCGGCTGCGCTCAGCACCGACGGCGGAGCCGATGCGGCGCTCGCCATCATCACCACCGACACCCACTCCAAGCAGGCGCTCGCCACGGGGGAGGGCTGGACGATCGGCGGCATGGCCAAGGGCGCGGGCATGCTCGCTCCCGGGCTCGCCACGATGCTCGTGGTGCTGACGACCGATGCCGTGCTCTCCTCGCAGGACCTCGATGCGGCCCTGCGCGCGGCGACGCGGACGACCTTCGACCGGCTCGACTCCGACGGCTGCATGTCCACGAACGACACGGTCGCGCTGCTATCGAGCGGCGCGTCGGGGACCACCCCGCATCTCGCCGATTTCGAGGCCGCCCTCGAGGCCGTCTGCCTGGATCTCGCCCTGCAGCTGCAGACCGATGCCGAGGGCGCGAGCCACGACATCACCATCGAGGTGACCGGCGCCGCCAGCGAGGACGACGCCGTGGAGGTCGGCCGCTCCGTCGCCCGGAACAATCTCTTCAAGGCCGCCATCTTCGGCGGAGATCCCAACTGGGGCCGCGTGCTCGCCGCGATCGGAACCACGTCGGCGCCGTTCGACCCCTACGCCGTGGACGTGAGCATGAACGGCGTGCGCGTCTGCTCGGCCGGGGCGCCCGACCGTCCTCGCGACGAGGTGGATCTGACCGGTCGCGCCGTGCACGTACTCATCGACCTCGCCGTCGGCGATGCCTCGGCATCGATCTACACGAGCGATCTCACCCACGACTACGTGCACGAGAACAGCGCGTACTCCAGCTGATGGCCGACACGTCCAGCCAGATCGCGACCCCGAGGGCCGCACAGCCCTCCGTCGAGCTCACCATCCAGACCACCACTCAGGCCGAGGCCTCGGTCAAGGCGGCGACCCTGATCGAATCGCTGCCATGGCTCAAGCGCTTCGCCGGCCAGATCATCGTCGTGAAGTTCGGCGGCAACGCCATGGACGATCCCGAATCGGTCCGTGCCTTCGCCGAGGACATGGTGTACCTCCGCTACGCCGGCATCCGCCCGGTCGTCGTGCACGGCGGCGGACCGCAGATCTCCTCCATGCTCGAACGGCTCTCCATCCCCAGCGAGTTCCGCGGCGGCTACCGCGTCACGACCCCCGAGGTCATGGAGGTCGTGAGGATGGTGCTCTCCGGTCAGGTCAGCCGTGACATCGTCGGCCTGATCAACGAGCATGGGCCGCTGGGAGCAGCGATCTCCGGGGAGGATGCGGGACTGTTCTTCGCCCGCCGCCGCGGCGCGATCGTGGATGGCGAAGCCGTGGATCTCGGCCTCGTCGGCGACGTCGTCCTGGTCAATCCCGAGACGGTGCTCGAACACCTCGAGGCCGGCCGCATCCCGGTGGTCTCGACCATCGCTCCCGACATCGACGAGCCGGGACAGTCGCTCAACGTCAACGCCGACTCGGCGGCCGCCTCGCTGGCCGTCGCCCTCGGCGCCGCCAAGCTCGTGGTGCTCACCAACGTCGCTGGCCTCTACAGCGACTGGCCGAACACGGATTCGCTCGTCTCCCAGATCTCGAGCGACGAGCTCGCGCGGCTGATGCCCACCCTCGACTCCGGCATGATCCCCAAGATGGCGGCCTGCCTAGAGGCGGTCGCCGGCGGCGTCGAGAAGGCGGCCGTCATCGATGGACGGGTGCCGCACTCGATCCTCCTGGAGATCTTCACCGGCAGCGGAATAGGAACGGAGGTCGTGCGATGACACAGACCAGCACAACGGACACCAGCCATGCGGTCGAGCCGGTCGACGACCCGCCCATCGCGGATGAAGCGCTCGGCCGGAGGCCGCTCGCCGACGGCCTCAGCGCCCGGCACGGCGCCGCCCTCATGCGGACCCTGAGCACGCCGCTCGCCGTGCTCGAACGCGGCGAGGGCGCATGGGTCTGGGACGTGGACGGCAACCGCTACCTCGACTTCCTGGCCGGCATCGCCGTCAACTCGCTCGGACACGCCAGCCCGATCGTCGCCGAGGTCGCAGCGCGCCAGGCCGCCACCCTCGTGCACGTCTCCAACTACTTCGCGACGCCCTCACAGGTCGCCCTGGCCGAGCGCCTGATCCGGCTGACCGGCGCGGGGGAGAACGGCCGCGTCTACTTCGGCAACTCGGGCGCCGAGGCGATGGAGGCGGCGTTCAAGCTGGCCCGCCGCAACTTCGTGGACGGACGGCACCGCATCCTCGCGCTGCACAACTCCTTCCACGGCCGCACCATGGGCGCTCTCGCCCTCACTGGCAAGCCGTCGCTGCAGGACCCGTTCCGGCCGATGGTCGCCGGCGTCGATCACATCGACTCCACGATCGCCGCCCTCGAGGAGTCGATCGACGACTCCGTGGCGGCGCTGGTCCTCGAGCCCATCAAGGGCGAGGCCGGCGTGCTGCCGCTTCCCGAAGGCTTCCTGGTCCGTGCTCGGGAGCTGACCCGTCAGCACGGAGCGCTGCTCATCATCGATGAGATCCAGACGGGAGTCGGACGCACCGGCGCCTGGTTCGCCTATCAGCACGACGGGGTCGTTCCGGACGCGGTCGCGATCGCCAAGGGCATAGCCGGCGGCATCCCCATCGGCGCCCTGGTGACCATCGGTGCGGCCAGCGACCTGCTCATCCGCGGTGATCACGGCAGCACCTTCGGCGGCAACCCGTTCGCGACGGCCGTCGCCGATGCCGTGCTCGAGGAGATCGAGCGTGCCGGTCTCGTGCAGAACGCCGCCGTCCGGGGCGAGCAGCTCCGCGAGGTGATCGAGGGGATCGGCTCACCGCTGATCACCGAGGTGCGCGGACGCGGCCTGATGATCGGCGTCGGCGTCGCGGACGGGCGGGCGGCAGAGCTGGCCGACGCCGCCCTGCAGCACGGCCTCATCATCAACGCGCCGAACTCCGACAGCCTCCGGATCGTCCCACCGCTGATGATCGGCGACGACGAGATCGCCGCCTTCGCCGAGCTCTTCCGCCAGACGCTGGCCGATCTCCCGGAGTCGGCCTCATGACAAGGTCCCTCTCCGAAAGGCCCGGCATGGCACGCCACCTCCTCCGCGACGACGATCTCAGCCCGGCCGAGCAGGCCGAGATCCTCGATCTCGCCCTCGAGGTCAAGCAGGACCGCTTCGCGAACACGCCGCTGGCGGGGCCCCAGACGGTCGCAGTGATCTTCGACAAGTCCTCCACTCGCACCCGGGTCTCGTTCGCCGTTGGCATCGCCGACCTGGGCGGCAGCCCGCTGATCATCTCCACCGCGAGCAGCCAGCTCGGCGGCAAGGAGACCGCGGGCGACACGGCTCGAGTGCTCGAGCGGCAGGTCGCGGCCATCGTCTGGCGCACCTATGCGCAGAAGGGACTCGAGGAGATGGCGGCAGGCACGACCGTGCCCGTCATCAACGCGCTGTCCGACGAGTTCCACCCCTGCCAGCTTCTGGCGGACCTGCTCACCATCCGCGAGCACCGCGGCGCGCTGGCCGGGCTGACCGTCGCGTTCGTAGGCGACGGCAGCAGCAACATGGGCCAGTCCTACCTGCTCGCCTGCGCGACGGCGGGGATGAACGTGCGGATCGGATCGCCCATCGAGTACGAGCCGTCTCAGGCCGTGGTGGACGACGCGTTCGCGATCGCGGAGCAGACCGGCGGATCGGTGGCCGTGCTCGCCGACCCGATCGCCGCGGTGGGCGGCGCAGACATCGTGGTCACCGACACGTGGGTGTCGATGGGGTTCGAAGACGAGAAGGCGGCGCGGATCACCGCCCTCAGCCCGTACAAGGTCACGCCCGAGCTGATGGCCCACGCCGCTGCCGACGCTCTCTTCCTGCACTGCCTGCCCGCCGACCGCGGCTACGAGGTCGACGCCGCCGTCATCGACGGACCGCAGAGCGTCATCTGGGACGAGGCCGAGAACCGGCTGCACGCCCAGAAGGCACTGCTCATCTGGCTGCTCCGGCAGCAGGGCTGACCGCCCCACCCGACCCGTCCCGCACCGGGACACCGACCATCCGGCTCAGACCGGGACGCAATCAGGCAACACCCCATCGGAACACAGAAGGAGTGACGTGGCAGACCGCGTTGTGCTCGCCTATTCGGGCGGCTTGGACACCTCAGTCGGAATCGGCTGGCTCAAGGACGCCACCGGCAAGGACGTCGTCGCGCTCGCGGTCGACGTCGGCCAGGGCGGCGAGGACATGGACGACATCCGTCAGCGCGCGCTCGACTGCGGCGCCGTCGAGTCGATCGTCGTCGACGCCAAGGACGAGTTCGCGGCGAACTTCCTGATGCCGGCCCTCAAGGCCAACGCGATGTACCAGAAGACCTACCCGCTGGTCTCCGCCCTCAGCCGACCGCTGATCGCCCGTCACCTCGCGCGAGTGGCCAAGGAGCTCGGCGCCGACAGCGTGGCGCACGGCTGCACCGGCAAGGGCAACGACCAGGTGCGCTTCGAGGCCGCCGTCGCCGCCCTCGCCCCCGACCTGAAGAGCATCGCTCCGGTCCGCGACCTCGCGCTCACCCGCGACAAGGCCATCATCTACGCCGAGGAGCGTGGCCTGCCGATCCGCCAGTCGGCGAAGAGCCCGTACTCGATCGACAAGAACGTCTGGGGACGCGCGGTGGAGACCGGCTTCCTCGAGGACCCGTGGAACGCCCCGATCGAGGACCTCTACGAGTACACCCAGGATCCGTCGGTCCTGCAGGATGCGGATGAGGTCGTCATCACCTTCAGCCAGGGCATCCCGACCGCGATCGACGGCGCGGCCGTCACCCCGCTGCAGGCCGTCGAGCAGCTCAACCTGCTCGCCGGCAAGCACGGCGTCGGTCGCATCGACGTCGTCGAGGATCGCCTGGTGGGCATCAAGAGCCGTGAGGTGTACGAGGCTCCTGGCGCGATCGCACTCATCGCCGCCCACGAGGCCCTGGAATCCCTGACTCTCGAACGCGACCTCGGCCGCTACAAGCGCGGCGTGGAAGCGGACTGGGCGAACCTCGTCTACGACGGACTCTGGTTCTCCGGGCTCAAGCGCAGCCTCGATGTCTTCATCGACGACACCCAGAAGTACGTGTCCGGCGAGATCCGACTGAAGCTGCAGGGAGGGCGCGCCGTCGTCACCGGCCAGAAGAGCGAGCAGAGCCTCTACGACTTCAGCCTCGCCACCTACGACACCGGCGACACCTTCGACCAGTCGCTCTCGAAAGGCTTCATCGAGATCTGGTCGCTGCCGAGCAAGATCTCGGCCAAGCGCGACCTGCGCCAGCAGTGAGCGAGCCGGTCGGCGCGGCCAGGGAAGGCGCCCTCTGGGGCGCGCGGTTCAGCACGGGCCCCTCGCCCGAGCTGGAGGCGCTCAGCCGGTCGACCCACTTCGACTGGCGGCTGGCGGCATACGACATAGCGGGATCGCGGGCTCACGCCCGTGCTCTTGCGGCAGCGGGCTACCTGACGACCGACGAGCTGTCGGCCATGCTCGATGCGCTCGATCGGCTCGATGCGGACGTCGCGTCGGGTGCGTTCGTCGCCGCGTCCTCGGATGAGGACGTGCACGGGGCGCTCGAGCGCGGGCTGATCGAGCGGGCCGGACCCGAGATCGGCGGCAAGCTGCGCGCGGGTCGGAGTCGCAACGACCAGATCGCCACCCTGATCCGCATGCTGCTGCGCGACCATGCGGGCATCATCCGTGGTCAGCTCGTGGACCTCATCGACGCGATCGCAGCGCAGGCCGACCGGCACTTCGACGCCATCCTGCCCGGGCGGACCCACCTGCAGTCGGCGCAGCCCGTGCTGCTCGCCCACCACCTGCTGGCGCACGCGTGGCCGCTGGTGCGTGACCTCGACCGACTGGCGGACTGGGCGAAGCGCGCGGACGCCTCGCCCTACGGCTCCGGCGCCCTCGCCGGCAGCACGCTCGGGCTCGACGCCGCCGCGGTCGCCGCCGAGCTCGGGTTCTCGGCCGTCACCCCGAACTCCATCGACGGCACGTCCTCGAGGGACGTGGTCGCCGAGTTCGCCTACGTCGCGGCGCAGATCGGCATCGACCTGTCCCGCTTCGCGGAGGACATCATCCTCTGGAACACGCGTGAGTTCGGCTTCCTGACGTTGAGCGACGGCTACTCGACGGGGTCCTCGATCATGCCGCAGAAGAAGAATCCCGACATCGCCGAGCTCGCCCGCGGCAAATCGGGCCGGCTGCTCGGCAACCTCACCGGCCTGCTGACGACGCTGAAGGGCCTGCCGCTCGCCTACAACCGCGATCTGCAGGAGGACAAGGAGCCCGTCTTCGACTCGATCGAGACGCTCGAGGTCCTGCTTCCCGCCTTCGCCGGCATGGTGGCGACCGCCCAGTTCCACGTCGAGCGGATGGCCGAGCAGGCGCCGGTCGGTTTCTCACTGGCCACCGACGTCGCCGACTGGCTGGTCCGTCAGGGAGTGCCGTTCCGCGATGCGCACGAGATCACGGGCGCACTGGTGCGAGCGGCCGAGGAGGCGGACACCGACCTCGGCGGCCTGACGGACTCGCAGCTCGCCGGCGTCTCCGCCCGGCTCACCCCCGAGGTGCGCTCGGTGCTCACCATCGAAGGGTCCGTGGCGAGCAGGGACAACATCGGCGGCACCGCCCCGGTGCGCGTCCGGGAGCAGCTCGGGCTGCTCACGGCGAAGGTGCGAGAGATCGTGGAGGCGGCATGAGCGCGCGACGCAAGCAGCCGGCAGGGCCGAGGACTCCTCGGGAGAGCGGGACGTACGGCGGTCGGAAGAAGCCGCCGACGAAGGTGCCATGGCTGCCGTACGCGATCGGCGCCTTCGCCGTGGCCGTGGTGCTCACCGCGATCATCTACACCGCAGTCAACGGGCGCCTCTTCTGAGGCGAGCGGCGACGGCGAGCGGATGACGGCCACGAGATGACGTCTCGAGATGTCCTTGCCGGCCGCGCCGATGCGGTGGCGCCGCTGCTCCTCGGGGCCGTCCTCTCCCGCACCGACGAGGCGGGCACGGTGTCGGTCCGGCTGACCGAGGTCGAAGCCTATGCGGGCACGGGGGAGGACCCGGGATCGCATGCGCATCGGGGAATGACGCCGAGGACCGCGGTGATGTTCGGGCCGGCCGGACATCTGTACGCCTACTTCAGCTACGGCATGCACGTGTGCGCGAACATCGTGACCGGACCTGACGGCGAGGCATCCGGCGTGCTGATGCGCGGAGGCGAGGTCGTCGAGGGGGAGGAGCTCGCGCGAAGCCGCCGAGGGAATTCGACCGCGTTCCGCGATCTGGCGCGCGGGCCGGCGCGCCTCGCGAGTGCGCTGGGCATCCCGCTGACCGACACCGGCGCCGATCTGCTCGCCGCTCCGTACCGCCTGGTGCTGCCGGGTGCGCCCGCTCCGTTCGCGACGAGTCCGCGGACGGGAGTGTCCGGTCCGGGCGGGCTTCCGGAGTTCCCATGGCGGTTCTACCTGCCCGACGAGCCCACCGTCTCGCCGTACCGTCCGGCCGTGACGCGGAGGCGGCCGAGCTGATCCGGGTGCGTTCGCGACGACACTGCGATGCGGACGGAACACGTCGGTCTCCCGCAGTGTCCTGTCCGCAGGGGAGTGTCGAGGCTCGCGGCGCCGTCGAGTCGTGCGGGGACCGTCAGCTGCGGGCGAGGATGGCGACGCCGATGGCGGCCGCCGCCCAGATGAGGCTGACGAAGGTGCCGATGATGAACCGCTCACGGGTGGCTGCGGCGTCGAGCTCGGTGAACCGGCCGACGCCCTTGATCGCGACGATGACCGCGATGCCCTCGGGGAAGCCGGCGAGGATGACGCCCGCCATCGCGAGGCGCTCGAGGATGCCGACCGCTGTACCGCCGCGGAGGACCTCTCCGCCGTCCTGGATGATGCCGCCGTGCTCGCCTTCGGCCACGCCGCGACTGGCCATGCGCAGCGAGAGGGCCGCGGCGGGACCTCCGCCGAGCACGGCGATGCCGAGTGCCAGGATCGAGACGAGCGCCTGCAGGGCGAAGCCGCTCTCGCCCGTCGGGACGGCCGCGAGGATCAAGGAGATGCCGAGCAGGCCGGTCGCCGCGTAGACGAACACGGCCCGCGGAGTGCGCCACGCGAGCACCGACAGAGCCGCTGCAGCCCCGAGTGTGGCGACCAGTGCGAACCAGTAGAGCACCAGCAGCACGCTGCCGACCATTCCACCCGCGTACATCGATGCTCCTCCGTGCTCACTGATGACGTGCTGACTCGTGTCGTCGACGTGCACGCGCTTCTCGACGACCACCGGCTCGGTGCGGCGGTCCGCTGATGCCCGTCAGAGCCTAGGCGACGCAGCGGACACCGGGTCAGGCGGACCGGTCGAGTCCGTCCAGAAGGCTTATCAGGCCGGGCATGGCGGCGCGCTCCAGCTTCCAGCCCGAGGCGGCCACTCGCAGACTGACCGCCTGCGGCGTGATGCCGAGCGAGTCGGCGACGGCGGACTGGCTCATTCCCTGCTCCAGCAGGTCCACGACCGCCCAGCCTTCGGGCGAGCGCCGCGAGCGGAGCGCGAGCACGAGGTCGAACAGGGCCCGCACCCCGGCGGAGCCCAGGGGTCCTTCCGGGCCGCCTTCCAGGCCGAACCGGGTGGGCGAGCGCTTCGCGTACTCCACTGCCGCTCGAGCGTGCACGAACGCCGGACCCGTGGCGGCCCGAGCCGCATCCGGCAGGGGCTGGAGAACCGCCCCCACACCGATGCCGATGCTCCAGTGCCCGTCTCGGGCCAGCATCCCGAGCGCCTCGACGGCGCCGTCCGCCGAGTCGAGCAGCAGCTGGAGCTCGTCTCCGGCTGTCCGATCCGGCGGAAGGAGCAGGCTTCCCGCGACCAGGGACTCCAGGGCAGCGATGGTGCCGGCCACACGATCGACATCGTGGCGGCTGTCGATCTGATCGGCTGTGAGGACGAACACGGTCAAGCTCCTCGCCTTGTGCTGAAGGAATCAAGCTTAGAGGCATGATCACTGAAGATCAAGGGCGGGGACTTGATGATCGGTGACCGGGCGGCGGTAGCGTAGACGCGTGTCAGTGAGCGTCGCCGTGCAGGCCAATGATCCGAGCTTCGAGAACGTCTGGGACGAGCTGAACTGGCGAGGGCTGGTCGCGGTGTCCACCGACGCCGATGCGCTGCGCGCGCTGCTCGGGGGTCCGCCGATCGTGTACTACTGCGGCTTCGACCCGACCGCCCCCAGCCTGCACCTCGGCAATCTCGTCCAGCTGCTCACCATGCGGCGCATCCAGCTCGCCGGTCACCGGCCCCTCGGTCTTGTGGGGGGATCGACCGGCCTCGTCGGAGATCCGCGGCCTTCCGCGGAGCGGACCCTCAACACCAAGGAGACCGTCGCCGAATGGGTGGGCTACCTGCGGGGGCAGATCGAGCGGTTCCTCGATTTCGAGGGCCCGGCGTCGGCGCGGATGGTGAACAATCTCGACTGGACAGCGCCGATGTCCGCCATCGACTTCCTCCGCGACATCGGCAAGCACTACCGGGTGGGCACGATGCTCAAGAAGGACGCGGTGAGTGCCCGGCTGAACTCCGATGCGGGGATCAGCTACACGGAGTTCAGCTACCAGATCCTGCAGGGACTCGACTACCTCGAGCTTCATCGCACGTACGGGTGCATGCTCCAGACCGGGGGGAGCGATCAGTGGGGCAACCTTACCAGCGGCACAGATCTCATCCATCGGGTGGAGGGGCGGTCGGTGCACGCCATCGGCACCCCGCTGATCACCAATTCGGACGGCACGAAGTTCGGCAAGAGCGAGGGCAATGCCGTCTGGCTGAACCCGGAGATGACCTCGCCATACGCGTTCTACCAGTTCTGGCTCAACACCGACGACGCCGATGTGGTGTTCCGGCTGAAGGTCTTCACCTTCCTCGGCAGGGGGGAGATCGAACGGCTCGAGAGCGCCGTCGAGCTCGAGCCCTTCCGCCGCGAGGCGCAGAGGGCTCTCGCCCGTGAGGTGACCGTGCTCGTGCACGGGGCCGATGCGACGGAGGCGGTGATCGCGGCGTCAGCCGCCCTCTTCGGGCAGGGCGCGCTGGATGAGCTGGACGGGGAGACGCTTCGCGCCGCTCTCATCGAGCTGCCGCACGCGGATGTCCGGATCTCGGACACCGTCGTCTCCGCTCTCGTCGCCACGGGCCTCACCACGGGCGCGGGCGAAGCGCGCCGTGCCATCGCCCAGGGCGGGGTCTATCTGAACAACGTGAAGGTCGACGATGAGGCGGCGACCCTCGAATCCGCGCCCCTGGCGGGCGGCTCAGCGGTGCTTCGACGAGGAAAGCGCACTCTGGCCGGGCTCTTCTTCGTGGATTGAGCCGGCTCCGCTCGCGGCGACACGCCCGAGTGTCGCGGCTGAGTTGCGGAGCCCGAAACATCCACGTAGTGTCATCTCTCGTCACCCCAAAGGTGCGGGAAACAGCGAGTCGAACGGCTCGAGTTTCTCGGCCTCAAGTGGGGGCCGATTCAGTCTGGCGAAGTCGCCGCTCCTCACAAGGAAGCATCTGAGAACTTCGGTTCGCAGAAACGCCGAGTTGCGAGCGAGCGAAACAGAGTCTAGAGTGAAGATCTGCTCGGAACCGGGTTCGCCCGGGTCACGGCATCGAGAGATGCAAGACGGACGCAGTGCACACGAGAGTGTTGCCAGCCATCCGGACCACACGAGCAGCAAACAGATTAGGCAGTTGCCCTGATATCCACGCCGAGAGGCGCAGGCTCAGGTGCGCCCGATCCTTGAGAACTCAACAGCGTGCACTAAGTCAATGCCAAATAACCTCGTGACCGAGGAAGTGATCACCATTCGGTGATCAGCAGTCGAGTCAAGAGATTCCTTTGGATTAGACAGATTGTCAGTAGACAGTCTATTTAGTCAGAATCAACTCGCTCTGACCCCGCCTATTCCGGCTGGGTCGGGCTACAGATTTGCCAGTCGCTCTCGAGCAGCTGGCGATCGATTTCTACGGAGAGTTTGATCCTGGCTCAGGACGAACGCTGGCGGCGTGCTTAACACATGCAAGTCGAACGGACTTTCAGGAGCTTGCTCCTGCGAGTTAGTGGCGAACGGGTGAGTAACACGTGAGTAACCTGCCCCCTACTCTGGGATAACCTCGGGAAACCGAAGCTAATACCGGATACGACGCGCGACGGCATCGTCTGCGCGTGGAAAGAATTTCGGTGGGGGATGGACTCGCGGCCTATCAGCTAGTTGGTGAGGTAATGGCTCACCAAGGCGACGACGGGTAGCCGGCCTGAGAGGGTGACCGGCCACACTGGGACTGAGACACGGCCCAGACTCCTACGGGAGGCAGCAGTGGGGAATATTGCACAATGGGCGCAAGCCTGATGCAGCAACGCCGCGTGAGGGACGACGGCCTTCGGGTTGTAAACCTCTTTTGGCAGGGAAGAAGGGAGCTTGCTCTTGACGGTACCTGCAGAAAAAGCACCGGCTAACTACGTGCCAGCAGCCGCGGTAATACGTAGGGTGCAAGCGTTGTCCGGAATTATTGGGCGTAAAGAGCTCGTAGGCGGTTTGTCGCGTCTGCTGTGAAAACGCGAGGCTCAACCTCGCGCCTGCAGTGGGTACGGGCAGACTAGAGTGCGGTAGGGGAGATTGGAATTCCTGGTGTAGCGGTGGAATGCGCAGATATCAGGAGGAACACCGATGGCGAAGGCAGATCTCTGGGCCGTAACTGACGCTGAGGAGCGAAAGCGTGGGGAGCGAACAGGATTAGATACCCTGGTAGTCCACGCCGTAAACGTTGGGAACTAGATGTGGGGTCCATTCCACGGATTCCGTGTCGCAGCTAACGCATTAAGTTCCCCGCCTGGGGAGTACGGCCGCAAGGCTAAAACTCAAAGGAATTGACGGGGGCCCGCACAAGCGGCGGAGCATGCGGATTAATTCGATGCAACGCGAAGAACCTTACCAAGGCTTGACATATACCTGAAAAGGCTGGAAACAGTCTCCCCGCAAGGCAGGTATACAGGTGGTGCATGGTTGTCGTCAGCTCGTGTCGTGAGATGTTGGGTTAAGTCCCGCAACGAGCGCAACCCTCGTTCTATGTTGCCAGCACGTAATGGTGGGAACTCATAGGAGACTGCCGGGGTCAACTCGGAGGAAGGTGGGGATGACGTCAAATCATCATGCCCCTTATGTCTTGGGCTTCACGCATGCTACAATGGCCGGTACAAAGGGCTGCAATACCGTAAGGTGGAGCGAATCCCAAAAAGCCGGTCTCAGTTCGGATTGAGGTCTGCAACTCGACCTCATGAAGTCGGAGTCGCTAGTAATCGCAGATCAGCAACGCTGCGGTGAATACGTTCTCGGGCCTTGTACACACCGCCCGTCAAGTCATGAAAGTCGGTAACACCCGAAGCCGGTGGCCCAACCCTTGTGGAGGGAGCCGTCGAAGGTGGGATCGGTGATTAGGACTAAGTCGTAACAAGGTAGCCGTACCGGAAGGTGCGGCTGGATCACCTCCTTTCTAAGGAGCACTGCAGATCTTCGGATCTGACAGAGCCACTTCACCGGCGAACGTCGGTGGTGGTGCTCAAGGGTGGAACATTGACTTTTGTCTCGGATCGATGATCCGGAAGCCAGTACGGTCGCTGCTTGCAGCGATCTGGAACGCATGCCGGCCGGAGAGAAGAGACGTGCACGCTGTTGGGTCCTGAGGGACCGGGGCCACCGAGTGATCGGGGGTGCCGCAACTCAGGACTTCGACGTGTCTCTCCAGTAGGAGCTGCACGCGGAGTACCGCCCGTACTTTGAGAACTACACAGTGGACGCGAGCATCTTAGATTCGGATGACGCACATGGCAGGAGCTTGCTCCTGGCTTTGCCGACTCCGGATCACAATTAAGTGATCTGACTCTGTCAGACACTGGTCAATTTCGATCGGCAGCTTGCTGCCGTGACAGACGATTCATACTCATGTGATCAAGTTTCTAAGAGCAAATGGTGGATGCCTTGGCATCTGGAGCCGAAGAAGGACGTAGCAATCTGCGATAAGCCTCGGGGAGTTGATAAGCGAACTTCGATCCGAGGATTTCCGAATGGGGAAACCCCGCTGGGCGTAGCAATACGACCCAGTGACTCCCGCCTGAATATATAGGGCGGGTAGAGGGAACGTGGGGAAGTGAAACATCTCAGTACCCACAGGAAGAGAAAACAAACGTGATTCCGTTAGTAGTGGCGAGCGAAACCGGAACAGGCCAAACCGTACGTGTGTGATAGCCGGCAGGCGTTGCACGTGCGGGGTAGCGGGACCTTCAGGCTGATCTGCCGATCAGCACTGGTTACAACGCGATATAGACGAATGGCATTGAATGGCCAATCACAGAGGGTGGCAATCCCGTAGTCGAAATGTCGCAATGACTTGGAAGGTATCCCAAGTAGCACGGGGCCCGAGAAATCCCGTGTGAATCTGCCAGGACCACCTGGTAAGCCTAAATACTCCCAGATGACCGATAGCGGACAAGTACCGTGAGGGAAAGGTGAAAAGTACCCCGGGAGGGGAGTGAAATAGTACCTGAAACCATTTGCTTACAAACCGTTGGAGCAGCCTTGTAGCTGTGACAGCGTGCCTTTTGAAGAATGAGCCTGCGAGTTAGCGATATGTGGCGAGGTTAACCCGAGTGGGGTAGCCGTAGCGAAAGCGAGTTCGAATAGAGCGATCCAGTCGCATGTCCTAGACCCGAAGCGAAGTGATCTACCCATGGCCAGGTTGAAGCGACGGTAAGACGTCGTGGAGGACCGAACCCACTTCAGTTGAAAATGGAGGGGATGAGCTGTGGGTAGGGGTGAAAGGCCAATCAAACTTCGTGATAGCTGGTTCTCTCCGAAATGCATTTAGGTGCAGCGTTGCGTGTTTCTTGCCGGAGGTAGAGCTACTGGATGGTCGATGGGCCCCAAAAGGTTACTGACGTCAGCCAAACTCCGAATGCCGGTAAGTGAGAGCGCAGCAGTGAGACGGTGGGGGATAAGCTTCATCGTCGAGAGGGAAACAACCCAGACCACCGACTAAGGCCCCTAAGCGTGGGCTAAGTGGGAAAGGATGTGGAGTTGCATAGACAACCAGGAGGTTGGCTTAGAAGCAGCCACCCTTGAAAGAGTGCGTAATAGCTCACTGGTCAAGTGATTCCGCGCCGACAATGTAGCGGGGCTCAAGCCCACCGCCGAAGTCGTGGGATTCGTATTTTTGGTAAGCCTTCGTGGTTCAGCCGTACGGATCGGTAGGAGAGCGTCGTGTGGCGAGTGAAGCGGCGGTGTAAACCAGCCGTGGACGCCACACGAGTGAGAATGCAGGCATGAGTAGCGAAAGACGGGTGAGAAACCCGTCCTCCGAAAGACCAAGGGTTCCAGGGCCAGGCTAATCCGCCCTGGGTAAGTCGGGACCTAAGGCGAGGCCGACAGGCGTAGTCGATGGACAACGGGTTGATATTCCCGTACCGGCGAAGAACCGCCAATGCTAATCCAGTAATGCTAAGAGTCCGAATCCTTGGATGGATCCTTCGGGAAAAGTCCTTGGCCTAGCACTCGACCCTACGCTGGTGCGGCAAGCGTATTAACAGGTGTGACGCAGGAAGGTAGCTGAGCCGGGCGATGGTTGACCTGGTGTAAGGACGTAGGGCGAGAGATAGGCAAATCCGTCTCTCACATAGCCTGAGATCCGATGCGTATCCCGAATGGGAGAAATCAGTGATCCTATGCTGCCAAGAAAAGCATCGACGCGAGGTTCAAGCCGCCCGTACCCCAAACCGACTCAGGTGGTCAGGTAGAGAATACCAAGGAGATCGAGAGAATCGTGGTTAAGGAACTCGGCAAAATGCCCCCGTAACTTCGGGAGAAGGGGGGCCGGAAGTGTGAACGGACTTGCTCCGGGAGCACCGCACGGCCGCAGAGACCAGTGGGAAGCGACTGTTTACTAAAAACACAGGTCCGTGCCAAGTCGCAAGACGATGTATACGGACTGACGCCTGCCCGGTGCTGGAAGGTTAAGAGGAGCGGTTAGCTGCAAAGCGAAGCTGCGAATTTAAGCCCCAGTAAACGGCGGTGGTAACTATAACCATCCTAAGGTAGCGAAATTCCTTGTCGGGTAAGTTCCGACCTGCACGAATGGCGTAACGACTTCCCAGCTGTCTCAACCGCGAACTCGGCGAAATTGCACTACGAGTAAAGATGCTCGTTACGCGCAGCAGGACGGAAAGACCCCGTGACCTTTACTATAGTTTGGTATTGGTGTTCGGAGTGGCTTGTGTAGGATAGGTGGGAGACTTTGAAGCTTGGACGCTAGTTCAGGTGGAGTCATTGTTGAAATACCACTCTGGTCACTTTGGATGTCTAACTTAGAACCGTGATCCGGTTCAGGGACAGTGCCTGATGGGTAGTTTAACTGGGGCGGTTGCCTCCCAAAAAGTAACGGAGGCGCCCAAAGGTTCCCTCAACCTGGTTGGCAATCAGGTGTCGAGTGTAAGTGCACAAGGGAGCTTGACTGTGAGACTGACAAGTCGAGCAGGGACGAAAGTCGGGACTAGTGATCCGGCAGTGGCTTGTGGAAGCGCTGTCGCTCAACGGATAAAAGGTACCTCGGGGATAACAGGCTGATCTTGCCCAAGAGTCCATATCGACGGCATGGTTTGGCACCTCGATGTCGGCTCGTCGCATCCTGGGGCTGGAGTAGGTCCCAAGGGTTGGGCTGTTCGCCCATTAAAGCGGTACGCGAGCTGGGTTTAGAACGTCGTGAGACAGTTCGGTCCCTATCCGCTGCGCGCGTAGGAAATTTGAGAAGATCTATCCCTAGTACGAGAGGACCGGGATGGACGAACCTCTGGTGTGTCAGTTGTCCTGCCAAGGGCACCGCTGATTGGCTACGTTCGGAACGGATAACCGCTGAAAGCATCTAAGCGGGAAGCCGGCTTCAAGATGAGATTTCCATCCCTTTTGGGGAGAGGCTCCCAGTAGACGACTGGGTTGATAGGCCGGATGTGGAAGCAGGGACTAAAGACCTGTGCAGCTGACCGGTACTAATAAGCCGATAACTTGATAACACTTCCTCTTCAGTGAGAAGAGTATGAATTGCAACGACTGTTGCTCGCGTCCACTTTGTGGTTCCCGATGTACGGGAGCCGCTCCAAGCTCGGAGAGAACTCTTCGGGTATGGGGCAATGACAACTGAAACATCGAAAGTGTTTCGGCGGCCATAGCGAGAGGGAAACGCCCGGTCACATTCCGAACCCGGAAGCTAAGACTCTCTGCGCCGATGGTACTGCAGGGGTGACCCTGTGGGAGAGTAGGACACCGCCGGACTCCTTTACCGAAGGGGCTGCCCATTGCTGGGTGGCCCCTTCGCTGTTTAACCTGCACTATCGCTCGATCCTCATAACCCCATAGCGTCCACGTCAGTAGAGAAGGTCTTCAGTGTCCGATCAATCAGGTCGCGATCGTCCTCGCCGTCCGCACTCAAGCGGCTCCTCTGCGGGAAGCTCCGGCGGATCATCGGGCGGAGGGCGTGGACAGCACAGCGCCCGTCCGCCGCGCTCGGACCGCCCGTCGTGGCAGCCGCGCGACGAGAAGGGCAAGCATGCTCCTCGTGATGAGCGGCCCCGTCCCTCTCGGGGAGGGCCGGCGGCACGAGATGCACGCGGTGACCTGCCGGAACGTGATGGTCCCGACCTGCGTTCGGTTCGGCCGCGGCATGACGATCCCCTCATCCCCGACGAGGTCAAGCCGGCGGACCTCGAGAAGGGCGCCCGTACGCAGCTCAAGACGCTCTCCAAGGAGAACGCGGACGAGGTGGCCCGTCATCTCGCAATGGCTGCGCGGCTGATCGATGAGGATCCGGAGCTGGCCCATCGTCATGCGCTCTCCGCGGCTCGACGTGCCGGACGCATCGCGGTCGTGCGCGAGACGCTGGCGATCACGGCCTACGCCATCGGGGACTTCGCTCTCGCACTCCGCGAACTGCGCACCTACCGTCGCATCTCAGGTTCGAACGACCAGCTGCCTCTGATGGTCGACAGCGAGCGAGGCGTCGGCCGGCCGGATCGTGCGCTCGAGACGGGGCGCTCGGTCGACAGGTCGACGCTGCCTGTCTCAGTGCAGGTGGGTCTGGCGATCGCGATGTCCGGCGCACGACTCGACCTCGGCCAGACCGACGCGGCGCTGGCGGAGCTCGAGATCCCTCAGCTCGACCCGACGCGTGCCTTCGACTACAGCCCAGCGCTGTTCGCTGCCTACGCCGAGGTCCTCGGAGATCTCGGCCGCGGCAGGGAAGCGGAGCTGTGGCGCACCCGGGCCGATGTGGCCGCCGACGCGCTCGACGACGGCGCCGCCGACGACGTGCTCGAGGTGGAGGACGTGGCCATCGACGATGAGGACATTCCCACTGCTGGGGATGGTCCCGCTGCCGATCCGGCCGTCGATCCGGCTGCCGATCCGGCCGTCGATCCGGCTGCCGATCCGGCTGCCGATCCTGCCGATGGTCCTGCTGAAGGCGACGGCGACGGCGACGATGCTCGGCCGGCGTCCTAGGCCCGTGACGCCGCTCGAGGGCGTCGATGTGCTTCTCGCCGACCTGGACGGCGTGGTCTATCAGGGCCCGCACGCGATCCCGCATGCCGTCGAGTCGCTGAACCGTGCAGTCGACGAGGGGATCCGGGTCGGCTACATCACGAACAATGCGTCGCGCAGCGATTCGGTCGTCGCCGCGCACCTCACCGATTTCGGCCTCACGGTTGCGCCCTCGGATGTGGTCACCTCACCTCAGGCCGCCATGCGGCTGCTCGCTGCGGCGGTGCCGGCGGGCTCCCTCATCCTGGTCGTCGGGGGAGAGGGGCTCACGACGGAGATCGAGCGAGCCGGCTTCCGCGTGACCCGCGCAGCGAGTGACGGGCCCGCGGCAGTGGTCCAAGGGTTCAGTCCCGACGTCGGCTGGAAGGACCTGGCGCAGGCTGCTCTCGCGCTGGCCCGAGACCGATCCGGGAACGGCATCCCCTGGGTGGCGACGAACACGGACTGGACGATTCCCGTGGAAGGCGGCATCGCCCCGGGAAACGGCACGCTCGTCTCCGCCGTGCACACTGCGGTCGGCATCCTGCCTCAGGTCGCGGGGAAGCCCGAGACGCCCATCTTCACGGAAGCGGTCGAGCGCTTCGGTGCGAGCTCGCCGCTCTTCATCGGAGACCGCCTCGACACCGACATCCTCGGCGCTCAGCGGGCGAAGATGCGCTCGGTGCACGTCCTGACCGGGATCGACCGTGCCAAGCAGCTGCTCGCCGCCGATGCGTCATCCCGCCCCGACTTCCTGCTCGACGACCTGCGCCAGCTGTTCGAGCCGTATCCGATCGCGGTGACCAGGAACGATGTGACCACCGTCGCCGGCGCGCGGGTCCGGTTGCGGAACGGCCGGGTCGAGATCCTCGCAGATGGAGACCGCCCGATCGATCTGCTGCGCGCCGCCTGCGCAGCGATCTGGGGATCGGGCCTGCCGATCTACGCGCTCGACGTGCCCCCTCGCCTGTACAGCGAGCGGTAGTCAGCCCGGTCGACGCGCTCGCGATCGATCCGGCGCTGTACCGTGACATCGTGGAGAACGAACGCACGGCAGAGATCGCCACGCGGCTGAGCGAGGTGGAGCAGCTGCCCCTCGCCGAGCGCGCGGACGGCTACGGACAGCTCCTCGACGCATTGCGCACCGAGCTCGAAGCGGCACCCGCCGACTCGTGAGCTCCCGCATCGACGCGGCCCTGGTCGAGCGGGGACTCGCCCGCTCGCGCGGCCAAGCGGCCGGCCTCATCGACAGCGGGGTGGTGAGCGTCGGCGGCCGATCCATCACCAAGGCGTCGCATCGGGTCGACGAGGCGGACGAGATCCTCGTCAGCGCTCCCGATCACTACGTGAGTCGCGGCGCCCACAAGCTCCTCGCAGCCCTCGACGCGTTCGGGGTCGATCCCGCCGGCCGCCTCGCGCTCGATGCCGGCGCGTCCACGGGGGGATTCAGTCAGGTCCTGCTCGAGCGAGGCGCTCGCGAGGTGCTCGCCGTCGACGTCGGCCATGGTCAGCTGGCACCCGCCGTGGCGCTCGACCTCCGCGTGCGCTCCTTCGAGGGCGTGAACGTCCGAGAGCTGGACCGCGCGGCTCTCGCGGCTCTCACCCGCTCCGACGAGCAGCCGACCCTCATCGTGGCCGACCTGTCCTTCATCCCCCTCGGCCTGGTGCTGCCCGCCCTGGTGAGCGCGGGCTCGGCGGACGCCGATTTCCTCCTCCTGATCAAGCCGCAATTCGAGGTCGGCCGGCAGGGCGTCAAGGAGGGCATCGTGCGCGACCTGGGGCTGCGCATCGACGCGATCTCCCGCGTTCTCTGGTCGGCCTGGGACCTGGGTCTCGGACCGATGGGGATCATCCCGTCGCCCCTGAGCGGCGGATCGGGGAACAGGGAGTTCCTCGTCCACCTCCGGGCGGGCGGCCCCAATCCATCCGAGCTGCTGGGCAGCGTGACCCTGGGCTTCGTGGGCTGAGACGGACCGCGGTTGGCACCCGTCCGCATCGGCGTCGGAGCCGCGGCGCCCACGGTGGGGTCGAGACCCGACAGAATGGGAGGGCAGCCTTCCGATGATTGCAGGAGCGTGAACGTGGCGGATCTTCGCTCGATGCTCGTCGTCGCCCATACGGGTCGCGCCGAATCCCTGAGTGCCGCCGCCGAGGTGGTCACCTCCCTCGTCGACGCCGGGATCCAGGTGGTGATGACGCCGTCGGAGCTCCATGACGTGCAGGCCGTCGCGCATGTGCAGTCGGGGCTCGTCGAGTTCGACTCGGTTCCCGTCGACGACCTCGAGATCGTCATCGTGCTCGGCGGCGACGGCACCATCCTGCGCGCCGCCGAGCTGGTGCGCGGATCGACGGTGCCGCTCGTCGGCGTCAACCTCGGACACGTCGGCTTCCTCGCCGAGGCCGAGCGCGACGACCTGGGCGAGACCCTCCGCCGCGTCCTGGTCCGCGACTACGAGGTCGAAGAGCGGATGACCATCGACGTCACCGTGACCGTGGGCGGCGAGATCGTCTACGAGAGCTGGGCGCTCAACGAGGCGACCGTCGAGAAGTCGAGCCGAGAGCGCATGCTCGAGGTGGTCATGGAGGTCAACGGCCGTCCGCTGTCCAGCTTCGGCTGCGACGGCATCGTCATGTCGACCCCCACCGGATCGACCGCCTATGCCTTCTCCGGCGGTGGACCCGTGGTCTGGCCGAACATCGACGCCATCCTCGTCGTCCCGCTCGCGGCCCACGCCCTCTTCGCCCGGCCGCTCGTCGTGGCCCCGACCACGGTCATCGCCGTCGAGGTGCTCGAGCGCACCCACGGAGCGGGCACCCTGTTCTGCGACGGTCGCCGCACCCACGATCTGCAGCCGGGCGCGCGCGTGGAGGTCCGTCGATCCGGTGTTCCCGTGCGGCTGGCCCGCCTGCAGCGCGGCGTCTTCACCGACCGTCTCGTGCGCAAGTTCGACCTCCGCGTCGCCGGCTGGCGAGGGCCGGCCGACGCGTGAGCCGGTGGGGCTCATGATGGGTTCGACGACTCGGGTCCGGTTCGCGAGGGTTCTGGGGGTGCTCCGCTCATGATCGAAGAGATCGACATCCGTGACCTCGGCGTCATCGGACGGACCACGCTGCCGCTCGGGCGTGGCTTCACCGCCCTGACCGGTGAGACGGGCGCGGGCAAGACGATGCTGGTCACCGCGCTGGGGCTGCTGCTCGGAGAGCGGGCGGACGCCGGAGTCATCCGTGCGGGCAGCGACAGGGCGATCGTCGACGGCCGCTGGGAGGTCGACGCCGCAGGCGTCGTCGCCGACCGAGTGCGCGACGCAGGGGGAGAGCTCGACGACGTCTCTCCCGGCCGCGCCGAGCTCATCATCAGCCGGACCATCGCGGCCGAGGGACGCAGCCGCGCCTCGGTCGGCGGGAGGTCCGCTCCGGCCGGGCTGCTCGCGGAGCTCGCCAGCAGCCTCGTCGTCGTGCACGGGCAGTCCGATCAGCTCCGCCTGAAGTCCGCCGTGGCTCAGCGGGAGGCGCTCGATCGCTACGCCGGCGAGGCATTCGCTGAGGCGTTCGAGCACTACCAGACCGCGTATCGGCGCTGGCAGGCGAACCGCGACGAGCTCGGCCGGCTGGTCGCCGACCGCGACCTGCGGGCGACGGAGGCATCCGAGCTTCGGGCCGCGCTCGCGGAGATCGAGGTGGTCGCTCCGCAACCGGGCGAGGACGTCGAGCTGCAGCAGCGGGTGCTGCGGATGGCCAACGCCGAGGAGCTGCGCCTCGCGGCCACCCAAGCGCACGAGCTGCTGTCGTCCGAGAACGACTCCGTCGACGTGCTGGGGCTGATCGGCGAGGCGCGGCGTACCCTCGAGCGCGCCGCGGAGCTCGACCCCGAGCTGGCCGCCCTCGCCGAGCAGGTCACCGCCATCGCCTACCTCTCGGCCGATGCGGCGACCGGGATCGCCGGCTATGCCAGCGGCTTCGACGCCGACTCGGCACGCGAGCTCGAAGCCGCGCAGCAGCGGATGTCCGAGCTGTCCATCCTGACCCGCAAGTACGGTCCGACCCTCGACGACGCCATCCTCCACCTCGCCGAGGGCAGCGAGCGGCTGCTCGAGCTCGACACCGACGGCGATCGCATCGAGGCGCTCGCCGCGGAGACCGAAGCCGACGCGACGATCGTGTCCGAGCTGGCCGATCAGCTCAGCGAGCAGCGCGAATCGGCGGCGACACGGCTGGCCGAGGCGGTCAGTGCAGAGCTGTCCGCCCTCGCGATGCCCGACGCCCAGCTCATGGTCGACGTCCGTCGCCGCGACGAGCTCACCGCGCACGGCCGGGACAGCGTGCAGCTGCTGCTCCAGCCGCACCCCGGGGGAGAGCCCCGACCGCTCGGCCGTGGAGCGTCGGGCGGCGAGCTCTCGCGGATCATGCTCGCGATCGAGGTCGTGCTCGCTGCGACCGACCCGGTTCCGACGTTCGTCTTCGACGAGGTCGACTCGGGGGTCGGCGGCGCATCGGCGATCGAGATCGGGCGCCGCCTCGGCAAGCTCGCCGAGTCGGCGCAGGTCATCGTCGTGACCCACCTCGCCCAGGTGGCCGCATTCGCCACCAACCATCTGCGCGTCGAGAAGGACCGCTCGGGCGAGGTGACCACCTCCAGCGTCCGCCGCCTCGAGGGCGACGACCGCGTCGCCGAGATGGCCCGCCTGCTCTCCGGCCTGCCCGACTCGGCGACCGGCCTCGCCCACGCCCAGGAGCTCCTCGACCTCGCCGCCTCCTGACCCCTCGCAGGTCGACCTGGAACGAGAACGTAACAATGCGGAGGGCTCTCGGGAACCGAAGATGTCGTCTCCTGGCATAGAGTGAAATCCCGTGGCAGACGCACTCGCATCATCCGGGCAGAACTCCTCGACTACCAGCATCACCAAGCACATCTTCGTCACCGGGGGTGTCGTCTCCTCTCTCGGCAAGGGCCTCACCGCCGCGAGCCTCGGCAATCTCCTCACCGCACGCGGCCTCCGCGTCGTGATGCAGAAGCTGGATCCGTATCTCAACGTCGATCCAGGGACCATGAACCCGTTCCAGCACGGCGAGGTCTTCGTCACCGACGACGGAGCCGAGACCGACCTCGACATCGGCCATTACGAGCGCTTCCTCGACATCAACCTCGATGCAGCGGCGAACGTCACGACCGGCCAGATCTACTCCACGGTCATCGCCAAGGAGCGCCGCGGAGAGTACCTCGGCGACACCGTGCAGGTCATCCCGCACATCACCGACGAGATCAAGCGGCGGATGCGCCTGCAGGCCGAGCCCGTCGAGGGATCCACCGAGCCGCGACCGGACGTGATCATCACGGAGATCGGCGGCACCGTCGGCGACATCGAGTCGCAGCCCTTCATCGAGGCCGCTCGCCAGGTGCGGCACGAGCTCGGCCGCTCCAACGTCTTCTTCGTGCACGTCTCCCTCGTGCCCTACATGGCCCCGTCGGGGGAGCAGAAGTCGAAGCCGACCCAGCACTCCGTCGCCGCTCTGCGCTCGATCGGGATCCAGCCCGATGCCCTCGTCCTCCGTTCCGACCGCCCGGTCGCCGAGAGCGTCAAGCGCAAGATCGCCCTGATGTGCGACGTCGACGAGGAGGCCGTGATCAACTGCCCCGACGCGCCGAGCATCTATGACATCCCCCGGATCGTGCACAGCGAGGGCCTCGACGCCTACATCATCCAGGCGCTGCGACTCGACGCTCAGGATGTCGACTGGGCGGTCTGGGACGACCTTCTGCGCGTCGTGCACCAGCCGAAGCACCGGGTCACCATCGCGCTCGTCGGCAAGTACGTCGACCTCCCCGACGCGTATCTGTCGGTGACTGAGGCTCTGCGGGCCGGCGGATTCGCAAACCACGCCAAGGTCGAGATCCGCTGGGTGCCGAGCGACGAGTGCAAGACGCCGGAGGGCGCCGCACGCAATCTCGCCGACGTCGACGGCATCTGCGTGCCCGGCGGGTTCGGCGTGCGCGGGATCGAGGGCAAGCTCGGCGCGCTGCGCTTCGCCCGCGAGAACGGCATCCCCACGCTCGGCCTCTGCCTCGGCCTGCAGTGCATGGTCATCGAGTACGCGCGCGATGTGACGGGACTTCCCGGCGCCTCGTCCAGCGAGTTCGATCCCGACACCGAGTTCCCCGTCATCGCCACGATGGCCGAGCAGATCGCCCACATCGAGGGCGGCGACCTCGGGGGCACTATGCGCCTCGGCCTGTACACCGCCGATCTCGGCGCCGGCTCGCTGGCCGCAGACCTCTACGGAGCCGACGAGGCGATCGAGCGCCACCGCCACCGCTACGAGGTCAACAACCACTACCGCCAGCAGATCGCCGACTCGGGACTCTCGTTCTCCGGCACCTCGCCGAACGGCGAGCTCGTCGAATTCGTCGAGCTGCCGCGCGACGTGCACCCGTTCTACATCGGGACGCAGGCCCACCCCGAGCTGCGGTCGCGTCCGAGCAAGGCGCATCCCCTCTTCCGCGGGCTGATCGGCGCCGCGCTCGACCGCCAGAACGCCAGCCGCCTCTTCGACGACCAGCAGGCGGCAGCGCTCGCGGCCGAGGTCGACGCATGAGCGACGAGTCTCCCGTCGTCGAGCCACTGACCGACGTCCGGTCGCCCGTGAACGTGACCCGGCACGACCGGATGTTCGAGGGCAAGGTGTGGGACGTCGTCTCCGAGGACTTCGACTACAACGGCGAGACCATCACCCGCGAGCTGCTGGACCATCCGGGAGCCGTGGCGGTGCTCGCCCTCGACGACCAGGACCGGGTCCTGCTGATCCGCCAGTACCGGCATCCCGTCCGCGCCCGCGATTGGGAGCTGCCCGCCGGCCTGCTGGACGAGGCAGGGGAGTCGCCGGTCGACGCCGCACGGCGCGAGCTCGCGGAGGAGGTCGACCTCGCCGCCGCCCAGTGGGACGTGCTCGCCGAGTACTGGACTTCGCCCGGCGGGAGCAACGAGACCCTGCGGATCTATCTCGCCCGCCAGCTCACCGAGCTCGACGCCTTCGAGCGCACGGCAGAAGAGGCCGACATCGAGAAGCGCTGGGTCAGCCTCGACGATGCGCTCGCCGCGATCCTCGCCCGGCGCACCCAGAACCCGTCGCTCACCGTCGGCGTGCTCGCCGCGGTCGCCTCACGGGCGGGCGGCTGGACGTCCCTCGGCGCGGCCGACACGCCGTGGGATCGCCACCCCGTGCTCGGCAACGACACCTGGTGACACGCTGAGGGCATGACACCTGAGGCTGCCGTCGCCGGCTTCCTCCGTCACGTCTCCATCGAGCGTGGCCTGTCCGCGAACACCGTGGCCGCGTACCGACGCGATCTCGACGCCTACGTGGCCTTCCTGCGCGCCCGCGGCACGGCGGACATGGCCTCGGTCGGCACGTCCGACGTCGCCGCGTTCAGCCAGTCGCTGCGCACGGGGGAGCGGGCCCTCGCCAGCGCATCGGTCGGACGGATGCTCTCCTCCGTGCGCGGGCTGCACCGGTTCCTCGTCGACGACCGGGTGCTCGACGCCGACGCAGCCGCGGAGGTGAAGCCGCCGAAGCTCGGCCTGCGGCTGCCGAAGGCGCTCACGGTCGACCAGATGGACACCCTGCTCAAGGCGACCGGCGGCGACGAGCCGACGGCTCTGCGCGACCACGCCCTCCTCGAGCTGCTCTACGCCACCGGGGCGCGGGTGAGCGAGGCGGTCGGCCTCGATGTCGACGACCTCGACGCGATGGAGGACAGCGGCATGCTGCGCGTGCGCGGCAAGGGCGGCAAGCAGCGGATGGTCCCGGTCGGCAGCTTCGCCCGTGCCGCGATCGATGAGTACCTCGTGCGCGTCCGCCCCGCATGGGCTGCCGTCGGCGGCTCGACGCCCGCGCTGTTCCTCGGCCCGCGCGGTGCTCGGATGTCCCGGCAGACCGCCTGGCTCGTGATCCAGGCGGCGGCGGAGCGCGCCCAGCTCAGCGCCCACGTCTCTCCGCACACCTTCCGGCACTCCTTCGCCACCCACCTCCTGGCGGGCGGCGCCGACGTGCGGGTCGTGCAGGAGCTGCTCGGCCACTCGTCCGTCGCGACGACCCAGCTCTACACGCTGGTCACGGTGGACACGCTGCGCGACGTCTACATCGGCGCGCACCCTCGAGCTCGCTGATTCGGATCGCGAGATGCCCAGTTCTGCCGCCTGAAACCCGCAGCAACCGGCAGAACTGGGCAGTTCACGGATTCTCCGTCCGCGTTCCGCACGTTCGCGAGCGCCAGACCTTCAACCAATGGATGACACCTGGATGGGGGTGATTCCCGCCACGCCGCGCGTGACCCCCGACGGGTCGGCATCGGCTCCTTACTGTGGCCACGAGGGACGGAAGCGTCCGCTCGTTGGACAGGAATGCGAACAGCAAGGGACGTCGGGATGACGCACAGCAACCAGATGCTCGCGGAGGCACCCACCTCCACCACCACCATGACGGGCCCGGTGCCGACCATCACGGCGCCGACCATCACCCTGGCGGCCATCGGGGTGGACGCGGCGCACGAGGCGCCCACGAGCACCCCGGGCCACGCCGGCACCGGAACCTCCGGCACGGGCACGTCGGTCACGCTGGACAGCGGTTCGATCGGACTGCCCAACGGCCCGACCGGCCGCCCTCGCACCGAGTTCGCGACGCCCGCACCGCTCGCCAAGACCGGTCCGGCACGGATCGTCGCCCTCTGCAACCAGAAGGGCGGGGTCGGCAAGACCACCACGAGCATCAACCTGGGCGCCGCGCTCGCCGAGTACGGGCGCAAGGTGCTCATCATCGACTTCGACCCGCAGGGTGCGCTCTCGGCCGGCCTCGGCGTGCAGTCCCACGACGTCGTCACCATCTACGACCTGCTGATCGGCACCGCCCGCGACCCGTTCCTTGCGATCCAGCCGACCAGCATCCCGGGTCTCGACGTCATTCCCGCCAACATCGACCTCTCGGCCGCAGAGGTGCACCTCGTCAACGAGGTCGCCCGCGAGCAGACCCTCGCGCGGGTGCTGCGCCGCGTCGTCGACAGCTACGACGTCATCCTCATCGACTGCCAGCCCTCCCTCGGGCTGCTCACCGTGAACGCGCTCGCCGCCGCGCACGGAGTGCTGATCCCGCTGGAGTGCGAGTACTTCGCTCTGCGCGGCGTCGCCCTGCTCGTGGAGACCATCGACAAGGTGCGCGACCGGCTGAACCCGGCGATCGAGCTCGACGGCATCGTGGCGACGATGTACGACTCCCGCACCCTGCACGGCCGCGAGGTGCTCGACCGGGTCGTCGAGGCGTTCGAGGATCAGGTGCTCGAGACCGTCATCGGACGCACCGTCAAGTTCCCGGACGCGTCCGTGGCCGGTGTCCCCATCCTGCAGTTCGCCCCGGATCACGCCGCCGCTCAGGCGTACCGACAGCTCGCTCGAGAGCTCATCTCGCGTGGCGCGGTCGACTGACCCGTCCGATCCGACAGCTCTCTGAGATGACCCTCGACCTCGCCGTCGCGGCGAGCGATCCGACACCGGGGTTCTCGGTCAAGGTGGCCGGCTTCGACGGCCCGTTCGACCTGCTGCTCTCGCTCATCGCCAAGCACCAGCTGGAGATCACCGAGATCTCGCTGTCCGTGATCACGGACGAGTTCCTCGGCTATCTGCATCAGCTGAACGACGACGAGTCGGGCGGCGGACCGGACCAGCTCGACGAGGCCAGCGAGTTCCTCGTGGTGGCCGCGACCCTGCTCGACCTCAAGCTCGTCGGCCTGCTGCCCCAGGGGGAGCTGGTCGACGCGGAGGACGTCGCCCTGCTCGAGGCCCGCGACCTGCTGTTCGCCCGACTCCTGCAGTACCGCGCGTTCAAGGAGATGTCCGGCTGGTTCGCCGAGAGCCTGCTGCGCGAGACGTCGCGGCACTACCGATCGGTCAAGCTCGAGGAGCGCTTCCGCGCGCCGGCACCCGATCTGGTCTGGACCGCCGGCCTCGCCGAGTTCGCCGCCTTCGCCACCCTCGCGCTGACGCCCCGAGAGACGCCGACGGTGGCCCTCGAGCACCTGCACGCGCCCAAGGTGAGCATCCGCGAGCAGGCTGCCACCGTGGTCGCCATGCTGCGCGGGGGAGATGCGGGCACATTCCGCGAGCTGGTCTCGGGGGAGGAGAACCCCGTCGTGATCGCCCGCTTCCTGGCGATCCTCGAGCTCTATCGCGCCGGTGCGCTAGCGTTCGACCAGCTGGAGCCGCTCGGAGAGCTGTCCCTGCGCTGGACGGCCTCGACCTGGGACGACGCCCATCTCGACAACCTCGGAGCCGACTATGACGACTGACGACGACCTGTACCGCGAGCCGGTCGCCGTGCTGCTCGGTCTCGCCGCCCCGCCGCGGCCCGTCAGCGCGCCCGAGCCGGATCGGGATGACGACGCCGGGATGAACGCTTCCCTCGACCCGGATGTGGCGCAGCCCGCAGAGCCGTCCTCACCCGATCCAGTCGTTGCCCCCGTTCCCGCTGCGCTCCCGGTGGACCGAGCCATCGAGGCGATCCTGATGGTCGCCGAGGACGCGCAGTCGCTCGTGTCGCTCGCGAGCGCCATCGACCGTCCCGTCGCCGTCGTCCGCCAGGCCATCGAGCGCCTCGTCGCGGACTACGACGGCCTGTCCGGCGGTCCGCGCCGCGGCTTCGAGCTGCGCGAGATCGCGGGCGGCTGGCGGATCTACGTGCGAGAGCAGTACGACGCCGTCGTGCGCGACTTCGTGCTGACCCAGAGCCCCACGAAGCTGTCTCAGGCCGCCCTCGAGACGCTGGCGGTGATCGCCTACAAGCAGCCGATCACCCGCAGTCAGGTCGCCGCGATCCGCGCGGTCAACGTCGACGGGGTGGTCCGCACCCTGTCCACGCGCGGACTGATCACCGAGC
>NZ_SSSM01000001.1 GCF_004801885.1 Naasia lichenicola | reverse complement strand
CGGGCGCCGTGCACTGGGGCACGACCGAGATGCTGCTCAGTCAGCTCGGCATCGCCTCGATCGACGAACTGCCCCCGCTCTCTCCACTGCTCGCCGATGCCGACGGGATCACCGATGTCCTCTGACCGAACCGCCTCACCCCCCGCTCCGCCGTCGGCGTCCGACGGCGAACTCGCCGACGGTCCCTCCGGCGTCCGCCTGCAGAAGGTCCTCGCCGCTGCGGGTGTCGCCTCGCGTCGCGTCTGCGAGGACATGATCGGCGCGGGCCGGATCTCGGTCAACGGCACGATCGTGACCGAGCTCGGACGCCGGATCGATCCCGAGAACGACCTCGTGGCGGTCGACGGCGTGGCCGTGCAGCTCGACACCACGCGCCGCTACGTCATGCTGAACAAGCCGACCGGCATCGTCAGCTCGCTGCGCGACGAGCAGGACCGTCCCGACCTGCGCCGATTCACGGATCGCTACGAGGGGCGCCTGTTCAACGTGGGCCGGCTCGACTCGGACACCTCGGGGCTGCTGCTGCTCACCAATGACGGCGCCCTCGCGCACACCCTCGCCCACCCCTCGTTCGGCGTCTCCAAGACCTACATCGCCCTCGTCCGCGGGCGTGTGGCGCCCAAGGCCATCGCCCAGCTGACGGCGGGCATCGAGCTCGACGACGGCCCGATCGCCGCGGACCGCGCCCGACTCCTGCCCGATTCGCGGCAGAACGCCGAGCGCAGCCTGGTCGAGATCACCCTGCACTCCGGCCGGAACCGCGTCGTCCGGCGGATGCTGGATGCGGTCGGACATCCGGTCGTCGAGCTGGTGCGGCGCCAATTCGGCCCCCTGCACCTCGGATCGCTGGCCGTGGGCGAGCTGCGCGATCTCACTAAGGTAGAACTCGGCCAGCTGCTGACCCTGTCGCGGGGGAGCAGCTCCGCCCCGTGATCGCCGCCCGGCAGGAGACCTGAGTGACCGCCCGTACTGCCGGCCCCGTCCTCATCGTGGGCAGCGGGCTCCTCGGCGCCAGCATCGGCCACGCGCTTCGAGCCCTCGATGTCGACGTCGCCCTCGAGGACTCCTCGCCCTCCACCCTCGATCTCGCCATCGACTACGGCGCCGGTCGACGCGCCGAGTCGGATGAGAAGCCGGCCCTCGTGGTGGTCGCGGTGCCGCCCGATCAGCTGGCCGCCGTCATCGGCGCCGCACTCGTGCGTTTCCCCGACGCGCTGGTCACCGATGTCGGAAGCGTGAAGGTCTCGCCGCTGGCCGAGCTGGTCGAGAACGGAGCGCCCATCGAGCGCTACCTCGGCTCCCATCCGCTCGCCGGACGCGAACGCGGCGGAGCCATCTCGGCGCGCGCCGACATATTCCTGGGCAGACCGTGGGTGATCACGCCCCACGCGCAGACCACGTCGGCTCAGATCCACGCGATCGAGGCGCTCGTGCTCGACGTCGGCGCTGCACCGGTCCAGCTCAGCCCCGAGGAGCACGACCACAGCGTCGCGCTCATCTCGCACGTCCCGCAGCTCGTCGCCTCGCTGATGGCAGCGCGCCTGGTGGATGCGCCGTCCGCGGCGGTCGCCATCGCCGGACAGGGCGTGCGGGATGTCACCCGCGTGGCCGCCAGCAGCCCCGAGCTGTGGGTGCAGATCCTCACCGCCAACGCCGCGCAGGTCGGTCCTGTGCTGTCCGCCATCCGCGACGACCTGGCGACCCTCGAGGCCGCGATCGTCGCCCACGGTGCTCCCGGCGCGAGGCGGACCATCGCCGAGCTGCTGCGCTCCGGCAACACGGGCGTAGCTCGGCTGCCGGGCAAGCACGGCGGCGACGCCCGCTTCGCTCAGCTGGTGGTGCTCATCGACGACCGCCCCGGCCAGATCGCGAAGCTGCTCACCGAGGTCGGAGAGCTGGGAGTGAACCTCGAGGACCTGCGGCTCGAGCATTCGCCTGGCGCTCAGATCGGCATCGTCGAACTGTCCATCGTGCCCGAGGCACGCGACCGGCTCGAAGAGGAGCTCACGACACGAGGCTGGAGGATCGCCGGATGAGCGCCCACGAATCGACCCAGGAATCGACCCGAGAAGCGACTCAGGAGTCCGCACCGGTTTCGACGGGCGCGTCGCGCGCTTCGCTCGGCCACTGGACGCGGGTGGTCGTCGCCATCGACGGACCGGCCGGCAGCGGCAAGTCGAGCGTGAGCCGCGCCGCGGCGCGCGCGCTCGGCTACGAGTTCCTCGACACGGGAGCCGGCTACCGCTCGCTCGCCTGGCTCGGCCTGGAGCGGGGCACCGACCTGGAGGACCCTGAGGCAGTCGTCGGGCTCCTCGACGGCTTCGACTACGCCATCGGCACCGACCCCGACGACGTCCGCGTGCGCGTGGGCGACGTCGATGTGACGGCAGCCATCCGCGAGCCGCGAGTCAGCGGCGCCGTGAGCTCGATCGCCCGGGTGCCGCAGGTGCGGGTGCACCTCAACGATCTCTTCCGCAGCCTGCTCGACGCCCCCGGACGACCGGGGATAGTGGCCGAGGGGCGTGATATCACCACCGTCGTGGCCCCCGACGCCCCCGTGCGGATCCTGCTCACGGCCGACGAGATGGCGCGCCTCGCCCGCCGCGCGGGAGAGCTCGACGGGCAGTCCGACGCCGATGTCGCGAGGCAGGTTCTCGAGCGCGACCGACGCGACTCCCAGGTGGTCGACTTCATGACGGCCGCTGACGGAGTGCTCACTCTCGACTCGACCCAACTCACCTTCGACGAGACTATCGACGCGGTCGTCTCCCTGATCAGAGCTGCAATCGACTGATTTCGACGCCGGCTGGCGCTCGGCGCATCGGCGTGTCGGCGCTGACATTTCACCCCCGTGGGGGTGGTCTCCGACGGACCCCGCCGCCTAGCATGAAATCAATGGAGCCAGCGGCATGGACGACACCGTGACGACTCCCGACGCCGAGCGGGTCGTTGACACGGCAGCCGTCAGCGTGCCGCTTCGAGGCAGATACCACCTCGTCCAGCGCATCGGCCGCGGGGGCATGGCCACCGTCTGGCGGGCCCACGACGAGGCTCTCGATCGCGACGTCGCGATCAAGGTGTTCGCGCCGGGAGAGATCGGCTCCGAGGACATCCGCAAGCAGGAGGCGGAGGCCAAGATGGTCGCCCACCTCTCCCATCACGGCATCGTCACCCTCCTCGATGCGGGTGTCGATCACGCGGACCGACTGCGTCCGCGCATCTACCTGGTGATGGAGCTCGTCGAGGGGGTCGACCTCAAGCGCGCGCTCGAGGCGGGTCCGATGCCGCTCAAGGACATCGCCTACATCGGCCACGACCTCGCCGAGGCGCTGGAGTACGTGCACCACCAGGGCGTCGTGCACCGCGACATCAAGCCGGCCAACGTCATGACCATCGATTACGGCGGATGGAATAGCCGGCCCCGTGGCAAGCTGACCGACTTCGGGATCGCCATGCCGCTCGACCGCGTCGTGGGCGACGAGAACGGCACGACAACCGGCACCGCCGCCTACCTGAGTCCCGAGCAGGCCAATCTGCAGCCTGCCGTGCCGGCCAGCGACATCTACTCGCTTGGACTCGTCCTGCTCGAATGCTTCACCCGGACCGTCGCCTTCCCCGGCGACGCCGTCGGCTCCGCCGTCGCCCGGCTGCTCAACGATCCATACATCCCCGAGGATCTCGATCCCGACTGGCGGCTGCTGCTCAAGGCGATGACCGCGCGCGATCCCGCCGAGCGGCCGACCGCCAGCGAGGCGATGATCGCCCTGCGCGACCTGGTGATAGCCGCCATCAGCGGTCGTCACCGCACCAAGGAGCAGAGCGCCGGAGCGATCGAGGCCACCGAGGCCACTCGGATGGCCGCGGTCCGCGATCTCGGCATCCTCGACACTCCCCGTGAGGAGCGGTTCGACCGGATCACCTCGCTGGCCGCCCGAGTGCTGGCGACCCCCATCGCGCTGATCACCATCGTCGATGAGCAGCGGATCTGGTTCAAGTCGACGCACGGGCTGGCGCTGGAGCAGATCACCCGCGATCCCGGTCTGTGCTCGTCGGCCATCCTTCAGGACGACCCGTGGATCATCGAGGACGCACGCCGCGACGCACGCGCCTCCTCCAATCCGCTCGTCGCCGGAGAATTCGGCCTGCAGTTCTACGCGGGCGCCCCCATCATGGCCCCCAGCGGAGAGCGGATCGGCACCCTGTGCGTGCTCGATTTCGCGCCCCGCGCGATCACCGAGGACGAGGTGGCCACGCTGGTCGACCTGGCCGCGATGGCGTCGAGCGAGCTCGTGATCCGGGAGGCGGCCAGGAGCGCCTCACGCTCCTCGGTGATCGCCAGCGCCTGAGGCCGTTCGTGCAGGAATAGCCCCTGCGCCGCCGCGACGGCGGTCCTACGGCAGACTAGGGGCACCATGATTGACGACGACCGCGACTACGACACCTCTGACGACGACCTCGCGGCCCGTCTCGCCTCCCTCGACGACGACGCTGCTGCCGGCCGCGCGGCCAGCCTGCGGATCGGGCTCGGGGACTACGACCTCGACGACGAGGACCTCGACATCCTCGACCAGTCGGTCGAAGACCCCGACGAGGTCCGGTATCTCCCGGCCCTTCCCGTGCTCGCGATCGTCGGACGGCCGAACGTCGGCAAGTCGGCGCTCGTCAACCGCATCCTCGGGCGTCGCGAGGCAGTCGTCGAGGACACCCCCGGAGTCACCCGGGACCGCGTCTCGTACCGCTCGGAGTGGAACTCCCGCTTCTTCACCCTCGTCGACACCGGCGGCTGGGAGCCTGACGCCAAGGGCATCGACGCGTCCGTCGCCGCGCAGGCCGAGGTGGCGGTCGACCTCGCCGACGCCGTGCTGTTCGTCGTCGACGCCATCGTCGGCGCCACCTCGACCGACGAGCGGGTCGTGAAGATGCTCCGTCAGAGCGGCAAGCCAGTGATGCTCGTCGCGAACAAGGTCGATGACGCCGTCCAGGAGCCGCTCGTCGCCGAGCTCTGGTCGCTCGGCCTCGGTGAGCCGCACCCCGTCTCGGCCCTGCACGGCCGCGGCGTCGCCGACCTCCTCGACACCGCTCTGCGCGTGCTGCCCGAGGTGTCGGCCGTCGCGAAGGAGGAGGTCAACGGGCCGCGCCGCGTGGCGATCCTGGGGCGCCCGAACGTCGGCAAGTCCAGCCTGCTCAACAAGACGGCGGGGGAGGAGCGGGTCGTCGTGAACGAGATGGCCGGCACCACCCGCGATCCCGTCGACGAGCAGGTCGAGCTGGGCGGCAAGGTCTGGCGGTTCGTCGACACCGCCGGCATCCGCCGCCGCGTGCACCTGCAGCAGGGCGCCGACTTCTACGCATCGCTGCGCACCACGGCCGCGTTGGAGAAGGCGGAGGTCGCTGTGGTCGTGCTCGATGTCAGCGAGCCGATCAGCGAGCAGGACGTTCGGATCATCGACCTGGTCCTCGAGTCGGGGCGCGCGCTCGTGCTCGCGTTCAACAAGTGGGACCTGCTCGACGACGACCGTCGCCGCTACCTCGAGCGGGAGATCGAGCAGGACCTCGCTCACGTCGCCTGGGCGCCGCGGGTCAACATCTCCGCCCGCACCGGCCGGCACCTCGAGAAGCTGGTGCCCGCCCTCGAGCTGGCTCTGGAGAGCTGGGACACCCGGATCGCCACCGGCAAGTTCAACGCCTTCCTCGCCGAGCTCGTGGCCGCGCATCCGCACCCGGTGCGCAGCGGCAAGCAGCCGCGCATCCTGTTCGGCACCCAGGCCTCGACCCGTCCGCCGACCTTCGTGCTGTTCACGACCGGCTTCCTCGACCCGGGCTATCGCCGCTACATCCAGCGACGGCTGCGGGAGATCTACGGCTTCGAGGGCACCCCGATCCAACTCAACATGCGGGTCCGCGAGCGCCGCAAGCGCACCTAGACCCCGGACTTCACTCGGTGGCTGAGGAGGCCCCGCCGAAGGCAGGCCGTCTCGAAGCCCGGTTGCCGGAGAACGAGGCGGCCGGGCTTCGACGCGGACGCTTCGCGTCCGGCTCAGCCACCGATGGTCATTCGACGCGTCAGTCCTTCGGACCGCCGGCGACGTAGAGGACCTGGCCCGAGACGAACGACGCAGCATCCGAGCAGAAGAACGAGGCCGCGGCAGCGATGTCGGCAGGCTGGCCGACGCGGCCGACCGGGATCTCCTTGGCTGCGCCCGCCAGGAAGTCCTCGAACGGCACTCCGATCCGCTCGGCGGTGGCGCGGAGCATGTCGGTCGCGATGAATCCCGGCGCGATCGCGTTGGCCGTGACGTTGTAGCGCCCGAGCTCGATCGCGAGCGTCTTGGTGAAGCCCTGCATCCCCGCTTTCGCGGCCGAGTAGTTCGCCTGGCCGCGATTGCCGAGCGCCGAGGTGCTCGACAGGTTGACGATCCGCCCCCACTTCGCGGCGACCTGATGCGCCTGGACCGCACGCGTCATGAGGAAGGCGCCGCGCAGATGGACCCCGAGCACGGCGTCCCAGTCGTCCTCGGTCATCTTGAAGATGAGATTGTCGCGCAGGATGCCGGCGTTGTTCACGAGCACCGTCGGCGCCCCGAGCTCGGCTGCGACGCGACCGATGGCACCTTCGACGGCGGCGGCATCAGAGACATCGGCGCCGATGCCGATCGCCCGTGCACCGGTGGCGCGGATGGCTGAGACCGTATCGGCGGTGGCGGACTCGTCGAGGTCGATCACGGCGACGTCCAACCCGTCCTCCGCCAGCCGGACGGCGATCGCGGCGCCGATCCCACGGGCTGCTCCGGTGACGACGGCGACGCGTTCACGACTTGTTCTCTCGGGCATGCAGGGAGCGTAGTACCCGGGAATCAAGTCGGCGTGAGTAGCGTTGCACCCACTATGCCAACCACGACTCTCACCAAGGACACCCACGACGACGCCATCGCCGACGGCATCGTCCTCATCGACTTCTGGGCCGCCTGGTGCGGACCGTGTCGCCAGTTCGGTCCGATCTTCGAGGACCAGAGCGAGAAGAACCCCGACATCACCTTCGCGAAGGTGGACACCGACGCCGAGCAGGACCTCGCAGGGGAGTACGGGATCCGCTCGATCCCGACCCTCGTCGTCTACCGCGACGGCATCCCGGTCTTCGGCCAGCCCGGCGCACTCCCGGCCCCCGCACTCGAGCAGCTCATCGAGCAGGTCCGCGGCCTCGACATGGATGACGTCCGCGAGAAGTACGCCGCCGCCAAGGCAGCTCAGTAGGACCTCGCCTTCGGGCACACGAAAGGCGCACGGGCACGCGGAACTCCGCGTGCCCGTGCGCTTTTGACGTGCCCCGGCGGATGCTAGGCCGTGATGCGCTCCGCGTACACGATGCGGTTCGACACGTAGCTCGCGGCCGCCGTGTCACGAAGCGCCTTCCTCTCGGTGGCTGAGCCGGGCGCTTCGCGCCCGTGTCGAAGCCCACGCGAGCGGACCCGAGAACTCACCTCTATCAATAGTTGAAACTTGCCTCCGATCAGCCTGAATAGGCCCTTCCGATGTCGGTGGCTGGTGGTTGAGTGCAGGTATGGACGAGATGGCGGACAGCGGCTGGGATGACGCTCATCTCGCCCTGCTCGCCGACGACTTCGTCACCCCCGTGCAGGAGAGCGACGAGGAATTCTTCGTCTGGCTGGAGTCAAACCCCTTCCCGGTCGATGACCCGACCGACGAGGCAGTCGAGGTAGCCCCGCGTCGTCGGCGTCAGCAGTTCCTCGAGGGCATCAACCTCCTCAAGCTCGACGAGCAAGCCCTTCAGGTCGAGCGGATCAAGTGGATCGCAGCCGAGGCGGCAACCTACGCCCGGCAGGCTCCGAACCCGATCCAGGAGAACATCCAGGACCGGGTGTTCATCGCCGAGGTCGCGTTGACGTTGGGGTTGACGGAGTACAGCGCTCAGGCGTTGATCGCGCGGGCGAAGATCCTCACCACCGACCGCCGCGCCACCCTCGCCGCCGTCGATTGCGGCCGGATCACCCTCCGGCACGCGGAGTACATCGCCGACGAAGGGGCCGGGCTTACCGACGACCTCGGCACCCGCTTCGAGCGGGCTGCGCTGATCATGGCCGAGGGCATGACCCCGGCGAAGCTGAAGAGCGAACTCGGCAAGCTCCGCGAGCGCCTGCAGCCTGAGGACTCCGCCGAGCGGCACGCCGACGCGCTCCTCGACCGTCAGGTGCGGATCGCCCCGAACCGCGACGGAATGGGTGAGCTCTGGGCAAGCCTCTCGGGTGAGGACACGGTCGCGATCGACGCGAAGCTCGACGCCTGCGTCCGCTCCATCAAGAACGCCGGCGGAGAAGACGGCCGCACCGCCGCCCAGCTTCGCGCGGACGTCCTGGTCGACCTGATCCTCAACGACGAGTCCGGTGTCCGCAGCATCCGCCCCGTGGTCTTCCTCACCGCACCGGCCGCGACCGCTGTCGGCGGCGATCAGCCTGCCGAGCTGCAGGGCCAGGGTCCTATCGATGCGGACACCGCACGTGCCCTGATCGAGATGGCATCCGGCTTCTATCGCGTACTGGTCAGCCCCACCACCGGCAAGGTCGTCGACATAGACACCAGCGCGCGGCACATCCCGGAATCAGTTCGGCGCCTCGTCACCCTGCGCGACGGAACCTGTCGTTTCCCGGGCTGCAACCGCACCGCGGTCGGCCTGGAGTTGGACCACGTCGAGGACTACGCACGTTCCGGGTACACGGCGGCCGACAACCTGATCGCCCTCTGCCGCAAGCACCACAAGCTTCGCCACCTCGGCAACTGGACGGCCATGCTGCTCGCCGACGGCGACCTCACCTGGACCAGCCCATCCGGCCGGATCGATGTCACCCACCCGGCGAACCCGGTCAGCGTCCCCAAGCCGACGTCCATCCGCAAGAAGGAACGGCCACCGCAACCGCAGGCCCCGCCTCTCTGGGCGGGGTCGGTCTGGAACGTGCCACCGAACAGCGATACTTACACCCGCTTCATCGGACCCCAGCCCTTCTGACCGCTAGGCCTTCAGACCAAAGAGCCGCAGTCCCGCCGCTGACGGTCCGATCCAATCTCGACCTCAGCGGTGGCGCGGCGAACGGCGGCGTGCAGGTAAGCTATCGGAGGTCCTGGGCGCGTCCGCGCGCCACGGATCGGTATCGGGATGTGGCGCAGCTTGGTAGCGCACCTGACTGGGGGTCAGGGGGTCGCAGGTTCAAATCCTGTCATCCCGACAGATAAGCCCTGGTAGAAGGAAACTTCTACCGGGGCTTTCTTCGTTCCCGACCGCCTCGCCCGCTCTTTGAAGTTTCCGAAGCGTCGCGGGGTCAGCCGGGAACGGACTCAGGGTGTCTGCGCGCGGTGACCCGACCCTGCGGCCGTTGGCCCGGATCGGATCGCGTGGCAGAGTCCACGACTGTGAACCCAGCCGTGTCGAGAAGGTCAGTCAGCGCCTGCACCGACCATGAGTAGGCGGTGATCACGCTGTGGTCGAAGGCGACTCCCGCCGGTCCGTCGACGAATCCGATCACGAGGCTGCCGCCCGGCCGCAGGCAGCGCGCGAACTCCTCGAGGGGGCGGCCGATCATGTCGGGAGCGGTGTGGATGAGCGAGTACCAGGCGAGGATCCCTCCGACGCTCGCCTTCTCGACTTGAAGGTCCTCGGCGCGACCCACTCGGTAGCGCGACTCCGGGTAGCGGGTCCTGGCTCCTTCGATGAACACCGCGACCGGGTCGATTCCCTCGACGGCGGCTCCCCGCTCGTGCAGATGACTCGTCCACTGTCCAGGTCCGCAGCCGACATCGAGGATCGGGCCGTCGATTGCATTCGCCCACGCGTCGATGTAGGCGACGTCGCGTGAATCGGCGTGCTCGATGCTGCCCACCACGTCGATGTACTCCGTCGCGCGAGCGGTATAGGCGTCACGCACCTGATCGATCGTCACGCCACCCCCCCCCGACTCGGCATTCTGGCGACGTCAGGCTCGCAGGACCTTCTCCATCTTCTTCCCCTTCGCCAGCTCGTCGACGAGCTTGTCGAGATAGCGGATGCGCTGCATGAGCGGATCGTCGATCTGCTCGACTCGGACGCCGCAGATGACGCCGGTGATGAGGGAAGCCTTCGGATTGACCTCGGCGTCGGCGAAGAAGCCTCGAAGCTGGTGCCCTCGTCGAGATGACCCTGGAGGGCGGCCTCATCGAAGCCGGTCAGCCACTCGATGACCCGATCCAGCTCGCCCTGGGTGCGGCCCTTGCGCTCGAGTTTGGCGACGTAGAGGGGGTACACCGACGAGAAGCTCGTGCCGAAGATCCTGCTCACGTCACGAATGTACTGCTCGGGTCGGACAGCGCAACGGACGGAGATCCAGCCCGCCGACCCCCTGTCTCATGCACGAAGCGGTCACGGAGACAAGGGGTTTCGGCCGCATCTCAGAGGAACGTAGGAATGGTGGGAACACGGGGAGGCACCAGGTAGTTCACCTATGTGAGCTATACGCTGGGTATATAGCCCAGCTATGCGAGCCCGAGCTGTCCTCAAAAGGAGCATCAATTGTCCGACCTCAAGACCGACCAGATCGCGGACCAGATCACGGACTCGAGCGCGAACTCCGGTACTGGGGAGAGCAAGTGGACCCCCCGGCGTCGCGGCGAGAGCCGGGTGCGGGACATGCGCTGGCACCGAACCTCGTCGACGGATGCGTTCCCCGCCGAGCCCGAGTCGTTCACGGTGAGCGAGCTGCCCTCGCAGTCGTCGTCCGCTCCGACCGCCCGTCACGCGGTCGCCTCGGAGGAGAGCATGCGCTCAGGCGGCGTCAACGAGCTGATGGCTCCGCAGAACAACGTCCAGCGCATCATGTCGACCGGCACCGCCTGGTTCGCCGTCGCGGTGGGATCGACGGCTCTCGCGATCGCTCCACTGGTGTCCTCGGGATGGCGACCCGCCGGTCTGCCCGAGCCCATCCAGATCCTCTGGTGGGTCGGCGCGCTGGTCGTCACGCTGAGCATCGGGCTGATCGGCTGGTCGGGCTGCCCGATCCTCGAGGTGGACGTTCCCACCGCCGACCGCAACAAGACACGCACGATGCAGGTCGGGACCATGCTCTTCATCCTCGGCGGGGCGGCTTCCCTGCTCGCGGTGCTGCTCGGCCCGGTCCAGTAGCCCGAGCGCACGGCTCCAGCTGCGTCCTGCCTGGGGGCGACGGTCCCGGGGAATCCATGCTGTGTTTCGTTGCGTGACGCCCCAAATGGGACGCCGACGGAGCCCTGGTTAGCCTCGAACAAGCCGAGGAACCGTCCGCCCCTGTGCCACTGCGCACCGGTCCTGGATGGTCTCCTGGCGTGCACAGCGTCCACCGCGGCCGCGATCCCCGTCAGCAGGGACGCGCGCTGTCGAATTCCCAGAAGAGGCCCGCATGACGAAGTTCCGCACCGTGCTGATCGGAGCTGCCACGGCAGCCCTGCTCCTGACCACCGCCGCCTGCAGCAGCGGCGCCGACTCGAGCAGCTCCGCGACCGGTTCCGACAGCACCTCATCGGCGGCCCCGTCGAAGACCGACATCAAGATCGGCTTCAACCCCGGCCCCTACAAGGAGATGTTCGAGGGAGGCATCCTGCCGATCCTCGAGGCGCAGGGCTTCGACGTCGAGGAGGTCGACTTCACGGACGGCATCGTGGTCAACGCGGCCGTGGACTCCGGCGAGATCGACGCCAACATCATGCAGCACCCCGTCTACATGGACTTCGTCAATGCCCAGGAGGGCATCGACAACGCGGCGCTCGTGCAGGTGCCGACGCCCAAGATGGGCCTGTTCGGCGGCAAGCTCTCCTCGCTCGACGACGTCAAAGACGGCTCCACGGTCACCGTGCCGAACGCGCCGTCGAACCTCTACCGCGCTCTGCTGATCCTCCGCGACACCGGCTGGATCGACTTCGAGGACGTCGACGACCCCAACACGGCGGACCTGTCGATCATCACGAAGAACGTGCACAACCTGAACATCACGCCGATCGAGAACGCCCAGCAGGTGCCTGCTCTGCAGGACGTCGACTACGCCGTCATCCAGGGCAACTTCATCGTCTCGGGCGGCCTCGACTACGACGACGCCCTCGCCGTCGAGGATCAGCCGACGGAGTTCTCGAACATCGTCGCTGTCCGCTCGGCCGACGTCGACTCCGACTGGGCGCAGGCCGTCAAGGCGGCGTACGAGTCGCAGGACTTCATCGACTACATCTCGGGGGACGCCGCCTATGACGGCTACCAGCTTCCCGAATGGTTCAGTTGAGCTCTCGACAGCAGAGCGTCTCGACCCAGGCCCGCGCCGGCTCGGATGAAGGACGGATCGTCTTCGAGGGCGTCTCGAAGACGTTCACGCGAGGGGTCGCCCAGACGGCGGCCCTTCGCGGCGTTCAGCTCGAAGTGGCGCCGGGTTCGATCTTCGGCGTGATCGGCTACAGCGGAGCCGGCAAGTCGACCCTGATCCGGCTCGTCAACGGCCTGGAGAAGCCGACCTCCGGCCGGGTTCTGGTCGACGGCATCGACATCGGCGCGCTCAGTGGACGCGGACTCCGCGACGCGCAGAAGCGCACTGGGATGATCTTCCAGCAGTTCAACCTCCTCGAGACCGTCCGCGTGCGCGACAACGTGGCCATGCCGCTGCGCCTCGACGGAATCTCCCAGGCTGCCGCGCGCACGAGAGCTGACGAGGTACTCGACTTCGTGGGCCTGTCCGCCAAGGCGGACAGCTTCGCGGGCGAGCTCTCGGGTGGGCAGAAGCAGCGCGTCGGCATCGCGCGCGCCCTCGTGCGCAATCCGCGCATCCTGCTCTCCGACGAGGCCACGAGCGCCCTCGATCCCACGACCACCACCCAGATCATCGACCTGCTCCGCAGCATCAACCGGGAGTACGGCACGACGATCCTCGTGGTGACCCACGAGATGGATGTCATCAAGGACCTCGCAGACGAGGTCGCGGTCATGGCCGACGGGGAGGTCGTCGAGCAGGGCTCCGTGCTCGACACCTTCCTGCATCCGCGGACCGCGATCACGCGGGACTTCGTCACCACGGTGGTGCCTCAGGGCCTCCCCGACAGAGTGCTCGCCCATCTCGGCGGCGAGGGGCTCTGGAGGCTGCTGCTCGTGGACGACGAGGTCACCCAGCCCCTGATCTCCGACCTCATCACCGGGCTCGGCGTCTCGGTCAACATGCTGCACGCCGACATGACGGAGATCCAGGAGCACACCGTGGGCCAGATGATCATCAAGGTGACCGGCCCCGCCGAGAAGGTCACGGCAGCGCGTGCCTTCCTCGCCGAGCGCGTCGTGCACATCGAGGAGGTCGCCCAGTGAACCACGACAGATGGACCCTGATCACGCCGGACCTGTTCGGCACGGCGCTCCTGCAGACCCTTCAGATGCTCGGCGTCGCCCTGGTGCTCGGATCGATCCTCGGCGTCGCGATCGGCGCCGTGCTCGCGCTCACCCGTCAGGGCGGAGTGCTCGAGAACCGGCCGGTGAGCATCATCCTGGCGGCCGTCGTGAACGTGCTGCGATCGCTGCCGTTCATCATCCTGCTCTTCGCGATCATCCCCTTCACCCGCCTGGTGGTCGGCACAAGCATCGGCGTGGCCGCCGCGATCGTGCCCCTCACGGTGATGATCGCCCCCTACATCGGGCGACTCGTCGAAAACTCGCTGCTCGAGGTGCCCCGTGGGGTGATCGAGGCGGCGCGGTCCATGGGGGCAACGCCGTGGCAGATCTTCACCCGCTTCATGCTGCCCGAGGCGCGCGGATCGCTGATCCTCGCGGTGACCATCGCCTCGGTCGGCCTGCTCGATGCCACTGCCATGGCAGGCACGGTCGGCGCGGGCGGCATCGGCGACCTGGCCGTCTCCTACGGCTATCAGCGGTATGACGGCTTCGCCATGCTGATCACCGTGATCACTCTCGTCATCATCGTCCAGGGCATCCAGTTCCTTGGCACGAATGTCGCCCGACGGTACAGGAGGCGATGAGGATGGCGGTCTTCGGACCATCGCAGCGGGCGGCCGCACTGCCGCCGAATTTCTTCGGCACCATGGATCTCGAGATCCTGCGTCTGTCCGCCCAGCCCGGCCCGCGGATGATCGACGTGTCAAAGGGCAACCCCGATCTGCCGACCCCGTCGCACATCGTCGCGGCGATGCAGCGCGAGGTAGCCGAGCCGATTAATCACCGCTACCCGTCCTACGCCGGACGAGCGAGTCTCCGCGAGGCGATCGCCCTGCGCTACCGCGACGACCATGGGGTCGAGATCGACCCCGACCACCAGGTGGCGATCTTCCACGGCTCGCACGAGGGCATCATGGCGGCGATCCTCGCGCTGACCGATCCCGACACGAACGTCGTCCTGCCCGATCCCGGCTACCCGATGTACACGTCGGCGGTCGGACTCGCGGGCGGCCGGACAATCGCCCTGCCGCTGCTCGAGCCCGACTACCAGCCCGACTACGCGGCCGTGGATGCGGTGGATGAGGCTCGCGTGCTGCTGCTCAACTACCCGAACAACCCCACCGGTGCGCTCGCGAGCCGCGTGACGTTCGAAGGCGCGATCACGTTCGCCGAGCGGGCCGGTGCAGCCTTCCTGCACGATTTCGCGTACTCGTCGCTCGGCTTCGACGGTCGGGCGCCGCTCTCTGCCCTTGCTGTCGACACCGATCTCGACGTCACCGTCGAGGTGCAGACGCTGTCGAAGACCTACAGCATGGCCGGATGGCGCGTGGGCTTCGCGGCCGGCAACACCTCGATCATCGCCGCCATGAAGAAGTATCAGGCGCATGCGTTCAGCACCATGTTCGGTGCATCGCAGGAGGCGGCGGCAGTCGCGCTGTCCGGCGATCAGACCGTCGCCTCGGACCTCGTGGAGGTCTATCAGCGGCGACGCGACCTCGTCGTCGACGGATTGCGCGCGATCGGCTGGGACGTTCACGCGCCTGCAGGAACGTTCTTCGTCTGGGTGCGCATCCCCGGCGGCGGCGACGCGGTCGAGTTCGCCGGCCGCCTGCGCGAGGAGCAGCGGGTGGCCGTCGCTCCGGGGAACGGCTTCGGGCCGCGGGGGAGCGGGCACATCCGCCTCGGCCTCGTCCGCGACGAGGCCGATCTGCAGGAGCTGATCGAGCGCCTCGACACCTTCAGCCGGTCTCTGAGCCCGGGCAGCCGAACCACACGATGAAGAGGAACTGATGGCCGAGATCGAGAGCTTCACCCTGGACCACACCGCCGTGCTGGCACCGTACGTGCGCCAAATCGGCGTGGAGCACGGCCCGGGCGGCGGGACGATCACCAACTTCGATGTGCGCCTGGTGCAGCCGAACGTGCAGGAGATCCCGACGGGCGGACTGCACACCCTCGAGCACATGCTCGCCGGGCTGCTCCGCGACCGGATCGACGGCGTGATCGACATCTCGCCGTTCGGCTGCCGCACCGGTTTCCACCTGCTGATGTGGGGCGAGCCCGAGATCGCCGACGTGGTCGCCGCCCTCGCCGGCAGCCTGAGCTTCATCGCGGAGGAGGCGGCCGAATCGGACATCCCCGGCGTCTCGGCGCTGGAGTGCGGAAACTACCGCGATCACTCCCTGCATTCGGCCCGCGAGTGGGCCGCCGTCGTCCTGGACCGCGGCATCAGCCTGGACGCCTTCGAACGCGTCGGCGTCTGACTCGAACGGGACCCAGCGGATCTCGTTGGTCGAGTAGACGCGCCAGCGCCGTATCGAGGCCGGCCCTTCCACGTCAAGGTTCGCAACATTCGGACGGGCTCACAGCCGTCTGCCTAGTGTCGAAGGCATGACGAACACGCCGATCCCCGTCCTCGACCTCTCCCTGCTCGATCAAGGTCCCGAAGCCGTCGAGCGCTTCCACGACGAGCTGCGGCGCGCGACTCACGAGGTCGGATTCTTCACTCTCGTCGGACACGGCATCCCCGCCGAACTGCAGCAGCGACTGCTGAGCACGGCGCGTTCCTTCTTCGCGCTGCCCGATGAGGACAAGCTCGAGATCGAGAACCTCAAATCGCCGCATTTCCGTGGCTACGCACGGGTCGGCGGCGAGCTGACGAAGGGCAAGGTCGACTGGCGCGAGCAGATCGACATCGGCCCTGGCCGTGAGCCCCGCGAGCTGGGCGCCGGCGACCCGGCCTATCTGCGCCTCGACGGCCCCAACCAGTGGCCCACCGCCCTGCCCGAGCTGCAGCCCGTGATCGAGGAGTGGGAGGCGCGCCTCGGCCAGATCGGACGCCGACTGCTCGCCGCTTGGGCCGCCTCGCTCGGCGCCGACCCGGCTGCGCTGCTCGACCTCTTCGCCGATCAGCCCTCTGTGCACATTAAGGTCGTGCGCTACCCCGGGGTGCCCGACGACGCCGAGTCGCGCCAGGGGGTCGGCAGTCACAAGGATGCGGGGGTGCTCACGCTGCTCTGGATCGAGCCGGGGGTCGGCGGGCTGCAGGTGGAGCACGCGGGGGAGTGGCACGACGTGCCGCCGCTCGAGGACGCGCTGATCGTCAACATCGGCGAGCTGCTCGAGTGGGCGACGGACGGCTACCTGCGTGCCACGGTGCACCGGGTCATCGCACCGGCGGAGGGCAACGAGCGGATCTCGGTGCCGTTCTTCTTCAACCCGCGCCTGGACGCCTCCGTTCCGCGGCTCGACATCGATCCCGAGTACCGCGCCGAGGCGCGCGGAGTCGAACAGGATCCCAGCAACGTCATCCGGGCGACCTACGGCGAGAACGTGCTCAAGTCGCGCCTGCGCGCCCACCCCGATGTCGCCGCCATCCACCACCCGGACCTGCTCGCTCCCGCCGCGGCGCCCGTCGCCGGCTGAGAGCACCTCTCATCCGCGCCGATCCGATCCGGTGCGCGCGGTAGCTGCGTCCTCGCGCGGTATGCAGACCTGCCGCGCCAGGACGCCCGTACCGCGCGACCGGCTCGTGAGGACTGGGAGACTCGACGGATGTCCCTGATCCGCCTGAACGACGTCACCGTGAAGTACGAGAGCACCCAGATCCTCCGGGAGGCGTTCTTCCGGCTCGAGACCGGCGACCGCGTCGGCGTGATCGGCCGCAACGGATCCGGCAAGACGACCCTGCTCAAGCTCGTGCTCGAGCAGGTCGCCCCCGAAACCGGCACGGTGACGGTCGAGTCGGGTCTACGGATCGGCTACTTCTCCCAGTTCTCCGAGCTTGATGGAACCGCCACGATCGCCGAGGTGCTCGATTCGCTCTTCGTCGAGGTGCACGCGGTCGAGGACGAGCTGGCCGCCATCGACGCCGCCATCGCGGCGGACTCGTCGGCGAGCGCCGAGCTCGACCGCCTCATCGACCGCCAGTCCGAGCTGTTCGGCGAGATGGATCGGCTGGGCGGCTGGGACTACCACCGGCTCATCGATCAGGCGCTGACCACCCTCGGCTTCGCGGACGAGCATCGGACGATCCCCATCGACGACCTGTCGGGCGGATGGCGCAACCGGGCGGCCCTCGCAAAGATCCTGCTCGAGGCGCCCGATGTGCTCCTGCTCGACGAGCCCACGAACTACCTCGACGTCGCCGGAGTGGAATGGCTCGAGAACTGGTTCCGCGACTTCCGGGGCGCCGCGATCATCGTGTCCCACGATCGCAAGTTCCTCGACGCGGTCGTCACCCGCATCGTCGAGGTGGAGAACTTCCACCTGCACGAGTACGCCGGCAACTTCGACGAGTACGTCATCCAGAAGCAGTTCCGGCTCAAGACCCTCGAGGCGCAGTTCGTGCACGAGTCCGAGCTTCTGGCGTTCGAGGCGGAGGGCATCGCGGATCGACGCGAGGCCGCCAAGAACGCGGGCAAGGGCCTCGGCAAGCAGCTCGCGGGTATCAAGAAGAGCCGCGCGCCGCGGCCGGTGGACGAGATCATCACCGAGATCTACGGCGGCCTGCACGTCAAGGACGTGCTCTGCCGTGTCTTCGGCCTCGCCAAGTCCTACGGCGAGCGCACCCTGTTCAGCGGACTCGACCTCGAGATCAACCGCGGCGACCGGATCGCCGTGATCGGCTCGAACGGAAGCGGCAAGAGCACCCTGCTCACGGTGCTGACGGGGGAGCAGCAGCCCGACTCCGGACGCGTCGCGTGGGCGGCCGGCGCCAAGGTCGTCTCGTACAACCAGATCCTCGACGGGCTGGACCTCGACGACACCGTCAGCCACTCGGTGAACGCGATGCCCGACAGCCTGGCGCTGACCGCGACCCGCAAGTCCGTCGGCCGGTTCCTCGCCATGTTCCAGTTCTCCGAGGCGGACCTGAAGAAGCGCATCCGCGACCTGTCGGGCGGCCAGAAGGCGCGCGTCGCGATGGCGCAGTGCCTCATCTCCGGCGCGTCCGTGCTGCTGCTCGACGAGCCGACCAACCACCTCGACCTGCCCAGCGCCCAGGTGATGGAGCGCGCGCTCGTGCACTTCCCCGGCGCCGTCGTCGTGGTCAGCCACGACCGGTTCTTCACCGACAAGATCGCCACCCGCCGCCTCGTCTTCGGCGCGACGGGTGCGACCCAGGGTGAGATCCAGGTCAGCGCCGCCTGAACGGCGAGCCTTTCAGCCGTCGATCCGCCGGTACCGGTGGTCTTTGACCTGCTCGCTCAGCCGTCGCCAGGAGTGCGGGGCGAGCAGGGCCTCGAAGAGATCGGCGGGCACGTCGTAGTAGTCGTACAGACCGCCGTTGCGGAAGGCCACCCGCAGCGTGCCCGTCCCGTGGTCGTACCCGACAGCTCGGAGGCTGTCCGACTCGACCCGGACCATGTCCACGGTCAGCGCGTCTCCGGCGGCCTTCGCAGTCCGCGGAGCCACGAGCCGAATCGGGCGGTATGACGATCCGTGAATTCGTTGGCCAGGGCGAGGGTCTCGGCGAACATGTCGCCGCCGCTGTGGATCGACCAGAGCATGTCGTCGGCGCGCTTCTCCTGCTCCGCCGCCCGTTGGCGACGCTCTTCGGCATCCATCCTCTCGAGCCTAAGCCTCGGTCCGCCGCGAGGAGCGTTCCGGCCGGTTCCCTACGATGGACGGGTGACGATCACCGCTGCAGCAGACGGATCCGCCCTCGGGAATCCGGGCCCGTCCGGCTGGGCCTGGTACATCGACGACGACCGCTGGGCCGCCGGCGGGTGGAAGCACGGCACCAACAACATGGGCGAGCTCAAGGCCGTGCTCGAGCTCTTCCGGGCCACCGAGGGCGCCGGCGAGGATCTCCTCGTGCTCTGCGACAGCCAGTACGTCATCAACTCCGTCACCAAGTGGATGCCCGGCTGGAAGCGCAAGGGCTGGCGGAAGGGCGACGGCCAGCCCGTCATGAACCTCGACCTCATCAAGGAGCTCGACGAGGCAATCACAGGCCGGAAGTACCGCTTCGAATGGGTCAAGGGGCACGTCGGCCACGAGCTCAACGAGGCCGCGGATGTGCGGGCCCGTGCGGCGGCGGAGGCCTATCAGCGCGGGACGAGCGTGCCGGAAGGGCCGGGATTCGGCGTCACGCCCACCTCGCCGGAGCGCGCGACCGTGCCACCCGCCACAGTCGCGAAGGCGGCCAGCAGGGCGGAGGAGCGGGACGAGCCGGCGTCGCTGTTCGACTTCGACGAGCCTCAGCTGCACGAGCTGACGCTGCAGCTGACCTCCGAGGAGCACGGCCGGCTGCTCCGACGCGCCCGCGCCGAGGGCCGCAGCCCGGAAGAGCTTCTGCGCGGCCTCATCTAGACAGCGTCGCCTCCGCTTTCCGCCGCCGGCGAACAGGCTCGCGGATCGCATCGACAGGGAATGTTCGGAGCTCCTCAACGTTGACTTGAGTCGTAGGCACTCAAGTTTCAACCAGGAGGTCTGAATGCCCGAATACTCTGGACCCACGAACGGCAGCGAGTCGTTCGACGCGTTCCTCGCTCGCATCCTCAACGGCCAGCGCGCCGGTGCATCCGCGCGCTCGTTCGACCTCTCGCGACTGCTGAGCAGGCGCACGCAGGAGGTGCTGTCCCAGGCAGGCGACTACGCCGCGGCGCACGGTCACCCCCAGCTGGACTCCCTCCACCTCGTACTGGGCCTGCTGCACAGCGAGCCCACGGTCGCGTTGATCCAGCGCGTGGGCGCCGACGTCGAGACGATCGTCGCCGCCGTCGAGTCCCACCTGCCCGCCGATGGCGAGGCCGCCACCGAGCGTCCGTCCCTCACGGCGGCCGCTCAGCGCTCACTGTTCCAGGCGGCCCAGGTCGCGCAGGGCACCGGATCGACCTACGTCGACCCCGAGCACCTGCTGTTCTCGCTGACGCTCAACCAGGCGTCGGCCGCAGCCGCGCTGCTCGCGGCCTCGGGAGTCACCCCGATCTCGCTGCAGCACGCGGTGATGTCCGCCGCTTCCGGCGAGGGTGCAGCCGATGCGACCGCTGACGAGTCGGACACCCCGACTCTCGACGCGTACAGCGTCGACCTCACCGCCAAGGCCCGCGCAGGTCGGCTCGATCCCGTCATCGGCCGCGCCGAAGAGGTCGCGCAGACGGTGGAAATCCTGCTGCGCCGCACCAAGAACAACCCCGTCCTGATCGGCGAGCCCGGCGTCGGCAAGACCGCGATCGTCGAAGGACTCGCGCAGAGCATCGCCGACGGCGACGTCCCCGCGCTGCTCCGCGGAAAGCGCGTCGTCTCGCTCGACCTCTCCGCCATGCTCTCCGGCACCCGCTACCGGGGTGACTTCGAGGAGCGCATGACCAAGCTGATGGACGAGATCTCCGAGCACAGCGACGAGCTGATCGTCTTCATCGACGAGCTGCACACCGTCGTCGGCGCCGGCAGCGGCGGCGAGGGCGGAATGGACGCGGGCAACATCCTGAAGCCCCGCCTCGCACGCGGAGAGCTCCACCTCGTCGGCGCGACCACCCTCAAGGAGTACCGCCGGATCGAGAAGGACGCCGCGCTCGAGCGCCGCTTCCAGCCGGTGACCGTGGCCGAGCCCAGCATCGAGGACGCCGTCCTCATCCTCGACGGGCTGAAGGAGAGCTACGAGCAGCACCACGGCGTCGAGTACACGGCGGACGCCATCCGCGCCGCGGTCGAGCTGTCCGCCCGCTACGTCAGCGACCGCTTCCTGCCGGACAAGGCCATCGACCTGATCGACCAGGCCGGAGCGCGCCGTCGGCTGAGCTTCGGCTCCGGCCTCGACCTGGCCGCCCTCGAGGAGCGCATCGCCGACCTCGAAGCGGACAAGACCCGCGCCGTCGCCGAGGAGCACTACGAGGAGGCGTCCCGCCTGCGGGATGAGATCGAGGCGGCCCAGGTCCGTCTCGCGGAAGCCCGCGCGCTCGACTCCGCGAACGCCGCGGCGCAGCCCTCGTCGGTCATCGAGCGGGACGACATCGCCGAGATGGTCGCCCGCGCCACCGGGATCCCCGCGGCCCGCATGACGACAGAGGACAAGGTCCGCCTCGCCGACCTCGAGCACGAGCTGCACTCGCGGGTCATCGGCCAGCACGACGCGGTGGCGAGCGTCGCCCGCGCGGTGCGGCGCAACCGCACCGGGCTCTCGGACCCGCGTCGGCCCGTCGGCAGCTTCCTGTTCCTCGGCCCGACCGGTGTCGGCAAGACCGAGCTCGCGAAGTCCCTGGCGGTCTCCCTGTTCGGCGACGAGAACGCGGTGCTCCGCTTCGACATGAGCGAGTACGGCGAGCGGCACACCGTCAGCCGGCTCGTCGGTGCCCCTCCCGGATACGTCGGCTATGACGAGGCGGGGCAGCTGACCGAGCGGGTGCGGCGCAACCCGTACTCGATCGTGCTGCTGGACGAGATCGAGAAGGCCCACCCCGACGTGTTCAACCTGCTGCTGCAGGTCCTCGACGACGGACGGCTGACCGACGGTCAGGGTCGCACGGTCGACTTCCGCAACACCATCGTGATCATGACCTCGAACCTCGGCTCCGAGTTCCTGGCCAGTCGCAGCGGGGCGCTCGGGTTCGTCGGCGCGAGCGAGGCGTCTGCGGGCGGATACTCCTCCGAGAAGGACCTGCGCGACCGGGTGATGGGCAAGCTGCGCGAGGCGATGCGTCCCGAGTTCCTCAACCGGATCGACGAGATCGTGCTGTTCCGCAAGCTCGACCGGGTGCAGCTGCGCTCGATCGTGACGCTGCTGCTCGACGCCACGTCGGCGCGCATGCAGCGCCAGGGCGTGCAGCTCGAGATCACGGATGCGGCGATCGACTGGATCGCCGACGCGGGCTACGAGCCGGAGTACGGCGCCCGTCCGCTCCGTCGGGTGATCCAGCGCGAGGTGGACGATCGGATCGCCGACCTCATGGTGACCGAGCAGCTCGCGTCGGGCGATCGGGTGATCGTCGACGTCGAAGGTGGCGCGCTCACCGCGGCGCGTCAGCTCGACCGTGCGCTGATCGCGGCGTAGTCCGCACCAGCTCCCGGATCAGGAGGGCCGCCCATCGGGCGGCCCTCCCGCATCTCCCGCAGGTGCACGCAAGCGGAGATGCGGCTGATTCCGCGTGTTCGAGGGCGCTATCCGCGCACAGTCCGCTTGCGCGCATCGCCGCGGTGTGCGCACGTCCCATGCCCCATCGCGCGACGATCTGAGGACCTGATCTCGGCCTTCTTTCCACCTTCTCCGCCCCCGAAGAGCGCGGTGCCGGGAAGCGGGTCGGGCGGCTACCCTTATGGGATGCCTTCTTCAGAGCACGCCGAGCATGACGAGGCATCCACCTCCTCCGAATCTCCGCAGTCAGACACCCCCGAAACCACCGCAGTCGACTCCGACTCCACCGAGTCAGCCTCCGCCGCTGCTCCGTCCGCCGCTGCTCCGTCCGCCGATGGGGACCAGCTCACCTTCAACGACCTCGGCCTGAGCGACTCCGTCCTCAAGGCCCTCAAGGATGTGGGCTACGAGACACCGTCCGCGATCCAGGCGGCGACCATCCCGCCGCTGCTCGCGGGTCGCGACGTGATCGGCCTGGCCCAGACCGGAACCGGGAAGACCGCGGCCTTCGCGCTGCCCATCCTGTCCCGCCTCGACGTCTCCCAGAGCACCCCTCAGGCACTGGTGCTCGCACCCACCCGTGAGCTCGCGCTCCAGGTCTGCGAGGCCTTCGAGAAGTACGCGTCGCACCTTCGCGGGGTCCGGGTGCTGCCCGTCTACGGCGGCCAGGCCTACGGCACGCAGCTGTCCGCCCTGCGTCGCGGCGTGCACGTCGTCGTCGGCACGCCCGGCCGGATCATGGATCACCTCGACAAGGGCACCCTCGACCTGTCCGAGCTCAAGTACCTCGTGCTCGACGAGGCCGACGAGATGCTCAAGATGGGCTTCGCCGAAGACGTCGAGACGATCCTCGCCGACACCCCCGTCGACAAGCAGGTGGCCCTCTTCTCCGCCACGATGCCGGCCGCCATCCGCCGCATCTCGGGTCAGTACCTGCGCGATCCCGAAGAGATCACCGTCAAGAGCAAGACGACGACCTCCGCCAACACGACCCAGCGCTACCTGGTCGTCTCGTACCAGCAGAAGGTGGATGCCCTCACCCGCATCCTCGAGGTCGAGAACTTCGAGGGGATGATCGTCTTCGTCCGCACCAAGAACGAGACCGAGACCCTGGCCGAGAAGCTGCGCGCGCGCGGCTACACCGCCGCGGCGATCAGCGGCGATGTGGCCCAGGCCCAGCGCGAGAAGACCGTCAACCAGCTCAAATCGGGCAAGCTCGACATCCTCGTCGCCACCGATGTCGCCGCCCGCGGCCTGGATGTCGACCGGATCAGCCACGTCGTCAACTTCGACCTGCCGATCGACACCGAGTCGTACGTGCACCGGATCGGTCGCACCGGCCGAGCAGGACGCACCGGCGACGCGATCAGCTTCGTCACGCCGCGCGAGCGACGCATGCTCACCTCGATCGAGCGCGCCACCCGGCAGCCGCTCACTCAGATGCAGCTGCCGAGCGCGGAGGACGTCAACGCCACCCGGCTGAGCCGCTTCGACGACGCGATCACGAGCGCCCTCGAGCAGGGCGAGCGGATCGAGCGCTTCCGCGGGATCATCGCCCACTACGTCGAGCACCACGACGTGCCCGAAGCTGATGTTGCCGCGGCGCTCGCCGTCGTCGCACAGGGCGAGACCCCTCTGCTGCTCTCGCCCGAGGACGAGCGCTCGCAGCGCTACGAGCGCCTCGACCCCGATCGCGACGGCGGGCGCGACCGCGGCGACCGGCCCGAACGCGAGCGCCGCAGCCGCGGCTCCGACTCGTCGCGCGTCACCTACCGGATCGCGGTGGGTCGCCGGCACAAGGTCGAGCCTCGCCAGATCGTCGGCGCCCTGGCCAACGAGGGCGGCCTGCAGCGCGAGGACTTCGGAGCGATCGACATCCGTCCCGACTTCTCCCTCGTCGACCTGTCGGAGCTCTCGAGCGACCAGCTGAACCGGCTGAGCGGCACGCGGATCAGCGGCCGACTCATCGAGCTGCGTCCCGATCGCGGTGCACCCGGCAAGCGTCGCGACAGCGGCGACCGGCCGGATCGCGCTCCGCGGCCGGACCGCGACGATCGCCCGCCGCGCAAGCCGCGGCACGGCTCGTAGTCGAGCCGCGCAACTGGTCGGTCAGGCGGCTTCGCAGAGAGGCCGCCTAGCGTGACGGGTATGGCCCGCCGCACCCCTGAGCCCGTCTACGTCGTAGCGATCGGGATCGGGCGCGCGTTCTTCGCGGGGCTGAGGCTGAAGCGCCGGGCAACCGGTCTTGCGCACATCCCCTCGACGGGCGGCGCCGTATTCGCGATGACCCACTTCGGCTACCTCGAGTTCGCGCTGGTGGAGTGGCAGACCTGGCTGCACAACCGCCGTCGGGTGCGCTTCATGGCCACCAAGCGCGCCTTCGACAAGCCGCTCGTCGGCTGGCTGCTGCGGGGCATGAAGCACATCGAGGTCGACATGAAGGCCGGTGGAGATGCGTACGCCACCGCCGTCGAGGCGCTGAGGCGCGGCGAGATCATCGGGGTGTTCCCGGAGGCCGGCGTCAGCGCGAGCTTCACCGTCCGCGAGCTGAAGTCGGGCGCGGTCCGGCTCGCGGCCGAGGCCGGGGTGCCGGTGATCCCGGTGGCGGTCTGGGGCGGACAGCGTCTGCTCACCAAGAACCGTCGCATCCGACTCCGCGACCGGATCGGCGTCGAGGTCGACTTCGCGTTCGGTGCGCCACTCCTCGTTACCCCCTCGGACTCCGTCGCCGAACGGACGGCGGAGCTGCGCAGCACCCTCCAGGAGCTGACCGGCGGGCTCCAGCGCGACTACGCTCAAGACGGCACGGGTCAGTGGTGGCAGCCGCGCGAGCTGGGAGGAACCGCACCCACGGTCGAGGAGGCCGCGGCCGCGGATGAGGAACGCGATCGGCGCCGGGCGCTCGCGGAGTCGGAACGGGGCTGATCGCCGCCGTGCCGTTCGTGGTGCTCTCGTCGGACGGCGCGACGACGACGAACGGCGCCGGCCGCCGTTCGAGAACGGGGCCGACGCCGTCGGGTGAACGTGACGAGCCGGTGGGCTCGAAGCCGATCAGGAGGTCGCGGTGACCGCATCCCACGCGCGGTGGGTGGGCGACTCCTCGTAGCGTCCGAGGATCGCATCCATCTCGGCGCGATCCGAGGCCGAGCTGTAGCTGCGGAGCATCAGCTCGAGCTCGTGCTGCTGGGCGCGGGCGGCGCGGAGCACCCGGCGCTCGGCGCGGAATTCGGCGATGGCGGCGGGGAGCTGTGCGAGCCCCTGGAGGCCGTTGACTGGAAGCATTGTGTGTCCCTTTTCTGTATGTGTGAAGCGCCGTATCCAGTGTGACGAGCAATGACTCATGCGTCCAATGCCTAGTTGGCATGCAACATATGCCGTAGAGTCATGGATATGGACACGGATGCATTGCGCTGGTTCCAGCAGGTGGCGGACGGAACCACCGTCACCGAGGTCAGCGAGCTGGAGGGCCTGACCCAGCCCGGGGTCTCACGAGCGCTGGCCCGCCTGGAGCGCGACGTCGGCGCGCCCCTGCTGCAGCGAACCGGTCGAACCCTGCGGATGACCCGCGCCGGCGCGATCTTCAAGCGCTACGTGGACGTCGTGCTGCACGAGCTCGACGACGGGCTCTCCGCCGTCAATGACGAGATGTCACCCGACAGCGGCACCGTGGTCATCGCCTTCCAGGGCTCGCTCGGCACCTGGCTCATCCCCAATCTGCTGGCCTCGTTCCGCGCCGAGCACCCCGACATCCGCTTCGAGCTGAACCAGATCCGCGATGAGATCGCCGCGCCGAGGCTCCTCGCCGAGGGCGCAGACATCCTGATCACGACCACCTCTCCGCGCAGCGACGACGTCGGCTGGCGGCCTCTGATGGTCGAGCCGCTGCGTCTCGCCACCCACCGCGACCACCCGCTCGCCGAGCAGGAGTCGATCGCGCTTCGCCAGGCCTCGGCTGAGTCGTTCGTGACCCTCAGAGCGGCCTACCGGCTGCGTCGACTGACGGACGCCCTGTGTCAGGCCGCCGGCTTCGAGCCGCAGGTCGCGTTCGAGGGCGACGACGTGCCCACCCTCCTGGGACTCGTGGCCGCCGGGCTCGGAGTGGCCATCGTGCCCGCTCATCACACCGATGTGCTCGAGCGGCCGAGCGTGCGCTATCTCGAGCTCACCGACTCGGCGGCCTACCGCACGGTGAGCATCGGCTGGTCGACCACCCGACGGCTTCGCCCGTCGGCGGAGCTGTTCCGTACCCACGTGATCGCCACCGCCCGCCAGTCCTCCTGATCCGGGGGAGCTGCGGCGGGTCTGCGGCGGCCTCGACATCGGCCGCCGCCCTGAGCAGAACGGGGTGCGACCCGCACGACTCCTGACGGATACTCGTCCGATGCGGATCCTGATCCTGGGCGGCACCGAGTTCGTCGGTCGAGCGCTCGTCGCCGAGGCCGTCGCGGCGGGACACGACGTGACGATGCTCAATCGCGGCACGAAGCCGGCTATCGACTCGAGGGACGCGCAGATCACCACTCTGGTCGCCGACCGACGGGACGCGGCAGGTCTGAGGAGCGTGCTCGAGGGCGCGGGGGCCGGCTGGGACGCGGTGCTCGACACCTGGTCCTGGGAGCCGTACGCCGTGCGGGACACCGCCCGCATCCTGGAGCCGTTGACCGAGCGCTACCTCTACGTCTCGACACGGTCGGTCTATGCCGACCCGCTGCCGGCGGGCGCCGATGAAACGGCACCCGTCGTCGCGGCTTCCGCCGACGACGGCGACCCCGAAGGCTCTGACCCGGACCGGCTGACCGCCGTGGACCCGTCCCGCGACTACAGCCGGGTCAAAGCCGGCGGCGAGCGCGCGGTGCTCCAGTCCTTCGGCGAGCGCGCAACGCTGCTGCGCGCTGGGCTCATCCTCGGGCCGCACGAGAACATCGGCCGACTGCCCTGGTGGCTGGCCCGCATGGCCCGCGGCGGGGAGGTGCTCGCGCCAGGACGCCCGGAGTACGGCATCCAGTACGTCGATGCGCGCGACCTCGCCGCCTTCGCACTCCTCCTCGCCACGGCCGAGAACGCCGGAGGCGCGTTCGACGTCGTCTCTCCCGCGGATCGGTTCAGCATGGGGGAGCTGCTCCAGGCATGCATCGCTGCGGCCGCGCCGACCGACCGACCGACGCGTCTGCGTTGGGTCGACGAGGACCTGCTGCTCTCTGCTGGGGTGGCCCCGTGGATCGAGCTCCCGATCTGGCTGCCCCAGGGTGAGGATCATCAGGCGATGCACGAGAGCGACGTCAGCACGGCGGTCGCCGCGGGGCTGCGCCATCGTCCACTTCAGGAGACGGTCGCCGACACCTGGTCCTGGCTGCGATCGATCGGCGGGGCCGCTCCGCAGCGGATGGATCGCCCGGTGCTGGGCCTGGATCCCGAAAAGGAAGCCGCCATCCTCCGATCCCCGTGAGGTCGATTCCGACGCCTGAGCGGCCTCGCTCGTTCTTGGCGGACGCATAGCCTCGCTGATCCGATGGCCAGCCGTCGCAGTCTCGGCGCTTAGGGCTGCCGCCGATGCTCGGGGGATGAGCACAGACCCGACCTCGCCGCCCCGTGCGTCCGACGCGCCGTCGAGCGACATCACTCCAGCCGACTCCGAAAGCGACCCGCGACGTCGCCGACCACGGATCCGGGTGCGTCGCGCGGTCATCGCCAGCGCCACCGCCTTCGCGCTCGCTCTGGGAGGTGGAGCCTGGTGGGCACTCGAGCGATTCGTGATCCCGCACGTCGAGGTCACCGACGCCTCCGCCTACGAGGCCGCCAACTCCACGGTGGAGGCCGCATCGACGAGCGATGCAGACGCCGTCACAACCGCGACGAGCTACTCGTCCGATTACGCCGACGTCACCATCTCGACGGTGACGACCGGCTCGGGCGACAGCACCGTCACCTACTACGTCGCCGACGTCACCCTGAGCGATGCCACCGTGCTCCGCTCCGCCTTCGCGAACGACACGTTCGGCGAGAACATCACCGAGAACACCTCGGACATCGCGGCCGACAACGACGCGATCTTCGCCATCAACGGCGACTACTACGGCTTCCGGAGCACCGGGATCGAGATCCGCAACGGCGTCGTCTACCGCGACGAGGGTGCCCGCGAAGGGCTCGCCTTCTATACCGACGGCACGGTGCAGGTCTACGACGAGACCCAGACGACCGCGGCCGAGCTGCTCGCGGCGGGGGTCTGGAACACGCTGAGCTTCGGCCCCGCGATCGTCGAGGACGGGGCGGTCGTCGACGGCGTCGAAGACGTCGAGGTCGACACGAACGTCGGCAACCACTCGATCCAGGGCGAGCAGCCGAGGACCGCTGTGGGCGTGATCGACTCCAACCACCTCGTGTTCGTCGTCGTCGACGGCCGCAGTCCCGGCTACAGCGCGGGCGTCAGCCTTCCCGATCTCGGCGAGATCATGATCGGCCTCGGCGCCACCACCGCCTACAACCTCGACGGCGGCGGCTCCTCGACCATGTACTTCGACGGGGAGGTCGTGAATCAGCCCTCGAACGGCGGCGAGCGCGGCACCTCCGACATCCTCTACATCGCAGCGTCGAGCAGCTCGTGATCGTCCTCATCCCCGCCTACGAACCGGATGTGCAGCTCGTCCGACTCGTCGACCGGTTGCGCAGCGCGGACGATGCCGGTGCCGTCATCGTGGTCGACGACGGCAGCGGGCCCCGTTACAAGGCGGTGTTCCGAGCGGTCCAGCTGCTCGGCGCCGAGCTGATCACGCTCCCCGTCAACCAGGGCAAAGGCGCGGCGCTCAAGGCCGGGATCCGGCATGCGATCGAGCATCACCCCGGGCACGGCGTCGTCACGGCCGACAGCGACGGCCAGCACACGGTGGTCGACATCCTCCGTGTGGGCAGCCGCCTGCACGATGAGGCCGAAGCACGCGGATCCGGCGGTGCGCCGGATCCCATCGTCCTGGGCGTGCGCGCGTTCGCCGGAACCGTGCCCGCCCGCAGCCGGTTAGGCAATGCCGTCTCCGCCTGGATCTTCCGGCTGGCCAGCGGGTTCGCGGTCAGCGACACCCAGACGGGACTTCGCGGACTGCCGGCCTCCGCGCTGCGGTGGGCGCTGAGCGTCCCCGGCCGGCGCTTCGAATACGAGCTCGAGATGCTGCTCGGCTCGAAGGACGCGGGGATTGCGATCGTCGAGCTGCCCATCGAGACGGTGTACCTCGAGCGCAACGCCTCGTCCCACTTCCGACCGCTGCGCGACTCCGTGCGGGTGATGCGACCCATGCTCCGATTCGCCGCTTCGTCCCTTCTGAGCTTCGGAATCGACACCGTGCTCGTCCAGCTGATGTTCTGGCTCACGGGATCGCTGCTCGCGTCGGTGGTGCTTGCCCGGATCGGCAGCGGAGGCGTCAACTTCGCCCTCAACAGGGCCGCCTTCGGCGCACGAGGGGCGTCGCTGCGACGGGCGCTGACCTCGTACATCGCGCTCGCCGCTGTGCTGCTGGCGGCCAACTACGCCTGGCTCATCCTGCTGACGGGTGCCGGCCTGGCGCTCGTGCCGGCGAAGATCCTCACCGAGATCGCGCTGTATGTCGTGAGCTTCGCGGTTCAGCGCTGCGTCGTGTTCGCGCGCACGGCGAGCGGGAGAGGCCTCTCGAGGCGCTCCGCCCGATCCATGTCCGTGTCATCGACGGCTCATAGGAAGTCGAAAGCACCGGATGGCGGAATGGAGCTCGCGACCGGCGCTCGGACGCCCGTGCGGCCCACGATCCGACCCACCGTCCGGACGACCGCGCCAGCCGCCGCCCAGACCCTCGTACCGACAGCCACCAACCGGAGGATCCACCCATGACCGCAGAACTGACCGCCACCCTGATCATGATCGCTCTCGACCTGATCGCGATCGCCGGCCTCACCTCGCTCTACTTCCACCGGCACCGCCGTCGCGATCTCGTCGTCGCCTTCCTCGGCGTGAACATCGGCGTGCTCGCGGTGTCGCAGGTGCTCGCGACGACCGAGGTGGGCCTCGGCATCGGCCTCGGACTGTTCGGCGTGCTGTCGATCATCCGCCTCCGGTCGTCCGAGATCTCGCAGCGCGAGGTCGCCTACTACTTCTCCGCCCTGGCGATCGGCCTGATCGCCGGTCTCGCGCCCCTGGGCTGGGAGGCCGCCGCCCTCATCGCCCTGATCGCCGTGGTCATGGCGGTCGGCGACTCGCCCGCACTGCTGTCGCGCTACCGGCACCAGACGATGCGCATCGACCGGGCCATTCCCGACGAGGGGGAGCTGCGCGCCGTGCTGGAGTCGATGCTCGGCGGCACCGTGAAGTCGATGATCGTGCAGAACGTCGACCTGGTCGACGACACCACCGTCGTGGATGTCCGCTTCCGGGTGGGCGGCGCACCGTCCACCCCGCTGGACGACCGCCTGCCCGCCGGCCAGCGGTCCGCCGGAGCGCTCCGATGATCGGCGACCTGCGCTTCAGCACGGAGCGTCGGCTCGACAGCATCGATCTGGACCAGCTGGTGGCCGCGGCCGCCCTGCAGACCCGCGTGGACCGGAAGTACCTGCTCGGCGCCGCCGAGGCCGATCGCGTCCTCCGGACGCTGGCCGACAGCGAACCTGAGGCGAAGGTGCTCGAGATCGACGGCGAGCGCGAATTCGGCTACGAATCCGTCTACTTCGACACCCCCGACCTGCTCAGCTTCCGGATGGCCGCCACCGCGCGGCGCCGCCGTTTCAAGCTGCGCACCCGCAGCTACCTCGACTCGGGCGACACCTTCCTCGAGCTGAAGACCCGTGGTGCGCGCAGCGCGACCGTGAAGGACCGCATGCCGTACGAGCCGGAGCGCCGGGACGTGCTCACCCCGCACGCCCGGGACTACGCCGACAGCGGGCTGGCCGAGATCGGCATCGCTGATGCGGACACCCTGGAGCTGCAGCCCACGTTGATCACCCGTTACAGCAGGACGACGATCTACCAGCCGAGGAGCGGGAGCCGTGCCACGGTCGATACCGACCTGCGCTGGGAATCGGACGGCGGCGAGGTGCTCAGCCGCCCGCGGCTCGTGATCATCGAGACGAAGTCGGGTTCGCGGACCTCGGAGACCGACCGCATCCTCTGGTCGCTCGGACATCGACCCGCCACCGTCAGCAAGTACGGCACCGGGCTCGCCGCCATCCGCCACCTCACCGCCAACAAGTGGAACCGCGTGCTCCGCCGCTACTTCGACGCCGAGATGCCGCTCTCCAGGCAGCTCTCGGCGCACACCTCCGCCGCCGCCGTGCAGCCCCGCCATCCGATCACCGCCCGACCAGCGACCGCCGTCGCCTGACCCGAGGACACAACCATGCTTGCTCGACCAGGATCCACCAGAGCGGCGCTCACCGCCGCCGCCATCATCGCCACCGGAGGCCTCCTCGCCGGATGCACCGCCGTGGCGACCAGCACAGGAAGCACGAGCGCCGAGACCACCAGCGACGAGACCAGCACCGTCGTCGCCGCCGGTGACGTGACCGCGTCGGCCACCGCAGAGCAGGTGATGGCGGAGAACGAGGACGCCACCACCACCAACGACGACGAGTGGAGCACCGACGGCGCGACCACCATCGCGCTGACCGGGACCTCGGCGACGATCACCGGCGAGGGTGCGACCGTCGACGGATCGACCGTCACCATCACCGCGGCCGGCACCTACGTGATCAGCGGCGACCTCGACGGGCAGGTCGTCGTCGCGGCGGGGGAGAGCGACCTCGTCGCCCTCGTGCTCGACGGCGCCGACATCGCGAGCAGCTCGTCCGCGGCGATCTCCATCACCTCGGCCGACGACGTCGCGGTCTACCTGGCCGCCGGCTCGGCCAACAGCCTGAGCGACACCTCGAGCTACGCGGAGGACGCGGACGTCAACGCGGCCCTGTTCAGCGAGGCCGACCTCACCATCTCGGGCACCGGCTCTCTCGCGGTCACCGGAAACGGCAACGACGGCATCACGAGCGAGGACGACCTGGTCATCCTCTCCGGCGACATCACCGTGACCGCAGCCGACGACGGCCTCCGCGGCAAGGATTCGCTGACGGTCGAGGGAGGCACCATCTCCGTCGATGCGGGAGGCGACGGACTGAAGTCGGACAACGACCAGGAGGCCACGCGCGGCTGGATCGAGCTCACCGGCGGCGACATCAGCATCGAAGCGGCCGGAGACGGAGTGGCGGCGAAGACCGACCTGGTGATCACCGGAGGCGCCCTCGACATCACCGCCGGCGGTGGAGCGGACGCCGCTCTCGCTGACGACGCCTCGGCCAAGGCCGTCAAGGCGGGCGTCTACCTCGTCATCGAGGGCGGCGAGCTCATCTCCAGCTCCGCCGACGACGCCATCAACTCCAACGGCGTCGTGCACATCTCGGGTGGCACCCAGACGGCCTCCAGCGGCGACGACGGCATCCATGCCGATGTGGCCATCCTGCTCGACGGCGGCGGCGTCACCATCGAGCAGTCCTACGAGGGCATCGAGTCGGGCGACATCACGGTCTCCGCGGGGACGGTCGACGTGACCTCCGATGACGACGGCATCAACGGCTCGGCGAGCACCACGACGTCGACGGACGCCGGCGGCATGGGAGGAGGCGGCCAGGGCGACAGCGGCGAGCTGGTCACCATCTCGGGCGGCGACGTCACCATCCACGCGGAAGGCGACGGACTCGACTCGAACGGCTCCGCGGTCGTCAGCGGCGGAACCCTCACCGTCTACGGTCCCACCGGCAGCGGCAACGGGGCGCTCGACGTCAACGGCACCCTCACGGTGTCGGGTGGCACCGTCCTCGCCATCGGAAGCTCGGGCATGGCGGTATCGCCCGACTCCTCGTCCGCCCAGTCGTGGATCTCCGCGACCGCCAGCGGCTCAGCGGGAGACGCGGTGCAGATCGTGGCCGCGGACGGCACGGTGCTCGACGAGTACACCGCCGAGAAGTCGTTCTCATCGCTTGTCTACTCGTCCGCGGGCCTTGCGGACGGCGGCAGCTACACGGTCGTCGTCGACGGCACGACGGCCGCCACCGTCACGGAGGGCACAGCCGCCGCAGGTGGCGGAATGGGCGGAGGCGGAAACGGTGGCGGCGGCCCCGGTCGCTGACCGTACCGACTGCACGAGCTGCCCAGTTCTGCCGCATCCGGAGCCTCCGGAGCGGCATAACTGGGCAGCTCGCTGTCATCCAGTCGGTGAGGCGACCTACTCGGCGCGGCGCTTGGCGTCGGCCTTGTCGCGCTTGGCGGCCTTCTTCTCCTTGGGAGTCTTCGAGGCGGCAGTCTTGCCGGTCGACTTCTGGTTCTGGGACTTGTCTGCCACGGTGCGACCGCCTTCTGGAGCCGGACGGCTCGTCGGTTCGAGCGTAGCCCGAATCGTGTCGGCGGCCCGATCTAGGGTGATCCCTGTGAACGACTCGATCGAGCACTTCCAGCCGCAGGCCGACGCCTCCGAACTCGACGATCTGCGGTCGCGTCTGCGGGCCACCCGGTGGCCCGACGCGCCCGAGGACGCAGGCTGGGGGCTGGGCGCCGACCTCGACTATCTCCGGGAACTCGTCGACTACTGGATCGAGGAGTTCGACTGGCCGGCCCAGGAGGCGCTCCTCGCTCGGCTGCCCCGCTTCCGCACAGTGATCGACGGCCTCGGCATCCATTTCGTGCATGCCCGGGCCGTCGCACCCACGCGAGCGCCGCTCGTCCTGATGCTCAGCCACGGATGGCCCGACTCGTTCTGGCGCTATTCCAAGGTCATACCGCTGCTGACCGATCCGGTCGCCCATGGCGGGGATGCCGACGATGCCTTCGACGTGATCGTGCCCGACATGCCCGGCTTCGGGTACTCCGACCGTCCGACCGGAGCTCCGCTCGACTCCATCGGGGTCGCGGGCATGTGGACCCGGCTGGCGAACCGGCTCGGGTACTCCCGGTTCGGCGCGGCCGGCGGCGACATCGGAAGCGGCGTCAGCCGATTCCTGGGGCTCGATCACTCGGACAGCGTCGTGGCGGTGCACCGGACGGATGGGGGCCTGCCGCCGCTCGCCGCCGATCGCTCCGCCTTCTCCCCGGAGGAGCAGGCGTGGTTCGCGGACGTGGGGGCCTGGTCGGCATCCGAGGGTGCGTATGCCGCGATGCATCGCTCCAAGCCGCAGACCGCGGCCTTCGGGCTGACCGATTCGCCGGTCGGTCTCGCGGCATGGATCGTCGAGAAGCTGCGTTCGTGGAGCGACTGCCACGGGGACATCGAGAGCCGCTACTCCAAGGACGAGATCCTGACGAACGTCACGATCTACTGGCTCACCCGCACGATCGGGTCCTCGATGCGGATGTACAACGCGAACGCGCAGATCCCAGTCGAGCAGCTGCTGCGACGGGTGGAGGTGCCGTCGGGATTCGCGCTGTTCCCCGCAGACATCCTGCGCCCGCCACGGCAGTGGCTCGACCGGACCGCCGACACCGTCCGGGTCACCGAATTCGATCGGGGCGGACACTTCGCCGCGTTCGAAGAGCCCGAGGTCTACGCGCAGGAGCTGCGCGAATTCTTCCGGCCCTACCGGTAGCGCGAGCAGCGCCGAGGGCCGCCGCCTCGTCGTCGTCGCAGCGGGAGCGCGACGGACGGATAGCCTCGCCAGATGAGCGAGGTGCAGCGGACGGGAGGTCCCGGGGCCATCCGCCTGCTGGCTCGCCGCTTCCGAACTCAGCTCGCCGCGCAGCTCGGCATCGCCGCGGTCGTGCTCATCGTCTGCATCACCGGAGTGATCACGTCGATCGGTCTCGATCTCGCGTCGGCCGTCGGGGGCCGCGAGCTGCTCCGCGATGCGCCCGCCTCCCAGGCGTCATTGGCGGTCCAGACGGGACTCGCCGCCGATGGCTCCGCCCAGGACGCGGCCATGCGATCGGTCTTCGCGCAGAGGTTCGCCGGCATCCCGATCCAGATCACGCGCACCGTGTCGGTCCCGCCCGCCGATCTGATCTCTGGGGGAAACGGGACCGGTTCCGTTGATCCAGCCGCGCCCCGCGTGCTGCTCGAAGCCGATCCCGATCTGCTCTCCGCGGCGCGGGTCGTCTCGGGGGAGTGGCCGGCGGTCGAGCAGTCGACCGTGCCGGGGCCCCTGGCCGCGGCGGTCCAGGCGGATGCGGCCGAGCTGCTCGGCATCGGGGTGGGCGATCCGCTGGTCGTCGCGATCTCCTCCCGATCCGTCAGCCTGCTGGTCAGCGCGCTCTGGGAGCCGCGTGACCCGGCGGCGAGTCGCTGGCACGGCGATCCGGCTCCGGCATCGGGCTCGACGCTCGACGGCGTCGGTCCGGTGATCCTCGAGGAGAACGACCTCGTGACGGTTCCCGTTCCCGCCACCGTGCGGTGGGTCGTCGCACCGCGGATCGACGCCATCGAGCCCGGCGCCATCGATCGGCTCGCGCGTGCGTCCGACGCCGATGGAATCTCGGAGGACATCGATCGAAGCGGCGGCATCGGGGTGGGTGGGGTGAGCGTCGACGGCGGGCTCGCCGACAGCGCAGCCGCGACCGGTCAGGCTCTTGCCGGTGCCCGCGGCATCTCCGGCATCCCGCTGGCCCTCGTCGCTGCGTTGGCGATCGCCGCCCTGGTCCAGCTGGGCGGACTCCTCGCGTCGTCGCGCTCCACGGAGGCCGTCGTCGTGCGCGCCCGGGGCGCCTCGTCGCGCCAGCTGCTCGCCGCCGCGGTCCTGGAAGCGGCCGTCGTCTGTCTGCCCAGCGCCGCCGTCGGCGGCCTGCTCGGCGGAGTCCTGGGAGTGCCGGCGGCCGCAGCCATGCTGGGGACCGCGCACTCCGATCCGTCGTCGTCCGCGCTGGATTCGTCGCTGGGATCGGCGCTGGGACTGTCGATCGGACTGTCCGCGGCGATCGGTGTGCTCAGCGTCGTGGTGGTGGTGGCCTCGACGGGGGCTGGCTGGTGGTCGCGCTCGACGGGTGCCGCACGGGGCGTGCCCGCAGGCCGCGGACTCGCCATCGCCACCGCGCTCGCCGTGCTCGTGGCCGGTGTCGCGGTCGCCCAGCTGGTCGGCGCAGGACGGGATGCGGCGGGCGCGGTGGCGGCGGGCGCTCCGGTGCTGGCAGCCGTCGCGGGGATCCTGCTGCTGATCATCGCGGTCCGCCCGCTGGCGGCGGCCGTCGCACGTCGTGCAGCGGGGGCACGGGGTCTCGATGTGGTGACCGCTGCACGCCTGATCGCTCGTCAGGCGGGGGCGTTCCCGGCGATCCTGTTGATCGCGGCGCTCAGCTCGGGCGCGATGACGATGGGCGCCGGCATCATCGGAACGGCGGTGTCACTGGACACCCGCACCGCGGATGCGCTGGCCGGCGCCGATGTCCGCGCCTCCTACGCGGTCCAGGGCACGGTGTCGGATCGCAGCCGGCCGATCACCGCGGGAGCCGCGGGCGAGCTCGACGGCGTGCGCTCCGCCACCATCGCCCTCTCCACGACCGCGACGGTGGGGCCCGACACCTTGCAGCTCATGGCCCTGCCCGCACGCGCTCCGGCTTCCGGCAGCGGTCTCCGCGCGCTGGATGCCGGCACGCCGCTGACCGAGCTCCGGATCCTGGTGCGCACCGACGCGCCTGCCGAGCGCCCCGGCGCGGTGGCCATCTCGGCCTGGCTGGCGGACGACGACGGGGCGCTCGCCCGGGTGCCGCTCGGCGCCGCCGTGCTGTCCCTGACCCGGACGGCCGGAGTCGAGCTCTCGGCGCCCCTTCCGGCGGCATCCCCGCACTGGCGCCTGCTCGCGCTCGATGCCGAGCTGCAGGCGTCCCCGGGCGCGGCGCCGGTCGAGGTGACGCTGACCTCCTCCGATCTCGCCGTCGGCGAGATCGGCGCGGTCCACCTCTCCTCCCCGAGACCCTCTGCCCGGGCGCTCGTCCTCTCATCCGCAGTCGCCGAGCTGCCGGTCCGACTGAGCCGAGCCGCCGCAGCGCGCGCCGGGCTGCGAGTGGGAGACGGCTTCGAGGTCGCGCTCAGCACCGGCGCACGCATCCCCGCGCGTGTCGAGGCCCTCGCCGATCAGATCCCCGGGACGTCGAGTCCGCGTGCCGCACTCGTCGACCTCCCCACCCTCGATGCGGCCATGCTCGCCGCCACCGGGCCGATCCTCCAGGCCGCGGAGGTCTGGGTCGGCACCGACAGCCCCGACGCCGTGGCCGGCGCGATCGTGCGCAGCGCAGATCAGCCCGTCGACGTCGTGACGCGCCGCACGGCGTCGGTCGGGGCGGTCCTCGATCCGACGCTCGACGTGCTGCTCATCGGGATGCTCGCGGCAGGTGCGATCGGCGGCGTCGGCTTCGGCGCGGCGACCCGCATCCGCGCACGCCGCTCAGCAGAGGAGGGTCGGATCCTCGTCGCCCTGGGCCGCAGCCACCGGTCGGAGCGACGGTCGAGTGCGGCCCTGATCGCCGTCGTGACCGGCTACGGCCTGCTCGCAGGATCGATCGCGGGCGCCGCGGCCGCCGCGATCTGCGGGCCGGTGATCGCGCGATTGGCGGTTCCCGTCACCGCGCTGCCCGGGTCGGTGTCCTTCGCCGCGTCCGGCCTCGCCGGCGTCCTCCTCCTCGTCGTGCTGACCGCGCTGATCATCGTCCTGCAGTCGGGGGACGCCCCATCATCGGCGCGAGGTGGTCGGCGCGGGCGGCCGGCCACGGCGGGTCCATCATGAGCGGCGCCTCCTCCTTCGGATCCCTCTCGCTCGCCCGACGGATCAGCAGACGCGCGGCGGGACCGCTCGTGGCCATCGCCCTGCTCGCCCTCGTCGCCTCGGCAGCAGCGACCGCGGGCGTCCTCGTCGTCGGCTCGGCCATGACCGCCGCCGTGCGCTACGACCTCGACACCGATGCGGCACCGGCCGAGCGACAGCTCACCGCGACGGCTCTCGGCGGTCCGCAGTCCGGCCCGTCCGCCGATCCCGAGGCCAGCGGACTGGCACCCGCGGTGGATGCCGTGTGGGGAGACCAGCAGGATCGGCTGGCCGAGATCCGCGACTCGATGCCGTCTGCACTCCGTCAGGTGACCGATGAAGTCGAACAGACGACCGTCTTCCCCGAGGTGGCCGCCGCGATCCTCCCCGGGGCGCGGCCCGCAGTGCCGACCGAGCTGGCCCTCGGCGTCGACCCGCGGCTCGATCAGCGGGTCGAGCTGGTCGATGGCGAGTGGCCCGCGCCCTTCACCACAAGCGAGGGAGTGGACATCGTGCTCTCGGTCGCATCGGCGAACGCGGCGCGATGGCAGATCGGCGACGTGCGCAGCCTGTCCGAGCTCGGCGGGATCCCCACCACGGTCCGACTGTCCGGCATCTTCCAGGCACGGGATGCGGCCGACCCCTACTGGACGAACACGTCGAGCGTGCTGGAGCCGTCCTTCCGACTGTCGCCGGACGGCGGCACGATCGTCATCGCCCAGGGGTACGTTGATGCCTCGTCCTGGCCCGTCATGCCGACCTTCGCCGGTGTCGCCTCCACGAGCGTCTGGTTCGGGATCGACCGGAGTCGGATCACCACCGACGCGGTCCCGGCGATCCAACGGGATATTCGCCGCTTCACCGGTCAGGCCTGGCAGATCGCCCCCGCGACGGAGGAGCTCGACTCCTCGACGGTGCGGCAGCTGCGCTTCTCGACGGATGCCGCCGACCTCTTCGACCGCTCGCTCGCCCGGAACGCGGTCACGGCCGATGCGCTGGCCCTGCTCGGATCGGGGCCATTCGCCGCCGCTCTCGCCGCGCTGTTCCTCGCCGCCCGGCTGCTCGGCGTCCGACTCGCACCGTCTATAGCTCTGCTGCGCGCGCGCGGAGGCAGTCTGCTGCGCATCCGCGGGACGGTGGCGGGAGCGATCGCGCTCTGGGTGCTGCCGGCCACCGTCGTGGGTGTCGTGGCGGGCGCGCTGTTCGGCGACTCGTTCGCCGCCCGCGCGGCTCCGTCCGTCGGAGCCGGCGCGGAGGTGCTGGGCGAGGTGCTCGGCGGCGTGCCGGTCGAGCACATCGGTCCGGTCGCCGGTATCGCCGCGGGCATCGCCCTCGCGGTGGCGCTGGTCACCTGCCTGGGCTCGGCCGCGGTTCTGCCGATATCGACGGTGGCGGGCTCGTCGAGAGGGGCGCGGGGTCGGGTGCTCGTCGAGGTCGCCATCGTGCTGCTGGCCGTGCTGCTGCTCGTGCTCACCGGCCTGACCGGATCGCCGGTGTCCGGCAGCTCGCCGACGCTCGATCCGCTGCTCGCGGTGCTGCCCGTCTCGCTCGCCTCGGTCGCCGTAGTCCTCGCACTGGGAATCGGTCCGGCGCTGCTCGGCGGGCTTCTGCGGGCGGGCCGTCGCCGTCGTGGGCTGTTCGGACTGCTCGGCGCGGCCCGAGCGGTCCGCGGATCGGTCGCCGTGTCGGCCGGACTCGCGGCGCTGGTGATGGGCATCTCGGTGGCGCTGTTCTCCGGCGCCCTGCTCTCCACTCTCGAGTCGGGCATCGACGAGGAGGCCCGGGCGACCGTCGGCGCGGACATCGCCGTAGCGGAGCCGGCCATCACCCCTGACGGCGTGGCCGAGCTCGCCGAGCTTCCCGGCGTGGCCTCCGCCGCCGGGGTGGCATCCGTGCGGAGCCAGGAGCTCGCGGTCGGACAGTCGACCGAGAGGATCACCGTGCTGGTGGTGCCCGTCGCAGAGCTGCAGCGCGTGCAGCGGGGTGTGCCCGGCGCGGTCGGACTGCCCGCTCCGCTCGCGATCCCGGCGGGGGCCGAGCAGGCCGTGCCGGTGCTGCTGTCCGATCGAGCGGCGGATCTCGTGGGCGACGCGCCCCTCGCTCTCGGCGGCCGGACGCTCGACGTGCTCGGGGTCGTGCCCGGCGTCTCCCCGCTCACCTCGAACGAGACGTGGATCCTCGTCGACGCCGTCAATGCGGACGCGATCCTCGGCCAGGTCCGCAATTCCGACCGTGTCCTCCTCCGGCGGACCGACGCGGATGGCGGTACCGATAGGGCCGTGGATGGCGACCTGCTCGCTGCGATCGCCGACGCGCGGCCGAATGCAACGGTCAGCTACCCCGCGGAGCTGACTGCGGCTCGCCGGGGGAGTCCGCTCGTCGCGGCCCTGCAGACGGCCGTGCTGTCCGCCGCGCTGGGAGCGGGCCTGCTGTGCGCGGCGGCCGTGGTGATGACGCTCGCGCTGGGTGCCGGCGCGCGTCGCCGGGTGTCGTGGATCGTCGGCGCCTTCGGAGCTCCCCGAACCGCCGCGGGAGCGCTCGCGGCCTGGGAGGTCGGCCCGTCGGTCGCTATCGGACTGCTCACCGGCGTGCTCACCGGGGTGGCGCTGCCCTACCTGGTGCTCCCGCGGGTCGGCCTGCGACTGTTCACGGGGGGCGTCGACGAGCCGGCGATCGCACTCGACCCGTCCGTCACCGCCGCGATGGTCGGCGGCTTCGCGCTGCTCGTCGGAGCGACCGTCGCGATCGCCGCATGGACCGCAGGACGTCGGCAGGCTCGACCAGGAGGGCCGCCCGATCCGACCATGGGCGCGGCCGACTGAACCGGACTCCGAGGACGAAGCACGACGTGTCGGCGGACGGGTTCAGTCGTCGCTGTGCTGGCCGTCGATCATGTCGGCATCGTCGCCGTCCTCGCCGGCAAGCGCTTCGGCGCCGCGGCGCTCGTTGCTGATCCGCTCCTTCTCCTGGCGCACGCCGGCCTGAGTCGCGCGCTCGGTGACGAGCCACTTCGGCCGGTTGGTGAGCAGGTCGCTGATCTCGGCGGTGGTCAGCGGATCGTTCACGCCCGCTCGGGCGAGGCCCGATGTGGAGACGCCGAGCTTGGCCGCGACCACCTGGCGGGGGTGCGGGCCGTTCGCGCGCAGGTCGAGCAGCCACTGGGGAGGGTCCGCCGACAGCTCGGCGAGGGTGTCGCGGGAGATGACGCCGTTGCGGAACTCCTCGGGCGCCGCATCGGCCAGGATGCCGAGCTTCTTCGCCGCCGTCGCCGGCTTCATCGTCTGGGACGACTTCGACTTCGTCGTCTTCTGCGGCTTGTCGGCGGGTTCCGGTGCGGACTCGGGGGCTGTGGAGCTCATCCCGGAAGCGTACCGCCGGGCCCGGGCGCGAGGCGGCCATAGCCGGGCGGATACCCTGAAGGCGGTGCGGATCCTCCGCCCCCAGGGCTTCCGAGCCTCGGCCGGGTGGATCGGATCACGATGAGCGAGGCCGCGGGAATCGATGCCGACGATGATCCGCGGGATGATCCGCGGGCCGATCCGCAGACCCTCCGCTGGTTCATCGCCGTCACGGAGTCGCCCTCGTTCAGCAAGGCCGCGGCCGAGCTGGGCATCGCTCGCCAGAAGCTCAGCGCGGCGATGCTCGCGCTGGAGAGCGGTCCTGCGCTGTTCGATCGCGAGGTAGGCGGCACCGCGCTGACCGAGGCAGGTCGAGCGCTGCTCGGTGCCGCTCGCATCCGCGTGGCGGAGGCCGAGGCCCAGGCCGCCGCCTCTGCGGCCGAAGCGGTCGAGCACGCGCAGGCGCTCGAGACCGCGCCGTTCCCGATCACCCTTGTCGCCGGTGTCACCGTCTCGAAGTGGACCACGCGATGGGATGAGCGCAATCCGGCGCACCCGGTCGCCGTGATGCTCGTCGACGACGCCGCCCAGGCCCACGCGGTTCGCGACGGCACCGCCGCATGCGCCTTCGTCCGCCTGCCGATCGTCGCCGGCGGGACGCGCGACTCCGAGGTGCGACTGCACAGCATCCCGCTCTACTCCGAGGATTCCGTCGTCATCGCGGCGAAGGGCCACCTGATCGAGGCGGCGGACGTCCTGGAGCTGACCGACCTCGTCGACGAGCGCCTGCTCAGCCCGCCCCAATCCCTCCCGGGCTGGTCGGAGATCGCCAAGAATCCTGGAACGCCCGAGCAGCGCGACCAGCTTCTCGGGCTGACGCCTGCGCAGCTCATCGAGGTCGTGGCGACAGGGGCGGGGATCGCGGTGCTGCCGGCATCCATCGTGCGCACCTTCGGCCGGAAGGACGTCATCGCGCGCCCGCTGACCGGAGCCCCCCAGAGCACGGTGGCGATCGCCTGGCGCGCCGACGACGACTCCCGCGAGACCGAGCAGTTCGTCGGCATCGTCCGCGGACGGACGGAGCGCAGCTCGCGGGCCGAACCCACGCCACCGACCGAGCGCAAGAAGGCTCCGGCCGTCCGTCAGCGCAGCGCGTCCTCCCACGCCGCGCGCCGCAAGCGCCGCTGACTCGCCCGCCTGATCAGCGGCGGCGGCGGGTGCCGAAGATGCCCTCGACTACGCCGGTCAGGATCGTCTTGGTGACGGGCGAGCGGAGGATCTCCTCGATCGGCGACTTCTGAGTGCGCGAGCGCGACGAGGCCGAGGTGGTCCGGGTGCGTCCGGTCGTGCGGCTGGTGGTCTGGCCGCGCCTCATCTCGCGCTCCCATTCCGCCTGGCGCTGCTTCTTCTCCTTGGCGCGTTGCTTCTCCAGGGTGTCCCGCTGCTTTGCGAGCGCAGCATCCGCCTTGGCCCGATCGATCGCCGCCTGCTCGGCGGCGGCCGCCTCGTGGGCCTTCTCGAGCTTGGCAGTGAGGATCTCCCGCGCGGAATCCCGATCCAGCGCCGTCCCGTACTTCGCGAGCAACGGAGACGCAGCTACGGCGGCGTCGATCTGCGCGTCGGGCGTGGGCGACATCGACCCCTGGGGCGCGCGCAGGCGGGTCCAGGCGACCGGGCTCGGGGCTCCTCGCTCGTTCATGACGGTGACGATCGCCTCGCCCGTGCCGAGGGTGGTGAGGACCTCCTCGAGGTCGTAGCCCGAGTTGGGGAAGGTCGAGACGCTGGCCCGCAGCGCCTTGGCGTCGTCGGGTGTGAAGGCGCGCAGCTGGTGCTGCACCCGTGAGCCGAGCTGGGCCAGCACATCGCTCGGCACGTCCTTCGGGGTCTGGGTGATGAAGAAGATGCCGACGCCCTTGGACCGGATCAGGCGGACCGTCTGGGTGATCGAGGTGAGGAAGTCCTTCGAGGCGCCGGCGAACAGCAGGTGCGCCTCGTCGAAGAAGAAGACCAGCTTGGGCTTGTCGAGGTCGCCGACCTCCGGCAGGTCGTTGAACAGGTCGGCGAGCAGCCACATCAGGAACGTCGAGTAGAGCGCGGGCTGACTCTGCACCCCGGGCACCTCGAGCAGGCTGATGACGCCCTTGCCGTCCGCATCAACCTTGAGGAACTCGGCGGTGTCGATCTCGGGCTCGCCGAAGAACACGTCGGCACCCTGGTCGGCGAAGGTGATGAGCTCGCGGAGGATCACGCCGACGGTGGCGCTGGAGAGCCCGCCGAGGGTGGCGAGCTCGGCCTTGCCCTCGTCGCTCGTGAGGTAGCTCAGCACGGCGCGGAGGTCGGTGAGGTCGAGCAGTGGCAGTCCGGCGGAGTCGGCGTAGTGGAAGACGAGGCCGAGGCTCGACTCCTGGGTGTCGTTGAGGCCGAGCACCTTGCTGAGCAGGAGCGGGCCGAAGCCGGCCACCGTGGCGCGGATCGGCACGCCCTTGCCGCGTCCGCCGAGCGAGAAGTACTCCGTCGGGAAGGAGTCGCCGGTCCAGTCCTGGCCGATGCCTCTCGTGCGGGCGAGCAGCTTGTCGCTCGGGGCGCCGGCGGTGGCGACCCCGGAGAGGTCGCCCTTGATGTCGGCGGCGAAGACGGGGACGCCGTGGCTGGAGAGCTGCTCGGCGAGCACCTGCAGGGTGCGCGTCTTGCCGGTGCCGGTCGCGCCGGCGACGAGGCCGTGGCGGTTGGTCATCGCGATGGGGATCCGGACCGGCACGTCGGGGAGGGCGTCGCCGTTGACCAGCGCGCCCATCTCGAGCGCGGGTCCGTCGAAGGCGTAGCCCGCCCGGATCGCCTCGACCCGCTCGGCGGTCAGGGGGCCCGGCTTGCCGGTGGGTGCGGCGGCCGACGGCGTGGGCGGCGCGGACTGTGCCGGCGCTGGCTGAGCGCTCGGTGTCACTGTCGGTGTCGCTGTCGGTGCCTGCGTCCCGGCGCCCACTGCCACGGTCGCCGTCGCTGCGGCGGTCGCGGCGGCGGTGGCAAGCTCGCGGGCTCTGGCGACGGCGGCCTCCGCATCGGCCTGGGCCTTCAGTGCGGCCGCCAGTGCGGCCTCCGCCTCGGCCTGCGCTGCGCGTACCGGGTCGGGCTGGGGGTCGCTCATGGCCTGGATCCTATTCCCGTCGGGGTGTGCACGGATCCGGTACGGGGGCGCCTCCGATGCAGCAGAACTGGGCGGCTCGCGACATCCACGCCCCCGAATCCGCGTTCCTCCCGGATCCGCGCAACATCTCCTGATCCGTGAAAGTGGCAGGTAGGTCAGCGGGCGCGGCGGAGCTGGGCGAGCAGGTCGACTCCGCGAGCGTCGAGCACGCGACCGCCGATCCGGATTCCCACCGACACGAGCACCAGACCGAGGGCGACGCCGACGACCAGCGACGCCCAGCCCCACACGACGTCGCCGGTGATCAGGTTGACGATCGTGAGGGCGAGTTCGGGCAGGACGAGCAGGATCAGGATGCCCCAGGCGACGAAGGTCGCGAGGGAGTTCGTGAGGTTGGCCCCCTGGGGCGACTTGAAGGGGCTGTCCCCGGCCGCGGGCACCGGGAGCACGAGCCGCGCGGACGTGACGCTCGATACCCCGAGGCCGGTGAGGAACGTGCCGAGGGAGATGCCGAGCGTGGCCGGCACGGCAGCCCAGGTGTCCGAGATGAACGCGGTCACGAGGATCACCACGACGATGGCCGGCAGCCCGAACACGGCGAGCGCGACCGCGCGTCCCAGGCGATCGTCGGCGCCTCGCACTGCGGCGGCCAGGTGGGTGGCGAAGGCGGTCCCGTCGAAGGAGATGTCGGCGAAGATCGACAGCGACAGCAGGAACGCGACGACGGGGCCGGCGATGATCAGCAGGCCCGGGTTGTGGAAGATGTTGCTGTAGAGCACCAGCAGCGCCGGGATCAGCGGGATGAGGATCAGCTGGCGCAGGTAGCGCGGGTCGCGGAACCAATAGATCAGCGATCGCGCGGCGATCGCGCCCCAGACCGTGGCGGGTGCGATGCCGAGCAGGCCGGTGCTCCTGTGCCGCTCCGAGCGGGTGGCGGCGTGCGGCGGAGTGATGAGGGCGACGGCCAGGCTGAGGCGCCAGGCGAAGACGAGCACCACGAGCGTGGCCGCGCCGATGAGCGCGTGCAGGGCGGCGCTCGCCGCGTCGCCTCCGGCCAGATCGGACGGCACGGCCCAGATGGCGCCGAGTGGCGTCCAGGCGAGGGTGTCGGCCACTCGCGGCAGCGCATCGGCCGCGGTCCGGATGCCCTGAGCGGCCGAGCTGATGATCGGTCCGAGCAGGATCAGCGGGATGAGCACCAGCACGCCGGCGACCTCGCGGAATCGGCGACCCGACGCGACCGTCGAGGCGATCGTGGACACGGTGCGCGACGCGGCGATGCAGGTCAGGGCGCCCACGAGCCCGCAGAGGATGGCGACGACCGCGACGCCCGGCTGACGCCACCAGGTGCCTGCAGTGGCGATGCTGGCGAGCACCGTGATGATGCCGGGGATGCCCAGGATGGCGCTGGCCCCGAGAGCCGCGAGCAGGGTGTTGAGGGGGATCGGGAAGGTGACGAGACGGGACGTGTCCAGGGTCTGATCGATCCCCGCGGCGAACATGGGCACCAGGATCCAGGCGAGCACCACGACAGAGCCGGCGATCACGACGACTGTCCGGGCGATCTCCAGCGGTGCTGCGCTGAGGGCGAGGAGGCCGAAGCCGATCCCGGTGAGGGCGCCGAGGCCGTAGAGCACGCCGAAGATGAAGGCGACCAGCTGCCAGGGCGAGCGGCGGAGGCCGTTGCCGAGGACGAGGAAGCGCAGCCTTACGAGAGTCGCAACCATGCGGGTCCCTCGGCGTGATGGCGCCCGCCGACCAGGTCGACGAAGCGGTCCTCGAGCTCGGCGCCGTCGCGCACCTCGTCGATGGTGCCCGCCGCCAGCACGCGGCCGGCGGCGATGATCGCGACGTGGTCGCACATCCGCTGCACGAGGTCCATCGCGTGGCTCGAGACGATGACGGTGCCGCCGGAGTCGACGTAGCCGTGCAGCAGATCGCGGATGTTGGCCGCCGAGACGGGATCGACGGACTCGAACGGCTCATCCAGGACCAGCAGCCGCGGGGCGTGGATGAGCGCGCAGGCGAGGGCGATCTTCTTCGTCATGCCGGCGGAGTAGTCGACGACGAGGGTGCTCGAGGCCTCGGTGAGGTCGAGCAGGCGCAGCAGGTCGGCGGCGCGCTCGGTGACCGTCTCGCGGCTCATTCCGGAGAGCATCCCGGAGTAGCTCACCAGCTGCTCGCCCGTCAGCCGGTCGAAGAGCCGCACGCCGTCGGCGAGGATGCCGATCAGCCGCTTGGCCTCGAGCGGCTGCTGCCAGACGTCGACGCCGTGCACCAGCGCGGTGCCCGCGTCGGGGCGGAGCAGTCCTGTCGCCATCGAGAGGGTCGTCGTCTTGCCCGCGCCGTTCGGCCCGACCAGGCCGTAGAAGGATCCCGACGGCACCTCGAGGTCGACGCCGTCGACGGCCACCTTGCTGCCGAAGACCTTGCGCAGGCCGCGGATCGACAGCGCGCTGCCGCCCGGGGCAGCGGGTGCGGGAGCGGGTGCCGCGAGCGGGGCGGCGGCGAGCGGGGCGGCGGCGAGCGGGGCCGAAGTGCCCGCCGCGTCCGCTCCGGAACTCCGATCGGGAGAACTCGAGCCGGATGGGAACGACTCTTTCTCGGCCATGCACAGTCTCCTCATCGCATCGGATGCCGGGGTGGGGCCCCAACCTAACCGATCCGGCTGGTCGTCCGCGCTCCCGATCGGCGATCCAGGATCAGGAGTTGAGCAGGTTTTCTGCTGATCAGGCCTGATTTCCGCATTCGGCCGCTGTCATACTGTTCCCGTGCTCACGCCCTTCTCTCCCGATGCGATCGGCCTCGCCGTCGGCATCGGCGTCGTCGTCGTCATCCTGCTCATCGTCGTCATCTCCCTGCTGCGGGGCATCAAGGTCGCCAAGCCCGACGAGGCGATCATCGTCACCTCGCGGCAGCGCGTGGCGAAGGTCGGCAGCGAGGCGGGGGAGAGCGCCGGGCAGCGCGTCGTCTTCGGGTCGCGCGTCTTCGTCAAGCCGATCATCGAGGCGTACTTCAAGCTCAGCCTGCGCAGCCGCCAGCTGAACGTGCAGGCCACGGCTCAGACGCGCGACGCGATCACCATCCGGGTGAACGCGGTCGCGGTGGTCAAGGTCGGCGGCTCCGAGGCCATGGTGCGCGCGGCCGCCCAGCGCTTCCTCAACCAGCAGGATCAGATCGAGTCCTCCACCGAAGAGGTCCTCTCGGGTTCGGTCCGCTCCATCGTCGGCCAGCTCACGGTGACCGAGATCATCACCAACCGCTCCGCCCTGCAGGGTCAGGTGCTCGAGGCGGTCCGCGAGTCCCTCGACGTCCAGGGCCTGCAGATCGACACGCTGCAGATCAAGGAGATCGACGACGACAACGGCTACATCCGCGACCTCGGCCGTGGTGAGGCCGCGCGGGTCAAGCAGGTCGCCGAGATCGCGGAATCCGTCTCACGCCAGGCTTCCGAAGAGGCGCGGATCAACGCCGACCAGGCCGTCTCCGAGGCGCAGCGCCGACTCGACCTGCGTCGGGCGGAGATCCAGAAGGAGACGGACAAGGCGCGCGCAGAGGCCGCCGCCGCCGCCCCGCTCGCCGAGGCGATCGCTCAGCAGGCCGTCGTCTCCCAGCAGGAGGTGACCGCCGGCAAGCGGGTCGGCCTGCGCAAGCAGGAGCTCGACGCCGAGATCCGCGCGGCCGCCGACGCCGATGCGTATGCCGTGCAGAAGCGCGCCGAGGCGACCGCCGCGGCGTCCATCGCGAACGCCAACGCGGCTCGAGACGCTCGCAAGTCGGCCGCCGAGGCCATCGAGGCCGAGGGCATCGCGGACCGCAACCGTCGCAGGTCGGCCGCCGAGGCCACCGAGGCGGAGGGCATCGCCGACAAGAACCGCCGTATCGCCGCCGCCGAGGCCCTCCGAGCGGAGGGTGAGGCTGAGGCGGATGCCACTCGTGCGACAGGTGCTGCGCTCGCCGACTCGTCCCGTGCGCAGGCGGAGGCCCTCAGCGAGCGCTCCGTCGATCTGCTGCGTCAGCAGATCATCGCGAAGCTGCCCGAGATCGTCCGCGCCGCCGCCGAGCCGCTGGCAGGCATCTCGAACATGACCCTGATCTCGACGGACGGCAATGCGACCGGGCAGCTCAATCAGAGCGTCGCCGGACAGCTGGCCTCGTCGACTCAGCTGATCAAGGACCTGGTCGGCATCGACATCGCCGATCTCGTCAACGCCCGGGCGGCGGGCGACGCGGCGGGCACCGCCTTCGCCGCCTCCGACTCGGCCAAGGGCCGCCGAAAGCCAGCCACGCCGACCGAGGGAACACCGGCGAGCTGACCCTCTCCGCTGAGCTGCCCGATTCTGCCGCTCGGATCGCATTCCCAGCGGCAGAAGTGGGCAGCTCGACGGAACGGTGACGACATCGAGGGAGGGACGATGGCCGAGGCTTCCGAGGCGACGCGGGACAGCCGCTCGCCGTATCAGCTCGTTCTCGGCGATGAGCTCCCCGGGCTGCATCCTCGGCTCCGCGCCTACTTCGGCGCCATCCCCACCGGGCACGTCGGTCAGGGTCGCGGGCGGTTCAGCCGGGTCGGCACGCCGCGGCGCATCCTCTGGCCGATCCTCGCGATCCTGCAGGCGGAGGGCATCCTCTTCCCGGTCTGGCAGAGCGATGTGCTGTTCTCGGTCACCAACCGATCGACGACAGATCCGAACGGCAGCGCCGCGGTGGCGGCGAGCAGGACCTTCGAGCTCAAGGGCGGGAATCGCACGATGGTCGATGCCATCACGGTCGAGGGCTCAACGCTCGTCGACTACCTCGGAACCGGTCGCCGGTTCCGCGCCGAGCTCGTCGCCTCGGTGCAGGACGGAGCGCTCCGCCTGCGCTCCGATCGGATGGCCGTCCGCCTGGGTGGCCGCTATCGGCCGGTGCCCGAGATCCTCGCGCCCACCGTCCGCCTCACAGAGCGCTTCGACGAGGCCACCGATCGCCAGCACGTCTCCGTTGTGCTGGAATCGAGATGGCTGGGTCGGATCTACGAGTACAGCGGATCGTTCGCCTACGAGGTCGTGGCCGAGCGTGCGCAGCGTTCCGCGGGGGCAGGCAGCGGCTCAGCCGTCGGAGCCGGGACGGACACGGCGATCGACAGGGCGAGCCTGATCAGGGGGAGTGGCGATGAGTGAACGAGCACCGGTCGATCGGGTGGTCCTGGCGGGCGCATCCGGCTTCATCGGCGACTACCTGTACGCCGCCTTCCGGGCCCGCGGTGCAGATGTCGCGCGGATCGGCCGTCGCGGACCCGATGCCCGCTGGGGCAACACCGCCGCCCTCACCGACGTGCTCGACGGCGCGGACGTGCTCATCAATCTGGCGGGCAAGAGCGTCAACTGCCGCTACAACGACGCCAACCGGGCAGAGATCCTGCGCTCGCGCGTGGCGACGACCACAGAACTGTCGCGGGCGATCGCCGCATGCGACGAGCCGCCGCCGGTCTGGCTCAACTCGTCGACGGCCACGATCTACCGGCACGCCGAAGACCGGCCGATGACCGAGTCGACCGGCGAGATCGGCACAGGATTCTCGGTCGGCGTCGCCACCGCGTGGGAGGAGGCCCTGTTCGCCGCCAGCCTGCCCGGCACCCGACGGGTCGCGCTGCGGATGGCGATCGTGCTCGGCGACGGCAGCGCCCTGCTGCCGCTTCTGCGGCTCGCCCAGTTCGGCCTCGGCGGACCCCAGCTCGACGGGCGCTGGTTCGCCACCGAGTCGCGCCGGCGCAACGGCACCTTCCATGAGTTCCGGGCTCACGGCGGCGCGCAGAAGTTCAGCTGGGTGCACATCGCAGACGTGCTGGGTGCCATCGACTTCCTGCGCGTGCATCCCGAGCTCGACGGCCCGGTCAACGTCACGTCGCCTCACCCGTCCGATGGGCGCACGGTGATGCGCACCATCCGGGAGCTGGTCGGCGTTCCGATCGGCGTCCCATCGCCGCGATGGCTGCTCGAGATCGGCGCCAAGCTGATCAGCACCGAGACGGAGCTGATCCTCAAGAGCCGGTGGGTGGTCCCCGAGCGCCTGCTCGCCGCGGGGTATCGCTTCGAGTATCCCGACCTCGAGCCGGCCCTTCGCCAGATCATCGAACAGCGCAAGGCGTCGAGCTCCGCCGCCTGACCTGCCGATCGAGAATCGACAGCGCGCGTGCGCTCGGCCACCTTTCCGTTGCGTTCGGCCACCTTTTCCGCCGACGGCACGGGTTCTAAAGGTGGCCGTCACGGCGAAAGGTGGCCAAGTACAGGGAAGAGGTGGCCGACAGGTGCGCCGTCGAGCGCGGGTAGGCTTGAGGCATTCGAACATGAGGCCTGGATTTGGGCTTCACCGCACTCTGCGTGAGTGCCCGCATCCCTTCTCTCAAGGCGCTGTCATGGTCGAAGCATCCGCACAGTCCTCCTCTGATCAGCACCCGTCCGCCGGGTCCGCTCCCGTGGTCGTCGTGCGCGACGCGCTGTTGCGCCTCGAAGCGGGCGATCCCGTCTCCGAGGCCGATGCGACCATCCTGTTCAGCGCGCGCGGCCCCGAGCTCGAGCGCCTGCTCACGGTCGCCTCTGCGCTGCGCGATGAGGGATTGGATCGGTCCGGACGCGAGGGGATCATCACCTACTCGCGCAAGGTGTTCATCCCGGTCACCTTCCTCTGCCGCGATCGCTGCCACTACTGCACCTTCGTCGAGACCCCGGGGGGCCTCGCGATGCACGGCAAGCCGACCTACATGGAGCCCGAGGAGATCCTCGAGGTCGCCCGTCGCGGCGCCGAGCTCGGCTGCAAGGAGGCGCTCTTCACCCTCGGCGACCGTCCCGAGGATCGCTGGCCGATCGCCCGAGCCTGGCTCGACGATCACGGCTACGAGTCGACGATCGACTACATCCGCGCGATGGCGATCCTCGTGCTCGAGGAGACGGGACTGCTGCCGCACCTCAACCCGGGGGTCATGTCCTGGTCCGAGCTGCAGCGCCTCCGACCGAGCGCGCCGTCCATGGGCATGATGCTCGAGACGACCGCCGGCCGACTCTGGTCGGAGAAGGGCGGCGTGCACTACGGCTCGCCCGACAAGGACCCCGCCCTCCGACTCCGGGTGCTCGAGGACGCCGGTCGCTCCCGCGTTCCGTTCACCACCGGCGTGCTGCTCGGCATCGGCGAGAACGACGCCGAGCGCGCGGAGTCGCTCTTCGCGATCCGCGCCTCGCACGAGCGCTGGGGGCACATCCAGGAGACGATCGTGCAGAACTTCCGCGCCAAGCCGCGGACGGCCATGCAGAACGAGGCGGACCTCGCCCTCGAGGAGTACATCGCCGCGGTCGCCGTGGCCCGCGTGGTGATGGGCGCCGATGCCACGATTCAGGCCCCGCCCAACCTCACCGACGCGAACGAGCTCGGCCTGCTTCTCCGCGCCGGGATCGACGACTGGGGCGGCGTCAGCCCGCTGACCGCCGATCACGTCAACCCCGAGCGGCCGTGGCCCGACCTCGACGACCTCTCCGCCCTGACCGCGCTGAGCGGTTTCGAGCTGCGCGAGCGGCTCACGGCGCACCCGCAGTACGTCATGGCGGGGCAGGAGTGGGTGGATCCGCGCCTCCGCCCGCACCTCGACGCGCTCGCCGCCCCGTCCGGTCTCGCGGATGAGCAGGCTCCGGTCGTCGGCCGGCCGTGGACGACTGCACCGGCACTCCTGCCCCGCGAGCCCTCGGGTGATCGGCAGCTCGACGATGCGCTGGCCCAGGCGGCGGTGGATCCTGCCGGGCTCGCGGATGCCGGCTACGTCGCCCTGCTCGGCGCCCGCGGCGACGACATCGAGCGGCTGACCCGTCTGGCCGACGAGCTGCGCGCCCGGACGGTCGGCGACGCGGTGACCTACGTCGTCAACCGCAACCTGGACGCCGCGCTGCTCGTGGACGACGCGGTTGCTGAACCATCGACCGAGCGCACGAATGGATATCGTGAGTTCACACTCGAAGCGATGGCGGAGCTCGCCGCCGAGGCGTGGGAGCTCGGCGCCACCGAACTCTGCCTGCAGGGCCAGATCCCAGCGGGTGTTCGCGCCGGTCAGCTGGATGTCATCCGTGCCATCCGCGCCCGCACGCCGGACATCCACCTGCACGCCTTCCGGCCGGCAGAGCTCGCCGAGGGCGCCCGTCGTCGCGGAGTCGGGCTCGAGCGGCATCTGGCCGAGCTGCGGGACGCCGGGCTGGACAGCGTTCCGGGCACCGCGGCCCGCATCCTCGACGACGGGGTGCGCGCAGCGCTCACCGCAGGGACGGACATCCCCGTGCGCGACTGGATCGGCGGGATCGTCGCAGCCCATCGTGCCGGCCTGGGGTCGACGGCGACGATGGTCTACGGCCACCTCGAGACGCCCGCCCAGCAGGTCGCCCACCTGCGGACCCTCCGGAGCATCCAGGAGCAGACGGGCGGCTTCACCGAGTTCATCCCCATGCCGTTCCTGCCTCAGGAGTCGCCCGTCCAGGTGCCGGGTCTCAGCCGATCGGGCCCATCGGTCGACGAGAGCCGCGCCCTGCACGCCGTGGCGCGGCTGATGCTGCACGGCAGCATCGATCACATCCAGGTGGCATGGACGAAGCTCGGGCTGCACGCCGCGCAGCTCATCCTCCAGGGCGGTGCCGACGACCTCGGCGGACTGCTGATCGATGGCGCCCTCCGCCCCGAAGCGGGCGCCGAGGCGCACCGGACGCTGACGATCGCCGAGGTCGAACGGCTGGCCGCGGACATCGGCCGGCCCACCCGTCAGCGGACGACCACCTACGGTGAGCCCCCGGTGGAGCGCCTCGCGGCCGCCCGTCGACCCCGCCAGTCCGACACGGCCGCGTTCCGGCTGACCCGCTGCGCTCGCGCCGGCCGGCCGGCCCTGCCGGTGACGGAGCGATGATCGAGCGCTCGGGCTGGGGCCGTCCGGATCCGGTCGTCACCCGGATCGCCGGATTGGTCGCGCTGACGGTCGGCGAGGAGACGGCCCCGCACCGCGTGCCGCTCGTGCTGCTGCCCGGCGAGCTCGCCTCATCTCAGGATGAGTTCGGCCTGCTGCTTCCCCTGCTCGCCCGCACCCGCCGGGTGATCGCGCTCGACTGGGAGGTGCCCGCGGAGAGCGCCTCTGCGGAGTCCCAGTCCCAGTCCCGCGATGGGGCGATCGACGGCGCGGCCGACCAGGTGATCGCGGCCCTCGAGGCCATCGCTCCGGGCCGCCGGGTCGATCTGGTCGGCGTCTCCCTCGGCGCAACGATCGCGGCTCGGGTCGCCGCGCGCGATCGGGTCGCCCGTCTGGTGCTGATCGGCGGTTGGCTCGACGTCACGGAGCGCCAGCGCCGGTTCGCTCGGCTGCACGGCGCGGCGCCCGCCGCGCTGCGCGATCAGCTGCTCGGCTACGCGGCCTTCAGCTCGGCCGGTCTCGATGAGACCGCCTCGCACAGCATCGCCGGTTCAGCCTGGTCGGGCGCCCGGATGGCGCTGCTCGCCAGCGTCTCGCTCGCCGACGTCGTCGCGGGAGTCCAGACGCCGACGCTCGTGATCGGCTGCGCAGACGACGCCATCGTGCCTCGCGAGCAGAGCCGAGCGCTCTTCGCCGCTCTCGACGACTCGCGCTACGCGGAGCTCGACAGCGGTCACGCCGCGCTCGCCGAGCGCCCGATCGAGGTGCTGCAGCTGATCGAGGAGTTCCTCGAGGGCGACCCGCGCGGCACCGCGCGCCCTCAGCAGGCAGCTGCCGAGGGTGCTGTCGAGGGAGCACGGACGTGAATGCGGCGGCCCGCCCGCTCGGGTCTACGTCGCCGCAGGGATTCGTCGAGGTCGACACCCTCATCGTCGGTGCAGGAATCGCGGGCCTCGGCCTCGGCATCCGGCTCGCGCGCCGCGGGACGGCGTCGTTCCTGATCCTCGAGCGCGCAGACCAGGTCGGCGGCACCTGGCGGGACAACGTCTACCCGGGCGTCGCCTGCGACATCCCATCGCATCTGTACTCCTACTCGTTCCGCCCGAAGCCCGACTGGTCGCGATTCTTCGCTCCCGGAGCCGAGATCCAGGGCTATCTCGTCGAGGCCGCGCGCGACGAGGGGCTGCTGCCGCACCTGCGCTTCGGCACCGCGGTGCTCGGTTCCGAGTGGGACGAGGACGACGGCCGCTGGATGGTCCGCACCACCCGCGGCGACTACCGGTGCCGCGTGCTGGTGATGGCTGCGGGCCGGCTGTCGGAGCCGCGCATCCCCGACGTCGCCGGGCTCGACCAGTCCACCGGCAGGGTCTTCCACTCGTCGCGATGGGGCGACGCCGACCTGTCGGGCGCGCGGGTCGGCATCGTCGGCACCGGCGCGTCAGCGGTGCAGCTCATCCCTGAGGTGGCGGCTCGGGCCGAATCCGTCGTCGTCTTCCAGCGCAGCGCTCCGTATGTCGTTCCGCGGCAGGACCGGGAGTACACCGCCGCCGAGCAGCGGCTGTTCGCCCGCGCTCCCGAGTCGGCCGAGCGACTGCGCTCGCGGCTGTTCTGGTCGATGGAGCAGGGCTACGCCCAGCGGATCGGGATCTCCGGCCCCCTCGACGCACTGCGTCACCGCGCGCTCGCGCACCTCGGCGAGCAGGTGGGCGATCGTGGGCTCCGCGCCGCGCTCACTCCCGACTACGAGATCGGATGCAAGCGCGTGCTGCTCTCGGATGACTTCTACCCGGCCCTCAGCCGACCCACGGTCGTGCTCGAGGCATCCGCGCTCGAGTCGGTTCGGGGCGGCACGGCGGTGGCGGCGAGCGGGCGGATGCACGAGCTCGACGTGCTGATCCTCGCGACCGGCTTCGAGTCGACCGAGCCGCCGTACGCCCGCACCATCCTCGGACGTAATGGGGTCCCGCTCGCCGACCGCTGGGCGGACGGCATGGTCGCCTACGCATCGACCGCGGTGCACGGCTTCCCGAACCTGTTCATCCTCGACGGCCCCAACGCGAGCCTCGGCCACAATTCGGCGATCTATATGATCGAGGCGCAGATCGACCACATCCTCGACGCGCTGTCCGCGCTCGCCGACTTGACCGGCGGGGCGATGGCCGGCGGGGGCGGAGTGCTCGAGGTGACCCGAGCTGCGGAGGACGACTACATCGCCGAGCTGGACGCCGTGGCCGGTTCGACGGTGTGGCTGCGAGGGAAGTGCTCGAGCTGGTACGTCGACGAGCGCAGCGGCCGTCTCACCCTGCTCTGGCCCGACTTCGCATTCGCCTTCCGTCGGCGGCTGAGCCGGTTCGACGGCGCGGCCTACGGCATCGGCGAGTCAGTCGGCGACGGTGATGCCGATGCTGCTCGCGAGCAGCGGGGCGAGCAGATCGAGCTGGCCTGAGTCGACGATCGTGCCGCGCAGGTTCTGCACTCCCGAGACCTCGTGCAGCTCGACCCCGCGCAGATCAACGTCGAGCAGCTTCGCCTGACGCACGTCGAGCGAGCGGATGACGCATTTCTCGAAGACGATCCGCTGGGCCTCGGCACCCGAGAGGTCGAGCTCGTCGATGGTGCAGTCGGAGATGATCACGTCCGTCACTGTCGAGCCGCGGAAGTTGAGGTAGCCGAGCTTGCTGCTGGCGATCCGGATCGAGCGCCAGTTCGAGTCGTAGAGCTCGCCCGAGCCGATCCGGCTCTCGCTGATCCGCACGCTGCGCCAGGACGAGCGGGAGGCCCGCAGCACCGGGACGTCCAGCCGGTCGATGACCACGTCGGCGAGGCTGGAGCCGCGTAGCTGGAGGTCGCGCGACCGCGCTCCATCGAGGTGCACCTCCCGCAGGGTGACATTGGCCAGGTCATGACCCTCGAGGTCGACCTCGGAGAATCTCTGGCCGTCGGCGCCGCCGCTGTCGACGAGCTCGTCCAGCTCGCCGGGGGCGAGCGCGCCCAGCTTGAGGGAGTCGATTCTGGGCCGGCGGATCGTCGAGGAGGGCATCTCTCCCACGCTATCCCGCGGTGCGCCAGAGTGCCCCTATCCGAAGACCGTCAGGAGAGGATGCTCTTCGTCACGAAGCGGCTGTAGGCGAGGGCCCCGAAGACGATCACGTAGCCGAGCTGCAGGATCGCGTTGTCGCCGAAGCTCGACCAGAGGATCGGCTGGCGGAGCATGTCGACGACACCCAGCCAGTGATAGCTGAACAGCCATGGGTGCAACCAGGCGAGCTGGTCGAGCGAGCCGACCACCTGCGCTGCGACCGAGATGACGATCGTCGCGGCCATCGCGCCGACAGGGGTGTCCGTGAGGGTCGAGATGAACAGGCCGATCGCCGACAGTCCGATGAGCGAGACGCTGACGTAGGCCGACATGAGCAGCGCCCGCCCGAGCGACTCGCTGATCGACACGGTGTCGCCCGAGAGCAGGGTCACGTTCCCGAGTGGGAAGAGGATCGCGCCGATCACGGTGCCGGCCAGGACCACGACGAGCGGCGCCGCGATGCAGAACGCGACGGTGCCGAGGAACTTCACGATCAGCAGTCGCACCCGGCCCGCGGGGGCGACCAGTAGATAGCGCAGCGTGCCGTGACTGGCCTCGCCCGCGATGGTGTCGCCGGCGGCGACACCCACCGTCAGCGGCAGGAACAGCGGAATGCAGAGGATGAGGCCGGCGACACCGACGAACAGCCCGTTCTGGGTGATCTGATCGATGAACGCGGGTCCGCGTCCGCTCGAACCTGACGATGAGACGCGCACCGCGACGGCGATCAGGATGGGCACCGCTGCCAATGCCGCGAGCATGGCGATGGTTCGGGTGCGCCGGAACAGGATCGCCAGCTCGGAGGCGAGAAGGGCGAGCCCTAGCCCGCGGGGAGGACGGGCGCGGACCGAGGCCGTCTCGCCGGGCGCTGTGCTGGCGGACAGGGTGCTATCGGACACCGGGCTATCGGACACTGTGTCCCTCCGCGATGGCGAAGCCCTCGCCGGTGAGAGCCACGAAGCGGTCCTCGAGGCTGCTCTCCTCGACGGTGAAGCCGCGGACCGGCACGCCGGCGGCGACGAGCGCGGCGACGATGGCCTCGGGCTGGATGCCGCTCGTGCGGTGCCCAGGATCGGTCGCGGGAACCGGCGCGAGAACGACGCGCACGTCACCGTCCGCCGTGCTCTCGTCCGTTGCCACTGACGGCTCGAGGCCGAAGTCGGCGAGCACGCGGAGCGCACCGACCGGGTCCGTGGTCACGACTCGGATCCGTGAGACGTCCTGATCGCGGACGGCGTCGAGGGTGCCCTGCGACACGATCCGTCCGGAGCTCATCACCGCGACGTGCGAGCAGAGCTGCTCGATCTCGGCCAGCAGATGGCTCGACACGAAGACCGTGGTCCCGTCGGCGGCGAGTGATCGGATGAGGCTCCGCACCTCGCGGGTGCCTTGCGGGTCGAGTCCGTTGGACGGCTCGTCGAGCACGAGCAGATCACGCGGAGCGAGCAGCGCATTCGCCAGCCCCAGGCGCTGCTTCATGCCCAGGGAGTAGGCCTTGACCTTCTTGCCCGCCGCATGCCCCAGACCGACGCGGTCGAGCGCCTGAGCGACGCGGTCGCTGCGGGTGGCGCCGTCGACGGAGCGGTCGGCGGTGTCGAGGCGGTGAAGATTGGCGGCTCCCGACAGGAACGGGTAGAACGCGGGGCCCTCGACGAGCGCGCCGACCCGAGGGAGCACGGACGCCAGCGACGCCGGCATCGGCTGGCCGAGCACCGAGATGCTTCCGCTGGTGGCGCCGACCAGTCCGAGGAGCATCCGGATGGTCGTCGTCTTGCCCGCGCCGTTCGGCCCGAGGAAGCCGAAGACCGAGCCCCGCGGCACGGCGAGGTCGACGGAGTCCACCGCCAGGTGGGAGCCGAACCGCTTGGTCAGCCCGTGAGTCTCGATCGCGAGTGCCCCTGGGGCGAAGGCATTCGATCCGGCGTTCCCCGTCACGGGGTCAGTCGGCGGCCGCGGCCTGCAGCAGCGCGACGGGGACCGAGCCGGCCAGGATGCGCCCGTCGTCCGTGAGCAGGACGTTGAGGAGAGAGGTGCTGAGCACCCGCCCGCCGTCGACCTTCTCCGTGGCTGCGTCGAGGAGCGAGCTCGCCGATCCGCTCGGGTCGGCCGACTCCTCGGACGCTCCCGCAGCGAGATCTCCGACCGGGAGCTCGACGATCGACGCCCAGGCGTCGCCCGTCACCGTGACGTTCTTCGCAAGATCGCCGAGGTGCGAGTCGTGCTCGCCGTTCGCGCTCGTGCTGAGCGAGTAGGCGTGGGGGAGCTGCTCGTCGACGGTTGCTCCGGCAGGCGGAGTGAAGGAGAACAGGCTCGCATCGGGGGTGTCGAAGCTGATGTCGGAGAAGGCGACGGAGAAGGCGGCGGCGGACTGTCCCTTCGCGGTGACGGCGACGGAGAGCGGCAGACCGGTCTCCGAGTCCACGGCGATCGTGACGGCGGCGATCAGGGTGTCAGCGCTGTCCGGGGTGAGGACGAGATCGTAGGCGCTGCGTCCGGCGACGACCGAGGTGTTGTCGACGCTCACAGCAGTGCTCGGCTCGATCGCATCGAGGAAGTGCTCGGCCAGCGCAGCCGGGGTGGGGACCGTGTCGGTCGCGTCGCTCTGCGAGCCGTCCGTGCCCGCACTGCCGGTCGGGTCGTCGGGCAGCGCCAGGTGGGTCGCGGTGTCCTCGCTGGAGTCGTAGAACCACACGCCGTCGGGTCCGGCGATGATGTCACGCTCGGCCATGCTGTCGAGGATCTGCACGCGAGCGCCCTGTGCCTCGTCGAGGTAGACCCGCGCCGTGTGGCTGCCGGTCAGCAGCTCGAGAGCCGAACTGGCGCTGTCGCCGCCCGTCCCCGTGCCGGAAAGAGCCCCCGAGAGGTCGGGCAGGCCCAGCTCAGAGGTCTGGACGACGGTGCCGGAGAGCGCGGTGACCTCGTTCGAGCCGACCAGCTCGAGGACCTCCTGCGCGCTCTTCTCCGGCGGTACGCCGGCCGCGCCCGCGGTGAGCGGCACGGCGAGCGCGCCGCCGATCACGACGATGGGGGCGACGATGGCGGGGAGCCAGCGCCGCAGGGATCGATCCGCCATGAGCGCACCCTTCCGCTGATCTGCTGTGAAGGGCAAAGATACGCCCGAACCCTGACACTCGCCCTGGCGTGTCCGTTCCCGAGGTCGTAACGTCATCACTCTGTCTCCCACTCGAAGCCGCGCTTCAGTGCTGGATGACCGTGTCTCCGCACCTTCGGTGTCCGGATGACCGCAGAGGGTCGGAGCATCGCTCCGGCCCTCTCCTTCGTTCGGCGTCGAGGATGCTGTTCCATCTGCCGAGGTGGCGGAGCCGGTCCGTTACTCGATACGGCCCTGGCGGGCCTACTCGACCAACGAGTCGTCATGCCCGGGGTCGCCCGCGTGGGCTTCGACACGGGCGCTGCGCGCCCGGCTCAGCCACCGGAAAGTCGAGTGACTCGGTGGCTGAGCCGGCCGGAGGCCGCGTCGAAGCCCACTCGCGGGGGGGGCTTCGACACGGGCGCTGCGCGCCCGGCTCAGCCACCGGGAGCTCGAGTGACTCGGTGGCTGAGCCGGCCGGAGGCCGCGTCGAAGCCCGCTCGCGCCGGCCCTGCATCGCGGAGCGCCCGGCTCAGCCGCCGGCACCGCGTAATACGGCGACCACTGGGACATCCTCCAGGCTGATGCGCTTTAGGCTGGATGCGCTCGAAATCCGCTGCCGGAACGGACCGCGGATCCCCACTGTCGAAAACCGTTAGGCGCAGGCTCAAGATGGCACGCATCCACTCCTCGATCACCGAGGCGTTCGGCAAGACCCCTCTCGTCAGGCTCAACCGGGTCACGGACGGCGCCGGCGCCACCGTGCTCGCCAAGCTCGAGTTCTACAACCCCTCCGCCTCGGTCAAGGACCGTCTCGGCATCGCCATCATCGACGCCGCCGAGAAGTCAGGTCAGCTGAAGCCCGGCGGCACCATCGTCGAGGGCACGAGCGGCAACACCGGCATCGCCCTCGCCATGGTCGGGGCAGCGCGCGGCTACAAGGTCGTGCTCACCATGCCCGAGACGATGAGCGTCGAGCGCCGCACCCTGCTCAAGGCCTACGGCGCCGAGCTCATCCTCACCCCTGGCAGCGAGGGCATGAAGGGCGCCGTCAACAAGGCGGTCGAGATCGCCGGCGAGCGCGAGGGCGCCGTGCTCGCCAAGCAGTTCGAGAACGAGGCGAACCCCGCCATCCACTACGCCACCACCGGGCCCGAGGTCTGGGAGGACACCGACGGCGACGTCGACATCTTCGTCTCGGGCGTCGGGACGGGCGGCACCATCACCGGTGCAGGCAGGTACCTCAAGGAGCAGAAGGCCGACCTGAAGGTCGTCGCAGTGGAGCCCGAGGAGTCCCCGATCCTCAACGGCGGCGCCCCCGGACCCCACAAGATCCAGGGCATCGGCGCCAACTTCGTGCCGGCGATCCTCGACCGTGAGATCTACGACGAGGTCCTCGACGTCAACATCGCCCAGTCGGTGGCCATGGCCCGTCGGCTCGGCGCCGAGGAGGGCATCCTCGGCGGCATCTCATCCGGTGCCACCGTGCACGCCGCCGTCGAACTGGCCAAGCGCCCCGAGAACGCCGGCAAGACCATCGTCGTGATCGTGGCTAGCTACGGCGAGCGCTACCTCTCGACGGTCCTCTACGCCGATCTGACCGAGTAGGTGCCGCTCCGCGAAGACATCCAGACCGCTCGACGACGCGATCCCGCCGCGCGGAGCGGGTTCGAGGTGGCGCTGACCTACTCGGGCCTGCATGCCGTCTGGGGCCACCGCATCGCTCACCGGCTGTGGGTGGGCGGCTTCCGCCTGCCCGCGCGCATCGTCGCACAGCTGGTCCGCTGGCTGACGGGCGTCGAGATCCATCCCGGCGCGACGATCGGGCGGCGCTTCTTCATCGACCACGGCATGGGCGTCGTGATCGGGGAGACCGCGGTCGTCGGCGACGACGTGATGATCTACCACGGAGTCACCCTCGGCGGCACATCCTCGGAGCGGACGAAGCGGCACCCCACCCTCGAGGACCGCGTCGTGATCGGTGCGGGAGCCACGATCCTCGGCCCCATCACCCTGGGCGCCGACTCGGTCGTCGGTGCGGGCGCGGTGGTGGTGCGCGATGCGCCGCCTGCGTCGCTGCTCGTCGGTGTCCCGGCGGTCGCCCGCCGACAGAGCCACGACTACGCCGAATACTTCTACGACATCTGAGCCTTCTCCGACGCGTGCGCCCTCTACGACACGTGGGCTTGCAGGTCCTGCGCCTGCGAGATGCGCACGGTGTTGCCCGACGGATCGCGGAACGCGCAGTCGCGCGGACCCCACGGCTGATCGATCGGCTCCTGCAGCACCTCGGCGCCTGTCGCCCGCACCGTCTCGAAGGTGCCGTCGACATCGTCGGTGGTGAAGACCAGCAGGGGGAGGACCCCCTTGGTCAGCAGCTCCTGCATGGCGTCGCCGTCCTCCTGCGATCGCCCGGCGTGGGGCACCGAGAGCACGATTCCGAGGCCCGGCTGAGCCTCCAGGCCGAGGGTCACCCAGCGGTAGTCGCCGGAGCCGACGTCGTTCTGCACGGTGAGGCCGAGGGCGTCGCGGTAGAACGCGATCGACTCGTCGACGTCGTTGACGGTGATGTTGCAGTACTGGAGCGCGATGGTCATGCCATCGAGGCTAGGCCGCGAAGGAGCGAGCGGCTTCTCTGTTCCTGCTCGACTCTTCACGGCTCGACACCATCGTGCTGGAGTCGCGGCTGCCGGCCCGCACGGGGCGGGTATGCACCTTGGCGACGCAGGACGGCATCGCGTTGACGGCGTGATGCTCCCGTGCGCGATAGGCGGAGGGGCTCTCGCCGACGATCTCCGTGAATCGTGTGCTGAACGAGCCGAGCGAGGTGCAGCCGACCGCCATGCACGCGTCGGTGACGCTCGAGCCGGCGCGGAGCAGCGTCATCGCCCGCTCGATCCGTCGGGTCATCAGATACGAATACGGGGTCTCGCCGTAGAGGGCGCGGAACTGCCGGGAGAAGTGGGCAGGCGACATGAGCGCGGTCTGTGCCATCGTCGGCACGTCGAGCGGACGGGAGTACTCGCGGTCCATCAGATCGCGGGCTCTGCGCAGGAACACGATGCGCTGGAGCTCCTGCGGGGTCATGGGGGCGACGCTAGCAGGGAGCACCCCGTACGGCGCGCGAGCGGATGCGCCCGGCGCTTCAGGCGAGCGGCTCGAGGATGAACAGGGGGATCTGCCGGTCGGTCTTGGTCTGGTACACGTCGTAGTCGGGCCAGACGGCGGTGGCGCGCGCCCACCACTCGTCGCGCTCCTCGCCCGTGGCGAGGCGGGCACGGTAGTCGAGCGTGACCGGCCCGTCCTGCAGCTCCACGTGGGGCTCGGCGACGATGTTGGCGTACCAGGCCGGATTCTCGGCGGATCCGCCCTTGGACGCCACGACCGCGTAGTGGCCGTCGTGCTCGACGCGCATCAGCGCCGTCTTCCGGAGCTTGCCGGACTGCGCGCCGACCGTGGTGAGCACGATGACGGGCTTGCCGCGGAGCGTGTTGGCCTCGGCGCCGCCGGTGGCCTCGTACTTCTCCGCCTGGTCGCGGGCCCACTTGGAGGTGCTGGGCAGGTATTCACCGGTGAGGGGCATGCGTCCATTCAACCGGACTTGTCGCCCTGAACTTCCTGGGGAGCCGCTTCCTGGGGAGCCGCTTCCTGGGCGCGCGGCGCCCCCGTCGGCGGCATTGAGCAGTGTCACTCGGTGCGGCGGAACGCGTCCTGATACTCCAGGACGAATCCGTCCTCGTCGACCTGCACGGTGCGCCGGAAATCGCTGCTGCGCGACTCGTAGAGGTACTCGAGTTCGCCGGTGCGGGTGTACCGCTGAGCATCGAGCTCAACTCCGCGATCCGTCCCGAGCTCCGTGACCAGGACATAGGCGGTGACGATGTCAGCGGATTCGCCGATCGCGAGACCGAGCCGTCGGACCGGCAGGGTGTTGGTCATGGGCGTCGCGCTGATGTCCACGTCGACGGCGCCGTCTAGCCGATCGAGCGGCGCCCCGTCCGCGTCGATCCATCGGCCGTTCCCCTCGGAGCGCAGCTGCAGCGACCGACCCGTCTCGTCGTCGAACACGGTCACGGAGCGGGTCGTCCACCGCGCGTCCACCCGCACCTCGTAGCTGATGCGGTACACCGCCTCGTCGTCGCGGACGACGCTGCCGCGCAGCACCGCGCCCTCCTCGGCCATCTCGACCGTCGCCCGCTCGAGGCCGACCCCGTCCGTGGCGGTCCAGGCGAGGGACCGGACGGCGGAGGTCCTCACCGCCTCGTCGATCGGGTCGGTGCGCGGGTCCATCCACGCATCCAAGCAGACGCCGATGGGGGCGCTGTGTCGGAGCGGATGCCTACGATGGGACCACGCGGGGCCGGACGCACGCTCGACCCATGGCAGCCGGCTCTCCGGCCGCTGTGGGCGAGTCCTCATCACTCGACAGCACGAGGAGCAGTCCGTGTGGCATCCGATCCTCTCCGCGACCGAGGTCGAGCCGTGGCAGTGGCATCTGCTCGACTCCGGCTCGCGCCCGTACGCGATCATCGTCGCCCTGGAGATCAAAGGGGAGCGCGGCTACCGCGCGGTCACCTGGGCGCAGCATTCGAGCGAGCGGGAGCTCCTCGGCTACTACCGCTCCCTCAAGGCGGCCGTCGAGGGCGCCCACCGCAGCTACATCGCGGCGCACGCCCGTCAGGGTCCCGTCAACGGCAAGCGCTGATCGGGGTCGGATGCCGCTCGTCAGACCCGGCGGGCCAGGTGCTGGAGCAGGAACACGTCGGCGCCGGCGAGCCCCACGCAGATCATCCCGAGGCGATCGGATGGTGTGCTCCGCGGAGGTCGTCCTGCGAGCGCCGATGCAAGAGGGAGGATCTCGTCGCGGCGCCGTTCGAGGGCGGTCGGCAGCCGGTCGGCCTCCAGCTGCGCGGGGGAGTCGGTGAACAGGCGCTCCAGGTCGGCCAGCAGGCCCGGCGTCGGCACCGCAAGGACTCCGTCGATGGCGGGGACCGCATCGGCGAGCGCGATCACGGCGGCCCCCGGTGCCAGCGCGGACGCATCGATGGCGGCGTCGATGGCGGCGTCGGCGAGCGTCTCGGCGGTCAGGACCAGCACGATCGATGCCTGCGCCAGGGCGCCGAGGACCCCGTCCATATCCGCCCCAGCCACGGCGACCACCGCTGAGTCGGCGCTGGACGCGCGCAGATCTGCCGCCTCCGCACCGGCGTCGACGAGGCTGATGGCCGTGAGAGGACGGACCGAGGAGATGGCCGCGATCAGATCCGCGAGCTGAGGGTCGCCGCCGAGAACGGCGAGCGTCTCCGCGTCCGGTGCGGCCAGGGCGTCGACGGCGAGTGCGACGGTGGCGAGGCGGCGAAGCCGGGCGAGCTCCGAGCCCACCGCCATCGACAGCAGCTCGTCGGTCTCGCCGTCCCGCACCATCACGACCGAATCGACCGGTTCCCGCCCGCCCTGCGCACCGCTCGAGAAGGCGGCACCCTCGGTGGACGCGTAGCCGTACCAGCCGGCTCCACGGGCAACGCTGTGGATCGGACCTCGGCGAGGCCGACCCTGATCCGAGTCGGAATCCGCGTCCTCGTGCACACGTGCGGGGGCGATGAACGTGCCCGCCTCGGCATCGAGCATCGAGCGTCGGACCACCTCGAGCGCGGACCCGAGCGGCAGTCGACTCCTGATCTCCTCATCCGACAGCGAGACGGTCGTGCGTGAAGCTGCCTTCGGCGACGGGCGGGACATCTCGCCAGTCTCACGGACCCGGTCAGCTCGGCGGGCGAGCAGGCTCGGCGCGGCGGACGGCCGACCTTCAGGCAGGCGTCGAGGGTGCGCTGCTCACCGGATGGAGCGGAGCCCGGCGTGGGACGGCGCTGCCTCGGAGGCCGATCAGTCGCGCAGCGCCTCCACCAGTCGCTGCTTGTCGAGCCGTGAATAGCCGACCAGGCCTCGCTCCTTGGCCAGCGCGCGCAGGCGGACGAGCGTCCAGCTGAGGTCGGGGCCGTCGCCGGGAGGCGCGGGGAGTGGCGGTGTCGCTTCGACCGCGGTGAGGTGGGCGGGACTGGTCGGCTCGGCCGAGTCCGACGGCGAGGGGTTCGCGGCTGCAGCTTCCGCGGTGTCTGCGGGCTGCGTCGGGACGATCTCCAGAACGGGCGCGCTCGAGTGCTCGGGGGCGGAACCTTCCCCGTCCGCCGGGTCGGCTGTCGATCCAGCGGCTCGTCCGTCGGTCTCTCCATCGGCGGCCGGTCCGTTCACGGATCCATCGGCAGCCGGGTCGGGAACGAGGTCCGGCACGGCGACGAGCGTCGGCGCATCCGACGTCGCCTCGTGGGACTGGGCGTCGCCGGCCGTGGTGGAGGCAGTATCCGAATCGTCGGACTCGACGATGCTCAGCACCGGTGCGGACTTCGCCTCGAGCGCCGAGGCGGCAGCAGCCCGCTGCGACTCGGCCGCCTTCTTCGCCTTGCGCGCGGCCTTCGATGCCTCCGCCTTGGCCTTGACGGCTTCCGCCTTGGCCTGTGCCACGGCCTTGGCGGCGGCGGCCTTCGCGGTCTTCGCGGCGTGCTTGGCGATCTTCGCCGCCTTGCTCCGAGCCTTCTCCGCCGAGCGCTTCGCCTCGGCCGCGGCCTTCTTCGCGCGCTCCTTCGCAGCCTTCACATCCGCCTTCTTCAGCTCGTTCTTCCTGCCGCCCGGCTTCTTGTCATCCGGCTTCCTTGAGGCCGGCTTCTTGTCATCCGGCTTCTTCGCATCCGACTTCGCCATGGGGGAGTCCTTCGCTCGAGTTCACGGTCCGCGAGCCCGACAGGAGCTCGTGAGCGTCGGAATACGAGCCGACGGTCGCGGGACCTCTCATCGTAGAGGCGGGCTCCCCGCCATGGCAGAGAGCCTCGTCACGATCCGACGCCCACCGGCTCCCATCACGGGTTCGGTCCGCACCTGGGCCGATCGGTATCGTGACGGCATGGCGCGTGCGAAGCGACCCTCAGGCGTCGCGACCCCGGCGGTGGCCGAGCTGCTCCGCCTCGGCGTATCCCACTCCACCCACAGCTACGAGCACGATCCCGCACACCCCAGCTACGGGTTGGAGGCGGCCGAGGCACTGGGCGTCGATCCCTCGCGCGTGTTCAAGACGCTCGTCGTGCAGGCGGATGGCGAGCTGGCCTTCGGCATCGTGCCCGTCCCGTGCCGACTCGACCTCAAGGCGCTGGCCTCCGCCCTGGGCGCCAAGAGATGCGAGATGGCGCCGCCGGAGCTCGCCGAACGCCGCACCGGGTACGTCACCGGCGGGATCAGTCCGCTCGGCCAGAGGAGCAGGCTGCGCACGGTGCTCGATGCGAGCGCCCTCGAGCACGGCACCATCCATGTCTCGGGCGGCCGCCGCGGCTTCGAGGTCGAACTCGCGCCGGCCGACCTCGTCCACGCGCTCACTGCGTTCGTCTCCGTCATCGCCCGGGATTGACCGGATTGCACCGGCGATCGGCGGCGCGTCCGGACGCTCGGACCGGGCGGAACCGTCCGGCGCAAGGACCTGCGTCGGCGTGCATCCAGCCGCTAGGGTGAGGGCCATTCCGGACGGTCCCGAGCTCGAATGATCAGGGGCCGGAACGCCGGGCGATCCTCGATGGGCGGCGTCGAAGTGCACAGGACAGCTCGCGGCGCGGGCGGGATGGCGATGCTGCCATCCCTTGGAGCCCCCGTATCCGTGTCGGATCGCGACCAGTCTCCCGACATCATGCTCAAGTGGACGGGTTCGGGGGCGTCCATCGCGTACTTTGGTCTGGAGACCGATGACCCGAAGAATTTCGGTAGCGAGGTAGGCGTGGACTACAGCACCACGCACACATTCCCCTGTCAGAGCCGGCGCTACGCGCTTCTCGTCGAGGACGCGCACGGCGAATCGGTCACTCAATACGCAGACGTGGTGAACGAGGGGTACAAGGCATGAGCACTCCGGCAACGGACAGTGTGTTCGATGATTTCGACGACGCGCAGGACTACGTGATCGTGGCGCGCGTGGGAGACCGCGTGCGGATCGTGTCGAGCGGACGCCTCGAGGCGGTGTTCGTCGACCGCAGCGGCGCTCCCGGCGCCACGGTGCCCGAGGACGCGGCAGAGGTCGGCGTGATCGCGGCAGGCTTCGGCGGTGTGATCGTCCGGCCTCGCGGCCGCGGTGCGGCCGCCGCGACGCCTGCGCCCGAAGCTGCGGCGCCGGTGTCCGCGCCGACTCCCGCGCCCGCCGCTGCCGCTCCGCCGGTGACGCCGCCCGTCGCCCCGCCCGTGGTCGAAGCGCCGGCGTACTCGGCCTTCGTGCCGCCGTCGATCGACTCCAGCCTCATCGGTGCGCCCGCCCCAGAAGAGTCGGTCGGTGAGTCGGTCGGCGAGCCTGCCGGCCAGCCTGACGAGACGTACAACGAGACGTACAACGAGTCGTTCGGCGAGACGTACAACGAGTCGTCCGGCGATGCCGCCTCGAACGTCGGCCAGGATTCACGTCCGACGGACGTCCAGGAGAACTCGGCCGACGAGGATGACGACTTCTTCGACGAGTCCACCTCGTCGGGCATCGACTCCTCGACCCACGAGCGCATCCCCACCTTTGCGAGCGCGCCCGTCGCCGAGCCGCAGCTGCCCGCCGAGCGCGTGCAGTCCCTCGATGAGGTTCCCGACTTCGACGCGATCATGAACGGCGAGACCGTCATCGACCCGCGCGACGCGCAGCCCGAGGACGACGGGGTCAGCGCTCTCGCCGGACTGTTCGATCCGTCTCCCGCCTCCGCGCCCACTCCCGCGCAGTTCGACGCCTACGAGTCGCCGTACGACGCGGGGCCCGATGTGGAGGAGCCCGCCGACGACGACCTCGACGGCGAGTTCGGACCGGGCGAGACCGAGGCCTACGACCGGGCATGGAGCCCGAGCGTGATGCCCGGCGTCAGCGACTACACCCCGCTCGAGCGAGCCGAGCCCGCTCCGGTGAGCGATGACGAGGACCGGATCGAGGAGACGATCGTGCGCGGCGACCCGCTGCTGCGCTCGATCGCCGACGCGCCGGAGGAGAACCTCGCGGCGGCGACCCTCGTTCTCTCGACCGGTGAGCGCCTGCCCATCACGGGAACGATCCTGATCGGTCGCAGCCCCTCGATCCTCTACGCCTACGGCGACGAGCCGCGCCTGGTGACCCTCGATGTCGGCATGACCGACATCTCGCGGAACCACCTCGAGGTCCGCCTCGACGGCGATCAGGTGCTCATGCGCGACATGGGCTCGACCAACGGGACGCTGCTCACGCGGGCCGGCACACCGACCGTGCGGCTTCCGTCCGAGGCGCCGATCGTCGGCTTCCCCGGCGACGTCTTCGAGCTCGGCGGCGCCCTGACGGTCACCATCGTCGGAGTCTGACCGCCCCGCTCAGCAGTCGAGATGCCACTTTCCGTCCCCAAACCGCGGTTGTAGGGACGGAAAGTGGCATCTCGTGTCTGGCGTCAGCGCACCCGGTGCTGACGGGCTACTGGGCTGCGCTGGCCGTCGCGGTCAGGATGTCGACCACGAAGACGAGGGTCTCCCCGGCCAGGGCGTTGTCGCTGCTGCCCGCCTCGCCGTAGCCGAGCCCCGGCGGGATGACGATGAGCACCTGTGAGCCGATCGTCTGCCCGGTGAGGCCCTGCGAGAAGCCGGGGACGACGTTGGCCAGGGGGAAGTTCCGGACGCCGGTGGTCCACGACTCGTCGAACATCGTGCCATCCGACCACTTCTCGCCCACGTACTGGACATAGGCGGTCGCATCGGCGGTGAGGGCGGAGCCCGTGCCCTTCTTGAGCACCGTCACCTGCAGATCGGCGGGCGGGGCCGTGGCGGGGATCGCGATGCTCGGAGTGCCGTCCTCGGCGAGGCTGACGGCCGGCTGGCCTTCGACGACGGGCTGGTCGGCGCCGGTCGCGCGGATCGGCTTGACGTCGATCACCATGACGAGCGAGTCGCCTGGGCTGACGCCGAGGGTCTCGTTGCCCTGCTCGCCGAACGCCTCGGCGGCGGGCACCACCGACACGACACGGGTGCCCGTCGGCTCGCAGCCGAAGGTCTTGATGAGGCCGGTGAGGTAGGTGCTGGTGTCGACCGGGATGGCGGCCGGGTCGCCGCCGTCCATCCCGACCGTGTCCACGAGCTCGGCCGTCGTGCCGTCGTAGATCGAGTAGCCGATGATCGCCGTCTGGCCCGTCGTCATCTCGGGGCCGGTGCCGGTGACGATCTCGGTGCGCTCGGTGACATCCGCGGTGATCCCCGCGGCGAAGTCCACCGTGGGGGTGACGCCGAAGTCGCCGGTGACGGTCACCGACTCCGACGCGCTGCCCGAGGTCGCCTCGCACGCGTCGACGGCAGCCGCCGCGGTGGTCGTGGTCGTCGGCGTCGGCGCATCCCCTGACGAGCACCCCGCGAGGAGGGCGGCGACCGCTGCGACGGAGGCGATGGACAGGGCGGTGGAGCGGTGAAGACGCACGTATTCGCTTTCTGCTGAGGATGAGGGTGCCGAGGCACAGACTCGGACACACTAGGCGGGGTGTCTATGGAACGCCTGACCAGGCCCTGCCGGTCCGCAGGTCGGCGACGCTAGGCTGACGCCAGGATGAGCTTCTCGCGACGGACGTTCCTCGCCGGTGCGGCGGCCGGCTTCTCGGTGCTGGTGCTGACCGCCTGCGAGCCCGACCGCGTCACGCCCCCTCCGACGACCTCCGCCCCGCTGCCGAGCACGACTCCCACGGCCGTGCCGATCCCCGCCGACATCCTGCGCAGCGCATGGGCCGACGATCCGTTCTCCCGCGGCACCCACAGCTTCCTCGCGACGGGGTCGTCGCCCGACCAGCGGATCGCTCTGCGCCAGGCCATCGACGGTCGGCTCTTCTTCGCCGGCGAGGCCACCGACGACGACGCGCCCGGCACCGTGACGGGCGCCATCGCGTCCGGTGCGCGGGCCGCGAACCAGGCCGACGCATCCTCGCTGCCGAGCGACCGCATCGCCATCGTGGGAGCGGGCGCTTCGGGGGCCTCGGCCGCCGCCGTGCTGGCTGCGGCGGGCTACGACGTGACCGTCATCGAAGCCCGCGACCGGATCGGCGGCCGGATCCACTCGACGGCTCCCGACGGCTGGCCGGTCGGCGTCGAACTCGGCGCGGGACGCTTCGCCTCCGACCAGGACGCCGACGTGATCCGCTCCGTCGGCGACGGCGTGGCCCCCCTCTCCTCGCCGCCTGCGCTCTTCACGCCGACGGGGGAGACCGCCGAGGACCGAGACGCCGGCGCGTCCGCCATCGCCTCCGCCGCCCAGTGGGCGGCCGATCGGCCGGAGGACCTGGGTCTCGGCGACGCGCTCGACGGCTCCGGTGCGGGCAACCTCGCCCCGGGCGATCCACCGGCGCCGATCGACTACCTCACCGCCGAGCTGCGTCGGCGGATCACCGACTCCGTGGGAGCGGAGCCCGCCGATCTCTCGTCCTGGTACGGGCTCGACACCCTGCCTCCGGCCGCCGACACCGTCGCCCTTGGCGGAGTGTCCGAGCTGGTGACCGAGCTGCTGGGCTCGAGCGCCGTGTGGCTCTCGACCGCCGTGCTCTCGATCTCCCGCACCGACGACGCCGTGAGCCTCCGACTCGGCACCGGCGAATCGGTGACCTTCGATCGGGTCATCCTCACGGTGCCGCTCGGGGTGCTCAAGGCGCAGGCGATCGAGATCGAGCCTCCGCTGCCGTTCGATCAGCGGGCGGCGATCGCCGAACTCGGATTCGGCGACGTCGAATCCGTCTGGGTGCGCTTCGACGAGGCGTTCTGGTCGACGGATGCGGTGCAGTGGTCCGTGCTGGGCAGTGATTTCATCGTCACCGACTGGGTGAACCTGATGCCGATCACCGGATCGCCTGTGCTCATCGGCCTCGTCGGCGGCGAGGCGGCCTCGTCGATGTCGGCGCTGTCGGATGGAGAGCTGTCGGACGCTCTGATGACGGCCCTCGCGCCATTCGTCGGAGCCTGATCACCTCCAGCAGCGGGCGATGCCTGCTCGCGAGGATGAGCCCCGTGGCAACGGCCGCGAAGAGCGCGAGCGATCCGGCCGAGAACAGGAAGAACGTCCCGGGATACCCGGACTGGGCGGGGTCGAGGAAGAAGTACGGGTACCAGCCGACGAGCCTGCCGCGGATGCTGGTGATGATGCCCCACACGGTCGGATAGCCGATCACCAGAGACAGCACCCGCCAGCCCAGCCGGCCGCGTCCGGGCGAGAGCAGCCAGTCGAGGAGCGCGAACGACGGCAGCCAGAAGTGCAGAACCTGGTCGGACCATGGCACATCGATGCGGTAGCCCTGCGCGGGCCCCTGGGTGACGAGCAGGGCGAACACGATGCCGGCGACGATCACGAAGCACGTGACGGCGCCGCGTGCAGCCGTGAGAAGCCGGCCCTCATCCCGACCGCGGAGCGCGGTGACCCCCGCGATGGTGGCCACCACCACCGCGGCCATGTTGCTCTGCATGGTGAGGTAGCCGAAGAAGTTGACCGCGAAGAAGCTGCGGAATCCCAGCCCGTAGCCGAACCGCGAGACGAGGGCGATGACCCCGATCGTCGCCGCGAGGAGTCGGGCGATGCCGATCGCGCGCCGCGGGGACATGGTCGTCGAGAATACCGCGCGCTCGCACGGCGCTCTCTGGACACCCCCGCGCGCATCGACCGCGTCGACACGCTCGGACGCTCTTGCCCTTGATGGTCATTCGAACCTATATTCGAATCTCTCGCATCCATCAGCTCGGCAGCCGGAGGCCGATCGCCCGATCTCGGAGGTTCTCGTGAGCATCGAATCCGTGCGGTCCATCCCGTCCGCCGTCGAGGTGGCCGTATGGCTCGTCGACAATGTGCCCGTGCGACTGGTCTGGGATCAGGTGCGCTATCGGGTGACCGACACCCCGACCCCGCTCGCCGAGGACGCGTGGGCCGTGGAGCTCACCCATGCCGCCCGACGGGTCGTGGGATGGCGCTTCCAGGGCACCACATCGGGCGGCCACTCGCTGATGTTCGAGATCGCGGAATCCGAGCTGGACTCCGGCTGGGTCCTGATGCGCTGCTACGAGTAGCGCAGCGGACCAGCGACATCTCGCCCGCGATCTATGGGGTGGGCATGCCGCCGGTCACCGTGAGGGTGGTCCCGAGCACGAAGCTCGACTCCGGCGATGCCAGGAAGACGTACGCGGGGGCGAGCTCCGCGGGCTGGCCCGCGCGGCCGAGCGGCGTCTCGGAGCCGAATTCCGGCAGCTCCTCGGTGGGGACTCCGTCGGTGACCTGCAGGGCGCTCCAGGTCGGACCGGGCGCCACGACGTTGACCCGGATGCCGCGCGGAGCGAGCTGCTGGGCGAGACCCTTCGAGAAGTTGTTGATCGCGCCCTTGGTCGTCGCGTAGTCGATGCGCATCGGCGCCGGGGTGTAGGCCTCGAGCGAGGCGGTGTTGATGATGGTCGAGCCGGCGGACAGATGGGGCAGCGCCGCCTTGATGATCCAGAACATGGCGAAGACGTTGGTCTGGAAGGTCGCCTCGAACTGCTCGTCGCTCAGGTCCTCGAGTCGCTCCTGGACGATCTGCTTGCCGGCGACGTTGACGACGATGTCCAGTCCTCCGAGTCCCTCCACCGCGTCCGCGACGAGCAAGCGGCAGAACTCGGAGGTGCGGATGTCGCCGGGCAGGGGCAGCGCCCTCCGTCCCGCGGCCTCGATCTGCTCGACCACGTGGTCGGCGTCGGACTGCTCGGCGGGAAGGTAGGAGAGGGCGACGTCGGCGCCCTCGCGGGCGAAGGCGATCGCCACGGCCGCGCCGATCCCCGAATCGGCGCCGGTGATGAGCGCGCGGCGCCCGGTCAGTCGCCCGGTGCCGCGGTAGCTGTCCTCGCCGAGGTCGGGCACCGGCGTCATCCTCGATTGGAGTCCGGGCTCGTCCTGGTGCTGCTCCGGTGGGCTGATCCTCGGGTAGCGCGTCGTCGGATCGCTGAACACGTATTGATCGGGCGCTGTTTGATCGGGTGCTGTCTGGTCGCTTGCCATGTGTTCACCGTGGCCGCCTTTCCTGGGATCGGGGTGAGCGCCCCCGGCAGGGGGCCTTCCTGAATCGAACGTGACCGTCGGCCGTCACGAAGGCTGACCCACGGAGGGCGGACGGCCATCGTGCGTGTGACAGGCTGAAGCGTGAGCATTCCGTCCGACTCGGTGCTGCCTCAGGGCGCCCCGATGCCTCGACGCCCGCTGGGGTCGGGGGATGAGTGGGTGATGCTGCCCGACGGACGTCGATTCTGGGGTGCGTTCGGCGCCGCCGGACTCCTCGTGCACGCGCCCGATGCAGGAGTGCTGCTCCAGCATCGCGCCGGCTACAGCCACTTCGGCGGCACATGGGGACTTCCCGGCGGCGCGCGGCACTCGGACGAGTCCGCGGTCGAAGGCGCCATCCGCGAGGCCGCCGAGGAGGCGGGCGTCCCGGGTGACCGGCTCCGGGTGCAGTTCACCAGCGTGCTCGACCTCGACGTCTGGACCTACACGACCGTCGTGGCCTCGGTGGAGGAGCGCTTCGAGCCGGTGATCGGCGATGCCGAGAGCATCGCGCTCGCCTGGGTGCCCATCGACGAGGTCGACGACCTGCCCCTGCATCCGGGGTTCGCCGCCTCATGGCCGGAGCTGCGGGCTCAGCTGCGAGCAGCCCCCACGCTGATCATCGACGCCGCCAACGTGGTCGGCTCACGACCCGATGCCTGGTGGAAGGACCGGCCCGGTGCCGCGCAGAGGCTGGCTGCATCGCTCGAGCGCCTGGCAGCGCGGGGAGTCCCCGCTGCGCTGCTGGAGCTGCCAGGGCACACCTGGTGGCCGCGCCTCGTGCTGGTGCTCGAGGGCGAGGCGAAGCAAGCCACGATCCCATCCCCGAGTGCGTCCGGGAGCGCGGCGACTGGCGCATCGGCGGGCGGCGGCTCCTCCTCAGCGGGTCTGACCATCGAGCTGGCGTCGACGGATGGCGACTCGCGGATCCGCGAGCTGGTGAGCCTGGCCGCCGAGCACTCGGACTCCGTGACCGTGGTGGTCACGGCCGATCGTGCGCTCGCCGACTCGGTGCGGGCACTGGGTGCACGCGTCGTCGGCCCACGCGCGCTGCTCGAGCTGATCGACACGCTGGATAGCTGACAGCGTCCGGCACGCCACTCGCGTCCCGCATTCTCGAGGTGGCGCGGAAAACAGGATCAGGAAGGCCGACGGGTCCGGCATCTCCCACCAGGACCTGAACTCACCATGACGAATTCAGGACGAAGTGCCGTTCTCCGGCCATATCTTGTGAATCGACCTGCATTCCGCACTTCGGCCTGAATTCAGGAGACCCCACCCATCCGACGGCCACCCGACGGCCCAGGCTCGACGGCAGGCTCAGACGGAGGCGGGCTCCGCGACGGTCGCCTTCCAGGCGGCGAGACCGCGGACGACCTTGCTGCGATCGGCCGCCAGCAGCTGCATGGCGTCGTCGGGCACGAAGTAGTTGAGGGCGACCCAGCCGCGCACCTTCTCGCTCTTGTCGGCGGCGAGCTCGCGCAGCAGATCGCACGGGGTGGTCTCGTTGCGGGCGACGCATGCCCGCACACCCTCATCGGGATCGCGAGCGAGGAGCTCGAACAGGTCGGCGGGGGTGTTGCGGCTGCTCGCGACCGATTCGCGGATCCGCGGATTGGCGTTGACGGCGAGCAGGCGCAGGCGCTCGATCTTGCTCGGCGTCACGGCGGGGGAGAGATGCAGCAGCGCCGCGTCCCCGCTGGTGAGGCCCAAGCGCTGACCCTCGCGCATCTGGGCGCGCATGGCGGACGTGTTGAAGCGGATGCACGACATGCGTCGACGCTACCGGCGGCGTCCGACAGGGCGAAGGCATCGCGCGTGTCGAGCGTGTCGGCGGGGGGTCACGGCTCGCCGGCGCTGCGCGCGCGATCCACCAGCTCGCGCCATGGACCGTCGAGGTGGGAGTCGGGGATCGTCAGAGAGCGCCGCCCGCCACGGATCCGGTAGACGAAGCGATCGGCCGACCCGTCCGGTGCGGATGGTGGGGGAGGGGCTGCCGCGCTCACCAGCTCGCGCCACTCGGTCGCCTCCATCTGCAGGGTCCACTGGCGGCTGATGCCGGCGAAGCCGCCCGTGCGCGTGATGGTGATCGTGATCACGGCACGCCTCTATTCGGCCGGCTCGGGCAACGGGTGCGCCGGCTCGATGCCGACCGTGCGCCAGGCATCCACGACCGCCTCCCGCTTGAGGGATCCCTGCCCGAAGGCGGTCGTCGCGGCGGCGACGGTCTCACCCGCGAATGCGGCGAAGTCCGCGTCGGGCCGGAGAGTTGCGGACCGCAGCGCCGCCCACCAGACCGGACCTGCGCCGGTCCACGACGTGCCGCCGATCGCGGTCGCCGCGAGCTGGAACGCCCGGTTCGGGATGCCGGAGTTGATGTGCACCCCGCCGTCGTCGTCAGGCGTGTCCACATACTCGTCCATGTGGGCGGGCTGCGGATCCTTGCCGAGGATGTCGTCGTCGTAGGCCGTTCCGGGAGCTTTCATCGAGCGCAGCGCCACGCCCTCGACGCGGTCGGTGAACAGCCCGGCGCCGATCAGCCAGGTCGCCTGCTCGACGCTCTGACCCAGCTGGTGCTGCGCCACCATCGCCCCGAAGACGTCGCTCATCGACTCATTGAGCGCTCCTGACTGGCCCTGGTAGAGCAGCCCCGCCGTGAACTGGGTGACGCCGTGGGTGAGCTCGTGCCCGATGACGTCGATCGAGACGGTGAAGCGCCGGAAGATCTCGCCGTCCCCGTCGCCGAACACCATCCGCGTGCCGTCCCAGAAGGCGTTGTCGTACTCCTCGCCGTAGTGCACGGTGGCGTCGAGCGGCAGACCGCGGTCGTCGATGGAGTCGCGGTCGAACACCTCGTCGTACAGCGCGAAGGTGGCCCCGAGTCCGTCGTAGGCCTCGTCGGCCGCCGCATCGCCGACCGGCGCGGCTCCCTCGCGACGCACCACATGACCGGGCAGGGTCTCGGTCGACTCGGCGTCCGAGATCGTCCGCTGCGGGGATCGCGTGGCCGCCCTGAGATCTCTCCGCTCGGTGCCGAAGTCCCTGCCTCGGAACGCCTCGGGAGCGGCGTTCCGGGCGAGGCGGACCGGCATGCTCTCGACGAGCGCGCGTCGCGCAGCCCGTGCGACGACCGGCATCGCACGATCGTCGGCGCTCGCCGCGATCCGGGCCAGCAGGTAGGGCGGAACGATGCTGCATCGCATAAGGAGGACGCTAGTCCAGTCCTCCGACGACGCGAGAGCCACCGGCCGCCTGGCGTGCGCCCATCGAAACAGCGCCGCCCATAAGGTAGGGCATATGGATTCGGAGTCGAAGGCGGGCTCCGACGGCGATGCGGTGAAGACTCCCGCCGAGCCGGAGATCAGCAACCGGATCCTCACGGTCCCCAACGTGCTGAGCTTCTTCCGGCTCGCGCTCGTGCCCGTCTTCCTGCTCTACCTGGTCAACGGCAACGACTTCGTCGCGCTCGTCATCCTCGTCGTCTCGAGCCTCACCGACTTCCTCGACGGCCAGATCGCCCGTCGCTTCAACCAGGTCACCCGGATCGGCCAGCTCCTCGATCCGGCGGCCGATCGCCTCTACCTGCTCGCGACCCTGCTGGGTCTCGCATCCCGCGATCTCGTGCCCTGGTGGCTGGTCATCGTCATCGTCTCGCGCGACCTCCTGCTCATCGTGCTCGGCATCACGCTCGCCAATCACGGCTACGGTCCGCTGCCGGTCCACCACCTCGGCAAGGTCGCCACCTTCTGCCTCTTCTACGCGCTTCCGGTGCTCGTGCTCGGGCAGGCCTTCCCCGACATCCAGTTCGTCGCCAACCCCGTCGGCTGGGCGTTCGCCGCCTGGGGGGCCTTCCTCTACTGGTGGGCGGGAATCGTGTACGCCATAGAGACCGTTAGGGTATGCAGGATTCCCCGGGGCGAGTCGGTCTGACGGATCCGTTACCCTGGAGCGCAAAGAGGAGGTAGCCACATATGGTCGATCCGCGTGACAGGCAGAGCGGACCCGGTGCCGGTTGGCAGGGCGGTCAGCCCGGCCCTCAGGGGTCGGATCCGAGTGCTGGCGATCCTCGCAGGGCGTCACACCTCAGCACCGACACGACGGCGTCGTTCGGCGACGAGTTCCTCCAGCAGGTGGCCGCGCTGGATCAGCGCAGCAACACCGAGGAGCAGCAGGCGGTCGGAGCGCTCCCGTCGGGGTCGGCTCTCCTCGTCGTCCGTCGCGGCCCGAACACGGGTGCCCGGTTCCTCCTCGACGCCGACCTGACGGTCGCCGGTCGTCATCCGAGCGCCGACATCTTCCTCGACGACGTGACGGTCTCGCGTCGGCACGCGCAGTTCATCCGGCACGGCACCGTCTTCGAGGTCAAGGACCTGGGGAGCCTGAACGGCACCTACTTCGACGGCGTCCGCATCGACACCGCTCTGCTCACGGACGGGGCCGAGGTGCAGGTGGGCAAGTTCCGCCTCACCTTCTACGCATCGCGCCACGACCTCGCCGCTGCGGGAGCCCGCTGACCGTGTCGTCTCCGCTCGCTCGCTCGATCACGCCCGCTGCGGTTCCGCAGCAGCAGGCGCTGATGGGCATCGGGCAGGTGCTCGCGCGGCTCAAGCCCGAGTTCCCCGACCTCTCGCCGTCGAAGCTGCGCTTCCTCGAGGAGCAGCGGCTCGTCTTCCCGGCACGCACCGAGTCGGGCTACCGCAAGTTCTCCCCACGCGACATCGACCGGCTCCGCCTCATCCTCACGATGCAGCGGGACCACTACCTGCCGCTGAAGATCATCCGCACCCAGCTGGCCGAGCTCGACGCGGGTCGCGAGCCGACCATGCCCACGACGACGGCCGGGCCCTCGATGCTGAGCGGCGAGCGACGCTACCTGCGGGAGGAGCTGCTGCGCGAAGCCGGCGCCAACTCATGGCAGCTCGACGAGGCCATCAGCGCCTCGCTGATCGCGGCCGGCGACACCTTCAGCGACGATGCCCTCGGCGTCCTCCGCGCGCTCGTCGAGCTCGGCGACGTGGGAATCGAGCCGCGCCATCTGCGCGGCTTCCGCGCGTCGGCCGAGCGCGAGGTCGCCCTGCTGGAGACGGCCGTTCTGCCGATCATCAAGCGCCGGGACTCGTCGAGTCGCGCGCGCGGCGCGGAGCTGGCCCTCGAGCTCGCCGCGCAGCTCGACGTCGTGCGGGCGAGTCTGATCCGCAGCGCACTCGAGCGCATCGGCGGCTGAGCGCGCCCCCGATCGCGCAATCGTCGGTGTGAGCCGACGTCGCGTCGGCTAGGCTGGCCGAGCCCGAATTGGGGACACGAAAGCACCGCAGAAACGCGCGACACGCCCAACTCACAGGGCCGATGTCGTTGCCGGTGCCGCCTCGGGTCGATACCTTTGAGAAGTCCCCGGAAATGTGCGTAATCGCACGGAAGGCAGCTTCATGAGTGAACTCAGCCGTAGCGACGATCGCTACGACCTCGGGCTGCTGTTTACGGATGGCATGCCCGACCTCGATGACAACGAGGGCTACAGGGGAGCGATCGCGGCTCGCGCGGCAGGAATCAGCTACCGCCAGCTCGACTACTGGGCACGCACAGGACTGGTCGAGCCGACCATCCGCGGTGCAGCCGGATCGGGCTCGCAGCGCCTCTACGGCTTCCGCGACGTGCTCGTCCTCAAGCTCGTCAAGCGCCTCCTCGACACCGGCATCTCGCTCCAGCAGATCCGGACCGCCGTCGAGCAGCTGCGCGAGTCGGGTGTCACCGACCTGGCGCAGACCACGCTGATGAGCGATGGCGCGAGCGTCTACCTCTGCACTTCGAACGACGAGGTAATCGACCTCGTCAGCCGCGGTCAGGGCGTGTTCGGCATCGCCGTCGGCCGCGTGCTCCGCGAGGTCGAATCCAGCCTCGTCGAGCTCGACGCCCAGTCGGCCGATCCCAGTGACGAGCTCGCTGCTCGCCGCGCCAACCGCACCGCCTCATAGGCGCCGCCCCACAGATCCCACCCCGCGCATTGCGCGGCGCACCACCCGAGAGCGACGGCCCCAGCCGTCGCTTTCGGCGTTAACCGGGCGGCGCAGTCTGGAGTGCCCTGCTCGAAGACGATCGCTGGCGGTGGATCGTCGCTGGCCGACCCGATAGCGGCGGCCGACTCCGACACGGGCTGAAAGGCTGGACGCATGCCCCAGTACCGTGCCGTGTTCGATGCCGAGATCTCCTTCGTCAACGGCGGAGGCCTTTCGGCGCACGGCTTTCGACTCGACCTGCCGAGCGGGGACGTCGACCAGGCGCAAATCGGAGCACTGCTCGTGCAGCACCTAGGTCTCGCTCTCGTCGGATCGGTGAAGCTCTCGGGACTGCAGATCGTGGAGGAGGCGCACACGGGCAGCCGGGGCATCGTCGCTCAGGTCGATGCGCCCGCTCCGCGCCGACTCGTCGACCTCAGCCATGTCATCCGGGACGGGCTCGTCACCATGCCGGGGATGCCAGTGCCGCGGATGACCGCGCACCTGAGCCGCGAGGCTTCGCGCAGCGTCTACGCGGCGGGCACCGAGTTCGAGATCCCGCGGATCGAGATGATCGCGAACACCGGCACCTACCTCGACACCGCGTACCACCGCTATGCCGATGGAGGGGATCTGGCAGGCCTGCTGCTCGAGGGGGTGGTGGACGTGCGCATCGAGCTGATCCGCCTTCCCGGTGCGACCGAGCGGGGGATCCCCGCCGAGGTCTTCTACGACCGCGAGGTATCAGGAGCAGCGGTGCTGCTGCACACCGGGTGGGATCGTCACTTCGGCACCCCGGCGTACGGGGATCCTGCACCGTTTCTGACCGAGGCCGGCGCCCGATACCTGGTCGAGCAGGGCGTCGGACTCGTCGGCATCGACTCGATCAACATCGATTCGATGACCGCGGACGCTGCGGGGGAGCGGCCCGCCCACTCGCTGCTGCTCGCCGCCGGCATCCCGATCGTCGAGCACCTGACGAACCTCGGCGACGTCCCGCCTCGTGGAGCCACCTTCACCGCGGTGCCGCCGAAGGTCGAGGCCTTCGGCACCTTCCCGGTCCGAGCCTTCGCCACGATCCGCTGACCCACCCTTCACGGATCAGGCGATCTTCACGGATCAGGCGATTCCGCGACATCGAACACCGTTCAGGCGATTTTCGCCTGATCCGTGGTCGAAAGCCTGAACCGTGAAGATCACCTGAACGGTGGAAGAGGCGCCGAGCTGCTGGGCTAGCGGCGGGCCTTGGCCGGGGCTTCGCCGTACTCGCCCACGCGGCCGGTGCGCATCACGCGCTCGAGCAGCTGGTCGAACATCCGCGCCATGTCCTGCGCGCTCTCGCCCGGCCAGATGTGCAGGGGCTTCGCTGCGCCCTGGGCCTGCTGCAGCGAGGTGCGCTCGGGCAGCTGCGGGCTGAGCACGAGCGGCCCGAACATGTCGCGCAGCTCCTTGATCCGGAACTGGTGCTCGAGGGACTGCACGCGCGCCCGGTTGACGATGATGCCGAGGGGCTGCAGGCGAGGGGAGAGGCCGCGGCGGATCTCCTCGATGGCACGCAGGGCGCGATCGGCGGCGGCGACGGAGAACAGGCCGGGCTCGGTGACGACGGCGACGCGGTCGCTGGCCGCCCACGCGGTGCGGGTCAGCGCGTTGAGCGACGGGGCGCAGTCGATGAGCACGAGCTCGTAGTCCTGCTCGACGCCGGCGAGCGCCTCTTCGAGCTTCCAGATGTCGCGGATGCTCGGATGTGGGCCGTCGAAGTTGATGGCGGACGGACTGCCGATCATCACGTCGACCTTGCCGGCGCGGCCGCGGGTCCAGCCGCTCGGCGCGATCGCCGCCCGGACGACCTTCTCCTTGGGGGAGGCGAGCACGTCGGCGACGTTGAGGTGACCCTGCACCTGAATGTCCATGCCGGTGGACACGTCGGACTGCGGATCGAGGTCCACCACGAGCGTGCTGAGGCCGCGAGCGAAAGCGGCGGAAGCAAGTCCGAGTGTGACCGTCGTCTTCCCCACGCCCCCCTTGAGAGAGCTGACGCTCAGCACATGCACGGCCCCAACGATACCTTCAGTAGTCTGAGGAAACCTAAACCCCGACGGGCCAGCCGCGCACTCCGTTGAAGGTCGTCCGGGGACGACGAGAGGGCCCTCGTGTTCCGCAAGATCCTCGTGGCGAACCGTGGCGAGATCGCCATCCGGGCATTCCGCGCCGCGTACGAACTGGGCGCCCGGACCGTGGCCGTCTTTCCCTACGAGGACCGCAACTCGATGCATCGGCTCAAGGCCGACGAGTCGTACCAGATCGGCGAGCCGGGCCACCCGGTGCGCGCCTACCTCGACGTCTCGGAGATCATCCGGGTCGCCAAGGAGTCGGGCGCCGACGCCATCTATCCCGGCTACGGATTCCTCAGCGAGAACCCCGACCTGGCCCACGCGGCCAGAGACGCCGGGATCACCTTCATCGGACCCGGCTACGAGGTCCTCGAGATGGCCGGCAACAAGGTCGCCGCCAAGGAGTACGCCATCAAGGCGGGCGTCCCGGTGCTGCAGTCCACCCCTCCGAGCTCCGACATCGACCTGCTGCTCAGCCAGGCCGACGACATCGGCTTCCCCATCTTCGCCAAGGCGGTCGCGGGCGGAGGCGGACGCGGCATGCGCCGGGTGGACAGGAAGGAGGACCTGCGGGCCGCCCTCGAGGCCGCCATGCGCGAGGCGGACAGCGCCTTCGGCGACGCCACCATGTTCCTCGAGCAGGCGGTGCTGCGCCCTCGGCACATCGAGGTGCAGATCCTGGCCGACGCCGCCGGAACCACGGTGCACCTGTTCGAGCGCGACTGCTCGGTGCAGCGCCGCCACCAGAAGGTCGTCGAGATCGCGCCGGCACCCAACCTCACCGACGAGCTGCGGAACGCCCTGCACCGCGACGCCATCAAGTTCGCGGAGTCCATCCACTACGTGAACGCGGGCACCGTCGAGTTCCTCGTCGACACGGTCGGCGACCGCGCCGGCACGCACGTCTTCATCGAGATGAACCCGCGCATCCAGGTCGAGCACACGGTCACCGAAGAGGTCACCGATGTCGACCTGGTGCAGTCGCAGATGCGGATCGCGGCGGGGGAGACCCTGCAGGAGCTCGGCCTCGAGCAGAAGGACATCACGCTCCGGGGTGCCGCTCTGCAGTGCCGGATCACCACGGAGGACCCCGCCCAGGGCTTCCGCCCCGACACCGGCAAGATCACCACCTACCGCTCACCGGGCGGAGCCGGCGTCCGCCTCGACGGCGGCACGGTCGCATCGGGTGCGCAGATCAGCCCGCACTTCGACTCCATGCTCGCCAAGCTCACTTGCCGAGCGCGCGACTTCCCGTCCGCCGTCGCCCGCTCGAAGCGCGCGCTGGCCGAATTCCGGATCCGCGGCGTCACCACCAACATCCCCTTCCTGCAGGCCGTCCTCGACGATCCGTCCTTCGTCGCCGGCGACCTCAGCACGTCGTTCATCGACGAGCGGCCGAACCTGGTGCACGCCCGTCAGTCGAAGGACCGGGGCACCAAGATCCTCAGCTGGCTCGCCGACGTCACGGTCAACCAGCCGAACGGTCCCCGTCCGACCGGAGCGCATCCGGCCAGCAAGCTGCCCGACGTCGACCTCGGCCAGCCCGCTCCGGCCGGCTCCCGTCAGCAGCTGCTCGAGCTCGGCCCCGACGGATTCGCCTCCGCCCTCCGCGCCCAGACCGCGGTCGCGGTCACGGAGACCACCTTCCGCGATGCGCACCAGTCCCTGCTCGCCACCCGGGTTCGCACCCGTGACCTCGTCGCGGTGGCGCCCTACGTCGCTCGGCTGACGCCGCAGCTGCTCTCCGTCGAGGCATGGGGCGGGGCGACCTACGACGTCGCGCTCCGCTTCCTCGGCGAGGACCCATGGGAGCGACTGGCCAAGCTGCGTGAGGCGCTGCCGAACGTCGCCATCCAGATGCTCCTCCGCGGCCGCAACACCGTCGGCTACACCCCCTATCCGACCAAGGTGACCGACGCGTTCGTCCGCGAGGCCGCCGCGACCGGCGTCGACATCTTCCGGATCTTCGACGCCCTCAACGACGTCGACCAGATGCGACCCGCCATCGAGGCGGTCGTCGCGACGGGCACCGCCGTCGCCGAGGTCGCGCTCTGCTACACCGGCGACCTGCTCGACCCGGCAGAGGACCTGTACACACTCGACTACTACCTCGGCCTCGCCGACGAGATCGTGGCGGCCGGCGCGCACATCCTCGCCATCAAGGACATGGCGGGACTGCTGCGCCCGTATGCGGCGAAGCAGCTGGTCACCGCCCTGCGCGACCGCTTCGACCTGCCCGTGCACCTGCACACCCACGACACGGTCGGCGGTCAGCTCGCCACCCTGCTCGCCGCCAGCGAGGCGGGCGTCGACGCCGTCGACGTGGCCAGCGCGTCGATGGCCGGCACGACCAGTCAGGTCTCGGCCTCCGCGCTCGTGGCCGCGCTCGCCCACACCGAGCGCGACACGGGCCTCTCGCTGAAGGCCGTCGCCGACCTCGAGCCCTACTGGGAGGCGGTGCGCGCGCAGTACAGGCCGTTCGAGTCCGGCCTTCCGGGCCCCACCGGGCGCGTCTACCACCACGAGATCCCCGGAGGACAGCTCTCCAACCTGCGCCAGCAGGCGATCGCGCTCGGCCTCGCCGACCGCTTCGAGCTGATCGAGGACCTCTACGCCGCGGCCAACGGCATCCTCGGACGGATCCCCAAGGTCACGCCGTCGTCGAAGGTCGTCGGCGACCTCGCCCTGCACCTCGCCGCCGTCGGGGCGGACCCGAAGGAGTTCGAGGAGAACCCCGGGAGATTCGACATCCCCGACTCCGTCATCGGCTTCATGGCCGGCGAGCTGGGCGATCTGCCGGGCGGATGGCCCGAGCCGTTCCGCAGCAAGGTGCTCGAGGGCAGAACCGTCGACGTCTCGGTCGCCGAGCTCTTCGAGGAGGACAGTGCGGCCCTCGACTCCGACAGTGCGACGGTGCGCGCGACACTCAACCGGCTGCTGTTCCCCGGCCCGACGAAGATCTACGAGCAGATCCGCGAGCAGTACGGCGATCTCTCGGTCGTCGACACCGCCGACTACCTCTACGGCCTCGACCCCGAGCTCGAGCACACGGTGCGGATCGGCAAGGGCGTTCAGCTGTTCGTCGGCCTCGAGGCGATCGGCGAGGCCGATGCCAAGGGCATGCGCACCGTCATGACGACCCTCAACGGCCAGCTGCGTCCGCTCCCCGTGCGGGACAAGAGCATCGCGGTCGACATCACGTCGGCGGAGAAGGCGGACGCCGCCAACCCCGGGCACGTCGCTGCCCCGTTCTCCGGCGTGGTCACCGTCAAGGTGGCCGTCGGCGACGTCGTCACCGCAGGGCAGAGCGTCGCATCCATCGAGGCCATGAAGATGGAAGCGGCCATCACCGTCGGCGTGGCAGGAACGGTGAAGCGGATCGCCATCTCCACCACCCAGCAGGTCGAAGCGGGCGACCTGATCGTGGAGGTCGGTTCGGCCTGACGGCGCAGCGGTCGCCGAGGATCGGGAGCGGAGGATCGGGGCGGGAGCATCGGGGGCGGTGCATCGGGGGCATGGGTCCCGCGCGGCGGTATCACCCGGCACCCCATTTGATACCCCTCAGCGCGCGCCTAACCGCCTGTTGAGATAGGTGTTCTAGGCTGGCGTCGGGTCACCAACTCAACGTCTTCACGCATCAAGTTCTCTGGTCGCATCAACGGAGTAGGAACGGAAGGGCTGTCGCTGTCATGAACAGACGCAAGAAGCCTGAGGCCGCCGGGCAGCTGCTCGAGACCGAGAAGGCCTCCGCCGAGTTCGACGAGCTGGAGTTCGAGCGCCTGCACGGCGAGCTCGCCGAGGAGTCGGATGCCGCACTCGCATCGCGCCTTCCCGACAGCCTCACGGTCACCATCGACATGCCCGCCGAGATCGCCCACGTCGTCCCCGACGACGAGCGCGCCGTGAGCATCGACGACGTCGCCATCGCCCCCACCACTCTTCCCGCCACCCTCACCGGCGAGGTCAACCTGCGCGGCGCCCTCGAGTCGCAGGGACTGCCGACCACGAGCCTGCCCACCACCGGCGGACCCGAGTCGTCCGACGATGGCGACTCGACCCCGCCCGTCGATCCGTCCCCGCGCACCGCGCCGTTCCGTCGCACCGGCAGCGCCTACGACTCGCTGCTGGGCGGCCCGGTCTTCACGAGCCAGCTCGCCGCGACCGGCGAGGTCCCGCGGATGGACCGCCGCAACACCGGCGAGATCCCGCGCGTCGAGACCTTCCGCGCCGACCGCCGCCACAGCACCGGCGAGGTCCCGCGCCTCGAGCCGAGCACTCCGCCCGAGGGCAACCAGATCACCCGCCGCGACCACCTGCGCGGTGCCCGCCAGGAGGGACCCGAGTCGGCATCGATGCTGACCGCAGACCGCCTCATCACCGGGCACGCGAAGCGCCACCTGCCGACCGGTGGCTGGAACAAGTTCGTCTACGCGGTCACCTTCCACCAGCTGAACCTGGGGGATTCCGCCGCAGAGCGGGCCCGCAAGGAGCTCAACACCCGCATCGCCAAGCAGCTCGAGGGCGGCAGTCGCTTCGTGCCGATCCTCACCCGCAAGGGCGGCGTCGGCAAGACCACGGTCACCACCCTGCTCGGGATGGCGCTCGCCACCACCCGCGAGGACCGGATCATCGCGATCGACGCGAACCCCGACCGCGGCACCCTGTCCGAGCGCGTCACCAAGCAGACCCGCGCCACGGTGCGCGACGTCGTGCACCGCGCCGCCAGCATCACGGGATTCACCGACTTCAGCACGCTTGTGTCACGCGATGAGACGCGCCTCGACATCCTCGCGTCGGACACCGACCCGCTGCTGTCCGAGGCGTTCGACGAGAACGACTACAACGTCGTCGCCGACCTCGCGGCCCGCTACTACTCGATCGTGCTCACCGACTGCGGCACCGGCATCGTGCACTCCGTCATGCGGGCGACCCTCAACCGGGCCGACTCCGTGGTCATCGTCTCCGGCGGCAGCGTCGACGAGGCGCGGCTCGCCTCCGAGACCCTCACCTGGCTCGAGGCCAACGGCTACGGCGCGCTCGTCAAGAACGCGATCGTCGCGCTCAACACGGCGACCCAGGGCACCAACCTGGTGAAGCTCGACGAGATTGAGTCGCACTTCAAGTCGCGAGTCCGCGACATCGTCCGGATCCCGTACGACCCGCTGCTCGCGGCGGGCTCGGTGGTCAGCTACAAGGACCTCAAGCAGGTGACCAAGGATGCCGCGCGCACCCTCGCCGGTCTCGTGCTCGACGGTCTGCCCGCGCGCCGAGGTGCCTGAGCGGCCGATCCGGCTCTTCGGCGATCCGGTACTGAAGACGCCGTCGGCGCCCATCGGGCCGATCGACGACCGCGTGCGCGGCCTCGTCGCCGACCTCGTCGACTCGGTGCGGATCCCCGGCCGGGCCGGGGTGGCGGCATCGCAGATCGGCGTCAACCTGCGGGCGTTCAGCTACAACGTCGACGAGGTCGTCGGATACCTGATCAATCCGGTGATCACCGAGCTGAGCGGCGAGCCAGAGCTCGAGGGCGAGGGCTGCCTGTCCGTCCCCGGACTCTGGTACCCGGTGCTGCGGTATCCCACCGCCCGGGCGACCGGAATCGACCTCGATGGCAACACCGTCGAAGTGGTGGGCGAGGGCCTGTTGGCTCAAGCGCTGCAGCACGAGGTCGATCACCTCGACGGCAAGCTCTACCTCGACCGCCTCGACAAGGACAACCGCCGCGACGCCATGCGCGAGATCCGCGAGAGTGATTGGTTCTGACGGTCCCGGGACGCGCCAGCGTTCCAGGCCGTCATGCTGAGCGGTCGCGCACGCTTGCGCGACCGGACGAAGCATGGCCCGCGGACGCGCCAGCGTTCGCAGGCTCAATGGTGAGTAGTCGCGCACTGGGCCCACGGCGCACGCTTGCGCCGGGGATAGCGCGACGTATCGAACCATGGTCCCGGGACGCGCCAGCGTTCCAGACCGTCATGCTGAGCGGTCGCGCACGCTGGCGCGACCGGACGAAGCATGGCCCCGCGGACGCGCCAGCGTTCGCAGCCCTAGTGGTGAGTAGTCGCGCACGCCTGCGCGACGTATCGAACCATTGGCCGTGGTCCGGTCGAGCAGTCCAGCTGACGGACCGCAGATGGACGAATTCAGGTCAAGGGCGCTCTGGACGGTCCGTGGGACGTGCCGTCGGGTGAATCCGTCGCGTTCCCGGATGGCGTTCGTTGGTGACGTGAGGCGGATGGTGGGTGCGGCGCTGGCGATGTGACGCGAATGGTGGGTGCTCGGCGCGAACACCCACCATTCGGGTCAACTCACCGACTGCTCGCTCACAACGCGACGCTGCGGACAAAACGCGGGCGGGTACCAGCGCGTTTTGTCCGCAGCGTCGCGTTGAGTCCGCGGCGTCGCGGTCAGTGGGCGGCGGCTGCCTCGGGCTTGGCGGGCTTGTCGTCGTCCTTGTGGCCGCTGTAGAGCGCGTCGATCTCAGTCGCGAAGTCCTTCACGATAACGTGGCGCTTCGTCTTCAGCGTCGGCGTGAGGTGCCCGCTCGCCTCCGTCAGCTCGACCGGCAGCAGAGCGAACTTGCGGATCGACTCCGCGCGGGAGACGTGGCTGTTGGCCAGGTCGACGGCGCGCTGGATCTCGGCGAGCACCGCCGGATCCTTCGCCGCCTTCTCGAGCGACATCGATCCGTCGTGGCCGTTGTTCTTGAGCCAGGTGGGCAGCATCTCGGGATCGAGCGTCACCAGAGCGGCGATGAACGGCTTCTGGTCGCCGATGACGACGACCTGGCCGACGATCGGGTTGGCGCGGATCGGGTCCTCGAGCGCGGCGGGGGAGACGTTCTTGCCGCCGGCGGTGACGATGAGCTCCTTGCGCCGACCGGTGATCTTGAGGTGGCCGTCGGAGTCGAACTCGCCGATGTCGCCGGTCTTGAACCACTCGCCGTCGAACGCCTCGGCGGTGGCCTTCTCGTTCTTCCAGTACTCGCGGAAGAGGTTGATGCCCTTCGTCTCGATCTCGCCGTCGTCGGTGATCCGGATGGAGACGCCCGGCAGCGCGGGACCCACGCTGCCGATCTTGAAGCTGCTCGGCCGGCCGACCGTCATGGGCGCCGTGGTCTCGGTGAGGCCGTAGCCCTCGAGGATCTTCACGTTGAGGCTGCGGTAGAAGTGCCCGAGCCGCTCGCCGAGCGGCGCGGATCCGGACACGGCGAACGAGACCCGGCCGCCGAGCGTCGCCTTGAGCTTGCTGTAGACGAGGCGATCGAAGACCGCGAACTTGATCCGCAGGCCCAGGGGCACCGAGCCGGCATCGAGCGCCTTGGAGTGGGCGATGGCGACGTCGACGGCCTGGTTGAAGATCTTGCTCTTGCCGCCGGCCGCCGCCTTCTGCTCGGCGGAGTTGTAGACCTTCTCGAACACCCGGGGCACCGCGAGCAGGAAGGTCGGGTGGAACGAGCCCAGCGACTCGACCAGCTTGGTGGTGTCGGGCTGGTGGCCGACCTTGACGCCGCCGTGCACGCTGAGCACCGCGATGAACCGGGCGAAGATGTGCGCCGTCGGGATGAACAGCAGCGTCGCCGAGTTCGTGTTCACGACCTCAGGGATGGCGGCCGCGGCGTTGCGGCTCAGCTCGACGAAGTTGCGATGGGTGAGCACGCAGCCCTTGGGCGTGCCCGTCGTGCCGGACGTGTAGATGATGGTGGCGATGTCGGCCTCGGTGGCCGAGGTGCGGCGCTCCTCGAGCACCTCATCCGTGATCCCCGTGCCCGACTGGGAGAGCTTCGCGATGTCGCCGCGATCGATCTGCCAGACGTGCGTGACGTCGGGGAGCTCGGGGTGCACCTCATCGAACCGGGCGAACTGGTCGGGGCCCTCCACGAAGATCGCGATCGCCCCGGAGTCGCTGAGGTTCCACTGCACCTGCCAGGGGGAGGAGGTCTCGTAGACCGGCACGACCAGGGCTCCGGCGAACCAGGCGGCGAAGTCGATCAGCGTCCACTCGTAGCGCGTGCGCGCCATCAGGCCGATCTTGTCGCCGGGCTTGATGCCCGCGGCGATGAAGCCCTTGGCGAGGGCTCGGACCTGCTCGAGATAGTCGCGCGCGGTGACGTCCTCCCAGACGTCGCCCTTCTGGATGCCGAACAGCACGCAGTCGGGAGTCGCGGCGACCCGGTCGAGCAGGAGATCCGTCGCGTTGGCGGACGGCGTCTCTGCGGTCATGGTGGGCGCGTCGATCTGGCGCACGGCGACTCCTTCGTAACCGGATAACGGTGCACCGAGTCTACCGTGCGAGCATCCCTCGCGTCCGGAGGGCGCAGGAAGCATTCTCAGCGCCCATCAGGAGGTTAGGCTCGTCGCGTGCAAGCGATCGGGATCGATATCGGCGGAACGAAGATCGCCGGAGCAGTCGTCGATGAGCTCGGGGCCATCCTGATGGAGGACCGCGTGCCGACTCCCGCGGGAGACAGCGCGCTGCTCGAGGATGCCGTGGTCGCGATGGTGCAGCGGCTGAGCGCCGACCGGCAGATCGCCGCCGTGGGAGTCGCAGCCGCCGGCTTCATCGACGCGAGCCAGTCGCTCGTCTACTACGCACCGAACATCGCCTGGCGGCACGAGCCCTTCCGCGAGAAGCTCGAAGCGCGCCTGCACCTGCCGATCATCATCGAGAACGACGCGAACGCCGCCGGATGGGCTGAGTTCCGGTTCGGCGCAGGCCGCCTCTCGAGCGACATGGTCATGCTCACCATCGGCACCGGGGTGGGCGGAGCGATCGTGCACCAGGACCGCCTGTTCCGCGGAGGGTTCGGCGCCGCGGCCGAGCTCGGTCACATGCGCGTCGTGCCCGGCGGACTGCCCTGCGGCTGCGGCGCGCACGGCTGCATCGAGCAGTACGGCTCCGGCCGGGCACTGCTGCGGATGGCGGGCGAGATCGCCGACGCCGGCGGGATCGGACTGGGCCTCGCTGCCGCCCGCGAGCGGGACGAGGTGCTCACGGGATCCGCCGTCAGCGCCCTCATCCAGGAGGGCGATCCGGGAGCCCTCGCCGCGCTGCGGACGCTCGGCGGTTGGCTCGGAGAGGCGTGCGCCAGTCTCGCCGCCGTGCTCGACCCTCAGGTGTTCGTCTTCGGCGGAGGTGTCGCGCAGGCCGGCGACCTGCTGCTCGACCCCATCCGCGCCGCCTATCTCAACGTGCTGCCGGCGCGCGGCTATCACCCCGAGCCCGAGTTCCGGATCGCGGAGCTCGTCAACGACGCCGGCGTGGTGGGCGCCGCCGACCTCGCCCGCGCCCACTTCACCGTGCCGGGCGACCCCGACGCCTACTCGGGCGGCCAGGTCCTCTGACCCGCACCGCTCCGAGCCACCCCTCGGAGTGCGCGCTCCCGTAGGCTGGCGCGATGCTGGTCTTCTACTGGGTGCTGAAGAACATCCTCGTCGGGCCGTTCGTCAAGCGGACGTTCAACGCGTGGGTGGTCGGCCAGGAGAACGTGCCCAAGAAGGGCGCCGCGATCCTCGCGAGCAATCACCTCTCCTTCATGGACTCGATCGTCCTGCCGCTCGAGCTCAAGCGTCGGATCTCCTTCCTCGCGAAGTCCGAGTACTTCACGGGCAAGGGGATCAAGGGCTGGGCGATCCGCACCTTCATGCTCGGCACCGGGCAGCTGCCCATCGACCGCTCCGGCGGCCGGGCCTCCGAGGCGGCTCTCGACACAGGGCTCGCGGTGCTCGCGCGCGGCGAGCTGCTCGGCATCTATCCCGAGGGGACGCGCTCCGGCGACGGCAAGCTGTATCGCGGTCGCACCGGCGTCGCGCGGATGATCCTCGAGGGCCAGGTGCCCGTGATCCCCGTCGCGATGATGGACACGGAGAAGGCCATGCCCGTCGGCAGCAAGATCCCCAAGGTCCGCCGGGTTGGCATGGTCATCGGCAAGCCACTAGATTTCTCACGCTTCGCCGGGCTCGAGGGCGACCGCTTCATCCTCCGCTCCATCACCGACGAGATCATGTACGAGCTCGCCAAGCTGAGCGGCCAGGAATACGTGGACGTCTACGCCTCTTCTGTGAAGGGGACGCCGAAGGGCGCGACGGCGAAGGGAGCGGCGGCCACGAAGGCCGCCTCCTCCAGCGGACCGACCGCTCGCTGACGCAGCACCCCGATCCAGGCTCAAAGAGCACCCGCTGACGCGATCTCCGGTCAGCACCATCCGTCAGGACCCGACACCGGGTCCCACCGTTAGGACCACCGTGGCCCAGCCCACCGAATCGATCGTCTCAGCCAGCCCCGAGGTCCTCGCCGGACTCGACCACTGGCGGACGCTCCCCATCAAGCAGCAGCCCGACTGGGGCGACGGCACCGCGCTGGCCGCCGCATCGGAGGAGCTCTCCGTCCTGCCGCCGCTGATCTTCGCCGGTGAGGCCGATCAGCTGCGCAACCGGCTCGCCGCAGCGGCCGCAGGGCAGGCGTTCGTGCTGCAGGGCGGCGACTGCGCCGAGACCTTCGCCGGCGCGACAGCTGCCCAGATCCGCGAGCGGGTGAAGACCATCCTGCAGATGGCCGTGGTGCTGACCTACGGCGCCTCGGTGCCCGTGGTGAAGATGGGGCGGATGGCCGGCCAGTTCGCCAAGCCCCGCTCCTCGAACACGGAGACCCGGGGCGAGATCACCCTCCCCGCCTACCGCGGGGATCACGTCAACGGCTACGACTTCACCCCGGAGTCGCGCGCCGCCGACCCCGGCCGGCTGGTCAAGGGCTACCACACGGCGGCCAGCACCCTCAATCTCGTCCGCGCCTTCACCCAGGGCGGATTCGCGAGCCTCAAGGAGGTGCACAGCTGGAACAAGGGCTTCGCCGCCAATCCCGCCAATGCCCGCTACGAGGGTCTCGCCCGCGACATCGACCGCGCCATCCGCTTCATGGAGGCGGCCGGTGCCGACTTCGACGAGCTGAAGCGCGTGGAGTTCTACACCGCGCACGAGGGCCTGCTGATGGACTACGAGCGTCCGATGACCCGGATCGACTCACGCAACGGGACCCCGGTCGACACGTCGGCGCACTTCCTCTGGATCGGCGAGCGCACCCGCGATCTCGATGGCGCGCACGTCGACTTCTTCTCCCGCATCCGCAACCCCATCGGAGTCAAGCTCGGCCCATCGACGACGCCCGAGACGATGGAGCGGCTCATCGACAAGCTCGACCCCGACCGCGAGCCGGGTCGCCTGACCTTCATCGCCCGGATGGGCGCGGGCAAGGTGCGCGACGCGTTGCCGCCGCTGCTCGAGCATGTCAAGACGCTCGACGCGACCCCGCTTTGGATCACCGATCCGATGCATGGCAACGGCGTCACCACGCCGACGGGCTACAAGACCCGGCGCTTCGACGACATCGTCGACGAGGTCAAGGGCTTCTTCGAGGCGCATCGCGCGGTCGGCACCCACCCGGGCGGGCTGCACGTGGAGCTCACCGGCGACGATGTCACCGAGTGCCTCGGCGGATCGGAGCACATCGACGAGGCGACCCTCGCGACGCGCTACGAGAGCCTCTGCGACCCGCGGCTCAATCACATGCAGAGCCTCGAGCTCGCCTTCCTGGTCGCCGAGGAGCTCTCCGCCTGACCCCGCTCCGCACGGCGGATCCTTCGGTGGTCGAGTAGGGCGTTCACGCCCGTATCGAGGCCCTCGGATACTCGGTGGTCGGGTAGGGCGTTCACGCCCGTATCGAGGCCCTCGGGGATTAGAGAGTGGCGGTGAGGGTGACCGTGACGGTCGAGCCGCGGAGCACGGACTCGCCCTCGCCCGGATCGACGCTCGCGACCTGCACATTCGTCAGGCTGTCGGCGGCGGTCTGGTAGCTCGGCTCCAGTCCCGCGTCGATAAGCGCCTGCTTGGCGGTCACCCACGGGGTGCCGACGACCGCCGGGACGACGACCAGGTCCTGGCCCTTCGAGACGACGAGGGTGACCGATCCGCCGTCGGTGAGGACGACCGGGTTGCCGTCGGCGTCGACGGGGTCGTCCATCGAGATCACGTTGCCGGAGAGCACATCTCCGCTGTCGTCGAACTGGCGGGTGCGCTCGGTGGCGGTGATGCCCACCGCCGCGAGCTTCTGGATCGCCTCCGCGACCGGCAGGCCGGCGACATCCGGCACGGGGCCGAGCGAGACGCGGAGCCGCAGCGTGCCGTGGTCGGCGTAGTTGGATCCGCCCGGCACATCGGTCGTTCCCTGCGCGTCGAGGATCTGCAGGACGGTGCCCGCGGCGCTCGAATCGAACTGCTTGATCGACTCGCCGACGGAGAAGTCCGCGGCGAGCGACTTGTTCGCGGCGTCCTCGGACTGGCCGACGACGGTGGGCACGGGAAGCGGCTCGGGGCCCTTGGACACGATGAGGGTGATCACCGAGTCGCGGGCGCCGCTGCTGCCGGCGGGTGGATCGGTGCTCGAGACGGAGCCTGCGGGCACCTGATAGTCGAAGGCCTGCTGCTGCTCCGTGCTCACGGTGAAGCCGGCCTCGGTCAGCTCGGTCGTCGCCGCCTCCACCGTGCTTCCGGAGACGGACGAGACGGTGAGCATGGCCCCGGGGCCCGAGCCGAAGTACCAGCCGGTGCCGACGGCCGCGCCGACGAGCACGAGGACGAGGCCGAACAGCCAGAAGCCGCGCCGCTTCCCGCGGTGGGTCTCGGTCGCGAGCCGGTTGGCGGTCTCGAGGGCGATCGGCCCGGTCCGCCTGCTGCGGGTGAGGACGTTGGTCTCGGCGGCCTGCGCCGCGATGCTTCCGGTGCTCGCGGCGGCGCCGGAGGGGATGACCGAGGTGCGACCCGTCGCGGGGCCGGTGGGACGGCCTTCGCGGATGACGTTCTGGGTCTCGAAGAGCTGGTCGAGCATCGCGCGAGCGTCGCGCGGCCGGTGCTCGGGGTCGCGCGCTGTCGCCCAGAGCACCAGCTCGTCGAGCGCGGCGGGGACGGCGTGGTTCTTGCTGCTCGGCATCGGCACGGAGTCGTTCGCGTGCTGGTAGGCGATCTGCACGGGCTGGTCGCCCTTGAACGGCTGGTCGCCGACGAGCATCTCGAACATCATGATGCCGACGGCGTAGATGTCGCTGCGGGTGTCGGCGATGCCGCGGGTCACGAGCTCGGGGGAGAGGTAGGCGATCGTGCCGAGCAGTGCCTGGCCGCTCGCGGTGTTGGCCGTCGCGGCGCGGGCGAGACCGAAGTCGCCGATCTTGATGCGCCCGTCGTCGGCCAGCAGGACGTTCTCGGGCTTGAGGTCGCGATGCACGATGCCGGCCTTGTGCGCGGCGGCGAGGCCGGCGAGCACGGACTCCATGATGTCCATGGTCTGCTCGGGCGTGAGCTTGCCGTACTCCTTGAGCAGGTCGCGCAGAGTGATGCCCTGCAGGTACTCCATGACCAGGTAGGCCATGTCGGAGTCCTGGCCCTGGTCGAAGACGTTGACGACGTTCGGGTGCGAGAGGCGGGCGGCGGACCGGGCCTCCTGGATGAAGCGGTCGCGGAAGGCGGCGTCGTCGGCGAGGTGGCCGTGCATCACCTTGATGGCGACCCGGCGCTCGAGCCGCAGATCGGTGGCGAGGTACACCGTTGCCATGCCGCCGCGAGCGATGCGGGCACGGATCTGGTACCGCCCGTCAACGAGGCGGCCGACCATGGGGTCGATCTGGCTCGTGCTCACCTGATGAGTGTACGAAGCCCCCTCGGACACCGACCCCCGGCACGCCGCGTTGAGATGCCCGGCAGCCCGTATGGGGGTGGTCAGGCACGCGGATGCATCGAGAGTTCCCGGTTCATGGCATTGTTGTGGCGTGAGTTCGCCCAAAGACCGCGAATGGGTCACCCTTCCCGACCTCGCCGAGAGATTCTCCCTTCCGATCGGCAAAGTCCGTCGGCTGCTCGAGGAACGACATCTGATCGGTCTCCGCATCGACGGGGTGCTCCGCGTTCCTGTGGAGTTCCTCGACGACGAGGGGCCCCTCCAGGACCTGCGGGGCACGATCATCCTGCTCGGCGACAACGGCTTCTCCGACGATGAGGCGGTCGACTGGCTGCTCTCCGCGGAGGACAGCCTGGGCGGCGCGACGCCGGTCGATGCCCTGCGCGCGGGCCGCAAGGCCGAGGTCAGAAGGGTCGCCCAGGCCCTCGCCTGAGTCCCGCGGCGCGCAACGCGCCCGCAGGGACAAAACGCGCTGGCACCCGGACGCGTTTTGTCCGCAGCTCCGCGTGGTGTCCGCATCTACGCGTGGTGACCGGCCCGACTGACGCTGCCCGACCCGGCACTCACGCCATCCCCAGCCGCCTTGGACGCAACCACTTACCCAGGGCGACCCGCACGACCCACCAGGCTGCAGTATCGGGCCCGCCGCGGACCTCAGGAGGCGCGGTCGGTGGCGGCGCGCATGAGGGACGCCAGCTGCGCCTTGGCCGGTGCGGTCAGCGGGGCGCGTTCCAGGGCGAGGGACGCGCGAAGCACGTTGTCCTCGATCATCCGCTCGACCTTCTCGACGGCGCCGCTGCGGTGGATGCTCTCCTGCAGCAGCGCGATCTGGTCCTCCTCGAGCTCCCGATCGCCGAGCAGCTCGTCCATCAGGTGGCGGGACGTAGTCGGCATGGCGGTGCGGGCGAGGGTGATCAGCACGGTCCGCTTGCCCTCACGGAGGTCGTCGCCCGACGGCTTCCCGGTGATCGCCGCGTCGCCGAAGACGCCGAGCAGGTCGTCGCGCAGCTGGAAGGCGATGCCGAGCGGCACACCGAACTGGCGCAGCGAGTCGATCTGATGGTCGGTCCCTCCGCCGAGCGAGGCACCGAGCACGAGCGGCGCCTCCACGGAGTACTTGGCGGACTTGTAGAGGATCACCCGCTGGGCGCGGGGGAGGGCGTCCTCGTCGTCGACGGTCGGCCAGGCGCGCTCCTCGACGAGGTCGAGGTACTGGCCCGCGGTGACGTCGATCCGCATCTGCTCCCACTCGGCGCGAGCGGCGAAGGCTGCATCCCGGTCATCGGTGTAGAGCAGGCCCTCCGTCATCAGGTCGTCGCTCCAGGTGAGCAGCAGGTCGCCGAACAGGATCGCGGCCGCCGTGCCGAAGGAGACGGGATCGCCGGCCCATCTGCTCTCTTGATGCAGTCTCTCGAAGCGGCGATGCGCCGACGGCGCACCCCGCCGGGTGTCTGAGCTGTCGATCAGATCGTCGTGCACGAGGGCCGCGGCGTGGAAGACCTCGATCGCGCTGGCGAGCGAGACGATGCCCTCCAGCTCGACCTCCGACGGACCGTTCCCGAGCTCGGGCATCGGATCGAACGACGCCCCGCGGACCCCCTGCCAGCCCCAGTAGGCGAACAGCGCTCTGAACCGCTTGCCACCTCTGAGAAACTGCCGCGAAAAGGCCCCGAACGGGGCGACCTCCTCCGCGATTCCGGAAAGAATCAGAGAGCGGTCATCGATCAATCGATCCAGTCTCGACTGGACCAGGTCGACCAGGCGGGCGCTCTCGATCACACTGCCTAGCCTAGCCACGGCCAGGCGGCTACAATTTGGCTCTACCACGGGCCCGAACACCGGCAACAACGCCGACGGTGAGGAGCAGGACATGCCGCTCTCTGAGCAGGAACAGCGTCTTCTGGATGAAATGGAGCGAAGCCTCTACCAGAACGACGCGGACTTCGTCGCGTCTGTAGGAGGTGCAGCGCGAGGTCGGATGAGCTACACGTCCCTGGTCTCGGGCATCCTGCTCGCTGTCGGCGGCGTCGTCGTGCTCGTGGCAGGTGTCGTGTTCCGCCAGCCGTTCATCGGCGTCCTGGGCTTCGCGCTGATGTTCGCCGGCGTCCTCGTGGCCATCGGCTCGCCGCGCAAGTCCTCCACTCCGCACCACCTGCGCCCCGGATCGGGCCCCGCGCCCGCCGGACGTCGGTCGAAGTCGTCCTCCTCGTTCATGGATCGCCTCAACGAGCGCTGGGACAAGCGCCAGGGTGGCGGCCTGCGCTAGCCGGGAGCCCACTCCACTTCGCACCACTCTTCGACGAACAGCCGACCTTCGGGTCGGCTGTTCGTCATTTAACGACCGTTTTCCGCGACGTCATCGCCTGCCGCGGTCTGTCGATCCGGCATCGGTGCATTCCCGCGCTCCACTTCGCTCCCCGCAATACGGCGGGGCAGTTCCGCGGATTTCCGGGCGACGCGGCGCGCCACATCGTGCCTGACCCGCCCTCGGGGGGTACGCCCGCTATGGTGGGTGGACCGCAGTGGAGTAAAGTGGAGGGAGTTGGGGCACCAGGGATCGGTGGCCCGCACAGGCACCGCGGAGGGGATGGCGCTGGATGTTGCTCGGCACCTACACCCCGAAGCTCGACGAGAAGGGCCGCATCATCCTTCCCGCCAAGTTCCGCGATGAGTTCGAAGGCGGCGTCGTCATGACGCGTGGCCAGGAGCGCTGCGTCTACGTGTTCAGCGAGACCGAATTCGAGACGTTCGCCGATGGAATCCGCAGGGTGCCCGTCGGCAGCAAGCAGGGCCGCGACTTCCTCCGTCTGCTCCTCTCCGGAGCGCAGTCGGAGCAGCCCGACCGCCAGAACCGCATGACCATCCCGCAGAGCCTCCGCTCGTACGCGGGACTCGATCGCGACCTCGTCGTGATCGGAGCGGGCAACCGCGCAGAGATCTGGGACGCGCAGGCATGGGATGCCTACGTGACCGCCAACGAGGAGGACTTCTCGAACACCGCGGAGGAGGTGATTCCGGGACTTTTCTAGGCCACGCGCAGGATGCGCACGGCCTTCGCCCTCTCGCACGACCTCCAGCCGATCGATCGCCTTGACACACTTCCCCGGTGTCAAGTCGATCGAGCGGATGGGGATCGAGCGAGAGGGATCCTGGAGATCATGGAAGAGACTCCGCAGCACACCCCTGTCCTGCTCGAGCGCACGCTCGAGCTGCTGGCGCCCGGCATCGAGCGCATCGCAGCCACCGGCATCGTCCCGGTCCTGATCGATGGAACCCTCGGCCTGGGCGGCCATTCCGAAGCGATGCTCAGCCGCTTCCCGGACGCCCGCCTCGTCGGCATCGACCGCGACACCAGCGCCCTCGAGCTCTCCCGCGCCCGGCTCGCGCCCTTCGGTGACCGATTCATCGGCGTGCACGCCGTCTACGACGAGATCGGCGAGATCGCCGCCGAGCACGCCCCCGACGGAGTGGCCGGCATCCTGCTCGACCTCGGCGTCTCCTCGATGCAGCTCGACCTCGCCGAGCGCGGCTTCGCCTACTCCAAGGACGCCCCGCTCGACATGCGGATGGACACCACCCGCGGCATCACCGCAGCAGAGATCATCGCCGAGTACAGCGAGTTCGAGCTGCGCCGGATCTTCCAGGAGTACGGCGAGGAGAAGCTGGCGGGTCGCTACGCCCGCAAGATCGTCCAGCGTCGCGCGGAGCGTCCCTTCACCCGCTCTGCGGACTTCGTCCAGCTCATCGCCGACGCCACGCCCGCCGCCGTGCAGCGCGCCGGACATCCCGCCAAGCGGGTATTCCAGGCGCTCCGCATCGAGGTCAACGGCGAGCTGGCCGCCCTCGAGGCGGCCGTTCCCGCGGCCCTCGACTCCCTCGCGATCGGCGGCCGGATCGTCGTGCTCGCCTACCAGTCGCTCGAAGACCGCATCGTCAAGCAGGAGCTCCAGCGCCGCTCGTCCTCGACAGCACCCGCCGGCCTGCCCGTCGAGCTGCCCGAGCACCGGCCGGAGTTCAGCCTGCTCGTCCGCGGCGCGGGCCGCGCCACCGAGCAGGAGATGGCCGAGAATCCGCGTGCCACCCCGGTCCGGCTGCGTGCCGCCGAACGGCTGCGCATTCCGGAACGCGGTTCCGAACGGCGCTCGGACTCACGCTCCGACTCCCGCCCCGACGCGCGCTCCACGGATTCCGCCCGCGGCCGCCGACCCGCCCGCCCGCCGAGACCCGAGAGAGCATCATGAGCAGCAGCGTCGCCTACTCGCCCGTCCGTCGGCCGCTCGGCGCATTCGGTCAGACCGGGCCGGCTCTCGGAGCATCGGCATCCGGGCCTGCATCGGCGTCCGCCTCCGTCGCCTCCGGAGTCGCGGTCGATCTGCCCGGCCTGGACACGCTGCTCGATCCGTTCGTGCAGCCCATCCGACGCATCTCGATCGTCGCCGCACGCGCCAACCGCCGCGCGCGACCCAAGGTCTTCTACGCCGCCGTCATCGTGGCCGGCCTCGGGGTCGTCATGCTCTCGCAGCTGATGATGAGCATCGCCCTGTCCGACGGCGCCTACACGATCAACCGGCTGATGTCGGATCAGAAGTCGCAGGCCCGCTCGATCCAAGCGCTGACCGAGGAGCTCGGCACGCTCTCCTCTCCGCAGAACCTCGCCGCGAACGCCGAGTCGCTGGGCATGGTGCAGAACACCAACCCCGTCTGGCTCCGGATGTCGGATGGCGCCGTCATCGGCACCCCGACCGCGGCGGCCCCCGGGACGGGCGCCATCGGCGCCGCCGGCTCCCAGGTGCCCAACGAGCTGCTCACCGGCATCCCGCTGGTCACCGGGCAGTAGCGCGAGCGCACCGGCGCCCCAGACGGTGGCGAGGCCGACGGTGGCGAGGCTGATGGTGGCTCGGCGAGCGATGCGAGCCGCTGACGCCCCCTTCTCGACACCCCATCCCGGTTCCCGGCCGCTGGAGAGCCCGCCGGTACCGTGGAACGGCCGCCAGCTGCGGCGGACGGACGATCGGGGGGATCGGGCATGGCGATCTCACGCGGTCGTACTCCCGGCCGCACAGGTGGCGGGAGCACCGGACGCCGCTCCGTGCGGCGGCGGGCCGCCATGGCGATGGTCCTCATCGCCCTCTTCGTCGGCCTGTTCGCCGTTCGCCTGTTCGACCTGCAGGTGGTCCAGGCGCAGACCCTCAACGCCGCGGCGGAGGACAACCGCTCCGTCCCGCTGAAGATCCTCGGCATGCGCGGCGACATCTACGACGCCACCGGGGTCGTGCTCGCCCACAGCGTGCTCCGCTATGACATCACCGCGTCGCCCAAGGCCGCGGTCGGTCCGAGCGCGACGCCCGAGATCGCCGCAGCCAAGCTCGCCGAGACGCGGGCCGACGCGACGCGGATCGCCGCGATCACCGGCCAGAATCCCGACGACATCGTCGCCGCGCTCACCGATGCGGTCGCCGCCGACTCGGCGGCGGACTACGCCTACGTCGTCAAGCAGGTCGACGTGGAGACCTTCGAGGCCATCAAGGCGCTCGACATCCCGTGGGTCTACTACGAGGCCCATCCCGCCCGCACCTACCCCGACGGGGCGGTCGCGGGCAACCTCGTCGGCTACGTCGGCGCAGCCAACGAGGCGCAGGCGGGCGTCGAGCTCTCGGAGGACTCGTGCCTCGCCGCGTCGGACGGCACCGAGACGTACGAGCGCAGCGAGGACGGGGTGCGCATCCCGGGCAGCACCGTCGAGACGGTCGCCGCCGTCGACGGCAGCGACGTCGTGCTCACCATCGACGCGGATCTGCAGTGGTTCGTCCAGCAGACCCTGGCGAAGTACGCGCAGGAGTACGGCGCCGGCTGGGGCACAGTCGTCGTGCAGGAGGTCCGCACCGGCAAGCTGCTCGCCGTCGCGGACTATCCCTCCGTCGACCCCAACAACGTCGACGCGACCGCGGCATCGGATGCCGGATCCCGGGCCTTCACCGCGCCGTTCGAACCGGGGTCCACCTTCAAGACCCTGACGGCGGCCTCGCTGATCGATTCGGGCCAGGCGACCCCCTTGAGCCACGTCCTGGCGCCGTACCGGATCACCGACGACGGCGTCGACATCAACGACTCCGAATCGCACGGCACCTGGAGGCTCACCCTCACCGGCGTGCTCAAGGAGTCGAGCAACACCGGCATGTCGCGCCTCGGACAGCTGCTCAGCCCGCAGCAGCGCCTGGACTACATGACCGCCTTCCACCTCGGCACGACCTCGGAGGTCGGCTTCCCGGGCGAGGAGCCCGGCTACCTCGGCGACAACGCTCCCGACTGGAACGCGCAGACCGATTACGCCACGACCTTCGGCCAGGGCCTCACGACCACGGCCATCCAGACCGCCAGCATCTACCAGGCCATTGGCAACGGGGGAGTGCGGATGCCGGTCTCCCTCGTCTCCGGCTGCCGGGCCGCGGACGGCACGATCACGGACGCCCCGGCGACCGCCGGCAGCCAGGTCGTGTCCCCGCAGGCGGCCCGCGAGACGGTCGACATGCTCGAGAACGTGGCCACCAAGGGCTGGCTCGCCAGCCGCATCGCCATCCCCGGCTACCGCATCGCCACCAAGACCGGCACCGCCCAGCACTCCGACGGCAACGGCGACTACGCGGACACCTTCAACGTCTCGCTCGCCGGCCTCGCGCCCGCGGAGGACCCCCAGTACGTCGTCTCGGTCAGCCTCGGCGACCCGGTTAGGATGAACAACTCAGGCGCGACCGCGCCGATCTTCCGGGAGGTGATGGCACAGGTGCTCAAGCAGTTCCAGGTGATCCCGTCCGGTTCCAGCTCGCCGGACATCGACACCGACTGGTGACCGCAACCCTCCGCCCCGAGCACCCGGTGCCGCGTTCGCTGGCCCGGCTGGTCGACGACTTCGGACTGTCCGCCGACGGCGATGTCGACGACCTCGAGGTCACCGGCGTCACGATCGACTCCCGTGACGTCGCGCCCGGCGACCTGTACGTCGGACTCAAGGGCGCCCGCGTGCACGGCGCGAGCTTCGCCGAGCGGGCCCGAGAGTCGGGCGCCGTCGCGGTGCTCACCGACGAGGCGGGAGTGGAGTTCGCGGCCGCAAGCGGGCTTCCCATCGTCGTCACCGCCGACCCCCGCGCCGCCCTCGGCGACATCTCGGCGTGGGTCTACCGCAGCACCGAGCGGCCGCCGCTGCTCTTCGCGGTCACCGGCACCAACGGCAAGACGAGCGTCGTCTACCTGCTCGACGCCGTGCTCCGCCAGCTCGGCGTGAGCACCGGGCTGAGCTCGACCGCCGAGCGCCGCGTCGGCGACCACGCGGTCACCAGCGGACTCACCACCCCAGAGGCCACCGAGCTGCACGCCCTGCTCGCCCGGATGCGCGAGTCGGAGGTGCGGGCGGCCGCCATCGAGGTGTCCGCGCAGGCCATGAGCCGCGCCCGCGTCGACGGCATCGTCTTCGACGTCGCCGGCTTCACCAACCTCAGTCACGACCATCTCGACGACTACGCCGACATGGAGGAGTACTTCGCCGCCAAGCAGGTGCTCTTCGATCCGGATCGCGCCCGCCGGGCCGTCGTCTCCATCGACACCACCTGGGGCCGACGGATCGCCGACGAGTCGCGCATCCCGGTCACCACGCTGGCATCCGGCGGGCCGTCGTCGACGGTCGGCGCCGCGAACGGCGCTGCCGACTGGACCCTCACCGTCGGGCACGAGGACCGCCTCGAGACCGAGTTCACCATCACCGGCCCCGGCGGCCAGAGCCTCACCACGACCATTCCGCTGTTCGGCTGGTACATGGCCGCGAACGCCGCACTGGCGCTCGTGATGCTCGTCGAGGGCGGCTTCGAGCTCGCCGCCATCGATCACGCCCTGCAGCGCGACGGCGGCATCGACGTCTACATCCCGGGCCGCGCCGAACGCGTCTCGGGCGAGCAGGGACCCGCGGTCTACATTGACTACGGGCACACGCCCGACGCGTTCCTCAACACCCTCGACGCACTCCGTGCGCTCACGCCGGGCCGGATCATCATGGTGTTCGGCGCGGACGGCGACAGGGACAAGACCAAGCGGGACGACATGGGCAGCATCGCCGCCCGCGGCGCCGACGTCGTCGTCGTGACCGACTTCCATCCGCGCTACGAGGACCCGGCGGCGATCCGTGCCACCCTCGTGAGGGCGGCCCGGCGTGCGGTGCCCGACGGGGAGCTCTACGAGATCCCCGATCCCCGCACCGCGCTGCGGCATGCGGTGTCGCTGGCGGCACCGGGGGACTCGATCCTCTACGCGGGACCGGGGCACGAGGACTATCAGGAGATCGAAGGCGTGAAGTACGAGTACTCGGCACGGGATGACGCGCGGCTGGCGCTGCGCGAAGCGGGCTGGGACACCGACTCGTGATCGCGCTGACCCTCGCCGAGATCGCGGACGCCGTCTCGGGCAGATTCCTCCCGTCGGGCTCCGACGCGACCACTGAGACGATCGTCGACGGCCCCGTGGACACCGACTCCCGCGAGATGGTGCCCGGAGGGATCTTCGTCGCCAAGCCCGGCGAGGTCACCGACGGGCACCTCTTCGCCGACGCGGCCGTCTCGAACGGCGCGGCGCTGCTGATCGTCGAGCGCGAGCTCGACCTGCCCGTGCCGCAGATCGTGGTGCCCGACGCGGTCGCCGCCCTCGGCGCCCTCGCGACCTTCGTCGTGGCGCGGGTCCGTGCTCTCGGCCGGCTCAAGGTCGTCGCGGTCACGGGATCCAACGGCAAGACGACGACCAAGAACCTGCTGAAGACGATCCTCGAGCGCCGCGGCGAGACGGTGTCGGCGCGCGAGTCGTTCAACAACGAGGTGGGCGCTCCGCTCACCATGCTGAAGGTCACCGAGCAGACCGACTTCCTGGCCGCCGAGATGGGCGCCAGTGGGATCGGCGAGATCAGCCGGCTCATCCGGATGGTCCGCCCCGATGTCGGCATCGTGCTCACCGTCGGCCTCGCCCACGCCGGCGAGTTCGGCGGCATCGAGTCGACTCTGCGGGCCAAGACCGAGATGGTCCAGGATCTGCTGCCCGAGGACGTCGCCGTGATCAACCTCGACGACTCCCGTGTCGCAGGGATGGCGGCCGCGACCTCGGCGCGGGTGCTCACCTTCGGCCGCAGCGCCGCGGCTCAGGTGCGGGCGGACGACGTTGAATCCGATGCGACGGGCACGAGCTTCACTCTGCTGCTCCCGGACGACGAGCCGCGGCCCGTCCGCTTCGGCGTGCTGGGCGAGCACCACGTCACCAATGCGCTGGCGGCCGCTGCCGCGACCTGGGCGCTGGGCGTGCCGGGGGACGACATCGTGGCCGGGCTCGAGAGCGTCACCCGCGCCGAGCGCTGGCGGATGGAGGTGCTCCAGGGCCTCGACGTGACCGTCATCAACGACGCGTACAACGCGAGCCCCGACTCCATGGCCGCGGCGCTCAAGACGCTGGCTCAGATCACCCGCGGTCAGGGACGCGCCGTCGCCGTGCTCGGAGAGATGAGCGAGCTCGGCGAGCTGTCGGGTGAGGAGCACGACCGGATCGGGCTCCTCGCCGTGCGCCTCAACATCGACCAGCTCGTCGTCGTCGGCACGGGAGCCAAGCGCCTGCAGCTCGCCGCCGAGGCGCAGGGCTCGTGGGACGGCGAATCCGTCTGGGTCGAGACGCCCGACGAGGCCTACGAGCTGCTCGAGCAGACGCTCCGATCCGGCGACACCGTCCTGGTGAAATCGTCGAACTCGGCGCGGCTCCGCTTTCTCGGCGACCGACTGGGAGAATTGGCCTCGTGCAGGCGCTTCTGACCGCGGGGACCGTCGCTCTGGCGTTCTCGCTGTTCATGACCCCCGTCTTCATCCGGATCTTCAAGCGGTTGCACTGGGGACAGTTCATCCGCGACGACGGACCCGTCACCCACCACGCCAAGCACGGCACGCCGACCATGGGCGGACTGGTCGTCATCCTCGCGACGGTGATCGGCTACTTCGTCGGCAACCTGACCGCCGGCGAGAGCATCCAGATCTCGGGCCTGCTGGTGCTGTTCATGATGGTCGGGCTCGGTCTCGTCGGCTTCATCGACGACTTCCTGAAGACCCGCAATCAGCGCAGCCTCGGCCTCGGCGGCTGGGCGAAGATCGCCGGTCAGGTGATCGTCGCGACGGCCTTCGCGCTGCTCGCCCTGCAGTTCCCGAACGATGACGGGCTCACTCCGGCGAGCACCGCGATCTCACTGTTCCGGGACACTCGGTTCGACTTCGTGCTCCTCTTCGGCGCGATCGCCGGCGTGGTCGTCTACGTCATCTGGATCGCCGCGATCACCACGAGCACCTCGAACGGCGTCAACATCGCCGACGGCCTCGACGGCCTGGCCGCCGGATCGTCGATCTTCGCCATCGGGTCGTACATCGTGATCGGCTTCTGGCAGAACAACCAGTACCGCTTCTCCGAGAACCTCGATCCCGACGTCGTCTTCAAGGCGTACTTCGTGCGGGATCCGCTCGACCTCGCGATCGTGGCGGCGGCGATCGTTGGCGCGCTGATCGGCTTCCTCTGGTGGAACACGTCGCCCGCTCAGATCTTCCTGGGCGACACCGGCTCGCTCGGCCTGGGCGGCGCCCTCGCCTCCCTCGCGGTGCTCAGCCGCACCGAGCTCCTGCTCATCCCGATCGGCGGCCTGTTCGTCATCGTCGCCGGCTCCGTGATCCTGCAGCGGGCCTACTTCAAGATCAGCCGAGGCAAACGCATCTTCCTGATGAGTCCGCTGCATCATCACTTCGAGCTCAAGGGCTGGGCGGAGGTGACGGTGGTGGTGCGCTTCTGGATCATCGCCGGCCTGCTCGTGGCTGCCGGCGTCGGTGCCTTCTACCTGGAGTGGCTGAGCCGTGGTCCCGCAGCCTGATCAGGCTGCGCACCGACTGGACGGCCTGACCAGCTGGCGCGCGGACTGGGCAGGGCTGCGCGTGGTCGTGCTCGGACTCGGGATGACCGGGTTCTCGGTCGCCGACACCCTCGTCGAGCTCGGCTGCGAGGTGCTCGTGATCGCCGATCGTGCCACTCCCGAACGCACGCGGCTGCTCGAGGTGATCGGCGGCTCCCTCGTGCTCGATCCCGACGGCGCGACCGGGCCAGACGCCTTCGAGGACTTCGGGCCCGACCTCGTCGTCGTCTCGCCCGGCTATCACCCCGACCACCCGCTGCTCGCTCTCGCGGTCGATCGGGGCGTCGCGATCTGGGGCGACATCGAGCTCGCCTGGCGGGTGCGCGACAAGGTCGTGCGCGAGCAGACGGGCGAGCCCGCCGAGTGGGTCCTGGTGACCGGGACCAACGGCAAGACCACGACCGTCGGGCTCACCGTCGCGATGCTCCGCGCGGACGGCCGCCGCGCCGCCGCCTGCGGCAACATCGGCATCCCCGTCCTCGACGTCGTGCGCGACCCCAGCGGCTTCGACGTGCTCGTGGTCGAGCTCTCCAGCTACCAGCTGCACTGGATGGAGCCCGGCCCGGGGCGGGTGGCCCCGTGGGCCAGCGTCTGCCTCAACATCGCCGACGACCACCTCGACTGGCACGGCTCCGCCGACGCCTACGCGGCGGCGAAGGCCAAGGTCTACGAGGGCACCAAGGTCGCCTGCGTCTACAACATCTCCGATCCGGCGACCATGCGGATGGTCGAGGACGCCGATGTCGTCGATGGTGCGCGGGCGATCGGATTCAGCCTCGGCCCGCCCGGACGCAGCGAGTTCGGCATCGTCGACGGCATCCTCTGCGACCGCGCCTTCCTCGAGGACCGGATGAACACCGCCTTCGAGCTGACCACCGTGCACGAGCTCCGCGACGCGGGCCTCGGCGCGCCGCACGTGGTCGCGAACATCCTCGCCGCGAGCGCGCTCGCCCGTTCGCTCGACGTCGCCCCTCTCGTGATCCGCGATGCGCTGGCCGCCTTCTCCCTGGACCCGCATCGGATCGAGCTGGTCGCGGAGCGCGACGGGATCCGCTGGATCGACGACTCCAAGGCGACGAACGCGCACGCCGCGGATGCCTCTCTCGGGGCCTTCCCCTCCGTCGTCTGGGTGGTGGGCGGACTGCTCAAGGGCGTCGACATCGGCGCGATGGTGGCGGCCCGCAAGGAGCGGCTGCGCGCCGCGATCGTGATCGGCGTCGACCGCGCTCCGGTGCTCGAGGCGTTCGCGCGACACGCGCCCGACGTGCCCCTCCTCGAAGTCGAGGCGGGTCAGACTGAATCGATCATGCCGACCGTCGCCCGTCTGGCGGCCGGTGTCGCCCAGACCGGCGACGTGGTCCTGCTCGCCCCAGCAGCCGCTTCGATGGACCAGTTCACCGACTACGGCGACCGGGGCAGCCGGTTCGCGGCAGCCGTTCGAGACCTGCTGGCCTGACCCGCCGGGCTGGGTCCGGCCCGAGTCCGCTCGCCGGAGCCCATCCGATCCGCTTCGGCTCGGCCAGAAGATCCAGGAGAGGCAGCGCATGACCCGCACTCCTCCCGCGCCGCCTCGGGCCCGTCCCGATGGGCCGGACCTGCAGACGCCCGGCATCCGAGACGTGCAGCTGTCGACGGTCGGTCCGGAGTCCTCGACGGATCGCGAGACGTCGGACGTCGACGCGCGACCCGCGGGCTTCCGCGCCAGGATCGCACTGCCCGCCGCTCTGGCCGCGGACTCCAGCACCTACGTCCTGCTGGGCGGCACGACCCTCTTCCTCGTGGCGTTCGGCCTCGTGATGGTGCTGTCCTCGTCATCGGTCGAATCGCTCGCCAGCGGCAACACCTTCTTCGCAGCCGTCCTCACGCAGGGCATGGCCGCGGCACTCGGACTGCCGCTCATGCTCATCGCGTCCCGAGCGCCCACCCTGCTGTACCGCCGGATCGCCCCCTTCGCGATGCTCGTCGCCATGATCTTCCAGCTGCTCGTCTTCACCCCGCTCGGCTTCGGCTACGGCGGCAACCGCAACTGGCTCTCGCTCGGCGTCACCGACGTCCAGCCCTCGGAGTTCGCGAAGCTCGCTATCATCCTCTGGCTCGCCTCCACCCTGGCCTGGCACCAGCAGCGCCCGCACGGACCCGTCAAGCTGCTGATCAGGATCTCGCCCGTGCTGGTCCTGATCGGATTGGTCCTGGCGGGCAAGGACCTCGGCACCGTCATCGTCATGATGGCGATCACCTTCAGCGCCCTGCTCATCGCCGGGGTGCGCAAGCGCTATCTCGCCACCGCTCTCGTCGCGGCCGGCGCGCTCGCGGTGATCTTCTCGCGGCTGAGCGAATCCCGGATCAAGCGCATCGACTCGTGGCTCAACGGCTGCTCCAATTCGGCCGACTACCTCGACACCTGCTGGCAGGTCATCCACGGCCAGTGGGCCCTCGCAGCCGGGGGAGTGCTCGGCGTCGGGCTCGGCAACTCGAAGGCCAAGTGGTCCTGGCTGCCCGAGGCCGACAACGACTTCATCTTCGCGGTGATCGGCGAGGAGCTCGGCCTCATCGGCGCGGTCGTCGTGCTCGCCCTCTTCGTCGTGCTCGCGGTCGGGTTCGTGCGGACGATCGGCGGCACGTCCGACGGCTTCGCGCGCGTCGCCACCGGCGGGATCATGGGCTGGGTGCTCACCCAGGCCCTGCTCAACATCGGAGTGGTCCTCGGCATCTTCCCGGTGCTGGGCGTGCCGCTCCCGCTCATCTCATCAGGAGGGTCGTCACTGGTGTCCACCATGGTCGCCATCGGGATCGCGCTGTCCTTCGCGCGCCGGCTGCCGAGCAGGCTCGACGACCTGCCCCTGCCCGGTGCGGGCGGCGCTCTCCGCGCGTCCGGACCGATCCCGGGCGGTCGCCGATGACCACCTGGCTCCTCGCCGGCGGGGGAACCGCCGGGCATGTCAATCCGCTCCTCGCCGTGGCGGACACCATCCGCCGCCGCGCTCCCGAGGACACCGTGCTGGTGCTCGGGACCCAGGAGGGACTCGAGTCGCGCCTCGTTCCGGCGCGCGGCTACGAGCTGGTCGTGATCCCGCGTCTTCCGTTCCCCCGACGGCCGAACGGGGCAGCGCTGCGCTTCGCGCCCGCCTTCCAGCGCACGGTCGCCGCGGTCACCGAGACGATCACCGCGCGCGGCGTCGAACGCGTCGTCGGCTTCGGCGGCTACGCGGCCGCTCCCGGCTATCTCGCCGCTCGTCGCGCCCGCGTTCCGCTCGCGCTGCACGAGGCCAATGCCAAGCCGGGGATCGCCAACCGCCTCGGCAGCCGGCTCACCGCGGCCGTCGGAGTCGCGTTCCCCGGAACGCCGCTGCGAGGCGCACAGGTCGTCGGGATGCCGCTTCGCCGCGAGATCGAGACCCTCGACCGCGCCGCGAGCAGGGCCGAGGCGCTGGAGTACTTCGGGCTCGACCCCGAACGCCCCGTGCTGCTCGTCACCGGCGGATCGCTCGGCGCCCGTCGGATCAACGCGACGGTCGTCGGCTCCGCCGCTGCGCTGCTCGCGGCCGGCTGGAGCGTCCTGCACATCGTCGGCGGCAAGTCAGAGGTGAGCGATCCGAATCTCCCGCACTATCGGATGCTCGACTACTGCGACCGGATGGAGCTCGCGCTCTCCGCCGCCGACGCCGCGGTCTCCCGAGCGGGAGCCGCCACGGTGAGCGAGCTGACCGCGCTCGGCATCGCCGCCGTCTACGTGCCCTACCCCGTCGGCAACGGCGAGCAGCGCTTCAACGCCCGCGGAGTCATCGATGCGGGCGGGGGAGTGATCGTCGACGACGCGGCCTTCCTGCCCGGCTGGGTCGACAGCACCCTCGTGCCCCTGCTCGCCGATCGGCCCCGGATCGCCGCGATGGCCCGCGCCGCGGAATCGGTCGGTGTGCTCGACGGCGCGGACCGGATGACCGACCTCGCCCAGAGCGCGCGGGTCGGCTGATGCACTCGACCGCGGAACTAGGTTAGAGCGATGCCCCTCAAGCCCGACCCCTCCGTCCGCCTGCCCGAGACCATCGGCGCCGTGCACTTCATCGGCGTCGGCGGGTCCGGGATGAGCGGGATCGCCCGCATGTTCCTCGAGGCCGGGCACGCCGTCAGTGGCTCCGACAAGGCGGACGGCCCCTACCTCGACGGGCTGCGCGAGGCGGGCGCGGCCATCTCGGTGGGCCACGACGCAGCCCATGTCAGCGGGCTCTCCGCCGCGGCGCACGACGTCATCGTGGTCACCAGCGCGCTGTGGGTGGACAACCCCGAATACGTCTGGGCCAAGGAGCACGGCATCCTCGTGCTCCACCGCTCGCAGGCGCTCGCCTGGCTGGCCCGCGGCAAGCGGCTCGTCTCCGTCGCCGGCGCGCACGGCAAGACGACATCGGGCGGGATGCTCATCACGGCGCTGCTCGAGCTCGGCGCCGACCCCAGCTTCGTCAACGGCGGGGTGATCTCGTCCATCGGCCGCAGCGCGGGCACCGGCGCCAGCGACCTCTTCGTCCTCGAGGCGGACGAGTCGGATGGATCGTTCCTGTTCTACGAGACCTCCGTGGCGCTGATCACCAACGTCGACTCCGATCACCTCGAGCACTACGGCAGCGTCGGCGCGTTCGATGCGGCGTTCGGGATCTTCGCCGACCGGGCCTCCGAGTTCGTCGTGCTGTCCTCCGACGACTCGGGCGCGCAGCGGATCGCCGAGCTGATCACCAACCGACGCGTGGTGACGTTCGGCGAGAGCGCCGATGCCGACGCCCGGGTGCACGACATCGGCGCCGGCCCGACCGGCGTGGACTTCAGCATCGACTGGAGCGGCGTGAGCTACCCGGTCTCCCTCGCGGTCGCCGGCAGGCACAACGCCATCAACGCCGCGGGCGTCTTCACCGTCCTCGTCGGCATGGGGTTCGACGAGGCGGAGGTCGCACGCTCCCTGTCCGCGTTCGGCGGCACGAAGCGCCGCTTCGAGTTCAAGGGCGAGGAGCGCGGCGTGCGGGTCTACGACGACTATGCGCACCACCCCTCCGAGGCCGCGGCCGCCCTGGCCACCGCCCGCTCGGTGGTGGGGGAGGGACGCGTGATCGCGGTGCATCAGCCGCACCTGTTCAGCCGCACCCAGCTGATGTCGGCCCAGTTCGCCAGCGTGTACGAGGAACTGGCCGACTTCACGATCGTGCTCGACGTCGACGGCGCCCGCGAGGATCCGATCCCCGGGGTGAGCGGCGAATTCGTCTCACGCGAGTTCGTCGACCAGTCGAAGGTCGCCTTCCTGCCCGACTGGACCGAGGCGGCCGCCCGCGCCGCGGAGATCGCCCGCGAGGGTGACATCGTCATGACGCTCAGCTGCGGCGACGTCTACAAGATCGTGCCTCAGGTGCTGCGCTCCCTGTCGACGGTGCCCGCCGGCGGATGACCGAGTCGGAACTCGGCGGGGACGGGGGCGGGGACGGGGGAGACGGCACGGAGATCGACGCCGGCACGATCGATGGGGACGATCCGGGCGCTGCGCGTCAGGCCCCGCGCCGCGGGAAGTCGGGGACAGAAGGTCAGGGCCGCGATTCCGGCACCGGAGACACGGGCCCCGTGCGCGAACGGCAGCAGCAGGCGGCGGAGAGGCTCGCCAGCCAGGTGCAGGCGATCCGGCAGCGCACCGCCGACAAGGCGGAGGCCGAGGCCCAGGCGGCTGCCGACTCCCGCGCCGATGCCGCTGTCGCCCAGGCGGCGGCGGAGGCCAAGCGGTCACGACGCCCGGCCGCGGGGTCGTCCACCACCCCCGCCTTCTCGTCGAAGTCCTCGCCGCTGCCCGCTCCGACCCGCAGCCGACCGGATGGCGGGCTCGACGACGGCGCCACGGCGATCGTCACGGCTCGATCGGGCGGCTCGGCAGCCCGCGCCGCTGCGCCGACCAGGCCGCCTGCGGCGTCCGCTGCGCCGCCTGCCACGCCGTCGACCGCTACGCGGACAACCGCTGCGCCGTCGCCTTCGTTCGTTCCGCCGCCCTCTGCTGCTGCCCCTGCTGTCTCGACCGCGAGCTCTTCCCCGCGTGCGCCGGTGCGCTCCACGGCGTCGGCACCTGCTCGGAACGACGCTCTGCCGCCACCGCCGTCGAAGGCCCCGTCGACGGCCCCGTCGACGGCTGCGCCGTCCACGCCTGCGCGTGCTCAGAAGCGCGAATCAGCGCCGTCGCCTGCGCCCGGGGACGTCGAGACCGAGGTGGTCGCCGAACCGCTGCCGAAGGCGGGCCGCGCTTCCGGTCGGTCGCCGAAGCCGCCCACCATCCGCGCCGCGCGGTCACGCGGACGAACTGCCGCATCATCCTCCGCGACTCGTTCCTCAGCTCCCACCGATGACACATCGGCGACGACCCGCCAGCTCGATGGGCCCGAGACGGCGTCCGCCGACGAGGACGCGACAGAGGTCCTCGTCGAACGGCCGACGGTGCGGCCCGCTGATCGTCGTACGCCTGCTGCCTCGCCGCCGCCTCGCGTGCTCGCCCCCGACCCTACCTCCGACCCCGCCGCGGACGCCGATGCAGACGCCACCGAGCGCCTGGACGGACCGTCCACGGATGTCGGCGCGCTGACCGACCGCGAGGTGAGGGCATCGCTTCGAGCCGCCTCGCGCGCCCGCCGCCGAGTGGAACGGGGTGAGGTCCGACGCTTCACGCACACGGCCCGCCGTCGTCGCGCCATCGTGCTCGCGCTGACCGGTGCCGTCACGGCCGTTCTGGCGGTCGTCGCGATCAGCACGTTCTCTCCGGTGTTCGCGCTGCGCACCGTCGCGGTGGAGGGAGCCGCGCGGCTCTCCGCCACGGAGGTCGAGGCCGTGCTCGACGATCAGCTCGGCACGCCCATGCCGCTCCTCGACCGGTCGACGATCGCCGCCGACCTGGCCGGATTCCCGATCATCCGCAGCTACGTGCTCGAGAGCCGTCTGCCCGACACGCTCGTCGTCCGCGTGGTCGAGCGCACTCCCATCGGCGCCGTGCAGACCGCAGCCGGCTACGAGCTGGTCGATGCGACCGGGGTCACCGTGCAGACGACCGGCGAGCGACCGGCCGGCTTCCCGCTCATCCGACTCGAATCCGCCGGCAGCACCGGGACGACCGCGGTCGATCGGACCTCTGTCGGCTTCACGGCGGCGTCCTCCGTGCTGGCCGCGCTGCCTGTCGAGCTGCTCGGCCAGCTGGACTCGATCACCGCCCGGACGGTCGACGACGTGACGCTGCAGCTGAACACCGGCCAGCGCGTGGTCTGGGGGAGCGCCTCCGACTCCGCGACGAAGGCGGAGCACCTGACGGCCCTGCTGGCCCAGCACCCGACGACGGTGACCGAGTACGACGTCAGCTCCCCGGGCGTCGGGATCATCCGCTGACCGGTCCGGATCATGTGCACGAAAGCGGACGGATGTGCACGGAATTCCGTGCACATCGGGCAGGAACGTACACATGGAGGAGGGGAGGGCGCGACACACCACCCGCTCTTGGGGGACGTCGTCGGTCGGGGCGCGTAGCGTCAGCGGTGGGGGAAATGCATACCCGGCATAACTATAACCCTCAACTCAAACTTTAGGGTTATCGCTCCTTTCAGGTGCATACAGCGGAGGCCGCAATGACGAACAACCAGAACTACCTGGCCGTGATCAAGGTCGTCGGCGTCGGCGGCGGCGGCGTGAATGCGGTCAACCGCATGATCGAGCTCGGATTGCGCGGCGTCGAGTTCGTCGCCATCAACACCGACGCTCAGGCCCTGCTGCTCAGCGACGCCGACGTCAAGCTCGACGTCGGCCGCGAGCTCACCCGCGGACTCGGCGCAGGAGCCGACCCCGAGGTCGGGCGTCGTGCCGCCGAGGACCACGCCGAGGAGATCGAGGAGGCGCTCGCCGGCGCCGACATGGTCTTCGTCACCGCGGGGGAGGGCGGCGGAACCGGAACCGGCGGCGCCCCCGTCGTCGCCCGAATCGCCAAGGCCATCGGCGCGCTGACCATCGGCGTCGTGACCAAGCCGTTCAGCTTCGAGGGCAAGCGCCGTCAGTCGCAGGCCGAGCGCGGGGTCGACGCGCTGAAGAACGAGGTCGACACCCTCATCGTCGTTCCCAACGACCGACTGCTGGAGATCAGCGACCGCGGCATCAGCATCATGGAGGCCTTCCAGACGGCCGACCAGGTGCTGCTCGCCGGCGTCCAGGGCATCACCGACCTGATCACGACCCCCGGACTGATCAACCTCGACTTCGCCGACGTCAAGTCGGTCATGCAGGGCGCGGGCTCGGCCCTCATGGGCATCGGCTCGGCGCGCGGCGCCGATCGCGCCATCAAGGCCGCCGAGCTCGCCGTCGCATCGCCCCTGCTCGAAGCGAGCATCGACGGAGCGCACGGCGTGCTGCTGTCCATCCAGGGCGGATCGAACCTCGGCATCTTCGAGATCAATGACGCGGCCAAGCTCGTCCAGGAGGCCGTGCACCCCGAGGCCAACATCATCTTCGGCGCCGTCATCGACGACACCCTCGGCGACGAGGTCCGGGTGACGGTCATCGCGGCCGGCTTCGACGGCGGAGAGCCGCACCAGCAGCAGCACCGCGACGGTCGGCGCACCAACTTCGTCGAGTCCGCGTCGCCCGCCAGCACCGCTGCGGTCGCCGTCGCCACGGCCAACGCGCTCGCCGGAACCAACCTCACCGCTCCCGTGCTGACCGGTGCCGTCGCCTCGGGCCAGGGCAACGGCGGCTCGTCCAACGCGAGCAACCCCGACCCGGGCACGGGTTCGCAGGAGTGGGCGGCCGTCGCAGACGTCACCACCCTCACTCAGACCACCGAGATGGATCACGGCTACGACGAGGACGACAACGACCTCGACATCCCCGACTTCCTCAAGTAAGCAGGCACGGGAGTTGGAGCCCAGAAGCGTCGCCTTCGGAGATCGCGCGTCAGGCGCCCCTCTCCGGGATGACAGGATTCTGAGGTGACAGATCCCACCGCGCTGGCCGAGAGGCTGGCAGAGGTCCAGGAGCGGATCGCGCAGAGCGCGGTCCGCTCCGGCCGTTCCGCCGACGAGCTCACCCTCATCGTGATCACCAAGTTCCACCCCGTCGAGCTGGTGCGCGACCTCATCGACCTCGGCGTGCGGGACTTCGGTGAGAACCGCCACCAGGAGGCGCGCCAGAAGGCCGCCGAACTCGCCGCCGACCCCACGACGCCCGACGACCTCAGATGGCACTTCGTCGGGCAGCTGCAGACCAAGAAGGCCCGACAGGTCCGCGAGTACGCCTCCGTCATCCACTCAGTCGACCGGCCCGAGCTGGCCGACGCGCTCGGAAGGCGCACCTCCGATCGCGGCTCCGTGGAGGACGACACGCGGACGGACGTGTTCCTCCAGATCGACCTCGATGAGAGGTCCTCAGCTGACCCCAGTAGGGGTGGCGTGGCTCCCGCGGATCTGGCCGCGCTGACCGAGCGGATCGTCGCATCCGAGTCGCTCCGACTGCTCGGGCCGATGGCCGTGGCGCCGCTCGGAATGGAGCCGATCCGCGCGTTCATGCGGCTCCGGGAGCTCGCCGAGCAGATCCGCGCCGTCTCGCCCTCCTCGAGGTTCATCTCGGCGGGCATGTCCGGCGACTTCGAAACGGCCATCGAGGTCGGGGCGACACACCTCAGGGTCGGGACAGCCATTACCGGGTCCCGCCCGGCGCTCCCTTAATCTCGGGGAACACGCCACCCGGAGGAACCAGCTTCATGTCCAATCCCATCAAAAAGACGATGGTCTACCTCGGTCTCGCCGACGACGAGTACTACGACGACGAGCCCGATATCCCCGCCGCCCCCGCGGCGCCTCAGGCGGTGGCGCCGCTTCAACAGCGGGCTACCGTCACCGCGCTGCCCAAGCGAACGTCCCGCTCGGCACCTCCCGCCGAGATGAACGAGATCCTCACCGTCCACCCGCGTCAGTACCGCGACGCGCAGTCCATCGCGGAGAGCTTCCGCGACGGCATCCCGGTGATCATCAACCTCTCGCAGATGTCGGAGGCCGACGCCCGTCGGCTCATCGACTTCGCGAGCGGCCTCTCGCAAGGGCTGTTCGGAAAGATCGAGCGGGTCACCAACAAGGTGTTCCTGCTGTCGCCCGCCCACATCAACATCTCAGGAGACACGAACCCGGCCGACCCCGACCTCGACTAGCCCGCCTCGACCCGGCATCGCCCCCGCGATGCCACCGCGCCTCACGGGGCACCGTCCCTCTTCCCCGTCGGACAGCCCAACAGTCCGGTCGCCGTTTCCCCGACCGAGCTCCGCAGCATCAGCACCACCCCGCAGTACCGGCATCACCCGCTTCACGAACGAACAGCGCACGAGCAGTCCCGACAGGCAGTGACCGCGCTGAGCACCCCCTCCATTCCTGGAGACCCGCACCACCCGCACCACAAAATCCCCCCGACTTCCGGATGACGCAGGGCTGACGAGTCCCGCCGAATCCGAAGAGACGGGAAGGGCTGACGAGCCCTTCCCGTCTTCCTTCCCGACCACCGAACCGACCTCCGGCCCGTCGTGCTCCCGTCCTCCTCCTTCGGGCCTCGACTCGGTGCCGTTTGCCGCTTCCGGCGAGCGCTGTCCGGATCGCACCTGGTGAGCCCCGGATAATGGGCGGGTGACCTCAAGTGCGCTGGCGACCGTCGGCCTCATCCTCTACTTCGTGCTGCTGATCTACTTCTTCACGATGTGGGCCCGCTTCGTCCTCGACCTCGTGCAGGGGCTCTCGCGCGGCTGGCGCCCCCGTGGCGCCCTCCTCGTCGTCGCCGAGTACACCTACACCGTGACCGATCCGCCGATCCGATTCTTCCGCCGCCTCATACCGCCGCTGCGGGTCGGGCCGCTGTCGCTCGACTTCGGCTGGAGCCTCACGATGCTGCTCGTCATCATCGGCATGTACGCGGTCTCCTTCCTCCAGTGAGCCCGCGTGCGGCGCGCCCGGCACGATGATTTGTCGCCTCAATCCGTCGGCACTCAGGGCCGCTCCGATATCGTGTTCCTACGCGACCGCGGCCAAGGCGGATGATGTTCGAGAGACGGGGAGTCTCGCGAGGGGCAATCATCCGACGGCCGGATAGCGTCGCACCATCCCAACTTCATCCATTTCCTGCACTCATTCCCGCTTCCGAGCGAGTTCTTTCTAAGGTGGCAACATGGCCCTCACGCCAGAAGACGTCGTCAACAAGCGATTCCAGCCGACCAAGTTCCGTGAGGGGTATGACCAGGACGAGGTCGACGACTTCCTCGATGAGGTCGTCGTCGAGCTGCGCCGTCTCAACCAGGAGAACGAAGACCTCCGTCAGCGCCTGATCGCCAGCGAGTCCCGCATCGCCGAGCTGCAGCGCAGCGGCGGCGGCGGACCCGCCCCCATCACCGCCGAGCAGCCGGGAGCGCACATGCAGCCCGCCCCCGCACCGGCCGCCCTCCCGTACCCGACCGCCCAGGTCGACGCGAGCGCCATCGATCCCTCCAACACCAACAACCTCCTCCAGCTGGCCCGTCGCCTGCACGAGGAGCACGTCCGCGAGGGAATCGAGAAGCGCGACGCGCTCATCGCCGAGGGACACGCCACGGCGGCCCGCGTCGTCGCCGAGGCAGAGGCCAAGCAGCGTTCGCAGATCTCCTCGCTCGATCAGGAGCGCGCCCTGCTCGAGCACCGCATCGACGAGCTGCGCAGCTTCGAGCGCGAATACCGCCAGAAGCTCAAGGGCTACATCGAGGGGCAGCTGCGCGACCTCGACGCCTCCAACATCAACACGACCGGCAACTACGGCAACATGAACGTCAGTCAGCCGCAGAGCTACCAGGCCTTTGGGTCCTGAGGACGGCGCCGCTCCCGACGACGGCGGCGAGAGCCGCGACCCGATGAGCACGAGCCCGGTGGGCGACAGCTCTCTGGACAGCAGCCCCGCAGGCAGCAGCCCCGACACCGGATCCGGTGCCGGGGCTTCGGCTGTCCCCGGCGGCGATCCGGATCCAGCGGGCGGTTCGACCCGCACACGCGTCAGCCTTCGAGCCCTGCTCGTCGTCGCCCTCGTCGCGGTCGCCCTCTATGGTGCCGACCAGCTGAGCAAGGCGTGGGTGGTCGCCAATCTGGAGCCCGGCGTGCGCACCCCGGTTCTCGGCGAGATCCTGCAGTTCTTCTTCGTGCGCAACTCGGGCGCGGCCTTCTCGCTGGCGAGCGGATCCACCTGGATCTTCTCGATCATCGCCACCGCCGTCGCCGTGTTCATCATCTGGTTCGCGCGTCGGATCCGCTCCACCGGCTGGGCGGTCCTGTTCGGGCTGCTCCTCGGCGGCACCACGGGAAACCTGACGGATCGCCTGTTCCGCGATCCGGGCTTCGGCGTCGGGCATGTCGTGGACTTCATCAGCATCTACGGCTTCCCCGCGATCTTCAACGTCGCGGACATGGCCATCGTCGCCAGCATGGGCCTGTTCATCCTGCTCACCCTCCGCGGGATCGGGCTCGACGGCACTAGGGCCGCATCGACCCGTCGGCACCGCGGCGACGGCCCATCGGCGGCGAAGAGCGGCGCAGGCACGGGTGGAGCGCCGGAGCGCGCCGTCAGCCCCGAACAGCCGACCTCCGACGGCGTCTGAGATGGCAGAGGTCACCTCGTCGCGCAGCTTCCCGGTGCCCGACGGCCTCGAGGGCGAGCGGGTCGACGCGGGGCTCGCGAAGCTGCTCGGCTTCTCCCGCACCGTCTCGGCGGAGATCGCCGAGACCGGGGGAGTGCAGCTCGACGGCCGGGTCGTCGGCAAGTCGGATCGGCTGTCCGCCGGCTCCTGGCTCGAGGTGGAGTGGGTGGAGAAGCGGGCCGTGCAGATCGAGCCCATCGCCGTGCCCGACCTCGGCATCGTCTACGACGACGATGACATCGTCGTGATCGACAAGCCCGTCGGCGTCGCCGCGCATCCGTCGCCGGGCTGGACCGGTCCGACCGTGCTCGGCGCTCTGGCCGCCGCCGGCTTCCGGATCAGCACCTCGGGCGCCGCCGAGCGCGCCGGGATCGTGCACCGGCTCGATGCCGGAACGAGCGGGCTGATGGTCGTCGCCAAGAGCGAGCACGCCTACACCTTCCTCAAGCGCGCCTTCAAGGAGCGCGAGGTGGAGAAGATCTACCACGCGGTGGTGCAGGGACACCCCGATCCGACGGCAGGAACCATCGACGCGCCCATCGGACGCCACCCGCGATCCGACTGGAAGTTCGCGGTCACGGCCGACGGCAAGCCCTCGGTCACCCACTACGAGACGCTCGAGGCGTTCCGCGCGGCGACGCTGCTCGAGATCCACCTCGAGACCGGTCGCACGCATCAGATCAGGGTGCACATGGCCGCGCATCGTCACCCGTGCGTCGGCGACGCGATGTACGGCGCCGATCCCCGGCTGTCGGAGCGGCTGGGGCTCACGCGGCAGTGGCTGCACGCCATGCGACTCGGCTTCGAGCACCCGTCGACGGGGGAGCGGGTGCTCTTCGAGAGCACCTACCCTGCCGACCTGCGACACGCCCTGACCGTCCTCGAATCCGACTGAGCACTTCCACCGTTCAGGCGATTCTGGGATTTCGAACACGGATCAGGCGATTCTCACCTGATCCGTCGTCGAACGCCTGAACCGTGATAATCGACGCGCCGATGACGGTCGGAGGGGCCGCCGTCGGTGTCCGCGGCCCCGATTAGACTGCCCAGACTCCACCCGAACCCGACCCGTCCGCGTGCGCCCGAACACGCTCCCGTCGAGAGGAACCGCTGCTCCGTGGCCACCGGCACCGACTCGTTCGTCCACCTGCACGTCCACACCGAGTACTCCATGCTCGACGGCGCGGCCCGGGTGAAACCCCTGATCGATGCCGCAGTAGAGCAGGGCATGCCCGCCGTCGCGATGACGGATCACGGCAATGTGTTCGGCGCGTTCGACTTCTGGAAGACCGCCAAGGCCGCCGGCATCAAGCCCATCATCGGCACGGAGGCCTACCTCACTCCCGGCACAGCCCGTGGCGACAAGACGCGCATCCGCTGGGGCAACGGCGGCGAGGACGACGTGTCGGGTGCGGGCGCCTACACGCACATGACCCTGTTGTCCTCGACGACCCAGGGCATGCACAACCTGTTCCGCCTCTCGAGCCGCGCGTCGCTCGAGGGCTACTACTTCAAGCCCCGGATGGACCGCGAGCTGCTCAGCCAGTACTCCGACGGCCTGATCGCCACCACCGGCTGCCCGAGCGGCGAGATCCAGACCCGCCTCCGGCTCGGCCAGTACGAGGAGGCCAAGAAGGCGGCCTCCGACTATCGCGACATCTTCGGCCGGGAGAACTTCTTCGCCGAGATCATGGATCACGGCCTCGGCATCGAGAAGCGCGTGATGTCCGACGTCATCCGACTCGCCAAGGACCTCGACCTGCCGCTGGTCGCCACGAACGACCTGCACTACACGCATGCCCACGACTCGACCTCGCACGCGGCGCTGCTCTGCGTCCAGTCGGGCACCACGCTCGACGACCCGAACCGGTTCAAGTTCGACGCGGACGAGTTCTACCTCAAGTCCGCCGACCAGATGCGCCACCTGTTCCGCGACCACCCCGAGGCCTGCGACAACACGCTGCTCATCGCCGAGCGCTGCGACGTCGAGTTCGACCAGGACGCGAACTACATGCCGCGGTTCCCCTGCCCGGAGGGCGAGAACGAGGACACCTGGCTGATCAAGGAGGTCGAGAAGGGGCTGCAGTACCGCTATCCCGACGGAATCTCCGCCGAGGTGCGCGCCCGGGCCGAGTACGAGACCCGGGTCATCCTGCAGATGGGCTTCCCCGGCTACTTCCTCGTCGTCGCCGACTTCATCAACTGGTCGAAGAACAACGGCATCCGAGTGGGACCGGGGCGTGGATCGGGTGCCGGCTCGATGGTCGCCTACGCCATGCGGATCACCGATCTCGACCCGCTGCAGCACGGCCTGATCTTCGAGCGCTTCCTCAACCCCGACCGCGTCTCGATGCCCGACTTCGACGTCGACTTCGACGAGCGCCGTCGCGGCGAGGTCATCAAGTACGTGACCGAGAAGTACGGCAGCGACCGCGTCGCCCAGATCGTCACCTACGGCACGATCAAGGCCAAGCAGGCGCTCAAGGACAGCTCGCGCGTGCTCGGCTTCCCGTTCGGGATGGGCGACAAGCTCACCAAGGCCATGCCGCCCGCGATCATGGGCAAGGACATCCCGCTCACCGGCGTCTTCGACAAGAGCCACGAGCGCTACAAGGAGGCCATCGACCTCCGAACCGTCATCGAGACCGACTCCGATGCGAAGACCGTGTTCGACACCGCCCTCGGCCTCGAGAACCTCAAGCGCCAGTGGGGCGTGCACGCGGCCGGCGTCATCATGTCGAGCGAGCCGCTCGTCGACATCATCCCGATCATGAAGCGGGAGCAGGACGGCCAGATCGTCACCCAGTTCGACTACCCGGCCTGCGAGTCGTTGGGCCTGATCAAGATGGACTTCCTGGGGCTGCGCAACCTCACGATCATCGACGACGCGCTCGACAACATCCAGGCAAACCGCGGCCTCCGGCCCGACCTCGAGCACCTCGAGCTCACCGACCTCGACACCTTCGCGCTGCTCGCCCGCGGTGACACCCTCGGCGTCTTCCAGTTCGACGGCGGACCGATGCGCGCCCTGCTGCGCATGATGAAACCCGACAACTTCGAGGACATCTCCGCCGTCGGCGCGCTGTACCGACCGGGCCCGATGGGCGCCAACTCCCACACGAACTACGCCCTGCGCAAGAACAGGCTGCAGGAGATCGTGCCGATCCACCCCGAGCTGGAGGAGCCGCTCCAGGAGGTGCTCGGCACCACCTACGGGCTGATCGTGTACCAGGAGCAGGTCATGTCGATCGCCCAGGTGCTGGCCGGCTACTCGCTCGGCCAGGCCGACCTCCTGCGTCGCGCCATGGGCAAGAAGAAGAAGTCCGAGCTCGACAAGCAGTTCGAGGGCTTCAAGGGCGGCATGAACGCCAACGGCTACTCCGACGCCGCGGTCAAGACGCTGTGGGACATCCTGCTGCCGTTCTCCGACTACGCCTTCAACAAGGCGCACTCGGCCGCCTACGGGGTGCTCAGCTACTGGACCGCCTACCTCAAGGCGCACTACCCGGCCGAGTACATGGCCGCCCTGCTGACGAGCGTCGGCGACGCCCGCGACAAGCTCGCGATCTATCTCAACGAGTGCCGCCGGATGAAGATCCAGGTGCTCCCGCCCGACGTCAACGAGTCGATCGGCTTCTTCGCGGCCGTCGGCGACGACATCCGGTTCGGCCTCGGCGCCGTCCGCAACGTCGGCTTCAACGTGGTCGAGCAGATCAGGATCGCTCGCGAGGAGAAGGGCGCCTTCACCTCGTTCCATGACTTCCTGCGCAAGGTGCCGCTCGTCGTGGCCAACAAGCGCACCGTCGAATCGCTGATCAAGGCGGGCGCCTTCGACTCGCTCGGCGCCACCCGCCGCGGACTGCTCGAGATCCACGAGGACGCGGTCGAGGCGGCCGTCTCGATCAAGCGCAATGAGGCGAACGGCCAGGTCGACCTGTTCGGCGGCGTCTTCGACTTCGAGGACGAGCCCGACAAGGTGCCCGACCGCCCCGAGTGGGCCAAGAAGGACAAGCTCGCCTTCGAGCGCGAGATGCTCGGCCTCTACGTCTCCGATCACCCGCTCGCCGGGCTCGAGCTGCAGCTGGCCAAGCACGCCAGCAGCAACATCACCGACGTGCTGGCGGGCGAGACGGTCTCCGACGGAGAGACGGTCACCATCGCCGGGCTCGTCACCGAGGTCCAGCACCGCACGGCCAAGAACTCGGGCAATCAGTACGGGATGGTCGAGGTCGAGGACTTCGGCGGCACGATCACGGTCATGTTCATGGGCAAGGCGTACCAGGAGTTCGCGCCGGCCCTCGCCACCGACACCGTGGTGGTCGTCCGCGGCCGGGTGAGCCAGCGCGAGGACAGCATGAACCTCCACGCGTACAGCCTGTCGACGCCCGACATGGGAACAGGCCTCGGATCAGGGCATCTGACTCTCTCACTGCAGGACACGCGTGCCACGACCGACACCGTCAAGGCGCTCGGCGACGTCCTCATCCGGCACAGCGGGAACACCGAGGTGCGCCTGCAGCTGCTCGGCTCGGGCAACATGCGGGTCTTCGAGCTGCCCTACCGCGTCGACGTCTCCGCCGACCTCTACGGGGAGCTCAAGTCCCTCCTGGGCCCGGGCTGCCTGGGCTGAGGGGTGCGCGCCGGTCAACGACGCTTCTCCGGTTCGACCGGTCTCGAGACGGCCGTGAACGGCCTCCTCGACCAACGTCTGTGGCTGGGTGAATCGAGGCCGGTGATTCGCTCAGGCCCCCTCGTTGGTCGAGGAGTGCCGTCTACGGCGCGTCTCGAGACCGGTTGCCGAGTCCATGACGATGGCCGCTGGCGAGGGTTCGGCCGGTCTCGAGACGGGCGCGGGGCGCCCTCCTCGACCACCGAAAGGTGGCCACCCGTATCGAGGCCCTCGGGCGTCAGTCCAGCGGCCGCGGAGCGTGGTACGCGCGCTCGTGGTAGAGCAGCGGGGCGTCGTCCTCGCCGAGCGCTCCCTCTTCGATCTGCACCACGATCACCGCGTTGTTCTCCACCGGGACCCGTGCCACGATGCGACCCGCCATCCACGCGGTGGCGCCGTCGATGATCGGCAGGCCGTGCGGGCCCTCGTGCCAGTGGTCGCCGAGGAATCGCTCCTCTGCGGGGCCGGCGAGCTTCTGGGCGAGGTGCCGGCTGCGGGCGCCGAGCATGTGGATCGCCACCCACTCGGTGTTCTCGATCGCTCCGAACGTGCTCGCGATCCGCGCCATGTTGAAGCTCGCGAGCGGCGGGACCGCGGCGAGGGATGCCAGCGAGGTGGCGGTGAAGCCGACGGGCGTGCCGTCGGTGTCGCGTGCGGTCACGATGGACACCCCGGCGGCGTGCCGTCGGAAGGCCTGTTTGAAGGCGGCGACGTCGTCGGCCGCGAAAGTCTCGTTCATGTTCCTCGAAGTCAGCGTCGTTCGGGCCGTCCCTATTCCGTGCGGCTCCTCAAGCGTGTCAGATGCGCCGGTCCCGCGAGGATTCGTTACGCCCCGCTCGGGTCGCGAGCACAGAGGGGCCCGCAGCGCCCTCGGTAGACTGACCGCGCCATGATGCACTCCGTCGACCTCCGCGCGACCAGCTCCTCCAAGGCCGAGCTGGCTGCGATCATCCCTCGAGCGACAGTCGACCCCGCGTCGGCCGGAGCCGCGGCCGCCGCCCTCATCGACGATGTGCGCAGTCGGGGCGAGCTCGCCCTGCTCGACCAGGCCGAGCGCTTCGACGGCGTCCGTCCGACCCGGATCCGCATCCACGCGCGGGACATCGGCTTCGCCCTCGGCCAGCTCGACCGCGCCGTGCGCACCGCCCTCGAGGAGGCGATCGACCGGGTCCGCCGGGCGAGCGAGGCGCAGATCCCCGCCGGCGGCATCACGACCCTGGCGGAGGGCGCCGAGGTCGTCCAGCGCTGGCAGCCCGTCGGCCGGGTGGGCCTCTACGTCCCCGGCGGCAAGGCCGTCTACCCCTCCAGCGTCGTCATGAACGTGGTGCCGGCGCAGGTCGCCGGCGTCGGATCGATCGCGATCGCCTCCCCGCCGCAGCGGCAGTTCGACGGCTCCGTGCACCCCGTGATCCTCGGCGCAGCAGGACTCCTCGGGATCGACGAGGTGTACGCGATGGGCGGGGCGGGTGCGATCGGCGCCCTCGCCTACGGCGTGCCGGACCTCTCGCTCGATCCGGTGGACGTCATCACCGGCCCCGGCAACGTCTTCGTCGCGGCCGCCAAGCGACTGGTCCACGGCAGGGTCGGCATCGACTCGGAAGCGGGCCCCACCGAGATCCTGATCATCGCCGACGCCAGCGCCGATCCGCGGCTCGTCGCCATGGACCTCATCAGTCAGGCGGAGCACGACGAGCTGGCGGCCGCCATCCTCGTCACCGACTCGACCGAGCTGGCGGACGCGGTCGTCGCCCTGCTGCCCGAGCTGGCCGCCAGGACCGCCGCAGCGGAGCGGGTGGCCGTCTCGCTGTCCGCGGAGCAGTCGGCCATCGTGCTCGTCGACGACCTGACCGCCGCCATCGCCTTCAGCAACGCCTACGGGCCGGAGCACCTCGAGATCGTGACCGAGAGCCCCGAGCGGGTGCTCGACAGCATCGAGAGCGCCGGAGCGATCTTCCTCGGCGCGAACTCGCCCGTGAGCCTCGGCGACTACCTCGCCGGCTCCAACCACGTGCTGCCGACCGGGGGAGGGGCGCGCTTCTCGTCCGGGCTCGGTGCCTACACCTTCCTCCGACCGCAGCAGATCATCCGCTACAGCGAGAGCGCCCTCGCCGCGGTGCGCGACGACATCGTGGCCCTCGCCGATGCGGAGGGTCTGCCCGCCCACGGCGAGGCTGTGGCCGCACGCTTTCCGGACTGAGCGAAGGTTCGGTGCGGCCGGGTCCTTCGACTGAGTCCCGCTCCCGCTCTCGGTCCGATCGCTGGCGGTCCGAGACTCACCGACCGACCGTTCCGAGTGCTCGCTGAGAGCGTGACCGGCGCGCGGATCCCGCCGCCACCGGCTCGCCCGCGTCCCGTAGCCTGGTGGCACCATGCACTGTCCTTTCTGCCGCAATGCCGACACCCGGGTGGTCGACTCCCGGGTCAGCGACGACGGGCTCGCGATCCGCCGCCGCCGTCAGTGCCCCGAGTGCGGACGCAGGTTCAGCACCACAGAGACCGCCAGCCTCAACGTCATCAAGCGCAACGGCGTGCTCGAGCCGTTCAGCCGCGAGAAGGTCATGTCGGGTGTGCGCAAGGCGTGCCAGGGACGTCCGGTGACCGACAGCGACCTGGCCCTGCTCGCCCAGCGGGTCGAAGAGGCCATCCGCGCCACGGGCGCGTCGCAGGTCGAGGCGAACGACATCGGCCTGGCGATCCTCGCGCCGCTCCGGGAGCTGGACGAGGTGGCCTACCTGCGCTTCGCGAGCGTCTACCAGAGCTTCGACTCCCTCGACGACTTCGAAGAGGCCATCACCCTGCTGCGCGTCGAGCGCCCGGTGGGCGCCCCGCGCCCCGCCGAGCACGACTGAGCCCACCCTCCTACACCGCGGACGTCCGCGGCCTGACGACCTTCTGCCCCGGAGCTGATCGCGCCCGTGTACCGCCTGCTGTTCCGCCTGATCCTCGTCCGGATGGATCCCGAGCGCGCCCACCACCTCGCCTACGAGGTCATCCGGCTGCTGCCGCGCACCGGGCTCGGCTGGATCATCCGGCGTCTCTGCGCACCCGACGCCCGGCTGGCCGTCCGGACCCTCGGGCAGACCTTCCCGTCTCCGTTCGGCCTAGCGGCGGGCTTCGACAAGGATGCGCGCGCCATCCGCGGGCTCGGCCAGTTCGGCTTCGGCCACGTCGAGATCGGCACGGTCACCGCGCACGCGCAGCCGGGCAACCCGACTCCCCGCCTGTTCCGGCTCGTCGAAGACCGGGCGGTGATCAATCGGATGGGGTTCAACAACCACGGTGCGGAGGCCGCAGCCGAGGAGCTCGTCCGCACCCGCCGGGCCCCATCCCTGCCCGTGATCGGCGTCAACATCGGCAAGAGCCGTGTGGTCGAGGTCGACGACGCGGAGGCCGACTACCGGCGGAGCGCGAGGACCCTTGCGCCCCTGGCCGATTACATGGTGGTGAACGTCAGCTCGCCGAACACCCCCGGACTCCGCGGACTCCAGGAGCTCGACAGGCTCGAGCCGCTGCTCGTCGCGGTACGCGAGGAGATCGGATCGGTTCCGCTCCTCGTCAAGATCGCCCCGGACCTGCAGGACGAGGAGATCGTGCATCTCGCGCAGCTCGCGGTGCGACTCGGCCTCGACGGGATCATCGCGACGAACACGACCATCTCGCGCGAGGGACTCCGCAGCGATCCGAGTCGAATCGAGTCGGCCGGCGCGGGCGGTCTGTCGGGGCGGCCGCTCGCCGCTCGCGCTCTGGAGGTGCTCCGCCTGCTGCGCTCCGTGGTGCCCGCCGACCTGTGCCTGATCTCCGTCGGGGGAGTGGACACCAGCGCCGACGTCCGCGAGCGTCTCGCGGCAGGGGCGACCCTGGTCCAGGGCTACACGGCCTACCTCTACCGCGGCCCGTTCTGGGCGCGCGGCATCAATCGCGAGCTGGCGAAGTACGGCGAACTGACCCGCTAGGACGGGTCAGTCCATCGTCAGCTCGGGAACTCTCGGCGCTTGACCTGCGGCTTCGGCGTGCGAAGCCGGCGGAAGTACACGCTGCGCATCGCCGCGTAGAGGCCGAGGCCCTTGACGGAGACGTCGGCGCCGAACTTCTCCCGCACCTTGCGTCGCACCGTCACGGCCAGGATCAGCGAGTCGATGATCACGAGTATGAGGAACGCGTAGACCACGAAGATGCCGTAGAACTGCACCTCCTTGCTCGGGATCGCCGTCATGACGATGAAGATCAGCAGGACGGGCATGAACGCCTCGCCGATGCCGGTCCGCGCATCCACGTAGTCGCGGACGAAGCGACGGGTCGGACCCTTGTCCCGGGTCATCAGGTAGCGCTCGTCGCCGTTGGCCATGCCGATCCGCGCCTTGTCGCGCTCGACGGCGAGCTGGCTGCGCGACTGGCGACGCGCCTCCTTGCGGTCGGTCGGCACGAGCGGCCGCTTGTTGGCCGCCTCGCGCTCGCGGCGCGTGGGGGTGCGTACGCCCTTGCCGATGACCGGCTCGGCCGGTGCGGGAGGGGGAGTGTTGGACTGCTTGGGCACGGCGGGTTCCTCGAATTCTGGAGTACTGGAAGTTTACCAGCCAGCTGATCAGGTCTTTTGTGTAGCTAGCAGGGCCAAAACGGGGCTCCGTGCCAGATCTTTGCCAGATCTACGCGGTGTCGCGGTTCGTGTCATTCAGCTTCGCGGCTTGTGCGCTCATCTTCTCAGCCAGGGCTAGAACTCTTCACAGCTTGGCTCAATGCAACGTTCCCAACCGGTAGCTAGGGAGCCTCCTGTACCTCCTCTTGTAGCATCGCATTTGCCTGAAGGGCAGTGGCCACGGCTTCGAACTCTGCAAGGGATCGGGATCGGGGTCGGGGTCGGAGCCACTTCTTGGCTCTGGCTACAAGTGCTTCAGCTCGCCATGCGTCATTACAGAGCCCCCTATGTACTCCCGGCTAGGCGGATCAGAAGAACGACGCGATCCACTCCGGAGGCTGAAAGACGAGCTGGTCCGTGATGCGATCGAACAAAGCCTGCACGTCGCGCCTGATCTCTTTGGCGAGGCCTACCTCGCGTGCGGGCACTGTCCAGATCGCCAGCAGCAGCTTCTCGACCTCGAGCCGGTAGCCGGCGTTATCGTCTTCGTCAGTCCAGTCGTTCAGACGGTCAAAGAACCACAGGACGAGGTGATCGTCGGTAAGGGTCTCATCCTTCGAAACTGCGAAGTCGTCATCGTCCACGCTCTGAGCATGCAGGGTCAGTCGACCAACGCGAGGCAGTCAACGCCGGCGGGGTTCGTGATGGAGGCCAACGTGCCCGAGTACCAAGAGGTCGTGGGCTTGCAAAGCTCCCGGGTCCCAACGTCGCTCGTCTTAACCCACATCGCCTTCTTGTCGTAGTCCAGGATCAGCGTCTGGCCGGCTTGTTCTCCGATCACGTATCCGACCGTGGGCTCGCCCGCAATGGTGATCGCTTCGCGTGCCTGCCATGGCGTGTAGAGGGTGAAGAGGATCAGAAAACCGGCGAGGGTCGACATGATCCAGACCGGATTGAGCATGACTGAAGCTGGCTTCTTTGGGGGCTTCTCGCTCTTCCTCACCTTGCGCACGATGAACAGAGAAGCTGCGCCGAGGAACCAGCCGAATGCCACCGGGATGGACATTGAAAGCGCGACCAGGGGAGTGAGCGGTACCCAGATCAATGCTGTTCGGAGAGTCAGCAGAGGAGAGGCATCGTTCGAATTGCCGGCCCACAGCCATCGCCGAACGGCGGGCATAGTGAAGAGGAACGGCACGACTGTGGTGATGAAGTTGAACATCGTGGAGATCAGCACCTGCGTGCGGTTGGCCACCGAAAGTGTTGCAAGAGCAACCTGCACATCGAAGTTGCAGAAGTAGTAGACGCGAATCACCGAGAGCAGAACCAGGCCGGCTGATATCGCGAGAGCGGTGTTGCTGACAAGCAGCTTCTTTGAGACGGAATCGACTGTTTCCGCTCTGTGGGCGGGGGCTTCAGTGGACATCGGGACATCCTCACGGCTATGGGAACGCTATAAGGTGAAGCTAACGATGACCCCCGACAATGACTCGTTTCTCAGACCAGAGCGGCTGCCGATCCATCGTCATCCGGCTTCTGAGACTGCGCAATGATCCTGATCCATTCGCCTGCAGAGTGCTCATCTAGTAGCGAGGGGTTGCTCTCCAGGATCTGCATGACCGAGTCCTGGAACTGCTTCGGAGTGAGCTGATCAGTGGGCTTCGCTTCGAGGACGTTGCCTTCCTCGACGATCTCTGCTTTTTCAAGGATGCGGCGCTGCTGCTCGCTGAACTCTGCAGTACGAACCATCAGCCGGAAGCGCTCGTCCCATTCAGCGCGGCTCATGGTGACCTTGGCTTCAGAGATGGCGACCTCAACGCCGGTGCTCGAGGCAATGAACATGGCCGGCTCGACCGCAGCCTGGGGCTTAGCGGACTCCGCCTCTGTCGCCGGCCGCTTGATTGCCCTGGCCCATGCTTCCTTGATCTTGGGGATGCCCTTGTCGGTCATCCACTGCACGATGAGCGGCGTTACCTGCCGGACGATCTCCTGCACGAGCGCCTGGGTGATGGCAACAGCGATCTGCTGCTGCATCGGGCTTAGACGCGGCGCTGAATTGGACGCCGTACCTGGCGCAGAGGCAATGCGTTCTGATGGGGACGCCGAGTAAACAGGCATGAACACTGCTTGGTCAACGAGCTTGTGCGTTATGTCGCTATAGATACCACCGACGACGCCGCCATCGACGGTTCGTGAGACCCCGAAGTGGTGACCTTCTGGGACGTCTGCTTCGAACAACATGAGTCGACCCTATGAGCGCGGTTGCTCCGGGCACCATGCCTTACTTCTAGTGGGCCATGTCGGGTGCGCGATCGAAGCCACGTCGGTACGGTGCGGGGATGGCCTGGTCATACTGGCCTTGGATTCGGCGAGTGGAACCTACAAGCCGGCGATGATGGGAAGCCAGGCGTAAGGCGGTTCACCGACTTCGCTGGTAGAACGACTGTCGACCCGGCAGAGCCCTACCCGGGCATCCTGAAGATCAAAGTGCTGACTTACGGCAAGGAGGGCGGAGAGGTCTTCAGTCGCCTGGGTGCCAAGCTGCTCGATGGCCGGAAGTTCATCTGCAAGACCTCAGTGAACGGCACGGATCTTCCTTTCAGGATGATCGAGAAGCCAGTGAAAGCAGTTGCGACGTTTGCGCCTGATCGAGTCTCAGCTCTTGTAGAGGCCCTGCGGAACGGGGACCAGGCAACGAACGAGGCGGGTCCGCGCGTCTTCGAGGAATGGCTTCGTTCAAACAAGTATTGAGGCGGCCCGAGGTCAAGGTAGAGCGAGCACTCACGCGGAGCGGCGCAGGCCCCTCACCAGGGATCGCCCACAGCTTCGCTCTATGGCCTGGATCCTGGACTTGAAGTGCTCTCTGGTGACCTGGGCGTCGGGATGTGGCAGATCATGCAGCTCTCAGACAATGTCGTCTATATCGACAACGTCGGACTTCAGAATCAAGCAAGGAGGTCCGAGTCCCGGCCTACCATCGCACCACTACCTGTCGTCACCAAGCTGGAGATCATTACCCAAGAGGACGACCTGTCGGGGATTGCCGGCGGCAACCTCTTACTTAGGTCCAGCGGCGCCTACCTCGCGTCTAGATCCGGCACAACCGTCGGCCGTCTGCGGGTGCGCTTTGAGGACGGCCGCGTCCTCGTCATGAAGGCGAAAATGATTGTCTACGACAAGTTCTTAGCCAATCTTGTTGAAGCAGAGCAGGCGCCCGAGAGTGGCGAGCGCGATGACGTGATCGGGCTGATCACCAAGCTCGGCGCTCTACCTGCCGCTGGTGTCCTGACTGATGACGAGTTCTCGACCAAGAAGGCCGAGTTGCTCGCTCGGCTGTCAGTACGACTGGTACACCTGACGAGTGAAGAAGGCGTTCCTCCTCGGTGCTGGTGCCTCTGTCGATGCAGGCCTGCCCACCAGCGTGCAACTCACCCGCAGGATCTCAGATTCGATCGACGAAAAATACCAGTACCGAACGTTGGCGCGGGTTCTACATGTCGTCATCGGCGCACTCGTTCAACACGACACCGGGCTGGGTGGGAAGGCCTTCGATGGTGTTGATGTTGAACGTGTGTTTGCGGCCGTGCGTAGCCTCGAACACCGCCGTTCTCTCGATCTGGCCGCGTTCATTGGTAGCTGGAACCGGAATGTGGAAGCAATGTCGGACTCCTCCAGCATGCCGTCGGGATGGGGTCGCGAATTTATGAAGGCGCTGTCTGATCAGCACTTCGCGGCCCGAAATGTGGAGAAAGCATTTGTGGCCGGCGTGAAGGCGGTGACACAGGGCAGCAGCGATCGGACCTTCCAACGCCTCCAGGCCGCCATGCTCGACGCTCTGGTCGAGATCCTGCGAGTCGACCCCAACAGGGTGGACTATCTCAAGCCAATCGTGACCGCGAAGGACCTGGTCGGCATTGCCACGCTGAACTATGACCGGTCCCTAGAACTGGCCTGCGATGCCGCTGAAGTCACTCACGACACTGGCTTTAGCGCATGGAGGGGCGGTTACGACTGGAATTGGAACGGGATCCGGGATGTCCGCCTACTGAAGGTCCACGGGTCGCTCGACTGGACCATGTCGTCACTACAGAGAGATGGCATGCGTGTGAGGGGGGATTCCCTATCTCAGCTAGGAGAGTCGGCCAACGCGTCAAACGCGGTGAACGGTCAGCCGGCGGTTGTTTTTGGCCATGGATCCAAGCTGCGTGCGGATGGCCCATTCTTGGCGATGCTGGTCGAACTAGATCGCATGTTGGCGACGACCGAGTGGTTGACCATCATCGGCTACTCCTATCGAGACGACCACATAAATGCGGCCATTGCTCGCTGGCTGAATTCATCCGTTGCATCAAGGCTCACCATGATTGACAAGAATGAGAGGACCTGGGAATTCGTTAGCTATCCGCCGACGTTCGCGCGCGAAGTCTTGTCCGGCATCAAGGGTGGCGAACAGCTGGGTCAAAAGAAGCGGCCTCCACTGACGCACGACGTGATTGTCGAATCTGCCGCCGTAGGGCTATCTCAGATCGCCGCAGAGCTAGCTACCTAAATCAGTCCGAGTTGCTGAGCGAGTGCCGCGACTACGTTGAGCAGGTCTTCAAGCAAGTCGAACTCGGCTGCTTGCTCTTCTGTGGTCGGCCAGTTGTGCTTCATGCATCCAGGATCGAACCGACCTCGGACAGTGCCAGGCACAACCTTGTCCCTGCTAAGAGATAAGCCAGTCGTGCCTTCGGGCGTGCACAAGCAACGATGATTTACAGGTAATTGCGGCTCGTGGCGGTAACCAGTTTTAGGACCGCGTCGGCATGCAACCTGAACCTGACCAAGCAAGATGTGCGCGACGACAAGGTGTGGACAACCAGGGGAAACCGTTTTGAACAGCAGTTCCTCGAAATTCGTCGCCTTAGGATAACCCGTATGGCCAGTGACACCCCGGCAGCGGGCGGAGCCCGTCGCGCAGCAGCCCTCGAAGAGGCGGTCCTCTCGGGACTTCCGACCGCCATCGCCCAGCTGAGCGGCCTGGTGCGCATCCCGTCGGTCTCGTGGGACGGCTACGACCCCGCCTCGGTGGCCGCCAGCGCATCCGCCATCGCGGAGCTCGCGCGGGCGACCGGAGTCTTCGACTCGGTGGAGGTGCTGCGCGCCCCGATGACCGGACCGGAGGGCGGCGGTGAGCTCGGCCATCCTGCCGTGCTCGCGACCCGCGCCGCCCGCAACGGTCGCCCCACCGTGATGCTCTATGCGCACCACGACGTCCAGCCGCAGGGCGATGAGGCGCTCTGGGAGTCGCCGCCGTTCGAGCCGACCCTGCGCGGCGACCGGCTGTACGGTCGCGGAGCCTCCGACGACAAGGCCGGGGTCGCCACGCACCTCGCCGCCATCCGCGCGCTGCAGGAGGTGACCGGGGGAGACCTGCAGGTCGGCCTCGTCCTCTTCATCGAGGGAGAGGAGGAGTTCGGATCGCGATCTTTCCCCTCCTTCCTCGAGCAGCAGCGCGAGCGTCTGGCCGCCGACGTCATCGTCGTCGCGGATTCCGACAACTGGAGCACGACCGTTCCGAGCGTGACGGTCAGCCTGCGCGGCAACGCCGCGTTCAACCTCACCGTGTCGACCCTCGACCACGCCGTGCACTCCGGCATGTTCGGGGGAGCGGCGCCCGACGCCATGCTCGCCGCGATCCGCCTGCTCGCCACTCTCTGGAACGCCGACGGCACCGTCGCCGTGGACGGGCTCGCGACCTTCGACGGCATCGACGCGCCCGACTTCCCGGCCGATCGCTTCCGCGAGGAATCCGGACTGCTGGACGGAGTCCAGCCGATCGGCGGCCCCGACGGCAGCCGTTACGGCCAGATGTGGTTCGGTCCCTCCATCACCGTCACCGGAATCGACGCCCCCTCGGTGCGCGACGCATCGAACACCCTCGTCCCCACGGTCCGCGTGCGCATCTCGTCCCGCGTCGCTCCCGGCCAGCCCGCGGGCGAGGCATTCGCTGCGATCGAGCGGCACCTGCACGCCAACGTCCCCCTCGGAGCGCAGATCTCCATCGCCGACGTCGACAACGGCGAGGCGTTCCTCGTCGACACCAGCGGGTGGGCGTTCGCCGACGCCAAGGCGGCGCTCACCGACGGCTGGGGTGCGGAGGTCGTGGAGGCCGGCATCGGAGGATCCATCCCGTTCATCTCGGACCTGGTCCGCGTCTTCCCCGAAGCGCAGATCCTGGTGACCGGCGTCGAGGACCCCGACACCCGAGCGCACTCGCCCAACGAGTCCCAGCATCTGGGAGTGCTCCGGCGGGCGATCCTCAGCGAGGCGCTGCTGCTCTCCCGCCTCGACGAGCGCTCCTGAGACGCGCGACATTCGGCAGCCGGCACGGGGGCGGGGACATGCGGCCGACTCCGACAGCGGGTGAGCGCTCGTCGTTTACACTGATTCCCAGCAGTAGATGACTCCACCTCAGGCGTTTGCCCACATGGATTCCGACGAGAGGCACACAATGACCGACGTAGCGATCAGCGACCGTCCCGAGCTCGACACCCACAACGTCGGCCTGACCGACGGTGCCGCCGGCAAGGTCAAGAGCCTGCTCTCCCAGGAGGGCCGCGACGACCTGCGCCTTCGCGTCGCCGTCCAGCCCGGCGGATGCTCCGGCCTGATCTACCAGCTCTACTTCGACGAGCGCATGCTCGACGGCGACGTCACCCGGGACTTCGACGGCGTCGAGGTCGTCGTCGACCGGATGAGCGTCCCGTACCTCGATGGCGCGACCATCGACTTCGAGGACACCATCCAGAAGCAGGGCTTCACCATCGACAACCCCAACGCCGCAGGATCCTGCGCGTGCGGTGACTCCTTCCACTGATCTCCCAGTGACCGAGGGCCCGATCGTCTACGGACGGTCGGGCCCTTCTCGTACGGAGACACTGTGATGCGGACGGAACACTGCCGTGTGCGGCAGCGCTCCGTCCGCATGGCCGTGTTCTGCGCGCGCCCCCGTTCACAGGGAATCTGCGGGGGCGTCCAGCGAGCTCATAGGGGGCGCCACGCAGCTTCCGAAACGCCGCGTGTAGCGGCGGGGGCGCGAGCGACCAGATAGAGTTGCGGGTGTTCCAACTCCGTTTCTCGAGAGGTTTAGGGTGCGTTCGAGACGTCGACTCCGCTGGGTGACCATCCCGGTCGCGTCCCTGGTGATCCTGGCCCTGGCGGGCTGTACCCAGGCTCAGCTCCACGGGTTCCTGCCCGGCTTCCAGGAGGATCAGCCCGCCGTCACCAACCACGCCGATCTGGTGTCCGCCCTCTGGGTGAACTCGTGGATCGTGCTGCTGGCTGTCGGCGTGGTCACCTGGGTGCTCATCGTCGCCGCAGCGGTCATCTACCGCCGGCGCCGCGGACAGACCGGCCTGCCGGTCCAGCTCCGCTACAACATGCCGATCGAGGTGTTCTACACCGTCGTCCCGCTGATCCTCGTGCTCGGCTTCTTCGCGTTCACCGCCCGCGATCAGGCCACCATCGAGGCGCGCGACCCGAACCCCGACGTCACCATCGAGGCGTACGGCAAGCAGTGGGCCTGGGACTTCAACTACCTCGACGAGGACGTCTACTCCACCGGCATCCAGGGCCAGCCCAGCGAGGACACGGTCGGCAGCGGTGCCGGAGTCGTCCAGTCGCAGCTCCCGCTCCTCGTGCTGCCGGTCAACAAGTCGATCGAGATCCAGCTCAAGGCGCGCGACGTCATCCACTCCTTCTGGGTCGTCGACTTCCTCTACAAGAAGGACATGATCCCGGGCAAGACGAATTTCATGACCTTCACGCCGACGCGCGAGGGCACGTATTCGGGAAAGTGCGCCGAGCTCTGCGGCGACTACCACTCGCTCATGCTCTTCACGGTCAAGGTCGTCTCCGAGCAGGAGTACGAGGACTACATCCAGGGCCTCAAGGACGCCGGCTTCACCGGCCGCCTGGGCGACGACTACAACCGCAATCTCAACGAGCCCGGTGACGGCAGCTCCGAGGTTGTGGGATCCGACAGCTCGAGCACGGAGTAGCGAATGACATCGACTCTCAACCGGCCAAGCACCGGCATCCCCGCCGGCCAGGCCAAGGTCATGAGCGGACCCGGCGTCGGCCGCAAGGGCAGCGTCATCGTCAGCTGGATCACCTCCACGGATCACAAGACGATCGGCTACCTGTACCTGATCACGTCGTTCATCTACTTCCTGATCGGCGGCGTCATGGCGCTCGTCATCCGGGCGCAGCTGTTCGAGCCGGGCAACTCCTTCGTGCCGACGCACGAGCAGTACAACCAGCTCTTCACGATGCACGGCACGATCATGCTGCTGATGTTCGCGACCCCGCTGTTCGCGGGCTTCGCCAACGTGCTCATGCCGCTGCAGATCGGCGCACCCGACGTCGCGTTCCCGCGGCTCAACGCCTTCGCCTACTGGCTCTACTCGTTCGGATCGTTCATCGCGGTCGCCGGATTCTTCACCCCGCAGGGCGCGGCCTCGTTCGGCTGGTTCGCCTATGCGCCGCTGTCCAGCCTGACCTTCTCGCCGAGTCTCGGCGGCAACCTGTGGGTGTTCGGCCTCGGCCTGTCCGGCTTCGGAACGATCCTCGGCGCGGTGAACTTCATCACCACGATCATCACGATGCGCGCTCCCGGAATGACCATGTTCCGGATGCCGATCTTCACCTGGAACATCCTGGTGACTTCGCTGCTGGTCCTGATGGCCTTCCCGGTCCTCGCCGCCGCCCTGCTCGCTCTCGGTGCTGACCGCGTGTTCGGAGCGCACGTCTACGACGCGTCCAACGGTGGCGCTATCCTCTGGCAGCACCTCTTCTGGTTCTTCGGCCATCCCGAGGTGTACATCATCGCGCTGCCGTTCTTCGGCATCGTCTCCGAGATCCTGCCGGTCTTCAGCCGCAAGCCGATCTTCGGCTACCGCACCCTGATCTACGCGACGATCGCCATCGCCGCGCTGTCGGTGACGGTCTGGGCGCACCACATGTACGTCACCGGATCGGTGCTGCTGCCGTTCTTCGCCCTCTTCACGATGCTGATCGCCGTTCCGACGGGCGTGAAGATCTTCAACTGGGTCGGCACCATGTGGCGCGGATCGGTCACGCTCGAGACGCCCATGCTCTGGACCATCGGGTTCCTGATCACGTTCGTCTTCGGCGGCCTGACCGGCATCATCCTGGCGTCGCCGCCGCTCGACTTCCACGTCTCCGACTCCTACTTCGTCGTGGCGCACTTCCACTACGTCGTGTTCGGAACCGTCGTCTTCGCGATGTTCGCCGGCTTCTACTTCTGGTGGCCCAAGTGGACCGGCAAGATGCTCAACGAGCGGCTCGGCAAGATCCACTTCTGGCTGCTCTTCATCGGCTTCCACATGACCTTCCTCGTGCAGCACTGGCTCGGAGTGGTGGGCATGCCTCGCCGCTACTACACGTACCAGCCCGAGGACGGCTACACGTGGATGAACCAGCTGTCCACGGTCGGCGCCATGATCCTCGGCGCCTCGATGCTGCCGTTCCTCTACAACGTGTGGATCACCGCGCGACGTGCCCCTAAGGTGACCGTCGACGACCCGTGGGGCTATGGCCGTTCGCTCGAGTGGGCGACCTCCTGCCCGCCGCCGCGGCACAACTTCACGTCCATCCCGCGCATCCGCTCGGAATCCCCGGCATTCGACCTGCACCACCCCGAGGCGGGCATCCCGGTCGGGATCGGGCCGGCGAAGGATGCGCCCGATGCGCCGACCGTGGATCTGGCTTCAGGAAAGGTGAAGTAGCGACATGAAAGCGAATGTCCGCCTCTTCTTCATCCTCGGCGTCTTCTTCGTGGTGGCGTGTGCCATCTACACCGTGTGGACGATGCTCTACGACGCCCAGAACCTGGCGACCGACCCCTCGGGCGGCGCACCGCAGGCGCAGGTCGAGTGGGTCGGCACCGTCGGGATCGGCCTCACGGCGATCCTCGCGTTCTTCATCGCCTTCTACCTGAGCCGCTCGCACGCGGCGCAGGGCGGCGAGCTGCCCGAAGACCGCCTGGACGCGAACATCGACGACGGCGATCCCGAACTCGGCTTCTACAGCCCGTGGAGCTGGTGGCCCATGGTCCTGGCCCTGTCGGCGGCGCTCGGCTTCACCGGACTCGCGGTCGGCGTCTGGATCACCTTCATCGGCGTCGGCATCTTCGCGGTGGCGATCACCGGATGGGTCTACGAGTACTACCGGGGATACCACGCGCACTGACCCCATAGTCATGCACTGAAAGAGCGGCGGGGCCTTCGGGCACCGTCGCTCTTCTCGTCGAGACCGATCCGGTCAGTCGGCCGGGGTGATCACCCGTCGGTGCCAGGCGAGGACGAACGGCAGCACGACCAGCTCGAGCACCAGCGTGGCCTGGAAGACCGGGTGCGGGAGCCCACGGCGTGAGATCGACAGCAGGCGGGGAAGTCCGCCGAGGGCCGCGAGGGAGAGCACGAACCGCGTGATCTGCGCCCGCTGCTCGGGCGCACGGAGGGTCCACCAGAGCACGCCGCCGGCGGCCGCCCAGAACACGTTCACGAAGCGGTACTCGCTGTCGACGCTCGCCGTGGTCTCCGCGCCGCCGGGCGCCCGCTCCGGGCCGCCGAACATCCCGAGCGCCCCGGTGGCCACCGGGATGGCACCGAGTACCGCCAGAGCGGTCAGAAGGGTGGATCTCTCGCCGGCCTGCCGGCGTCGTCGCTCGCGTCTGCTCGTCATGACCTCACGCTAGTCCGGGAGGGCTGCGCTTCGTTCGACGTGCAGACGTCCGCGCAATCGCCCGTGCCGACCCCGTTCCCCCTGTCGGCGGTGCGCGCAGTGGGTGACAATGGGCGTCACGATGAGGAGATCGACGCGATGGAGCGGCGGTGCATCTTGGAGGATGCGGACCGCAGGCGCGGTCGGAGCCATGGCTCTGGCAGCGGCGGTCGCGTCGTGCTCGGGCGCTCCCGCAGCACCGATCCGGACGGTGATGGGAGGACCTCGGCCTGACGGCTCTGTGGAGTCCTTCGCACGGGTCATGACGTTTCCCCAGCTGCCGACGGCTTCGGTGCCGCGTTCCACAGCGGCCGAGCTCGACGCCGTGCTCACCTCCTCAGTGGAGCACGGGTTCCCCGCGGTGATGGCCGCGGTGATCGAGGCGGACGGACTGTGGTCGGGGGCCGCGGGCGCCGATGGTCCCGAAGGCCGGCCTGCTGCCGTCCATGACGAGTTCGCGATGGGAGGCATCACGCGGCTCTTCACTGCGGCGCTCGTCATGCGCCTGGCGGAGCGGGGCGAGCTGCAACTCGACGACCCGCTGTCGTCCTACCTGCCCGATGACATCGACAGCAATGGCGCGACCGTGCTGCAGGCGCTGCAGATGAGGTCGGGACTGCCGGACGGGTCACCGTCGAGCGGTGCGAAGCCGACCGCCGATCCCTCTCGTCCCTGGACTCGGGCAGAGCTGACAGCCGAGTTCCCTGAGCCGGCCGTTCCGGCAGGGAGGGAGTACATCCACTCGGACCCGACCTACACGATGCTGGGGCTGGCGGTCGAGACCGTCACGGGACTGCCGCTGGCGGAGGCGATCCGAACGTCACTGCTGGACCCGGCGGGGTCGTCCTCGTCGCTGCTGCTGCAGGGCACGGCCACGCCGACGCCGAGGCCGTGGGCGCTGCCGATCTCGGGGACGGACGAGCCCATCGCGACCTTCGGAGCGGGTGCCGCGCTGCCCAACCTGGCCGAGGCGACCTCGTCGCCGGGAGCCTCGGGGATGGCGGGAACCGCTCCCGATCTCGCCGAGTGGGCCTGGCAGCTGTTCGCGGGAAAGATCGTCTCGCTGTCGTCTGTGGACCGACTGATCGCGCTCGACGACGCAGGAACCGGGTCGGGCCTCGATGATCTGACCGACCACGGCCTTCCGGGTGCCTACGGACACATCGGGAGCATGGACGGCTACCAGTCGCTGCTGGCGGTCTTCCCGGGGGATCAGACCGTCATCGTCGTCTTCGCCACGCAGCGCGACGCGGCCGTGGAGGCGGTGGCCGCAGACCTCGAGGACGCACTCGGCCCCTGACACCAGAGGTCGTCGGCACCTCGAGGTCGTTGGCGCGGCTCACGGGTTCAGGGCCGCCAGCCGATCCAGGAACTCCGCCTGCGCGCTCACCAGCTTGTCGCGGGCGTCCTCGAGCAGGAACCATGCCACTCGATCCACCTCGGGAAAGGATGCGGTCCGCCCGGACCGCGGCGGCCACTCGAGCTCGAACTCGCCGAGCACGACGTCGGTCAGATCGGGGTCGCCCTCGACCGCCCAGACCTGCACGGTCTTGCCGCCACGCTGTCGGACGGTCCCGAGATCGTGCCTGATGCCGGCCGGCACGCCCAGGCCCAGCTCTTCGGTGAACTCCCGTGCGGCCGCATCGTAGGGAGTCTCGTCGTGCTCGATGAGGCCCTTCGGAATGCTCCACGCGTGCTCGTCCTTGCGCGCCCAGAACGGACCGCCCATGTGGCCGATCAGGACCTCGATGCTGCCGGCTGCAGACCGCCGGAACACGAGGACGCCCGCGCTCTGCACAGGATGCAGGGCGCGGGCGTCCGTCGTGTCGATCACAGGTCAGCTGCGGATGTGCGGGGCTCCACCCATCGCCTCGTCCTTGGCCTCGACCACGCCGTGGTCTCCATGGTCACCGTGGCTATGCGCGGCCTCGAGCTCAGTGCGGGTGACCGGAGCGATCCGGTCCTCGAAGAACCACCGGCTCACCGCGGCGCGGAGGCGCTGACTGGTCTTGATCTCGCCTCGGTCGTTCGGACGGAGCATGAGCGGCTGGTAGTCGTTGAAGCTGACCAGCTTCCAGCGCTCGTACGCATCGAGCTGGTGATGCACCTCGATGTACTCGCCGCCGGGGAGGCGGACGATGCGGCCCGACTCGAAGCCGTGCAGCGCGATCTCGCGGTCCTTCTTCTGGAGCGCCAGGCAGATCCGCTTGGCGATGAAGAAGGCGATGAACGGACCGATCACCGTCGTGAACTGGAGGATGTGGATCACGTGCTCCATCGCCATCTTGAAGTGCGTGGCGATGAGGTCGGAGGACGCCGCGAAGAACAGGCCGCAATAGAAGGTGATGCCGGCGGCGCCGATCGCGGTGCGGGTCGGAGCGTTGCGCGGACGGTCGAGCAGGTGGTGCTCGCGCTTGTCTCCGGTCACCCATCCCTCGAAGAACGGGTAGAGCAGGACGGCCACGATGAACAGTCCGAGCACGACGACGGGCAGGAACACGTTGAGCGAGAACGTGTAGTTGCCGAGCGTCCACTCCCATCCCGGCGGGATGAGTCGCAGGGCGCCGTCCGCGAACCCGATGTACCAGTCGGGCTGGGTGCCGGCGGACACGGGCGACGGGTCGTACGGTCCGTAGTTCCAGATCGGGTTGATGGTGAAGAACGCGGCCATCAGCATGATCACGCCGAAGACGATGAAGAAGAACCCACCGGCCTTGGCGGCATACACGGGGAGGATCGGGTAGCCGACGACGTTGTTGTTCGTCTTGCCCGGGCCGGGGTACTGCGTGTGCTTGTGCACGACGACGAACACCAGGTGCAGGGCGATCAGCGCGACGACGATCGCCGGCAGCAGCAGGATGTGCAGCGTGTAGAGGCGCCCGATGATCTGGGTGCCGGGGAACTCGCCGCCGAACAGCAGGTAGGAGATCCAGGTGCCGATGACCGGGATGCCCTTCAGCAGGCCGTCGATGATCCGCAGGCCGTTGCCGGAGAGCAGATCGTCAGGGAGGGAGTAGCCGGTGAAGCCCTCGCCCATCGCCAGGACGAAGAGCAGGAAGCCGATGACCCAGTTCAGCTCGCGCGGCTTGCGGAAGGCGCCCGTGAAGTAGATGCGCAGCATGTGCAGCACGATCGAGGCGATGAACAGCAGCGCCGCCCAGTGGTGCACCTGCCGCATCAGGAGACCGCCGCGGACGTCGAAGGAGATGTCGAGCGACGAGTTCATGGCCGCGGACATCTCGAGGCCCTTGAGCGGAACGTACGAGCCGTTGTAGACCACCTCGGCCATGGAGGCCTGGAAGAAGAAGGTGAGGAACGAGCCCGAGATGAGGATGACGACGAAGCTGTAGAGCGCGACCTCACCGAGCATGAACGACCAGTGGTCGGGGAAGATCTTGCGGCCGAACTCCTTGACGACGGCGGAGATGCTCGTGCGCTCGTCGAGGTAGTTGGAGATGGCGCCGACCGCGCCGCCCTGCGTTCCGGGCTGGACCTGTCCGGGCTGGACGGTGGAAGTCGGTGTCTCAGGCGTTGTCGTAGTCACTGCGACGCTCCCAGAATGATGGCCCTACGGGCTCGTGGAAGTCGCTTTGCGCGACCAGGTAGCCTTCGCTGTCGACCGCGATCGGCAGCTGAGGCAGGGGACGGTTCGCAGGACCGAAGATGACCTTCGCCTCCTGTGTGATGTCGAACTGCGACTGGTGGCAGGGGCAGAGCAGGTGATGGGTCTGCTGCTCGTACAACGCCACCGGGCAGCCGACATGGGTGCAGATCTTGGAGTAGGCGACGATGCCGTCGTACGCCCAGCCCACCTTCTCGGGAGAGGGGTTGAGGTCCTCGGGCTTGAGGCGCATGAGCAGCACGGCCGCCTTGGCCTTCTGCTCGAGCAGGTCCTCGGCGTCCTCGAGTCCCTCGGGGATGACGTGGAAGACCGACCCGATCGTCACATCCGACGCCTTGATCGGGATGCCCGTGGGGTCGCGGGTGAGGCGGGTGCCCTCCTTCCACATGGTGTGGGAGAGCAGCTCGGCGGGGTTGTTGCCGATGGGCGCCAGATCGCGGAAGAAGAAGATGGCGGGGAGCGGGAAGATCGCCAGCGCGCCGATCAGCGAGCCGCGGATCAGGCTGCGGCGGCCGAATCCCGACTCCTTGTTGGCCTGGTCGAAGATCTCGATGGCGCGCGCCCGGGTGGCGGCGGTGCCGCGGATGGGGTGACGGACGTCGACGCCCTCGTGGTCCATCATCAGGGCCTTGCCCCAGTGGACGGCGCCGATGCCGATGGTCAGCAGCGAGAGAGCGATGAACGAGCCCAGGAACAGGGTGTTCAGCCGGACCGATGCCGGGTCGTCCGGAACGATCGGGACCGCGAAGTAGGAGACGATCGCGCCGATGGAGCCGACGACCGACAGGTAGAAGAGCGCGGTGACGATCCGGGACGCGCGGCGCTCGGACTTCGGGTCGACGTCGGTGACGCGCTGGCGGTGCGACGGCAGCCCGGGGTTCTCGATGATGTCGCGGCTCACGACCGCGGTGCCGACGGGAGCCCCGTCGCCGTGCGATGTGGCAGTCGGAACGAGTTCGGTTCCGGAAATATCGGCAGCCATCTCGCGCCCCCTTTCGTCAGCCATCCGCGCCCCCTCAGTGTATGCCGGTTGCGTGCAGGACGGGGATGTTCAGTGAAGTCTCAGTTGTTGGATCGCCGGGAGTTCGAGCGACGGATCAGTTGGAGCGGGCGGTCAGCCAGACCGTCAGCGCGACGATCGTTCCGAGCCCGAAGATCCAGAGGAAGAGACCCTCGGCGACCGGTCCCAGGTTCCCGAGCTCGATGCCTCCGGGGGAGGGGTTGTCCTCGAGGTACTTGAGCGACGTGATGATGTCGCGCTTGTCCTCGGGGGTCAGGTTCGCGTCGTTGAAGACGGGCATGTTCTGCGGGCCGGTGACCATGGCCTCGTAGATGTGCTTGGCCGAGACGCCGGTCAGTGACGGCGCGTACTTTCCCTCGGTGAGCGCGCCGCCGGCTCCTGCGACGTTGTGGCACATGGCGCAGTTGATGCGGAAGAGCTCGGCGCCGTGGGTGGCGTCGCCGCCGCCGTCGAGGTACTCGGCCTCGGGCAGTCCCGGCCCCGGCGCGATCGAGGCGACGTAGGCCGCCAAGGCCGCGGTGTCCTCGGTGGTGAACTGTGCGGGCTTCTCAGGGGCCTGCGGTCCGGTGTTCTGCAGCGGCATGCGGCCGGTGCCGACCTGGAAGTCGACTGCCGCCGCTCCGACGCCGAGCAGCGACGGCCCCGCGCTGGTGCCCTGCAAGTTCATGCCGTGGCAGGTGGCGCAGTTGGCGGAGAAGAGCTTGGAGCCCCGGTCCACCTGGTCCTGCGAGGCGGCGACGGCCTCAGTGCCCGAGGAGGTGGAGTTGAACAGGGCGTAGGCGCCGCCGGTGAAGAGCAGGCCTATGGCGATCAGCGCGACGGTCGCGAGCGGGTGCCGGCGTCCGGTGCGGGTCGAACGTCGTCGACTCTTCTTCTGGGCTGCAGAGCTCACGGAGCGATTCCTACTTCAGGATGTAGATGACGATGAACAGGAAGATCCAGACCACGTCGACGAAGTGCCAGTAGTACGACACGACGATGGCGCTGGTCGCCTCGCGGTGGCCGAAGTTGCGCGCGGCGAAGCCCCGGCCGATCACCATGAGGAAGGCGATCAGACCGCCGGTGACGTGGAGGGCGTGGAATCCGGTGGTCAGGTAGAACGCGGATCCGTAGGAGTTGGTGGCGAGGGTGAGGCCCTCGCTGACGAGGGTCGCGTACTCGAGCACCTGTCCCGAGACGAAGACCGCGCCCATCGCGTAGGTGACGAAGAACCACTCGGTCATGCCCCAGTGGCGCGGGTTCCAGCTGGTCCGGTAGGGCTGGAGTCGCTCGGCGGCGAAGACACCCGCCTGGCAGGTGAACGAGCTGAGCACGAGGATGATCGTGTTCGTGGCCGCGTACGGCACATTCAGATCGCCTACCTGCTCGGCCCATAGGTCGGGGACCGATGATCTGAGGGTGAAGTAGATCGCGAAGAGACCAGCGAAGAACATGACCTCGCTGCCGAGCCATACGATCACGCCGACTGCTACGGAGTCGGGGCGATTGATGACCGGGGCGCTTGTCGACTGAAGTGCTGACGCGCTGCTCACATGTCCATTATGTCGGAAGAGGGGGCGGGTCACCGCGCTGTCCGCGCGTCGCGGCCCGCGAGTCGCCGCCGGGAATCGGACTGCTGCGTCGGTCGTGCGCCCCTGACTCATGAGTCGATCCGCCCCGTTCCGGGGATGCGCGCCTCGCGCCCCCGTAACGGGTGCATATCGTTCGCTCGGGCGGTGTGCAGTCCGCTCCCAGAAGCGCCATCGTCTTCCGCCGTTCAGCGACGCCGGCGAGGCCGGGAGGGTGCCGGCAAGGGCCACCGACGCGCTTCAGTAGCATCGGGAGCATGTTCCAGCCCCCCACCTGGCCCCTGCTCATCGGCACCCTCCTGGATGGACAGGATCTGAGCATCGCCGAGTCGACCTGGGCGATGCAGCAGGTGATGACGGGAGAGGCGACGCCCACCCAGCTCGCGGGGTTCCTGGTGGCACTGCGCGCCAAGGGGGAGACGGTGGACGAGATCGTCGGATTCCGCGACGCCATCCTCGACAACGCGACCCCGCTCTCGGTCAGCTCCGACGTCGTGGACATCGTCGGCACGGGCGGCGATCGGTTCAAGACGGTCAACATCTCGACCATGGCGTCGGTCGTCGCCGCGGCGGCCGGAGCCAAGGTGGTCAAGCACGGCAACCGAGCGGCGAGCTCCGCATCGGGCTCGAGCGATGTGCTCGCGGCACTGGGGATCGACCTGTCCCGATCGCCCGAGCGGGTGGCCGAGATCCTCGACGAGGTGGGCCTCACCTTCGTCTTCGCCGCGGCGTTCCATCCCGGCTTCAGGCACGCGGCCGTCGTGCGCGGCGAGCTTGGCGTGCCGACGGTGTTCAACTTCCTCGGCCCGCTCTGCAACCCGGCCCGCCCCGAGGCGAACGCGGTCGGCGTCGCGCGGCTCGAGGCGGTCGAGCTGATCGTGGGCGTCTTCCAGACCCGCGGAGCGACCGCGCTGGTCTTCCGCGGGGACGACGGGCTGGACGAGCTGTCGACCACCGGCCACTCGCACATCTGGGAGGTGTCCTCCGGTGCGGTCACCGAGCACGACATCGATCCCCGCGACCTCGGGCTGCCCCGGGCGAGCATCGCCGACCTGCAGGGCGGCAGCGCCGCCGACAACGCGGCCATCGCCCGCCGCGTGCTGTCGGGGGAGTCGGGTCCGGTCCGCGACATCGTGCTGCTCAACACTGCGGCCGCGCTCGTGGCGTGGGACCTGTCGCACGACCCGACCGAGGCCGACCGGCCGATGGTCGGGCGGCTCGCCGCTCGGATGACCGACGCGGCCACGGCCATCGACTCGGGTGCCGCGGCCGAGAAGCTCGACGCCTGGATCGCCGCCACCCGGCGCTGACGGACGCGCGAACTGCCCGGTTCTGCCGCTCGGACGCGCGTCCAGGCAGCAGAACTGGGCAGTTCGGCATCAGCCCCGCACCTCAGACGCGGGCTCGGACGATGTCCCGCAGTCGGCCGGCCAGCTCGATCGGGTCATCGAGATCCCGCGCGCCCACCTCGACGACCGTCCATCCCTCGGCCTCGAGCTTCGAGCGCCGCGTCAGATCCATGTGCCACTGCGCCGGATCGCGATGGTGGTCGCCCTGGTACTCGATGATCAGCCGCGCACTGCGCACCACCAGGTCCGCGCGGGCGAGGAAGCGCCCGTTGCGGTCGAGGATGTCGTCGTTCACCGTCAGCTCGTCCATGCCGGCCAGCATCAGCAGCGCCCGCAGCCGGGATTCCTGCGGAGACTCCGATCGAGAGTTGAGCAGCTGGCAGGCGGTGGCGAGCCGAGCGGATCCCCGCTGTCCCCGGCGCATCCGCACGTAGTCCACGAGCTCGTCGCGCTCCGGGCCGTCCGTGAGCAGGAAGTCGCCGGCCGCGACCAGGTCGTGGATGGCCAGCACCTTGCCCAGATCGAACCAGGTTCGGATCGGCGAGGTCACGGGCACGTCCCCCACCAGGATCCGCTCTCCGGGAGCGAGATCGAGGGAGTGGCCGCGGATGCCCCGCGCATGCGGCGCCCGCTCCGGACGCGGCAGGGCGACATCGACGTCGTCGGCGAAGGCGATCCGCGGCGGCAGGGGGATGCCGTGCAGCAGAGCGGCCGTCGCATGGCTGACGAAGGCCTGGCGGGGCAGCCGTTCGAGGTAGAGCCGGCAGCTGTCGAGCAGTGTCTGCGGCGGCTGCCGCGAGCGAACGCCCCACACCTCGCGGTGCAGGTCCCGCGCCCGCATCCGGGTGGGGCTCGCGCCGCGCCCGAGGGCTCGGGAGGTCGTGAAGGTCGAGTCGACGAGGTCGGGCGGGAGGGGCTTCGCGTTCGGCATGCGGGACACCGTGCCAGCGGAGGCGCCTGGAGCGCACGAGTTCTCCACAGGCCGGACGCCGAACTGCCCAGTTCTGCTGCTCGGACGGGCGTCCAGGCGGCAGAACTGGGCAGTTCAGGAGTGCTGATTGTGAGCAGCGGCTACTTCACGTCGTCGTCGACCCAGTCGAACGTCTTCGTGACCGCCTTCTTCCAGAGGCGCAGCTGACGGTCGCGCTCGTCGTCCTCCATGTTCGGAGTCCAGCGGCTGTCCTCCTGCCAGTTCTTGCGCAGGTCGTCGAGGTCCGCCCAGAAGCCGGTGGCGAGGCCGGCCGCATACGCGGCGCCGAGGGCGGTCGTCTCGGCGACGACCGGACGCACCACCGGCACGCCGAGGATGTCGGCCTGGAACTGCATGAGCGTGTTGTTCGCGATCATGCCGCCGTCGACCTTGAGCTCGGTGAGGTCCACGCCGGAGTCGGCGTTGACCGCGTCGAGCACCTCGCGGGTCTGGAAGGCGGTCGCCTCGAGGGCGGCTCGGGCGATGTGGCCCTTGTTCACGTAGCGGGTGAGGCCCACCAGTGCGCCACGGGCGTCGGAGCGCCAGTACGGCGCGAACAGTCCGGAGAACGCGGGCACGAAGTACACGCCGCCGTTGTCCTCGACCGTCTTGGCGAGCTCCTCGATCTCGGGGGCGCTGCTGATCAGTCCGATGTTGTCCCGCAGCCACTGGATCAGCGATCCGGTGACGGCGATCGAGCCTTCGAGCGCGTAGTGCGGCTTCGCGTCGCCCAGCTTGTAGCCGAGCGTCGTGAGCAGGCCGTTCTTCGAGTGGATGATCTCCTCGCCCGTGTTGAAGATGAGGAAGTTGCCCGTGCCGTAGGTGTTCTTCGACTCGCCGGTGTCGAAGGCGGCCTGACCGAACGTGGCGGCCTGCTGGTCGCCGAGGATGCCGGCGATCGGCACCTCGCGGAGCAGGCTCGACGACGATGCCGTGCCGTAGACCTCGGAGGAGCTGCGGATCTCGGGCAGCATCGATGCGGGGACGCCGAAGTCCTTGAGGATGCTCTCGTCCCAGCTGAGGCTCTCGAGGTCCATGAACAGGGTGCGCGAGGCGTTGGTGACGTCGGTGGCGTGCACGCCGCCGTCGGTCCCGCCGGTCAGGTTCCAGAGCACCCAGGTGTCGGTGGTGCCGAACAGCAGATCGCCGGCCTCCGCCTTCTCCCTGGCTCCGTCGACGTTCTCGAGGATCCAGACGATCTTGGTGCCCGAGAAGTAGGTGGCCAGCGGCAGCCCGACCTTCTTCTTGTAGCGCTCGACGTCGCCGTCGGCCAGGCGGTCGACGATCTTCTGGGTGCGGGTGTCCTGCCAGACGATGGCGTTGTAGACGGGCTCGCCGGTGTTCTTGTCCCAGACCACCGCGGTCTCGCGCTGGTTGGTGATGCCGATAGCCGTGATGTCGTGACGGGTGATGTTGGCCTTCGAGAGGGCCTGTCCGATCACCTCGCGGGTGTTGTCCCAGATCTCCTTGGGGTCGTGCTCGACCCATCCCGCCTGCGGGAAGATCTGCTCGTGCTCCTTCTGACCGGTGGAGACGATCGAGCCGGAGTGATCGAAGACGATCGCTCGCGTGCTGGTGGTTCCCTGGTCGATAGCGATGACGTACTCCGCCATGGCATAACTCCTTCGTTATTCGTCCGCTCGCTCGAGCGGCCTTGGGTGCGGGGCTCGGTTGGGTGCCGCATGGGTGTGTACGCGAGCCTTGCGCAGCAGACTGTGCGGCTGCAGGGCACGCGGAATGGAAACGGGCCGGGCGAATGCCCGGCCCGATGCCGTACTAGGGGAGGAGGACCAGCGACAGCCAGCCGGCGAGGAGACCACCGACGATGGGGCCGGCGATCGGCACCCAGGCGTAGGACCAGTCGCTGCCGCCCTTGCCCTTGATGGGCAGGATGGCGTGCGCGATGCGCGGCATGATGTCGCGGGCCGGGTTGATCGCGTAGCCGGTCGGGCCACCGAGGGACGCTCCGATCGCGACCACGAGGAGCGCGACGGGCAGCGCGCCGAGCGCGGCGAGGCCGGCAGGCGTGTTGGTGTCGGGATCGCCCGCCTTGCCGAAGCCGATGACCACGAACACCAGGACGAACGTGCCGATGACCTCGGTGATGAAGTTCCAGGCGTAGCTGCGGATGGCGGGGCCGGTCGAGAAGACGCCCAGCTTGGCTCCCGGGTCCTCTTCCGCGTCGAAGTGGTCCTTGTAGGCGAGCCAGACGAGCACGGCGCCGATGAAGGCACCGAGCAGCTGACCGAGCAGGTAGATGATCACGGTCACGAACACGTTGCTGCCTGCAGCCGCGGTGATCTTGCCCGCGGCGAGCAGACCGAACGTGACCGCCGGGTTCAGATGCGCACCGGATGCGTAGGAGACCGTGACACCGGCGAAGACCGCGAGGCCCCAGCCGAAGTTGATCAGCAGCCAGCCGCCGCCGAAGCCCTTGTTGCCCTTCAGGATCACGTTGGCGACGACACCGCCACCGAGCAGAAGGAGCATCGCGGTGCCCACGGTCTCTGACAGGAAAATGGTTCCCAGATTGGTATCCACTCCGACCTTCCTCATTGAGTCGTTGGATGCTCGCGCATCCGGCCGCGCCCTTGCGACCGTCTCACAGACTAGACCCGTATCGGGGGACAGGAAGCCCCTTGTGGCCGGTGGGTTGGGGTGTGGCGGCGGTCGGGCGTAGGTTGTGCTCGGCGGGCGTTCCGACGCCCGCTCCCCGCGTGTGCCGGGGAGCAGCCCCGGCAGACGACACGTCCCGATTCCGAAGCTCAGGAGCCATCAATGAAGAAGCTCATCAACGATCCCCGCGCGGTGGTCGACGAGGCGGTCGCCGGCATCGCGGCCGCCCACAAGGGCCTGCTCGTCGTGCAGACCGATCCCACCTTCATCGCACGTGCGGACGCGCCCACGAAGGGCAAGGTCGGGCTGGTCTCCGGCGGTGGAAGCGGCCACGAGCCGCTGCACGGCGGCTTCGTCGGCTACGGGATGCTCGACGCCGCTGTCCCGGGTGCGGTCTTCACCTCGCCCACTCCGGATCCCATCCTCGCGGCGACGAAGGCCGTCGACGGGGGCGCCGGAGTGCTGCACATCGTCAAGAACTACACCGGAGACGTGCTCAACTTCGAGACGGCCGCCGACCTCGCCTCCGCCGAGGACATCGAGGTCCGATCGGTGATCGTCGACGATGACGTCGCCGTCAAGGACTCGCTGTACACCGCCGGTCGGCGCGGGGTCGCCGGCACCGTGCTGGTGGAGAAGATCGCCGGCGCAGCCGCCGAGCGGGGCGATTCGCTCGATGCCGTCGCCGCGATCGCGGAGAAGGTGAACGGGCAGGTGAGGTCGATGGGGATGGCGCTGACCGCGCCCATCGTGCCGCACGCCGGCGAGCCGAGCTTCGACATCGCGGAGGACGAGATCGAGATCGGGATCGGCATCCACGGCGAGCCCGGTCGGGTGCGGATCCCGCTCGAGCCCGCCGACGCCATCGTCGATCGCCTGCTCGACCCGATCCTCGAGGACCTGCCGTTCCAATCGGGGGACAAGGTGCTGCTCTTCGTGAACGGAATGGGCGGCACGCCGCTCGTCGAGCTGTACATCGCCTTCCGTCGCGCTGCCGAGGTGCTCGAGGGCAAGGGCATCGAGGTGACCCGCACCCTGGTGGGCAACTACGTGACCTCGCTCGAGATGCAGGGATTCTCCATCTCCGTGCTCAAGCTGGACGACGAGCTGACCGAGCTGTGGGATGCGCCGGTGCAGACCGCCGCGCTGCGCTGGGGGCGATGACCGGTGGCACTGGGCACCGGATGGGTCGTCGACTGGGTGCGCGCGAGCGCTGAGGTTGTGAAGGAGCACCGCACCGAGCTGGTCCGGCTCGATCGTGAGATCGGCGACGGCGACCACGGCGAGAACCTCGACAGGGGATTCTCCGCGGTGGTGGCCAAGCTCGACGGGATCGAGGCGGACGCCACTCCCGGTGCCGTGCTGAAGCTCGTCGCGACGACTTTGATCTCCACGGTGGGCGGCGCCTCGGGGCCGCTGCTCGGCACGGCCTACCTCAAGGGCGCGGGTGCAGCCGGAGCGGCCACTGAGCTGGATGCCGACGCCCTGGTCGCGGTGCTGACCGCCGCACGGGACGGCGTCGTTCTGCGCGGCAAGGCGGAGTCGGGCGACAAGACCATGGTCGATGCCTGGACCCCCGCCGTCGATGCCGCAGCGGCTGCCCGCGACGCGGGCGGCTCGGAGGCCGAGGTCCTCGCGGCGGCCGCGGATGCCGCCGAGGCGGGGGCTGCTGCCACCGAGCCGTGGGTCGCCCGCAAGGGCCGTGCCAGCTACCTCGGCGAGCGCGCCATCGGTCATCGCGATCCCGGCGCGCAGTCGTCCTCGCTGATCCTCCGGGCCGCGGCGGACACGGCCGCCGCGCAGACCGCGGCAGCCACGGAGGGCTGAGCATGGCCGTCGGCATCGTCTTCGTCTCGCACAGTCCGAAGATCGCCGAGGGGCTCGTCGATCTCGCATCTCAGATGGCATCGAGCGCCCGCCTGATCGCCGCGGGCGGCACCGACGAAGGCGGGATCGGCACGAGCTTCGACACCGTCTCGTCCGCCATCGAACGGGCCGATTCCGGGGACGGGGTCGTCGTGCTCTGCGACCTCGGATCCGCGATCCTCACGGCAGAGACCGCGCTCGACTTCCTCGACGACGAGCTGAAGGAGCGCGTCCGGATCGCGGATGCTCCACTGGTCGAGGGGGGTGTGGCCGCCGCGGTCGCCGCGGAGGGCGGAGCCGAGCTCGCGGACGTCCTGGCGGCAGCCGAGTCGGCGCGGGGGAGCGCGAGGGAGGAGTCCGCCGTCGTCGGGGCCGCACCGGTGGCTTCCGGCTCGGTCCCTGCGGAGCATCCCGAGCCGGGCGGTTCGCTCCCGGACGCTCCGGAGGACCTGGTCGGCGACACCGTGTGGCTGGTCAACCGCGAAGGCCTGCACGCCCGGCCCGCCGCCGAGTTCGTCAAGCTCGCGGGCCGCTTCGATGCCGTGGTGACCGTGAACGGCGTCGACGCGAAGAGCCTGCTGCGCATCATGGCGCTCGGCCTCACCGAGGGCGACGCCGTCACGCTGTCCGCCACCGGCCCTCAGGCGTCGGACGCGGTCGCGGCGCTCGGAGATCTGGTCCGCTCGGGGTTCGGCGAGCTCTGACCCGCCGCCCCGGCGTCGCACTCGAAGACGCACGGGCACGTGATCTTCTCCGTGCCCGTGCGTCGTCGATGTGCCGTGCGGATCCCGCGGCTCGCTAGACGCTGGCCTTCTCCGCGGCGCGGAGGTCCTTCCGCAGGATCTTGCCCGAGGTCGACTTGGGGATCGCGTCGATGAAGGCCACCCGGCGCACCTTCTCGTGCGGCGCGACCCGCTCGGCGACGTAGGCGATGACATCGGTGTCGTCGAGGCTCTGCCCCGCCTGCAGCACGACGAACGCCTTGGGGATCTCCTGGCCGTCCTCGTCGAGGGCCCCGATGACCGCGGCGTCCGCGATCTTCGGGTGGGTGAGCAGCACCGCCTCGAGCACGGCGGGAGCCACCTGGTAGCCCTTGTACTTGATGAGCTCCTTGAGTCGATCGACGATGGTGTAGACGCCGTCCGCGTCGACGGTCGCGATGTCGCCGGTGTGCAGCCAGCCGTCCGTATCGAGGGTCGACGCGGTGGCCTCGTCGTTCCCGAGATAGCCCTTCATCACCTGCGGGCCGCGGATCTGGATCTCGCCGGGCAGGCTCAGCCCCGACTCCGGTGTCGGGATCACGGCCCCGGACTCGGGATCCATGAGCCGGCATTCGGTGTTGGGCAGCGGGATGCCGATGCTCTTGCGATCGATGTCCGCGCGATCGACCGGGACCGTATGGGTGACCGGGCTGGCCTCGGTCATCCCGTAGCCCTGGGTGACGACGCAGTCAAGTCGAGCGGCGACCGCGTTGGACAGCGCGCCGTCCAGCGGGGCCGCGCCCGAGAACACGACCTCGACCGAGGACAGGTCGTACTCGTCGACGAGTGGGTGCTTGGCGAGCGCGACCGCGATCGGTGGAGCGATGAAGAGCCAGCTCGTGCGGTACTCGCTGATGATCCGCAGGAACTCGGTCAGGTCGAAGCGGGGCATCGTGACGAGGGCGCTGCGCCCGGCGAGCGCGTAGTTGAGCAGCACGGTCATCCCGTAGATGTGGAAGAACGGCAGCACGGCGAGCACGCGGTCGTCGGCGCCGAGCCCGATCGCCTCGCGGCACTGGGCCACGTTCGAGACGAGGTTGCGGTGGGTGAGCATGACGCCCTTGGGGCGGCCGGTGGTGCCCGACGAGTAGGGCAGGACGGCGATGTGCTCCGCGGGATCGAACTGCACGTCCGGTGCCGGTTCGCCCTCGGACAGGAGGTCTCGGAGCGAGGGGTGGCCATCGGCACCGTCGAGGACGATGAGGTGGTCGGCGGCGAAGCCGAGACGATCGGCGGCGGCTGCGGCGTGGGGGAGCAGGGGCGAGACGGTGAACAGCCACGTCGCGCTGGCGTCGGTCAGCTGCGCGACGATCTCGTCGGCGGTGTACAGCGAGTTGATCGTCGTCGCGGTCGCCCCCGAGCGGAGGATCCCATGGAAGACGGTGGCGAAGGCGGGCACGTTCGGGCAGAGCACCGCGACGACATCGCCGACTCCGACCCCGCGTGCGGCGAGGGCGCCGGCCAGAGCGTTCACCTGGCCCACCAGCTGTCCGTAGGTGGTCTCCGCGCCGCTCGTCCCGTCGATCAGGGCGATCCGGCCGAGGTCGCTCTCATCGAGCGATCCGAAGAGGTAGTCGTAGACGCTGCTCGTCGGGATCTCGATCGCGGGCGTGGTGGTGGATGCCATCGGCTATCTCCTTCGATAGGCGCCCGTCGGATCGGCGCACCTCCCATGATGCCCCTCGCCACGGGCGAAAGAGGAACCGGTGGCCGCACGATTGCTGACAATCGACGCCGACTCAGCTTCGGCCGCAGGTCGTGCAGCGGGCGTGCAGCTGTTCGACGCGACATCGCGCACCGATGTTCGTGACCGGGCGGATCGTGCCGGCTAGTAGCCGATCCAGACGAACGGGATGAAGGCGGTGGCGATCGCGGTGACGAGGAAGATGGACATCCCGATGGCGATCAGGATCCACTGGGTGAGGGGTCGGCGCACGACCGCCGCGACGCCGAGCAGGAAAAGGGTGATCGCCATGAGTGCGGTGTAGAAGCCGAGCTGGTCGCCCTTGTCGCCGATGCCGTCGCCCTCCTTCCTCAGCTGCTCGGCCTCGTCGGACGCCGTGCCGTAGGTGCCGAACAGGGCCTCGCCGTACGCCTCGTCGGCCTGCGGGTCGTGCCAGAAGTCCGGCTCCGACGCGTCGAGTGCGGTCGCGGAGGTGATGGCGGCGTCGAGATCCTCGGAGACGCCGATGAAGTACAGCTGGTCGTACTGGGCGGCGGCATCCGAGGCGGTGACCGGATCCGCGCTCTGCTTGAGGACGTCGAGATCCGACAGTCGCAGGATGGTCTGGGTGTCCTGCACGTACTGCTGATTGCCCTCGAGGTAGAGCGACTCGGCCTCGGTGCCCTTCGCCTCGCTGCGGGAGATGCGGTCGTCGCTGGCTCCGCCGTAGAGGCCGGACTGGAAGGAGGTGTAGGCGGTGGCCACCGACACGATGCCGAGCAGGATCACGGTCACGAGCTCGACGTTGTCGAAGAGGCCACGACGCCGGGTCGCAGGTGCGGTCTGGGCCGCGGGGGAGGGGGCGAGCGGGAGCGGCAGCGGGTTGGTCTCGGGCGTGGGGGTGTTCGGAATGGACATGTGTCGTGGTCCTGTTGCTCGTCGGGAGGGCCTCGGAGGCGAGGGCCGCCCGAAGCGTATCGACGGACGGAGCCGCTGCCAGGCGGGTTCGATCCGGCGTGTCGCCGGACCTGAGCGTGAGGGCTCGGCGCCGCGCCGCCCGACCGCGGGGCAGCTCAGCCGCGGAGGAACCACTCCCGCAGCAGAGGGCTGATGGCCGTGGTCGCCACGTTGTGCATCTGGCCGGGCAGCTCGCGGAACTCGGCGTTCGGGACGGCGTCCGCGACGGCCAGCACGGCGGCGCGCATGTTCGGCTTCGCGCGGCCGCCGAGTGCGACGAGGGTCGGTTGGCCGATCGCTGCCAGGCGTTCAGCGGGGGCCACAAAGCCGTCCATGATGCGTGCGTCGTAGGGGATGGTGTGCCCGACGGCCTGCATCTTCCGCCAGATCCTCCTGTTGAGCTTCATGATGAGCCCGACGAACGCCGGCGCTCCGACCATCTTGGTCAGGAAGTACGTGACCGCATCACCCGGCCGCCCCGCTTCGACCAGCGCAGTGGAGTTCGCCACGTGGTCCGGCTCCGCCTCTGCCTTTCCGGTGGCGACGTAGGGCGGCTCCCAGACGGCGAGCCGGCTGATCGGCGCACCCGCCATCGCCGCCTCGAGAGCGAGCGCTGCGCCGGAGGAGGACCCGAAGACGAGGGACGGGCCACCGGTGACGGCGATCATCGCCAGGAGATCCTCGATCTCCCGCTGCACGGCGTACGGAGCGGTGTCGCCGCTCTCCCCGCGGCCGCGGCGGTCGTAGGCGTAGACGGTGAATGCATCCGAGAGCGCGGCGGCCACCGGACGCATCGGGCCGAAGTCGCGCGTGCACATGGCGCCGTCGACGAGCACGATCGCGGGGCCGCTTCCGGTCCTCTCGTACGCGATGGTCGTGCCGTCTGCCGAGGTCGTGGTCAGGGTCTGCGGAATGGTGGTCGTGTCGGTCATCGGAGGCTCTTTCGACGAGTGTGCGGGTCGGAGGGTGCAGGTCAGGGGAGTGAGGGGAGTGCGAGGTCGAGCTTCTCGAATGACTCGACCCAGCCGTCCTCGGTGAGGCGCTTGGCGGTCGGGTCGAACGGGCCCTGCCTCAGGGTGATCCGCGTGCGGTCCCCGTGGTCGTGGAACTGGATGCGCAGGCTGATCCGCTCCAGGACTCCGATGCCGGTGTCGGCGTGGATGGTCATCGCCAGCGCCTCGGGCGGGTCGTACTCGGTCAGCACTCCGTGGAATGCGTGCGCCCCGTCGGCATCGGCCATCGAGAGCTCGTAGCGGCCGCCGACCCGCGGCTCGACGGCCACGGAGTCGAAGGGCACGCTCACCCCGTGCGGCCCGAACCAGCGGGCGAGCAGGGCGGGCTCGCTGAAGAAGCGGAAGACCACCTCGCGCGGGGCGTCGAACGCCCGGCTGAGGAAGACCTCCCGGTCGGAGTGGTCGCCGGGGACGGAATCAGGGACGGAAGAGGGGTCGACGATGTTCATGGGTTCCTCGGATCGGCGGAGTCCGGTACGGCTCCAGCTGCGGTGCTCGAGTCGGACTCGGGTGCGGTGGGGGAGACGGATGCAGATGCGTCCGTCTGGAATGCGCGGAGTGCCTCGTCGAGGCGGTCGAAGCGGTCGGTCCAGAACCGTCGATAGCGGTCGACCCATTCGCTGGCCTCTCGAAGGCGATCCGCCTCGAGCCGGCTCATCCGCATGGTCGCGGACCGGCTGCGGGAGATGAGCCCCGCGCGCTCGAGCACCTGCAGGTGCTTGGAGATGGCCGGCTGGCTCATCGCGAACGGTGCGCCGAGCTCGGCGACGCTGGCCTCGCCCTGAGCGAGGCGCTGCAGGATGGCGCGTCGGGTCGGGTCGGCGAGGGCGCCGAAGACCTCGCTGAGGACGTCCTCTCGCGTATCCATAACCGAATAGTTATGTATGCGGGGAGCGATGTCAAGGCGCGCATGGCCGGGTGTCCCGAGCGCACCGGAGTCGGTCTCCGCCACAATCGGAGCGGTGAGCCTGATTCCCGACGCCCCCAAGCCCGTCATGGTCATGACACCCGACGGCATCTCGATCGCGACCTACGACTTCGGTGCCGGGAACATCGGCACGGGCGACTCCGGAGAGGGCGAGACGGGGGAGGAGCTTGGTGCGGACGCGCCGACCGTGCTCGCCGTGCACGGCTTCGCCTCCTCGGCGCTCGGCAACTTCCATGCCACGGGATGGGTGCGCGAGCTGCGCCGGGCCGGATACCGGGTGATCGCGATGGATCAGCGCGGCCACGGCTCGAGCAGCAAGCCGCGTGAGCCGACCGCCTACACGATGGAGGCGCTCGTCACCGACGTCCGGGTGGTGATGGACACCTATCTGCTCGACGACATCTCCTTCGTCGGCTATTCACTGGGTGCCCGGGTGGGCTGGCATGCGGCGCTGGCCTATCCCGTGGAGATCACCCGCGCGGTGCTGGGCGGCATCCCGGACGGCGATCCGCTGACCCGGTTCCGGGTCGACGAGGCGAAGGAGTTCCTCGCGACGGGGGTTCCCGTGCAGGACCGGCTCACTCAGGCGTACCTCACCATGGCCGGCCAGCTCGACAACGACCTCGTGGCCCTCGTCGCCCTGGTCGAGGGCATGCGCGGGGGAGCTCAGCCCGATCGTGCCAATCCGCCGGCGCAGCCGATCCTGTTCGCAGCAGGAAGCGAGGACGGCATCCTCGAGGCCTCACGGTCGCTCGCCGCCGCCACGCCCAGGGGCGAGTTCTTCCTGATCCCGGGCCGCAATCACTTCAATGCGCCGACCTCGCGGCACTTCCGCGATGCGGCGCTGGCCTTCCTCGAGGCGGACGAGCGGTAGGGCGATCGCAGGCCGCGCTCGTCGGTTTCGAGGCGTCGGGTCAGCCGGGGACGGGGATGGCGAGCAGCTGTGCGCGACGGGCGATGAGATCGCGAGCGTGCGCGTCGAGTCGGCGGTCCTCATCGGTCTCGAGCCGCATCGCCGGCACCGGAGCCGCCCTCCCGTCGACGCCGGGGATCACGAACACCGTCATGCACTGCGTGGTCAGCCGGCGCTCGCCGTCGATGAGGCTGCCCGCCCGGACGCGGACGCTGAGATGCATGCTGTGCGCACCGGTGTGGATGAGCCGGGCCTCCACCTCGACCAGGTCGCCGATGTGAACCGGGCTGTAGAAGTGGATGCCGCCGGAGTAGACCGCCACGGCATCGCGCCCCGCCCATGATGTGGCGCAGGCGAAGGCGGCCTCGTCGATCCAGCGCATGACGATCCCGCCGTGCGCATTGCCTCCCCAGTTGACGTCGGACGGTGCGGCGAGGAAGCGGAACAGCGAGCGCGGCCCCGTGCCCGCCTCGGTGTAGTCCTGCGCCTGCATCTCCTCGTGGATCGCTCGTCGAGCCTCGATGCGCTGGACCGCTCCACGGCTGAGGAGCTCGTCGTCGTCGTCGTGGGGGCTCCAGGGCGGCACCGCTCGCGAGGAGCCCGCGTCATCGACAGCCACGAACACCAGCAGGCAGTCCGTCGCGGCCGTGAACGAGCCGTCTCGGGCGTCGGCCGCGAGCACGGTCACCAGCACCTGCATGCTGCTGCGGCCGGTGTGGATGATCCGTGCGCGCGCCTCGATCAACTCGCCGGGCGCGATCGGGCGGGTGAAGTGCACGTTGCCGACGTAGGCCGTGACGCAGTACGAGGCGCTCCAGGAGACGGCGCAGGCGTAGCCGGCCTTGTCGATCCATTCGAGCACCCGGCCCGCCTGGACGGTGCGGCCGTCGGCGCCCGCATCGGTCGGAGCGGCCAGGAAGCGCAGAGTGATGCGGTCTTTCACGTCTCCACTGTGCAGGCGCGGAGCGGTCGGATTCCCGACAGCACGACGGCAAGAACGCCGGATCTTCGCGAGCGGCGAAGATTCAGCGGCGCGGAGCGGTGATCAGCTGGCGCGGCGCCGGGCCAGCGCGTCGCGCTCGGCCTTCAGCGAGATCGCGACCGGGGTGTCGAGACGCGGGTCGCGGATGTCGAGGAACGGGCTGTCGACGCCCGTCTTGGAGTAGACGAGCCCGGCGTATGAGTTCGCGGCGGAGCGCACGCGAGCGGAGGCCTTGTCGATGCGACCCTTGCTGACCTTCTTCTTGCCCGCGACCTTGGCGTGTGCGGTCAGCGCCTTCTTCAGCTCGGAGGCGGCCCGGTCGATCTTCTTGCTCATGGCTTCATTCTTGCGCATCGAGCCTTTCTCAGCTCCCCCCGGTTCGGGCCAGAGCGACACCTCGCCATTGCTCGGCCCGCGCCCGGCCGTTCGCTGGGCAGATGCTCCGTAGGCTCACGGGATGGCGCAGACCGTGCAGAAGTTCCTCGACGCGATGGCGCATCCTCGGCGGGCCGAGATTGATGCGCTTCGGGCGGCCATCCAGGGCGCCGCCGACGCGTCGGGATCGGTCTGGCCCGAGTCGGTGAAGTGGAACGCTCCGAGTTTCGCGACGGCCGGGGGAGAGCACTTCGTGACCTTCCGCATCCGTCCCGGATCCATCGTCCAGCTCATCCTGCACACGGGTGCGGCGAAGCGGACGGATCCGCTGCGGATCACCGTCGAGGATCCGCGGGCGCTGCTGACCTGGCTGGACGCGGATCGCGCCACCATCGCCTTCGCGAACGCGGACGAGACCGATGGCGCTCTGTCCGAGGTCGGCCGGATCGCCGGCGCGTGGGCCGCACAGCTCGGGCCGAGCGCGGCCGGATAGCCTGCCGCGGTGTCCCGAAAGTCAGCCTCCGCCGCCGTCGCCTCTCCGGTGATCGAGGACAAGACGTGCGCCTCCTGCGGGCGCCGGATCGAGTGGCGCAAGAAGTGGGAGCGGGACTGGGACTCCGTCCGCTACTGCAGCGCCGGATGTCGCCGACGCGGAGTCAGCGATCAGGACGACCGCCTCGAGCGGGCGATCCTCGACCTGCTCGCGGCCCGTGCGGCGACGGCCACCATCTGCCCGTCCGAGGTCGCCCGCGCCGAGGCGGGCAATGAGGATTCCGACGCATGGCGCGCCCTGATGGAGCCCGTCCGTCGCGCCGCTCGCCGACTGGTGGACCGCGGTGAGGTGGAGATCACCCAGCGCGGCTCCGTCGTCGACCCGTCCACTGCCAAGGGGCCGATGCGGATCCGCCGCAAGCGGCGCTGACCCTCACGCGGCGCTGCGGAGACGGCGGACTGCGGCGGACATATCGCGGTGCTGCGGACACAGCGGGCTGCTGCGGACAGAACGCGGACGGGCGCCGGCGCGTTTCGTCCGCAGCACCGCGTCACGGTGCCGAAGCGCGTCAGATCGAGCCGACCGACCGGACCGTTCTCCTCCAGTCGTCGAATGCGACGGTGCCGAGCACGGCGTCGGCCGCCGGAAGCAGGCTGCCGTCGCGCAGCGATCTGCCGAATCGACCCGGGAGGGCAACGGGGACCACCACCGCCGGTCGGCCGATCGCGGACAGATAGCGGCGCACCATGTCGGGCATCCGTTCGACCCTCGGCCCGGCGAAGTCCGGCGCGAGACCTCGTGGAGGTCCGGCGGCCAGGGAAGCGAGCGCGGCCGCGACCTCGGATGCCGCCACGGGCTGGGCGAGCATCGTCGGTACGGCCACGAGCGGCCCGAAGCTCATCCGGCCCACCATCTGCTGGGCGAACTCGTGGAACTGCGTCGTCCGCAGGATCGACCAGCCGACTCCGGACGAGGGATACGAGGAGGAGACCAGATCCTCCTGGACCCTCTTGCCCCGGTAGTAGCCGGCGTCGATCTGCCTCGCACCCACGATCGAGAGGGCGACGTGGTGGCGAACGCCGGACGAGCGCTCCGCCGCGAGCAGGTGATCCGTGGCCGCACGGAACCGTCGCATGCTCTCGACAGCGGAACTGGTCGCCGGACCGTAGGCGTCGATGACGGCATCGACTCCAGCCAGGGCCTTCTCCAGCCCGGCGCCGGATTCGATATCGACTCCGCGGGCCCGGCTGAGGACCACTGGTTCGTCGCCCTGAGCGCGAACCGCTGACACGATGTGCCGGCCGACCGTACCGGTCCCACCCGCGATGGCGATTCTCATCGCACGGGCCCTGTCGCCCCGCGCGCGGGGAACCCGCTTTCAGCCGTGGGTGGGCGCTCCGACTCGCGTCGCGGCGGGATCATCAGCAGGATTCCGAGCGCGAGGCTGATCCCGAGACTGAGCAGTGTGGCGATGCGATCCGTCGTGCCACCCTCGGGATGCAGGGCGTGGTAGCCGAAATGCAGGCAGCCGAACACGGTCCACCCGAGTCCCACCAGCCTGCCTGCGGCAGCCATGCGAGCGAAGAAGGCCGCGACGGTCAAGGTTCCGAGCGCCACGTACATCGCGCCGACATCACGGATCAGATGCTCGTTGAAGGGACCATCGATCGAGATCCAGGTGAAGCCGAAGCCCGGGAAGGATTCGTAGAAGCCCCTGGGGGCCACGGTGGCCCAGACGCCGACGTACGCGGCGAGGAGTGCGGTCGCGCCCAGTACACCACGACGCGCGGTGGTGTTGGGCCGGGCTGACGGGTGCGGCGAAGCATCCGGTGGGATTGCGGACGCGGGATCTGATGACTGGTGCATGCTTCTCAGACGACGCTGCTCGCCAGGATGTGAGGCGGCGCCTCACATCCGCGGGTACTGTCTCGTCGAATCGGTATGAACGGAGCAGGAGCGAAGGGCATGACCGGTCAGGATGTCGGGGACGCCATGGATGAAGCGGTCGTGCGCGAGCGTCGGCATCTGATGAGCCTCTGCTTTCGGATGCTCGGCACGATCGCCGAAGCGGAAGACGCCGTGCAGGAGACCTACAGCCGCTGGTATCGGATGAGCGCGCTCGAGCGCGACGTCATAGAGATTCCTCAGGCGTGGCTCACCCGGGTCGCCGGTCGCATCTGCCTCGACGTGCTCCAGTCGGCGCGCAGTCGGCGCGAGCGTTACGTCGGAGAGTGGCTGCCGGAGCCGCTGCCCGCGGCGACCTTCGGCGCTGCCCGCGCCGGCGCGACCGATCCGCTCGACCGGGTCAGCCTCGACGAGTCGGTGAGCACTGCACTTCTCCTCGTGCTCGAGTCGATGACACCGGCGGAGCGAGTCGCTTTCGTGCTGCACGACGTCTTCGCTCTGCCCTTCGACGAGATCGCGGAGATAGTGGGCCGGTCGCCTGCCGCCACGAGGCAGCTTGCGACCTCCGCTCGGCGGAGGATCAGCGGCGACCGGGCCCGGGAGGCGACCCGGAGCGAGCACGATGATGTGGTGCGTGCCTTCGCGATCGCCTGTCAGACGGGCGACATGGCAGCGCTGATCGCCGTGCTCGATCCTCGCGTCGCCGTTCGCTCAGATGGAGGCGGACGGGTCTCCGCCGCGCGTCGGCCGGTGCACGGGGCCGACGCCGTAGCGCGCTTTCTGTTCGGCATCCTCACGAAGCGACCCGGGATGCGCGTCAGCGAGCAGCAGACCGGGGACGGTCTCGCCTTCGCCATGTGGGAGGAGGGGCGGATCGTGGGAGTGGTCAACCTCGGAGTCCTCCACGGGGTGGTCTCGGAGGTGTGGATCATGCTGAACCCGGACAAGCTCACGATGTGGAGCGAGCTCAGCGATCCGTTCTTCGGCGCGAGTCCCACCTCTTGATGCGGCGGGCCGCCCGGTGGCAGGGTCGGAGGATGCCCATCGAAGTGCGCCCCGCCACGTCCTTCGCCGACGTCCGCACAATGGTGGGACCGAAGCGGCCGGACGCGGATGTCTGCTGGTGCCTCAGCTACCGGCTGAGTCCGAAGGAGAACACCGCTCTGCACCGGGAGCAGCGTGGCGCGCTGGTCGAGCGACTCGTGCGGCAGAGCGTTCCGCCCGGCGTGCTCGCCTACGACGGGGACGAGGTGGTCGGCTGGGCCGGGGTCCACCGCAGAGCCGACACCAGCTTCGCCACCAACCGGAGGATCCCGCACCTCGACGAGCTGGACGTCTGGTCGGTCTGGTGCATCAGGGTCCGGCCGGGACACCGCGGGACGGGCATCTCGCACCGCCTGCTCGACGGTGCCGTCGAGTTCGCGCGGAACCATCACGCTCCCGCCATCGAGGGCTATCCACTCGACAACAGGGGCGCCAAGGTCGATCTGACGATGGCCTACGTCGGCACGAAGAAGCTGTTCGAGGACGCCGGATTCGTCGAGGCAGCGTCCACGAACTCCGTGCTCAACGGCTTCCCGCGGATCGTGATGCGGAAGAGCCTGATGCGGATGGACCTGTCCTGAGCTCGTGACGCCGCCCCGAGCTAGCCGGCGGCGCGCCTGATGAGCTCGCCGATCAGCTTCTCGTCGTCCACGCTGAGCTCCGTCAGCGCGAAGGAGGTGGCCCACATGCTTCCCTCATCGAGACGGGCATCCTGCTGGAAGCCGAGTGTCGAGTAGCGGGTCGAGAACTTCGAGGCGCCCTGGAAGAAGACGATCACCTTGCCGTCCTTCGTCCAGGCGGGCTGTCCGTACCACGTCTTCGGCTGCAGCTCGGGGGCGACCTCGTTGACGATCTCGTGGATGCGCTCGCCGATCCTGCGCTCGGCTTCCGGCATCTCGGCGAGCTTCTCCCGGAGATCGGTCAGGCCGTCGACCTTGCCCTTCGAGCTGCGCGTCCTGCGCAGCTCCTTCGCCCGCTCCTTCATGGCGGCGCGCTCTTCGTCGGTGAAGGTGTCGGGTTCGTTGCTCATGCGGTTCTCCAGAGAGGGGAGCGGGCCGGGCAGGTCCGGTCGTCGAGCACAATGCTAGAGAGCGCCTGCACCGATCGCTTCTCCGTCTCGGATGGATCGTCGTTCGCCCGCTGTGTTCGCCCGATCCTTCGCTCACTCCGATCACCGCCGCCCGTCGTGGGCCTCATCGCTGTCCAGGAATCCACCAGATGACCTCGTCCCGCCGCATGGCGCTCGCCGCACCTCAGCTCGACGCCGTGGAAGCCGCACGAGAGATCGCCTCCGTAGGCGGCAACGCCGTGGATGCAGCTGTGGCGGCGGCAGCCGTTCTCGCGGTCGTGTACCCGCACATGTGCAGCGCGGGCGGCGACATGATCGCCCTCGTGCGCACGCCGGACGGCGAGGAGATCGTCGTCAACGCGTCGGGCGCCTACGGTTCGGCGCGGGATGTCGATGAGCTGTTCGCCGATGCGGCCGCCATGCCGATCGTGGGGGAGCGCACCGTCTCCGTTCCGGGTGCGGTGTCGGGCTGGGCAGCGCTGCTCGAACGGTGGGGGAGTCTGCCGCCGGCTCAGGTCCTCGCACCCGCCATCCGACTGGCGAGCGAGGGGATGCTCGTCGCGCCGGGCCTGGCCGATGCGCTGGAGGAGGACGCGGAGGCGCTCGCGGCGGACCCGGGGATCCGATCCGTCTTCTTCCCCGGCGGTCGGCCCGCACCTGTCGGCGCGCTCGTCCGCCAGCCCGAGCTCGCCCGAACGCTGCACGGACTGGCCACCGACGGTCTGGAATCGTTCTACGCGGGGCCGACGGCGCTCCGACTGGTCGACGGTCTCTCCGCGCTCGGCGTGCCGATCCGCGCCGAGGACCTTCTCGCGCATCGAGTCAGCCTCGAGGAGCCGCTGCGGGGGACCTTCGGACCGTTCACCGTCTCGACGGCGGGACCCAACTCGCAGGGCTTCTCGCTGCTGCGCACTCTCGGCGCACTCGAGGCGATCGGCCATGCGCGCGCGGATGTGGAGGCGGACGTGCTCGCCGAGCTGCTGCTCAGCGCAGACCGTCTGCGCGACGCCGAGCTCGCCGATCCGCACGTCGTCCCAGTGGACGTCGCGGGGATGCTCGACTCGCGGGCCCTGCGTGCGGCGGGGGAGTCGGCGATCGCTGCGGCCAGGGGAGGGGAGCGGCGGGACTCGATCGCGACCGCGCGGCCGGCAGGCGACACCGTCGCCGTCTGCGCCGTCGACGCGGAGGGACTCACCGTCTCGCTCATCCAGTCGGTCTTCCACTCCTTCGGAGCTCAGCTGCTCGAGCCGTCGACGGGGCTGGTGCTGCACAACCGGGCGGCGTTCTTCAGCCTGGACCCGTCCTCCCCGAATCGCGTCGCCGTCGGCAAGCGACCCGCGCACACCCTCATGCCGGTCCTCGTGACGCACTCCGACGGGACGATCGCCGCGCACGGGACCATGGGCGGCAAGGCGCAGGCGCAGATCCACGCCCAGCTGATCCTTCGTGTGCTCGAGGGGGCGACGCCTCTCGGCGCGGTGACTGCACCGCGGTTCGTCGTCGGCGGGATGGATGCGGGCAGCTCGGACGACCGTGTCTTCGCCGAGGCCGACCTGGAGCCCGAGCGCCTCGAGCTGCTGCGACGCGGTTCGATGGCCCTGGTCGTGGGGGAGCGCGGCGATGCGAGCGCCGGGCACTCGATGATCGCGCGGCGGACTCCCGGTGGCGTGCTCTCGGCCGGTGCCGATCCCCGCAGCGACGGGGGAGTGCTGCTCCTGTAGCGCGCTGTCGGAGGCAGTGACGATACTCGGGAGCACCCACCGACTCGAGAGAGGTCGCGCCATGTCCGGCATCGTCACCCCCGTCGACCCGCCCGAGCTGTTCCGCAGCCCGGCCTTCGCCCAGGGCATGATCGCTCCGCCAGGATCGCTGGTGTTCGTGGGTGGTCAGAACGGCACGAACGCCGAAGGCGAGCTGGCCGACGGACTCGGCCCGCAGACCGAGCAGGCGCTGCGTAACGTGCTCGCCGTCCTCGCGGCGGCCGGCACCGGCCCCGAGAACGCGGTGAAGCTGACGATCTACCTCGATCCGGCCGTCGACCCGAACGCCGCCTATGCCGCGTCTGCCGCGGTCTGGCGGCACCGGAGCAGTGTCACCGTGCTCGCGGTGGCCCCGGCGAAGCCCGGTGCCCTGGTCGAGATCGAAGCCGTCGCCGCTATCCCGCAGCCCTGACGGATCGGCGCGAGCCTCTTCGTCGTGACGCGGGCCCGAAGCTAACGGCCCCCCGCGCCCTCGAGCTCGCCGTGGAACGGATAGTCGGTGTAGCCGAGCGCGCCATCCGCATAGATCGTCTCGGGGACCAGCGAGTTCTGGGCGAGCTCCTCACGCCAGCGCCGTGCGAGGTCGGGGTTGGCGATCGCGGCGCGACCGACGACCACGGCGTCGGCGAGCCCGTCGGCCATGATGCCGACCGCCTCGTCGCGGGTGGTGGCCTCGGCGAAGCCGGTGTTCACGAAGAACGGACCACCGAACCTGGTCCGCAGATCCTGCACGAGGGATCCCGCCGGATCGGGGTGCAGGATGCTCACGAAGGCCAGGCCGAGCGGGGCGAGAGCGTCCATCAGGGCCCCGTAGACGGCCTCGACATCGGCGCGGTCGTCTTCGATCAGGCTCTGGATGTTGCGTTCGGGGGAGATGCGGATGCCCACCCGGCCTGCGCCGAGCTCGGCCGCGACCGCTTCGGCCACCTCGACCACGAGGCGGATCCGGTTCTCCGGGCTTCCGCCGTAGGCGTCGGTGCGCACGTTGGAGGTGGCGCCGAGGAACTCGTGCAGGAGGTAGCCGTTGGCGGCATGCAGCTCCACGCCGTCGAAGCCTGCATCCACCGCCTTCCGTGAGCCGTCCACGAAGGCGCGGACGATGCCCGGCAGCTCGTCGGGCTCCAGAGCGTGGGGGACCGGATAGTCGACCTTGCCGGCCGCGGTGCGGGTCTGGCCGTCGATGGCCAGCGCGCTGGGCGCCTCGACGGGCAGCCCCGAGATGTCGCTGTGCGTGGCCCGGCCCGCGTGCATCACCTGGGCGACGATGAGGCCGCCGGCGGCGTGCACGGCATCGGTGACCTTCCGCCAGCCGGCGAGCTGGGCGTCGGTGACGAGACCCGGCTGTCCGAGGAAGCCCTTGCCCGCGGGCGACGGGAACGTGCCTTCGCTCACGATCAGTCCGAGCGATGCGCGCTGCGCGTAGTGCTCGACCATCACGTCGGTGGGAACGCCGTGCACGTCGGCGCGGGTCCGAGTGAGCGGCGCCATGACGATCCGGTTGGCGAGATCGAGGTCGCCGGCGCTGAGCGGGCTGAAGAGGTCGGGCATGGAAGATCCGTCCGTCGAGCTGGAGCTGGTGGTGAGGTGATCGACGACGTCATCGGCGCTCTGATGCCAAGGAGCAGGGCGTCCCGGATATTCCTGGGGACCGGACGCAGTGTCTCGCTGGGTCGGTTCTCAGCACTCGACCTGACATAATGTGCATTATCGGACATCGGATTAGGCCGAGACGAGCGGGGTTCAGGCCGTGAGCTGACATAACGGCCGCGCTGCCTCTGATGCGCTGCGCAGGTCACCGATACGGTGAGCCATGGATATCGACCCCAACAATCCGATCGTCGGCTTCGGCCTGGTCGGCATCATCGCGATCGTCGCTTACGTGCTGGTGCTCGCCGGCATCGTCCTGATCGTGATCCGGATCGCCTACGCGGTGATCTGGCGTGCTGTGCGGCGCGGGCTCACCGAGTTCTACCGACAGCCGCCGCCAGCGGCTCCGTACGTCGCGAATCCGCCGATCGTGCCGCCGGGCCGCAGCGAGTGATCCATGCGCGGGCGACCACAGCCGGTCTCTCAGCCGCCACAATGATCTCGTGATGGATTCGGGCGCGGTCGGCACGATCATCTGGATCGTCTCATTCGTCGTCGTGACCGTGGCGGTCACCGGCTTCAGCGGCAAGCTCGGCTGGTCGGCGCCGGTCAGCCTCGTCGCCATCGGCGCCGTGGTGTCGTTCATCCCCGGCGTCCCGCATATCGAGATCGAAGCAGACCTCATCCTCTACGGGCTGCTCCCTCCCCTGCTGTTCGCGGCCGCCATCCGCACCTCGCTCATCGACATCCGCGCACGCGGCGACAGCATCCTGCTGCTCTCGATCGGCCTCGTCGCCTTCACCTTCCTCACGGTCGGCCTCACCGTCTGGGCCGTCGTGCCCGGCATCACTCTGGCGGCCGGGCTCGCCTTCGGCGCCGTCATCGCGCCGACCGACGCCGTCGCCGTGATGGCGATCTCGGGACGCCTCCGACTCCCCCGGCGGCTCGTCACCATCCTCGAGGGCGAGAGCCTGCTCAACGACGCCGTCGCGCTCGTGGCACTCAATGCATCGATCGCCGCCATCGTCAGCGTCGTCAACCCCGGCACGGTCGCCATCGATCTCGTCATCGCCGTCGTCGTCGGCGCGGGCGTCGGACTGCTGGTCGGATGGCTGTTCTCGGAGATCCGCAGACGGCTGAACTCCGCAGTGCTCGATACCGGCCTCTCGCTCGTCCTGCCCTACATCGCCTTCATCCCCGCGCAGCTGCTGCACGGCTCAGGAGTGCTCGCGGTCGTCCTCGCCGGGCTCCTCCTCGGCTACCGCTCCCCCGCCATCCAGTCCGCCGAGGCCCGGATCGCCGAGGGCATCAACTGGCGCACGATCCGCTTCCTGCTCGAGAACGCCGTCTTCCTGCTGATCGGACTCAGCCTCGCCGGCATCGTCGAGGCCGCGGTGAAGATCGCGCCCGATCTCTGGCAGATGATCCTGATCAGCATCGTCGTGCTCCTCGCCGTGCTGCTCTCCCGGGTGATCTGGGTCGGCATCTCGACGAGCATCTACCGGTTCGGCCCCGCTCGACTGCGCGAGCGCTCGTGGGGCTGGAACAACGGCATTGCGGTCGCCGTGGCGGGCATGCGCGGCGTGGTCACCCTCGCCGCCGTCTTCCTGCTCCCGGACGAGACGCCCGGTCGGGCACTGCTGCAGCTGCTCGCCTTCGTCGTGATCGCAGGCACCCTGCTCGGCGGCCTGTTCCTCCCCCGCATCATCCGACTGCTCAAGCTGCCGGCTCCCAACGCGATGCAGGAGCAGACCCAGCGACGGCTGCTGGTCGCCGAGGCCCGGGAGGCAGGCCTCGAGCGGCTGGAGCAGGAGCCGACGGACGACGACGACGATGCGGTCATCGAGCGGCTCCGGCTGGACTCGGAGTTCATCCGGGAGTCGGTGGACCTCCCCGAGGAGGGCTCGATGGATCGCCTCGCCTCCTACGCGCGACTGCGCCGATCGATGATCTCGGCGGAGCGGGAAGCGGTGCGGATCGCTCGGGCGGAGGGGCGCTACGAGGAGTACGCCGTGCGGGCGGTGCTCGCCTCCATCGACGCGGAGGAGCTCGCCCTCAAGGTGTCCTCTCCCCCGTCGCCGCCGCGCGAGAAGCTCATCACCCGTCCGCCGGAAGAGGCGCCTAGCCGTCGATCCGGCTCGGCTCGGGCACCCCGGGCTTAGAGCCCGGCCCCGGGACCGCAGGAGACGGCGCGACGCCTCGGCGTCGAAGCGATTCTCGGGTGAGCAGCTGAGCGAACGGCGCCCAGACGATCAGCGCCACCGCCGCCCCCAGCACAAGGCCGCCGACCGTGTCGGTGAGCCAGTGCGCACCGAGGTAGTTCCGGCTCAGCAGCATGGCCGCCGTCCAGATGACACCCGCGACCCACACCCACCAGCGCCAGAAGACGATCCCCAGGACGACCGCGAGGGTCGCCGCGTTCGCTGTATGCCCGCTCGGGAATGAACCGAAGTCGGCGGTCACCAGGATCTGCTCCGGACGGGGCCGGTCGACCAGGTTTTTGATCAGCTGCACCAGCCCTGCACTGAGCACGACCGCGCTCACGAAGTAGAGCGCGCCCCAGCGGCGCTTCAGCAGCAGGAGCAGCACGATGAGGGCGATCGGGACCACGAAGACTCCGACGATGCCGCCGCCCATGAAGTCGAACGCATCCGCCACCGCCACGAAGAACGGCGTGCGGTGCTCGTAGAGCTCGTCCATCCACTCGGAGTCGATGGCATACGGCACGACCTGGAACTGGCGGATGGCGATCAGCACCCCGCCGAGGATGACGAGCGCCACGGCGAGCAGCCCACTGATCAGCGGCCAGCGGCGCTGCACCTCGTGAGCGGTCCGATCCTGTTTCCTGAGCTGATGATCGGACGTCGTCGGTTCGGTGCCCGTCGGTTCGGTGCTCGTCTGATCCGTCATCCCCCGATCCTAGGAGGCGCCCCCTCTCAGGGGCATGCGACCCGGCTCATCCACGCGAACTGCCCAGTTCTGCTGCCTGCACGGCGTCTCGAGCGGCAGAACTGGGCAGCTCGGACGAGACCGAGGATGCGCTCTGACGGTCAGCGGGCGGCGAGTCGGCCGCGGATGAGGTCGAGCAGCTCGTCGGGCTCGATCAGGTCGGGGGTGCGCTCCAGATCCTCGAGCGTCCACCAGCGGTATTCGAGCACGTCGACCCGTTCGTCCTCGGTCCAGCCCTCGCGGGACGGATCGAATGCCTGCACCCGCAGCTCGTACCACTCATCGTGGCCGACCTCGTAGACGTGCCAGCGCTGGTCGGCCTCGAAGTCCCGACTCCAGAACGGCGGCGTGATCGAGTCGAGGACCAGCCCCGTCTCCTCGTGCATCTCGCGGATGGCCGCCTGGTCGTGATCCTCGCCGGGATCGACACCGCCGCCAGGGGTGATCCAGCGGGGTGGCACGTCGTGGGACTTGCCGTACTGCAGGAACAGCAGGATCCGGTCCTGCTCGTCGAAGACGAGCACCCGCGACATGGAACGGCTGAGACGGGGCACGGTGCGGCCCGTCAGGCGATCGGCGCGAAGCTGGACAGGTCGCCGACGTATCGGGTGTTGTCGGCTGGCACCGGATCGACGGCGGCGAGCGCCACCTCGGCGGCGAACTCCGAGACGTTGTAGAGGCGGCCTGCGGCCTCCTTGCGAGCACCGATGGCACCGGGCCGAGCACGCTCGAGCAGGGTGGCCGTCACGGTGCCCTCGATCATGTCGCCGGAGACGACGGTGAAGCCGATGCCGCGGGCGGCGAGCTCGCCGATGCGGGACCGCAGCGCATCCTCGCCGGCACGCTTGCTGCGTGCGACCGTCTCGTATTCGGGCATGGTCGGGGTCGTCGCGATGAAGTGCGCCTGGTGGCTGGTGACGAAGACGACGCGCGAGCCCTCTCCGAGCAGCGGCAGCGCCGTCTCGAGCACGCTGAGCTGCGCATCGCGGTTGAGCTGCAGCGCGTAGTCCTCTGCGGCACCCGACTCCATGCCTCCCGAGGCATTGAGGACGAGGATGTCCAGTCCGCCCCACGCGGCCTCGATCCGGCCGAACATCTCCGCGACGGCCGCGCGATCGGTCAGATCGGTGCCGATCGCGAGGGCGGTGCCACCCGCCGCCTCGATCTCGGCTACGAGCTTGTTGGCGCGCGGGGCCTTCTGGCGGTAGTTGATGACGACCGACGCGCCTGCCTGGGAGAGGTACCGGGCGGTGTCCGCTCCGATGCCGCGCGACGATCCGGTGACCAGTGCGCGCTTGCCGGCGAGAGACCCCGGTGCGAGCGGACCCCCGCTCGTCGTCGAGTCGGATGCTGCGTGCTGGGTGTCGGAGTCGCTGGCCACGGGATCCGACCCTAGCAATCAGCGGCCGCCCGTCGACAACCCAATCCTCATGCTCCGCGGCTGCACGGAGGATCGCTCGATTCTCCGGCGCATTTCGGGCCCTGAACAGGCCAGACGCGGTAGATTCGTTGCATGATGCCCGATCTCGTGCAGTACATGTGGATCGTCTGGCTCGTCTTCATCGTGATCTGCGTGATCATCGAGGTGATCACCCTCGAGTTCACCTTCCTGATGATCGCCATCGGCAGCCTCGGCGGCCTCGGCACACAGCTCGCAGGTGGCCCGTGGTGGCTGCAGATCATCGTCGCCTTCCTCTTCGCCCTGCTGCTGCTCTTCGTCGTCCGGCCGATCCTGCTCCGCGCGACGCGGAAGGGCGCCGACCTGACCCCCACGAACCTCGACGCGCTGAGCGGGATGGCCGGCCGCGTGGTGATCGAGCTCGGCGAGCACGGAGGTCAGGTCAAGCTCGCGAACGGCGAGACCTGGACGGCCCTGCTCGTTCAGGGTCACGACGCGGTGCCCCTCCCGATCGGCGCACGGGTGACCGTGGCGTCCATCAGCGGATCCACGGCCCACGTCCTGCCCGTACCTGTGGCATCCGCTCCGCCGCCTGACCCGAGCGGCCCCGTCACCCCGGATGTCGTCGCTCCGACTGCTGCCGCTCCAAATCCCGTAAACCCGAACGAAAGCAGTGCGACCTCATGATCGACATGGGTGGATTCATCCTCCAGCTGTTCCTGATCGCCCTGGTGGTGGTCGTGGTGATCTTCGTGATCGTCACTCTCATCAGATCGCTGCGGATCATCCCTCAGGCCTATGCGGGCGTCGTGGAGCGCCTTGGGAAGTACCACAAGACCCTCAGCCCCGGCTTGAACCTCTTGGTGCCGTTCATCGACCGGGTCCGGCCGCTCGTCGACATGCGCGAGCAGGTCGTCTCGTTCCCGCCGCAGCCGGTGATCACCGAGGACAACCTCGTCGTCTCCATCGACACGGTCGTCTACTTCCAGGTCACCGACGCCCGCGCGGCCACCTATGAGATCGCCAACTACCTCGGCGCCGTCGAGCAGCTCACCACGACCACCCTGCGCAACGTGGTCGGCAGCCTCAACCTCGAGGAGGCGCTGACCAGCCGCGACAACATCAACATGCAGCTGCGCGTGGTGCTCGACGAGGCCACCGGCAAGTGGGGCGTCCGCGTCGGCCGGGTCGAACTGAAGGCGATCGAGCCGCCCCTCTCCATCCAGGACTCGATGGAGAAGCAGATGCGCGCCGAGCGCGACCGTCGCGCGCTCATCCTCACCGCCGAGGGCACCAAGCAGTCCGCGATCCTCACCGCGGAGGGTGCGCGCCAGGCGGCCATCCTCTCGGCCGAGGGCGACGCGCAGGCCCAGGTGCTGCGCGCTGAGGGCGAGGCCAAGGCCATCAAGACGGTCTTCGACGCCATCCACCTCGGCGACCCCGACAGCAAGCTGCTCGCCTACCAGTACCTCCAGATGCTGCCCAAGCTCGCGGAGAACCCGTCGAACAAGCTCTGGATCGTGCCGAGCGAGCTGACGGAGGCTCTGAAGGGCATCGGAAGCGCGTTCGGTGGCTCGCTGGCCAGCGCGGCCGAGAACGCGTCTTCGCCTGTCCCGCCCTACACCCCGCCCGCCGCCGCGGCAGCCCCTCCGGCGACGCGCACCACGCCGCGCAGCGCCGAGTAGGTCGGGAGTGCGGGCCGCGCGTCGCGCCGGCAGGCCGTGGTTCGCCGGAGCGCTCCCGCGGGTGATCGCACACCGGGGGCTCGCCCTCGAGCACCCCGAGAACTCGATCGACGCCTTCCGGGCGGCGCTCGATGCCGGCGCCACCCACCTCGAGACCGACGCGCACGCCACCCGCGACGGCATCGCGGTGCTCGCGCACGACCGTGATCTGTCCCGCGTGACGGGCGACCCGAGACGGGTGGGTGACCTCACACGCGCCGAACTGCGCGGAATCCCCCGTGGCGGCGATGGGATTTGTACCCTTTTCGACGCCCTGCAGACCTTTCCGTCTGCCCGGTTCAACCTCGACGTGAAGGACCCGCGCGCTGTCCCTGGCGTCATCGATGCGATCCGCCGAGCGGGCGCCGAGGAGCGGGTGCTGGTCGCCTCCTTCCGCACAGCTCGACGGCGGAAGGTCGCGCGTGCGCTCGGCAACGTGCCGACGTCCGCGTCCTCGGAGCAGATCGTCCCCGCCGTGCTCGGAGCGTCACTGCATCTTCGTCCGCTCACCCGGGTCGCTCTCCGAGGGGTGGATGCGGTGCAGATCCCCAGGTCAGTGCTGGGTTTGCCGACCACCAGCCCGACTGCCATCGCCGCGTTCCACCGCGCAGGCGTCGAGGTGCACGTCTGGACGATCAACGACCCGGCCGAGATAGACGAGCTGCTCGAGCTGGGCGTGGACGGCATCGTGAGCGACCGCTGCGACCTCGTATTCGAGGCTGTGAAGCGCTTCCGCTAGCCGCGCGCATGCCCCTCCGAGCGCACTGGGAAGGTTCTGGGAATAGATCGGGCGGGAAGAATGTCCCCCGATTCCGGGTTCACTATAGGGAGAGATTCGCGAAGGGAGCGACACCATGGCAGATCGCAGTTTGCGAGGCATGCGGCTCGGAAGCCAGAGCCTGCAGAGCGAGGAGGGCGTCGTCTTCTCACCCCGCATCGTCGCCCAGTACCGCAGCAATGACGGAACCACGTTCGAGGTGACCTTCTCCGAAGAGGCTGAGGTGCCCCAGAACTGGACTTCCCCCAAGAGCGGCAAGGAGGGCGTGCTGCTCGAGGCCGACGGCACCCCGGTCGAGCAGGAGAAGGTGGAGCCCAAGGCTGCGCGCACCCACTGGGACATGCTGCTCGAACGGCGCACCCGCCCCGAGCTCGAAGAGCTTCTCGAGGAGCGCCTGACCTACCTACGAGCCCGTCGGGGCAAGCAGCGGGCCGCTTCTTAGACCAGGCTGAACATCGAAGGGCCGTCGCGGAAACGCGGCGGCCTTATTCATTGGTAGCTGCAATCGTTGGTCGAGTAGCGCCGGCCACGGCGCGTATCGAGGCCCTCGCCCCTCAGGCCACCGGTCGGCGACGCGGCCGCAGCAGTCCGGCCAGCAGGAGGGCGGCGAGCCCGAAGAAGGACACCAGCTGCTCCAGCTGTGCGCCGACCACCACCGCGGGGGTCTCCCCCGTGTGCAGATCGATCTCGTCGACGAGTGCCCCCGTGGTGAAGGTGGGCATCCGGTCCACCGTCGATCCGTCGGCGGCGACGATGGCCGTGGTGCCGACCGTCGAGGCGTTGACGACCGTGCGGCCCGTCTCGAGCGCCCGGATCCGAGCGATCGCGAGCTGCTGCACGCTCTCGTCGGTGCGGCCGAAGTCGGCGCTGTTGCTCTGCGCGAAGATCGCCTCGCCTCCGTCGGTCACGGACTGCCGCATGAGCGCATCGTCGACGATGTCGAAGCAGATGTTGACCGCCACCTGGACGTCGCGACCATCGACCGAGCCGAGATCGAACACGGGGTCGTTCGTGCCCGGCGTGTACTCGCGTCCGATCAGTCCGATCAGGTCGGGCGCGAAGGGCTCCCAGAACGCCCGGTCCGGCACGTATTCGCCGAACGGAACCGGATGGCGCTTGTCGTAGATGTCGGTGGCTCCGAGGGCGGGCTGCCAGAGCAGGGAGGAGTTGTAGATGGCGTTCTCGCGCTGGGTGATCGTGCCCAGGATGATCGGCGCTCCCGCCGCCTGACTGACGAGGTCGATCGCCTGCGCCGCGCCCGCGTCCTCGAGCGGATCGAGATCGGCGGCGCCCTCCGGCCAGACGATGACGTCGACGTCATCGCCGAGCACCGGGAGGGTCGCGGTGATGTGGCCGTCGAGGATCTCGCCCTGATAGCTGCGCTGGTCGAAGTAGCCGGACTTCGTGTTGCCCTGGATGGCGGCGACCTTGAGTGTGCCGTCGGTCGCCGTCTGCCAGTGCGGCACCGCCAGAAGCCCCGCCGTGGCGACACCCAGCGCGAGGAGGACGGCGAGCGCAGGGCCTGCCCTCCGCGCTCCGACGAGCCCGTGGGCGCCACGCGACGCGATGACGGCGGCGAGGATCAGCTCGATGGCGAATGCCACCAGCCAGACCATGGCGAAGCTCACCCCCGAGATGCCCAGCCAGGCGAAGAGGCCGGCGAAAGGGCTCTCGGACTGGGACATCGCGACACGACCCCAGGAGAACCCGCCGTACGGCCACACCGCGGAGATCGCCTCGCGCGCGGTCCAGAGGCCGGCGACGGCGAGCGGCAGCAGCCCGAGTCGCGCGATGCCCACCGAGCCCACCAGCAGTCGAGATCGGCGACCATCCCCCGGCGCAGCGCGATCAGGCCAGAGCTGCGGGATCCAGCGATAGGCGAGGGTGATCAGGATGCTGCCGACCCCCACGAAGAGCGCCTCGAGCGTCGAGAGAGCGAGCCACGGCACGATGCCGAGGAACAGCGTCGCCCACTGGATGTGCACGAGGTAGAAGCTGAGGCCGAAGACGAGGCCCACGAGGAAAGAGCCGCCGGCTCGCCGTCCGCGGAGCACGATCAGGACGAGGGCGATGCCCACGAAGGCGAGGGGCCAGACGCCGAGGTCGGGGAATGCTCCGTCCATCACCGGTCCGGCGAGCAGGGCGACGAGCACGGCGCCCCAGAGCGGAATGGGCGCGGGTGCGGCGGCCCGATCTCGGACAGGACGGCCCCGACGGGCCTGCGTCGTCGCCCGCGGATCGCGATCCACGGGCATGGTGACCGCCATCAGCTGACGCTCGAGTAGGCGACGATCCCCCGGCGGATGGCGTCGATCGCCTGACGCGCGGTGCGTGCCTGCTTGCCGTCCGCCACGACGGAGATCTGATCGAGCAGGTCGATGGTCTGCTTGGCCCAGCGCACGAAGTCGCCCGCCTGCAGATCCGCATCGCGCAGCACCAGGTCGAGGGCGCCGCCCTTCGCCCACATGAACATCGCCTCGGCGAGGCCGGGCGACGGCGGGTTGGAGCCGGGCAGACGGTTGTCCCGTTCGACGTCGTCGAGGCGGGCCCAGATGTCGCCGAGCTGCCCCCAGGCCTTGCGGAAGGGCCCTCGCGGCAGGAAGCGGTCGTTGGCGATGGCCTCCTCCCGTCTCGGCTCGAAGACCAGCGTGGTGGCGAGGGCGGCGAAGCTCGCGGGGTCGAGCTCGAGCCAGACGCCCCGGCGCAGGGACTCGGCGAGGAGCAGGTCGCGCTCCCCGTAGATCCGCTTGAGCATCACGCCGTTGCCCGTGAGCGTCACGCTGCCGTCCGCGCTCTCCTTGAGGTAGCCCTCGGCGAGCAGCACGTCCGTCACCCGGTCGAAGACCTTGGCGATGACGCCGGTGCGGGTCGAGATCTGACGGCGCAGGTCCTCGGTCTGCCGGTGCAGGCGCCACCAGCGCTCCGCCCAGCGCGACAGCTCCTCCCGACGTGGCGAGGAGTGCGCGGGATGCGACCGCATCCGCTTGCGCAGCTCGTGCAGCTGACGCTGCGACTTCTCCCGCTGATCCCGGGTGACATCGCGGTTGGACGCGTTGCGCTTCTCGAGCTCGCTGATCTCGCGCCGGATCGTGGCGTACTCGGTGACGTCGCCGCTCTGGCCCGACTCGTCCTTCATCGAGCGCTCGTAGCCGGCGAGCGACTCCTCCTGCTGGCGCACCTTGCGGGCGAGATCGACGACCGCTCGGTCCGCCTGGAACTGAGCGAAACTCGACTCCAGGATCTCGCGCGTGCGCTCACGGCCGAACTGCTCGATGAGATTGACGGCCATGTTGTAGGTCGGCCGGAAGCTCGAGTTGAGGGGATAGCTGCGTCGGGAGGCGAGCGAGGCGACGGCCTGCGGATCCATCCCGTCGACCCACTGGACGACCGAGTGACCCTCGACATCGATGCCCCGGCGCCCGGCGCGGCCCGTCACCTGGGTGTACTCCCCCGGCGTGATCGGCACCCGGGCCTCGCCGTTGAACTTCTCGAGCTTCTCGAGCACCACGGTGCGGGCCGGCATGTTGATGCCGAGCGCGAGCGTCTCGGTGGCGAAGACGACCTTGACCAGCTTGCGCTGGAAGAGCTCTTCGACGACCTCCTTGAACGCGGGCAGCATGCCGGCGTGGTGGGCGGCGACACCGCGCTGGAGCCCCTCGAGCCATTCCCAGTAGCCGAGGACGGCCAGGTCCTCGTCGAGCAGGGTGCGGCAGCGGTCCTCGACGATCTGGCGGATCTCATCGCGCTCGGCGGCCTCGGTCAGCCGGACGCCCGCGCGGAGCACCTGCTTGACGGCGGCGTCGCAGCCGACCCGGCTGAAGATGAAGAAGACGGCGGGCAGCATGTTCCGCTCGTCGAGCAGCCGGATGATCTCTCCCCGGTCCATCCGCCCCTGATCGGGCCGGCCGCCCTTGGAGTGGCGTCGGCCCACGTCCTGCGCCTGCCGCGAGGTGATGACCCGTCCGCCGTACTTGGCCATCTGCGCGAGCTCGGGATTGACCCGACTCGAGGCCGACGGACCGGTGGACCCGCCGGCGAAGAGGTCGACCAGCTTGGTGCGCATGAGCACGTGCTGCTCGAGCGGCACCGGGCGCTCCTCCGAGACGATGACATCGGTGTCTCCGCGGACGGCCTGCAGCCAGTCGCCGAACTCCTCCGCATTGGACACGGTCGCCGAGAGGGAGACGAGCCGGACGTTCTGCGGGAGGTGGATGATGACCTCCTCCCACACCGCCCCGCGGAACCGGTCGGCGAGGTAGTGCACCTCGTCCATGATCACGAATGACAGATCTCGCAGCAGGGCCGAATCGGCGTAGAGCATGTTGCGCAGCACCTCGGTCGTCATGACGACGATACGAGCGCCCGAGTTGATGTTGGTGTCGCCGGTGAGCAGGCCGACGTTCTCGGCGCCGTACTCGTCGACGAACTCGCCGTACTTCTGGTTGGACAGCGCCTTCATCGGTGCGGTGTAGAACACCTTGTCGCCGCGTGCCTGCATTGCGAGGTGGACGGCGAACTCGGCCACGACGGTCTTGCCGGCCCCGGTCGGGGCTGCGACGAGCACGCTCTTGCCCTTCTCGAGCGCTGCGCATGCGCTGATCTGGAAGGGGTCGAGATCGAAGGACTGGGCGGCGCGGAACGCCGCGAGTCCGGGGGCGTCCTGCCTCTGCCGAGCCATCGCGAATCGCTCGGCGGGACTGAGCTCTGTGCTCACTCCCCCATTCTCTCAGGCCCTGGCTGTGCGCAGGTCGCGTACTCGGCCTCGTCCCAGAGCGCGGAGGCGAGAACACTGCGCTGCGGACAGAACACTGCCCTAGACGACAGTGTTGTGTCCGCAGCGCAGTGCGCGACGATTCAGGCGACGAGCTCCGCGGTCAGTGCGGCCTCGCGTCGAGCGACCCTCCGGTCGTTGAGCACCGAGACGCCCGCCGAGGCCAGGTACAGCGCGACCATCGGCACCGCGAGGATGAACATCGAGAACACATCGGCAGCAGGCGTCGCGACCGCGCAGAACAGCACGATCACGAGGATCGCGACCCGCCAGCCCTTGAGGATCGAGATGCCGCTGATGACCCCGACCCGGTTCAGCAGGACGAGGAACACCGGCAGGATGAAGGCCACCCCGACGACGACGACCAGCTTGAGGATGAAGTCGAGGTAGTCGGACGCCGTGAGGAAGACGGTGTCCTCGATCGGCGCGAAGCCCACCATCAGGGTGACGATGTGCGGCCACACGTACCATCCCGCGGCGCAGCCTGCGAAGAACAGCGGAACGGCGGCGAAGAAGAAGCCGAACGTGTACTGCTTCTCCCGCTTGGTGAGCCCGGGCACGATGAAGCCCCAGACCTGCCACAGCCAGACGGGGGCGGAGATGATCACGCCGACGGTGATGGCGATCTGCAGCTTGAGGTCGAACGCCTGGGTGATGTTCGTGTAGTTGATCGTCGCGTTGTGATCCTTCGCGATCGCCACCATCGGCGAGCGCAGCAGATCCCAGATGATCTCGGACAGCAGATATCCGATGACGGCACCGACGATGACGGAGATCGCGGCGATGAACAGGCGTCGCCGCAGTTCGAGCAGATGTCCACCGAGCGACATCCGCCGCTCTTTGTCGGCGCCGCGAGGAACGCGGGCCATTCGCCTACTGCTTCGGGGTGGTGGTGCCCGAGTCCGTCGGCACCGACTGCGCCTGCGGCGTCACGTTGACGGCCGGCGGCTCCTCGGTGTAGACGACAGGCGTCTCGGCCTGGGCCTTGTCGGTCTCGTCCTTGTCGGTCTTGATCTCGGTCTTGAAGATCTTCATCGACGTCGCGATGCTCCGGGCGAGGGCGGGCAGCTTGGGGGCTCCGAACAGCAGGACAACGATGAGGAGGATGGCAATCAGGTGCCATCCGGTGAATGCGTTGCCGAAGATTCCCATGGGAATTTCTGTCCTCTCAAATCTGCTGACACGAGCACTCTACCTCTGGCCAGGCGATTCTCCCGGCGAGACTGCTTTCTCTCAGCTGAACGCCGCCTATGAGCAGCCACCTCGTCCTGCACGTCCTGGAACGGGCGGAGGATGCTCGGCACGAAGGAATCGGGTTCGAGGTCGCGTGCGGCATCGCCGAGGGCGGCCGTCTTGTCGCTCAGCTCGCCGAGCGCGTCGAGGGCCTTCATGGCCTTCTTGAACAGTCGCCAGCCGAGCAGGGCGAGCGTGCCGAGCAGGATCAGAACGAGCACGACCCAGATCAGCACCCACGACCACCACGGCATGATCCGACCCTACTTGTCGGCGGAAGAGCTGGAGGCTGCGTCCGACGAGGCTGCGTCTGTCGAGGAGGCGGTATGTGTGTACTGATCCAGCCCGCGCTGAGCCCAGTCGGCCACCGCGGCCCGCGCCTCGGGCGGGTCGAGCACGGTCGCGACCCCGGAGAGCAGTGCGATCAGGCGCTTCAGGCCGTGGAAGTGTCCCACTCGCAGAGTCGCGATCACCAGGTCGGCCGAGCTGCCCGGCGCGGTCCGGGTGCCGTCCGGCAGGTACTCCCCCAGCAGCGTCAGTGCACTCTCCGGCAGCTCGACCCGGATGGTGAGGTTGTCGGGCGAGGTCTCGAAGAGCGCATCGGACAGCTGCACGTCCGCGGCGACGGTGGACGAATCCTCGTCGGTGACGGTGAGCGCGCTCATCCGGTCGAGGCGGAAGATCCGCACCGCACCGCGGGAGTGATCCCAGCCGCGCAGGTACCAGCTCTGGTTCTCCGAGTCGATGCGCAGAGGGTCGACCAGTCGGCGCTCACGGTCGCCCTGGGCGCTGCGATAGTCGAAGGAGACGCGGCGCCGTGCCAGGAGCGCCTCGCGCAGCGGTGCCACGCGGGCATCTCCGCCGTCTGCCGATACGGCGACGGCTGCCGGTCCACCGGTCGAGCCGCTCGCCAGCTTGGCGGTCAGCGACGCAAGAGCGGCGCGGTCCGCGTTCTCCGGCAGCGACGACAGGTACTGCAGACCCGCGATGAGCGCGGCGGCCTCGCGGGAGGAGAAGCGGGGTGAGTCGTCGATCGCCACGTGGTGGGTGATCGAGATGCGGTCGTCCTCTTCGAACTCGTCCCAGTCGATGTCGAAGAGGTCGTCCGGGCCGTACTGGCGGCTCTCCCCCGGGACTCCGGAGATCGCGATCAGCCGCACGGCGGTGCGCATCTCCTCGGGGGTGACGCCGAAGCGGGCGGCGGCATCGGTCACGCTCACGCCGTCGTGCTCGATGAGGAACGGGACGAGAGACAGGAGGAAGGCCAGCTTGTCCTGAGCCTGCATCGGCCGGGCGCTCATCGGGTCGTCCTCGCGGCGGCCTGCCGCCGGCTCGCACGGGCGGACGTCGGTGCCGCGGGCGTCAGCGGAGATGCGCCGGGCGCTCCTGCAGCCTCGTCGCGCGCGGCGCTGTGCGCCTCCGCCACGGCGCGCAGCCGGGCGATCACCTGGTCGCGCATAGCGACGGGCCGGATCACGCGGACTTCCGGTCCGTACGAGGCGAGCTCGTCGGCCATGAGCACCTGGTCCGAGTAGTTGAGCGTGTGGGTCGGGAGCTCGCCGTCGGCTGCAGCGGTCGAGGCGATGGCGCGCGGAACGAAGCGGCTCTCGGCGTCGGAGCCCGGCTCCACCGCGATGACGACGGTGTTCAGCTGCAGCACGCGATCCAGCTCGGCGAGCGCCGCGGCGGCGGAATCCACCCCCGCCGGACGCTCGAACACGGTCCGAGTGGTGGTGACAGGCCCGACGATGCGGCTGAGCAGGAACGTCCGCGGCTCGTCCCGATCGCGGTCGATGGAGGACAGGTGCCAGCGTCCCTGATGCTGGACCAGGGCGAGGGGCGCGACGGTGCGCAGCAGCGCGGTGCGCTCCCCCGGCTTGAAGTACGGGAACTTGACGACCAGCTGCCGCTCGATCGCAGACGTGAGAGGTCCGAAGGCGGGTTCGCGCACCCTGACCCGCGGCGCGTAGCCGATGGTCGGATCATCGACGGCGATGCCGAGCGAGGCCAGCTTGAGCAGCGCTCGGTGCGACTCGCTGGACAGCGATCCCTCGCGCCACACCTCTCCGGCGAGGTTGAGCAGGGTCACCTCTTCGGGCGTGAACGAGACCTCGGACGGCAGGTCGTAGGCGCCCTTCGGGATCCGGTAGCGGAGGTTCTGGTTGTTGCCGGCATCCTGCGGCGACTCGATCGTCTCGAGGGGCACGCCCAGCTCGCGGATGTCGTCCTTGTCGCGCTCGAACTGCCGCTCGAGGCTCGCGTTGTCCCCGCGGACCTCGTAGCGCTGGCGGTAGCCCTGCACATTGGAGAGGATCTCGGCCTTGGTCAGGCCGTGCTCGGTCGCCACGAGCGCCAGCACCAGGCTGAACAGTCGCTCCTCGACGGAGATGGCATCGGCCGCCATGGACGCTCTAGCCCACGACCCCGAGGATGTCGATCACGAACACCAGGGTCGATCCGGCGGGGATGCTGCCGCTCGCCGTATCGCCGTAGCCCTCGCTCGGCGGGATTACGGCCAGCACCTGCGATCCGACGTGCTGCCCCACCAGCGCCTTCACGAAGCCGGGGATGGCCTGTCCGTCGGTCGCGGTGATCGCGATCGGCGTGCCCTTCTCCCATGAGGAGTCGAACACCTCACCGGTGTCCCAGAGCACTCCGGTGTAGTTGACGATGACGCTGTCGCCGTCCTTCACCACCTGGCCCTTGTCGCCCGTGATCAGGTCGACGATCTTGAGCGAGCTGGGCTTCGGGGAGGTCGGGATCTGGATGCCGGGGCGGCCGTCCGGGGCGCGGACGACCGCGGGCAGACCTGCGGTCGCGAACTGCAGCGTGCCCTCGGCCTTGGCCAGGTACGCGGCGGTGATGTCGACGACGATCACGATGGAGTCGCCGGCCGCAAGGCCGGTGGGCCGGTTGTCGTCGGTGAACGCCTCATCGCCGGGAATGGTGATGGCGATGCGCGAATCGACCCTGGCGCACTCCATCCCCTTCTTGAAGCCCTCGATGCCGAGCTTGTCGATGACGAAGGACGCGGCGTCATCGGCCGTATAGGTCGACTGGGTCAGCACGCTGCCATCGGAGCCGTTGAGGATCGTGAGGAAGGTGCTCACGTACTGACCGTCGCCGAGGGGCTTGCCGGTGCCTTCGATGAGGGTGCTCACCTGCGTGGTGTCGGGACGGAGCGGGGTCGGGAAGGACACCGTCGGCTGCGTGCCGAACTGCTCGGTCGCGGTCACCGTGTCGGAGGCGGCGCCCGACGTGGCGGCGGGATCGCAGGAGTCGCTGCTGGCGCTGCCCGTCGAGCACGCGGCGAGGCCCGCCGCGAGGGTGGCCGCCGTCAGGAGCGCGGCGACGGTGCGCGCGAGGCGCCGTGTCTTCGAGGTCATCGAGGGCTGCAATCCCTGGTTCGGTCGGCCGAGGCGGTGAGGCGCTGGCGCATGGTGCGAGAACGAGTGGTGAGGCGGAGTCGCGGATCCCTGCTGGGCCCGTTTGACCGTAGGGCAGTCTACTGGTCGTCGTCCTCGCCGGCTGTGCGGGAAGGCGCGTCGTCGCCCGTCCCATCCTGGGGGCCGTCGGCAGGGTCGATGTCATCGTCGATGCCCTCGTCGGCCGCATCCCCACCCCGCGCCAGGCTTGCTGCGGCGCCCGCGCGGGCTTCGCGGACGCGGCGGCGGAGGTTCTTCGCGCTCGTGGTGCGCTCCCCCACCGCCCCGGGGGTCCAGATCTCGACGTCGGAGTCGTCGTAGTCGGTCTTCGACAGGCGGCGCGGCGGCTGCGGCAGCACGGCGTCGGGCGCGAGACGTCGGGCCGTGATGAGGAAGCCGGTGTGCCCCACCATGCGATGGTCCGGCCGCACTGCGAGTCCCTCGACGTGCCAGCCGCGCACCAGGGTCTCGGTGGACTCGGGGTCGGTGAACCGCTCGGAGTCGCGGATGGCCTCTGCCACCCGCGACAGCTGGGTCACCGTGGCGACGTAGCAGAGCACCACGCCGCCGGGCGTCAGGGCGTCTGCCGCCACGTCGATGCACTCCCACGGCGCGAGCATGTCGAGCACGATCCGATCGACGGATCCCGGCTCGACCGCGCTGGGCAGCGACTCGACGAGATCCCCGACGACGACGTCCCAGTTCTCGGGCTCCTCACCGAGGAAGCCGACGACGTTGCCGCGTGCGACGTCGGCGAACTCCGCCCTGCGCTCGAAGGAGGTGAGCGAGCCGGTCGGGCCGATAGTGCGCAGCAGCCACAGGCTGAGCGCACCGCTGCCGACGCCGGCCTCGACCACTCGCGCACCCGGGAAGATGTCCGCCTTGCCGATGATCTGAGCCGCGTCCTTGGGGTAGACGATCGCGGCGCCTCGAGGCATGGACATGACGAAGTCGCTGAGCAGCGGACGCAGCGCGAGATAGCGGATGCCGACGGAGTTGGCGACGACCGAGCCGTCGGGCAGCCCGATCAGGTCGTCGTGACGGAGCACGCCCTTGTGGGTGTGGAACTCCTTGCCGGCGGCCAGGGTGATCGTGTTGAGCCGGGACTTCGGGCCGGTCAGCTGGACTCGGTCGCCGATCTGGAACGGACCGGAGAAGGTCATGACTGCACTCCCGCGCGGGTATCGGCGGCACCTGTCTCGGCGGCGCTTTCGGTTTCGGCCTCACGGTGGGATCCCGCTGCCCGTCCAGCCGACAGCACCTCGGCCAGGTCGGCGACGGTGCGACCCTCGAGGGTGTCCCAGACCGTCCAATGCGCCGCCGCGTCGTCCGGATCGGGCAGCGGCAGCACGAGCGGGATGCCGATCGAGCGCGCGCCGGACGCGACGGCGGCCGCCAGCCCGGTCGGCGAATCCTCGATCGCGATGCAGTCCTCGGGCGCCACGCCGAGCTGGGCGGCCGCGCTGAGGTACGCCTCGGGGTGCGGCTTCGAATTGGCGACGTCGGAGCCCGACACGATCACATCGAATGCGGCGTGGCCGTCGAGCGAGCTGATCGCGTCGGCGACGAGCTCAGCCATCCGGCGGATCGACATGGTGACCAGCGCGGTGGGCACGCCGGCCTCGCGCACGGCGGAGAGCAGCTCTCGCGCACCTGGGCGCCACGGGAGTGCGCCGCGGATCCGCTCCATCACGGAGTCGGTCAGGTGATCGATGATCTCCTGCGAGGTCCACGGCACCCCCGCGCGCTGCAGGACGGTGGCCGAAAAGTCGAGGCCCTGTCCTACGAGGGTCAATGCCTCCTCGTGAGTCCAGGTGCCGCCGAAGCGCTGAACGAGGAGCGTCTCCTCCGCCATCCAGTACGGCTCGCTGTCGATGAGGGTCCCGTCGAGGTCCCAGAGCACGGCGGCCGGTCGGTCTGCAGTCACGGGAAGCCAGTCTAGGAGCGGCCGGCGCGGCGCCGCGGCGCGCCCGCCGGGCGCGGGACGCTCACTCCGCAGTGCGGCTCCGGCAGGCGATGACCCGCGGAGTTCTATCCTTGAGGTCGTGTGCCGTCGGCGCACGACACGATCGGAAGGCGGCATTGCCCGTGGCAGAGAAGCGATTCGGCGAGGGCCGGATCCTCGTCGTCGCCTTCGAGGGCTGGAACGACGCGGGCGAGGCGGCCTCCGGTGCCGTCGCCATGCTGCGCGACGCCCTCGACCTCGAGGCGATCCACGACGTCGATCCCGAGCAGTACTTCGACTACCAGTTCACCCGCCCCATGGTCTACTCGGACGACGACGGGGTGCGCCGGCTCAAATGGCCGCAGGCGACCATGTACGGCCCCCAGGCCACCCGCGATCTCGCCGGCATGCCGTTCGGCATCGAGCTGCACCGGGTGCCCGAGACGGACGAGATCGTCGCCGAGCTCGTTCGCGCGGTCGAGCTCGACGAGGACGTCGACATGATCGATCCCGAGCTGATCGAGGATCTCGACGCGGTGGACGAGGTCGACGAGACCTCCGAGACCGAGTCCGACGACGAGACGGACGACGAGTCGGACGACGCTCGCCTCGAGCGGATGAGCGCCGAGAACATCTACGTGCTGCTCGGCAGCGAGCCGTCCCGCAGCTGGAAGAGCTTCACCGCCGAGATCATCGACAAGGCGCTCGCCGCCGACATCAGCGGCATCGTCGTGCTCGGCGCCATGCTTGCCGACGTGCCGCACACCCGGCCGATCTCCGTCTTCTCCTCCAGCGAGAGCGCCGACCTGCGTGCCGAGCTCTCTCTGGAGCGCAGCACCTACGAGGGCCCCGTCGGCATTCTCTCGGTGCTCGCAGATGTGGCCGAGGTCGTCGGCATCCCCACGGTGTCGATCTGGGCATCCGTGCCGCACTACGTGCACAACGCGCCGTCGCCGAAGGCCACCCTCGCGCTCATCGAGCGTCTCGAAGAGGTGCTCGGCACGCCCATCCCTCGAGGCGATCTCGAGGACGAGGCGACCGCGTGGGAGGCGGGGATCGATGCGCTCGCCGGCGAGGACGAGGACATGGCGGCCTACATCGAGCAGCTCGAGCAGGCGCGTGACACCGTCGACTCCCCCGAGGCGAGCGGCGAGGCGATCGCCAAGGAGTTCGAGCGCTACCTCCGCCGCCGCGGCGATGGGCGCGACGGCTTCGCCGACGGCCGGGACGGCTCCGTCGGCTGACCCGCGACTCTGACCCGCGACTCTGCCCGGCCGGCGTTCAGCCGATCGTCCGGCCGATCGTTCAGCCGACGAGGCTCGAGAGCAGCTCGGAGGTGGGCCGGTCGCGCAGCGACGCCCACTCGGGGTGCTTGGTCAGGTAGGCCGTGACGAACGGGCAGACGGCGACGATCCGCTTGCCCTTGTCGCGAACGTCTTCGAGGGCAGCCTTGATCAGCCGGCTGCCGAGCCCGTGTCCCTCGAACTTCTCGTCGATGACGGTGTGGATGAAGACGACCTGGTCGTTCCGGAGGACCACCTGGCTGAAGCCGGCGTAGGCACCGCCGAGTTCGATGATGTAGCGATTGGTGTCGGCGTCGAAGCGCACGGTGCTGTCCGCGGGCACACCGGCGGCGGCGTTCGAGGTGCTGTCGTGCGCGGTGGTGTCGTGCGCGGTGGTGTCGGTCATGGGATCTCCTTCTGAAGCGTCATTGCAGGGGACGGAGGCGGTGGGTGGAGGGCGGGGGCTGAGGGACGAGCTGAGGACGGGGCGTGGTCATCGGCGAGCACGCAATCGGACGGACGGCAGTTCGGGGGCGGGTAGGACCCGTGTCCAGGTCGAGGGGAACTCGCCGAAGCCCTCCGTCGGGAAGGCCTCCGCGTCGCCGGTCTGGATGGCGGCCGACGTCGCGGCCGCATGGCGGGCGACTTCTGCCTGCCAGTCGTCGCGGAACGACACGATCTCCTCGTGGCTGCGGCCGATGAAGTTCCACCACATGACGATGCTCTCGCCGAGCGGCTCCCCGCCGATCAGCAGCAGCCGCGCGCCACTCTCCCGTGTCTCGAACGCGAGCGGAGCGGCCAGCGGCGCCCGGTAGAGCAGATGCGCGGGCTCGCCGAGCTCGCCGTCGACCCACACGGGCCCTGCGTCCACCAGCACTCCGTGCTCGAACGTCGGATCCACCTCGAGCTCGAGCCGCGAGTGCGGGGGCAGCACGATCTCGGCGCCCAGCGTCGGGGTCCAGGTATGCACCGGCGAGCGCTGGTCAGCGAGATCGCCGAGGAACACGCGGACGTCCGCATCCCCGATGCGGACCTGCGGCGCGGCGTAGTTCTGGAACGTGCGCTGTCCGGACCGCTGGTCCTCGGGCAGGGCGATCCAGAGCTGGGCGCCGTGCAGTCGGGTGGTGCTGGGCGTCGAGTACTCCGAATGCGCGATGCCGGAGCCGGACGTCATCAGATTGACCTCGCCGGGACGGATGGTGAGCACCGTGCCGAGGGTGTCGCGGTGCTCCACCTCGCCCTCGAACATCCACGTCACGGTCTGCAGGCTCGTGTGCGGGTGTCCGTCCACCCGCATGCCGCCGGAGAGCGAGACGTCGTCGGGGCCGTAGTGATCGACGAAGCACCAGGCGCCGATCAGCGACCGCTCCCGCTGCGGGAGAGTGCGACGCACCGTCATGGCGCGCGGGCCGCCGAGGGGTACATCCCGGGGTGTGAGCACGTCGATGCGACGAGCAGGGGGCGCGTCCTCCTCGACCAGGAGGAGCCCGGGATCCCTGTCGAGATTGCTCACTCCCACATCATGGCATCGCAGGCGCCGCGATGTCATGCGGGGGTAGACGAATCGTTCTGACGTCCCCCATCGGGGCACGAAATACCCCGCTGGTCACCGATCGATCGGACTACTTCAGGCCACCCGAGCCATGTTCAGGCGGCGATCGCCCCTGTCGAGAGCAGAACGATCAGCGCGATCCCGAGCAGGATCCGGTAGATCACGAAGGGCAGGAACGAGCGTCGCGAGATGTAGCGGAGGAAGAAGGCGATGACCACCAGGCCGACCACGAACGCGACGACCGTCGCGAGGCCGGTCTCGAGCCCGCCGTACAGCTCGGGCAGGCACCCCGTCGCCGCTGCGGCGGCCGCGTCGCATGGCTCCTTCACGACCTTGTAGAGCTGGTACAGGCCGCTGCCGAAGACCGCGGGGATGGCGAGCAGGAACGAGTAGCGTGCCGCGGCCTCGCGGGTGTAGCCCATGAACAGGCCCGCGGTGATGGTGCCGCCCGACCGGGAGACGCCGGGGATGAGGGCGAGGGCCTGGGCGAAGCCGAAGATGACGCCGTGGGGCACAGTCAGCTGGTCGAGGGTGCGCACCCGCTTGCCCACGAGGTCGGCGATGCCGAGCAGGACGCCGAAGCCGATGAGCGTGCAGGCGACGATCCAGAGCGAGCGGAAGGTCGTCTCGATCGCATCCTGCAGGAGCAGGCCGAGCACCACGATGGGGATCGATCCGAGGATGATCAGCCATCCCATGCGGGCGTCGGGGTCGCTGCGGCGGACCCTGCGGCGTCCGTTGGGGCCGCGCACCTTGAAGAGGGCGAGGAACCAGCGGGAGAAGATCCGGACGAGGTCCTTCCAGAAGTAGACGAGGACTGCGGTCTCGGTGCCGAGCTGGGTGATGGCGGTGAACGCGGCTCCGGGATCGCCCTCTCCGGTCAGCGTCCCGATGATGCGCAGATGCGCGCTCGAGGAGATCGGCAGGAACTCGGTGAGCCCCTGCACGAGTCCGAGCAGCAGCGCGGAGAGGATCGACATGCCGCCTCCTTCGTTGGTCTTCCGCAGGAGGTGACCTGCCGCAGGAAGCCTATCGGCGCGCTTGCGCTCCTTCCGGACGCCGGGCGTGCGTCGTCGTGAACGTCGGCCCCGAGGGCTCGCGAGTTGGGCCCCACGGCGCACGCTTGCGCCGAGGGAACCGGTTCTGCCGCACGGACGGCCCTCCGAGCGGCAGAACTGGGCAGTTCGACCGCGGGAGCGCTACTCGAGCAGGCGCTTCAGCGTCGCCAGATCGGCCGCGATCGCAGCGGCGTCCGCTTCGTAGGCCGCGTCGTCCACTCCCGGGAGCCGGAACAGCGAGAAGACGACCTCGCTCCCCCGCTCGTTGGGCAGCACCCGCAACGGGTTGAGGCTGCGTGTGCCGTCGGGAAGGGTCACGGTGTGGTCGAGCACGCCGAACTCATTGTCGGGAGCCATCACGACGGTCACGGACCCCATGGGCGACTCGGCCACCCATTCGCCGTCGAGGAGCTCGATGGAGCCACCGAGTCCCGCTGCCCACCGGGGCAGGTTCGCGGGGTCGTGCGCGAAGTCGTAGACGTCGGAGGGCGCCCGATCGATGCTGATCCCGATGTGTCGGACCGGATTCGTCATGCGTCCAGTCTGCGACGGATGCAGCGAACTGCCCAGTTCTGCCGCTCGCGCGCCCGTTCAAGCGGCAGAACTGGGCAGCTGGTCAGGCCGGATTGCCCCCTCATCGGGGCGCTTGTCCTCCGAATGGAGGACACCTAGGGTTCGGCTATGAATCTCCCGAGAGTGGGCCGAACACTTTCAGGCGCCGTCGCGGCTGCTGGAGTGCTCATCGCGCTAGCGGGGTGCGCATCAATCAGTGCTCCGTCGGTGAACGCACCCACGGTCACTGCGCCGACTGGGTCCCCCGCTCCCACGACCGCGCCGTACGACCCGACCGAGCAGGTTTGGTTCTCGGGCCCGTTCGAGCAGGAGGACGACCAGGCCGCGGAATCCTCCGACCTGCTCGCGCCCGGTGAGCCCGCGCCGGACGGCAGCGAGGTGGTCGATCTGCCGGACGGCAGCACCGCAGGCGTCGCCGCAGGAGATCCTGTGCTCGACGCCGACGCACCCGGCGATGCGATCGTTATCGACCCCTGCCGACTGCTTCCTCTTGACGAGTGGTCGGCCTGGTCGGGAGACAACGGCGCCGATCGACTCGCACTCGATGCCGACGAGAGCTGCATCTATCTCACAGCAGACGATCTCGTCCGTGCCACGGTCACCGCTCTGCCCGATGCGGCCGGCCTCTCAGCCGACATGTTCTATGGAGCCGCGATCAGTGCCACGGCTTCCGGGGATGCTTCCGTCGTCGCCGGGTTCCCGACTCCATTCGCCTCCACCGCCTTCAGCGATGCCACCGGCACTCGCATCCTCGTGACCATCTACAGCCGCGATCCCGCGCGAACGGTCGACGACCTCGTCGACCAGGCAGCCGCCTGGGTCGCTCTCGGGGCAGGACGGCTCTGATGGCCGCGACTGAGGGGCGATTCCGTCGTCGCGTCGCTCGCGTCGTAGTGGCCGGCGCCGTGCTGGTTGCCGCAATGGGCGCGATGTTCGCCGCGCCAGCCGCGCCGGCGAACGCGTACGGCTCCGCGGCGCAGTTCCAGGTGTGGCTGACCTCCGGTCCGATCGTCACCAATACGAACACGACCGGCGATCTCTGCACCGTTTCCGCCAGCGTGCGAACCCAGGAGTTCGGCGCCAATCACGTCACAGGCTTCAAGATCAAGTACGAGCTGCGCTCGGCCTACGACCCCGGCTACCTCATCACCCGCGACTCGACCGGGTACACGAACTCGAACACCTTCCCGAACGACGCCCGCAGCTTCCGATGGGCGATGGGGCTCAACCCCGGCACCTTCGTCTACGGCGCGGACAGGGACTTCCACCTCTGGGTCAAGGTCGTGGCCGACCGCGGATGGCGCCGCGACTACACGGGCCACTTCGACCTCGGATCAGTCCTCTGCGCCACTGAGGTCGACGAGGACACCGGCAACGAGCAGCCGTTCTCCGAAGGGGGCTTCTGACCAAGGTTCCGGCTCGCTCCGGCACGCATCGGCTGTCAGTAGCTGCGGAGGAGCTCCGTCAGCACCCGGTGCCCGAAGTCGAGGGCGGCGAGCGGCACGCGCTCGTCGACGCCGTGGAACATGGCCGGGAAGTCGAGGTCGGGTGGCAGCTGGAGCGGAGCGAATCCGTAGCCGCGGATACCCAGCTGATCGAGGGCCTTGTTGTCGGTGCCGCCTGACATCAGGTACGGCAGGACGGTGGCTCCCGGATCGTGCTTCTGCAGCAGGCCGACCATCGTGTCGACGAGCGGACCGTCGAACGGCGTCTCCAGCCCGATGTCGGTGTGCATGGTCTGCAGCTCGACGTCAGGGCCGATCAGCTCGCGGACGCGGGCGAGAGTCTGCTCCTCCTCCCCCGGCAGGCAGCGGATGTCGATGAGCGCGCTGGCCTCTTCGGGGATCACGTTGTGCTTGTAGCCCGCGGTCAGACCCGTCGGGTTCGTGGTCACGCGGAGGGTGGCGAGGATGAATCCGGCCGCGGTGCCCGTGCGCAGGATGAGCTCGTCAGGGCCGACCTGCTCGGGGTCGACGCCGAGGATCTCGCCGACCCGGGCGAGCAGCTGCCGGGTCGTGTCGGTGAGCTGGATGGGCCAGTCCTCGCGCCCCAGCGCGACGACCGCCTCTGCGAGTCGGGTGACGGCGTTGTCGCGGATCAGTCGTGAGCCGTGCGCGGCGGGGGCGCGGGCGATCAGCTTGATCCAGATCAGCGCCTTCTCGCCGGTCTGCAGCAGGTACGAGCGCTGGTCGCCGAAGCTGACGGAGTAGCCGCCGACCTCGCTGATCGCCTCGGTGGCTCCGGCGAACAGGTGCGGGTGGTTCTCGACCACCCACTGCGATCCGCGGACGCCTCCGGCCTCCTCGTCGGCGAAGAACGCCACGACGAGATCCCTCGCCGGTCGCTCCCCCGCGCCGAGGATCTCGCCGAGCGCCGTGAGGATCATGGCGTCCATGTTCTTCATGTCGACGGCGCCCCGACCCCAGAGCATCCCGTCGCGGATCTCGCCCGCGAACGGATCGACGGTCCAGTTCGTCGGGTCGGCGGGCACCACGTCGAGGTGACCATGCACCACCAGCGCATCCGTGCCGGATCCGCTGCCGTCCACCCGCGCGATCACGGAGACGCGACCGGGCTCGGGCTCGAACAGCTGCGGCTTCAGGCCGAGGGCCGCGAGCTTCGCCTCGACGTACTGGGCGGCTTCGGTCTCGCCGTCGCTGCGCCCCTCGCCCCAGTTGACGCTCGGGAACCGGATGAGCTCCTGCGCGATGCGTGCGGTCGCGCTGAGCGCAGTGCTCGAGTCTGCGCTCGAGTCGGGGCTCGAGTCGGGATGGGACGGAGAACTGGCGCTGGCCTGGTCGGTCACCCGTCCACCGTACAAGGCGCTTCCGACGGTCGGTCTCGCGGCCGGATCAGCTCTGTCAGAGGGTGCCCTCGATGTGCGGGATGGCGATCAGCGCGTCATCGGCGTCGACCAAGCGCGAGATCTCGCTGCGCACGGTGGTCGAATCGAACCAGTGGAACCAGCCCGCGGTCTCCAGGAGGGACATGAGGGCGTCGCCGTCCGTGTCGACGTCGACCTGCCAGACGGACACCCAGCTGTGCGCCGAGCTGTGCGGGGCCTCGGCGTCGATCTGTCCCCAGCCGAGCGACTCGACTCCCGGGACCGCCGCGATCGAGCTGCGGATCTGAGTGATCGCCTCGGCGCGCTTGATCGGAGCGGCCTCGAAGAACGCCATGGTCGGCGTCCACAGCTGGATGACGAGATTCATGACTCGAGTCTGCGCGGTGGCGCCCCCGCTGGCTAGCGCTCGGCTCCGACAGCTCCGCGCTCGCCGGCGTCCCACCAGTGGAACAGTCCGTCGGGATCGTACCTCCCCTGCACCCCGGCGATCCGGGATGCCTTCTCATCGGACCACGCCGCGAGGGGGTGGCGCGCTCCGAACTGGTCGCCGGTGAAGTTGATGTTGGTCTCCGGCGCGAGCCAGGGTTCGAGCCGATCGAGCAGTGCATCCGCTGCAGAGGGCAGGTCGGCGAACCGCGTCGGATTGAAGCCGCCGAAGCCCATGGCGATGTGCACATCGCGACCCCCCACCGCCGAGTCGACGGCGGATTCGACGAGAGCACCGCCGTAGTGCCGCAGTTCCAGCATCGTGTACGGCGCGTCCGGCGCGGTGAAGGTCTCGAGGAGGATCGAGGCCGCTTCGGCGGGCAGCGCGGAGAGGAAGGCGCCGCGCAGCCAGCTCGGCCCTGGATCGGTCGGGTCGTTGTGGATCTGCCCGAGGTCCGTGCTGGCCAGAGGCCGGATGGCGTCCTGCTCGGCGGTCGCCAGGGCGCGGAGCGGGGCGGCCAGCCGCGCGCCCTCGTCGGGATCTCCGGGGTAGGCGAAGCGGAGCATGGCGACCTGACGCCCGCGCAGGAACGGCGGCAGGAGATCCAGATCCGGGAACTTCGCCACCAGCAGGCTGGTGGTGACCGCATCGGGAGCGCTCAGCGTCCATTCGGCCCAGCCGCGCAGGACCCGCTCGATGTCGTCGGTGCCGAACAGCAGCGCCCCGCCGTAGATGGTGCTGAGCTCGATGAGCCGCACCCGGATCTCGGTGACGATGCCGAGCTCGTACTTGCCGCCCCGGATCGCCCAGAACAGATCGGGGTGCGCGTCTGCGCTGACCTCGAGGATCTCGCCGGTGCCGCTGACGACGGTGGCGCCGACGACGTAGTCCGAGCTGTAGCCGAAGCTGCGAGCCAGTGGCCCGAGTCCGCCGCCCATCAGGTAGCCGACCACGCCGACGTTCGGCGAGGAGCCGGTGATCGGCAGGAGCCCGTGCTCGGCCGCAGCGGGGACGACAGCAGCCCACCGGACTCCCCCACCGATCCGCGCCACCTTCGCCTGGGCGTCGATGTCGACGGCGTCGAGCCGTCTGGTCGAGATGAGGATCTGGGCGTCGATGGGGTGCATCGCACCGTGTCCGGTGGTCTGCACCGCGACCTTCCAGCCGTGCAGTCGCGCGACCTGAACGACGGTTGCCACGTCCTCGGCATCGAGAGCCCCGACGGCCACCAGAGGGTGCTGGCTGACTGCCAGATTGAAGGCGGCCACCTCTGCGGCGTAGTCGGGGGCGTCGGCGGTGAGCACCGGCCCTCGCACGGAGATGCCGAGCTCCTGCGCGATGTCCTCGGCGGTTATCTGCACGGTCATGGGTTCTCCTTCGATGGAGCGCGGGCGCGATCTGCGTCGCCTGCTGGCGGGGCGGCGGCACCCAGCATCGTCCGGTCGGGGCTCCGGCTCAAGGGGCGGCTGCCCCAGCGTCGGATGCGCGCAATATCCTCCGGACATGATCGAGCGAGACAGAGCGGACGGGCCGGAGCTGATCCTCCGCCCATGGAGCGACGGGGACCTCGGATTGCTCCGACGGATCAATGCGCCCGAGATGACGGCGCACCTCGGCGGTCCCGAGACCGAGGAGAAGCTGCTCGCCCGGCACGCGCGCTACGTGGGCATCGAGGCGGCGGGCGAATCGCACATGTGGCGGATCGATCGCCTGACGGACCCGGGGGCAGCCGACCTGGGAGCAGCCGATGCGCGCAGCGTCGGATCGATCGGCATCTGGCCGTCCGACTGGCAGGGCGACCCGGGGTGGGAGACCGGGTGGAGCATCCTGCCCGAGTTCCAAGGGCAGGGCCTTGCCAGCGCGGCCGCGCGTGAGGTCGTGCGGCGCGCGCGAGGCTTCGCCCGCTTCGAGTGGCTCTACGCGTTCCCCGGGGTGGGCAACGTGCCCTCCAACGCCGTCTGCCGCAGTGCGGGCTTCGAGAAGGTCGGCGAGGAGGACGTGGAGTACCCGAAAGGCAGCCTCATGCGCGCCGGAGTGTGGCGGATCCGAGTCGGCTGAGCCGCTCACAACCTCCAACCGCCAGGTCGACGCGCCGACAGGATCCGTTTTTCGCGGCGCGCCGATCGATCGGGCGGGCGCGTCGCCCGCGCCAGGAATACATTCCCCCGCATGACTGTCACCGAAGATCCCCGATCGGTACCGGACAGCGACACGTCCGAACCGTCGACAACACTCGCATCCCTCTCCGCCCACCCCACCGAGCTCTCCGGCGAATGGGTCGTCCGCCCCGCGGCTCCCGTCGACACGGGCATCGCCGCCTTCGCCTGCATCCGCGAGGAGACCGGCGGGTACTTCCTCTACCCGAGCCTCCCCGGATTTCCCCGAAGCGGGCCGTTCGAGGCCATCCCCGATGCGCTCATCGAGCTCGCCGAGCTCCTGACCTCGGCCGGTCTGGCGGGAGACCCGCCGCGCTCCTGATCGGCCGACGCACGCAGGCGGCCGTGTCCGAGAGGGCATGCCGCTTCGTGATAATGTCTCTGTCGGCCCTGGCGATCCCGGGGCCCACTCGTCCGGGTGGCGGAAATGGCAGACGCGCTAGCTTGAGGTGCTAGTGCCCGTATAGGGCGTGGGGGTTCAAGTCCCCCCTCGGACACATCGGCTTCAGCAGAGGCCACACGAACTGGTTGAGACAGTGCAAAGGCTTCAGATCGGCGGAATACCCGAGGATCTGTGGCCTTTTCCATTTCCTGTTGGCTAACGATGTGAACGAGTTTGGCCACATTTTGAACACATTCGAAGAGGCCACTACCTGATCCAGGCGTGCCACTACGGACTCCAGATCCCGCTGCACTGCCTTCACGTTGGCGCCAGAGCTGATCGCGAGTGATGCGTCATTTCGTGACCTCTTGAAGCGCCCAGGAGTTGTCGTCGGGATCGGAGAAGTAGGCGTAGCGGAGACCGCCTCCCATGTCGCTGATATACGACACGTCGACCCCACTGCTCAGTAGCAGTGCTGCAAGCTAGGGCGAGATCGTCTACCACGAGATGGAGGCCCTGCGCCGGCGACGCGTTGCTGCCGAGCATTCCGGTCCCGATGACGATCGAGCGCGCTGAACCTGGCGGCGTCAGCTGGACGACGCGCATTCCATCGCCTGGCTCCACATCGTGATCGAGGTTGAATCCGACTTCGTCCACGTGAAAGGCCTTGCTGGGGGCGATGTCCCCCACCATCAGCGGAGTGAGTTCAAGGCGCATGTAAATGGCGACGCAATCCGCCTCTTCAACGGCGTGTGCTGGTTGAGCAGTGCAGTGTCGCACAGCAGAAAGGCGGGTCCCGCTGGCGACGCGATGTGGTTCCTTCATTGGTCACTACGTCGCCATGCCCGTCTCCGAGGGTGGGATGTTCAGGACGACTGTAAGCCCGTCACCCGGCCGGTTGTCGAGCGTGACGCTTCCGCTCGCTCTCGCGACGATTGCGGCAACGATGGCCAATCCGAGGCCAGCTCCTTCGCGGCGGGCACGCGCGTCATCGGCACGGGTGAAGCGCTCGAGCGCGAGCGGCGCGAATGCCGGATCAAGGCCCCCGCCGGTATCCTCAACGGATAGCTCCAGGCCCTCCGAGGCGAAGGAGATCCGCACCCTAATCTGGCCGGATCGGCCCAGAGCGGCGATGGAGTTGCTCAATAGGTTGTCGACCAACCGCCCGAAGTCTTCGTCCTGCACACCGTAATGTGTCGCGAGGTCCAACGCCTCACCTATTGCGTAGTGGACGACGATTGCTGAACCCGTAGTGCGGAACCGTACGCGCTCGACGGCCTCGGAAACTTCGCGCTCGAGGGAGACGCCCGTAGCTGAAGCAGCGGTGGAGGCCGCGGACTCGATCGTTGACAGCACAAGGAGCGAATTAACGAGCGACTCAAGCCGGGCAGCACTTCGCTCCGCGCCTTCAATATCGGCGACGAGCTGCTCGATCGACAACGCCTCAGTTCTCGCCAGTTCGAGCTGAGTTCGCAAAATCGCGAGTGGGGTGCGCAGTTCATGGCTCGCGTCCGAGACGAGCTGTCGTTCACGATCCGCCGAAGCGCGAAGCCGTTCGATGAGCTCGTTGAGGGTGCGCGCGAGCTGCGCGATCTCGTCGTTCGCCGCACCCACGGGAAGAAGATCCGATCCTGGCCCGGTGCTTAGAGTCTGCGCACTCTCGCGGAGGCGCCCGACGGGCGCGAGCGCGGCGGACGAAAGCAGCCAGGCAGTACCGCCCACAGCGAGGTCGATCACCGCGAGCAGGACGAAGAGGAGGTTGCGCAGCTGATCCGTCACCGTGTCCTCTTCGCTGGCCGCGCGCGCGGAGATGACCGTCCAGGTTCGGCCCGCAATCTGCACTTCCGTCGTGTACACCACATACTCATCGCCGGCCGCGAGCGTCGTGCTCGTCCCGTCGGCGACGTCCTGGTGGCGCACTGCCTCGCTCAGCTCTTCGGGAAGCGTGTCCACTTGGGCGACGCCGGCAGGATCGATGACGGCGACCAGCTGCCCAGGTCCTGCCGCATCGAAGCTATCTCCCGGTTCGTTCTGCAGCGCGACCACGAATGGAGCGGCGTCGCTCACGAGTACTTGAACCGTGCCGTCACGAGCGATTCGCTTGATCTGAGCGTTGACGATGATGCCCGCGATCACCGACAGCAGGATGGCGATTATTAGACTGCCGCCGGCGATCCGAGTGCGGAGTCCGACGCGACCGAACAGTGGCGTCCGACCGGACGTCGGCGCTCCTGCCGTCATGCTTCGGAGGTGACGAGCGAGAACCCCACACCCCGCGCCGTCACGATTCGCACGTCCGCGCCCGAGGCGTCGAGCTTGCGGCGCAGGTAGCTGACGTACTGGTCGACGATGTTCGGATCGATGTTTTCGGTTGTCCCCCACACCTCGCCGAGCAGTTGGGCCCGGCTCACCGTCTCTCTCACCTTCTCGGCGAGCACCCGGAGGACGTCGAACTCGGTGCGACTGACGGGTAGGTCCTTCTCCCCGCATCGAACGCGATGACGGCGGAGATCGATGACGACGGTCCCGACCTCCATCCGGGCGGGCGCGCTGAGAGCATCCCGGCGACGGACCGCGCGGACACGGGCAGCGAGCTCCGCGAAGGCGAACGGCTTGATCATGTAGTCGTCCGCGCCCGCGTCGAGGCCGCGGACCCGATCGTCGACTGCGTCACGGGCAGTCAGCAGAATGACTGCGGTGGTCTCGTCCCTCTCTTTGATCCGTCGGCAGAGTTCGAAGCCCGACATTCCGGGGAGCATGACGTCGAGAACGGCTAGCTCGAACGGGGATTCCAGCACCTCGCCGAGGGCAGTAACCCCGTCATGGGCGGAGACGACGTCGTGTCCTTCGCTGGTCAGTCCGCGTGAGACGAGGGCGGCCATCTCCGGTTCGTCATCGACGACGAGGATGCGCATGGCTGCTCCCTTCCGAGCGGACATCTCGCATCCTAGGTCGACGCCTCAGACCGTCGCCGCCGCCGCGGCCGCCGACCCTTGAACCTGGCGCCGCTGTGCTGCCAACCGCACCGATAGGTGGGCGACGAGGGCGACGATCACCGCTGCGAGGACGACACTCGTGATGGTGTATCCAAGACCGAGGCCACCATCTGCGGTCGGTGCGGACGTGAGGTCGCCGATCGAGGCTCCGAGGGGCCGGGTCATGATGTACGCCGCCCAGAAGCAGACCACCGCGTTGGCCTTGAAGACGAAGAACGCAATGGCGATCACACCGAGGTTGTCGGTGATCAGAGTGCCCACGAGGCTGATCAGGACCACGGTCAGCCAGTACACGACGGGCGCGTACCGCCTGGTGGCGAACTGCACGGCAAGGGCGATGGGGAAGAGCGCGCCGACGATGATGGTGGTCAGGGAGAGCCCGAAGCCGACCCAGAACAGGACACTGATCTGCGGCACCTTGGATGTCAGCAGAGCCGGCGATCCGCGCCCCGAGGGCGCTATGGGTTCAGACATCGTCTCCACCCTCTTGTGCCAGAGCTGAGAGCCACACCTCGAGGTCGGCGTGTGGGGTGAACCATTCTTCGGAAAGCGGCCGATCCGTCTGGACGCGCTGCGCGGTCGAATCGCATGGGGACGGACAGCTGGGCGTTGTTCCGCTGTCGATCGCCGATGGCGAGACTGCCGACGGCACCCCCGCAGCACCCGCTGGCCGACTCGCTAGCCGGGATAGCCCGCGTGCTCGAACGCGTTCGCGGGGCCGTTCACTTCGCGTCTGCGTACGCGGTGCACCGACCAGAAGATCACGATCGAGATCGAGGCGCCGAGCAGAAGGCCAGCAACGGTGTCGGAGAGCCAGTGCACCAGCAGATATGTGCGGCTCCAGGCCAGCAGCACCCCCCAGACAATCGCTAGCACCCACACCCACACTCTTCGGACGACGAGCGCGATGCCGACCGCCAAAGCCGCGGCCAGCGCGCTGTGACCCGACGGGAAGGAGTCGCCGCCCGCCGCGAGGATGGCGTCAAGGGGCCGTGCGCGACCCACGATCGCCTTGAGCGAGTCGAAGGCGATCAGCGACACTAGGAAGCTCGTCACCATCGATATGCCAATTCGCCATTCGCGCCGCGCGAAGAAGATGACCACCAGCACGACTACCACGGCCGTCACATCCAGCGTTCCGCCGACTGCATTCAGTGTGCCCGCCAAAGAGTCGGCGAACGGGGTCCGGATACTTGCCATCAGATCGTGCCACGACTGATCCGGTCCGACGGGTCCTCCCGCAGCCGCGAACCGGATGGCCAGTCCTGCTGTTAGGACCAGCAGAATCGCCAGGAAGGCAGCGCACACCGCCCTGGGGTGAATCTCGCGTCCAAATGGAACCATGCGTCGCGTCCTTTTCTCAGAACGCCAACGCTAGGAGGCCGGCTTGCGCCGATCGCTCGATAATCGCCCGCTGGGATGAGAGAACTCACACGATTCGATGCTGCCCAGGCGGTTGTCCCGAGATCCGATGTCCGCGTCCATTCGCATGGCCCTCTGCCTCTGACGGCGTTTCGCGCAAGCCTGCTTCCATGTCCGCCACGTCATCTGACATACGCGAATGCGCCCTCACCAACCCCCGCAATACCCGAATCGTGGAACCTATCTGGACACAATCCGGACACAAGCGAAGGCAGAAGTACCTGATCGAGCCGATTTTTGCTCAGCCAGAAAGGCTGAATGACGCGATCGCCCGGGTGTGGCCCGTTGGCATGGGACCGTGGGGGTGCTTCAAGTCCCCCCCTCGGACACATTGGCTTCAGCAGACGCCACAGGAACTGGTCGAGACAGCATCCGCTGACAGTGAAGAAGGCCCCGTCCGCATCGCGGCTCGGGGCCTTCTGCCTTCCCGGTGAGGGGCAATGCCTCGGGGACACAGCGTCAGTGGCCGATGCGGTCGCTGTCCACGCCCGCGTCCGGACCGTGCGAGATCGTGGCGATCTGGGTGAGGTCGTCGGCACTGAGCTCGAAGTCGAAGATGGCCGCGTTCTCCGCCATCCGCGCCGGATTCGCCGACTTGGGGATGACGATGAGGCCGTTCTGCACATGCCAGCGGAGCACGATCTGAGCCGCGGTGCGGCCATGAGCGTTCGCGATCTCGACGATGAGCGGATCGCGGGTCACCTGGCCCTCCTCGCCGCCGAGAGGCGACCACGACGAGGTGCGGATGCCGCGCGCCTCCCCATACGCTCGCTGCTCTTCCCGGGGCACGTACGGGGTCAGCTGGATCTGGTTGACCGCCGGCGTGACGTCGGTCTCCGCAGCGAGTGCGGTGAGGTGCGCCGCGGTGAAGTTCGAGGTGCCGATGGCACGGGTGCGTCCGTCGGCGAGCAGCTTCTCGAATGTCCTCCAGGTCGAGACGAACTGTCCGCGCTGAGGGAGCGGCCAGTGGATGAGCAGCAGGTCGACGTAGTCGAGCCGCATCCGGTTGAGCGCGGCGTCGAGACCGGCGATCGCCCGGTCATCGCCTTGAAACTCGCCGTCGAGCTTGGTGGTGACGAAGAGCTCCTCGCGCGGGATGCCCGTGCGTCGCATGCCCTCGGCGACCCCCGCCTCGTTCCCGTAGGCCGTCGCCGTGTCGAAGTGGCGGTAGCCCAGGTCGGCGGCTGCGGCCACGGCTTCGGCTGCCTGGTCGTCGTCCATCGGCCAGGTGCCCAGTCCGAGCTGCGGGATCGAGGTCCCCGAGTTCAGCGGGAGGAGCGGGATCTGATCCGTCGACGACATGTCACCAGGCTAGATGCAGCTCCCGAGACGATCACGGGCTGTCGCATCCCCTCCCGATCAACTAAGTTGACAAGCGGTCGGCGTCGACATCGGCGCTGACAGCCGAGATCGGAGACCCCATGGCAGAACCCCGCCCGCTCACCGCCCAGACCTCGATCGGCGACTGGCTCGATCACCCCGAAGGCGGCGCCATCATCCGTCAGCTCCTGGGCGCCGGAGGCTTCGACGAGGGCGCCCTCGCGCCGGTCCGCGGACTCGCCCTGCAGCAGCTCGTGGCGCTCAGTCAGGGACAGATGCCTCAGAGCGCGATCGACGACCTGGTGAGGGCCGCCAATGGCGGAGTCCTCCCCGTGGACGACTCACCGACCGGCTGGGCCGAGCGGATCAGCGCCGGCCGCTTCCAGGGCCAGACCGTCATCGTGACCGGCGCCGCGTCCGGCATCGGCCGCGCCACCGCCTCTCGGGTGGCCCGTGAAGGTGGACGGGTGATCGCCGTCGACATCTCCGGCGAGCGCCTCGCCGAATTCGCCGCCTCGCTGCCGGAGGCCGAGATCGTCTCGGTCGCCGGTGACATCACGAAGCAGGCGGACATCGACGCCATCGTGGCGGCGGCGGGCGACCGGATCGACGGGCTCGCGAACGTCGCGGGAATCAACGACGACTTCTCCCCCGCTCACGAGACGTCCGACGCCACCTGGGATCGCGTGATCGCGATCAACCTCACGGGCGGCTTCAAGCTCATGCGTGCCGTGCTGCCCGCGATGCTCGCGGCCGGCGTCGGCTCCATCGTGAATGTCAGCTCCGAGGCGGGCCTGCGCGGCGATGCATCGGGAAACGCCTACACGGTCTCGAAGCACGGCGTCATCGGCCTCACCCGCAGCGCCGCCTTCATGTACGGACTGCAGGGCATCCGCGTGAACGCCGTCGCGCCCGGTGGCGTCGCCACCGGCATCCCCTTCCCCGCCAACGTCTCGGAGGTGGGATCCGCCCGGCTCGGCCCGTTCCAGGCGACCATCCCGACGATCGCCACCGCCGAGCAGCTCGCGGCCTCGATCACGTTCCTGCTGAGCGATGACGGCGTCAACATCAACGGTGCGGTGCTGCCATCGGATGGCGGCTGGTCCGTGCAGTAACGGGCTGAGATACCGTGCGCCGGCGGCGGTGACCTCCTCCAGTTGGGGGCTTCGCCGCCGTCGGCCTATCCGCAGAATGACACGGAAGGATCGGCGGATGACCGCTTCGCAGACCATCGCCCGGATCGGACTCGGCGGCGCGCTCGTCTTCGCCGGCATCGGTCACCTGACCTTCGCCCGCGATGACTTCCGTGCCCAGGTCCCCCGCTGGGTGCCGCTCAGTGAGGATGCGACGGTGCTCGCCAGCGGCGTCGTCGAGATCGTGCTCGGTGCTGCGATCGCCTCGGGCATCGCGCACAAGCGGGTCGGCCGGTTCGCCGCCGCGTTCTTCGTCGCGGTCTTCCCGGGCAACCTCTCGCAGTGGCGCAATCACCGGGATGCCTTCGGCCTCGACTCGGATCTCAAGCGTCTGCTGCGGCTGCCGATGCAGGTGCCGCTGATCGCCGTAGCCCTGTGGTCGACGGGGGCGCTCGACGACTGAGTGGCTTCGCCGAGAGTCGCTGCAGGAGCTCTGCCCGCTAGAGGAGCTGTCCGCTCCCAGGGAAGACCTCGGGGGTCGCTCGGCGTCCGAGGTTGCGCACGAACGCACTGCCGGCGCCCTGAGACGCCTGCGAGTTCGGTCCGTGGGAGACCGGCACCCAGGTCAGCCCGGCGGCCGCGACATCCCACGGCGTGAAATCGTCGTGCTGCACCGGCTGCTGCTCGATCCGCTCGATCCGCTGCGCTTCGGCATGCTCGACAGGAGTCGGAGTCGCCTCCTGCGGCGCGATCTCATCGCGGCAGTCGAGCATGCCGACACGCATCTGGCGCTCGGTGTAGGAGCTCGGCGGCCGGTAGACGTGGATGGGCCACGGCATGGTGCTGCCGATGGATGCCGGAATCGGCATATTCGCTCCCCCCGTCGAATCGGTCCGTCCTGAAACGATAGCGATCGCGCAGGGCGATGTCTTTCCCCTGTTCAGGTGCCTCTATCGAGGCCGTGGCGGACGCGGCCGACGTCGCAGAGGCTGATCAGGCGGCCGCGATCGATCGCAGAGTCAGGAGGGCGGAGCGGATGGAGTCGCCGAGGCTCGACGGGATGTCGACAGGCTCCCCGCTGCCGGTCGGCTCGTCCGCGATCCAGCGCTCGAAGCCGATCTTGAAGACGGCGACCCCGGCCTCCGCGGCGAGGCTGGCGGTGGGCTCCCCTACTCCGCGATCCCGCAGTGCGTGCGCGGCCGCTGCGGCCAGGGCGGCGAGCTTGAGCAGCTCACGCTCCTGCAGGCTGGCATTCGCCGCGATGGCAGTCTGACGCAGCTGCGAGTACTCGCGTCGCTGCCCGATGATCTCGCCCGTGGCCGCCATGGCCTCGCCGACGATCTCGAGGGCTGTGAGATCCATGGCCGCCGAAGCGATGTGCTCGACCACGGTCGCCTGGAGGACTGCGGTCCCCTCGAAGAGCACCTCTCGCTTGTCCGCGAAGTAGCGGAAGAAGGTCCGCTCGGTCACGCCGGACCGCGCGGCGATGTCGGCGACGGTGGTCTGCTCGTAGCCATGCTCGACGAAGAGCTCCAGCGCGGCGGCCTGGAGGCGTCCCTTCGAGTCCGGCTCCCAGCGTCCCATCCCTCGATCCTATCGAGCGCGGGAACGCCGATGACAGCCCCTGACATGGGGTGATAGCGTGATGTCATCTTCTGACATGGATGAGAGAGGTCGGGAGCATCCCGGCACTGCGAGAGGACACGAACATGCGCGTATTCGTCACCGGAGCATCTGGCTGGGTAGGCGCTGCGACCGTTCCCCATCTGCAGGCCGCCGGCCACACGGTGACCGGACTCGCACGCAGCGATTCGTCGGCGAGTGCGCTCCGCGCCGCCGGGGTCGAGCCGATCCGCGGCAGCCTCGATGACACGCACGGTCTGGCGAAGGCGGCCGCGGAGTCGGACGGCGTTCTCCACCTCGCCTTCATGCACGACTTCTCCGACTATGCGGCATCTGGCCGCGCGGAGCATGCCGCCGTCACCGCCATGCTCGAGGCCTTGGAGGGGTCGGACCGACCCTTCCTGCTCGCATCCGGCATCGCGGGTCTGACCCGGGGGCGCGCGGCCACGGAGCAGGACCGCTCCCCCGCCCGCGGACCCGAATCTCCTCGTGGCGGCAGTGAGAACCTCGCCCTCGACTACGCCGAACGTGGTGTCCGCACGGTCAGCCTGCGCTTCGCACCGACGGTGCATGGTGAAGGCGATCACGGCTTCATGGCTACGCTGGCCGGCATCGCCCGGGAGACGGGGGTCGCGGGCTACATCGGCGACGGCTCGAATCGGTGGGCTGCCGCCGCGCGGGACGACATCGGACGCATGAACGCCCTCGCCCTCGAGTCGGCTCGCCCAGGAACAGCCATGCACGGCGTAGCGGAGGAGGGTATTCCCACTCGCGAGATCGCCGAGGCGCTCGGCCGCGCGCTCGGCGTGCCCACTCGATCGATCCCCGCACAGGATGCCGAAGCCCACTTCGGCTGGATGAGCCGATTCTTGGGCGGAGACCTGGTGGCATCGAGTTCCCAGACTCAGCGGCTGCTCGGCTGGAAGCCGAACGGACCGAGCCTGTTCGGTGACATCGAGGCAGGCTTCTATACGCCGTGAGAGTCCGGGATCCTGAGGATGAGCTCCCTCTATCAACTCGATCCGCTGTGCACTAGCCCTGCCGTTTCGTCGGAGTTATCGTTAAAGAGACGCCCCCAGACCCCGGGCTCGCCCATCGGTAAGCGGGATCAGAACGGGGTTGTGGTGGATCGCATTCATGTCGGCGCAGGGTTCTCCTTCGTCACCGCGGAGCGGGTGGCGCTCGCGGTGCTGGAATACTCTCGGAGGCTCTCGGAACGGGGCATGTTCGAGACTCTCGACGTCCCCATCCGTCGCGAGGACGGTCGCCGCGGCAGAGTGTCGATCCTGCTCGGCCCCACCGTGCCGCTCGTCTGCGAGTCGATCGAGCCGGCGATGCAGCGGGTCGATGAGGACGACTGGACGTCGATGCTGGAGCAGGAGACCGCGGACCTGCGCCACCTGTCTCCCGCCGAAGCACTGGACCTCGACGGACCCGACCACGTCATCAGAGATCTCGAGAACCTCTTCGACCTCTGAGGTCGTCGCGCCGGCCGCCCTGTTCGCGCGGTGGCCTGGATCGGATCAGAAGATGAGCGTGCGGTCCACGAGTCCCTGGGCGACCTCGCGCAGGGTGAGCCGGTTCGATCGGGCGTAGCGCCGCAGAGTCGCGAACGCGTCGTCCATTCCCAGATCGTGGGTGTGTGCGAGCACGCCCTTCGCCTGCTCGATCACCACCCGCGAGTCGAGGGCGTACTGCAGCTGCTGCCGCACCGCGTCCCCCTCACGCAGACTGCGCTCGTGCAGGATGCCGATGGCGGCCATATCTGCCATCGCCTGCGCCGCACGCAGGTCACGCCTGTTGAGCTCGCCTGGCTCGCGACGGAAGAAGTTGAGGGAGCCGATCACCTCGTCCCGAAGCCGCAGAGGCACCGCGATGGTCGAGAGGAAGCCTGCGTCGATGGACGCGATTCGGAACTCACCCCACGCGTCGGCGTCTGTGCGGAGGTCGGGCACCGCGACGATCTTGCCGGTCCGGAAGCTCTCGATGCAGGGACCGGACTCGGCGCTGAGGGCGATGGTCTCGATGAGAGCCCCCGCCTCACTGGTCGACGCGAGCAGGTCGAGCTCTCCCCCGTCGTCGGCGAGGAGCAGTCCGGCGTCATCGACGTCGAACAGCGAGGTCGATGTCTCGACGAGCATCTGGACGAGATCCACGACGTCGTAGCCGACCACGAGGGTGTCGGCGAGCGTCGCGAGGGCGTCCAGCAGGATCGCCTCGCGGGAGACCTCCGTCACGCGGGGTCCTCCGCCACATCGGATCCGTCGTCGCCCAGACGATCGTTGCCGGTGGAGCCGTCGGCGGACGGATCCGCGCGGGGGACCTCCGACTCGGCCGGCTCGGCGGAGGGAGACTGGGCGCGCGCGGATTCCCCGCGTGAGCCGGCGGGGGGCGCATCCGTGGAGCGATCCTCGATGAAGCCGGAATCCATGGAGAACACGGTGCGGCGCTCCACGATGTCGGTGGCCACCTCGGTCATCGGGCGGTTCTCGGAGAATGCCTGGCCCTGGATCAGCAGCTCCGCATCCTCTGCCGAGACGCCGAGCTGCGCGATGACGAAACCGGTCGCCTGGTGCACGATGCGCCGTGAGAACCGGTCGCCCTCAGCGGGTTCTGCGATCCCGGCCGTGCGGATGGCGCGACGGAGAACGTGGCGGCTGACGACAGCCGCGAGCTGCTCGGCTCGGGCGGCGTCCTCCCGGGCCAGCTCGCCGGCAGCGTCGCGGTAGAGGTCGATCGCGCCGAAGCGGAGCGGACCGACCATCAGCGGAAAGGCGAAGAGGGCGGCGACGGGCTCGCGCTGCATGGCGCCGAGGAAGGCCGGCCAATGCCGCACTGGCCGCCCCAGCAGGTCGGGCTCGAGGATCGGACGAGCGGATTGGATCGCATCCCAGCAGGGACCCTCGCCGAGATCGAACTGCAGCTCGTCGATCCGGGCGGCACGGCGATCGCTGGCATCGAGGGTCCGCGTGCCGAGCAGCGAGCCGATGGTGGACACCGATGCGCCTGTGACGGGAATGGCGTCGAGGAGCGGAGCGGCCAGACCGACGCTGTCATCTGCTATTGCGGCGATCGCCTTGGCGGCGGCCGCGAACCGGTCAGGCACCGAGACTCCGTGTGCACCTCATCGCTTCAGGATATCCACTCGCGCCCCCGCCGCCAGTTCGACCGTCCGCCGGAGGTGCGCATGCCGCCCCCTTCCGAGCCGCTGTCCTGACGCCGAGCCGCTGGGCGGGGCGTCAGTGCCAGAAGTCCTCGTGGTGCACACGCGCCTCGTGGGCGATGGACGGGCCCGCCACCTCCACGGCTCGGCTCCCCCGCGCGAACACCTCCCGGCTGGGCAGCAGCAGGGTCGGATTGTCGGGGTGCGAACCGGTGATCTCGTAGAGCTCCTCCTCCGACATGGCGTAGACCATGCGGCCGATGCCCGCCCAGTAGATCGCGCCCGAGCACATCGCGCAGGGCTCGCAGCTCGTGTAGAGGGTGCTGCCGCGCAGCTCTTCCGCGGTGAACCGCTGGCTGGCCGTGCGGACGAGGTTGGTCTCGGCGTGCCCGGTCGCATCGGACAGGGTGTTCACGGTGTTCTCGGCGTCGAGCACCTGCGTGCCCGTCGCATCCACCAGCACCGCCCCGAAGGGATGGTTGCCGTTCGCGACGGCGCTCCCCGACAGCGCGATGGCGGCCCTCAGGAACGTCAGATCGGATTCGGTCACGTTCGGGTCGGTGGGAGCCATGCGTCCATTGAACAGCACCTCACCGATGGGCTCAGCGGCGGGCCGGCTCAGCGAGCGGGATGCTCAGCGGCTCGCGTGGCTCTCCACCTCGGCGGCGAGCGCCTCGATCTCGTCATCGTCGAGGAAGATGTCGAGGGCGAGCAGCCGCTCCTGCAGCACCTCCGAGACGTCGGTGTCGACGCGGCCGAACTGGATGTCCTCGCGGAGCTCGGTCAGCACCGCCTGCAGCCGAGGATCGCTGTGCACCTGGGCGCGCTCTCCGGTGGCGGTCCGGGGGAAATCGGTCATGGCCGATTGTCCCGCTCGGGTCGGCGACGCGCTACAGCACGGTCGGTTCTCTCAGCCACCGGATCCATCCCCGCCCGCCATGACGTCCACGGACGTCGCGGATCCGCTCGCGGGGTCGGGGTCGGCGACGAGGTGCGTGCTGAGGAAGCGCACCATGGAGCCGATGAGCAGCGCTCTGCTCTCTGCGCGCCGGTACTCGTGGCCCTCGCCGGCGAGCTCGAGGTATTCGACCGGCCGGCCGCGCTCCTCGAGGGCGGCGACGATCTGGTGCGCCTCGCCGATCGGCACGTTCGTGTCGTACTGCCCGTGCGCGACGAGCAGAGGCACGTCGATCGCGTCGACCTGCGACATCGGCGAGATGCGCTCCAGGAGGGCGCGGTCGCGCTCGGGGTGCCCGTACTTCGACACGGCGGCCGCCGCGATCCACGGCTCCGTATCCCGGTAGAAGGTGACGAGGTCGGACATCCCGCAGATGTCGATGCCCGCCGCGAACTCGCCGGGGAAGAAGGCCAGCGACGCCAGCGTCAGGTAGCCGCCGTAGGAGCGGCCCGTGACAGCGATCCGATCCTCCGCGGCGATGCCCTCCTCGACGAGGAACTCGCGCGCGGCGAGCACATCGTCGAAGGCGTGCTGACGGAGGTCGACGTCGTCGGCATGCACGAAGTCGCGGCCGAAGCCCGAAGAGCCCCGGATGTTGGGGGCGAACACCGTTATTCCCGCGGCCGCGATCGCCTGATGCTGCGGTGCGAAGACCGGCCGCTCCTGAGACTCGGGGCCACCGTGCAGGCTGAGGATTCCCGCACCCGGCTCCTCGCCCTCGGAGCCGGCGGCACGGTAGAGCCATCCGGTGAGCTCCAGGCCGTCCCGTCCGCTGAACCGCTCGAGGGTCGGCACGACGAGCTCGTCCTCCGGCAGCGGGGCGACATGCGTGACGGGCGTCCATTCCTGGCTCGCGGTGTCGAGCAGCCACAGCTCGCGCGGACGCTTCGGGCCTTCGACGCCGAGCAGGACGGATCGGCCGTCGCGGCTGAGCACGGGCGTGGTGGCCACCAGCCCGGGAAGGCCGGACACCGGCGTGCGGACCCGGGTGGCGGTGTCTACGAGTTCGAGCTCGCTGGACCCGGCCACGTTCCAGACCAGCAGCAGCAGCCGACCCGCATCGTCGGCGTCGACCGCCTCGAGCTCCGCGTCGTCGCGGGCGGCCCAGGTGCGCGGCTCGCCGCGGTAGCCGTTGGGGCCGAACGGCACCCCGATCAGCTGGCGGCGCGGGAGCCCGACATCGGAGGCGAGGTAGACGAAGAGCGGGCTGGTGTCGCCCTCGGGTGCCGGGCGGATCAGCGCGGTCTCGGTCGACCCGGTGGCGCCGTGCGGAAGGAGCAGGAAGTGCTCGTCGGCCAGCCGGTCGACGACGGAGCAGAACTGCTGGCCCCGCTCGCCGTCGCAGACGACGATGAAGCGCTCCTCGAGCGAGAGGTCGAGCACGTGGATGAGCTCCCCCGCTGCGAGCGGATCCAGCCGTCCCGTGGCGGGGTCGGCGAGGAAGGAGCGCGCGGTCGGCGCATGCTCCGTCGGCGGGAAGGTGACGACCACCCGATGGCCGCTGCGAGCCCACGGGCCGAGCTCGGCGTGCTCGTGCTGGTCACCGGCGATCCGCCGTGCCTCGGTGCCATCGGGGTGCACGACCCAGACCTGGGTGCGCACGCCGCCGTCGGTCGCGACGGTGCAGGCGAGCCAGCGGCTGTCGGCCGACCAGGAGACGTTGATCACCGGATCGCCGTTGAGCTCGATCATCCGAGCCTGCAGCGGCTCTCCCGCCTGGTCGGCGGCCGATTCGTCGCGCTCGTGGATGTGATCCAGCTCCTGCACCCAGAGCTGCGGCACTCCCGTGCGGTCGCTGATGAACGCCACCCGGCGTGCGTCCGGAGTCATGGTGGGGCCCCAGCTGCCCCAGGCGGCGGCTAGGGTCGCGCCGAGCGCGGAGGCGCGCGCGTGCGGGGCTGCATTTCCGTGCGGCCCGCCGGCACGAATATCGGTGCCGTTCGCCTCGATGTCGTTCGCTTCGGTGGCTGCCTGCACCTGGCCCGTCAGGGTCGGTGCGGCGGGAGTCGTCGTCAGGGTCACAGCCATGGGTGGGTGTCCTCCTTCGTGATGTGGGCCCGAGCCGGCGATCGGCGTCTGCTGGTGGGCGTCAGGCGATCGGCGACGGCAGGGGCCGCGGATCAGCGGATGTCGTTGGCCTGCAGCCACATCTCCAGCAGGGCGAGCTGCCAGAGGGCGTTGGAGCCGAGGTTGGTGCGCGTCTCATTCGGCAGGGCCAGCATCGCCTCGATGGCGGCCGGCTCGAAGATGCCCCGCGCGACCGCCGCAGGATCCGTCAGCGCCGCGGTGACCCGATCGAGATAGGGGCCCTCGAGCTGACGGATGGCGGGCACCGGGAAGTAGCCCTTCGTCCTGTCGATGACCTCGTCGGGCACGATGCCGCGGCTGGCGCGCTTGAGCACTCCCTTACCGCCGTCCGACAGCTTCAGCTCGGGCGGAATGCGCCCGGCCAGCTCGACGAGCTCGTGGTCGAGGAACGGAACGCGGGCCTCGAGCCCCCAGGCCATGGTCATGTTGTCGACGCGCTTGACCGGGTCGTCGACGAGCATGATCGTGGTGTCGTTGCGCAACGCCGCGTCGACGGCGGTCGTCGCACCCGGGCGACCGAACTGCTCGCGGATGAAGGCGCTCGGCGCATCGTCCGCGATCAGCCAATCGGCGGAGACGAGCCCGCGCAGCTCGGAGAATCGCCGATCGAAGAACACCCGCGAGTACGCCTCCACAGCATCCGCGCGCGGCTGGTCGGCGAGCGGCGGATACCAGTCGTAGCCGCCCAGCACCTCGTCGGCGCCCTGACCCGACTGGACGACCTTGACGGTCTTGGCGACATCCTCGCTGAGCAGATAGAACGCTACGGCGTCGTGACTGACCATCGGCTCGCTCATCGCGGCGACCGCGCCGTCGATCCCCGGAAGCAGGCGGGAGCTGTCGATCTTGATCCGATGGTGATCGGCGCCGAAGCGCTCGGCGACCAGCGTGGAGTACTCGAACTCGTCGCCCGACTCCCCGCCTGCCGCGTCGAAGCCGATGCTGAAGGTCTTGAGGTCCGTCTGGCCGAGCTCGGCCAGCAGCGCCACGACGAGGCTCGAGTCGATGCCGCCCGACAGCAGCACGCCGACCGGCACATCGGCGACCATCCGGCGCTCGACCGCAGTCCGCAGGCTCGCGAGAAGGGCGTCCTCCCAGTCCCTCGAGGTCCAGTCGCTCTTGGACTCGTCGCGGGTGAACTCCGGCACCCAGTACACGTGGTCGCGGCTGCTGCCGTCTGGCTCGATCATCCGCACCGTCGCCGGCGGCAGCTTCTTGACCCCGTTGAGGATGGTCCGCGGGGCGGGCACGACCGAATGGAAGGTCATGTAGTGCGCGAGGGCCTCGCGGTCGATCGAGGTGTCCGTGCCACCGCCCGCGAGCAGCGCGGGCAGCGTCGACGCGAAGCGCAGCCGATCCCGGGTCTCGTCGAGGTAGAGCGGCTTGATGCCGAGCCGATCCCGGCCGAGGATCGCCCGGCCGCTGGCCTGCTCGACGATGACGAAGGCGAACATGCCGATGAAGTGATCGACGCAGTCGGTCCCCCACTCGGCGTAGGCCTTGCCGATCACCTCGGTGTCGGAGTGCGAGAAGAAGGTGTGGCCCTTGGCCTGCAGCTCGGTGCGCAGCTGCTCGTAGTTGTAGATGCAGCCGTTGAACACGACGCTGAGGCCGAGCGGGGCGTCGATCATCGGCTGCGATCCTGCCGCGCTGAGGTCGATGATCGACAGACGGCGGTGGCCGAGACCGACCGGCCCATGGGTCCAGATGCCGTCGCCGTCGGGGCCGCGGTGCACCATGCAGGCGCTCATCCGCGCGATGTCGCCGGCGTCGACGGATCGTCCGTCGAAGCGCAGCTCTCCAGCGAGTCCGCACATGGCTCAGGCTCCGTCCGGGTTCGTGGTGTCGGCGTGCTGCGCAACGTCGGAGAGGATCCAGGTGTCCTTGGCTCCGCCGCCCTGGGAGGAGTTGACGACGAGGCTGCCTTCCGGAGCGACGCGGGTGAGTGCGAGCGGAGCCAGCTGAGCCTGCCCCTCCCCCGTTCCGGTGAGGAAGACGAACGCGCGCAGGTCGACGTGGCGCGGGCCGAGCAGCTGGCCGCTGAAGGTCGGCAGCGAGGACAGGGTGACCACCTCCTGCGCGATCCAGTTCTCGGGATGGTCGGCGATCTCCGCACGGCGGGCCGCGACGGTCGCCGCCGTCGCGGCGGGGCCGATCAGCACCCCGCGACCGCCGTAGCCGTCCACGGGCTTGGTGACCAGCTCCCCGACTCTCTCCAGCACTCCGCGGCGCTCGGCCGCGTCGCTCGTGCGGTACGTCGGCACCGATTCGATCAGCGGCCGCTCGTCGAGGTAGTAGCCGATCAGCTCGGGCACGTAGCAGTACATGGCCTTGTCATCGGCGACGCCGTTGCCGGGCGCGTTCGCGAGCACGACTCCCCCCGCCGCGGCGACGTCCATGATGGCCTCGCCGATCCGCATCCCGCTCTTCGTGCCGATGTCGACGAGCTCGCCGTCCAGCCGCAGGTAGAGCACGTGGATCCGCTCGCGCGTCCCCGCATGCCGCACCACTCCGCCGTCGGCGAGCAGATCGTCGGGGCCGACCAGCAGCAGGTCGGCGGTGTTGGCCAGCGTCCGATGCTCGAACCAGGCGGGCGTGCCGACGCCGTCGGAGAAGAGTGCGACCACCGGCTCGGAGCTGCTGTCGCTGCCTCCTGTGCGGTCGGCGTGCGCGACGAGCGTCTCTCGAAGCGACAAGACGGCCAGGTCGGGGTCGATCAGCCCGGCGGGCCGCGGCAGATCGGGCAGGACCGCGTCCATCAGGTGCCGGGTCGCCGTGGCGAAGGCGAAGCCGCTCGGTGTGCGGACGTTGTCCTCGAGCACGCGCCAGCCGCCGAACTCGTTGCGGATCAGGTCGAAGCCCATGATCGGAGCTCGAACCGCGCCGCTCGGGAGTCGGGTCGCCTCTTCGCGCCACCCTGTGCCGCCGACCACCTGATTCTCGGGCACGATGCCGTCTCGGACCGCTCGGCGCTCGCCGTAGACGTCCTGCAGGAACGCCTCGATCGCCCGCGCGCGCTGGGTGAGGCCGGCTGACAGCTCGTTCCACTCGTATGCGCTGATCACGCGGGGCATCAGGTCGACGGGGAAGCGCAGCTCCTCGCCGTGCACGGTGAACGTCATGCCGTGCTCGTCGATCCAGCGGTCGCGCTCGCGCTGCTTCTGCTCGATGCCGCTGTAGCCGAGCTGCCGCCAGTAGGCGACGAGGTCCTGGTAGGCGGGGCGCGGCTGCGCGCCGGGGCCGACCGCCTCGTCTCCGGCGCGGACGGCATAGCGCGTGAGGGCCGGGATGGCGGGAGGCGGGCCCGAGGCGGGCCCGTGGGTCTCGCGGACGACGTGCTCGACGACGTCGTCGAGTTCGCCGCGCTCCGCGAAGATCGCCCTCTGCCGGTCGGCCGACGAGCCGCGTGCGAGCACGGCCCCGGCGAGCTCGGAGACCTCCTCCCAGTCCCCCAGCTCCTCGAGCTGCGGGCGGAGGCGGTCGAGGGTCGCCTGCACGGCCTCGGCGGCGACCATGGGTTTCGGGTGATCCGAGGCGTCGAGCAGCTTGCCGCGAAGCCCGCTGCGGGCCGCCTGCCACATGGCCGCCCGATGGATCGGCGCGGGCAGCGGCAGATAGGGCCGACCTGCCTCGATGTCGAGCTCCGCCGCGCGTACCGCCGCACGGAAGACTCCGGCGATGAGGATCGCGTCGTCGACGATGGGGCAGGCGTCGCAGACGCGCAGTTCGAGGGTCGGCGCATGGGACGACGGTCGGATGTCGAAGTAGGCCATCTTCGAGTCGGCGATGACGCCGGTCCCGATCAGGTCGGAGAGAAGCTCGTCGTAGGCGGCCGCGGAGGCGAGCGGCCCGGTCGCGCCGGCGCTCGGCCAGCGCTGCCAGATCAGGCTGCGGATGCTGGCGTAGCCGGTGTCGCTGCCGTTCCAGTACGGCGAGCTGGTGGAGAGCGCGAGCAGCACCGGGAGTTCGCGCTCCACCCGCTGGGCGATCTGCACGGCGACCTCACGGTCGGCGACTCCGACGTGGATCTGCAGCCCACAGATGAGCTGCTCATCCACCAGGAGTCGGTACTGCTCCTGCATCCGGCCGAAGCGGCCCGTACTGGTCAGCTCGAAGTCCGCGAAGACCGACCGCGGGGCCGTTCCCACCGCTGCGACGCCGAGGCCGACGGGTTCGGCCACGTCCACCACGCCTTTGCGCAGGCGGAGCAGCTCGCCGCGGAGCGCGTCGAGGCTGCGGACGACCTCGGTATTGGTCTCGACCGTGGTGCGCTGCAGCTCCGCGCCGTACGACTCGGGAGGCAGCTTGGCGAGCAGCTGAGGTGCCCGCGCGGAGAGCTTCCAGCTCTCGAGGTCGATGAGGTGGAGCTCTTCTTCCGCACCGAGGGTCAGTTCCGCGCTCACATTTCAACCCTAGGTGCGCCCCCTGGGCGCTCCGCGGCTGGGCCGTTCTCTTCACGCGGTCGTAACAAACCCCACACAAATGCCGCCAACCCGCCTCGGTACCTGAGCCGGGCGCGAAGCGCCCGTGTCGAAGCCCTCCGCCGAGGGTCGCCTCAGTCTTCCAACCAGTGCGGTCGACCGCGGCGCATCTCCCATGGCGCCTGGCCGCGCCCGTTCGGATTGGCTGAGCCCGGGTCCTGCACCGACGGGCGGTAGCCCTTCCGGCTCTGCGCAGGGAGGCCATCGAAGCGACCGTCGATGATCGCCTTCTTCTTCGCCCGAGACCATCCCTGTACCTGCTTCTCGAACAGATACGCCTCTTCGACATTGTCCGATTCGAAGGATGCGACGAGTGTGACGGGCGGGCGGGTCTTCGTGTAGGCGGCGCCGAGGCCGCGTTCATGATCGAAAAGGCGCTGGTCGAGATCGCGGGTGCTGCCGACGTGGTAGCTGCCGTCGGAGCACTCGAGGATGTGGGTCCAAGCCATGGGGCCGAGTGTGCTCGACGACCAGAGCTGCGGGGTGCCGGAATCCGGATCGGTGGACAACTTCGTCGTACGCGCAGGTGTGAGCGCCGGCGGTCTTGGTCGGCTGGGCTTCGACACGGGCGCTGTGCGCCCGGCTCAGCCACCGGGGCGTGTGGGAGTACTTGCTCCTTCGGTGGCTGAGTAGTGCCCCCGCCGGAGGCAGGGCCGTATCGAAGCCCGGTTGCACGGGGAGATCGGTGGGTGGGCTTCGACACGGGCGCTGTGCGCCCGGCTGCGGGAGTACTTGCTTCTCCGGTGGCTGAGTAGTGCCCCCGCCGGAGGCAGGGCCGTATCGAAGCCCGGTTGCACGGGTGAAGCGGTGGGTGGGCTTCGACGCGGGCGCTGTGCGCCCGGCTCAGCCACCGGGGCGCGCGGGCGTGCGTGCTTCTTCGGTGGCTGAGTAGTGCCCCCGCCGGAGGCAGGGCCGTATCGAAGCCCGGTTGCACGGGTGAAGCGGTGGGTGGGCTTCGACACGGGCGCTGTGCGCCCGGCTGCCGGAGTACGCACTTCTTCGGTGGCTGAGTAGTGCCCCCGCCGGAGGCAGGGCCGTATCGAAGCCCGGTTGCACGGGCAAAGCGGTGGGTGGGCTTCGGCGCGGGCGCTGTGCGCCCGGCTCAGCCACCGGGTGTGCAGGAAAGCACCTCGTCATCTCGAGGCCGGCACGGCCACCTGGGACCGAGGTTCGGAGGTTCCGCGGCGCTCGATGACGAGCGTCGCGGACCCGATCCTCCGGTGAGCTCCCGACGGGAGGAGCGGGGCCGGTGAGCGGGACCCGACGCCTCGCTCACCTGGGGAAGTACCTGCGGCCCCGCGGGCTCACGGGAGATACTCTGCCCCGGCGGGCTATCAGGACGGCAAGAGCAGTCGAAGATGGAGCCATGAGCTCAGATGCCGCAGTCCACGACGCCGACCGCCGCATCCGACCGGCGCTCGCGGCGACTCGGCGCCAGCTCATCGTCTCCCTCGTCATCGCCATCCTGCCCGGGCTGTCGCTGTCACTCATCGGCCTCACCCATCCGATGTACCTGACGGACGACAGCGCGATGCAGTGGCGCGGACTGCACGTCGTGACTCTCCCGCTCTTCCCGCTGCTCGCGCTCGCCCCGTGGTGGATCGCGCGGACGCACTCTCCCGTCCTCGCCGTGGTGACCGGCCTGCTCGGCTACGTCTTCGCCGCCGGCTACACCGCCCTCGATGTGCTGGCGGGGATCGGTGCGGGCGGACTGCAGCTCGACAACGGGGGCTCGGGCAAGGGCGTGCTCTACGACCTTGCCGATGCTCTCGCGACGCCCGGAACCATCGCGCTGCTGCTCGCGGCGATGATTGCGGCCAGCGTCGTGCTCTTCCGCGCCCGATCCACGCGCGCGCGGCTGCTCGGCGTGCTCGGCGGCGTGCTCGTCGTGCTGGCCGCGATCTCGTTCGTAGACAGCCACATCTACTGGCCGCGCGGTGGACTCACCATGCTCGCCTTCGCCGTCGGCTGGGCGCTGCTCGTGCTCGCCGAGCGGCCACGCGCTTCGGAGCCCGCGGCGTGAGGACCCCCTACCCTCGACGGCCCCTGTCCTACTCCCCCGTCGGAGCGACCCGATCCGCCGACTTCGAGAGCAGCTCGATCCCCGGGTACCGGTCGATCGCGCGCACCGCGCGCGTCGGCTCGGGGCAGGCGGATTGGGATGAGGCGAGGCGGCAGGTCTTCGCCTGGGCGCTGCAGACACGGGCCGGCATTCGCCTGCGAGGTCCGCTCGGCGCACCGCGTATTCCGCTGCAGGACGGCGACCTCATCCAGCTCCGGTTCGGCGTCGGACGCCTGGCCTTCCGCTTCCCTGCCGTGGTCGTCTGGACCGTGGACGAGCCGCACCTGGCCGGCTTCGCCTACGGCACCCTGCCCGGCCACTCGGAAGCCGGAGAGGAGGCGTTCCTCGTCGAGCGCCGCGCCGACGACTCGGTGTGGGTCGTGATCAGGGCCTTCTCCCAGCCGTCGAACCTGTTCTGGAAGCTCGTCGATCCAGCCCTCCGCATCGTGCAGCGGATCTTCACCGATCGCTATCTCCGCGCGCTGAGGCGCTAGCTGGAGAATCGCCGTCGCGGAGTTCGACGCACCTGGGGCTCAGGACGGCAGTCGCTTCCAGCGCGAACCTGGGCCCTTGGTGATCCACCACTCCGTCACCTCGGCGCTCGCCGCCGTGCTGGCCGCGACGTGCTCGCCGATCTGCCGTGCGAGATCGTCCTCGTCCGCCGAGAATCGGACAGTGATCCGCGCCTGCCCGCCGACCAGGTTGACGCTCGAGGCTTCCAGCGTCGTCAGAAGCGCTGCCGCGTCCGCTGCTCGCGGCTCCAGCTCGTCGGGGCGCACTCCCGGTGCGAGGCGGCCGATCGCCATGATGACCCGGTAGGACGGCACCGCTGTCGCATTCCCCTCGGCGTCAGCCGGCGATGCGTGCGGACGACGCCGAGACCGGCCCGGTGGGCAGCAGCGCGGCGGCGCCCGGCGCGGCGAGGGTGAGCACGGCGCGGACGATCCTGTGGCTCTCCTGCAGCCGCTCTTCTAGCGCGTTCAGCCGGACGGCGACATGGACCTCGTCGTCATTGCCCGCCAGGTCGATCGCCGCGACGACGAAGACCCTGCTCGGCCCGACGTACTCGATGTGCAGGTAGCTGACGAGGACGATCTCCTCCATGTCCAGGAGCCGAGTGAGCGCGGCGTTGCGGACGCGCGGGTCCACGGCCTCGCCCACGATGAACCGCTGGTTCTGGCGGATGAGCACGATCGCGATGACCGCGAGCAGCAGGCCCACGAGGATCGACGCGACTGCGTCCGGCACACCGGAGCCCGTGAGCTGGTGGAGCAGGATGCCGACGAACGCGATCACGAGGCCGATCAGGGCGGCGGCGTCCTCGAAGAAGACCGCACGGACCGTGGGATCCGAGGTGTTGAGCACGAAGTCGAGCACCTCGGAGTCGGTGTCGGTCGCGCCAGATCGGACCTGCCGAAGAGCCTGGAGGAAGGAGACACCCTCCAGGACGAAGGCGATGCCGAGCACGATGTACGAGACCGCGAAGTCGCTCGCCGGCTCCTCGTCGACGAGCTCCTGGATGCCGTGCATGATCGAGACGATCGAGCCGACGGTGAACAGCCCGAACGCCGCGAAGAGCGACCAGACATAGGCGTCGCGCCCGAAGCCGAGCGGATGCCGCTCATCCGACGGACGCACCGCGCGCTTCCCGGCGATGAAGAGGAACACCTCGTTGCCGGTGTCCGCCCAGGAGTGCGCCGATTCGGCGACCATCGACGCGGAGCCGGTGATCATCGCCGCGACGGTCTTGGCGACCGCGATCAGCGCGTTGGCGGCGAGCGCGATCAAAACGGTGAGGGTGGACTCGCCACCCGCGGACTTCTTGTCGTCAGCAGAGGGGGCGGCGGTCGTCACCCTCTCAGTGTGGCCCCTCGTCGGATCACTTCTTGCGGATCACTTCTTGCGGAGCGACTTCGCCGAGGTGGTCCGGTTCGCCTTCTTGATGGCGGTCACCAGCTGCGGCTTCTTCATGGTCGTGCGCCCCTTGATGCCGAGCCGCTTGGCGACCTTCACCAGGTGGTCCTTCGACGCATTGGCGTCGACCCCCTCGGCGGACTTCGCCTTCGTCGAACGCCCGCCGGCGGCCTTCTTGTCGGAGGGGCCCTTCTGGAACTTCTTCTCCCAGTGGTCGCCGACCTTCTCGAAGCTGTGCTTGAGCGAGGCGAGGGCGGTGCGGTGGGCGCGCTCGCCGTCGCCGTACTCCTTGACCGCGGACTTCAGCGTCTCTGAGTAGGTGTCCTGCGCCTTCTTGGGCGACCGGCGGATAGTGGAGGGGAGCTTCTTTCCAGGCATGAGACCAGCTAACTCCTGGTCAGAGGGCTGATCAATGGAGATTTCCTGAGAAGCGCGGCGGCTCCGCTGCGCTCAGCGGCTGCTCTTGCGGCCGAAGATCGCGCCGTAGATGAGCAGGACGATGATCGAGCCGCCGATGGCGAGGGCCCAGGTCTGCAGGGAGAAGAAGTCCTCGAGCGGTGCATCGAACAGCAGTCCGCCGAGCCAGCCTCCGAGGAAGGCGCCGAGCACGCCGAGGATGAGGGTGACGAACCACCCTCCGGCCTGCCTGCCCGGGATGATCAGCTTGGCGATGGCGCCGGCCAGCAGGCCGAGGATGAGGAAGCCGAAGAAGCCCATGGTGTTCCGTTCGTCAGGAGCGCGCCGGCGCGATCGTCGCCGACAGCTGCGCGCTCGGGTGGTCTCCCCCGAGCCTGGCATTCATTCCGGATCGCTCAGCGCCGCCACGCCTTGGGCCGCCACGCCTTGCGCCGCCTCGCCATGCCCCGGTGCGGCGAGAGCGGTGATCCGCCGCTGACGCATCGCGAGGAACAGCGGGAACATGCAGGCGAACGCGGTCACGCCGGACAGGACGATGTACAGCCAGGCGTGACGCATGCCCAGCCGGCGCGCTTCGAGGACGATGAACGCGCTGCCCGCGACAGCCGCCACGAGCAGATCGACCGTCAGCGATGACACCGATGGTCCGCTGTTCACCCAGTCGCCGACGAAGTCGCGCATCTGCACGATGGCGAGCGCGTTGAAGCTCCAAGTGCCGACGAGCCCGATGATGCTGAGGACCAGGAAGACGACGGCTGCGGGACTCCAGTGCTGCTTCCAGCTGTTCGACATGCCCCAGTGTCCCTCAACGATGTCCGCAGCAGTGTCCGCAGCCGTGTCCGCAGCACTGTGCGCACCGAGGTCTCGGTTCGAACCGGACGATTCAGGCGGTGAGGTCTCGACGCTGGACTGCCCAAGTCGCCACGGCGATCAGGGCGGCCGCGATCGCGGTGAGCACGCCGATGTCGGCCCATGCACCGCCCAGGTCGTCGGCCGGGAACGGGACTGTCGGCACGTGTCTGATCGGGCTGGCCTCCAGCGCCGCGTCCGGCAGCTGAAGGAGATCGCCGAAGAGTCCGATGACCACTCCGATCGCGAAGAGCGCCCAGGTCGCCGCGATCGAGATCCGCGGCAGCACCGCGAGCGCGACTGCCCCGATGCTGACGAAGACCATGGCCATCGGCAGCTCGACGAGCGCCTGACCGATCGACTGCGCGCCGAGGCCCGGCTCCCGCATTGCAAGGAACGCCGCCCATGCGGTCAGGCCGGTGACGACGATCACGACCGTCGTGGAGGCGGTGGCGACGCCGGCGGATGCGAGCAGCCAGCCGCCGCGCCGGGGTGGACCGCTGAGCAGGAGCTCCGCCCGGCCGCCGGTCTCCTCATCGCGCAGCCGGAGCATGGCCTGCAGCCCGGCCGCGGCCGCGAGGATGCCGACGAGGCTCATGATGGCGGCGATGAACGCCGTAACGACATCGTCCCGACTCGTATGGGCGAGGCTCTGCAGCACGTCGTTGATCGCCGAGTTCTCGAAGGTCGCCGAGCCGACGGAGTTCGCCAGGGCGCCGCTGACCGCGCCGAGCACCGCGGCTCCGACCGTCCAGCCGAGCAGCGATGGCCACTGCAGGCGCCAGGCGAGGCCCAGCGTCGACCCGAGCAGCCGTCCGGCGGAGGCGGGCCTCCGGCGCTCGGGCAGGAGGCTGGCGCCGAGGTCGCGGCGTGCGGCGATCACAAGCGCTGCGCCGCCGGTCAGCACGGCCAGCGCCAGCGACAGGGTCAGCGGACGCAGGTCGTCTGCGGTGAACGCGAAGGCCTGCTCGCCCCAGCCGATCGGTGACAGCCAGCTCGGCCAGGCAGCCGAGAGCGTGAGGCGGTCCAGGTCGGGCGTGCCGAGCGCATCGCCCGCCCCGCGGAGGGCGTAGGCGATGAGCACGAGGGTGGCGCCCAGGCTGTTCGCGGCACGCGAGCTGGCGGTGAGCTCGCTCGCCAGCAGGCCGACGCCGAGGAAGGCGAGACCCGCGGCGACGAGCGCCGCAGCACCGACGAGAGAGCCGCCGAGGGGCAGCCCGGCGGCGGCGAAGCCGGCCGTCGACAGCACGCCCAGGAGAAGGTTCGCACCGACCCCCAGGATGATCGTGCTGAGTATCGGCGTCATCCGACGAACGGGCGCAGCCGTGATCAGCTCCCTCTGGCCCCGCTCCTCCTCGGCACGACCGTGCCTTGTCGCCAGAAAAGTGTTCATCAGTCCCACCGCCACGGCGAGGAACGCGTAGACCTGGAAGTAGACCGCCGAGCCGAGCTCCACCCCGTTCGGCACTCCGCGCAGCGCGATCAGTGCCGGGGTGGCGAGAGCCAGCTGCAGGATCTGCCTCCGCCCGGCTTCATCGCCGAAAGTCGTGCTGACCGATGCGGCGCTCGCCGTGAGCAGGAGTGCGATCCCGAAGATCCAGATCGGCAGGATCACGCGGTCGCGGCGGATCCGCAGTGCCAGCAGCTGGATCATCGGGCGTCCACGGGAACGGCGGGGGCATCCGGCTTCGGATCGCCGTAGTGCCGGAGGAAGAGCTCTTCGAGTGACGGTGGGGTCACGGTGAGACTGGTGATGCCCGCCGCGGTGAGCGCAGCCAGCACACCGGTCATCGAGTCGGTGTCGACGTCGAAGACGAGCTGGCCCGCCTCGGTGGCGAGGTCGTGCACCCCAGGCAGGCGCGCGATGTCGTCGGCCGCCGCAGCCGTGCCGACATGGAAGCTCGTGCGGGTCAGGTGGCGCAGCGAGGCGAGCGTGCCGCTCTCCACCGTGCGGCCCGCCCGGATGATCGTGACCCGCTCGCAGAGCTGCTCGACCTCGCTGAGGATGTGACTGGACAGCAGCACCGTCGCGCCATCCCGCGTGACCCGCTCCACCTCGGCGCGGAAGACGGACTCCATCACGGGGTCGAGGCCGCTCGTCGGCTCATCGAAGACGTACAGCTCCGCGCGTCGGGCGAAGGCGGCGATGAGGGCGACCTTCTGGCGGTTGCCCTTCGAGTAGCTGCGCGCCTTCTTCGTCGGATCGAGCTGGAAGTCCCCCAGCAGTCGCGTGCGCAGCGCGGCGTCGGCTCCCCCACGAAGCCGGGTCAGCAGGTCGATGATCTCCCCGCCGCTCAGATTGGGCCACAGGCTGACATCGCCCGGGACATAGGCCAGGTCGCGATGGATGGCGACCGAGTCGTCCCATGGATTCCGGCCGAAGACGGAGGCGGATCCGCCGCTCGACCGCAGCTGGCCGAGCAGCACCCGGATCGTGGTCGACTTGCCCGCGCCGTTCGGCCCGAGGAACCCGTGCACCTCGCCCGTCCGCACCGTCAGATCCAGGCCGTCGAGTGCGCGGGTGCTCGACCTGCCGCGGCCGAAGACCTTGACCAGCCCCAAGACCTCGATGGCGTCCATGGTCCGCAATCTACGCCTGCATCCACTGGCTCGGAACGCGCTCTGCGACCTTCGTCCGGAGGCCGATCGGGGCAGGCTCACCTGCCCGCGCGGCACGTGCCCTGGCACCCGCTCGCCATCCTGCGGGTGCCCTCACCCCGGTCGTCAGACCGGACTTGCGGGTGACACGATGAGGCGATGGATGATCAGCAGCGCGACTTCATCGAGACCTTCCGGGTCTTCCTCGACCAGATCAACAGCACGCCGCGCAGCGCCGGCGGGCTCACCCCGTTGGGGCGGGTGGTGCAGGAGCACCTCGGCATCGAGGTCGACAGCATCCCGCTGGTCGCCGAGACGATCGCGTCGCACCGGCTGGTCGACGCGGACATCGCCCTCGACGAGCTGGCCGCCGAGGGACGGATCATCGGCGCGACGGGCGCCGCTCAGCGCGCCAACGAGCCGTTCTCCGAACTGCTGCGCGAGACGTTCATCGCCACGGGCGTCGGCCCGGTCGACTATGCGACCGCCGACACCGGCCCCGACTCGACGAGAACGGTGATCGCCTTCGGCATCCGGCTGTTCGCCTTCCGAGGGTCGCCGGTCGCCGTGCTGCAGCGCGGCGCCAAGCCGGAGTACGGGCGCGAGGCGGCACTCCTGGAGGTCCTCGCCCCCGATCCGCAGCTCTCCGCGGCGCTGCTCGCCGAGATCCGACGGCTCATGCGCGAGCGCAGTGTGCTGCGCGGCCAGGTTCTCTCATTCACCGGCAATCAGCACGGTCATGGCTCAGCCGGCATCACCTTCCTGCCCCGCCCTTCTGTCGCGGCTGAGCAGGTGATCCTCGCGCCCGGCGTGCTCGACACGATCACCCGGCACGTGGTGGACATCGGCGCCAATCGTGAGCGGATGCTCGCCCAGGGTCAGCATCTGAAGCGCGGTGTGCTGCTCTACGGTCCTCCCGGTACGGGCAAGACGCTCACCGTCCGTCACCTGCTCGCCCGGACGCCCGGCACGACCGCCATCCTGCTGACGGGTCCGAGCATCCACTACATCGCCCAGGCCACCGAGCTCGCACGAGCGATGCCGCCCGCCCTGGTGGTGCTCGAAGACGTCGACCTGATCGCCACCGAGCGCGGGATGTACGGTCCGCAGCCGCTGCTGTTCGCGATCCTCGACGCGCTCGACGGGCTGGACGGCGACGCCGACGTCACCTTCCTGATGACGACCAACCGGGTGGACCTGCTCGAGTCCGCCCTCGCCGAACGCCCCGGCCGGGTCGACCTCGCCGTCGAGGTCGCCCTGCCGGACGTCAGGGCGCGGCGCGCGCTGTTCCTGCTCTACGCGCGCGGGCTCGGCCTGACGGACACGGTCGTAGAGGCCGCCGCCGACCGGGCGGAGGGGGTGACCGCGTCCTTCGCCAAGGAGCTCATGCGTCGCGTCGTGCTGCTCGCGGCCGAGGAGGATCGCCCCGTCGTGGATGCGGATCTCGACGCGGCGCTCGACGGACTGCTCTCGGCCCGCGAGACGCTCACCCGCAGCCTGCTGGGCGGTCAGCGCGAGGTGTGAGCGATCGCGGAGATCAACCGGCGTTGAGGAGGAGGAAGAGGGAGACCCCCGCCCCCCACAGGACGCCGACCAGTGCGATCGCGATCGCGCTCATCGGCATCCAGCGTCCACTCGATCCCTTCTCCATCAGGCGGAGGGTGCGGACGGCGAGGATCCCGGCGGCGACGGAGAGGATCAGGCAGACCGGCGGGAAGGCGAAGAGCAGCAGGGCCACGAGGCTGAGCACGAACGAGGAGCGCCGCCCCGGCACGTCGAGCGGCGCAGGCGCCTCGAGCCGCGCAACGGGCGGGGTCCCGTCGGAGCGCGGATTCGTCCCGGGCGCCCCGGAGCCCTCGTCTCCCGGTGCGCTCATCCGTTCAGGCTAGATGAACTGCGCCGCGCCCTCGCCGCGAGGGTGATCGACGGGTGGACCCGCCGCACCGACCTCGCAGGATTGTGTCAGGCTCGGTCCGGCGCATTCGCAGCCGCGGGCATGAGGGGCTCGGAGCGCGGAACGCCGGGAGGCGGCCCCAGATGAACGGACTCGAACTCGTCGTGCTGATCGGCGCGATCATCCTGCTCGGCGGCTGGCTCGCGGGCAGGCTGCGGATCAGCGCCCCCCTCGTCCTGCTCGGCCTCGGCGCGATCCTCGGCTTCATCCCCGTGCTCGGCGACGTCGAGCTGCCGCCCGACCTCGTGCTGCTGCTCTTCCTCCCCGCGCTGCTCTACTGGGAGTCGCTCAACACCTCGGCACGGGAGATCCGGCGCAACCTGCGCGTCATCACCCTCAACGCCGTGCCGCTCGTGCTCGTCACGGCGGGGGTCGTCGCCCTGATCGGCCATGCGTTCGGACTCCCGTGGTCCGTGGCCATCGCCCTCGGAGCGGTCGTGGCGCCCACCGATGCGACCGCCGTCGCCGCGGTCGTGCGGCACATGCCGCGGCGCACGCTCACCATCCTGCGCACCGAGAGTCTGATCAACGACGGAACCGCGCTCGCCGTCTACGGTGTGGCCGTGGCCGCCGCGGTGATGGAGCGCGACATCGACTTCGGCGAGGGCACGCTGCGCTTCCTGCTCTCCTACGCGGGCGGCATCCTCATCGGGCTCGCCGTCGCCGCCCTGGCGATCGGTCTGCGCCGGCTGGTCCGCGGCAACAGCCTGCTCGAGAACACCGTCAGCCTGCTGACGCCCTTCCTCGCCTACCTGCCGGCCGAGCTGCTCGACGTCTCGGGTGTCGTCGCCGTCGTCGCAGCAGGACTGACGCTGTCCCGCTTCGGGCCGCGGATCGTCTCGGCCGCGACCCGGTCTCAGTCGACCTCGTTCTGGCGGCTGGCGACCTACATCCTCAACGGCTCGCTCTTCGTCCTGGTCGGCTTCCAGCTGCTCGCGGTCATCGCCGACATCGACGGCGACTGGCAGAACGCGATCGCGCTCGGGCTGCTCGTCTCGCTCGCCGTCATCGTCGTGCGGCTGGCCTGGAGCAATACGACCCCGTACGTCATCCGTGCGCTGGACCGCCGACCGATCCAGCGCACCATGCGGGTGAGCGCCCGTCAGCGTCTTCCGAGTGCCTGGGCGGGGTTCCGCGGAGCCGTCTCGCTCGCCGCGGCCCTTGCGCTGCCCGAGACGACCGCGAACGGCTCGCCGTTCCCCGGCCGGGACCTCATCATCGCCGCGACGATCTGCGTCATCCTCGTGACCCTCATCGTGCAGGGCTCCACCATCGCCGCGGTCGTCCGGTGGGCGCAGCTGCCCACCGACCCCACCGAGCAGGAGGAGGAGAGGCTCGCCCAGCTCGCCGGGATCGAGGCAGCGGCCGCGGCGATACCCGGAGAGGCCGAACGACTCGGGATCCCCCAGGAGGTGCGGGAGATACTCCAGCGGGAGTATGCGGAACGGCTCGAGAACGTGCGCAGCGCCCAGGACGACGACCCCGAGCGGGTGGCCCAGCGTGAGGCGACCGACCACGAGGGCGAGCTGCGACTCGCACTGTTCCCGCACAAGCGCGAGGCGATCATCCGGCTCCGCGACGAGGGGAAGATCGACGATGTCGTGCTTCGACGGCTCCAGGCGCACGTCGACATCGAGGAGATCCGACTGAGTCCCATCCGCCAAGAGGAGTGACGCCGCGCTGTCCCTAACGCGCCGTCGATAACGCGAAACGGCCCTCCCGCTCCAGAGAGCGGGAGGGCCGTCGGCCGGTGTGCGAGCGCGGGCTCAGTCCGTGGCGAACCAGGACGGGTCGTACTCGAGGTGGTCCGGCAGGTCGTAGGCGTCGATGCCGATCATGTCGACCTGGTCGGTGTCAGCCGGGCTGCTCGTGTGGGGCATTGCTGTCTCTCCTTCATCTCAGGTCGGCGGTGTCGGTTCGGCGATGTTCGTTCACCACTGTCCGTTCGGCACTGCCCGATGAGGATGACTTTCGACTCCGTGCATATGACTGGCCGATGAGACATGCCAACAATGCCTGAGAGGTCGGATTCCCCGGGAGATCGGGGCGATCCGGTGATCAGTCGGTGGCGAACCAGGACGGGTCGTAGTGGTCTCCGTCGATGAGGATGTCGTCATCGAGCGAGGCGTAGCAGTTCATGACGGGCGCGTTCATGTCCTCTGCAACCTGGACGCAGTCTGGAATGTTCCCGGATGCGCGCCCCACTGCGGGGACCTGCGGCGTAGCGTTCGGTCATGGACAAGAACAGCCCGCAGAGCGGGAGCATCAATGGTGATGGTGGCGACGAGGCGATCGCTCAGCCCTTCGACCAGACGAACGGCACCGTGAGCGGTCTCGAAGGAGACTCTGACGGCACCGAGGAGAGCGACACGACGAGCGAGGCCCTGCGCGGGGCCGATCGGACCGCTACGCCCGTCGGGACCGACCCGCTGCTCAGCAAGGACTGACGCTGGCGACCGGGTTCTCCGGCACCGATTCACCGAAGGACGGGTCCTCCGGCGATGATCTGATCGCCATCGCCGACGAGCTGTACGGGCTGGCCGCGGACCGGTTCACGTCCGAGCGGAACGCGCGCGCCAAGGAGGCACGCGGCGGCGGTGATCGCAAGCTGGCCGACGAGATCACCGCTCTGCCGAAGCCATCCGCATCGGCCTGGCTCGCCAACGCGATAGCCCGCGCTCATCCGGACGAGATCGATCAGCTCGTGGACATCGGCGAGGCTCTGCGCACCGCGCAGGAGAGTGCACCGGATCGGGCCAAGCTGCGAGAGCTGTCGACGGCGCGTCGGCAGCTGGTCGGTGCCATTGCCGATCTCGGCACCACCCTCGCCGAGGAAGCGGGACGCAGCGTCAGCGCCTCCGTGCGCGACGAGGTGGAGCAGACGCTGGGCGCCGCGCTGGCCGATCCGTCAGCGGCCGACGCCCTGCGGACGGGCCGGCTCGTGCGGGCGCTGAGCACGGACGGCCTCGATGCCGTCGATCTCGATGGCGCCGTGGCGGGCGGACCCGGAACGCGCTCCCCGGCTCGCGGGTCGTCTTCCGGTTCCTCGACCAGAGGCGGATCCAGAACCTCGAAGGGGACGGCCTCGAGCGATCCCGAGGACCTGGATGCCCGCCGACGCCGGAAGGATGCCGAGAAGGCTCTTGCCGAGGCGGAGGAGAACGCTCGGGCGGCCGCGAAGGCGGCAGAGGAAGCAGCCCGGGCCGAATCCGCGGCCGAGGACTTGGCCGAGCAGGCCGAGCAGCAGCGCTCCGACCTCGCTGATCAGGTGGAGGACCTCAAGCGCCGATTGACGGAACTCCGAGACCGCCTCGACGACGCCACGGACGAGGTGGACACGGCGACGCGCGATCGACTGGCCGCTGCCCGGAGGCGTGTCACCGCCGACCGAGACGTGGCGTCAGCGGACGCAGAGGTGGAGCGGCTCCGCGAGCGTCTCGAACGCCGGTGATCGTTTCCACCGGTTCCCGGTGAGGACTCGTGGACGCACGCTGCGACGGCGAACTGCCCTCACCTGCGAAGGCGTGTTCTATGGGGCCGAGCGTCAGCTGGCGAGCTGAAGCTCCCACGGCGCCTGTTCGATGCCGTATGCGTCCATGGCCCGCTTCGCCACGATGTCGAACGCCTCGCACATGCGGCGACGCGAGCTCGCCTCGGTAGGGGCGAAGCCGCCGTGAGCGGAGTCGTAGGCCTCGAGCCGGGCTTCGAGGCGGCTCATCGCTCGGCGCAGTGCCGCCATGGCCGCGGGATCGCCCTTGCCGGCGAGACGCCGACGGCCGTCGCTGCTCGCGCTCACCTGGAGCGCGAACACCGCCGAGAGCAGCAGCTGAGCGGGCTCGCCCTCAATCAGGAAATGCCGGCGTGCGGGAGTCTGGAGAGTGCTGGCGCGCTCTGCGGACTGGCGGGAAGCGTTGGACATCTGCGGCTGGCGGCGGGTCATATCTGGAGACTAGGACGAGCCTCCGACATCGCGAGATTCGTCGGTATGTTCGAATCCGGATCGTTATCTTCGACGTCCACGAGGCGGCTCAGAGCGGCTTCCACACGGTCGCTCCGCGCCCGGCTCAGGCACCGGGGGTTCGCTCAGGCGGCGGGTGCACCCGAGATGTTGACCAGCCACTTCGTGCCGTACCTGTCCGTCAGCATGCCGAAGCTGTCGCCCCATGGCGCCTTCTCCAGCGGCACCGTCTGAGTGCCGCCCTCCAGCAGGGCGTTCCAGTAGCCGGTGAGCTCCTCCTCCCCCTCCGGACCGCTGCTCAGCGAGATGGACACGTTGCTGCTGTCCGGCAGCTCCATGTACGAGGGGGTGTCCGAGCCCATCAGAAGGAAGCCGTTCGGGGTCGACAGCTGCGAGTGCATGATGTGGTTCGACTCCTCGGGCGGCACCTCCATGCCGTAGTCGGAGAAGCGGCTCAGGGTGAGGTCCCCGCCGAAGACGGACTGGTAGAAGGTCATGGCCTCCTCGGCGACCTGCCGGAAGTTGAGGTAGGGGCTGAGATTGCTGACCATGAGGTGCTCCTCGGATGTGGATGTCGGGTACCGGATCGCCCGATCGGGCGGTGCTGCCTCGATTATCGACCTCCGCCGCAGGAGTGCCTATCCCCGATCAGTCGAGCAGAGCGCGCAGGTCGTCGGCGCTCAGTGTGCTGACCTCCGCATCCTCCGCGTCGAGCACATCGGCGAACAGCTGCGCCTTGCTCGCCTGAAGCGACATCACCTTCTGCTCGATGGTGTTACGGGTGACGAGCCGGTAGACCATGACCGACTTCGTCTGCCCGATCCGGTGCGTGCGGTCGATGGCCTGCGCCTCGGTCGCGGGGTTCCACCACGGGTCGAGCAGGATCACGTAGTCGGCCTCGGTGAGGTTGAGGCCGAAGCCGCCTGCCTTCAGCGAGACGAAGAAGACCGACGCCTCTCCCGCCCGGAAGCGGTCGATCTGCTCGCCGCGGCGCGCGGTGGTGCCGTCGAGGTAGGCATAGCTGAGACCGACCTCCGCGGCGAGGTCGCGCGCCTTGCCGAGAAAGCGGGTGAACTGGCTGAAAACGAGCACCCGGTGCCCCTCCGCGGCAGCCTCGACCAGCAGCTCGAGGAGCATGTCGAGCTTGGCGGACGGCACTCCGACCGCGGTCTCGTCGACGAGGGAGGCGTCCAGCGCGAGCTGGCGCAGCATGGTCAGCGACCGGAAGATCTGGAAGCGGTTCTCGTTCGAGTCGGCGGCGAGGCCCAGCACCTTCTGGCGCTCACGCTGCAGCCGCACGTCGTAGATCCGGCGATGCGCGGCATGCAGGTCCAGCTCGAGCACCTGCTCCTGCTTGGGAGGCAGGTCGCCGGCCACCTGGTCCTTGGTGCGGCGCAGCAGGAAGGGGGCGATCCGCCGCTGAAGCGTGGCGAGCTTGCCCTGCTCCCGGTCGCGCTCGATCGGCTGGCGGTAGAACTGGGTGAAGTGGGTGGCGCCTCCGAGCAGTCCAGGGCAGGTCAGGGAGACGAGCGACCACAGCTCGAGCAGATTGTTCTCCAGCGGGGTCCCGGTGATGGCGAGCTTGAACGGCACCTCCAGCAGGCGGGCGCAGCGGTAGCCGCGCGAGGTGTGGTTCTTGATCAGCTGCGCCTCGTCGAGCAGGAGCCCGGACCAGGCCAGATGCCGATACTCCTCGAACTCGATCCGGAACAGCGCGTAGCTGGTCACCACGATCTGCGCGCCGGCGGTGGCCTCGGCGAGCGTGCTGCGTCGGCGGCTCCCCGTCTCGGTGATCGCGACCGCCCGCAGCGCGGGAGCGAAGCGCTCGGCCTCGCTCACCCAGTTGCCGACGACGCTCGTGGGTGCCACGACGAGGAACGGCGCCATCGCCTCGCCCTGCTCCTCGTGCGCGAGCGCCATCATGGCGAGCGCCTGGACCGTTTTGCCGAGCCCCATGTCATCGGCGAGCACGCCGCCGAGGCCGTTGGTCCGCAGGAAGTGCATCCAGGCGAGCCCGCTGGACTGGTACTCCCGCAGCTCGGCGGTGAAGGTGGGCGGCGGCGTGACGGCCTCGAGCATCGCGCTGTCCGCGAGCAGCGCGACGGCCGCCTGCCACTCGGCGGCCTGCGCCTCGACGATGCCGAGTTCGACGAGCTCCTGCCAGAGGTCGACCTGGTACCTGCTGACCCGCAGCCGTTCCAGCGGCCGGTCGTTGAGCGTCTTCGCCTCGTCGATGACCGCGCGCAGCCGGTCGAACTCGGGACCGGTGATCGGGAAGTAGGTGCCGCTCGGCAGCAGGAAGACGGGGTCGCCGATGCTGAGCGCCGCGAACAGGGCGCCGAACGGCACCTTCTCCCCCTCGACCGTGACGCTCACATCGAGGTCGAGCCAGTCCCGCGGACCGAGCCCCGCCTCGTCGCCCGGATCCGCGCTGACGTCGATCCCGTCGATGTCGGTCCGGATGGAGACGACGGGCTGCTCGGCGGCGAGGCGGTAATCGATCGCGTCGCCGTTCTCGGCGATCCGCAGGTCCGGCACCTCGCGCAGGCGCGGCAGAACCTCGGCCATGAACACGGCGGCGTTGGCGCCCGGCAGGACGCGTGGCGGGAACGGCGGACCGGACGCCGGTTCCTCGAGCGTCGCCGTACCTGCGGCATCCGGACCGACGACGAGGGGCAGATCGAAGCCGATCGCCCAGCTCACCGCCGCTGCGATCTCCGACTCGACGGCCCGATCGCGCAACGGTCGGCTCGTGCCGTAGGCCCACGCCCAATCGAGGCTGATCTGCAGGCCCTCGTGCTGGATGGTGAGCGCCAGGGAGGGGCGGGCGGGCGGCGGCGGGACGTAGCTGGCATCCGAGGACCGGACCGGTGCCAGGCGCTGCAGGCGCGGAAGGTAGTCGTTCTCGAACTGCTCGATCTGGGCGCCCGCGATGCTCAGCGGCTCGGGCCGGCCGAGGACATCCCGCACCGCCGAGGCGATCGGCACGTCGGTGCGGGCGATGACCAGGTCGGCGCTCGCGGTGCCCGCGTCGATCCATGCCACGCCCACGGCGGGCGATCCCAGGAACCCGACGACGCCCGGCACCGTCTCGCCGTCGATCTCGACCTCGGCGCCGACCTTGAGCCGCCCGCGCGCGAGCGTCATGTCGAACCGGGCAGTGGCGGTCCGGTCGTCGAAACGGACGAGCGGTTGCGACTTGCTCGAATGGACGATGGGGATGCCCGCTGACCGCACGGCGTCGATCAGCGACCAGAGCCCGCGGGATGGCAGCGAGTCGAGCGGCATCCAGTCGGGCGACGCCGACCAGGTGTAGCGGGAGTACTCCTGCCCGTCGGTGCTCGCCCGATACAGCGCGACGAACTCGCGGAGCACGTCGAGCTGCTCGGCGTGGATGGGCGCGTCGTCGAGCCGCGACCAGGTGACGGCGCTGCGGATCCAGCTGCCGCGCGTCCCGCGGGTCGCCGGCCGCGCTGCCAGATAGGCCGTCTTGCGCGGCCGCGGCGTCGACCAGCCGCCCTTGCCGCTGTCGTCGTGCAGCTCCACCAGCAGCGCGGCGCTCTCGGTGTCGCGACGGCCCGTGCCGAGCGATGCGGCGAGCGCGCGCTCCCAGGGCGGCGGCTTGGCGGGGGCGCTGCTGCTGTGCCGGGCCGCCTCGACGATGGCCGGCGCCAGTGCGGTGGGCGGGGCGAGGTCGGCCACGCCATCCGCCGACTGCACGCGGACCGTGCGGGCGGCCAGTGCGAGCAGGACGGCCGCGACGTGCTCGCATGCGCTCGGTGCGGTGCAGGTGCAGCCGGCCTCGAGGTTGGTCCGGCCGTACACGCTCTGGACCGTGAGCTGCACGGTACGCAGCTCGCCCGTCGGCAGGCTCACCTCGGCGACCAGGTAGTCGGTCTCGTCGATCCGACCCGTCTCCTGGATGTCGACCGCGTCGCGAGCCACGTATGGCACGGCCGCGGAGAACGCGGCGGATGAGGTGAGCGCCAGGATGTCGCGCTGCGAGAACACGAAGTCCATCGGATCGATTCTGTCAGGACGGGGCTGCTTCGAGGTCGCGCCCGAATGCACGGATCAGGGGATGTCGCGCGGATCAGGGGTTTGCCCCCGAGGAAGGCTGATGTTCGGCCCTGGACGCCCCCATCGGGCTCGGATCCCCTGATCCGTGCAGCCTGGACTCCTGCGGCGCTACTCGTCGAGGAGGCTGCGGATGTCGTCGGCGGTGAGCTGGGTCGGCACGGCGTCGCCCTCGCCCGACATGACTGCGCTGAACAGCTCGGCCTTCGACTGCTTGAGGGCCATCATCCGCTGCTCGATCGTGTCGGCGGCGACCAGGCGGTAGACGTGCACGGTGTTGGTCTGCCCGATCCGATGCGCTCGGTCGATGGCCTGGGCCTCGGCGGCCGGGTTCCACCAGGGGTCGAGCAGGATGCAGTAGTCCGCCTCGGCGAGGTTGAGGCCGAAGCCGCCCGCCTTGAGGCTGATCAGGAAGACCGGCACCTCGCCGGAGCGGAACAGGTCGATCTGCTCGCCGCGCTTGCGCGTGCGCCCGTCCAGGTACGCGTACTTGGTGCCCGAGGCGTCGAGGCGGTCCTTGACCTTGCCGAGGAAGCGGGTGAACTGACTGAAGATCAGGACACGGTGGTCCTCCTCGAGGGCATCGGCCAGCAGCTCCTCGAGCACGTCGAGCTTGGCGGACGGGATGTCCGCGTTGAGGGCCGCGCCCTCCTCGTCGTCGAGCTCGTGGAGGCCGCCCGAGCTCCCGCCCTGATCGATCAGCGAGGCATCGAGCGCGGCCTGCCGCAGCAGGGTGAGCGCGCGGAAGATCTGCATCCGGTTGCGGGAGAACTCGTCCATCAGGCCGAGCACTCGACGGCGCTCGCGGGCGAGGATCGTGTCGTAGACCCGACGCTGCTCGGGCCCGAGCTCGAGCTCGAGCACCTGCTCCTGCTTCGGCGGGAGCTCGGATGCGACGTGCTCCTTGGTGCGGCGCAGCATCAGGGGCCGGATCCTGCGGCGCAGCTGCGCCAGTCGGCCGCGGTCGTTGTCGCGCTCGATCGGCGCGAGGTAGAGCTCGGTGAAGGTCGGGATGCTCGGGAAGAGCCCGGGGGCGACGACGGCGAGGATCGACCACAGGTCGGTCAGCGAGTTCTCCAGCGGCGTTCCGGTCAGCGCGAACTTGACCGGAGCGCGCAGCTCGCGGGCCACCCGGTGGATGATCGAGCGCCGGTTCTTGAGGAACTGCGCCTCGTCGAAGAGCACTCCGCGCAACGGCAGCTGGGCGTACTGCTCCTCGTCGAGGCGGACCAGTGCGTAGGAGGTGACGATGATGTCGGCGTCGTCGACCTGGGTGGCGAGCGGCACCCCGCTCTTCGCGGAGGTCGCATCGATCATCGCGACCGTGAGGTTGGGTGCGAAGCGCTTCGCCTCGCTGACCCAGTTCGGCAGCACGCTGGTGGGCGCGACGACGAGGAACGGCCGCGGCGGGCTGCCCCGCTCGGCGGTGTCCTCCGCCTCGAGCTCGGCGGTGTGGGAGATCATCGCGAGCGCCTGCACCGTCTTGCCGAGTCCCATGTCGTCGGCGAGCACGCCGCCGAGACCCGCGTCGTAGAGGAAGCTGAGCCAGTCGAAGCCGGTCTGCTGATAGCCGCGCAGCTCGGCGGTGAAGCCGGCGGGCAGTGGCACGGTCGGAGGCTCGCCGCCCGAGAGGGCGCGCACGCTGTCCTGCCAGGCCTTGGCCTGAGCGCCGAGCACGCCGACCTCGGCGAGGTCGTCCCAGAGAGCGGTCTGGTAGCGGTTGAGGGCGATGCCCTCTCCCCCGGTGTCGTCCAGGCGCTTGGCCTCGGAGATCAGCTCGCGGAGCCGGTCGAAACGCGGTCCGGTGAGGGGCGCGTAGACGCCGCCCGGCAGCACGAGGTAGTCGTCGCCCCGGTCGAGCGCGAGGAAGACCTCGGCGAACGGGATCTCCTCTCCGTCGACGAGCACGGTGATCTCGAGGTCGAACCAGTCGCGGTCGTCCGGCCGCTCCACCGTCGTGAAGGTGACCTCGGGCGGCGCCTCGGCCGCCTTGTAGTCGGTCGGCTCGCCGATGTCCTCGACCTCGGCGATCGTCCGGATCACGGGGAGGGCCTCGGCGACGAAGCTGAGCGCGCTCATGCCCGCGTAGAAGGCGGTCGATCCCGGGCCGTCCAGCGGACCCTTGGGCAGCCATCGGCCGAGGCCGCCGGGCAGCTCGCCCCACAGCTTCGCCTCGGCGCGGCCGTCTCGTCCGCTCGTGGCGTCGAACGAGACGCGCTGGCGGTCCACAGCCCCGTTCGCGTCGGCGTCCGTCGCGTAGATCCAGTGCCAGCTGACCCGCACGTTGAGGCCGACCAGGTGCTCGACGGTGACGCCGAGGCGGGGACGGCGCCGCTCGGGGAGGGTGAAGGTGTCGTCGCTGGAGGTGAGGGCGATCGTCTCGGAGAGCCGCGTGCCGATGGTGTCGGTGAACTCGGCGACCTCGTCGGCGGGGATCTCGACCGGGGTCGTGAGATCGGTCAGCGCTCGCTCGGCGCTGCTGAGCGGGCGCTCGAACGCCGCGAGCGTGATTTCGCTCGGGGTGGCGGCATCGCCGTTCCAGGTGTACAGGCCGGAGGTCGGGAAGCCGACGAGTCCCAGCTGGCGCGGACGGAGCTCGTCGCCGGCGAGGGTGATGCGGGTGCGGGCGGCCAGCCCGGACGAGGTCGTCGCGACGTCGAACTCGATCTTGGCGAGCTCGTCGCTGAGTCGCACCGGGGATTGCGCCGCGTCGCTCGCGATGAAGACCACGCCGGCATCGCGGGCGGCTCGCAGCGCCTGCCATGGACCGGGAGCGGGAACGTCCTCGAGGGCGAGCGGCGCGCGGTTGCTGCTGCCCCACCCCGGCTCGTTCTTCTGCAGCGCGCGGCGGATGGCGAGCATGGCGTCGACCTGCCAGGGCACGTACGACGAGTGGGCGTTCTGCAGATCGGCCCAGTTGATGTTGCTGCGCACCCAGAGACCCCGCTCGCCCATCCGAACCGCATGCGCCAGCAGGCTGACGAACGCTCGACGGGTGCCACGGGCCAGGGTGGAGTGCAGCTCGAACTGCACCCCCAGCTCGCCGCGCGCGGTCGGGGCGGCCGTCTTCTCCAGCAGCGGCTCGAGCTGCCGGCGCCAGGTCGACACGGTGGCCGCCCGTGCCTGGGCCGCCTCGTAGATCTGCTGCATCTGCGACGGCGTGCTCGTGGCGGCGGAACCGAGTGCTCCCGGGAGGGTCTCGGGCGGGTAGCCCAGCCGGCGCGAGGTCAGCAGCAGTCCGGCGACGTGCTTGCATCCCGAGCCCTGGGGGCAGGAGCAGGTGGATCGCGTGGGCACCAGCGAATCGGACCGGCCCTCGAAGTTCACGGTGGTCCGATAGAACTTGCCGTGCGAGCCCTTCGAGCGGCCGAGCAGGCGCCGCCGCGGCTCCTCCCACTCGATGTCGTCGAAGTGGCCCTCGCGGGCGTAGGTCTCGCCGCGCGCGAACGCGCCACTGCCCGTGAGGGCGCGGATGTCGGCATCGGTGAACACGATCTTCCAGCCTAGGCGGGCGGAGCACCCGCCGCGCGTCGCGAAGCGGGTCCTCACCCGATCCGAAGCTGAGGAATGGTCACCCAAGCGACGCGCCCCGGTCGGTGAATTCCCAGGTCACGAGTCGATTTGCGGCCGTACCCTTGTCATGCGGTCGACGATGATCGCACTGGAAGAACGAAGGCACCAATGACCCAGGTCAAGCCAGCAGGTCCCGACTACTTCACCTGGGAGCCCTCTGCGGCTGACCAGTCCGGCCAGGCCGCGTCTCCGGTGCGGACGGCCAGCGGCGACAAGCCCACGAAGCCCAAGCAGGAGAAGCACAAGCACCGCCGCGGAGCCGACCAGGGCCACTGAGCGCCCTACCCCCTACGCCCTGTGCGGCCAGCTGCCGCTCTAGGAGCGCGAGCTGCGCATCGCCTTGAGGTGCGCGACGTCGGCAGACTCCCGCAACCGGTCGTACTCGGGTGATCCGAGCGGCACGACGGCCACTCGTCCGTCGCCGTCGCTGTGAACTCCCCAGCCCCATCGCTTGCCGAGTGGCGAAGCACGGAGGCAGGCGCGACCGACGGAGAAGTACTCCTCCCGGGCGGCGGGTCGCTGGTCGGCCGGGATCCCCGCGCGCTCGGCGAATACCTCGAAGATGACCTCGTCGGAGGTGAACGCGTACGGATGGGCCGCGATCATCTCGAACTGCATGGTGGCGATGCTCGGAGCGGAGCCGCGGTCGACGGGCACGGTCGCCTCGGGGACCGGGCAGTCGTCGGCGACCTCGATGAAGGTGGCGTCGTAATTCGTGGTGTGGATCCCGTCCCTGATGGCCATGTCTTCCCTTCCGCCGAACCGTTAGCGTCAGCATAGGCAGGAGGTCCGACATGCGTCCCGAGGGGATCTCGTATCAGGTCGCGCCCATGACCGACGCCGATGCGGGCGAGGTGCTGACGCTGCAGCGAGCCGCCTATGCCACGGAGGCCCAGCTCTATCGCGACGCCTTCCTGCCGGCGCTGACCCAGTCGCTCGGTGAGCTCCGCCTCGAGATCATGAGCGGCGCCGGATTGGTCGTCCGGTCCGGTGACGGCCGAGAGCGCCTGCTCGCCGCGGTCCGCACGAGCACCCATGACGATGTGCTGCACATCGGCCGGTTGACAGTCGCCCCCGATCTGCAGGGGCGCGGCCTCGGCTCCCTGCTGCTGCGTGAAGTGGAGGAGCGCTCGACCGAGACCTGGGCCGAGCTGTTCACCGGTCACCTCAGCGAGGGCAACCTGCGTCTCTACGAGCGCCGCGGCTACGAGCGCACGCGCACGGAGCCCCTGCACGATGGCGTCACCCTCGTCTACCTCCGCAAGCGCCTCCGCTGACCCTTCCTACGTTCCGGCCGAATGTGCACGTAATTCCGTAGGGAAGCGCCGGTTTCGAGCACATGGTCGTTCAGCGACGGCGCGTCAGCGCCCTCCCCTACGCACGAGCCGAGATGCGACGGCCGCGACCACGGCGGCGATCTTGGCGAAACTGCGGATCGAGGCCAGCGTGCCGGCGGACCCGATGGAGGCGATGCTTCCGGCCGATCCGATGGAGGCGATGCTTCCGGCCGATCCGATGGATGCGATGCTGCCCGCCGAGAACGCGGAGCCGATGCTGCCGGCGGAGAACGCCGACCCGATGCTGCCCGTCGAGTGGGTGGAGGCGATGCTCCCGCTGGAGAACGCCGAGGCGATACTGCCGACCGAGCGGAACGACGCGATGCTCCGCGCCTCTGCCACGGCGTGACGCCGTGCCCGGACGCCCCTGGCCAACCGCCGTTCCGCCGCCCTGCGTGCCCTGTGGCTGTTCGTCATGCACCCACACTCGCAAGCGTCCCGGCGGAGCGCATCCACCACCCGGTCGACCTCGGGATCCACCGGACCGACGGGGCAGCCGCGGGCGCCCTACTTCTTCGCGGCTGCCTTGGCGGCGCGCTTGGTCTCGCGGACCTTGGTCAGCGACTCCGCGTCGACGATGTCGGCGACGGATCGATAGCTGCCCTCGTCGCCGTACGCGCCCGCGGCATCGCGCCAGCCGCTTGCCTCGAGTCCTCGCTGCTTGCCGAGCAGGGCGAGGAAGATCTTGGCCTTCTGCTCCCCGAAGCCGGGCAGCGCCTTCAGCCGTCGCAGCACCTCGACGCCATCCGGGCTCTGCCCATCCGATCCGGCCCGAGTCCAGATCGCGGACGCGTCCCCGCCCCACTCCTCCTCGATCGCCTGTGCGAGCGAACGGGTGCGCGTCGCCATCGATCCGGGATACCGGTGGACGGCGGGCGGGGTGCGGAAGACCTCGGTGAGGTGCTCCTCCGACTCCCCCGCGAGAGTCGCCGCGTCGAAGGCGCCGAGCCGATCGCGGATCTTCGCGGGTCCGGCGAACGCGGTCTCCATCGGCACCTGCTGGTCGAGCAGCATGCCGGTCAACAGCGCGAGCGGGTCGGACGACAGCAGCTCATCGGCCTCGGCGTCGCCGGTGATGTTCAGTTCGGGCATGCGCCCATTCTCACGGACCGGAACGGAATCGAAGGATCAGCGACGTCCGATCGGCGATGTCCGATCGGTGCAATCGGATCGGCGAAGTCGGATCAGCGATCCTCGGCACGCGGCAGTGCGGCCAGCACGAGCGGCGCCCAGTGCTCCGACTCCCCTACCGGGACGCCGACCCAGTCCTTGAACGGACGGCCCTTGCCCGATGGATCGAACAGCGCTGCGCCCGCAAGCTGAAGCGCGTCGGGGAACTCGGCCGAGCCGCTCATCAGCCGGATGCCGAGGACGTCTCCGTTGAGGCAGGCGACCATCCGCCCGCCGATCGTCACCGAGGGGCGGCCCATCATCCGACCGCGCGCCACCTCGGGCGGCAGCGCGTCGAACAGCGCGTCGAACTCATCCAGCGCCTGGCTCATCCGCGGCTCCCCATACGCCCGCCTGGCAGGTCCTACGAGCGCCGGAGCCGACGGCGACGGCGGGCCGCCGGAGAGTTCTCATCGGTGCTCGGTGCGCTCACGGATGTGGCGTGATCCGGATCGCCGACCCCGTCCGCAGACGCGTCGGTGGCCTCGCTCGACTCGTTGCCCATCGGCAGGCCGCCGGTGAAGGTCGGGATGGCGTCGGTGATCGTCGGCACGGAGGGCACCATGAGGGTGCCGTCCTCGCGGCGGTAGTTCGAGCTCCAGCTCTCGGCCGGCGAGCCGTGCAGCACGGGTCCCTGGTCGGCGAGCGTGATGGTGATCGGCGTGCCCTCCGACACCTCGTAGCTCACGCCCTTCACCGTGAACTGCACCGGTGCGCGGGTGTCGGGCGCTGGGCTGCCGTCGTCGGTGACGTCGAGCTGGGAGTTGATCTCGTTGTCGAGGGCGGCGCCGCTTTCCCGCTCGATGACCTCGAGCGTCATCTCGTGCCGGGTGAGGGTGATCAGCATCCGCACGCCGTGCCAGATCAGCCGGTAGCGGAGCATCGGCCATGAGTCGGGCAGACGGGGATCGAAGGTCAGGACGCCGTCATGGTCGCGCATGCCGCCGAAGCCCGAGACGAGTCCGGACCAGACCCCGCCGGTCGACGCCACGTGCACGCCGTCGGAGGTGTTGTTGTGCAGGTCGGCGAGGTCGACGTAGAGGCTGTGCAGGAAGTAGTCGAGCGCCAGCTGCTTGTAGCCGATCTCCGCCGCGATGATCGACTGCACGACGTTGGACAGCGTCGAGTCGCTGGTGGTCAGCGGGTCGTAGTAGTCGAAGTCGGCGAGCTTCTCCTCCTGGCTGAAGTGGTTGCCGTGCAGGAACAGCGCGAGCACGACATCCGCCTGCTTGAGCACCTGGAAGCGGTAGATCACCAGGGGGTGGAAGTGCAGCAGCAGCGGCTTCTGGTCCTCGGGGGTGTTGGCCAGATCCCAGACCTCGCGCTCGAGGAAGTGCGAGTCCTGGGGATGGATCTGCAGCGCTTCGGAGTACGGGATCGCCATGGCGTTCGCCGCCCGCGCCCACTCGCGCACCTCCTCGTCGTGCAGGTGGATGCGGCTGACCATCCGCTCGTAGGCCTCGGGCTGGTCGCGCTTCATCTCCCGCACCGAGCTGACGGCGTAGCGCAGGTTGAACCGCGCCATCACGTTCGTGAAGAGGTTGTCGTTCACGACGGTCGTGTACTCATCGGGCCCGGTGACCCCGTGGATGTGGAAGCTCTCGTCGCCGTTGCTGCGCCGCCAGAAGCCCAGCGTCGCCCACATCCTGGCCGTCTCCACGGCGATGTCGATGGCGCCGTTGGCCAGGAATCCGACGTCGCCCGTGGCGTAGATGAACTTCGCGAGGGCATAGGTCACGTCGGCGTTGATGTGGTACTGCGCAGTGCCTGCCGCGTAGTACGCGGAGGCCTCCTCGCCGTTGATGGTGCGCCACGGGAACAGCGCGCCGTCCTCGTTGAGCATCCTGGCGCGCTTGCGGGCGAGCGGCAGCATCTGCTCGCGCTGGCGGAGCACGTTCCGCGCCCAGAGCGGGTTCGTGTAGGCCAGGTAGGGCAGGACGTAGATCTCCGTGTCCCAGAAGTAGTGACCGCCGTAGCCGCTGCCCGAGACGCCCTTGGCCGGGATGCCGAGCCCGTCCGCTCGCGCGGACGCCTGGGCGAGCTGGAAGAGGTTCCAGCGGATCGCCTGCTGCAGGTCGTCGTCGTCCTGCACCTCGATGTCGGCGCGGAACCAGTACTCGTCGAGCCAGGCGCGCTGCTTCTCGTACTGCCGGTCGATGCCCTCGAACTCGGTGCGGTCGAGGGTGCGGCGGCCGCGGTCGATCAGCTCGCGGGTGGGCGTCGTGCGGCTGTCGTGGTAGGCGACGACCTTGGTGATCCGGGTGGGGACGCCCTTGCGCGCCTGCACGTTGTAGACGTTCTTGGCGATGTCGGGGTTGATGATCCGATTGAGCCGGTACTCGTTCTCGGTCTCGATGATGTGGTCGGCGAGCACCGCCACCCGCATCCCCGAGTTCGCGACGCGATAGCTGAGGGCGCTGCGATCGCCCTCCTGCCAGTACTCCCCCGGGATGAGCACGCGGCCGGTGAAGCCTTCGGCCTTGCGCGGATCGGCCATGGGCGGGGCGCCCTTGGCCGCAGCCGCAGCGGCGGGTGTCGCGCCGCCGTACTCGTCTTCGCCGTCCTGCCGGTTCAGCAGCTGGCATGAGATGGTGACCGGGGCGTCCGCGTCGAGCACGGTCACCTCGAAGGTCAGCACGGCGAGGTGCCGCTCGGGGAAGGACACCATCCGGGTGGAGCTCACCTTGACCTGCTTGCCGGCGGGCGTCAGCCAGAGCAGATCGCGGCGGAGGACGCCGGTCTTGAAGTCGAGCGTGCGTGAGTAGTCGAGTAGATCGGCGTCGCCGAGCGAGAGCGGCTCATCGTCGACGTAGAGCCGCATCACCTTGGCGTCGGGAGCGTTGAGGATCGTCTGGCCCACCTCGGCGAAGCCGTAGGCCTGCTCGGCGTGGTGGATCTTCCACGTCTCGTGCAGGCCGTTGATGAACGTGCCGTGGGCGTGGGCGCGCCGACCCTCTGCGCTGTTGCCGCGCATGCCGAGGAAGCCGTTGCCGACGGCGAACAGCGTCTCCGACAGGCCCATGTCGTCGGGGTTGAACTTGGTCTCGGTGAGTGCCCACGGATCGACCGGATAGCGGTCGCGATCGAGCTGCGGACGGTTCTCCGTGGGAAGGTCGTCGGACTGCTCGGTGATCTGCTCGGAGTGCTCCGCGTTGCTCGCGGAGGCTTCGGGGCTGAGGGTCATTCTGCCTTCCCAAAGGTGGTGACGCCGGTGCTGGTCACGTACTCGTCGAGGTCGTCGATCACGCGGTGGGCGCCCGCGTCGAGGAGGTTCTGCGCGCCGGTTCCGCGGTCGACGCCGATCACGAGGCCGAAGGCGCCCGCGTGGGCGGCGGCGACCCCGGAGGTCGCGTCCTCGAAGACGACCGTCTCGGCGGGCGGGATGTCGAAGTATTGGGCTCCGGCGAGGAACATGTCCGGCGCGGGCTTGCTCGCCAGTCCTTCGTCCGCGGCGACCACGCCGTCGATGACGACCGGGAAGTAGTCCCGGATGCCGGCGGCCTCGAGCACCCAGACCGCGTTCTTGGAGCTGGAGACGACGCCCATCGGCATCCCCGCATCGGCGAGCTGCTGGACCAATGCCAGCGACCCCGGATAGGGCTGGATCCCGTCGGTTCGCAGTACCTCGGTGAACACGTCGTTCTTGCGGTTGCCGATCCCCCAGACCGTGTCGAGGGTGGTCGGGTCGTCGGGGTGGCCGAGCGGCACCGTGATGCCGCGGGAGGCGAGCAGGCTGGCCACCCCGTCGTCGCGCTTCTTGCCGTCGAGATAGCGGAAGTAGTCCTCGTCGGCGTAGGGCTCCTCGACGCCCTTCTCCGCGAAGAGCTTCGTGAACATGGTCTTCCAGGCGAGCATGTGGATCTCCGCCGTCGGCGTCAGCACGCCGTCGAGATCGAAGAGCACCAGACGATACGGATCGAGATCGGGTTGCACGGCGCCACCCTATTCGATGCGATGAGCAAAACGATTTCGCCCCGGTAACGCCCGTGCGGCGATTCGCGCGGAGGCTCGGAACCTCGGCTGCGGCTACTGCCCAGCCGCCGCCTTGAGCTCGTTGTAGATGGCGATGACCTCTTCGTCGGTGTCCTTCATCTCGCTGTACTCGAGCTTGGACATGATCTCGTCCGAGATGAAGATGAGGTCCGGCCTGTCGACCCCGGCCTCGGTGGCGGCCTCCTCGATCCCTTCGATGCCCGTGTTGTAGCCGACGTAGGTCAGCTCCTTGAGCGACACCTCGGGATCGAGGATGTAGTCGATGAAGGCGTAGGCGGCCTCCTCGTTGGGGGCGCCCTTGACGATGGCCCAGTTGTCCTGCCACAGGTTGCCGCCCTCGGCGGGCCAGACCCACTTGTACTTGTCGGGGTCGGCGTTGTTGAGGATGCCGAGGCGGGCGTCGCCGTTCCAGCAGTGGGCGAGCGCTCGGCCGTCCTGCGCGACCGTGGTGCTGACGTACGACTCGAATGCCTGCACGTGCTGCGCCATGCCCAGGATGAACTCGCGGTAGGCCGCGATGTCGGCCTCGTCATCGGTGTTCATGGGGATGCCGTTGGCGAGGAAGTAGGCGAACGAGACCTCGCCCTGGTCCTCGAGCAGCGAGAAGCTGCCGGAGGCCTCGTTGGCCGCCGCGTCCCAGAAGTCGGCCCACGAGGTGAGCTCCCGCTGGATGATGCTCGTGTCGTAGACGAAGCCCGTCGAGCCCCAGTCCTTGCAGACCGAGTAGACGTTGCCGGGGTCGAACGCGGTGTCGAGCACGGCAGGGGTGAGGTTCTTCATGTTGGGCAGCTTGGAGTGATCCAGCTCGGCGAGCAGGCCGGCGGTAACCATCTGCTGGATGGCCGAGTGGGTCGGCACGCAGATGTCGTAGCCGCTCGTGCCCTTCGAGGCGGACAGCTTGGCGATCATCTCGGGATTCGAGCCGTAGCTGTCGATGGTGATCGCGGTGCCGTCTTTGGTGGTGAAGGCCTTGATCACATCCGGGTCGTCGTATTCGCCCCACGTGTAGATGTTGAGCCCGGCGCTGGAGCCGCCTCCGCTGGTTCCCGGCGCGCAGGCCGCGAGCAGGGCGGTGGCGCCGAGGGCGGTCGCGCCGCTGAGGAAGGCGCGACGGCTGACGTGCTTGCTGAATGCTTCGGGGACGAGGAGGCGCACGGGCTCGAGCTGCGGCATGGGATCTTCTCTCTTCGGAACGGATGAGGCAGGAAGGCGGTACCGGAGGTGCTGGTGCTGGTGCTGGTGCTGGTGATGCGGGAGGAACTGGTGCTGGTGGAACTGACGCTGACGCTGACGGGACGGGACTGGGCTCAGGAGGCGGTGAAGACGACCTCGCCGCGGACGATCGTGCAGCTCACGGTGGCGCCGCCGACCTCCGAGGCGGGGTTCTCGAAGATGTCGCGGTCGAGGATGGCGATGTCCGCCGCCTTGCCGATCTCGATGGTCCCGGAGCGTGCCTCGTCGTGGTTGAGGTAGGCGGTGCCGAGGCTGTGGGCGACCACCGCGTCGGCGAGCGAGAGCGCCTGCTCGCCGAGGAACGGCAGGGCGGCGTCCCCGGTCGCTCCGTGGTGGTTGCGGTTGACGGCGGTGTGGATGATCTCCAGCGGGTTGGCGGTGCTGACCGGCCAGTCGCTGCCTGAGGCGAGGGGTGCGCCCGCGCGGGCGAGCGAGCCGAAGGGGTACTGCCAGCTGGCGCGGGGCTGTCCGAGGAACGGCACGGTCAGCTCGTCCATCTGCGGCTCGTGGCGGGCCCAGAGCGGCTGCATGTTGGCGACGACGCCGAGAGGGCCGAACCGGAGCACGTCGTCGGGGTGCACGACCTGGATGTGCGCGAGGGTGTGCCGCAGGTCGGAGTCGCCGTTCGCGTGGCGCGCGGTCTCGATGGCGTCGAGGGCCTCGCGGACGGCCCGGTCGCCGAGTGCATGGAAGTGGAGCTGGAAGCCCAGTGCGTCGAGCTGTGTGGCGACCTCGTGCAGCAGCACGGGGTCCACGAAGCTCTTGCCCGAGTTGTGCGAGGGGCAGCCGCAGCCGTCGAGGTAGGGCTCGAGCATTCCTGCGGTGAAGTTCTCGGCGACGCCGTCCTGCATGATCTTGATGCTCGTGGCGCGGAACGTCGAGGCGCCGAGGGCGGCGGCGCGCTCCCGCTTGGCGACGAGCTCGTCGATCTGCTCCAGGCCACGACTGCGGTCCCACCAGAGCGCACCGACCACCGTGGCCTTCAGGGTGCCGGCTGCCGCGGTGTTGAGGTACGCGTCGAGGGTCTCGGGCACGTCGTTGGTGCCGCCGACGATGGCGTCCTGCCATGCCGTGATGCCCCAGGAGAACAGCCGGTCCTGGGCCAGGAGCAGCGCCTGCTCGAGATCGTCCTGGGTCGGCATGGGGATGAGGCGGGCGACGGGCGCCATGGCGCCCTCCTGCAGGGTGCCGATCGCGTGGCCGTCCGCGTCCCGCTCGATCCGTCCGTCGGAGGGATCGGGGGTGCCGTCGTCGATCCCTGCGAGCTCGAGCGCTCGGCTGTTCACCCAGGCGCCGTGGCCGTCGCGGTTCGGGAAGTAGGCGGGGCGTCCGCTCGTGACGGCGTCGAGCGCCGTCGCCGTCGGCAGACCGCCGGGGAAGGCGTCCATCGACCAGCCGCCGCCGCTGATCCAGTCGAGCTCGGGGTGCTCGGCGGCGTAGGCGCCGATCCGGTCGAGGTACGCATCGGCGGTCGTGTAGGGCGTCAGATCGCAGGACAGCATGTCGAGCCCGGCGTGGATCGGGTGCACGTGCGAGTCCTGGAAGCCGGGCAGGACCGTGCCGCCCTTCGCGTCGATCACCGTCGCGTCGTCGGCGTCGAGGGCCGCTCCGCCGATCGCCGTGATGACGCCGTCGCTCAGCAGCACCGGCTCGGAGACGACTCCGCTCGGCAGCAGCACGCGGCCGCCTTCGATGAGCAGGCGCTGGGGGGAAGAGGCAGACATGGAGGGGGTGGATCCTTACGGTGCTCGGGAGTGCGGAGGAACGGTGCGGTGCTGGGCGAGCTATGCCAACGGTGCAGCGCCGACTGGATTACAGGTAGGGCTCGGCGGGTGGTGTGAGGTGGGAGCTGATCCACATCACCGACGCGGTGACCGTGCCGACGTTCACGGCTCGATGCGGCGTGGTGCTGAGGTACTCGAGGCTGTCCCGCGGGCCGAGGGCATGGCGCTCGCCGCCGACGGTCACCTCCACGTGGCCCTCGAGCACGTAGAAGATCTCCTGCGCGTTGTCGTGGCTGTACGGCTCGTCACCGGTGCTGCCGCCGACCTCGATGGTGGCGTCGTAGACCTCGAGCTGGCGGATCGGCATCCGCGAGAGCAGGAGCTTGGTGACCCCGTCCTCGCCGGAGAAGACGGGGCGCTCGTGGGCGCGGAGCACCTGACGGGACGCGGGCGGGTCGTCGGCCAGCAGATCCGCCGCACTGATGCCGAGCGCGGAGGAGATCCGCTTGAGACTCGCCACGGAGACGCCGGAGCGGCCGGTCTCGACCTGGCTGATGAACCCCGCACTGAGGCCGGCGCGGGCGGCGACGTCGCGCGTGCTCATCCGGGAGGCTTCGCGGGCGGAACGCAGCCGCTCCCCCACGATGCTGCGCATCTCGCGGTCGATGACCGCCGCGGCGTCGAAGAGCTCGTCGACCACTGATCCTCCACCGTGCCTTGCTAAGCGATTTGCTTAGTCAGAAGCTAGGCGTGCTCGATGGGCAGGGCAAGCGATGTCGACAAGTTGTAACGCGCCGGACATGAACGAGCGCCGAAGTGCCGAAGACGACAAGAGCGCGGCGTCCGGATGGACGCCGCGCTCTCGCGGTGGTGCTGTGCTTCAGATGCTCACGATCAGCTGCGGCGGCCGCGGACGCGCAGGTAGATGACGAGCGCGATGATCGCGCCGATGACGGATCCGATGATCCCGGCGGGCTGCAGGAAGCCGTCGCCCGAGTCCTTCGCGAAGATCAGGTAGCCGAGGAAGCCGCCGATGAAGGATCCGACGATGCCGAGCAGGATGGTCATCCCGATCGACATGTTCTGCTTGCCGGGGACGATGAGGCGAGCGAGCGCGCCTGCGATCAGTCCGATGACGATGATGCTGACGATGGTTCCGATGACACCCATGGGGGCCGCCTTACTTGTGAGCCCGGTATCCGGGTCGAGTGTCGACGCGTGTGCGTCGATATGTACAGTCAACCACTCCTTGAGGGTGAATACCTCACCCTTCGGGGTAGAGTTGTCTTGTGGCGAATGGTGAAGATTTCTCAAAGAAGGGCGGGCCCCTCAGGGTCGCGCTGCTGGACGACTACGAAGTCGTCCTGATCGGTCTCGCCAACATGTTCGACGACTACCAGGATCGCGTCGTCGTGACCGAGATCGATGCCAACGCAGATCTCGTCGACGTCGTCGACATCGTGATGTACGACTCCTTCGCGCAGGCCGAGGCGGACAGCGAGCAGCTCGGCGAGCTGGTCCGCAATCCTCGTGCGGGAAAGGTCGTCGTCTACACCTGGAACTTCGCGCCCGAGCTGATCATCAGCGCACAGGATCAGGGCGTGCACGGGTACCTCTCCAAGACCCTGCCGGCCCGGGAACTCGTGGCTGCACTCGAACGGATCCATGCTGGCGAGCGGATCGTCACAGAACCCGCCGGACGCGTCGGGGTGGCTCTGGCGCTGGATTGGCCGGGACGCAAGGAGGGCATCACGGACCGCGAGTCCGAGATCCTGGCGCTGATCACTCAGGGCAAGAACAACTCCGAGGTCGCCGCCCTCACCTACCTGAGTCCCAACACGATCAAGACGTACATCCGATCGATCTACCGCAAGATCGGCGTGACGAGCCGCACGCAGGCGGTGCTCTGGGGGGTCAAACACGGCTTCACACCCGACTTCCATCGAATCGACAGCTGGCGCGGAGTCAGCTAGGTCGATCCGACCGCTGGCGTCAACGCGCCCTCGACGAGCTTCACGAAATCCTGCCGGCGGAGCAGTCGGAGGATCCGCTGCTGGGTGGCGCTGAAGGCGGCGATCCCGACCACGGCGTCGACCGGCTCGAGCGCGACCATGCGATGCTCCACTCCGTGCCAGAGGATCACGCAGCCACCGGCCGCCCGGATGTTGCGGAACCAGTCCACGTTCGGCCCATAGGTCAGCTCGATCATGAACCCGTCGGGCAACGGTCGGGCGATGATCGGCGTCTCGAAGCTGCGGCCGCTCCTGCGTCCCGCGTGGCGCACGATGGCGAAGGGCCCGCGCGTGCTGCGTGCGATCCGCAGGGTGAGCGGATTGAGGGTGTGCTTGAGGATGCGGCCGATGAATGGACGTCGTGCCGCTGCGCCGCTCATTCGACTGCTTCGCCCGCGTCGGTTCGGGACACCGGCTCGAGCTATCGGCCCGGGCCTGCGCCATCCACCTCGACAGGCTCGTAGTGCGGGTTCTGGATGAGTCCGACCAGACCGAGCGCGGGAACCTCGAGCGTGACGGTGCGGATTCCGCCGCCGACGTCCTGGACGGGCGTGCGTGTGGTCGCTCCCCTATCGGAGAGGTCGAGCATCGCCACCTCGATGTCCGAGACGCCCCAGTAGGTCACCGGGCCCTCGCCCGGGTCGAGGTTGGGATCTAGGCCCAGCTCGTATCCGGCGGCGCTGAAGCCGACGTAGAACGCCTCGTCGAAGTAGGGCTGCACCCCGAGCAGGGCGGTGGTCGCGGCCTTCGCCGCTTGGAGGTCGGGGGCGGGATAGATGACCGAACGCAGTCCGAGGAACATGCTCGTGACGCTAGTCCTCACCCCGGACGGCGGCCAGCGTGATCTCGGATGGCTGGGCCGATTGCTAAAGCGTCGCGGCGAACGCCGTCACCGCGATGGTCCAGAGCGCCACCCGCTCCCGGTGGATGCTGTGCCCGCTGCGGATCACCGAGACGACCGACGGGTCGAGCCGATCGAGGATCACGCTTCGCGCGGGTTCGAACAGCGCGGAGCCCGGGAAGGTCGCCGCGAGCAGGTGCAGCGGGATCGGGCAGTCGGCAATGAGCTGCGGCAGGTCCCACGTCTGCCGGTCCACGAACCGCGCCGCCGCGTCGAGATCGACCGCGCCGCGGTTGGCTACGGCGTGCTCGGCGTCCAGACGCGACCACAGCGGGTTCTCCGAGAGGACCTGCAGCATCACCCCCGGCGGATCGGCCAGGGCCGCGTCGTGCTCCGCGGCGAGGTCGCCGACGAGATCGCGCACGCTGCCTCCCTCGGGAATCGACGGCGGATCCTCCAGGAGCACCCCGCGCGCAGCCTCGGGATGACGGGCCACCAGTGTCAGGGCCACCAGCGAGCCGAGCGAGTGCCCCACGATGAGGTCGATGGGCTCGTCCTCGAGCTGGAGCAGCACATCGTCGGCCATGGTCGCCAGGTCGGCGGACTGATCGGCCCCGACGATGCGTCCGCCGTGCCCGAGCAGGGTGGGCGTGTGCACCGTCCAGCCCAGATCCTCGAGGTCGGCTCGCGCCTGCCACCAGGTGGTGCTGCTCGACTGGATCCCGTGGATGAGCGCGATGGAGGGCATGCGCCAAGCCTACGGAGGGCACGGCACACGCCCCGCGACCTTCCCCCATGCGCCCGGGCGTAGCGTGACACCCATGCGCTTCGGATTCCACTTCCTCGACTTCTCCATGCCCGGCGAACCTGCCTCCATCCCCGGTCTGCTCAAGGACTCGGCCCGCGCGGCCGAGGAGACCGGCGCCAGCTGGTTCACCGTGATGGACCATTACTTCCAGATGGAGCAGTTCCGAACTGCCCATGACCCGATGCTCGAGGGCTACACGAGTCTCGGCTACCTCGCCGGGGTGACCTCGAGGGTCAAGCTCGGCACCATCGTCACCGGCGTGACCTACCGCCACCCCGGGCTGCTCGCCAAGATCGTCACCACCCTCGACGTGCTCTCCGAAGGACGCGCCTTCATGGGCATCGGCGCCGCCTGGTACGAGCGCGAGCACCTGGCCCTCGGCGTGAACTATCCGCCGATCAAGGAGCGCTTCGAGCGGCTCGAGGAGGCGCTCCAGATCGCCCTGCAGATGTGGAGCGACGACGAGGGTCCCTTCGACGGCACGCACTACCAGCTGAAGGAGACCATCTCGGTCCCGCAGTCGATCACGAAGCCGCATCCGCCGATCGTCATCGGCGGCAGCGGCGAGAAGAAGACGCTCCGCCTCGTCGCCCAGTACGCCGACGCCTGCAACCTCATCGCACCCGATGCGGAGACCATCAAGCACAAGCTCGACGTGCTCCGCGGCCACTGCGACGACCTCGGTCGTGACTATGACTCCATCGAGAAGACCGTGATGGGCCCGCAGGTCGATCCGCTGGCCGACCCCGATGCGTTCCTGCGCACCATGGAGTCGTACGCGGCCCTCGGCGTCGAGCACGTGCATCTACGGGCGCCCAACCCCGATCCTGCCGGCGCGATCCGCGCGTTCGGCGAGAAGATCGCGCCGCGGCTGACTCACCTCGGCTGACCCGATATCCAGTTGACCCGAATCGCCCTTATCCGCATCGGATAGGGGCGATTTGCGTCATCTCGGCGAGGAATTGGGCGGGCGAATTGCGGGAGATGGCACGACGCCCACTGTGGGGGTGGAATGCCTGTTCACGCGCCCAATAGGCTGGGCATTGGAAAGTGTTGGAGCGCGATTCCGCAGGGGGCCTGAATGCAATGAGCATTCGGGCCCTCTTCTGTTACCACCCCTTCTCCAGCGGGGTCAGTGAGTGAATCGACCAATCGCGTTTCACCCCTATAGGGGCCGCCCGCTCTGGGGGGTGGAGGGATTAGTGGAGAATTCGTACGGTGTTCCTATCAACGTGATGAGGGGATCACCAAGATGAACAACGCAGCCACTGCAACCGCGGCCCAGTCCGCCACACCGTCCGCTTTCGAGTCCGCGACGCTCTTCGCGCCGACCGATGCCGAGCATTCCGACGTCCGGATGCGCGATCGCATCGCCGGCCAGGACGACATCGAAGAGGTGCTCTCGCACCAGTCGGAGACCCGTGCCCGTGGGCGCCTCTCGCGCATCTTCGGCATCTCGCCGATCAGCGCGATCGGCATGCCTTGGTACAACAGCGCGCTCGGCGAGGTCGAGGTCGGCGAGGAGCTCGCCAAGCTGCCGGAGGGCTGGTTCTACTTCCACGCCCTGCCGATCGGCCTCAAGAGCCCTGACATCGACCACGTCGTCGTCGGACCCGGCGGCGTCTTCGTCATCACCTCGCGCCGTCACCGCGGCCGCAAGATCACCGTCGACCGGTCGGACGTCCTCGTCAACCGCGAGGTGTCCCAGCACGTGTCCCGCGCCGTCGCCGACTCGCTGCGCCTCGAGAAGATGCTCGCGTTCAACGGCTTCACCGGCTTTGCGGTCCGCCCGGTCATCGCCGTCGTCGAGGCGCGCGAGATCACCTACAAGGAGCACCCGACCCGGTTCGACCTCCGCGACGGGCACTCGCTCGCCAGCTGGCTGAGGAAGCGCCCGGAGCTGCTCTCCCCGGCGAAGGTCGCGGAGATCGTCGCCAAGCTCGACGAGCCCGTCCGCTGGCGCAAGGGCATCGTGCCGGAGGCGACCCTGCTGAACGACTTCGAGCAGCTGCGCGCCGAGGTCGAGCGCGCCGCCAACGTGCAGCGCATCTGGGTCCTCAGCGGTCTGGCAGCCGCTGTCGGCGTCGTCGCGCTGTCGATCCCGACCCTCGCGGGAATCCTCGCGCCGATCTTCGGCTAGCGAGCACCCCTCGGGACCGCACCGGTCCCGCCACCGACCGGCCCGGTCGTGTCCTCCCTCGACGCGACCGGGCCATCTCTCTGTCATCCCGGAAAGCTCCCCGGCTGCTGCAGATCTGCGCCGCCCTAGGGTGGCGTCATGGTCGACCTCCAGCCCATCTCCCGCATCGCGCCCGCTCTGGCAGGCCGTGCGGTGATCGCGCAGCGCTGGACGGAGGCCACCTTCCTGCACTGGAGGGTGGACGCGGAGCGGGTGGCCCCTCACCTGCCGCCGGGTACCCGACCGGATGTCTTCGACGGATCCTCGTGGGTGGGGCTGATCCCGTTCCGGCTGTCGCACAGCAGCTTCTTCGGCGGGCCGCCGGTGCCCTACTTCGGCACCTTCCCCGAGATCAACGTGCGCCTCTACTCGGTCGACGAGCTCGGACGGCGGGCGGTGGTGTTCGCGTCCCTGGAGGCGTCCCACCTGGCCCCGGTCCTCGTCGCGCGGGCGGCCTTCGGCCTGCCGTACCAGTGGGCACGGATGTCGATGGGCGCGCGGGGAGACCTTCGCGCCTACCGCTCGCACCGCATCTCCCGCCCCCGGCGCCTTGCCCCCGGTGGAGCCCTGCTGGACGGCCCGCGCAGTCACGTCATCTCTCGGGTGCTGGGCGAGCCGGTCCAGGACGATCCGCTCGCCGACTTCCTCACCGCCAGATGGAGCTTCCACCAGTCGCACCGCGGGCGCACCTGGTTCGGCGCGAATCAGCACGAACCGTGGCCTCTGCAGCGTGCCGAGCTCGTGCACCTCGACGATCAGCTCCTCGCCGCCGCTGGCTTCCCCGACCTCGCCGAGCGCGCACCCGACTCGGCGCTGTTCTCGCCCGGGGTCCGCACGACTTTCAGCGCACCTGGCGCACTCCCCCGCGCGCTTCCCCGCTAGCTCGAGATGTCCTTGCGGCCGAAGTGCCAGGCGGCCCAGACGCCGAAGATCAGGGCGTAGAGCAGCGAGGACAGGACCGAGTTCGCGACGAGATCCCAGTTGGTCGGACTCGCGAACAGCTGACGCCAGGATCCCGAGAAGTGGGTCGGCAGCAGATAGCGGAAATTCCCGAGGTTCGGGATGGCATCGAGGATGTTGGACAGGATCGTCGCCAGCACCACACCGCCCGCCGCGCCGAGGGGGGTGTCGGTGACCACGGTCAGCAGGGTGCCGAGCGCGGCCGCCCAGAGCAGGTGGAGGAAGAGGAAGCCGATGGCTCCCGCGATCCGGGCGATCGATGCGCCGAAGCTCAGCTGCGGTCCTTCCGGAACCTGCAGGCCCGCGTTGCCGTAGGAGAGCAGGCCGACGATCAGTGCGACGCCGGCGAGCAGCACGAGGCCCGTCGCGAAGACGACGAGAGAGACGCCGATCTTCGTCGCCAGCAGCCTGCCGCGCGAGACGGGGATGGTGAGCAGGTACTTGAGGGTCGAACGCGATGCCTCGCTGGCGATCATGTCGCCGAAGAGCAGCGCGACGACGAGGGTGAGCAGGAACCCACCGGTCACCGACAGGGTGAAGGTGGCGAAGAGGACCCCGCTGTCCTGCGCGGTGTCGGCCAGCGTGAGGGTCTGATCGGTCGTCGTGGAGCCGTCGTCGGGCTGGGTGCCGATCAGGAAGGCGATCCGGATCGCGATCGGCAGCAGAGCGAGCACGAGCAGCAGTCCTCGGATCCGCCACTGGGTGAACTGACGGGCGAGCTCCACCCGGAAGGGCAGCGGAGTGCGTGCCGCCGTGCTGGCTGGACGCAGCGGTCCCGGAGACCAGGTCTCGGGATCTATCGGCTGCTGCTGCTCCGATGCGGTGCCGCTGGTTGTCTCGGTCATCGCTGCTCCCCCGTTCCGACGAGCTCGAGGAAGGTCTCCTCCAGGTGCCGACCCGAGCGGATTCCGCGCACCCCGACGCCTGCCGCGACGAGAGCGCTGACGATGGTCTCGACGCTGGTCTCCCCGGGCAGCAGGCGCAGAGAGGTCGGGCTCAGCACTTCGATGGCCGGCAATCCGAGAGGCTCGAGTGCCGTTCCGCCCTGCTCCGCGTCGGTCACCTCGATGGTCACCTCGCTGACCTCGCCGGCCAGCTCTGCCACGGTCCCCGAGGCGATGAGCCGGCCACGGGCCATGACGACGACGTGACTGCAGGTCTGCTCGACCTCGCCGAGCAGGTGCGACGAGACGATGACCGTCCGGCCCGAGTCGGCGTAGCGGCGCAGCACCCCGCGGAGGGCGTGGATCTGCGGCGGGTCGAGCCCGTTGGTGGGCTCGTCGAGGATGAGCAGCTCGGGCATGCCGAGCATCGCCTGGGCGATCGCCAGCCGCTGGCGCATGCCCTGGCTGTAGCCGCGGACGGAGCGCTCGATCGCGGCGCCGAGATCGGCGATGGCGAGCGCCTCGTCGATCCGAGAGCCCTGCGGCGCACGGCCGGATGCCGCCCAGAACAGCTCGAGGTTGCGGCGTCCGCTGAGATGCGGCAGGAATCCGGGTCCTTCGATGAAGGTGCCGACACGGGTGAGCACGGCGGCGCCCGGCACGATCCGCTCGCCGAAGATCTCGGCGTAGCCGGCGTCGGGCCGCAGCAGCCCGACGGCCATCCTCAGGGTCGTCGTCTTGCCTGCCCCGTTCGGTCCGAGCAGTCCGAGCACCTGTCCGGTCTCGACGCGGAAGGAGAGCTCATCCACGGCACGCTGGCCGTTGCGGAAGTTCTTCACGAGCCCGGTCAGCACGAGCGGCGCGGCCGACGCGGAGGTCTCCGCGACGGTCGGCAGGGTGCCGGCCGCGGCGGCAGCGACTCCGCGGCGTCGGCCTCTGATCATGGCGGCGATGCCGAGCCCGATCGCGACGAGGAGCACGGCGGCGATGCCGCCGAGGGCGAGCGGGGATGCGACGCCCCGCGATTCGGTGAGGGCCGACTGCGGCACCGTAGGCAGGGACAAGGTGCCACGCACATTGACCCTCCACCCCGCCGCGTCAGGCGAGGACTGGTACAGCGCGTCGGTCGTCGCGACCCATAGTTCGATCCGACTGCCCGCGCTGAACTGCCATGCCGCGGCGGGGAGCGCGACCTCGACATCGACCGGGCTCCCGTCCGCCGGCACATTGCGGACGCGGACGGGTGCGACGGTCCCGCCGACCAGGGTTCGACTGTCGCCGTTCACCGAGTAGAGCGCGGCGTACAGCACCGCGTCGTTCGGCTGCTCGGTGACCCCCTCGACGGCGTCGTCGCCGACCGGGCGCGCGACGCTCATCGTGAACGTCGGCGAGCCCACCATCGTCGTGCTCTCGCGGAGTGATCGCGAGAAGCCCCAGGTCGTCTGACCGTCCTGCGGCAGCGAGATGGCCGCCGTGCTGCCCAGCGTGCCGAGCAGAGCGCCGAGCGCCGGCAGCGTGGTGATCGCTGCGGGCAGGCCGCCCGGCGGGTTGACGATCGTGCGCGGCCGGCTGCGGATCTCGATCTCCGTGCTGGTGACGGCGTCGGCGGCGTCATCGATTCCGGGATAGGAAGTGGCTGCGAGGGACTGACCAGAGGCCGTCGCCCCACCCGGGACCGTGTAGCTGAACTGCGGGTCGGGTTCGGGACTGAGCGGCGGCCCGGTCGAGCTGTGCGTGAGCGGCAGGTGCTTCGCGAGGAACTCCTCGATCGTCGGCTCGATCGAAGCCTGACCGCTCGACGCGGCCGCTCCCGAATCGTGCCCGCCGGAGAACCAGACCACATCCACCGGTGCGCCGGCGGCGGCGATCTGGCGCGCGTTGGCGTCGGCCTGATCCAGTCCGAACAGCGAATCGCGGGTGCCCTGCAGCAGCAGGGTCGGGGCGCTCATCCGGTCGAGCACGGAGGATGGCGACGAGTCGGCGAGCAGCGCCTCGTCGTCAGGACTGAGCGGGTCTCCGGCGACCAGCCGGCTGTAGAGAGCGCAGAGCTCGGCGGTGAACTCGCCGCATGCGCTGTCGGATCGGAAGGTGGCCTGCCCGAACAGCTGGCTCGCCCATGCCTCCTTGAAGACGCCGGGCTGGGAGTCGAGCAGAGGAGCCGGGCTGGAGCGGTCGTCCCCGGCTGGGACGACGCTGTTGGGCACGAGCGCCGACTCGAGGTCGTTCCAGGTGATCGCCGCGACCACGGCGTCGACGCGCGGATCCGTCGCACCGAGCATCAGTGCCAGAGCGCCGCCGTACGAGCCGCCGACGACCGCCACCTCCGGCCCGCCACCCGAGTCGGCGACGAAGTAGCCCTGGTCCACGACGTAGTCGATCAGTCCGCTGGCGTCCGCCACCTCGTGATCGACGGAGTCGAGCGAGATCTTGCCGTCGGATCGGCCGAATCCGCGTGCCGAGTAGGTGAGCACGACGTAGCCGAGGTCGCGAAGGGTCCGGGCCTGCCGATTGAGGTCATCCTTCGATCCGCCGAAGCCGTGGGCGAGCAGCACCATCGGCGCGGGGATGCTCTTCGGCAGGTACAGGCTCGTGTCGAGGTGGACCTCTCCGTCCTCGCCCGGACCGGCGGGCAGCGGCACCATGGCCTCGATCGGCTCATCCGTGATCGTCGGAGGAGTCGGCGCGATCGACGAGTCCTGCGCGTTGGCGGGCTCGAGACCGGCCGGCCCCGTGCCGCCGAGCAGAGCCAGGAGGGCGATTGCGGCGGACGTTGCGACCAGCGCACGCGGGCGGCGAGGCCCGAGTGGCGCTCTTCGTTCGGTCCGCACGCCACCTCCGTTGTCGTATCCGAATGCTCGTGCATGAACCTGAATGGTTGACGCGACACGCAACTCGCCCTACGCCGAGGTGCCGCCGCCGGATCGACCGTCTCGACCCCTGCCCGGCCAACCGGTCGAGTGCCAGGCTTGATCGCATGGTCGTCACCCTGTCTCCCATGCCCGACGAGCGTTTCGCCGCCTGGATCCTCGCGAAGACGCTGCAGTACGCCGAATCCCGCGAGGCGGCGGGCGAGACGCCCGCACAGGCGCGCGCCACCGCAAGGGAATCCGAGGCGGTCAACTTCCCGGACGGGCGTCCGCTCGAACTGCACCGGGTCTTCGAGATCATCGCCGACGGCGATCCCGTCGGATCGCTCTGGATCGGACCGCACCCGCAGCACCCCGATGGGGTCGACTGGTGGGTCTACCAGATCGAGGTGGATGAGGAGTCGCGCGGCAACGGCTACGGCAGGCAGGCGATGCTGCTCGCCGAGCGCGAGGTCGCGGCGCTCGGAGGGGTCACCCTCGGACTCAACGTCTTCGGCTTCAACACCGTGGCCCGTGAGCTGTACGCCTCGCTCGGCTACGAGGTCACCTCGCTGCAGCTGCGCAAGCCGGTGGCACCCGCAGACGACGAGAAGCCCGAGTGAGCGCCGGATCTCTGCCAGCGTTCAGCATGGGCGGAGTTGGATGAGGCTCATGGCTGAGCAGTGGATCGCGAACGATTTCGGCGGACTCGACGTCCTGGAGCTGCGGGAGGTCGACGTCCCGGATCCGCAGAGCGGCGAGGTGACGATCGACGTCCTGGCGATCGGGGTGAATCCCACCGACTACAAGGGGATCTCCGGCTCCTATGGGGTCGATCGCTCGCGACTGCCGTTGATGCTCGGCTACGAGGTGGCGGGCATCATCAGCGCGATCGGGTCCGACACCGAGATCGCCAGCGGAGGCGGAGCGGTGGGCGACGAGGTGATCGCCTTCCGGATCTCCGGCGGCTACGCGACCTCGCTGACGGTTCCGGCGAAGGACGTCTTCGCCAAGCCCGAGTCCCTCGACTTCCCCGAGGCCGCGAACCTCATGCTGGTCGGCGCGACGGCCCTCGACATGATCCGCGTGGTCCCGTGGCAGGAGGGTGAGACGGTCCTCATCCACGGAGCCTCCGGCTCGGTCGGCGTCGTCCTGCTGCAGCTCGCCCAGCTGCAGGGCGTCCGGGCGATCGGCACCTCCAGCGAGTCGGCGTTCGGAAAGGTGCGTGGCTTCGGCGGCGACCCGATCGCATACGGCGACGGCCTCGAGGCCCGCATCCGCCAGCTCGCACCCGGAGACGTCGACGCCTCGTACGACTGCGTGGGAACCGATGAGGCGGTCGACGCCTCCCTCGCGCTGACCAAGTCGAAGGACCGCATCGTCACCATCGCCAATCAGGGTCGCGCCAAGAGCGACGGCTTCGCCGCCGTGGGCGGAGGCAACCCCGAGAGCTCCGCCTATCGCGACACGGTTCGAGCGGATCTCATCGATCTGGCCGGCCAGGGGAAGCTCACGATCCCCGTCGCGAAGACGTTCCCATTCGCCGAGGCCGTTGCGGCCCTGGACCTCGTCAAGTCGGGCCACCCGGGCGGCAAGGTGGCCCTCCTCCCCTAGCCCCGCCCGATGCCCGGTGGCTGAGCCGGCGCACAGCGCCGAGTCGAAGCCCTGCTGCTACGCCGCGACCTCAGCGGCACGAGGTCCGGCGACCCGCAGGAAGTCGAGCTTCTCGGCGTCCGGCGTGCCACCTGCGACCGTGTACACGACTATCCGCAGGTCGACGCCGGGCACCTGGAGCACGTCGCAGTCCATGGTGATCGGTCCGACCACGGGGTGCAGCACCGTCTTGCGGTCGGTGCCGTGCATCCCCGCCGCGCCCGAGGCCCACATCTCGGCGAACTCAGGGCTGGTCTCCTGCAGCTCCGCGATGAGCGACTGGAGTCCCGTGTCGTTCGGATAGGTGATGCAGGCGAGCCGGAGGTCGCCGACGAGCGCGCGCTTCAAGGCGTCTACCCCGTTGTCCGACTCCATCGGCCAGAGCGCGAGCCGCTTGCGGTCGTCATCGCTGAAGCGGGCGCGCACCAGGTTGAGGTTGGTCCCGGGCACCCCTGACGGATCGCCGAGGAGCGCCGACCAGAGCGGCGTCCACTTCAGCAGGGTCCAGTCGGCCGAGAACACGGCGAGGGGAACCTCGCCGAGTCGCGCGATGATCCGCTGCACTCCCGCCGGAAGCAGGGTGTCGATGAGACGGTCGGCCGGTGGCTGCAGCCCAGCGAGACGGTAGAGGAAGTCCCGCTCGTCCCGGCTCAGCTGCAGGGCGCGCGCGAGCGACCCGGCCACCTGAGCGGACGGCGTGCGCGCCCGACCCTGCTCGAGCCGGATGACGTAGTCGACGGAGAGTCCGGCGAGGGCCGCCAGCTCCTCCCGCCGCAGGCCGACGGCGCGGCGGTCGCCGCCCTCGGGCAGTCCGACGTCGCCGGGCGAGAGCCGGTCCCGCCAGCCGCGCAGCGCATCTCCGAGGGCATTGCAGTCGTCCGTCACTCCCCCATCCTCCCCTGGTCCTCCGCGCACTGGGTGGTACGGCCAGTCCCACCGTCGAGCCGTCCCTGGCTGCGCTCACCGAAGCCGACGACAGTGGAGCCATGACCATCACCTTCATCACCGGAGCCAACAAGAGCCTCGGATACGAGACCGCCCGCCGCCTCACCGAGCTCGGCCACACCGTGCTGCTCGGCGCACGGGACGCCGCACGGGGCGCGGAGGCCGCACAACGGCTCGGCGTGCGCTTCGTGCAGCTCGACGTCACCGACGAGGCATCGGTGGCGGCCGCCGTCGCCGACGTCGAGGCGCACGAGGGACACATCGACGTCCTCATCAACAACGCCGGCATCACCGGGCCGCAGACCCCCGCGGATCAGATCACGGCCGATGCGGCGATCGCCACCTACCAGGTCAATCTCTTCGGTCCGATCCGTGTCACCGCAGGCTTCCTCCCCCTGCTGCGCAGATCCGACAACCCGGTCGTCGTGAACGTCGCGAGCGGTCTCGGCTCGGGCGCCTGGACCCACGACCCGGCGCACGTCGAATTCGGGGTCACCGCACCGCTCTACACATCGTCGAAGTCGGCCCTGATCATGCTGACCACCCAGTACGCGAAGGGCATCCCCGACGTGAAGTTCAACGTCGTGGATCCCGGCTACACCGCCACCGACCTCAACGGGCACAGCGGACACCAGACCGTGACCGAGGGCACCGACGCGATCGTCGCCATGGCCTCCATCGGCACCGACGGCCCGACCGGCACATTCACCGATCGCACCGGTGTGGTGCCCTGGTAGCGGATCCGTGGCCTTGTGGGAGCCGCTCTATCCGAGCGGCTCCCACAGGCGTAGGTTCAGCCGCATGACCGGAGCGGATCCGACGGTGACCGACTCGAAGCACTATCGGACGATGTGGGAGAATGACCACGTCCGAGTGCTCGAGTACACCGATCTGCCGGGCGAATCGACCTCTCCGCACGACCATCCGAACAGCGTCATGATCACGCTGAGCGGCTTTCAGCGGCTGCTCTCCTCCGGCGGCGCGACCCGCGAGGTGCAGCTCCCCGCGAATCAGGCGGTCTGGCTGCCGGCCCAGTCCCATTCGGGCGAGAACATCGGCGCCACTCCGACCCACACGATCATCGTGGAGCTGAAGGGCGCGTCCGCCGGCACTCCGTCCGGAACCATCACCCTCGGTCCGTCAGCCGACGGACACTGACCGCATGCGGCTCAGCCGCCGAGGCTACCCACGGCCGACAGCGCGTCCTGCACGACCTCGCTGCTGCCGTCGTCGGTGACGCGGATGCGCACCTTGGCGGGGATCTGCTCCTTCATCGTGTTGACGTGGCTGATCAGTCCGATGGTGCGACCACCCGACCGCAGGGAGTCGAGTGTCGACATCGCGATGCCAAGGGTGTCCTCGTCGAGCGACCCGAACCCCTCGTCGACGAACAGCGTGTCGAGGGTGATCCCACCGGCCTGACTGCTGACCACCTCAGCGAGCCCCAGCGCCAGCGCGAGCGAGGCGAGGAAGGTCTCGCCGCCGGACAGCGAGTGGGTGGCCCGCGCGCGGCCGGTGTGCTGATCGAGGATCGACAGTCCGAGCCCCGACCTGGTGTTGCGGTACTGCCTGCTGTCGTCGTGCTCGAGCGCGTACCGACCGCTGGTCATCGTGCGCAGGCGCACATTGGCAGCGGAGACGATCTCTTCGAGCTCCGCGGCGAGCACGTACGTCTCGAGGCGCATGCGCATGGAGTTGGGCTCGTTGCCCTGCACGACCGCGGCGAGCTCTCGCACCTGGTCGTACTGGGCGCGGAGCTCGGCGGTATCGGCCTGCTCGGCGCTGAGCTCATCGATGAGCGAGGCCAGCTGATCGCGCCGACCGCTCACCGCGGCATGCGCCGCCAATGCCATGTCGCGCTGCTGTCCGGCGACGCGCTTGGCGGTGCCGAGGTCGGCGATGCTCTCCGTCTGCTCGGGCAGGTCGACCAGCTCGGGATCGCTGAGGGCCGCGGAGGTCGCGGCCTCGGCGGCATCGAAGCTGCGCACCTGATCGGCCAGCAGAGCGATCTGGCGATCGGTGCGATGGGCGGCGTCGACGTCGTCCTCGGAGCCGAAGCCCTTCTCCGCGAGTGCGGCGGTGAGCTGCTGCGATGCGTCGAGCGCGGCGGTGCGCGCGTCGTCGACCGCGGTGATCGATTCGATCAGCGCCACCGCAGCGTCGTGCTGACCGCGCAGGCGTTCGAGCTTGGCCGCAATCGACGGGTCGTTCCCGCGCGCCGCCTGCAGTCTCGCAATCGTGTCGTCGAGTCGGGCCGCGGTGCTGGCCGCAGCCAGCTGCGCCTTCTGGAGATCGCTGGCGCGCTGGCCCTGGAGGGTCTTGGCGTCGTCGAGCTCGCGCCTCACCGCCGCGGATTCCCCCTCGAGCCGCCTCACGTCGGCGACGGCTGCGAGGCAGGCTCGCTGGGTGGAGCGGGCGGACTCGAGCTGCGCGGCGAGTTCGTCGAGCGGGACCTCGCCTGCTCGAGTGCGCTCGACGGCCAGGAGCTCGGACCCGTCGCGTACCGCTGCCGACGCCGCCGCAAGCGACGCGGTGGCCTCGGCCACCAGGCGTTCGCTCCGGGCCAGGTCTTCGGCGGAAACGGCATCGGCGTCGAGCGCGGCGGGGGCGGGATGCTCGAGCGAGCCGCAGACCACGCACGCCTCGCCCGGCGCCAGGTTGGCGGCGAGCTCCGCGGCATGCCCGGCCCAGCGGCGTGCGAGCAGATCGGCGTGCGCGCGATGCAGGCCGGACAGCTGGGTTCCGGCGAGCGCCTCGCGATCCTGGAGCTGTCGGAGATCGGTCTCGAGTGCGGTCACTCGGGCCGAAGCGGCGTGCGCGGCGTCGAGCCGTGCCACCTGTGCGTCGGCAGCCGGCCGGGTGGCTGCACGGTTGCGCACGGCGATCAGGTCGAAGTCGATCGTCTCGAGACGGAGCGGCAGGTCGTGCAGCAGCAGGGCGTCCGCCTGCAACGTGACCTCGAGCGCGGCGATCGCGCTCCGCTGCGCATCGAGCGCCCCCCGCAACCCGGGCAGCCCCTGCTCATCGGCCAGCACGGCGCGCAGCGCGCCCATCTCGTCGCTCAGCGCGTGCCTCAACGCTCTCGGATCTGGAACCGCTGCGAGCCCTCGGCACAGCTCGTCGAAGGCGAGGCGAGCGGTCTGCTCTGCTGCGACCGCACGGTCGGCAGCGCTGCGGGTCGCGCGACTGCGTTCGACATACGGCCAGACGGTCGAGGCGCGCACCGCGGCATCATGTTCGGCGCGGGCAGAGCTGATCGTGGGCCGCAGCGCCTCGAGCTCGAGGGCAGCCGCGGCGGCGGCCTCGCGCCGCCGGTGTCGGCCCGCCAACAGCTCCGCCGCGCGCAGGGCGCTGTCGGCGGTGGTGAAGGCGAGGTCGGAGTCCGATGCCTTCTGGGCCGCGTCGGCAAGCTCGGCATCGAGGATCCCGCTCAGCTCGGCGAACCAGGCGTCGCCCACCTCGGTGGGCAGATCGAGCGAGCCATCGGGTTCGGCGAGGCGCGCGGCGCGGGCGGCCTCGCGACGCACGAATTCGGCCGAGGTCTCGAGCTCGGCCTGCAGCGCCTTGGAGCGAACGGTGAGCTCCTGCTCGTACTCCTCGAAGCGCCGGGTGCCGAAGAGGCTGCGCAGCACCGCCTGCCGGTCGTCGTTGCCCGCTTGGAGGAACCGCTGGAAGCGGTTCTGCGCGAGCAGGATGACCTGGAGGAACTGGTCCTTGCGGAGTCCGACGACCGTGTCGAGCTCGTTGCCGACGTCGACGGCGCGTGCGGCGACGCCGACCCACTCGCCGTCGCGCTGGATGAAGAGCTCGGCGCTGGCCGGGGTCTTGGTGGTACCCGCTCCGCGCTTCTTGGGGCGCTCGTATTCGGGGCTGCGGGTCACCAGGTAGCGGTGCTCCCCCGCGGTGAACTCGAGTGTCACGTAGGTGGGGTCGTCGGGCCCGCAGTGATCGCTGCGCAGGTGCGCCTCGGTCTTCTCGTAGCGGGGCGCCGAGCCGTAGAGCGCGAAGCAGATCGCATCGAGGATGCTCGACTTGCCCGCACCGGTGCGGCCTTCGATGAGGAAGATGCCGTCGTCGCGGAACGCGTCGAAGTCGAGCTTCTGCACCCCGCGGAACGGCCCGAAGCCCGCCAGTTCGACGCGGTTGATCCTCAAGCGACGACCTGACGGGCCGCGCTCGTGTTGATGACGTCGGCGAGCACGGCCCACTCGCTGTCGGTCGGGCCCTTGCCGTTGCGGACGTGCTCGAGGAATCCGCCGAAGACGTCGTGGTCGGTGCGGCCCTTCACCCGCTCGCCATAGCTGGCGCCCTGCGCGTCTGCGGTGACGGCGGGGCGGTGCTCGAGCTGCGCCGCGAAGGGGAAGCGGGTCTGCAGACGGCGCATTCCGTCCATGGGCCGCACCTGATCGGTGAGGATCGCACTCACCCAGTGGCCCTCGTGCTGAGCGAACTCGTCAGCGGTGAGGAGCTCATCGAGCGTGCCGCGGAGAATGCCGAGGTCGCGTGGGATGGCGAAGTCGATCCAGGACACCTCGGACAGTCCGGCGGCGTCGAGTTCGACGATCCAGCCGCCGCGCGGCTTTCCGGCCTCGGAGAACGAGTAGTGCAGCGGAGCTCCGGAGTAGCGCACGCGCGGGGTCAGCTGCTGACGTCCGTGGATGTGGCCGAGCGCCACGTAGTCGGGGCCGTCGAACACGCTGGCCGGGACGACGTCGACGCCGCCGGATGAGAGGTCGCGCTCGCCCGCGTCCTGCAGCTCGGCTGTGACATCCCCCGCGGCATCCTCTGCGGCGGCGGTGAAGTCGCTGGCGAAGCAGTGCGAGATGGCGATCGACCTGCCGCCGCGTTCGGCCCGGTCCGCTTCGATGCGGCCCATCGCGTGCCGCAGCACCTGGGTGTGCGTGCGCAGCTCGACCTCAGGATGCAGGTGGCGCACCAGCGCGGGCTCGAGGAAGGGGATGCCGTAGAAGTGGACGGGTCCGTGCTCGTCGGAGATGGTGACGGGCTCGACGCGCTGGGCGTCGGTGAGCACGTGGATGCCCGACAGGCTCGCGAACTCCGACTGGAAGCCGAGGCGGGCGGGGGCGTCGTGATTGCCGCTCGTGATGACGATCCTGGCGCCGGTGGCGTGGAGCTCGGTGAGGGCCTCGGTCAGCAGACGGAAGTGGTCGGCGGCCGGAGTGGCGGAGTCGAACACATCGCCGGCGACGACGACCACATCGATCGACCCGTCGCGGACGACCCGCGCCAGATCGGCGAGCACGATGCGCAGGCTGTCGACGGTGGAATGCCCGTGGAAGGTCCGGCCGATGTGCCAGTCCGACGTGTGCAGGATCCTCATGACTCAGACCGTAGAGGCCTCCTCCGACATCGCGCTCGTCCGCCCCCGCGGGTCGCCCCACGCTCTCAGCGGACACCCGGGATGTCGCCGGACATTCACAGCCCGGGAGTACCCGCCGTCGTGGGCCGTGAACGTCCTCAGCGCCGCAGGAACTCCGCCGCGCGCGCGCCCCATCCGCGGATCTGCTCCACTGTCGTCGCCACCTCGAGGCTCGACCCCGGGATGGCCGCGTAGAGCCGCTCCGCCGTGGAGACCGGGTGACCGGGGTCGGTCGCCCACGGCAGCAGCAGCGTCGCCTGCTCGATCGAGGTGATCCGCTCGATCGGCGGCAGGTCGCTTCCGCCGGCTCCGCGCATGACCGTCGAGATGAGCTCGGGCCGGATGTCGGGCGCAATCCCCCACTCCGCGAGACCCTCGAAGATCGGCGGTGACGGGGCGGCTGCCATCGTCCGAGCCACGAGCTCCCAGCCCTGCGAGTCGATCATCGCGGCCAGCTGCCGGTAGATGTCGCCCTGCGCCGCACGGGTGTTCCAGGCGGTCGGCGGGGCGGTGAGCACCAGCTCATCGAACCGCTCCGGCCGCGCGGTGACGGCGTGCAGGATCGTGCCCGTGCCCATCGAGCAGCCGATCGCGCTGACCGGCTCGTCGGGCGAGAAGTGATCCGCGAACGCCAGCAGATCGAGGGCGAGCCGATCCCAGCGGTAGTCGTCGGGCGCGAGCGATCCACCGCTCTCGCCGTGGCCGCGGGCGTCGTAGGAGATCAGCCGACGGCCTGCCGCGGCGACGGCATCGAAGGTCGCAAGTCCCGAGGCATGGTCGTTCGAGCGGCTCGAGGTGAGCCCGTGCAGGTTGAGGACGAGCGGTCCCGCACCGCTGTCCGAGTAGGCGAACCGATTCCCGCGCAGCTCGATGTACCGGGTGTCGAGCAGGGCCGGCACGGTCGATGTCATGCCTCGGGTCTACACCCTCCCCCTGGTGCGAGCTGTCCGGTGGCGGGCCGGTGGAGTGCTACTGGACCTCCCACGGCAGCGCGGCCACCTCGGGTCCCTGCGGCACGACGAGCACGGGGATGTGCTGGCGGTGCGCGAGACGGGCGGCCACGGAGCCGCGGAGGAACTCGTTCATGGTGCCGCGGAACCCCGGCTTGCGGGTGCCGACGACGATCATGATCGCGTTCAGCTTCTTGGCCACCTGCCCGAGCCGATCGGCCGGGTCGCCCGCGGTCGCGACGGTGCGCCACTGCACCTCGCCGCGCAGGGCCGCCTCGATCCGCTCCGCCGTGCCCTCGTCGAACGTGCAGTCGACGTTGTCGTTGGCGGTCACCGGCAGATACGGACCGCCGTCGAGCGAGGCGGGGAGCCGGATGCGGCTGACGGCGGTGCCGTCCGGATGCTCCTCGACGAGCACGCTGTCCGAATCGACCGACACGCAGACCAGTTCCGCATCGAGCCGCCGGGCGAGGGTCGCCGCCGAGTGCAGCACGGCGTCGGACATCTCGGGCGCGATCCCGACCACGATCGAACTGCCGTTGGGTGAGTACATCTTCGTCTCCTCAAGGGTTCCAGCTGACCTCCAGTATCCTCCTGACCAGGTGAAACGCGTACATCTGGCCGGTCATGCCCCGACGTGTCCGCGCAGCCCGCTAGCGTCTATGCCGGGCGAGCACGCAGCGGCGGCGCCTCCGGACCACAGGGAGCCCATTGACCGCCTCGGCCAGCACCGGCCCCACCCGCGACGAGCGCCGCGCGCGCCTCGCCGTTGCCGCGTTCTTCTTCGCGAACGGCGCCAGCTATGCGAACGTCGTGCCGCGGCTGCCCGAGATCAAGGACGCGCTCGAGCTGAGCAACACCCTCTACGGGCTCTCGATCGTGGCGTTCCCGGTCGGCGCCCTGATCTCGGGCCTGTTCGCCGGCAGCCTCATCCGCCGGCTCGGCTCTGCGCGCCTCGCCGCGATCGGCTCCATCGCGCTTCCGCTGGCCATCCTCCTTGTCGGCATCGCGCCGGTGCCCGCGATCTTCGCGCTCGGCATGCTCCTCGCGGGGATGATCGACTCCCCCACCGACGTCGCTCAGAACGCGCACGGGCTGCGGGTGCAGAAGCGCTACGGCCGCTCCATCATCAACTCGTTCCATGCCATCTGGTCGCTCGGCGCCGTCGTCGGCGGGCTGATGTCGGCCGGCGCGATCGCGCTCGGACTGCCGATCGGCCTGCACCTGATCATCAACGCCGCGCTGTTCGCGACGGTCGCCCTGATCGCCTACCGGCTGCGCCTTCGCGGGCCGGATGAACCGGAGATCGATCCCGAGACGGAGAACGCCCTCCCCGCGGCCTCGGAGGTAGCGCAGCGCGCCCGCGTCTCGCCCGCTCTGATCGGCACCTTCGCTGCGCTCGCCCTGATCGCCATCGCCGCCACGGTCGTCGAGGACGTCGGAAGCTCCTGGGCCACGCTGTACATGAGCGACGGGGTGGGAGCCGCGGCCGCCATCGCACCGCTCGGCTACATCGCGCTGATCGGATTCCAGTTCGTCGGTCGGCTGGTCGGCGACCGGATGGTGGACCGACTCGGCCAGCGCACGGTGGCCCGGATCGGCGGGGCGCTGGTGCTGATCGGCATGGGGTCCGCCCTCGCCTTCCCATCCGTGCCGGGCACCTTGCTCGGGTTCGCGGCCGCCGGCTTCGGCGTCGCCACCCTCGTCCCCGCCACGATGCAGGCAGCCGACAGCATCCCCGGCCTGCGCCCCGGCACCGGGCTGACGCTGGTCACCTGGCTGATGCGAGTCGGCTTCCTGCTCTCACCGCTCGTGATCGGCATCGTGTCGGACGCGACCGACCTGCGGATCAGCCTGCTGCTCGTGCCGCTCGTCGGCCTGCTCGTCCTCGCGCTGAGCGGTGTCCTCGATCGTCGCAAGCCCGCTCTCCCGTCGAGCTAGGCCTCCTGTCGCCCGAGCGCAAGCCCTACTGCGCGGACCCGGACAGGCGTTGTCTGAGGGAATGGCCAATCGACCCATCACCCCAGAACTGCACTCGCTCATCGACTACGGCTTCGCAGCCGGCAACCTGCTGCTGCCCAAGGTCCTCGGCCTCAGCGCGAAGGCGAAGACCCTGTTCGCGACCTTCGGCGTCATCCAGGGCACCCTCAACGCGCTGACCATCCAGCCGTACGCGGCGCAGAAGATCCTGCCGTTCGCCCTGCACGGACTGCTCGAGAAGAGCAGCCTCCCCCTCTACATCGCCGCCCCGCTGGTCACCGGTGTCGCGAAGCAGCGCGGCGCGCGCACCTACTGGATCGCCCTCGGTGTCGTGCTGATCGCGGTCTACAACCTCACCGACTGGGACGCGTCGAAGACCGGCAAGAAGAAGCGCCGCTGACCTGCGCTACCGGCTCTCGAGGGCCAGCCGCCCCGCGAGCAGCACGTAGGTGGCCGCGAAGGTGCGTCGCATCCAGGCCACCACGCGCGGTCGCCGGAGCACCCGGTTGCGCATCGTCGCCGCGAACACCCCGTAGAGCGCGAAGACGACGAATGTGACCAGCATGAAGACGAGGCTGAGCACGACCATCTGCAGCGTGCCGTCGGGATCACCCGCCGGCACGAACTGGGGCAGGAACGCGAAGAAGAAGATCGTCAGCTTGGGGTTCAGCAGGTTGATAACCACCGCCGTGCGGATCACCCTCCACGCGGACACCGGAGTCGCCGTCTCGTCGACCTGGATGGCCGAACGGTCGCGGATCGTCTGCCAGGCGAGGAAGAGCAGGTAGCCGACACCGAGCCACTTGATGGTCTGGAAGGCGATCGCCGACGCGTTGAGGATGGCCGCCAGACCCGTGATCGCGGCGATCATGTGCGGCAGCACTCCGAGCGTGCAGCCGAATGCCGCGATGATCGACGCCCTCGTTCCGCGGGAGAGGCCGGCAGCGATCGTGTAGACGGCCCCGGTGCCGGGAGTCGCCACGACGACCAGCGTCGTCAGCAGGAACGCGATGCTCATGCGGGCGACAGTAGTCGGATCGGCGTTCGCCGCCTAGCTGCGCCGGCGCGACCTGCCCACATGAAGAGGCGGTGAACATCTAGCTCACCATCCGCGCCGGCGACGCCGTCCGGCTACAGTCCCCGCATGGACGAATCCATCGAAGCCTTCGTGATCATCGGGCTGATGTTCGCCCTGCTGATCTTCACCGTCTTCATCGGAGTCCTGGCCGCCCGATCCCGCCGCTAGCGCCCGCTCCTCGTCCGGCTGCTCAGATCCGGACGAGCGCCTCGGGGCCCAGCTCCCCCACGCTCCGGTACCCGCTCAGGCCCAGCATCAGATCCAGCTCCGCGACGAGATTGCGCAGGACCTCCCGCGCCCCGTCGGCGCCCGCCACCGCCAGACCGTAGACGTAGGGCCGGCCGATGAGGACCGCTCGTGCTCCGAGCGCCAGCGCGACGAAGGCGTCCGCCCCCGATCGCACCCCGCTGTCGAACAGCACGGGTGCACGGCCGTCGATCCTGTCCACGATGCCAGGCAGGGCGTGGAGCGATCCGATGGCCCCGTCCACCTGACGTCCACCGTGGTTGGAGACGATGACGCCGTCCATCCCCTCGTCCAGCGCCCGGGCGGCGTCGTCCGGATGCTGGATCCCCTTGAGCAGGATCGGCAGCCTGGTCCGCTCGCGGAGGAAGGCGAGGTCGGGCCAGGTGAGCGACGGTCGGGAGAACACGTCGAGGAAGGTCTGCACCGCCACCCGCGGCACCATGGAGCGGACGTTGTCGGCGAACGCTCCCGGATGATTGCGGGACAGGTCGATCAGCGTCGCCACCGACGACGGGGTGATCCGCTGCTTCCCGGCGGGCCCCGCAGCGGCCGCGCGCTCGGCCACCATCCGCTGGAACACGGGATCGCTCGTGTACTGGGCGATCCCCCGGCCGTGCGCGAACGGCAGATAGGCGAGGTCGAGGTCCCGGGGACGCCAGCCCAGCGTGTGCGTGTCGAGGGTGACGACGATCGCCGAGCAGCCGCTCCTCTCGGCCCTGCCGACCAGGCTCGCGACCAGCTCGTCGGAGCTGCTCCAGTACAGCTGGAACCAGCGGTCGGCCGCATTCATCTCGTCGGCCACGTCCTCCATCGGCACGGATGCCTGGTTGGACAGCACATACGGGATGCCGAGATCCGCCGCGGCCCGCGCGATGCCGAGGTCGGCGCTCGGGTGAGCGAGGTCGAGCACTCCGACGGGCGCGGCGAGGAACGGCGTCGGATGACGGATGCCGAACAGCTCGATGCTCAGATCGCGCTCCGCGGTGCCGGCGAGCATCCGCGGCACGATCTTCCACCGCCGGAACGCCTCGAGGTTGGAGGCCGCGGTGTGCTCGGATCCGGCGGAACCCGCGACGTACGCCCACGCCTTGGCGCTCAGCTTGCGTCTGGCCGCCTCCTCGAGCGCCGACGCGCTCACCGGCACGGCCGGCTTCGTGCCGGCCACCCCCGCGAGGTAGATGGCGGACTGGGTGGTCCGTCCGAATGTGTCAGCCATGCGTCCTCCCGGGGCTCAGCTGCCATCCTGCCCTGCCGACCCCGGCAACGAACCCGACAGCCAACCGGAGGTCGGCTAGCCCAGCAGCCAGCCGCGCTCCTCGGCGATGCGGATGGCGTCGGCGCGATTGCGCGCGCTCGTCTTTCCGATCGCGCTGGAGAGGTAGTTGCGCACGGTTCCCTCGGAGAGGTGCAGGCTGAGCGCCATGTCGGCGACCGAGCCGCCCGTGCGCGCGATCGAGAGCACATCGGTCTCGCGCTCGGTGAGCGGCGAATCACCGCTCGACAGCGACTCGGCGGCGAGCGTCGGATCGACCACCCGCCCGCCCGCAGCGACGGTGCGCACCGCGGCGGCGAGCTGGCGGGCAGGGGTGTCCTTGACCACGAAGCCGCTGGCGCCCGCCTGCATCGCCCGGCGCAGGTAGCCGGCGCGACCGAAGGTGGTGACCATGAGGATCCGGCATGTCGGGAGAGCAGCGCGGAGCGCGGCGGCCGCGGCGATGCCGTCGAGACCGGGCATCTCGACGTCGAGCAGCGCCACGTCGGGAGCGGAGTCGAGTGCGGCCGGCACTACCTCGTCGCCGCGCCCGACCTCGGCGACGACCTCGATGTCCGCCTCCAGGCCGAGCAGTGCGGCGAGCGCGCCGCGGACGAGCGCCTGATCGTCGGCGATGAGCAGGCGGATCACGCGCTCACCCGCAGCCGGAAGCCGCCGCTCTTGACCGGCTCCGCCTCGACTCGCAGGCCGGCGGCGCCCATCCGATCGCGCAGCCCCGCGAGGCCGGACCCCTGGCCTGTGCCCAGCGCGCTCCCGGTCGTCGCGCCGTCGTCGCGGACCTCGACGAAATCCGCGCCGAGCGTGATCGTGTACGACGTCGCGCGAGAGTGCCGGAGCACGTTGGTGACGCCCTCGCGCACGGCCCAGCCGAACGGCTCCCGATAGTCGGACGGCACGTCGTCGACGCTGCCCGGAAGCTGCGCGGATATGCCCGCCGAGCCCAACGCCGAGCGGGCTGCGGCCAGCTCGGAGGCGATGCTCACTTCGCGGAACCCGGAGACGGTCGAGCGCACGTCGGCCAGGGCGCCGCGGGCGAGATCCTCGACCTCGCCGATCTCCCGAGCTGCCCGCACCGGATCGGATTCGACGAGTCGCCCCGCCAGCTCCGCCTTGACCGTGATCACGGTGAGCGAGTGGCCGAGGATGTCATGCAGGTCCCGGGCCACGCGGGTGCGCTCCGTGTCGACGGCGAGCCGGGCCAGCTCGTGCTGGGTCGCCCGCAGCTGGTTCATCGCGTTGATCACTCGCGCGAAGGCGGCCATCATCAGCGACACCGACGCGATGATCGCCGGCAGGTAGAAGAGCTGATCCCCCGTCTCGCCGGCGAGCGACGCGAACCAGACCGCCACGCCGGTGAGCACGATGACGAGGCCCAGGATGACTCGGAACTCCAGCAGGCTCATGGCCGCGACGACGCCGACATAGACCCACAGTGCGTAGACATCGAAGCCGAGCCACGGCACGAAGGCGAATGACAGGGCCAGCAGCCCGAGCGGGAGCAGCAGGCGGTAGCGAGCGGCGACGCTCCAGTTGAGCGGCGGGATCACCAGGTAGGCGGCCCCGTAGGCGATGAGCAGCGCGACCACGACGACCCGATCCGTCGTCGACGGCACCGCGCCGAAGATGTCGAAGCCCGCGTTGACGAGCCAGGCGAGGCCGACGAGCCCGCCCGCGTACCAGCGCCGGGCGCCGCGGCCGGTCAGCCCGACGCGGAGGGATGACGGGGCGCCGCCGATCCGCTGCACCTCCTGCACCTCTTGGTGCACCCCATCCTGCTCACTCACGGTCGCGAGGATACGCGTCAGACGCGCTTGGTATCGCGGCGGAACGCGAGCGCGGCACCCAGGGCGAAGATCGCCAGCCAGACCACGATGTTCACCACGGCGAGCATGTCGAAGTCGGCTCCGGTCAGGGGCGCCCGGGCGATCTCGCCGAGTCCGTAGACGGGCGTCCACCGGGCGATGTCCTGGATCACCTGCGGGAACTGGTCCAGCGGGGTGAACAGCCCGCCGAACAGGGCCAGGACCGCGAGGATCGGGCCGAGGAACTGCATCACGTTCTCGGTCGGCACGAGGTAGCCGATGAACAGCCCGAGCGCCGTGAAGACGAGCGAACCGAGCCACGCCACGAGCCCCGACAGGATCCAGACCTGCACCGGCATCTGCACGCCTGCGATCAGCCCGGCGGCGAAGGTGGCCACGACGGCGAGCAGACCGAGCACGAGCGATGAGACCACCTTGGTGGCGATGTAGGCGACCGGGTTGAGCGGGGTCAGGCGCAGCTGCCGGCTCCAGCCCGTTGCGCGCTCCACGGCGACCGCCCCTCCGGCCGACGTCGACGCGACCATCGCGCCGTAGACCGCCATCGAGATGAGGATGTACGCCGCGACGCTCAGCCCGCCGTCGGCGATCGACTGCGAGGTGAGCGGGGTGTCCTTCAGCGGGAGGCCGACGAGCAGGAAGAGTGCCACCGGCATGACGACCGTGAAGGCGAGAGTGCGCCGGTTGCGCAGCCGACGTCGGAACTCGATCGCGAGGAACGTCAGGTTGAAGCCGCCCAGCGGCGGTGTCGAGCGGGTGAGGCGCTCGGCGGATGTGGCGATGGTGCTCATGCGTTGCTCCTGATGGGTTCGGAAAGCTCTGCCGTGTCGTCGGCCGAGTCGGCCGAGTCGGCGGCCGCGTCGTCGGAGGTGAGGGCGAGGAAGGCATCCTCGAGGTTGTGCGAGGTGATCTCGACGTCCTTCGCGCTCGTCTGGGTGAGCAGGTAGCGGGCCACCGCGTCGGAGTCGCCCGCGCGCACAAGCACGCTGTCCTGCCGCACCTCGACCGAGTTCACGCCGACGATGGCGCGGAGCGCGGCCTCGTCGGCGTTCGGCAGCGACGCACGGATCGTCCGTCCGGACGCCAGGTTCTTGATGGCGGCCGCGGTGCCGTCGGCGACGATCCTGCCGCGTCGGACCAGGATGATCCGGTCGGCGTAGGCGTCGGCCTCCTCCAGGTAGTGGGTGGCGAAGATGACGGTGCGGCCCGACTTCGCGTCCTCGCGGATGGCGTTCCAGAAGTCGCGGCGTCCTTCGACGTCCATTCCCGTGGTCGGCTCGTCGAGGATCAGCAGTCCGGGGTCGGAGAGCAGGGCCATCGCGAAGCGCAGTCGCTGCTTCTGGCCGCCGGAGCACTTCTTGACGTTGCGATCGCCGATGTCGAGGATCCCGGCGCGCTTCAGCACCTCGTCCGCCGGGCGCGAGTTCGGGAAGAGGGACGCCGTCAGCTGCACGGTCTCGCGTACGGTGATGTCCTCGAGCAGCCCGCCCGTCTGCATGACGGCGGAGACCAGGCCGTGCGCGATGGCGCTGCGCGGGCTCTGCCCATAGACCTGCACGGATCCGGCGTCGGGCTTGGCCAGGCCGAGCAGCATGTCGATGGTGGTCGTCTTGCCCGCGCCGTTCGGGCCGAGGAAGGCGACGACCTCTCCGGGCTGGACGGTGAGATCGATGCCGCCGACAGCCGTCACCCTGCCGTATCGCTTGGTGAGTCCGACGGCATGGACGGCCGCGGTCGCGGCCTGCGGGGCGGATTGGCTGATCGTCATGCGTCGATTCAATCCGTCGACGCTCGGCACGGGCAGTCCTGCGAGTCACCGGCACGGCATGACTTTTGTCATCCGGTCCTCGAGCGCCCACGTATTTCGATCAGGTGAACTGACTGCGACAATCGGCCGCCCATCAGCGAGTCCGCATCCGAGCACGAGTACCGTCGGGCAGATGGCCCGCCGCAAGAGATCCCACTACGACAAGGCGCCCTGGTACAAGGCGTCGGTCGGCGGTGCACCCGTCTGGCTGCTCGCAGGAGTCGTCGCGTTCGTCGCCGTGGTCGTGGTCCCCGCGGCCATCCTCCGCTGAATCGCACCTGGCGCCGCTTGCTCCGGGCGGTGAGAAGCCGAAAACTGCGGCTATTCACGACCCATTCCCGCACTTTTCGGCTTCTCACCGTCGCCGCAACGCCGCCATCCGTCTCGGCTCCCTCATCCTCGCGGCGGAGCGCCCGAGACCAGAGGCTGATGTGGCCCATCCCTCCGACTTCTAGCGTCGGAGCATGACCACTCCTCCCCCGGCCAGCGGGCTCGTCGCTCGCGTCGAAGGCCTCACGAAGCAGTACGGATCCACCGGCAACCGTGTGACGGCGCTCGACGACGTCAGCCTCGGCATCCGCACCGGCGAGTTCACCGCCATCATGGGCCCGAGCGGCTCCGGCAAGTCCACCCTCATGCACATCATGGCGGGCATGGACTCCGCGACTTCCGGATCGGCCTGGCTCGGCGAGACCGAGATCACCCACCTCGGCGACACCGAGCTCACCCTGCTCCGCCGGCGTCGGGTCGGCTTCGTCTTCCAATCGTTCAACCTCGTTCCGACCCTCGACATCGAGGGCAACATCCTGCTGCCGTTCGAGCTGGACGGCCGTCGGCCATCGGCCGAGGAGCGCGCCTGGATCGATCAGCTGATCTCCTCGCTCGGTCTCGGCGACCGGCTCCGCCATCGTCCGCACGAGCTGTCCGGCGGACAGCAGCAGCGCGTCGCCATCGTCCGCGCCCTCGCCACCCGGCCCGATCTGGTCTTCGCCGACGAGCCGACCGGCAACCTCGACTCCCGGACCAGCCGTGAGGTGCTCGCCTTGCTGGCGACAGCGGCCCACGAGTACGGACAGTCGATCGCGATGGTCACCCACGACCCGATCGCCGCGAGCTACGCGGATCGCATCCTGTTCCTCGCCGACGGTCGCCTGGTCTCCGACCTGCCTCGGTCGAGCGCCTCCGACATCAGCCGGTTCATGCTCGAGATGGAGGCCGCCCAGTGACCCGCCGCAGCCGGTTCAGCCCGCGCGAGCACGCCTCGAGCCTCATCGTCACCGCTCTCAGCTCCGCATTCGGGGTGACGCTGCTGCTCGCCATCGATGCGCTCGCCACGTCCCTCCGGGCGGATGACGTCACAGGCTCGAGCGAGACGGTCTCCTACCTGCTGGCCGTGATCGCCTGGGTGTTCATCTCCATCGCCGTCTACGTGGGGGCCGTCGTCACCGCGAACACATTCGCGACGATCATCGCCGGACGCACCCGGACCATCGCGCTGCTCCGCCTGATCGGGTCGAGCGCGGCCACGCAGCGCCGTCAGGTCGCCCGCGAGGGGCTGGTCGTCGGCGTGATCGGATCGGTGCTCGGCGGTGCTCTGGGCATGGGGATCACGGCGGGGCTGGTGGGCATCGCGGTGTTCACGGGCGTTCTGCCCGACATCGCCTACAGCTATCTCGACCCGACGATCCTCCTGCCGATGCTGGCCGTGGCGCTATCCACCTGGCTCGCCTCGTGGATCGGGTCGCGCCGCGTGCTCACCGTGTCCCCGATGGCAGCGACGGGGGCCGCGCAGGAGCTGACCATCGAGCAGGCCCGGTCGCGCCGCGGTCGCAACGGAACGGCGATCACGCTGTTCGTGGCCGGGATCGGCATCCTGCTGGCCGGGGTCGGCATCGGCCTGGTCACCCCACTCGGCGTGCTGGTCGGCATCGTCGGCGGACTGCTGTCCTTCACCGGTCTCGTGCTGGGCGCGCATCTGGTGATGCCGCCCGTGCTGATGCTCGTGGGCCGCGCATTCGGCGGGAGTGCGCCATCCCGGCTTGCCGTCGAGAACGCGCTCCGCTATCCGGAGCGCAGCTCGAGGACGACGATCGGCCTCGTCATCGGCGTCACCCTCGTGACGATGTTCGGCGTCGCCCTCGAGAGCTACAAGCACATGCTGATCTCGGCAGTGCAGGACGATCCGGTCTACTACGCGGGCATCGAGCAGTCCTTCAACACGACCATCGCGGTCTTCACCGTCATCACCGGCTTCAGCGCGCTGATCGCCGCGGTCGGGATGGTGAACAACCTGTCGCTCAGCGTGCTGCAGCGCACGCGCGAACTCGGACTGCTCCGCGCGCTCGGCTTCACCGCACACCAGGTGCGCTCGATGATCCTCGCCGAGAGTGCGCAGCTGACCGTCGCCTCGGTGCTCATCGGGCTCGTCCTCGGCACGTTCTACGGCTGGGCGGGCGCGCAGTCGATCCTCGGCTCCATGAACGGGATCGGCACCCTGGTGCCGCCGTCCATCCCGCTCCCGCTGTTCCTCGTCCTGATCGGCGCGGCCGCAGCTCTCACGATCGGAGCATCGCTCGCCCCATCGCGCCGGGCGACGCGGGTCTCCCCCGTCGCCGCCCTCGCGTTCGACTAGCCAGCCCGCCGGTGAGAAGCCGAAAAGTGCGGTTATCGGGCCCCGATTCCCGCACTTTTCGGCTTCTCACACGTGGGCGAGCGCGAAGGCGGCGGTCGCTGAGGGTGCAGAATTCCATGCATGGGGATGCGTGCGGAGGATCGTGCCGCACGAGCAGACGATCCAGCGGATCGCACCGCCTCGAACCGCACCGCCTCGGACCCCGCCCTCTACGACCAGATCGTCGGTGCCGTCCGGGCGGGAGAGCTGGATGCGGACGAGGCCGCCGACCTGCTGATCGCCCGCCTGACCGATGCCGAGCTGCTCGGCATGCTCGACGGTGACTCCCCCCGCCGACTGCTGCCGTTCATCCCACTGCTCCTCGGCCGTCGCCCCTTCGTGGCCGGCGAGGTCCCCCGCCTCGGCATCCCGGGCATCCGGTTCAGCGACGGCGCTCGCGGCGTGGTGATCGGGTCCTCCACCGCCTTCCCGGTGACCATGGCGCGGGCGGCGACCTGGAATCCCGCGCTCGAGGCGGAGGTCGGTCACGCCATCGGCCTCGAGACCCGTGCCCGAGGAGCGAACTACTCCGCCTCCGTCTGCGTCAACCTGCTCCGCCATCCCGCGTGGGGTCGGGCGCAGGAGTGCTACGGCGAGGACTCCGTGCTGACCAGTCGGATGGGATCCGCGATGACCCGCGGCCTGCGTGCGAACGTGATGGCCTGCGTCAAGCACTTTGCGCTCAACTCGATGGAGAACGAGCGCTTCGAGGTCGACGTCTCGGTCGACGACCACGCGCTGCACGAGGTCTACCTGCCGCACTTCAAGGCGGTCGTCGATGCGGGCGTCGACTCGGTGATGACCGCGTACAACAGCGTCCGCGGCGAGTACATGGACGTGAACGCGCCCCTGCTCACCGATGTGCTCCGGAACGAATGGGGCTTCTCCGGCTTCGTGACGAGCGACTGGGTGTTCGGCACGCACCACGCGGTCGCGAGCTTGAGGGCGGGGATGGACGTGGAGATGCCGCTGCGCCTGCTCCGCGCTCGCGAGCTGCCGAATGCACTGCGATCAGGGGTTCTGGAGCGCTCGACCGTGCTGCAGTCGGCGCACCGCATCCTGCGCACCACCGTTCTGCACGCGGCCACCCGCGACGAGTCAGAACCCGGCACGGAGGTTGTCGCCTCCCCCGCGCACCGCGATCTCGCCCGGCGGGTCGCCGCGGAGTCGATCGTGCTGCTGAAGAACGAGCTGGTCGGGGATGCGCCGCTGCTCCCCCTCGATTCGTCGATCCGGCGCCTCGCCGTCGTCGGCCGCCTGGCCGCGCGGGAGAACATCGGCGATCACGGCTCCTCGCGCGTTCGCCCTCCGTCCACCGTCTCCCCCCTCGATGGGCTGCGCGAGGCACTGCCGGATGTCGAGATCCTGACGCCGTCGCGCTCGGACGCCCGAGCCGCCGCAGGGGTCGCCGCGGAGGCGGACATCGCGGTGGTCGTCGTCGGACTCGATGAGCACGACGAGGGCGAGTCCGTCATCAACGGCGGTGTCGAGGTCGGGGTTCTCAGCGGCGCTTTCCGGTCCGGCCCGCTGCGGGCGCCGCTCGTGGCCCTCGCGCATCTCGCGTCGCAGTTCGTTCGGGGCGGCGACCGCAGCTCCATCGATCTCCGCCCCGCCGATGTGCAGCTCATCCGGGCCGTCAGCGCCGCCAACCCGCGCACCGTCGTCGTGCTCATCGGCGGCAGCGCGATCATGGTCGAAGCCTGGCGGGACCGGGTGCCGGCGCTGCTGATGGCCTGGTACGGCGGGATGGAGGGCGGCCACGCGCTCGCCGATGTGCTCACCGGAGCGGCGGAGCCGTCCGGCCGTCTGCCATTCGTCATCCCGACCGATGTCCGGCACCTGCCTGCGTTCGACAGCACCGCGAAGTCCGTCGTCTACGACGACCGCTGGGGTCAGCGGAAGCTCGATGCCGACGGTCACTCGGCCGCCTTCCCGTTCGGCTTCGGCCTCGGCTACACGAGCATCGAGCACACGCTCCTCGACCACCGGTTCGACGAGGCGGGCGGCAGCGCCAGGGTCTCGGTGCGCAACACCGGAGACCGCGAGGGCTCGATCGTCGTCCAGCTCTACGCCGCCGACCTCTCCCTCGAGCGGCCGGTGAGTCGGCTGCTCGGCTTCCAGAAGGTGACCGTGCCGGCGCAGGCCGAGACGGTGGTGGAGGTCGCACTCGATGCCGGCCCGACCCTGCAGCGCGATCCTCGGACGCATCAGTGGTCGCCTCGACCGGGGAACTGGGTCGTCCTCGCCGCGCAGCACAGCCCGAGCAGCTGGGACGGAGCTCGCCCGCTACGCCGCACCGCGGTTCAGGACGAAGCCCTCGACGACTAGTCGCGGAGCGCTGGCTCGCCGCATGCGGCATTCAGCGGATCAGTGGGCCTCGACGGAGCGAGACGCGCCTTCAGCCAGGGGTTCCAGTCGGACCGCGAGCCGCTCGTCGCCTCGCAGGACGCTTCTCAGCACCCGCCGCGCCTCCCACCGGAACGGCGCCCGAGAGTCGTCCTGCTGGAGCACCACGTTCCCGGCGCTGTCGGAGTATCGGCGCTGCAGATCCACAACCTCTTCGGCTTGCAGCAGGGCGACCGTGCTGCCGGACTCCTGATCGATCAGTCGGACCAGCGAGGTGGGTCCCGTGACATCGCTGGCGATCAGACGCTGCTCGCTCGTGGCGAGGATCGACTTCTGTGCCGCCCGCGTGACGACGAGTGGCCGAGCCGAGCCGTCGAGCAGCCCGTTGAGCACGTCGTGTGCGGCGTCGGGGCGGCCGATCCGCTGCGCCGCCGCCTGCATCCGCTGAAGGCGGCCGGGCTCGCGCAGCACCTCGTCGATCTTCCAGCCGATGGTCGCCGGAGTGTTGCAGCGCACGGCCGCTCCCTGCTCCATGAGGTAGTCGCCGTTGCGCACCTCTTGGCCCGGTATGGGATTCACCAGCACCATCGGCAGCCCCGCCGCCATGCACTCCGACGCCGACAACCCGCCCGGCTTTCCGACGAACAGGTCTGCCTCGCGAATGAGTCGCGGCATCTCCGTCGTGTATCCGAGCACCCGGAACCGATCGCCGGCGGGTGTCACCAGCTGCTCGATCCGCTGGCGCAGCTCCGTGTTGCGTCCGCAGACCACCGTGGCGGTGAACGGCGATCGGATGTGCATCGTCTGCCGCACGACGGCGGTGGCGTAGTCGCCGCCCGCCGCGCCCGCAGAGATCAGCAGCGCGGGCGGCGTGGCTGGATCGCGCACCGGGGCATGCTCCTCGGGCGGGGCGATCGGGATGCCAGTGACGGTCACCCGGTCGGCGGGCAGGCCGAGCGCCATCAGCTGCACCCGCCCTTCTTCGCGTGCGACGAACAGCGAGTGGAACGCGCTCGTCAGCCACAGGCCCTGGAAGTCGTAGTCCGTCGTGACCACGGCCGTCTTCGCATCGATGACGCCCCGCTGGATGAGGGACGCCACCAGCTGGGCGGGCAGGAAGTGCGTGCACACGATCGCCGTCGGCCGAAACCGCTTGATCTCGCTGATGGTGGGCATCGCATTCGCCCGCGTCCACGGGTCGATCGGACCCCGGCGGCGGAACGGCGGATCGCTCACGTCGTAGCCGAGATCGACCAGCCACGGGGCCGCTTCGACCAGCGCGAAGTATCCCTTGCCGAGCAGATCACGGTAGAGGGTGCTGCTCTCCTGCAGCACATCCATCACGAGCACCTCGGCGATGTCGGAGCGTGCACGGCAGGCCTGCTGCAACGCGGCCGCGGCGCTGTTGTGTCCCGATCCGACTCCCGCAGAGAGGATCAGCACACGCTCGCCGTCGGCGGTGGGAGAGGTCGGTGCTGACGCCCTGCGCATGGTCCAGATGCTAGCGGCCCTGCTCCCGACGAGCAGAGGAACCCTCAGCTCCCGCGGATGCGCAGCAGGCCTCGATACGGCGCGGGGCGCCTACTCGACCACCGATGCGGGGCTTCGCTGGTCGAGTAGCGCCTGGGCCAGGCTTGGGCCAGGGACTACGGCGCGTATCGAGGCCCTCCCACGCTCACCCTGGCCCGACGCGAACCCGCCGATACCGCTCGTAGACGACCCGCGACGCGAACGTCCTCGTGTCGATCAGCTCCAGCTCGAACGGCCCGACGTCCGTGGGAAAGTACGGCGTGCCCCCGCCGAGGAGGATCGGATGCCGGAACAGGCGGAACTCATCGACCAGATCCCGCCGAATGGCCTGCGCGGCAAGCTCCGCTCCCCCGATCGAGACGTCCCGTCCCGAGGCAGCCAGCTCGTGCGCTTCTTCGTCCAGCGACCGTGTGGCCAGTCGGGCATTCCCCTGCACAGCGGTGAGCGTGCGGCTGAACACCACCTTCGGCAGGGCGGTCCACACGTCGGCGAACGCGGCGTTCGCCTCCGTCTCCCGCATGGCGGGATCCGTCTCGAAGACGAGCATCATCTCGTAGAGCCTGCGGCCGAGCAGGTATCCGCCGAGCTCCCCGACCTGCTCGAGGGAGAACAAGGACTGCTCGGCGCTCGATCCGCCCCAGTCGATTCCGCCGTTGCGATCCGTGATGTAGCCGTCGGCGGAGACGCCCATGGACATGATCAGCACGGGCTAATCCTCGACGAAGCTCCGCAGGCGCTCAAGGGCAGAGTCCCACGCGGTGGAAGCTGCCTCGAGGCGACTTCCCGCCGCTTTCAACACGACCGGATCCACGGCCCAGATCTGCTCACGGCCCGTTCGCCGACCCACGACAATTCCTGCGGTCGCGAGGACGGCGAGCTGCTTGCCGATCGCTTGACGCGTGATCGGCCGTCCGACGGCCAGCGCTGACGCGGTGCTCGGGCCCTGTTCGCCGAGCTCGATCACCAGAGCCATTCGGGTCGGATCACCCAGCGCCGCGAAGAGTGCCGTCGAATCAGAGAGGGCGGTCGTGGGCGCGGGCATCAGGAATCGGCAGCGACGTAGCGCGCGATCAGACTGGTCTGCGCCTCCCAGCCGCCCTCGTTCCCCTCGCGAGTGCTCTGGCGCACCGTTTCCGGCAGCTCGTCGAAGCCCTCCTCGGTGATGATGAGAACGACGCCATCCTCGTGGGGACGCAGGGTGAACGTCACCGTGGTCTGGACGTCAGTGTCCGGCGATGCCGCCCAACGGAATGCGAAGCGCGTGTGCGGTTCGATCGCCACGATGTCGAGGTTCAGATCAGATCCGCGATGCGGCTCCTGCATAGCCGCCACCTCGGCATCGACCGACGTCGGCACGATTCGTCCGTGAGTCGTCTGACCGAGCACGAATGGGCCGTCGAACTCGGCGCCGAACCAGGCGCCGAACTGGCGGCTGTCCGCGATGGCGGCCCATACCCGGTCGAGATCTGCATGCAGCACGATCTGCTTCTCGATGCGGTCCTGAATCGCCACGAGCTTCCTCCAACGCGAAACCAGCGAGTTGCACGTTACCCATCCATCGCCGTGTTTTCAAGCGAACCGAGACCTGGACCTGCGGAGTGTGACGGCGTGTGTCGTCCGTCAGGAAGGTCGGAGGGAGCCCGCCCTAGCGTCGGACCATGAGCACAATCGCGGATCAGGTCACCGACTTCAATGTGGGCTTCAACGAGCAGATCGGTCCGCGCCTCGCGGGTGTCTTCGCCGACGAGCAGGCGGGTCTCACGGCGGGTGGCGTGCCGTCCGACGCCGTGTCGCAAGGGTCGATCATTCCGGACGCTCGACTGGTCGATGCGGCGGGTGCCGAGGTGTCGCTGTACGACGCGATCGGCGAGGCCCCGGCCGTTCTGGTCTTCTATCGCGGCGCCTGGTGCCCGTACTGCAACATCACGCTCAAGCACTATCAGCGGACGCTTCTCCCCGGGCTGAACGATCGCGGCATCGCGTTGATCGCGATCAGCCCCCAGACGCCGGACGGGTCGTCGGCCGCGGTCGCGAACGGTGAGCTCGCCTTCACCGTCCTGTCGGATCCGTCCAACGTGCTGATCGAGCAGCTGGGCATCAAGACCGAGCCGAACGCGGCCGCCAGGTCCGCGCACACAGATCTGGGCTTCGATGTCGCGGACTCGAACGCCGACGCCACGGCAGATATCCCGTTCCCGACGGTGCTGGTCATCGATTCCGGGCGCTCAGTCACCTTCGCTGATGTGCACGTCGACTACACCACCCGCACCGAGGTGGCGACGATCCTCAGCGCGGTCGATTCGCTGGCGCGCGTCTCCGCTTAGTCAGGCGCCGCCGATCAGAACGGGATGATGCGGTCCCTGATCGGTCTCGGCCGACGCATCGGATCGCTGGCGGCCGACGGGATGATGACCCGTCGGCCGTCGCGGACCTCGATCGTCCACCTGCCCTGATCCAGCCACCAATGGTGGAAGGGACAGAGCAGCAAGCCGTTCAGCAGGTCGGTCGTGCCGTTCACCCACCAGCCTTCGACATGCGCGGCTTCGAGCAGGCCGTCACAGGCGCAGCCTTCGATGCCGCACCCGCCGCGCTGCTGAACAACCATCGCGATGCGCTGCGGCTTGGAGAACAGTCGCTGGCTGCGTCCGAGGTCGAGGACCTCGCTCGGCCCGCCGAGCACCACGGGGATGATCTCGGCTCTGGAGAGGAGCCGGCGGACGGTGCCCGCACTGATCGGCTCGTCGATTCCCACGATCTGGGCGGGAACGCGATCATCGATGATGCCCTCCTCCTTCAGCAGTACGACGACGGTGGTGTCGATGCCGCCGAGCTGGCCGTCGTCGGCGCCGAGAGCGAGCCGGCAGGCGGTGGCGAGTGCGTCGAGGTTCTTCCGCGGCAGGCTGCGGGTGTCGACGATGGGATCACTGAGCTCATCGCCGGCGTCCGAGGTGGCAGCGAGCCGGCCATCGACGTCGTTGCGGTCGGCCGCGTCGCCTTCGCCTTCGCCCCCTTCGCACTCGTCGTCGCCCTCGCCATCGGCTGTGTCGTCGTCCAAGTCGACCGACGCGCGAGGACTGCTGAAGACGTCGATCGCCTTCTTGACGAATCCCGCCGTGAGCGGATCCATCCCGCCCTTGATGCCGATGAGGCCGTCGCGGCGCTGGAAGAAGGTGATGCCCGCCCTCTCGATGAGCTCACGCTCGCGCGGCTCGACTCCGTCGGGATCGAGGTGGCCATTGGCCTGCGCAGCCATCTCGGCGAATTCCTTCACCGTGTACTCGGCAGCGCATTCGGTGAGGGTGGCCTCGAGCTCGGCGAGGGCCTCGAGCGCCATGACCCGCTCCGCCCGCTCGAGCACTTCGATCGCCTTGAGGGCTGACTCGACCGGCACGCTGCCGGCATCGAGCGCGGCGGCCAGCAGCGGGAACCGTGCGGGCAGGCGTTCGCCCAGGAGCGACGTCCGCGGCCGGAACGCCTGACCGACCTTGCCCAGCGCTGAGGCCGAGCCGAGGGGCATCCGTCCTCTCACCGCGAGTAGGGGCGTTGCGCTGCCGTGCCCGTACTGACGGGCCAGCGGAACCGCCAGCTCGCGGCCGGAGCGGTACGCGATCTCTCCGGCGGTGCGCGCCTGCACGGCGGCTACCAGCCGTGTGAGCTGGGCGGTCGATTCGACCAGATCGAGCAGCGAGGGGTTACTGGCATTCGCCAGGGCGCACTCCAGCGATTCGGCCTCATCGGTGACACCGAGAGCCTCGAGTTGAGAAGAGAGTGCTTCAGCACTCTCGAGAACGCGCCGGATGATCGTCCCCTTTCGGAAGATTCGAACGAGCTGCTCCGGCACGAGCTACGACCATGTTCGCACCACCCTCCGACATCGCTGTCCGGACGGCAGAGAGACGGTGAATCGCCTCTTGCGCGTCGCGACGAGCCGTCGTAACCTACAACCAAATGGTTGTACGACAGGAATTGCCCGACGCTGACGTGGATCGAATCTTCCGCGCTCTGGCCGATGCCACCCGACGTGACATCGTGCGCAGGACGCTCGTGGACGAGGTTTCCGTCTCGCAGCTCGCCGACGCGTACGCCATGTCGTTCGCGGCTGTGCAGAAGCACGTCGCCGTACTGGAAGGGGCAGGTCTCGTGACCAAGGAACCCCGCGGCCGGGAGCGGATGGTTCGGGGCGACCCCGAGCGCATCCGTCAGGCGCAGCGACTGCTCGATCAGTTCGAGCAGATCTGGCGCTCGAGGATCGACCGCCTCGACGCCCTCCTCGAAGAGGACACCAAGTAGCTCCACGAACCACTGGCTCCACAAGACACCGGCTTCACCTCACCGAATCACTCCACGAATCAGGAAGGCACCCTCATGCCCGTCACCTCCGTCGAGAAGGACCTCGACAACCTCACCATCACGATCGTCGCCGACTTCAGCGCCCCGGTCACCCGCCTCTGGGACGCCTACGCCGACCCGCGGCAGCTCGAGCGCTTCTGGGGACCGCCGACCTACCCGGCGACCTTCCTCCGCCACGATGCGGCGGTCGGAGGGCGCAGCGTCTACAAGATGACCGGCCCCACCGGCGACGAGCACTACGGCTGCTGGGAGTGGACGGATGTCTCCGCTTCTGCCTCCTTCGACATCATCGACTGGTTCGCCGATGAGACGGGTGCTCCAAACACGGCGCTTCCGCCGACCCGCGCCACCTTCGCCTTCGAGGCCACTGAGACAGGTTCTCGCCTCACCACGACCTCCCGGTTCGACTCGCTCGAGCAGCTGCAGCAGCTGCTCGACATGCAGATGCTGGATGGCACGAAGGAGGCGATGTCGCAGATCGACGCCGTGCTCGCCGATCTCTCCGCATTCGCCACGGATCGGATCGCCGAGGCGCAGATCCTCAGCGACACCCAGGTGCGCGTGGCCCGCGTCATCCGCGGCTCTGTCGAACAGGTCTGGCGCGCGCACAACGACGCCGAGCTGATGAAGCAGTGGCTGCTCGGCCCCGACGGCTGGACGATGCCGGTCTGCGAGATCGCGACGAAGGTCGGCGACAGCTACCGCTACATGTGGGCGCCCGAGGGCGGCGGAGACGGCTTCGGCTTCACCGGAGAGCTGCTCGAATCCGAGGCGCCCTACCGCGCCGTCACCACCGAGGCGATGATCGGCATGGACTACCCGGCCGCGCTCAACGAGCTCACCCTGACGCCCGTCGAAGGCGGCACGCTGCTCTCGCTGGTCATCACCTACGCCAACTCCGAGATGCGCGACGCCGTGCTCGCCACCGGCATGACGACCGGCATGGAGACGAGCTACGCCCGCCTCGAGGACCTGCTGGGAGCCAGCGTCAGCGCATAGCGGCTCGGTTCTCGTTCTCCACGAACTGCCCGAATGCTCAGCGCATTCGGGCAGTTTTCGGATAACGAGGAGGCGGGGCGAGCGCCGCCCGGCTCGCAGCTTGTCGTCCAGCGCGCCTGGCTAGAGTCGGCGCCATGCCTCGCGCGCTCGACTCGGACATCGACATCCGCCGGGTGCGGCCCGACGACGGACCTAGCCTGCGGGCGCTCCGGCTGCAGGCGCTCGCCGACCCGGTAGCGAGGATCGCGTTCTTCGAGACGATGGATCAGGCACTGGCCCGTCCGGCTGAGGAGTGGCGAGAGCGAGCGGAGCGCGGCGCGACCGCATCCGACAACGCCGGATTCGTCGCGGTGCTCGGCGATGAGCTCGTCGGAACGGTGGGAGTCCTCGTCCGTCGCGCCGACGAACCCGACTACCTCCAACGGGTCCCGATAGTCGACACCGCGACACTCGTCGGCGTGTACCTGTCGCCCTCCGTCCGCGGCCGTGGCGTGATCGATGCGCTCATCGAGGCGGCTGCCGACTGGAGTCGGGACGCCGGCTACCTCGAGCTCACGCTCGACGTCCATGAGCGCAACGTGGTGGCGATCGCCACCTACGTGCGCGCGGGCTTCGAGTTCGTCGACGAGCTGGTCGGCGACGACGGCCGCGAACTCGCCATGAGCAGGCGGCTGTAGGACGGCGTATCACGAGTTGACAGTCGTGGTGAGTGTCGGATCGCTTGCACCCGCCACTACTGTCAACTCGCGCGCGGACGCCGCCGTCGGAGCCCGCCGGTATCGTCGAGCGCATGGCTGAGCCCGATCCCGCCCAGCCCGACAGCGCCGAGACCAGCGCCGCTGCCGACGCCGTTCCCGACTGGCGCAACGCCGTCGAAGCGCTCACTGCTGGTCGCCCCTCCGGGTCCAGGAGCAGGCGCGCGCTCATCCCCATGGCGCTGCACTTCGAGCTCCGCCAGGTCGTTCCGTCCCGCGGCTGGTGGCAGACACCGACCGCGGACAGCGCCATCGCGCCTGGCCCGAATGCCAACCTCCGGCTCGCCGCGCGCCCCGTGGTCCGCAGCCCCGCAGGCAATTGGACGCGCAGCAACATCGGCTGGAACAACGTCGGCTTCCACACCACCCGGCTCTCGCTGAACCCCGAGCACCAGGGCTGGCTCGCCCAGTTCCTCGCCCTGGCCCGGTCCGCCCGCGAGACACTCGGATTCAGCGAGCAGAACTGGATCTACCTCGACGACCTGACGAGCCCGACCCTCTGGCCGTTCCTGGCCACCGCCTCCGAGGCCGGCGTCCAGCTGATCAGCGGAAAGCAGGCGGCGCCCGTCGCCGTCGGTCGCGACGCCACGATCGCCATCGAGATCCGCACGGTGAGCAGCACCGACAGCGCCAGCAGCAGCGACGTCGGCAATCCGGGCGACCTGCACGTCTCCCCCGCTGTACGGATCGACAGCAGGATCCATCCGGTCACCGCGACGCGGTTGATCGGCGACCACGGCGTCTACTCCTGGACGATCGAGCGGAACTCCGACACTGCAACGAGCCGTATCGTGATCGCCCCGCTCACCGCCCAGGTGACCGACGAGCAGCGCCGCCTGCTCGCCAGCCCCGAAACCGTCATCGTGCCGGCCGCAGACGCCGACGAGTTCCTCAGCACCTACTACCCCAAGCTCCGCCGGACGATCGATGTCAGCAGCCCCGACGCGTCCGTCGCGCTTCCGCGGCAGATCCCGCCCGTGCTGCTGCTCTCGCTGAGCTACTCCCCCAAAGATGTCCTGCGACTGGAGTGGCACTGGCAGTACCCGGAGGGCACGGTCGGCGTACCGATCACCACCGCGGACGACGAGACCTTCCGCGATCCGCGCGCCGAGCAGCGCATCCTCGAGACCCTCCCACCCGAGATCAGCGCCCAGGCTCATCTGCCGCCGCAGACCCTCGAGGGCATCGCGACCGCCGAGTTCACCGCGGTCGAGCTGCCGAGCATCCGCCGGATCGACGGCATCCGCATCGAGTCCTCGGGAAAGCACCCCGACTACCGCGAGATCACCGACGAGCCGAAGCTCGTGATCTCCACGGTCGAGAGCCACAAGCGCGACTGGTTCGATCTGGGCGTCATGGTCACCGTCCAGGGACGGACCATCCCGTTCCAGCCGATCTTCAAGGCGATGGCCAAGGGCGCCGGCAAGCTCAAGCTGACCGACGGCTCGTACCTCTCCCTCAAGCAACCGGTCTTCGACCGCCTCCGCACCCTCATCGACGAGTCCGTGTTCCTCGGTGAGTGGGAGACGGGCAAGGTGCAGGTCAGCAAGTACCAGGCCAACATCTGGCGCGACTTCGAGGACCTCGCGGACGAGACCGATCAGGCCGTCGCCTGGAAGGAGGCGGTCCGCACTCTCGCCCAGCTCGAGGCGCCGGCCGACACCGAGCCGACCGCCCTGCCCATCGGACTGGACGCCACCCTGCGCCCCTATCAGCACGAGGGATTCAGCTGGCTCGCCTTCCTCTGGAAGCACCAGCTCGGCGGAGTGCTCGCCGACGACATGGGCCTCGGCAAGACGATCCAGGCCCTCAGCCTCATCGCGCACGCGATCGAGACCCGCGACCCGGACGACGCCCGCCCCTTCCTCGTCGTCGCGCCGACCTCGGTGACCTCGAATTGGCTGGCCGAGGCCGCCCGCTTCGTGCCGCAGCTCACCACGGTCGGGATCACCGAGACCGAGCGCAAGTCGGGCACGAAGGTCGTCGAGATCGCCGACGGCGCGGACATCGTGGTCACCTCGTACGCACTGTTCCGCCTCGACTTCGCCGGCTACCAGAAGGTCGGCTGGAGCGGACTCATCCTCGACGAGGCGCAGTTCGTGAAGAACGCGGACACCAAGGCCCACGAGAACGCGGTGGCCCTCGACACCTCGTTCAAGCTCGCGATCACCGGCACGCCGATGGAGAACAGCCTCACCGACCTGTGGTCGATGTTCCGGATCACCTCACCAGGACTCTTCCCATCGGGCCGCAAGTTCCGGGAGGAGTACGTGCGCCCCGTCGACGCCGGACACGGCGCCCTGCCGCTCGCCCGGCTGAAGAAGCGGATCCGTCCGTTCATGCTCCGCCGCACCAAGGACGTCGTCGCGAAGGATCTGCCCGAGAAGCAGGAGCAGGAGCTCTTCATCGACCTGACGCCCGAGCACCGGCGCCTGTACGACACGTTCCTGCAGCGGGAGCGGCAGAAGCTGTTCGGCCTCATCGACGACCTCGACCGCAACCGGTTCATCGTCTTCCGCTCCCTGACCCTGCTGCGCCTGCTCGCTCTTGACGCGTCGCTGCTCGGCGACGAGTACAGCGACATCCCCTCATCCAAGCTCGACGCCCTGCTCGAGCAGCTCGAAGACGTCATCGGCAACGGTCACCGCGCGCTCGTCTTCAGCCAGTTCACCGGCTTCCTCGGCAAGGCGGCCGATCGCCTGAAGGCTGCGGGCATCCCGTTCGAGTACCTCGACGGATCCACCACCCACCGCCCCGAGGTGATCGACCGGTTCCGGAACGGCGACGCTCCGGTCTTCCTGATCAGCCTCAAGGCCGGAGGCTTCGGCCTCAACCTCACCGAGGCCGACTACGTCTTCCTGCTCGACCCGTGGTGGAACCCGGCCGCCGAGGAGCAGGCCATCGACCGCACCCATCGCATCGGCCAGACCCGGTCGGTCAACGTCTATCGGATGGTGGCGACGGGCACCATCGAGGAGAAGGTGATGGCGCTCAAGGAGCAGAAGGCCCGTCTCTTCGACGCGGTCATCGACGACGACGAGATGTTCAGCTCGTCTCTCACCGCGAACGACATCCGCGGCCTGCTCGACGACTGACCGCACCCATTCCGGTGGCTGAGCCGGGCGCCCCGCGCCCGTGTCGAAGCCCGCGCGCCGTCTATCACCGCCCGCCCCGCCCCTGCGATCCACCAACCTGATCCACGCCCCCGTCCAGCACTTCGGGGGCGCCCCAGCGACCATGGGTACGGCCTTGGATCACGGAGGGCGTACGGTCAGCGCTATGCGACCCTCCGAGCACGGCTATGCCTGGCTCGGCCACCTGTGGATCTGAGACTCGAAGACAAGATCGCCGTCATCACGGGCGCGGGCACGAGCGTCGGTCTCTCCGTGGCACGGGCGCTTCTGTTAGAGGACGTATTCGTCGTCGCAGGCTCGCCCGTGGGATCCCTCGGGCTCATCCAGCTGGCCGAGGAGTACGGCCTCATCCCCCTCATCGTGGATCTCACCACACCCGACGGAGCGTCGACTCTTCTGCAGTCGGCGAAGCGCGCCTACGGCGGGATCGACATGCTGGTGAACGCCATCGGGATCTCGGCTGCCCAAGGCGCTTCTTCGATGGTCGTGCCGCGCGAGCGATGGCAATCGACGTTCGATCAGGCCTTCGTCATCGCCCGGAGCTCGATTCGAGCAGCCATCCCCCTGATGATCGCGCGCGGCGGCGGGACCATCTTGACCGTGTGGTCCGCCGAACCCGGCTTCTCGCTCGTCGATCATGGCGATGCGAAAGCGGTGTTCCGATCACTCGCCAAAGCCATGGCTGCGGAGTTCGCGACCGACGGTGTCCGGTTCAACAGCATCGGGCAGGGGCCTGCCGCAGTCGACCCGTGGCACAGCCAGCTCGGCATCGTGGCGACCGCCGCGAAGTTCATGGGCATCGACATCGCCCAGTCCAAGGCACGCATGGTCGATTCGCTCGGCGAGTCCCCGACGGGTCGGATCGAGGAGCCCGGCGAGGTTGGAGACCTCGTCATCCTGGTCGTCAGCAAGCACGCGGATCACACGGCGGACATCGACTTCTCCCTCGACGGCGACACGATCAACGTGGGCTGAGCAGCTTCCATGGTTCGAGGCAGCTGCACGCGTCTTCGCTAGCCATCGATCTGCGAATGGCATACGTTTGTATACCGAGCCGATCGAGAGGGCCCATCATCAAGCGGGAGCTGTATCTCACCTACGCACTGAATGCGGCGTATGCGCTCAGCCTCGGCATCTCCGGGGTCATGCTGACCTTCATCGCTCTGGATCAGGGCCTCGACATCGCCCAGATCGGGCTGCTCAGCACCCTGTCCGCCGCCGCGCAGATGGGAGCCCGGCTTCCGTTGGGCTTCGCGCTCCGGTTCCTGTCCGACCGCTTCGTGCTGCTCGTGGCGCTGTCGCTCTTCGCGCTCTCGATGGTTTTCGTCCTGATCATCCCCGGGGTGATCGGTCTCGTGCTCGCGCACTTCCTGCAGGGCGGCTCGCGCGCCGGCTTCTGGACGGCCAGCCAGACGCACGTGATCCGAGCGAGCGGTACCGCCGCGCGGGGCCTCGCCCGCAGCAACATCATCACGAGCACCTGCTCGCTGATCGGACCCCTCATCGCCGGATGGCTGGCAGGCATCGACCTCGTGATCGGTGAATGGACGGTGCTCGCCCTCGCGCTGGCCGGCTTGGCCATCGTGCTCGCGATGACGGCGTTCCCGGTCTTCAATCCGCCGAAGAATCCCGAAGCAGGCCAGGTTCGGAGCCGATTCGGAGTGCGCTTCGCCTCGCTCGGAAGCCTGGCCGGTGGGGCATGGGCGGTCATCTCGGCGACCTACGTGCCCATCGTCTTCACCGCGGCGGACTGGAACGAGGTGGCGATCGGCGCCGTCATCGCGCTGGCCAACGGCGCGCTTCTCGCCTCGAACCTGTTCTGTGGTCGTCTCGCGATCGAACGGTTCGTGCCTGTGCTGCGCATCGGCTCCGTGCTCGTCGGTCTGGGCATATCCGGCCTGGCGCTGATCGGGGTCGCGCCGGCCGTCAGCGTCGCCCTGCTGATCCTGTCCGGGGCGGGTATGGGCACCGTCATGACCATCGGTCCGGCTCTCGCGGCCGAATCCGTGCACCCCGAGGAGCGCGGGCAGGCCATGGCGATCACGGGCTCCTATCGAGCCGGCGCGCTGCTCGGCGTGCCCCTGGTGGTGACGGCTGCCTCACTCGTGCTTCCGATCGCGCCGATCCTCCTCGTGCTCGGGATCGCCGTCGGCGGGCCCGCGGCATTCTTCGGCGCGACGAGGCCTGCGCGCGGTCCGATCGCGTCGTCGGAAACGCACTCGTAACACGCTCTTTACGTTCGGCTGTATCCCGCTGTATACGAGCGAGCTAGGTTGAAGACACGGCCTCCTCCGGAGGCCGCGAGCAGATGATCTCCCCCTCGGGATGTCGTCCAACCCGCTCGTCACCGTGACGTCAAGGAGACCCATGACAACGCCGAAGCCCTGGCTCGATCTCATTCCGAGCGATGACGTGAGCAGCTTCCAACGCGGCTTCGATGGCGCGAGCCGTCCGATCACGGCAGGCAGCAAGCCCGCTCTCGTGATCGTCGACATGACGCTCGCCTTCGTCGACTCCGCCTACCCGACGGGTCACAGCGAGACCGGCTGGCCCGCCGTCGACGCCAACGCCGAGCTGCTCGCCGCCGCTCGCGCTCGCGATATCCCCGTCTTCTTCACCAAGGCATACGCCGACCCCGCGCACGAGGTGCACCCGCTCGAGCGCGGTCGCTGGAAGACCCAGGGCGCACCCGCTGCCCCGAGCGAACTGCCGCCGGGTGACGTCATCGTCGATGCCCTCACACCTATCGCCGGCGAGATCGTCATCAACAAGGGCTCCAAGCCGAGCGGCTTCTTCGGGACACCGCTCGCCTCCTACCTCGTGCAGGCCGGGGTCGACACCGTCATCGTCACCGGCATGACGACGAGCGGCTGCGTACGGGCGACGGTTCTCGACGCATTCATGAACAACTTCCACGTGATCATCCCGTTCGAGGCATCGGCCGACCGCAGCCAGATCTCCCACAAGGTCAACCTCTTCGACATGCACATGAAGTACGCCGACGTCATCAGCGTCGAGGAGACGGTCGAGTACCTCGACTCGGTCACCGCGGCAGCCGCCGTCCCGGCCTGATATCCCCGCCTTCCCCCGAACCCGTTCGACCGCACGCAGGAGCAGCAATGGAAAACGACCTCTACAGCTATTCGCCCATCACCGAGCGCGAGCCCATCGTCTGGCCCGAGGGCAAGAAGATCGCCTTCTACCTCGGTCTCAACATCGAGCACTTCCACGTCGGCGTCCCCGCGACGAGCTCCTCTCCGCTCACGGCGGGCTTCTCCCCCGACCCGATGAACCACGGCTGGCGCGACTACGGCACCCGCGCGGGGATCTGGCGGATGATCGACCTCCTCGACGAGGTCGGCCTGCGCGCCAGCGCCATCACGAACTCCGAGGTGCTGACCGCCTACCCGCAGATCGTCGAGGCGGCCGTCGAGCGCGACTGGGCCTGGATCGCTCACGGCCAGACCAACTCGATCCTGCACACGGGGATGGGCGAGGAGGAGGAGGCCGCCTTCCTCGAGACGATGATGGCGACCTGGGACGCGCACCTTCCGGCCCGCCCGCAGGGCTGGCTCGGCCCCGCGCTCACCGAGACCTTCGCGACCCCTCGCCTGCTCCAGGAGCGAGGCGTGAAGTACCTGCTCGACTGGACGGCGGATGACCGTCCGTTCGCCCTGAACGTGCCGGGAATGATCTCCGTGCCGTACTCGATGGACGTCAACGACATCGGCCTGTTCGTCGGCAAGGCGACCACCGGCTCGCAGTACGAGGAGATGGTGATGGACCAGTTCGAGGTGCTGCTGAGCGAAGGCGGCAACGTCATGGCGCTTCCGGTGCACCCCTTCGTGGTCGGTCAGCCCTTCCGCTTCAAGTACCTCTCGCGGGTACTGAAGGCGATCACCTCGCATCCCGATGTCTGGGTGACCACGAGCACGGACATCGCCGATCACTTCCTCGCCGGGGAAGCCGCGAAGTCCGAGCCGGCCGCCGCGGCCGCCTGACCCTGCGTCCGACCACGTGCCGAGAGACAGAGAGATCCGATGCCGACAGCGCCCATGATCGACGCGCCGACCGCAGACCAGGCGGGCGCAGAGGACGGGACCGTGCATCTTCTGCACTTCGAGGATGTGGCCCTGACCTTCGCGAACGGCACCACCGCCCTCTCCGGGGTGAACCTCACCGTCAATCCCGGGGAGTTCGTCACGGTGGTCGGCCCCTCGGGCTGCGGCAAGAGCACGCTCCTTCGCATCGCCTCGGGGCTGGAGCAGGTGACCTCGGGTGCCGCCCGGATCGACGCCAGCAGGATCGGCTACGTCTTCCAGGACGCCACGCTGCTTCCCTGGCGGGATGTCCAGTCGAACGTCCAGCTGCTTGCCGAGCTGAACGGGGTCTCGAAGAAGGAGCGGGCGGCCCGGGCGGCCGAGGCGATCGAGCTCGTCGGGCTCAGTGGCTTCGAGAAGCACCTGCCGAAGATGCTCTCCGGCGGCATGAAGATGCGCGCCTCACTCGCCCGGTCGCTGACACTCGATCCGCAGCTCTTCCTGTTCGACGAGCCCTTCGGAGCCCTCGACGAGATAACCCGTGAGCGGCTGAACGACGAGCTGCTCCGCCTGTTCACCGAGCAGCAGTTCGCGGGCCTCTTCATCACCCACTCGGTCTCGGAGGCGGTCTACCTGTCGACCAAGGTCGTCGTGATGTCGGGCCGTCCCGGCCGGATCGTCGACGAGTTCCCGGTCGACTTCCCGTTCCCCCGCGACCCCGAGCTGCGCTTCACCCCCGAATTCGCTCACCTGAGCGGCCTGGTATCCCACGCCCTGCGAGAAGGACACTCATGACTACGGTTCTCTCCCCCACCGCATCGGCCGGGGAGACGGCAGTCGATCCGGTCGCGTCGATCACCCCGGCCACGTCGCGTACGACGTCGAAAGGTCGCAGCACGGCCCGCTGGGCCCGGCCCACTGCGGTCTTCGGCATCGTGCTGGCGCTCTGGTATCTCGCGAGCTACGTGATCCTCGATGAGCAGAAGCGCTTCCTACTTCCACCGCCGCACGCCGTCTTCACCGACGCGTTCTTCCAGCCGGGCGTGTTCAGCGAGATCACCCAGGCGCTCGGCCGCACCGCGCTGGTCGCCCTGGTCGGGCTGACCCTCGCGATCGTCATCGGCGTCGCCTGGGCGGTCGCGATGAGCCAGGCGCGCTGGATCGAGGAGGCCCTCTTCCCCTACGCGGTGGTGCTGCAGTGCATCCCGATCCTGGCGCTCGTCCCGCTGATCGGATTCTGGTTCGGCTTCGACTTTCCGGCGCGTGTGATCGTCTGCCTGATGATCGCCCTGTTCCCGATGGTCTCGAACACCCTGTTCGGGCTGCTCTCGACGGACAAGGGCCAGCGCGAGCTCTTCCGGCTCCAGCACGCGAGCAAGCTGACGATCCTGATGAAGCTGCAGTTCCCCGCCGCTCTGCCCGCGATCTTCGGAGGGCTGCGGATCTCAGCGGGGCTGGCCGTCGTCGGTGCGGTGGTCGGCGACTTCTTCTTCCGCCGAGGCGCCGCCGGGCTCGGCGCGATCATCAGCAACTACCAGTCGCGGGTGCAGTCCGCTCCGCTGTTCGCCGCGATCGTGGCGGCCTCGCTCTTCGGGGTGGCGATCTTCCTGCTCTTCGGCTGGATCGCCCGCCGCGCCATCGGCCGCTGGTACGACTTCTCGGCCACCTAGACCGACAGCCTCGCGGCGCTCGAGCCGCCTCTGTTTCCCTTTCGGGCCATCCGGACAGGCCGCCTCCGCAGCGGTTGCCTCAGCACCTCTCCGATCGATGCCCCGCGCCCGGACGCTTGTCCCCTTGCCGCCCCAGCACGGCCACCGCTCTGCCCCGGCATGCCTCTGCACGGCATTCGTCATCCATTCCGCACCTGCCCTTCGCACCTCCCGTCCGCACCTCCCATCCACCGCACCCCACCATCACCAAGGAGATCCCATGCCCCACAACCGGCGCCGACGCATCCTCGCGCTGGGGCTGACGGCGGCCACCGCCATCAGCCTCGCCGCGTGCAGCACCTCCACCGACACCGCATCGGAGAGCGACACCGACCTGACCATCGGATCCACGGACCTCTCGGGTGTCTGCCCTGCCACGATCGTCTACCAGGACAGCTGGTTCCCGCAGGCCGAGATCGGCTACCTGTTCCAGCTGCTCGGCAGCGACTACACGGTCGACACCGACAAGAAGTCGGTCTCCGGACCGCTCATGGCGGACGGCGAGTACACCGGCGTCAGCCTCGAGCTGCGCTCCGGTGGACCGGCGATCGGCTTCCAGGCGCCGTCGAACGTCCTCTACACCGACCCGGACGTGACGTTCGCGCCGGTCGGCCTCGACTCGGCACTCCAGCTGTCCAAGGACTTCCCGACCGTCTCGGTCTACGCGCCCCTCGACAAGAGTCCGCTGATGGTCATGTGGGACCCGGCGACCTACCCAGACGTCTCGACGATCGCCGATCTCGGCCCTGCGCTCGAGAAGAAGGGCGGGTATCTGCGCTACTCCGAGGGCACGGCGTTCATCCAGTACCTGACGGACGACGGCCAGGTGCCCGAGAGCGTGCTCGACGGCAGCTACGACGGAACGCCGGGCACCTTCGTCGCATCGGCCGGGACACTGGCCCAGCAGGGCTATGCCAGCAATGAGCCGTACGTCTACGCCAACGAGCTGCCCGAGTGGGACAAGCCGGTCGACTACCAGCTGCTCGCAGATGCCGGGTGGGACTTCATCCCCGCCACGCTCGCCGTGCGGCAGGCCGACCTCGAGAGCCTGAGCCCCTGCCTGGAGAAGCTGATCCCCGTCATCCAGAAGGCGGAGGTCGCGTACTACGACGATCCGTCGACCGCCAACGCGATCATCCTCAAGCTGGTCGATGAGTACCAGTCGGGTCAGGTCTACAGCGCCGACACCATCGACGCCGCCATCACGGTGCTGAAGGACGAGGATCTCGCGAGCAATGGCGCCGATGACATGGTCGGCAATTTCGACGAGGACCGGGTCTCGGACTTCTACGACACGGCCGCGCCGATCTACGCGCAGCTCGGCAATCCGCAGCCCGACGGCCTCACGCCTGAGGACCTGTACACGAACGAGTTCGTCGACAGCTCGATCGGCTTCTGAGCCGCTCGCACTGACGGACTCCGGAACGCCGACTCCCGAGCTGCGCCCATCCGAGACCGCTGGCCCGCTATCCCTCAGCTGGCCAGCGACTCGGGTGGGCGCCTTCGGCGTTCGCGCGGCGCGGCCGGATGAGCGGACGGATGAGCGGACGGATGAGCGGACGGATGAGCGGACGGATGAGCGGCCGATCAGACGGGAGTGGCGACCGAGCCGAGATCGGCGGTGACGCCTCGGTTGCGGTCGTGCCACATGCGGATGCGCACGTCGCGGACGTCGGCGATGTGCGCCGAGGCAAGTTCGGCAGCCCGGTCCGCGTCGCGCACTTCGATCGCGTCGAGCATGGCGGAGTGGTGAGCGAGCACCTTGTCCCACTGGCCGGGCATCGAGAGGGTGGACGACCCGCCGAAACGCACGTGCGGGGTGCCGAGTCGTTCGAGGGTCTCGGCGAGCGACTGGTTGTGGCTGGCCCGCCAGATGGCGCGGGCGAACTCGAGGTTGGCCGTAGTGATCGCCGCGATGCTCCGGTCGGTGATGGCGCGGGCGTCGGCGGTCAGGTGGGTGATGTTCGCGAGGTCGAGATTGGTGCGCCGCTCGGCCGCGAGGCGGGCGTTGGCGGTCTCGAGGATCCCGCGCGTCTCGTAGATCTCGTAGATGTCGCCGGGCGTCGGGTCGGGAACGGTGAGGCCGCGTTCGCCGCGCACCAGGAACTGCTCCATCTCGAGCCGCTGCACCGCTTCGCGGATCGGCGTGCGACTGACGTTGCAGAGCGCGGCGAGCTGGCTCTCCGAGATCACCTGTCCCGTGGTCAGGTCGCCGGCGATGATCGCCCGCTTGATCTGCTCGTAGGCAAGATTGGACTGGCCCGCAGTGGCACCCACGTGCGCCTCGCTTCTCTGATCGACGCTATGACCGTCGAGTCGTCCGCATACGTCAGTCGACATGCGTACACCGTCTTCGTCTCCGGAAGCCTATCAAGGCGGATCCCAGCGCCGGTTGAGCCGCACGCCGTGCGCGCTCCATCGGACGAACGCCTCGGGCGGCCCCACCAGCCACCCGCGGCCCGCGTCGAAGCCCGAGCCGAAACTAACCCGCGACCAGGCAATCCCCTCCATCGGGGGCTCGCACCGCGGGCGAAGTCGGAGGATCTTGATTCGCATGCCTCTTGCCCTTCGGACCCACGATGATGTGCGCCACCTCGCCTGCGACGCGTGCGGATGGTCCTCCGCCGACCTGACCGCCTGCAGCCTGCCCAGTCAGGTCTGGCACGCGTTCGAGCTCGACCACGACGACGCCGCCTCCGGCTGCGCTCCGATCGTCGGCGACCCTCAGCTGCGTGCGCGCTACGAAGAGGCGTTCAGCGGCTGGTCCGCGGTCTACGCCGACCGAGAGACCCTGCCGCTCCCCTACGTGCACCGCCTCCGACTGGCCAGCTGACCAGAGCTGGTCAGGCGTCCACTCGAGCGAGCGAGGACAGCGCCCGCTCCTCCGCCGAGCCGGGTTCGCCGTAGCTCGTGACGAGCAGGTACCCCGGATACCCGGGGATCGCGAAGTTCTGGCGCTTCAGCTCGATCGAGCCGTAGCCGTCGATGTAATGCATGTTCGTCCCCGACGTGAACGCGCGCACATCGTGCCGCGCCCACAGCCGGAGGAAGTCCTCGTCGTCCCTCAAGGACGACACCAGTTCCGACAGCCGCGGATCGCTCGGATCGCCGCTGCTCCGCAACGCAGCCACCGTGTCCGACGCGAGCTGCTCCCAGCCGGGCGCGAACGCTCGGGTCGACGGATCGAAGACGCTGATCACCAGGTTCGCCCCCGCGACGAAGGCGGTGGGCGACACGGCCTTCGCCAGCTCTGTCGCCGCGACGACGTCCAGGGTCGGATTGATCACGATCGCCGCTGCGTGCGCCCAAGGATCGAGTAGTCGCTGGGCGGAGACCGCATCTATCCGCCCGTGACCGGCGGAGACCTCTGCAGGCAGGGCGATCCGCTGCAGGTAGGCCGACGCTTCGACGTCGAGCAGCAGCGCCCGGGCGATGGCGCCGAGCACCTGATGCGAAGGGTGCCGCTCTCTGCCCTGCTCGAGCCGGAGATAGTAGTCGGCGCTGATTCCCGCGACGAGGGCGACCTCGTCCCGACGGAGTCCGGCCACTCGACGATGACGGGTCACGGGCAGGCCGACGTCCTCCGGATGGACGAGCGCACGACGTGCGCGCAGGTATTCGCCGAGCGGCGTTCCGTCCATGAGTAGAAGGTAGACCCGAGGGAACCTCGGGATGCGCCCCAGATGCCGTGGTCATGGGGGCTTCCTGGGTGCAGCACACCCACGCTCACCGGACCCGTCCGGTCCTAGATTCAGCGGCATGACACCAGACGACCCATCCCTGTCCGAGTCGCACAGCTGATGGATCTGGGGTTACGGGACAAGGTCGCCGTCGTCACGGGCGCGAGCAAGGGCATCGGACTGGCGGTCGTGCGCGGCCTGATCGATGAGGGCGCCTACGTCGTCGCGGGCTCGCGCTCCGGCTCTAATGACCTGGACGAGCTGGCCGAGGGCGGGCGGCTCCGCTCCGTTCTCGTCGACCTGTCCGATCCCGCGGGTCCGGCCGAACTGGTCGCCACGTCGAGCGAGTTCGGCGGCCTGGACGTCCTGGTGAACAACGTCGGAGCGGTCACCATCCGCCCCGACGGCTTCCTCTCCATCACGGACGAGCAGTGGGCCGCCACCTTCAATCTCAGCTTCATGGCGGCGCTGCGTTCGGCGAGAGCCGCGATCCCGCTGATGCTCGCGCGCGGCGGCGGCAACATCGTGACCATCGGCTCGGTCAATGCCTTCCTGCCTGATCCGCCGGTGATCGACTACAGCGCCGCCAAGGGCGCGCTCTGGAACCTCAACAAGTCGCTGTCCAAGGAGTACGGGGCGCAGAACATCCGCGTCAACAGCATCAGCCCCGGCCCGGTCGCCACGGATCTCTGGCTCGGCAAGGACGGTGTCGCAGCGACCGCGGCTAAGGCGATGGGCGTCGACTTCGAGACCGCCAAGGCGCGGGTCGTCGAGTCGCAGGGCGGCTTCTCGACGGGCAGATTCACCCAGCCGGGCGAGGTCGCCGACCTGGTCCTCCTGCTCGCCAGCAGTCGCGCCGGCAACGTGACGGGCGCCGACTTCCTCATCGACGGCGGTCTCATCAAGACCCTCTGATCCGCCGCTTCTCCGTTGGTCGAGGAGGCGCCCGCCCCTGCAATCTCGTTGGTCGAGGAGGGCGCCCCGCGCCCGTCTCGAGACCGGCCGAACTGGTCCATCCCCCAAGAACTCCACCCGCCCCACCCCCGAACCCCCACAACAAGGAGACACACAATGGCAACCTCCGACATCCCGGTCGTCTTCATCCACGGCCTCTGGATCCATTCCGCCGCGTGGAAAGACTGGATCGACCTCTTCGCCGAGCACGGCTACAGCGCGACCGCGCCGGGCTGGCCGGGCGACGCCGACACCGTCGAGGGCACCCGCGAGAACCCGGACGCTCTGAACAACGTCGGGATCCAGGCGATCTGCGAGCACTATGCCGGCCTGATCGAGGCGATGCCGGTCAAGCCGATCGTCGTCGGCCACTCCTTCGGTGGGCTCATCGCCCAGGAGCTGCTCGCCCATGGCTATGCGGCGGCGGCCGTTGCCATCGATCCGGCGCCGATCAAGGGCATCAAGCACCTGCCGTTCTCGCAACTCAAGTCGGGCCTGCCGGTTCTCGGCAATCCGGCGCACAAGAAGGGAACGGTCGCGCTGACGGCGAAGCAGTTCAAGTACAGCTTCGGCAACGCGCTCAGCGAGGAGGAGTCGAACGCCCTGCACGCCGCGTGGACGATCCCTGGCCCGGGTCTGCCGCTGTTCGAGGATGCGGGTGCCAACTTCTCCCGCAACTCCCCCGCCGCGGTCGACACTCACCTGGCGATCCGCGGACCCCTCCTGCTCACCTCGGGCTCGGTGGACCACACCGTCCCGCTGGTCGTGACGAAGGAGGCGTACGAGCTGTACCGCAAGCACACCTCGGCGCTCACCGACTTCCACGAGTTCGAGGGCCGCGGCCACTCCCTCACGATGGATGCGGGCTGGAAGGACATCGCGACGGACGTCCTCGACTGGCTCGACTCCCACGCGACGGAGATCAAGGCCGGCGCAGACCTGGCCCTGGCTCCGCACTGATCCGAACCGCGGCTTCCGGTTCTCGCCGCGGTAGAAAGCGTCTCCCCGCGGGTGAAATTCCCCTAGCGGTGACCCACTTTCACCCGCGGCGAGCTCCCGGTGAACGAAGTCGAGGCTCGCGCAGCTCGTTGGTCGAGGAGGCGCGCCAGCGCCGTCTCGAGACCGGCCTAAATTCCGTTGGTCGAGGAGGCGCGCCAGCGCCGTCTCGAGACCGGCCGCACTACAACACTGCCGTCCGGCCTTCCCCGCCCCGTTTTGGGAGTGCCTCACGCGACGCCCAGCTGGCTACGGTGAACCCATCGCCCTGGGGAGGTTCGATGTCGACGACTACGCCCGTGTCCGCTCGTTTCGCGGGTCAATCGGTGATCGAGCAGCTGTTCGCCGTTCATTCGACACGTCCACCGCGTGGCCCGGTCGCTCGCTTCTTCGGCGTCCGCCCTCTCGGAGACGACGCCACGCCGTGGTACATCGGGGCTCGCGGCGAGCTCGCTGTAGGCCGCATCCTCGATCAGCTGCCGCAAGGGTGGACCGTCCTGCACTCGCTGCCGGTCGGAACGAAGGAGTCGGATATCGATCACCTCGTGATCGGTCCGGCGGGCGTCTTCGTCATCAACACCAAGCACCACGCGTCGAAAACCATCTGGGTGGCCGGCTCGACAGTGATGGTCGGCGGCTTCAAGCACCCGTACATCCGCAATTCAGAGCATGAGGCGAAAGCGGTTGGCAAGGTGCTCGCCAGCGTGGGTCTTGATCATTCAGTGATCCCGATTCTCGCGTTCGTCGATCCGACGCAGATCACAGTCAAAGAGAAGCCGGCGAGCGTGGCGGTGCTCCACGCCCGCGGTCTTCTCAAGTTCTTCGCGCGCAGGCCGCAGACTCTCACCGCGGATGAGGTGACTCAGACCGTGGCCGTGCTCGGCGATCCGCAACGCTGGCGCTCGTCCGCTGAGGCGCCAGCTGGACTACTCGATGACTTCCACGCGCTCGACAGAGAGATCCGAACTGCCCGGACAATCCGCGTTGCATGGGCGGGCGCACTGCTTGCATCACTCGGCGGGACATCAATCGTCCTCGCGCCACAACTGATGAGCTCGCTGTTCTCCTTACTGATCCACTGACCTCATCACCCGGTCTAGAGACGCGCGGCAGACGGCGCTCCTCGACCAACGGATGAAGATCCATCGAGACCGGCCTACCCCTCGTTGGTCGAGGCGCGCCAGCGCCGTCTCGAGACCGGCCGAGTCCGCCGCCGCTCCTCGCCGCGGTAGAAAGGGGCTCCCCGCGGGTGAAAGTTCCCTAGCGGGGAGCCACTTTTACCCGCGGCGATCGTCCATCTCGATCGTGTGAACTGAGCGGATGCACTACTTCGGCATTGACCTCGCGTGGGCCGAAGGCACCGCGACGAGGCGCGCCAACGAGTCCGGTCTCGCGCTGATCGACGAGTTCGGCGCCGTGCTCGACGCAGGCTGGGCGCGTGGACTCGACGAGGTCGTCGACTGGATCGCCACCCGAGCCGCGCCCGGTGCCGTCATCGCAGTGGACGCACCGCTCGTCGTGCACAACGCCCCCAAGACCATGAGGCGAGCCGAACGCGAGGTCGGCGTCCGCTACGGCCGCTGGGGCTTCTCCGCTTATCCCAGTCACACCGGTCTGGCCTGGCTCGCCGGCGTCACTCTGCGCGAGCGACTCGAGTCGCACAGCTTCCGCTACACGGACGGCCTACGGCGCAATGTGCGCGGTGAGAGTGTGATGTTCGAGTGCTACCCCAGCACGACCATCGTCGGCATGGAGGAGCTCGGCTACGACGTCGCCAAGCCGCGCTACAAAGGCCGCGACCCGAAGCTCCGTCCAGACGCGAGCCGCGCGGCGAGAGCGGTCATCGCCGATGAGCTCATCGGGCGCCTCGGGTCGCTCGCACGGGCGGACCCGCCGCTCGACCTGCGATCGCACGAGCTAACCCGGACCCTGCTCGACGAGCCCTCTCCCACGGCCGATGCGCCGTACAAGCATCGCGAGGACCTGTTCGACGCGGTGATCTGCGCCTGGACCGCATCGATCTGGCACCGTCACGGACTGGACCGGGTGCAGATCCTCGGCGCGGACGATGAGCCGGACGAGAAGGGTCGGATCGCGACCATCGTCGCGCCTGCCCGACCAGAGCATCGGGGCTTGCCAGGCGTCTAATCTGGCGCGATGAGACTCGGCTTGTCGCAGCTGATCGACTCGCGCTTGCAGCCACTCATCGGGCCGACCCGCGCGTTCTACGAGCAGCGCGGCACCGGCCGAGGACCAGCGGACTGGACCGAGCTGCAGGCGACCCGCGCTTCGCTCAGCCGCCCGGCCTCATCGAACCCCCGACCGCGGGTGGAGTGGATCGACGCTGGCGACCACTCGCTGGAGATCCGGATCCACGAGCCGCTCGCCGAACCGCGAGGCGTGCTGCTCAACCTGCATGGTGGCGGCTTCTATGTGGGATCCGCCGCGGCGAGCGACGTCCGGAACCGCGATCTGGCGGACGCTCTTGGCATCGTGGTGATCGGCGTCGACTACCGGCTCGCACCCGAGCATCCATGGCGTGCGGCGCCTGACGACTGCGAGACCGCCGCTGTCTGGATCACGGAGCAAGCAGCCGAGCGCTTCGGGACGTCCCGCCTCGTCATCGGCGGCTTCTCGGCTGGCTCGACCCTGGCCATGACCACGCTTCTCCGTCTGCGCGACCGCGGCCTCACGCCGTTCAGCGGAGCGGTTCTGCAGTTCGGCACCTACGACCTCAGCGGGCAGACGCCCAGCGGTCGTCTGATCGCGGACGAGTACTTCCTCGACGCCTACGCAGGCGCGCTGGCCGACCGGACCCACCCCGATTTCTCTCCGATCTACGCGAAGCTGTCAGGCCTGCCGACGGCTTTGATCGTCATCGGCGAAGAGGACATCCTCCTCGGCGACAACCTTGCGATGGCCGGTCAGCTCGCGGCCTACGGGGTGGAGGTGGATCTCAGGATCTACCCCGCCGCCCCACATGGCTTCACCGGGCATCCGACACCGATGGGGGACGCAGCCCTCGACGATGTGAAGACTTGGTTGGGCGAGCGACTCGACGAGCCGCAGGAGCAGAAGCAGCGCGAGTCGAACTAGCGACGGGTCAGGACGCCCCGGTCAGTACGCGGGTGCCTGCGTCGTCGCGCTTGGTGCTCGGCATCGCCGGTCGACGCACGGCGGCGACCTCGGCTGCACCGCCGGCCGCGAACAGTCGGTCCCGCACGCGAGGAGCGGCATAGACCAGCACCGACAGCGCAATCGCGATCGGCAGGATGTAGGACGCGGCCGTCAGCATCCCGGCCTCGAAGTTCGTCGGAACGCCGGGCATGGTGACGGCGAAGTGCCAGATCCCGAGACCGACGACGACCGCCGCGATGGCCCCGACGGACGCGAAGGCGAATGGGCGGATGTCGCTGGAACGTCGGGCGATGAACAGTCCCTCGATGGCGACGGTCACCAGGAAGGGCGCCGCCGTGCACAGCAGAAGAACGTTGCAGTAACCCACGGTGATCCACATGAATATGGCCACGGTGAAGGATTCGCTAGGCAATCGTTCCCCCGAACAGAAGCAGTCGGCTTGACCGTACGGCCTGCCACCGACACGCGGGATCCCCCCTTCGGGCGGTCACCGCGAGATTCCGCGGACGTTGCCCCCTTCTGGGGTCGCCGTGGGGCTGCACCGGATGCTGAGGGGAAGCGAGAGGGTGGTTCAAGCGTCTCTCTAGCCAGTCGCGGCGAAGCGGGCAGAGACGTTGTGAACACTGAACGGACTCCTCAACCAGCAGGCCGTGGTCCCAGATGCGCCTCCGGACAGCCGCCCAACGGTGCTAGGAGGTCGAGACCATCCGATCCCCGACTATCAAGTGTCGACGGGGACCATCCGCATCTCCGTCGAGGCGTTCGAAGAGGAGCCGCGCCGCTGTGCGGCCCAGTTCTCGTGGATCACTTCCGTAGACGCGGACAGGAACCCGCAGGAGCCCGGCGAGTTCCAGATCGTCGAAGGCAGCGAGAAGAGGCAGCTCATCGGCAGACGCACCAGCATCGAGCCGCCGTCGGAATTCGGCGAGGACGCCTACCGAGATGCGATTGTTCGCGCTGATGATGGCGGTCGGCGGATGTGCGAGATCGAGGAATGAGCGAGCGTGGGTGCGGGCATCCTCGACGTCCGCCGTTACTCCTCGCACGAGACGCTTGTCTACCGCGGCACCTCCGTTTCGCATGGTCGACTCGAAGCCTTCATATCTGTGGCGGTGGGCGGAGACCGTGACGATGTTGCCGATGAACGCGATCCGTCGATGTCCTTGCTGCAGGAGATCTTCCGTCAGCCGTCGTCCGGTGCTCAGATCATCCATCAGCACGGTGTCGACGTCCGCGTCCGGGAGCTCGCGGGCAGCGACGACGATGGGAACGCTCCCGAGCCGGCGCACCCAGCGCCGCGGTGCCGGTTCGCCGGCCGGGATGACGATGAGGCCCTCCACGCGGCGGCTCAAGAAATTGCCCACGAGGTCGCTCTCCCGCGAAGCGCTCTCTGCTGTGCTGCCGAGGAGGATGTACCGACCGCGTTCCGCCACGACCTCCTCGACTCCCAACGCGAAAGTGCCGTAGAACGGATTGCTCAGGTTAGTGATGGCCACGCCGATCAGACCGCTTTGCTGGCCAGGCCGGAGGTTTCGCGCGTTCTCATTCGGCAGATAGTCGAGCTGGCGGACAGCGTCGATGACGCGTTGCTGGACATCAGGACGAACGTTCTTTCCTCCCGCAAGCGTCCGAGAGACTGTTATCGGGCTCACTCCGGCGAGGAGGGCGACATCCTTCTGCGTCGGGATGGCGGGCGTTCCGCCGACCGTCGTGTCGTTATGCGCCGGCAAGCTTTCCCCCATCGACCATCAGTGCGGTACCCGAGCAGAAACTAGACCGACCTGATGCCAGGAAGAGCACTGCGTCGGCAACCTCGGCCGGAGTCCCCATCCTGCGGAGAGGCGTGCGGAGCGCCGCGGCGTGACGATCCTGTCGCATCTGCTCGTCGGCGTCCACATATGCACCCGGAGTCTCGATCAAACCGGGGCAGACCGCATTGGCCCGGACACTCGGCCCGTAGTCCACGCAGAGGGAGCGGGTGAAGGCGACGACGGCGCCCTTCGACGTGCTGTACGCCGCAAGACCCCGACCTGATTCGAACGCGGCGCCCGAGGAGCAGTTGACGATTACTCCTCCCCCGGCCTGAAGCATCCCCGGCAAGAAAGCGCGACAGGTGAGGAACATGCTGGTGACATTCGTCCGCTGGATGCGCTCCCATTCGTCGTACGACTGCGTCTGCACGTCGCCGCGTCGGATGATGCCCGCCTGATTCACGAGCACATCCAACGATCCGCTCGCCGAGACGCTGCGTTCGAGGTCGGCGACCGCAGCCTCGTCGCTCAGATCGATCACATGGCTGGTCACGTCAGCGCCCACAGCCTTCGACTCCGCGATGACACTCGACAGCCCGGCAGCATCCAGGTCCACGAGGACGAGCTCTGCGCCCTCTCTGGCGAAGCCTGACGCTATGGCACGCCCGATTCCGCTGGCGGCTCCGGTCACCAGGACGCGCCGCCCGGAGAACTCTCCCGAGCTCACGCGGCCGCCCCCTGCGCCGACGGTCTGGCCACGTGCCGAAGGCGCCCCAACGATTTCGGCGCAGGAATGGAGGCAGCGTCGAGCAGCGCCCACGCGAGCGCCGAGTTGCTGGATACGACTGGCAATCTGAGTTCGGCCTCCAAGGCACGGATGTTTCCCAGCGTGAGCCAATTGGTACAACTAACGAACACCGCGTCAGCGTCTCCCAAAGGAAGAGCGCGCACAGCGGCGGCACTGGCGGAGAGCGGCAGCCGCCCCTTGGGCAGATTGCCGACGATTCCGAGCCCTGAGGCGGCGACGACGCGGATGCCGACCTGGTCGAAGTAGGCGATCTCCTTCTCGTTGACCGCGTCGAGGTACGGCGTCACAAGTGCCACCTTCGCGGTCCCGAGTGCCGCGAGAGCCTGGCTGACCGCCCTCGACGCGGTCAGGAACGGAACTCCCGTGGCCACCGAGAGCCGCTCGCACAGCTCGAGATCGGAGCGCAGGCCGTCGAGGAAGCTCGCAGCCGTGCAGGCGAAGCCGATCGCGACGGGCCCGAGCCCGGTGAGCCGGGCGCACGCGCTGTCGAGTTCGTCGCGCATGGCCAGCACCGTGTCGATCTTCGCCGCCGGATCTTCGGTCTCGACCTGAAGGACGCGGGTCGCGAACCAGTCCGCGTCGCTAGGCAGGCGGGTGACCTCGCGCTCGACCGTCGTGTTGGTCGAAGGGATGACGATCCCGATGCGCGTCGGGTCGACCACCGACGCCTCAGACACCTGCGGCGATGGCGATCGGAGTGCCATGTGCGTCGAGTGAATTCAGATAGGCATCACGGAGGCGTTCCGTGATCGGGCCCATCGAACCGTCTCCCACGGTCTGCGTCTCGAAGGTGATGACCGGCATGAGCTCTGCGCCCGATCCGCATAGGAAGACCTCGTCCGCGGCATGGACGTCGTAGGTGGTGAGGTCCTTCTCCCGGGCGGGGATGCCGAGCTCCGCCGCGAGCTCCAACAGCAGGTTGCGGGTGATGCCGTCGAGCGTGGAGATCGCGAAGGGGGTGGTCAGCTGCCCGTTCTTGACCAGGAAGATGTTGGACGCGCTGCACTCGGCTAGGCAGCCCCGGTTGTCGAGGACGATCGCGTCGTCGGCGCCGCGACGGACCGCGTCGAGTTTGGCGAGGACAGCGTGCAGATAGCTGAGCGACTTGATCTTGCTGTCCACCGAGTCCGGGCCGTGGCGGCGGTATCGGGAGACGACAAGATTGATGCCTGTCGTCGGCGTTCCGGAGATCGCCTGCCCGAGCACGACGACAGTGGCGGGGCCCGAGGCGAACCTGGGGTCGACGCGGGGCGGCGTGCGGATGCCGCGCGTGATGATCGGCCGGAAGTGGAAGTCGTGGTCGATGTCATTCGCACGTAGCCAGGTGAGGATGTCGCGCTTGAGCTCGTCCTGCGTCATGGGCGGCTCGATGAAGGCGGCGGCTGCGGAGTTGTAAAGGCGTTCGATGTGCTCGTCGAGCATAAGGACGCGGCCGTTGTAGACGCGCATGCCCTCGAACACCCCGTCGCCAAAATTGAAGCCGCTGTCGAACACGGAGATGCTCGCGCTCTCGACGGGGACGTGCTCGCCGTTGATATAGACGGTGGTGAGCTGATTGGTCATGGGGGATGGTTCCTTTCAGGGGTGGATCAGATTGCGGATGCCGCGGCCGGGTCCGAAGCGAGCTCGGGCCGGTGCAGCTCCTCGGCAAGCCAGGGCGCGAGTCTCCCGTCGACCAGAACAGTCGCGCCGTCGAGGACGAGCGTCGGGTCGTGCAGGACGCCGTCGAGGTGCACGGGTGAATCGACCGAGCCGCCGAGCGACACGTTGTGGCCCAAAGCGACGTGCACGGTGCCGAAGAGCTTGTCGTCCTTGTGTCCGGTGATGTCTCCTCGGGGAACCGTGCCGATGCCCAGCTCGGCGATGTTGCGCGCAGTAGGACCTTCTGCCTTGAAGATGCGGCGCAGTTCAGCGGCGGACTCGCCCCCTGCGACCGAGGTGACAGCACCGTCGACGACGTCGACGATGATCGGCTCGTCGACCTTGCCAATGAAGGCGACGCTGCCGTCGTAGACGATCCGCCCGGTCGCTGTGCCTTCGACGGGCGAGGTCTCAGCGTCTCCCCAATCCGGGATGGTGGCAGTTGCGCCGCGTTCGTGCAGGATGCTGTGACACGAGAAGCCTGTGCGTCCCGCGAGCGACATGCGGAGGTCTGTGCCGGCCGCGGTGGTGAGGTGCGCATCGGATGCAGCGTCCAGCAGCTCGGCGAGCCGGTCAGTGAGGGCCTTGGTCAGATCAAGATCGCCCGCCTCGATGTCCCAATGGGCCGGCGGGAACAGCAACCCGACGCGGGCACCGTCCGCGCTCGCGTCCATCCTGCCCCGCGTGTGCCAGAACTGGCACGCGTCCTCCGGTTCGAAGACGACGACCAGAACGTCGCTGCCGCGGAGTCGCGTTGCGGCCTCCGGCGAGACATCCTTCTCCCCCAGGCGACGTTCCGGCACACCGACGAGGCGGGGTACCGCGCCGATCGACGCGGCGTACTCGCCGAGCGCCTGTGCATCGTCCGCGTGCTGGGGATCGTGCAGGACGGTGACCACCTCGCCGGCGCGCACCGCGAGGCAGGTGTCGAGCAGGAGGGAGGAACGAGCGTTGTCGAGACGGAGCACGTCAGGCCTTTCGGGTTTCTGGAGAGCGAACGCCCGGGGTCACGAAGACCCCGGTGGGCGCTCCTACGAGTTGGGAGTCGGCGACCTGCACCCGGCCGCCCACGATCACGTCGCGGATGCGTGCACGCACCCGCGTGCCGGCGAAGGGCGTCGAGTGCCCGCGGCTTGCGAGAGCGCTGCGGTCGAGCACGCTGGCGGACTGCTCGACGAGGACCAGGTCGGCGTCGGCGCCGACCTGGATGACGCCCTTCTTGCCTCTCCAGCCGAGCATCGTCGCGGGCCGCGTGGACATCGCGTCGATCGCGCGCGCGAGGGTGAGGCGACCCTCCAAGGCCTCGGTGAGCATCAGCGGGTAGGACCACTGCACTCCGACGAGGCCGGTCGAGATGGCCAACGGCGCTCCAGTCTTGTCGTCGTCGGTGTGCGGAGCGTGATCGGTCGCCACCGCGTCGATGGCGCCGCTCGCGAGGCCCATGTGCAGGGCGCCCCGGTCCTCCTCGGTGCGCACTGGCGGCACCATGATGAGGTCCGCGCCGAGCAGGGCATAGCCCTTCTCGTCCAGGAGGAGGTGCTGTGGGGTCGCCTCGGCCGTGACGATCTGTCCGGAACGCCGGGCTCGCTCGATGAGAGCGAGAGAGCGTGCGCTCGAGAGGTGGCAGACGTGCAATAGCGCACCGGCTTCGCGGGCGAAGAGGATGGTCCGCGCGACCGCCTCCTCCTCGACCAGAGCCGGGCGTGATCGGAGGTGCGCGCTCCAGTCGCCGCTGTCGCGCTCCCGTGCGCGACCCGCCTTGACGAGGCTGTCGTTCTCCGCGTGCACGTGCGCACGCACTCCGGTCTCCGCGACGGCGCGGAGCAGGTCGAGCAGAGTCGCGTCATCGAGGATGCCTGCAGGCGGTGCATCGCGTCGCTCGTAGGTGAAGAACTTGAACGCGGCTGCGCCAGCTTCGGCGAGGCGTGCGATGTGAGCCTGGTTGCTCGGGTCCGCCGCCGCGATGAGCCCGAAATCGACGAAGGATCTGCCCGAGACCGCGGTCCGCTTGGCGGTGAAGGATGAGGCGTCGAGGACGGCGGGCTTCGTGTTCGGCATATCCAGCACGGTGGTGACCCCGCCGAGAGCCGCGGCGGCCGAGCCCGTGCCGAAGTCCTCCTTGTGAGGGGAACCCGGATCGCGGAAGTGCACGTGCATGTCCACGGCACCGGGGATGAGCATGGCACCTGCCGCGTCGAGGACCGTGTCGGCTTTCCCTGGGTCACGCGCCAGCGCAGCGATGCGGCCGTCCTCCACTCGTACGCCGCCCTCGAAGAACCGGCCATCGGCCCACACGCGGGCATTGTGGATGCTCAGCGAGGTCACGCCCGGACCACCCGGCGATCGAAGTCGTCGAGCACGACGCCGGGAGTCCGTGCGAGGAAGCGCCCGCGGTGTGCGTCATCGACGATGCGCTGCTCACGCGCGACCACGGATCCGGACGCGATCGTGGCGACGGGCATGCCCCACAGCTCGAGGTCCTCATAGATCGAGTAGTCGATGTCGCTGTTGAGGTCGCTGGGGGCGGTACCGAATCGTCGATCCGGATCGAACAGGACCAGGTCTCCATCCTTGCCGAGTGATACGGATCCCTTGCGGTCATCGAGACCGAAGATCCGTGCCGGATTCAGGCTACAAATCCGAGCGAGATCGCCGATCGTGAGGCGACCCGAGCGGACGCCGAGCGTGAACATGACGGGCAGCAGAGTCTCGACACCCGGCACGCCGTTGGGAATTCGGCGGAAGTCGGTGTGTGCGTTCTCGTCTTTGAAGTCGCGCGGATACGGGCAGTGGTCCGAGCCGACCGTCGAGAGGCGCCCATCCATGATCCCTTCCCAGAGTTCTACCTGATCCTGAGCCGATTTGATGGGCGGTGACATCACGTAGTGCGCTCCATCCGGACGGGAGTAGACGTCGGCGGTGAGCGCGAGGAACTGTGGGCAGGTCTCGGCGATCACCGGCACGCGCCGCCCCGTGTCGAGCAGTGCCGCCTGCAGGCCGTCGCCAGACGACAGGTGCGGAATGTAGAAGGCCGACCCGGCTGCATCTGCGAGCCTGACGGCCCGAGCGATGGCCTCGGCCTCGACGAGCGGCGGACGGGCTGCCGAGTGCCCGGCGGAGGTGACGACGCCGTCGGCGATGAGCTTCTCCGCGAGGTGACCGATGACCTCGTCGTTCTCGCAATGCGCCATCGACAGACCGCCGAGCTCGGCCACCCGCTGCATGATCTCGAAGAGCGTGCCGTCGTCCACTCCGAGACCGCCGCTGTGCTGCGAGGTCATGAACATCTTGAAGCTTGTGACGCCCGCCTCGACGACGCGTCCCATGGCCTCGAGGGTGGCCGGGGTGCTGTCGCTCACGATGGCGTGCAGCGCGAAGTCGCACGCGCTCCGCGCTCCCCAGTCCTTCCAGGTCTGGACGACGTCCTCGAGCCTCTCGCCCGGGAACTGCACGGCGAACTCGATGAAGGTCGTCACTCCTCCGGCGATCGCCGCCCGCGAACCTGTGGCGAAGTCGTCGGCTGCGCCCGGCCAGCCGACGTGGACGTGAGGGTCGATCATCCCGGGCAGCACGATGAGGCCTGTCGCATCCTCGACGGCCACACCCTCGGGAGCATCGAACGCGCCGATCGCGGTGATGATGCCGTCTTCGATCAGCACATCGGCGTCGACGAGGTCGTCCCCCTGCAGCACACGTCCACCGCGGACGACAATGGATGCGCCGGTTGTCATCGAGAGGCTCCTGCAACATCGGCGCCCGACGCGGGCCGGACCCGTGCGGAGGCGGTCGCGGCGTCCCGCTCGACGATCGCGCCGTAGAGATCGGGACGGCGATCGCGGAAGAAGCCGCGGGCCCGCCGCACGCGCTCCGCGGCTGCCGGCTCTATCTCGATGACGTCGATGCCCGGCTCCGCGCCGAGTCGGGACAGCTCGTCGCCCCCAGGGTGGACGACGAGGCTTGCCCCCATGAACACCTGCTCCCCCTCGAGCCCGGTCCTGTTGGTGGCAGCGACGAAGAGGCAGTTCTGGATGGCCATGGCGCCGAGCTCCGTCCGCCAGGTGGCGACCGGATCAGCGGAATCCGGGATCCCGCGGGAGGTCGACGGGACGAGCAGCAGGTCTGCGCCTTGGAGGGCAAGGGCGCGGGCCGCCTCCGGGAAGTGCCTGTCGTGGCAGATCAGCACCCCGACGGCGACGCCGTTCCAATCGACGACGCCGTACTGCTCGTGGCCTTCCTCGAAGTAGTACTTCTCGTCGACCTCGATAGTCCCGTTGCCCGCCGGGACCTGTACCCGTGGAATGTGCACCTTCCGCCAGAGACCGAGGATATCGCCGTGCTCGTCGACGAACGCCGCGGTGTTGAAGTAGCGACCGGAACCCGCTCGCTCGAACCACGGGACCAGCACGGCGATGCCCCGACGCGCAGCGAGTTCGCGGAACGCCGTGACGGTAGGGCCGTCTACTGGCTCGGCGAGGTCGAAGTAGGTGTCGGAGATCGGGAACGCGGGAAAGTACTGGGTCGCGACAAGCTCGTGAGGCAGGACGAGGCGCGCGCCCGAGTCGGCCGCGGCTTCGGTCATCGAGAGGGCGGTTGCCCGATTGAGATCTGGGTCTGCGGAGGCCGTGAACTGGATCAGGCCGATGGTGGTCGTGGTGCTCATTGCTCCCCCTCAGGGATGGTCGTCGCGGTGCTGACTGCCGGGTGCGCCCCAGCGGCTTCGTTGGCGAGGGCGGTCAGCGAGGATCGGAGCACGTCGGTGCCGGCGACTGCATCCGCCCACGCGATGTGCTCGTCGGGTGAATGGCTCCGCCCGGAGTCGTTGCGGACGAAGATCATGCCGAGGCGCGGGTGTCCGGCGAAGCTGCCCGTGTCGTGTCCGGCGTGACTCGGCATGCGCTTCGCCGGAAGCCCGTTGTCACGCAGGGCAGACAGGGTCACGTCGATGACGTGCTCGCTCATCGCGATCGGCGCAACATCGCGGATGACCCCGATCGTCGCTTCGACCCGGCGAGTCTGCGCGATGTCGGCGATGGCGGCTCGAATCCCCTGCTGCGCTGCATCCATGGTGGCCGCGTCGACCGACCGGATGTCGACGGTCAGCTCGGCCAATCCGGGTACGACGCTGACAGCACCCGGCTCGACACGGATCGCCCCCACGGTGAGGACCAGGTCGTCGTGGGGATCCGCCTTCGCGATGCGCTCCGCCGCGAGGACGATCTCCGAGGCGGCGGCCAGCGCGTCACGCCGCGCACTCATCCGAGCGGCTCCGGAATGGTCCGCCTGGCCGACCACGGTCACACGTAGGCGGCAGGAGCCGGTGATGGCGCTGACTGCCGACACGGGAAGGCCCGCCTGCTTCAGCAGCAGTCCTTGGTCGATGTGCAATTCCAGCAGCGCGTGGAACTGGGAAGGCGGCACGAACGCATCCGCGACGAGCCGCGGATCCATCGCGAGGGCCTGCATTGCGTCGGCCAGGGTGATGCCACCGTCGTCGACGAGCCTGTACACATCCTCGCGGTCGATCCGCCCAGCGATGGCTCGGCTGCCGAAGCGGTAGGCCGACTGCGCGAAACGCGGTGACTCTTCGCTCGCAAAGGCGATCAGGCTGATCGAGCGAAGCGGAGATTCGCCCTCGGCAAGCTGCAGGAGAGCCACTGCCCCGCTGTAGACACCCAGCGCGCCATCCCAGGCGCCGCCGTGCGGCACGGAGTCCAAGTGAGATCCGGTCAGAACCGGAGGCAGCCGTGGCTGTCGACCGATGAGGGTGATCCAGCGGTTGCCTGCTTCGTCCACCTTGGTCGAGAACCGACCGGGCGCATGCCCGGCGAAGCGAGCTGCCAGTACGTCGTGCGCGCGGCGCTCCTCGGCGCTGTAGGCGAGTCGATGGGTGGCGCCGTCGTCCAGCATCCCGATAGTGGACACTTCGTCGACGATCGAGCGCAGCAGGGCATCGGTGTCCGAGCGCCCAAGCGAACCGGCAGGGGTCATCACTTCAGTCCCGACGACGCAAGACCCTGCACGATGTGCCGCTGGGCGAAGAGGAAAATGAGAATCAGGGGGAGCGTGGCGATCATCGCGCCGGCAAAGGTCTCGCCCCAGTTCGGCAGTTGACCCGGGGCAGCGGACTGTGCGACCGCGACCTGGATGACCTGCTGCGCGCTCGAGCTGTTGACGACCAGTGGCCACAGGAAGCTGTTCCACGAGAACAGGAACACGACGAGACCGCAGCCGACGACAGTGGAGCGAACGCTCGGCAGGATGACGCTCCAGAACACCCGAAACGGCCCCGCGCCGTCGATGTAGGCCGCTTCGTCGAGCTCGGTGGGGATCTCTTCGAATGCCTGTCGCAGCATGAAGAGCGCGAAGGGGCTCGCGATCCACGGGAGGAACACCGCGACCAACGAGTTGCGGAGGTGGAGATCGCCCATCCACGCGTAGAGCGGGACGACTAGGGCCTCCATCGGCACCAGGAAGGTCACGAGGATGAGTCCGAACAGCAGCCCACTCCCTCGGAACTTGATCCGGGTGAGGCCGAAGGCGGCGAGCGAGCCGAGGACGAGGGTGAAGATGACCTGCAGCACGGCGATTATCACCGAATTGAGCATGGCCCGACCGACGTTCTTCGTCTCGATGGTGCTGAAGTAGTTCGCGAGGGAGCCCTCTGTCGGCCAGAAGGTCTTCCAGCTCAGAGGGGACACGTCCGAGAAGATGGTCGACTGATCCTTGAACGAGGAAGAGAGGATCCAGAGGTACGGGAGGAGGAAGGCGATCACAACGATGGCGATCACGGCGACGGTCACCGCGGCGCGGCTGAGGCGGAAGACGCCTCGACGGGCGCGGACGGCCATCAGTAGCTCCACTTCGTTCGGAGGAACAGCGATTGGATCCCGCTCAGGACCAAAGCGATGAACATGACGGCCACAGCGAGGGCCGACGCGAAGCCGGGATCCTGCAGCTTGAAGGCTGCGTTGTAGATGGCGTAGACGACGAGACTCGTGGAATCCTCCGGACCTCCGCTCGTCATGAGGAATGCGGGAGCGAAGGCCTGCAGTGAGAAGACGGTCATCGTGATGACCACGAAAAGCGTCGTCCGGCTCATCAGCGGAAGGATGATCGAGAAGATGACGCGGGCGCGGCTGGCCCCGTCCACCCGAGCAGCCTCGATCACGTCGTCTGGAACCGACTGCAAACCGGTGAGGAACAGCACCGCGGCGAAGCCGATCTGCTGCCAGGCGCTCATGACGATGATGCTGATCAGCGCCCACGGGATGCTGGTGAGGAAGGCGACTGGCTGCAGGCCCAAGCCAGTGATGGCGGAATTCACGAGGCCGCCGTTCTTGGTCAGCATGAAGAGCCACATGGTTGACGTCACGGCCACCGAGGTGACCACAGGCAGGAAGACGATCGTCCGCACTATCGAGCGCCCGGGGAAGCGACCATTGAGGAACACCGCGACGAGGAACCCGAGCGGTACGACGAGCACGAGGACGCCGAGGGCGAAGAGAAGGGTGACGCCGAAGGTGCTGGTGACGGACGGGTCGGCGAGGATCCGTTCGAACTGGCCTAGGCCGACGAACTTCTGGTCGTCCGGGCGCAGCAGCGTGTAGTCGAAGAAGCTGTTGCGCACGAGCATCCCGATGGGGATGTACTGGAACACGATCAGGAAAAGCAGGAACGGGGTGACGAAGGCCATCCCGATCCGGGCCGAATGAGCGGGACCGGCCCCGTTCCGGGAACGTCGCCGTGCCGTGCGCCCGACCGATTGGCCGGGCACACGGGCGGAGATGGGGTGGGAGCTGGTCATGGATGAGGTCAGCGCGCGAGCGCGTCGTCCACCTTCGACACGGTGTCATTCAGCGCCGATGCAGGGTCTGCGCCGAATGCGATGTCACGCAGTCCCTCACTGACGAGCTGGTCGTACTCCACGAAATGCGTGGACGGCGGACGCGGCTGTCCCCATTCGACGAGCTCGTCGTTGAGGATCGACAGCGGCGGATCCTTGAGGTAGTCGAACTGCGAGTCCGTCGTGGTGATCGACGGGAACGACTTGTTCGAGGCGACCCACGCGAGCCCTTCCTCGCCGATACCGAGGTCGATTGCAAACTTCGCCGCCGCCTCGGGGTGTTCCGTCTTGGACGAGACAGCGAGCACCACGTCGCCGGTGTGGACGATGGGCGTCGTTATGTAAGGGACGGGGGTGATGCCCCATTCGAAGTCCGGCGGGGTTGCGGCCAGGTTGCCCGCGAGATAGGAAGTCTGCAGGTCGAAGCACGCCTTGCCGTCGGCGAACGCGTTGGGCAGCCCTTCGTTGGAGGTCACCTTCGTCGATCCCTGGTACATGGACTGGTAGACCTTTGCTGCGCTGATGGCCTCCGGGGTGTTGAGGTAGCCATCGACCGTGTCGCCCTCCGGGGCGATCGCCCAGTAGGTGTTGTACGCCGACGAGCCCTTCGCTGCGGTCGGATCACCGGCGCTGCGGAGAATCACCATGTCGCGGTAGGCATTGCCGGCCGTTCCGTTCCCGAAGGCAGACGGGGCGAGACCGAACACATCGGGATTCTCGGCGTCGCCCACCTGGCACTGCTGCATCACCTTCAGGGCCTCATCCCAGGTCCAGGCGTCGTCGAGGGTGGTCGGCGGAATGATGCCGAGCCCATCCAGCATGGTCTTGTTGTAGTAGAGGCCGAGGGTGGTCTGTGCCATGCCAGTCGAGTACGTCTTGCCGTCATAGCTGAGCTCTGCCACGGAGGCGGCGACCGCTTCGTCCGCGTAGCCGTCTGGAAGGTAGTCGTCGATGGGGAGCAGGAGCCCTGCCGCCGCGAACGTCTGAGTGTTCGGTCCGTCGACCTCAAGGATGTCTGGACCGCCATCCTCGCTGCCGATCAGCTGCGTCTTGGTGGCGAGTTGGTCGAAGGGCACCTCGTCGACGGCGATCTTGTAGCAGGAGTTGGCCTTCTCCCACTGCGCGATGAACTCGTCCTTCGGGGGATTGTTCTCGGCGCGCAGCAGCGTGAGTGTGGTCACCCCGTCGGGGCAGTCGGCGGTGGCTTCGCCACCGGAGTCGGACGAGCAGGCGGCGAGCGTCGCGGCGAGCGCGAGGATGCTCGCGCCAGCGAGTGCCCTTGTCAGTTTCACTGTGTCTCCTTGAGATGGGTGGAGCGGGGCGGTGATGAGGTGGTGCGATGTGGCGAGCGAACTGCTGATTGGAGCTGCGTGGTGAAGATGCGAGGTGGATCAGTGCTCAGGCGCGAAGGCGTCGAGGAGGATGCGTACGAACTTCTCCGGGTCGGAGCCAACCGCGACGCGGGCGTTGGGCGCCTGCTTTCCGCGGAAGTGGGTGTCGATCACGGTGCGACCGAGGGTGTGCCGGCCCTGCGTCTCGATGGCGACGTGATAGTCGCGCAGCTCGATGACACTCGGGTCGAGCAGGTACGCGACGCACAGGGCGTCGTGCACTGGCGCTGATTGCGGGATCTCCATGGGCTGTCCCATGTCGTAGGCGTCGATCCGACGCTCGATGAACCGGGCTGATGCCTCGCCAGCCGGTGAGCCGAGGGCTCGGAGCTGAGCCGCGTGATCGAGTGAGACCAGGGCTTGATGCGTTGCCTCGAGGGGCACGAGGGTGATCTTGGCGAACCCGGCCTGGAAGACGACGTCTGCCGCCTCGGGATCCACCCAGATGTTGAACTCTGCCGCGGCGGTCGTGTTCGAGATCTCATGGCCGCCTCCCATGATCACGAGCTCGGGCACGCGATCCACGAAGCCGGGATCCAGCTTGATGGCGAGTGCGATGTTCGTCAGAGGGCCGACAGGTACGAGGGTGATCGGTTCGGTGGCAGATCGGTAGGTTTCAATGAGGTATTCGACGGCGTGGGCGCTCTGCTTGACGGAGGTCGGCTGAGGTATTGGCAGCTCGAGACCGTGACTGTCCGCCTCGGACATCCGATCCTTGCGAGGGATCGGCAGATCCTTACGCACGATGGCCTCTTTGGCGCCCTCATAGACCGGGATCTCGGGATGCCCGATGTAGTCGAGGACGCGAAGAGTGTTGTTGGTGCAGTACTCGACCTCGATGTTGCCGTTGACAGTGGTGCAGCCGAGGAGATCCAGGTCGGGATGGAGTGCGGCCAGCATGATCGCGACGGCGTCGTCGGTTCCTGTGTCCACATCGAGGATCAGCTTGCGAGGGGTCATGCAGTCGCGCTCCTAGATCATCGGAACATCGAATCCTCGTCCCGTGAGACCCATAAAACCCCCCTCTGGTTACGTAATCAATCCGCGGGTGTTACGTTCTGGTTACGTAACCATTCCACGAGTCGTTTGGCTGAAGGAGCGTCGAGAACGGGGTGGATCTGCCGTTCATCAGCGTTCCTGGCGAGTGGCCGAGCACGGCCTGGCATGGGAAATCCTCTTCTGAACAGGTCCTCCGCCGTGTGGGCACCACAACTCGACCATGTAACGATCCCGTGCGCAGGGGCTGAGGATTCCTAGACTCCAGCTATGAGCGTTCTCTGGAGTCGCAAGGTGGCGGAGCAGCTGCGCCTCACCACGGTCTGCCCGCGTTGCGCCACAGTGCTCACCAACGGCCAGTTCTGCCCCAAATGCGGTCTCGACCTCACCAGCCCCGCCACCCGCGAACTGCTCGACGAGAGCTTCGAGCTCGCCACCCGCTTCGACCAGCGGGCCGAACTGCTCGCGGCCATCCCCGTCCATCCGGACTTCGCAACGGCCAAAGCGGCCCAGGACGCGGAGAGAGTGGCGGCGCCTCTCGCCACTCAGAAGAACCGGAGCGTCACCGCCGGAACCCTCTACGCCCCGTACACCCCTTCGTCGCGCCCGGACCGCCCCGAGACCGAATCCGTCAGCGTCCAGTCCGTCCTCGCCGTCGTCGGTGCCGCCCTGGTCGCCATCGCCGCGATCGTCTTCACCTTCTTCAACCCCGACCTGCGCGACGCAGGCGTCCGCACGCTGATCATCGCGATCGTCACCCTCGTCTTCCTCGGCAGTGCCGCCCTCATGGCCCGCACCCGCCTCCGATTCTCCGCCGAGGCGGTCGGCGCGCTCGGCGGGGTGTTCCTCGCGATCGACGTCTACAACTTCGCCAGCCAGGCCTTCCCCGGAGTCTCGGTCTGGGCACTGGCAGGCATCGGCACCATCGTCGGGGCCGTCGCCCTAGGCGCGGCCGGCCTGCTCGCCCGCATCCGCACCTGGCTGTGGCTCGGCATCGTCGGCGTCACCATCACGCCCGCGATGTTCGGCTACGACACCTCCGAGGCGTCAGGGCTCAACCAGTCGGGTGCCGCACCGAGCGGCGTCAGCGTCTGGGGTCCGATCGTCGGCCACCTCGGCGTCGCCGCGCTCGCGCTCCTCGTGCACTTCGTCACCCCTCGCCTCGCCACCCGCTTCGACGGACGCCTGCGCGCCGATGAGGGAACCGCCACCACGATCCAGCTGCTGATCATCCCTGTCGTTCTCATCCAGCTGATCGCCATCTCCGGAATCGACGGCACCGCGCAAGCCTTCGGCTCGACGCTGGTCATCCTCGTTCTGGCGGCCTTGGCCGCGCTCAGCACCCGGCACGCGATCCCGGCCGTCTGGAGCATCCTCGCCGGACTGCTCACCGTCGTCGCCATCGCCCTGCTGCCGCTCACACTCACCCTCGAGAACTCCACCTGGCTGATCGTCCTCGTGCCTCTGGCAGCAGCGATCGCCGTCGCCGTCCTCGCCGCCCTGCCGAGCCTGAAGACCGTGCACCGCACGCCGCTGCTCGCTGGAGCTTGGACGGTCCTGCTCCTCGTGGCCCAGGCACCTGCTGCTCTCGGATTCATCTCCGCCTTCGACAGCTCCGAGTTCGCCTCCCCCGGAGACGTCAGCGACACCGCCTCGATCCTCGGACTGCTCGCCATCGCGGCCGGCAGCGCCGCCCTTTGGGCGTTCGGCCGCCGCTCCGCAGACACCAGGGTCCTCGCCCGCGTCGCACTCGCGGCAGCCCTCTGGATCGCCGGCCTCACCGCCCTCGACCTCATGTTCTGGTCGCGCCTGCTCCCCGCCGGCCAGGCCGCCTTCGGACTCGCGATCGCACTGCTCCTCGCACTCGCCCTCATCCGACTGCCGCGGCTGCAGCGTGCCCACCTCAGCGCCCGCATCCCGCTCATCGCCACCGCGCATCTGCTGCCGATCGTGGCCGCCTGCCTCGCCGCGACCGACGAGGCGATCCTCGTTCCAGTCGGCATCGCCGCACTCGTCGTGTGGGTGCCGGTCGCGTTCACGCTCCCAAGCGTCGTCCGCCCGCTGCACACGACGATCGGCTACGCCTACGCGCTCGGCCTCTTCACCGCCGCCCTCGCGAACGCCGGCGTCGAGACGGACGCCGTACTCTGCTTCGTCACCTCGCTCGGCTCCATCGCGGCCCTGGTCGCCACACTGACCCGTCGAGTCGAGAAGCGGCACTGGTGGGCGGTGCTCGCCGTGACGAGCGTGCCGTTCCTCATCGGCATCGCGTCGGTCATCGGAGAGCGCAGCGGCTGGACCGGGGTCTCCACCGCCGTCACCTTCGCGCTCGGCCTCACCCTCGTGCTGACCCGACGACCGGGCCTCACCATCGTGGTCCGCGGACTCGCGGCCGCCCTGCTCGTGCCGGCCCTAGCGGTCGTGGTGATCAGCTTCGGCGCCGAGTTCCTCGAGACGAGCGGCTCCCCCGTCACCCTGCCGATCATCGCGGTCATCGTCGCGATCGTCCTGCCGCTGGTCACGCGCATAGAGGAGGCTCTCGAGCGGCACGGCATCACGGTCACCGAGGCGCGCGTGGTCCGGTCCGCGATCGAGGCGTCGTCGCTGCTCACCGGAGCGATCGCCGTCCTGCTCGCCCTCGTCCGCTCCGCTGCCGGCGTCGGCACCACCTTCGTCGTGCTGGTGATCCTCGGCATCGGCGCCGCCGCGACCGCTCTGTTCGCCCGCCGCTTCTACGGCTGGCCGCTCTCGTTCATCAGCTTCACGGGAGCCCTCTGGTGCTTCCTGTTCCTCAGCGACGTCGACGTGCTCGAGCCGTACGTGCTGCCGCCGACCCTCGTCGCCGCGCTCATCGGCGCGATCCTTGTACTCCGCGACCGGGAGCGCACCCGTCGCCCCGCGCTCTGGCTGTACTGGATCGGACTCGGCGTCGCCCCGCTGCCCACCCTCGGACTGCTTGCCGTCTGGGGATCGGATGGCGCGCTCGGCCAGGCCTGGCGGACGCCCGCCCTCCTCGTTGGATCGGGCGCGCTGCTGGTCCTCGCGATCGCCTGCACGCGTGCGGAAGGTCGGATGGCGTCAGCCCGCAGCCTGGTGCTCCCGACCCTCGTCGTCGCGCTGGTTACGGCGTCCGCCGGAACGATCCAGGCACTCCGCTACGGCCGCGAGCTCGACGAGAGCTACGCCGGGTTCGGCGAGGCGATCATGACGCCGATCCTCGGCCTCAGCCTCGTCTCATTCGCCCTCGCGGCGGTCGCCGGTTGGCGGCTGGCTCGCCTGCTCGCGGACGCACCCTCGTTGATCGCCCCATCCTCGTTGGTCGAGGAGGAGCGAAGCGACGTCTCGAGACCGGCCGATTCGTTGGTCGAGGAGCGCCGAAGCGACGTCACCAAGCCCGCCAACTCGTTGGTCGAGGAGCGCCGTCTACGGCGCGTCTCGAGACCGGCCGAGCGGCCCGACGGCTTCCTCACCCGCTGGTACTACCTGCCCGCGCTGGTCTTCCTCGTCGCAGGCCCGATCAGTGGCGTGCGCAAGGGCTGGTTCCCGATCTGGACGCTGTGGGGCCTCGCCGTCGCGCTGCTGATCTTCATGCTCGTGATCGTCGCTCAAGCGCGGCACCGACGGGTGACCCTGCCGCCGGTCTGGACCGTCTACGCGATCGCCTGGTTCACCGCCGTCGCCGGGTGGAGCATCCGCGACCTGCGGGTCGAGGCGTTCTCCCTCCCCCTCGGACTCGCCCTGCTCGGCGCCGGCGTGCTCGCCATGAAGCCGGCGGAGGGCGACGCACTGGTCGGCCGCGCCACGCTGAACAGCTGGCCGATCCGCTTCACCGGCTCCTGGCCACTGCTCGCGCCGGGCATCATCGCGACCCTGCTCCCGTCGATGCTCGCAACCGGAACCGACCCGCAGACCTGGCGGGCCATCACCGTGCTCGGTCTGGCGCTGGTCGCCATCCTGATCGGGTCGCTGCGCAAGCTGGGCGCCCCGTTCCTGCTGGGCATCATCGCCCTGCCGATCGAGATCGCGATCGTGTTCGCCGTGCAGATCGGAACGACCATCAGCGCGACGTGGTGGTGGATCACGCTGGCGACCGCAGGTGCGGTGCTGCTGGTGATCGCGACGACGTATGAGCGGCGGAGCGGTGGGGACAAGGGGCTCGCGGCGCGGATGCGGGATCTGGCGTGAACCCGTCCCAAGTTGCACACCCCTTCGCGCGGTAGTTATGTCCGAACGCGGTAGGTAGACCTACCGCGTTCGGACCTACCGACCGCGTGAGGCCAGCGCGACGTCAGGGTTACCGCGAGCGCACGTTCCAGAGACAGCGCGGTTCGGCCGCGTCACCCCAGCCGGAACACCCGGATGCAGACGAACCCGGGCTCCGGGCGCGCGTAGCCCACGAACTGCGCCTCCGTGAGCCAGCGATGCGCCTCGGATCCGGTCTGGAACGCGAACGCGGTGCGGTAGTACAGCTCGTCCTCCCCCACGGCCTCGCCGCCGAAAAGTCGCTTCTCTAGCTCCGGCCCGGCGTGCCAGTAGCCGCGGTTGACGACGTCGATGGCGGACCCGTCCTCGGCCTCGATCAGATAGCGCGCGTCGAGCTGGGTGGTCGCGCCGCGCGTCACCCACCAGTCGGCGCCGACGCCGAGCACCTTGCCGCGCAGCCGCGGGCCGTCGATGGTTCCGCCGACGATCGGCGTGACGTTGAGGTCCTCCGATGCGGTCCGCCCCACCCGGATCGGCTCTGAGACCTCCACCCGGAGCTCGAAGACGAACTCCAGAGTCGGCTCGAGCAACCCGTTCGACTCGGCCATCAGGAGACCGCCACCCGCACCTCAGGGCGCACATGCCCGAGGACCGCCTCGACGTCCCGCGCCGCCGCTAGGGCAACGTGGTCGCCCGCCCGCGGGCCGATCAGCTGCACGCCGGTCGGCAGGCCGTCCTCGTCCAGCCCGGTCGGCACGGCGACGGAGGGCAGGCCGAGGAAGTTCACGGCGACGAGCAGCGCGTGCGCGCGGAACAGCTCGGTCGTCGCGGCAGGACCCTCCAGGTCGAAGCCGATCCGCGGCATCCGACGGCCCGAGACGGGGCCGAGGATGATCGGGTGCTGCGCCTGAAAGGCGTGCCATGCCGCGGCGATCGCCACACGGCGGCCCCAGGCCATGGCGTACTCCTCGATCGATGCGAAAGGCGCGACCTCGGACGCGTTGTCGAGAAAGTAGGAGGTGGAGCCGTCGCTCAGCGGCTCGGGCAGCCCTCCGGGCAGGAATGCGCCCACCATCTCGGCAGTCGAGAGCTGGCGCCAGAGCTGCGCCGCCTCCTCGAGCAAGGGCGGTTCGGCGTCGACGACCTCCCAGCCGCGACCGGCGAGCGCATCCGCCGCACGGGCCACCGCATCGGCGACCTGCGGGTCGACTCCCCATCCCACGGGGTCGCGGACGACGGCCACCCGCCGAACCCCGTCGTAGGTCGACGGGTGCGGCAGGCTGAGCGCCAGCGGATCCCGGCCATCGCCGCCCTGCATGAGGGAGAAGGCGGTGTCGAGGTCGTCTACCGTCCGGGCGATGGGACCGTTGACGGCGAAATGCTGCAGCGTCAGCGACACCGGCTCGGCCGACGAGACGACGGGGGCGGGAATGCGATTGGCCGTCGGTCGAAGCGCGCACACACCGGCGGCGTAGGCCGGCAGGCGTAGCGAGCCGCCGTAGTCATTGCCGAGGCCGAGCGGCGTCATGCCGGTGGCCACGGCGACCGCGTCGCCACCGCTCGATCCGCCGGGCACCCGCTCCGCATCCCACGGGTTGATCGTGCGGCCGAAGAGGTCGTTGTCGGTGTCCCAGCGCAGCCCGAAGTCGGGCATGTTGCCGCGGCCGATGGGGATGGCCCCGGCCGCGAGCAGCCGTTCGACCATCGTCGCGTCGCCAGAGGGCACCGCGTTCGCGAGGAAGCTCCACCCGCTCGTCGTGGCCGACCAGCTGAGGTCGATGTTCTCCTTCACGGTGAACGGCACCCCTGCCAGCACACCCGGGTCCCTTCCAGCGGCGAACGCCGCGTCGACGTCGTCGGCGAGGGCGCGCGCACGGTCGGCGAAGACCACGGTGAGGGCGTTGAGCGTCGGGTTCACCTCGTCGATGCGGTCGAGGTGCGCGTCGATCACGTCGCGCGCGTAGACCTCGCGGGATCGGATCGCGGCGGCGAGCTCACGCATGCTGCGCTGCCACAGGGGCTGGTAGGTCGGCTGGTCGGTCATCTGTCTCCCTCGAGGGCGGTGATCGGGGCTGAGGTCGAGCTGCCGGATGCGGCGCCCGTCGAGTCGTCGGGCACGCTGACCCGTGCCGGGATGCGGCGCCGCGGCACCCACCCCTCGCGCGGGATCGAGTCGAGCAGCAGTCGGGTGTACTCGGCCTGCGGGTCGTCGAGCACGTCCGCGATGGGACCGTGCTCCACGATCCGACCCGAGCGCATGACCACCACCTGATCGCACAGCCGGCGGACGGCGGCGAGGTCGTGGGAGATCATCAGCAGGGCGACTCCGGTGTCGCGTCGGATGGCGTCGAGCAGGGTCAGGATCTCCACCTGCGTGGTGACATCGAGCGCGGAGACGGCCTCATCGAGCACGAGGATCTCCGGATCGGCGGCGAGGGCGCGGGCGATCGCGACCCGCTGCCGCTGACCTCCGGAGAGCGAGCGCGGCCGCCGGTCCGCGAGCGTCGGATCGAGTCGCACGGAGGCCAGCAGCTCGTCCACGCGAGCACGCAGCTCGGCGCGCGAGGCGGACCTCCGATGCACCGCCACCGCCTCGGTGAGGCACTGCCGCACGGTCTGCCGGCGGTCGAGCGAGAGGTAGGGATCCTGGAAGACCATCTGCGCGATCCGGGCTCGTTGTCGGCGACCGCGGGCGCTGCGCGCGGGCGTCGTCCAGTCCTCGCCCTTCACCGAGACGGTGCCGGCATCGGCGCTCTCGAGTCCGCAGATGATCCGGGCGGTCGTCGACTTGCCGGATCCCGATTCGCCGACGATGCCGAGCGATCCGCCGGGCGCGAGCGCGAAGCCCACATCATCGACGGCGACGAACACCTCGCGGCGGCCGCCGCGCGCGGAGCGCACGTGGAAGGTCTTCTGCAGCCCGTCGACCACCAGGATGGGCTCGGCTGCGGTCTGCCCGCTGAGCAGGTCGGCGGGAAGCACGGCCGAGAGCAGCCGCTGGGTGTACGGCTCGCGGGCGTCGGCGCGCATGGTCGACGCGCTCAGTGTCTCGACGATCCGCCCGTCCTGCATGACCGCCACCCGGTCGCAGACGGCCGCGGCGAGCGCGAGGTCGTGGGTGATGAACAGCACGGCGAGCTGCCGGGTGCGGCGGAGGTCGGCGAGCACCGCCATGACCTCTTCCTGGGTGGTGACGTCGAGCGCCGTGGTGATCTCGTCCGCCAGCAGGATCGGCGGATCCATGGCCAGCGTCGCCGCGATCATCACCCGCTGCAGCAGGCCGCCGGACAGGTCGCCGGGGCGCTGCCGCATCCGCCGCTCGGGGTCGGGGATGCCGACCTCGGCGAGCAGCTCCATGGCGCGACGCGCGGCAGCATCCGCCGACTCTCCCGCCACGGTGACGAGCGCCTCGGTCATGAAGTCGCCGATGGTCCGCAGCGGGTTGAGGTGCGCCCGCGGGGTCTGGAACACCATCCCGAGCCGGCGGGCGCGAATGTCCCGCAGCCGCTTCGCGGGCAGCTCGGAGATGTCCTGCCCGTCGATCCGGATCGCGCCCTCGACCGTGAACCCGTCGGGCAGCAGTCCGGCGACGGCGCGGACGGACATCGTCTTGCCCGATCCCGATTCGCCGACGAGGCCGAGCACCTCGCCGGGCGCCACCTGGAGCGTGCAGTCGTGCACGAGCGTGCGCGGGCCGTCGGCTCCGGGCGCTGTGATCGAGACGTGCGCGAATTCGAGGACGGGGTCGGTCATGCGTCCGCACGCTCCGCCCACGCGGTGACCCGCGCGCCGAGGATGTTGACGGACAGCACCGTCAGCACCACGAGCAGCGCCGGGAACAGCGACTGCTCCGGGGCGCCGTTCAGCAGTGACGGCTGGCCGCTCGAAATCATGACGCCCCAGTCGGAGGTGGGCGGCTGGGCGCCGAGGCCGAGGAACGAGATGGCGGCCAGGTCGAGCATCGCGTAGCCGAATCCGATCGTCGACTGGGCGAGGATCGCGGGCAGCAGCGCCGGCAGCAGGTGGCGGAACGAGATCGCGAGCGAGCCGACGCCCTGGATCCGCAGCGCCGCCATGTACGGCTTGCCGAGCTCGCTGCGCGCTCCCGCGCGGACCAGGCGAGACACGACGGGCAGGTAGGCGATCGACAGCGCGAGCACGGGAGCGATCAGCCCCTTGCCGAACATCGAGACCGCGAGGATGGCGAGCACCAGGCCGGGGATCGCGAAGACGACCTCGGTGATCCGGGTGAGCACCGCATCCACCCAGCCGCCGTACCAGGCCGAGAGGATCGCCACGGTCGAGCCGAGCACCGTCGACAGCACCACCACGACGACCGGTCCAAAGACGCTGGCGGCTCCCCCGGCCAGCACCCGGGACAGGATGTCCCGACCCAGGTCGTCGGTGCCCATGAGGTGCACGACCGATGGCGGGCTCAAGACCGGACCGACGTACAGCTGGTTCGGGTCGTACGGGGTGAGCAGCGGCCCCAGCACGGCGAGCAGCACGATCGCCGCCATCACGACGCCCGCGGCTATGAAGAGCGGATCGCGCTGTGCGACCCGTCGCGCGACCGGCGAGATCCTGCCGCCCGCGAGTTGGCCGATGCTCATGCGGTCCTCCTCGATCGGGCCGAATCGGGATCGATGAAGGCGATGACGACGTCGACCACCGCGTTGAGCACCACGAACAGCGCCACGAGCAGCAGCGAGAGGATCTGGACGACTGGCAGGTCCTTGCGGGCGGCCGCCTCGGTGAGCAGAGATCCGATACCGCCGATGCCGAAGGCCTGCTCGGCGATGGCGGAGACCGCGAACAGTCCCGCGATGGTGGTGCCGGAGATCGCGAGGATCTGCGGGGACGCGTTGAGGAAGACGTGGTTGCGGAAGATCCGCTCGCTCGGGATGCCGCGCACCCGCGCTGTGTCGACGTGCTCCGAGTGCGCCTGCGCAACGATCGCGCCGCGGGTGATCCGGCTGACGTAGGCGATGTAGAGCACGGACAGCGAGATCGCGGGCAGCGTCAGGTGGTACAGGTTGTCGAGCAGGCCCTCCCCCGCGCCGAACACGGGGAACCAGCCAAGCAATCTGCCGAAGATGAAGATCAGCAGGATCGCGACGACGAAGGTGGGCATCGCGACGCCGACCGAGGTGCCGACGAGCACCGCCTTCTCCGCGGCCCCGCGGCGGCGGGCGGCGAGGATGCCCGAGCCGACTCCGAAGACCACGATGAGCAGCACCGTGTAGAGCACGAGCAGCAGTGTGATCCCGAACCGCGATCCGATGAGGTCGACGACGGGCGTCTTGTAGACGAACGAAGTGCCGAAGTCACCGGTGAGGACACCGCCCACCCAGTAGAGGTACTGGATCCAGACCGGCTGGTCGAGGTGGTGCTCCGCCTTGATCACCGCGATCAGCTCGGGCGTCGGCCGCACACCGCCGGCCAGCGCCACGACCGGGTCGCCGGGGGTGAGCAGGATCGCCGAGTAGATCACGACGCTGGCCAGGAAGAGAGTGAGGAGCAGCGCTCCGAGCTTGCCGAGCACTCGCCTCAGAACACCTGTGGTCATATCCGCACTCTCCTCCCGTCCGACGTCATGGTCATCTATTCGACTGAGCTGAATTCAGTCAGCGATCCGGCTCAGGTACCCATCCGGCCTCACTCGCCGCCGAGGTGCAGAGCCCAGGGGCTCGCGTAGGCGGCGACCGAGGTCACCGCCCCGGTCAGGCGGTTGTTGAGGAAGGTCGTCTGGTATGCGCCGGCCAGGGTGATCTGAAGCAGGTCGGGTGCGAAGACCTCCTGCGCCGCGACGTACGCCTTCGCGGCCTCAGCCGGATCCGGCGTGGTGCGCGCAGCCTGCACGTCGGCGATCGCCTCGGGGTCGTCGTAGCCCGACCAGTTGAAGATTCCGCCCTGGTCCGGCGAGAGGATGAACAGCTGCGGGTAGGTCAGCACGCCCGGCGTCTCCTGGTAGCCCGTGGTGGCGACGAAGTCGACGCTTTCACGCGGCCCGGGATCGGCCAGGAAGATCGCGCCGAAGTCGGCGGCCTGCCGCTCGTCGATCTCGACGGTCAGTCCGATCTGCTGTGCCGCGCTCTGGATGATGGCCGCGGTCTGCGAGAGCTCGGTGCTGCCGGCCGGGATCGCGATCTTGATCGGCACCGAGGTGTCCTCCCCCGAGTCCTCCACCAGCTTCTTGGCGGCGTCGAGGTCGACCTTCGGCGCGGGCAGCGCGTCATAGGCGTCCTGGTAGACGTCCGCTTCGGGCGAGCCCGCCCAGTTGAACGGGGCGACGAAGGTGCTCTGCACCTCGCCGAGCCCGTTCAGCACGGTCTGGATGTACTGCTCGCGGTCGATCGCCATGCTCAGCGCCTGGCGGATCTTCACATTGGCACCCAGCCCCGTCGAGCGCGTCGGGCCGAACGAGAACGAGGCGGTGGACGGGCCGAGGACCAGCCGACCCTGGTCCGACGACTCGAATGCAGCGCGGCTTGCAGGCGGCACGTTGAACGCTCCGTCGACCTCGCCCTCGAGCAGGGCGTTCGTGAGCGTCGTGCCATCCGGAATGAACTTGAAGACGATCTTCTTCACCAGGGGCGCGCCATCCCAGTAGTCGTCGTTGGCGGCGATGGTGATGTCGGTGCCCGGGGTCCAGCTGTCGAGCGTGTACGGCCCGGCGCAGAGGATGTCGCCGCCCGAGGTGCCGAGTGCGTCGCCCTGCGCCTCGCTGAACGACTGGCTGAGGATCGCACCGGCGCCGCCGGTGAGCGCCTCGCGGAAGATCGAGTCGGGGGCGTTGAACTTGATGGTGACCTGGTTGTCGCCGGTCGCCTCGATCGAGGAGACGAGCACGAATGCGCCGTAGTAGGCCGACGTGACGTCGTTGCGGCTGCGGTCCAGGCTGTAGACGACGTCCGCGGGGGTGACCGGTGATCCGTCGGAGAACGTCAGGTCGGGGCGGAGGTCGATCACGAAGGTGACCGGGTCGACGAACTCGGCCTTCTCGGCGAGGGCCGGGCCGACGCTGAAGTCGGGATTGACCCGCAGCAGGCTGTCGCAGATGTTGGGCCAGACGAAGTTGTAGTCGGCGCCGGGAACGAGCGAGCGGGGCTCCCCCTCGACCAGGCCCCAGGTCACCTCGTCGACAGCGGTCTTCCCCGCAGGCATCGAGGCGACCAGGTCGGCCGTATCGATGGGAGTCGCGGATGGGGCGGGCGCCGGTGCGGCGCAGCCGGTGAGAGCGAGTGCCGCGGCGATTCCGACGAGCGCGATGCTGCGCACACGTCGGGTGGTTCGCGCGCCGTGACCGGTGGTTCTCATGACGTGTCCTCTCTCAGGGGTCGCGTACCGGTCCGTCACCGGTGACGTCAACTGCTCAGGTACTGTAACAGCGTTGTACATCAATGTTGCACATGTGTTTCGGGCGTGTATAAAGTTGCGACATGCCTCGTGAGGTCGACGCCGAGCAGCGCCTCGCCGACATAGCCGACGCCACCGTTCGCGTGGCCAGGGCGACCGGCGCGCAGTCGATCACGATCCGATCCGTGGCCCGGGAGCTCGGCGGATCCACGACACTCGTGACGAACTACCTGCCCACCCGAGCCGCCCTGATCAGCAACGCGCTCGATCATGCGCGCGACCGCTGGCGCGGAGAACGGGACCAGGCGGGACAGGAAGCGCCCGCCGACCCGCTGGGCGCGCTTCTCGAATCGGTGCTCACCTCGACGAACGACGATCCCGTGCTGCGCACCCTGATCCTCGAGATCGCCGCCAACGCCCCGGTGGAGCCCGAGCTGCGCGAGGGCCTCCGCCGCGAGTCGACCCTCTTCCAGGACGAGCTCGCCGACGCCGCCGGCGAGTCGGGTCATCCCGATGCCCGGCGCAGCGGCCAGATCGCCTACCTGCTGCTGCGCGGCGCGATCATCGCCACCGCCGAAGATCCTCAGCTGTGGAACGAGGCGCATCTGCGCGACCTCATCATCGGGGCGGTAGCCGCGCTCGGTCATGCCTCCTCCGCCCAGTAGACGGGCTCCCCGCTGAGGCGGGTCTCGCGCACGTTGACGGTGTAGATGTCGGCCGGCGAGATCTCGAACGGATCGGTGTCGAGCACGACGAGGTCGGCCAGCAGTCCGGTCGTCAGTGCGCCGGTCGAGGCGGAGCGGCCGTTGGCGCGCGCCGATCCCGCGGTGTACGCCGAGAGGGCGGTGGCGAGGTCGATGGCCTGAGTCGGGTCCATCCGCGGATCGGGCTGAGCACCGGGTGCCGCCCGGTTCACGGCGACATGGATGGCCTGCATCGGGTCGGCGGTCGAGACGGGCCAGTCCGATCCGGCGGCGAGCACGGCGCCGGAGTCCCGCAGCTCGCGCAGCGGATAGTGCCGGGCGATCAGCTCCTCGGCGATGAACGGGAACGTCAGCTCGTCGAGCTGATCGTCGACCGCTGCCCACAGCATCTGCAGGTTGGCGGTGGCACCGAGCTCCGCGAACCGCGCGACGTCGTTGCGCTGGACGATCTGCAGGTGGGCGAGCTGGTGGCGCAGGCCGGTCGGTCCGTTGGCCCGGCGAGCGGCCGCGATCGCGTCGAGCGACGCGGTGACCGCCCGATCGCCGAGCGCGTGCAGATGCACGCTGAAGCCGGCGTCGTCGAGGGCGACGAGCGCCTCCTCCAGCTGCACCGGGTCAAGGAAGGTGAGGCCGCGCTCCCCTGTGCTGTGCCCGTGCGGGTCGCGGTATGGCTGCGACATGGCCGCGGTGAAGTTCTCCGCGACGCCGTCGACCATGATCTTGACCGCGTCGGCCAGCAGGACGTCGGATCGGCCGAGGGACGCGACGCGCTCCCGCTTCTGGATGAGCTGCTCGAGCTGGCCGAGGCCCTCGCCGCGCTTCCACCAGAGTGCCGCGGTGATCCGCGCCTGCAGTGATCCGTCCGCGACGGCGGCGAGGTAGGTCTCGAGCAGATCGTCGACTCCGGCGGTCGCGCCGACGTAGGCGTCCTGCCAGCCGACGATGCCGAGCGCGAAGAAGTCCTCCTGGGCGCGCAGCAGTGCACGCGCCGCGAGCTCGTCCGGCACGGCGGGGGCGATGCCATCGAGCAGGCGCATCGCACCCTCGTGCAGCACGCCGGACGGCGACCCATCGGCGTCGCGCTCGATGCGTCCGTCCGCCGGGTCCGGGGTGTCCTTGGCGATGCCCGCCGCCTCAAGGGCGCGCGAGTTGACCCAGGAGCCGTGGTGGTCCCGGTTCAGCAGCACGACCGGGCGGTCGGGCACGATCGCGTCGAGCAGGGTCCGGCTCGGGGTGCCGCCCGCGAAGTGCGACATCGTCCAGCCGCCGCCCCGGATCCACGGCACGTCGGGGTTCGCCTGGGCGTAGGCGGCGATCCGGTTCAGGGTGGACTCCGCATCGGGCTCTCCCGAGACGTCGCAGAGCAGCAGCTCGATGGCGCCGGCGATCGGATGCGCGTGCGCGTCGTGGAAGGCGGCCAGCACCATCCCGCCGCGCAGCTCGACGACCTCTCCCCCACCGGCCGCGCGCAGTTCGTCGTCCTGGGCGATGGCGGCGATCCGTCCGTCCCGCACGCCGACGCCCAGCGGTCGGGATCGCTCCCAGCCGGCCGTGAACGCGCTGCCGCCGACGAAGATCGCGTCGAACTTCGGGTCAGGCATCGTGCTGGACGTCGGATCGGTCATCAGCGCAGCACGAAGACCCGGACGCAGACCTGGCCGTCCTCGTCGCGGGCGAGGCCGATGAACTGGTGCTCGGCGAGCCAGCGGTGCTGTGGGGCGTCGGTCTGGAACACGGGAGCGGTGCGGAAGTAGTACTCCTCCTCTTGTACGTGCTCGCCCGCCTCGACGCGGGCGATGACCTCGTCCGATGCCCGGTAGTAGCCCCGGTTGAGGATGTCGATGACCGCGCCGTCGTCTGCGCGCAGCAGGTAGCGGGCCTCGAGCTGCGCCGTGCCGCTGCGTTCGACCGCCCAGTCGCCTCCGCCTGCCAGCACCTCGCCGGTCAGCAGCGGGCCGGCGACGGTGCCGCCGGTGATCGGGGTGAAGCTGAGCTGCTCGTCGGCGCCGCGCCCGATGGGCAGATGCGGGGCGATGTCGACGCGGACTTCGAAGGCGAACTCCAGGCGTGGCTGCATCATGGGGTGTCTCCATCGCTGGGGTCGAAGGCGGAATCGAGGGTGGTCACGGTGATCGCGAGGCCGTCGGGTCCGCCGATCGCGATGGACTGCCGGTTGGTGCGCAGGGTGGTGGCGGACCAGGGATCCTCGCCGGTGCCGGGCTGCGGCAGGAACTCCGGGGAGTCGGTGCTCGCGACCTGCACGCCGAGCCGGTGGCCGGCGGCCAGTCGGTAGCCGAGATGGCCGAGGTCGAGCTCGATGTTCGTGGCGACGGAGGCGTCGACGAGCTGGCGCTGCCCGCGGGCAATTCGGAGCGCCGAGCCGTCCTCCGAGACATCGAGCAGTCGGACGAACAGGTCCATGACCGGTCCGTCGGAGCTGATTTGAGCACGAGCCCGCACCGGGCCGACGAGGTCGATCGGCTGCTCCACGGGCTGGCCGGTGAAGGTCAGCACATCGTCGCGCTCGCCCAGCGGTGCCTCATCCGGCTTGTCCAGGAGGAAGGCGAAGGCGTTGCGCGCGCTCGACGGCACAGAGTCTGCGGGGTCGTGCGTCCAGCTGACGATCTGCTCGGCATCAGTGCCCTCGGCAGATCCTGAGGCGAGGCCCCCATCGATGGTTGCGTGCAGCTCAAGCTCTCGCGTCCCCGCCGGCGGCCACGACGCGCTGGTGCGCACCTCATCCGTGCCGGATAGTGCCCAGCTCACCCGCGGGATGTCGCTCGCCGACCCGTTGTCGCGCACGAACACCTCGAAGAAGTCGAGCGCGGCGTCGAGCATGCGGGGCAGCTCGCTGCGGATCTGCTCCTCCGGACGCTCCTCGACGCGCTGCTCGACGGAATCGTTGAGGTAGAAGGACTCGTGATCCATGGGCTCAAGCCGCAGGAAGTGATTGAGCGCCCAGGCAGGCCGGGCCTCGATCTCGGCGACGTCGGCCCAGGACTGCGGTGCGCAGTTGTCCCAGTACCCGATCGTCTGCAGCGTCGGCACCGGGCGGGCGTCGAAAGGGTGGCCGTCGGGGAACCGGCGCAGGTGCACGGGCCGCGGGAACCACTGGTCGTACGAGATGGATCGTGATCCGATGGCCGCCATCGCGTCCTCGGCCTGCTCGCTGAACGGGCGGCGCTGCGGGTCGAGCTCCCAGAAGAACGCGTCCTGCGAGTGGAAGTAACTGAGCGGGTAGAGGTAGGTGATGCCCATCTCGACGCCGCGGGTGATGTCGCCGGCGTTGCGGTGCACGGGCTCCCCCAGCGTCGTGCCGGTGACGCGCGGTGCGATGGCCTTGAGCGCGGGGTGCTGGGTGGAGACGGCGGCCCACTGGGTGTAGCCGTAGTAGCTGTCGCCCCACATGGCGACCCGGCCGTTGGACCAGGGCTGCTGGGTGATCCACTCGATGGTGTCATAGCCGTCACGCGCCTCGTTGACGAAGAGCAGGGTCTCCCCCTCGGAGCGGAACTTGCCCCGCACGTCCTGTGCGACCACGCGGTAGCCGCGGGTCATGAAGTACTCGGCGATGAGCGGGATGAAGGTGTACTGGCCGCTCTTGTCGTAGGGCAAGCGGATGAGGATCGTGTCGCCGGGTACGTCCGCGGCGGCCGCGCTCATGCCCTCCGCGGAGGCTCCCCCACCATCGCCCGTTACCTCGGTCGTGGGGAGGTAGACGTCCGTCGCGAGACGGATCCCGTCGCGCATCCGCACCCGTGCCTCGCGCGCCAGCGGGCTCCCCGGAGCCGCTCCCACCCGTACGATCTCTGTCACGCTCGTCCTCTTCGCCTTGCCGATGCGGACACGTTAGGGCGGGTGATAGTTTCTAGTCAAGTAGGACTAACAAACTGGGAGACAGATATGGGCCGGCCGAGTGTCGCCGACGCTCGTCGTCGTCAGATCTTGGAGGCGGCCATCCGCTGTCTCGCCAACAACGGCCTCGCCGCAACCACCCTCGACGGCATCGCGGCGGAGGCTGGCATGGCGCGAGGGCATGTGCGCCACTTCGCGGGCAACCGCGACGAGATCCTCGCCGCTGCCGCGACGCTGCTGTACCTCGGCGAGGTCCCTGGGCCCGATGCGGTCGCTTCGGGAGAGCCCGTCGGGTCATTCCTTCCGGCAGGCACCACCACCGTCGAGGCGGCTCTCGACTACCTCTTCGGCGGCTTTGCGGAGCCGGGTCCAGAGAACGTCGCGGCATTGGCGTTCATCGATGCATCTCGCTCGAACGAGCGCATCCGCGAGGTCGTGACGGGTGCGTATCTGACGTCACTCATGGAGCTGCAGCATCTGCTTACGGCCGCCGCGCCTTCCGTTGAGGCCGATCGCGTGAATGCGGTCGCCTACGGAGTGCTCACTGTCGCGCTCGGCAACGTGTTCATGGCGGATCTCGAGGTCTCACCGGCGCGTACTGAGTTGGCGCGGAAGAATGCGGAAGCGCTGATCGCGGCGGTGGTGCAAGGCCTGTAGCTCTCGGCACGAGATTTGCAGCGCGCCAAATACGTACTCCACATTGCCCGCCGGTGAACCACGGGGCCACCGTGTGGGCATGCCGGGCCTGTGGGAGCTCCAACTAGGCGAGCAAGCGGGCGTCCGCAGCTCGGCAGCCGCGATACTGGTTGGAGGCTTGTCGATCGTCGGCACCGCCGCGACCCGCGGGTGGCGGCCGCTTCTGTCCGCGGCTTGATCGCCGAACGCGAATTGACGTGCGCCGCGATACGTGGACTGCTCGTCTACTCGCTGCCGCCACGGGCGGCGTCGCGGCGATCGGCATCCGGACGGCACCGGCGCTGCTGACCCGAATCGGTGCGACCCTTTCTGCCCAGTGTGGCCGTCGGGGCGCGCAAGTTGGGCGCTTCGTTCCTGCTGGTACTCGCGCCGACGCATGAGGTTTGGAGTGGCGGAGGGTCGCATCGCGAATGGAGGGCCATCTGTGCCGAATTGAGACGAGGGCCTCTCGCTAGGTCCCTTGTCGTACGGCCCGTGGTGCAATAGGTGAGCACAAGGGGGTGGCGCAGCATTATGAACAGGTTCTTCGGGACACCCGACGGGGTGCGCATTGGTCAGTTATTCGTCGACCGCGCAGAAGTCGCCTTCTTCAATGTGCACGCCCCGTACATGGCAGGCATCTCGGGAACGGGTCGAGAAGGAGCTGACTCAATCGTCCTGTCCGGAGGGTACCCGGACGATGAGGACTACGGCGATTCGCTCATCTACACCGGTCACGGGGGCCGGGATGGCAATCGCCAGGTCCGGGATCAGTCGCCGGACGACTCTGGCAATGCTGGTCTCATCACGAGCTGGGTTCAGGGTTTGCCGGTTCGTGTGACTCGCGGGGAAGGGCACAAGTCTCCTTATTCGCCACCAACCGGATATCAATACGCGGGGCTGTTCCTAGTAACCGACTACTCAATTTCTCGGGGACGGGAAGGGTTCTTGATGTTGCGGTTCCGACTGGACCGTGTGCCTGAGCAAGCGGCCCTTGTGACCAGAATTGAGCCCGACACAGACCCTGCCTTTGCGATCGCGACCGTCACTCGCCGTATTCGAGACACTGCTCTGTCACGCAAGATCAAGGCCAATTACGGATTTCGCTGTCAAGTCTGCGGGACAGCGATCGAGGCTCGTGGCGAGCGCCTCTATGCGGAAGGTGCGCACGTGCGTCCCCTCGGACGCCCGCATCTCGGGGGCGACACCTTCGACAACTTGCTATGCCTCTGTCCCAACCACCACACACAGCTGGACCTGGGCGGGATTGTGATCCTGGATGACTTTCGTTTAGCCAGACCCAGCGGCGGACAACTTGGTCAGCTGACGTTTGTCGGCGCTCACTCGGTGAACCTGGAGAACGTTAGGTATCACCGTCGAATGTGGCTCGACCCGGCCTAATTTCGCAATGATCCAATTCCGTCTCGAGTTTCGAGAATGTGCCGTCTGATCGCGCGGGTCGGCGGCCGGCTCGCATTCGACGGGCTTGGCGAAGGACGTAGAACTCAAGACGGCAGCGTTCGAGTTGCGGAGTCGCTGGGACAAAACTGTCTTGTGGCAGGATTTCGCGCGAGCCCGAGCCGCTCTGACCGCGGAGGACAAGGCGCAGCTTTGCCAGGTGAACGCCGAGCTTGTCCACCAGGTACGGGATGCGGCGGTCGACGCGTATGAGCCCGATCTCACCATGTGACGGCAGGAATTCCGGCAGGCGAAGCCAGATGACGCGATCGGGTCACTGGCGGGGCGTCCTGCATCGTACTCAGCGGCCTTCGATCGGGTAGCGGCGCTGTTGCAGCTCGTGGTCGAGGCGGGGTTGAACTACTTGGTTGAGTTCGAGCGCCCCGAGGAGGTCCTGGGACGTTTCGACATCGAAGTCGATGGGGAAGAGGTCCAGTTTTCGACGTCGGGAATGATCCGCGACGGTCTCATTTTCGCGCACGATGTCGCGATCGGGGAGGTCGGCACGGTGATGTCCAAATCGATGGCTTACGCCGAGGGAATCTTGCGCACGCGGGTTCGGGTCCGAGTGCCACCTGGTGCACGTCGTGGCTTGGGCTGTAGGTCGCCTGTCGCCCAGGTGCCCCTCGGTCGCCGACAGTGGCGCAGGAGTCTCGGGACCCCGCATCGGTCGCGGGGGCTCGCCCCTCGTCTCGAAGGGCCAACTGGCACGTCACCGCCGGCCCCAGTCCTCGTTACGTTGATCGTGACGTACGGCGTATGGCGTATGGCGTATGGCGTATGACATATGGCGTATGACATATGGCGGGAACGACGACCGGAAGGCATCTGCAATCGTGCTCCTGCCAGAAAGAAGCGGCCACGGAGCAGGATCAGAGCGCGGTCATCGGACGCGCACGAACGCACTCGCTTCCGTCCGGGCGAGGGATTGGCCCCCCTCGCTCGAAACACCTCGCCGTCGACGGCCCCTCAGCATGAAGGAGCAGCATTGGCGAGGCTCAGCCGATGTCCCAAGCGAGGTGCATCTCCGATGCCTCTAGAGAGGTGATGGAGGGTGAGAAGTGGCCCGGTTTGGGAAGTGTCTCGAAGTAGTCCCGCACCCGTTGCAAGCCAGGGTAGAAGTGACCGAACACGAACCGCACGAACTGGGCGAGGCTCACCGGCCCTACGCACGCGATCCGTACGTCGGACGAGTTCAGCGTGAGATGTGACGCTGGATGCCCCAGCTTCGCCGCTCTCGGGTCGTAGTCGAATCGCACCGCCGTTTCGAGACGAGCGGACGCAAGCCCCACAGCTTCGTAGTATTCGATGAAATCATCGAGGCCCAGTTGCATGAGCACCTGATCCGCGTCTTGGTATGGGCAAGGCACATACGCGAGCCGGTGCCCGACAATTACTTCATCCCTCACCTCGAACGCGATTTGGAGCAACGCTCCATCGAAAAGCATCACCGTGAACACACCGTTCCGCGCCCACGACTTCCAATTAGTGATCGAGTGATGCTCGCGCGTTTCTAGAAACTTGCGGTCAGGATCGCGTCTGTGCCAGCTCACCTGGCTCTCGTCGTTGTGCAGGAGAACCGGGCTCACCGCTACTGCCAAATCCTCCTCGACGAGAAAACTAGAGAAGTTTTCAATCTGTTCTTTGAGAGTGCGCGCGGCCGGCATCGCGCTATTGCTCGCCCAACTGCCGCAGGAGTCGCTCGCGCGCGTCGACCGGTAGGTCCGCCACTTCGATCTCGCCTCGTTCGAGTTGATCCAGCAGTGAGTACAGATTGTCGGACACTCGCTTCACGCTGCGCGAGGGAGCGGACGGACGGTCCCTGTGTACCCGGCGCAGAAGCGCAAGCTCGTCTGCCGTGGGCAGAGTGAACACGAGCTCGAATGCCTTCTCCTGTACGGCCTTCACCTCGCGCTGCACGATGTCCATTCCCGTGCCGTGCCCAGTGATCCGAACCCAAGCCCGGCTCCGAGTGATCGCGGTGAACAATATATTTCTGCTGTGGACAAGGCTCGTCCCACGCGTTCCGTATTGAGCATCAAGGACGTAGACCATCGGGGCTTCGTTACCTTTGGCCCGGTAGATCTGGGTCATCGCGACTGAACCCGGGAGGAAGACTTCCTCAGCCGAGGTGTTCACTCCAACATTGTGAGAAGGGATATTGCGCCGCGCGAGCGCCAACGACAGCCGCGCCGCCCTCTTTTTTGCCGTATAGGTGTCAGGGATAACAACCAGGATGTCGTCGTGCTCTAGCTCGTCGACCGTGAGATTCCTCTCGATCTCGCGCGCCACCCACGCGTCCTCGGCCGCCTCGTTCTCGAAGGAGCCGAGAACCACCGCGTCGGTCGAGTCGAGATGTTCGGCGAAGTACGGCGGGTAACTCGCCGCGGATCGTCTTAGAGTGACCGAGGCACCCTCGCGTAGCGCCCCGTGAACTACTTCATACCCAATCTGTGCCCACAACTCGTAGTCGTCGAAATGCTGTACCAGGCCTGCATCTCGGTATATACCAAACCCCAAGGCGTGCGCCGTGGCCAATGCCCAGGGAGTGTTCCGATAGCAAACTTCGAGGACAATGTCCTTCCTAGCCTCGCCGGTCCGGTTCTCGATGTTGACCAGTGGTTCTCCTGAATCCCCCTCACCAAAAAGTTCGAGTGTGGATGGCATAGCGGAGTCCGAGAGGCGTTGCAGTTCGTCATAGGCCCAAACGATGCGCTTTGGCTCACTTGTGAAGCGATAGATGAGGCGGAAGAACTCGCTGGGCAGATCCTGTGCTTCATCAATGAGCACGGCATCAAAAATCGGTTCGACGGCCATGTCCTCGGTGTAGTCGAGCAACTCGCGACAGATCCCACGGAACGCGTCATCCATGCCATAGAGACCGCTCGCGTATTGGAAGTCTCGTACAGGCGCCTCGACTGCTCGTGCCATAGTCGTATACAGACCGGGGTTGCCGCCGCCGCCCCAGGAATGAAGGACACGGAGTCGGTCGGGATCGGGCGGCTCATAGCTGTGTTCGAACGAGAATCGCGTCACAAGACCAGAAATCTGTTGAGATAGGGACCGCGAATAGTACGTGATTGCGATATTCCAGTCAGGATGCTGGGCATGCAGGTAGGCAGCCTTCAAGGCCAGCACCACCGTCTTCCCTGACCCGGCGAGCCCACGTATGCGCTGAGGGCCATCGGGCGTCTCTATTGCGGCCTTTTTCTGCCATCTATCGAGGTTGGCTATACCTTTCTCAATCTTCTTCATGATGGCACCACGGGAATCCTCCCGAGTCACGCCGTTTCTCTTCTTGATCGGCTTGATGTTGGTGACCCGCTCTAGCGCAGACCGCAAACTCACGTATAGCGGAAAGTCGAGTGGAGCTACGGCGGCGACAAAGTCGTGCAATTGCTCCACGCTGAGATAGGCACCCTCCGCATCCGCTGGGCTCATCACCGGGTCCGGAAAAAGAGTGACAGTGACGACGTCGAAGGCTAGGCCACGCCGCCTACGGAGCGCGTCATGCCGCGACAGATGACCTTCCAAGATTGCGTAGAGCCGGTCCTGGCTGTCGATCACCTCCTGCCAGGCGCCGTCGTCGATGGGCCGGTCATCCGCGTACTGAAAGGCGATGAGGCCCCGTTCCAACGACACAAGCAGGGCGTCCACCTGTACCCGGGTGTCCGCGGTGGTCAAGACCGGGTAGCCAAGGTAGAGGGTGCCTTCGGCAACAAGCGGTCCCAGCGCGTCGACCAGCGCTTCGTTGGCCGCTTTCTGCCTCTGATCGCCGTATACAACTTCCATAGTTGAGCCTCCAAAGCAAGCCTAGGGCCGTCGAATACGGTTCCAGCTCCGCTTTAGCTGCCGCTCCGCGGCCCTCAGTCGCGGAATGACCGCGAACTCTCCTTGCTGATACTGCTCACCGAACTCCAACTGCAGTTTGCATGTACTGACCAGCAGCACGATAGTGACTTCGTTTTGACTATGGCGGTTCGAAGAACGAATAATCCCGGTTGACCAGGGATTTTGTGGTGGGCGATACTGGGACCTAAGGAGAATTGGGTACCCTGATGGGACCGGCGCATTAGCGCCGAAAGTGCAGATCAGGGGCTGATTCATACACGGAAACTAGTGGAATCCAGACGCGCTTTGGCCCTCGCGATCTCGTGCGCGTCGGATGCGTCAGCCAGAATCTGAGCGTCAGCCCAGACGGGGTCCCGACCCTTCTTCTGATCCTTCGCTCCGATGCTTTGACGGTGACGGTGACGGTGACGGTCATGGGACCAAACTCGGACTTGACGGACTTGAGCACATCCGAAGGCTTCGACCCGCGCTTCTTCAGAGCGTCGGCACGATTCGTGTGCATCTTGACCTCGATCTGCGACACCTCGGAGGACTCCTTCAGCAGCTGCTGCACCTCGTGGGACACCATGACCTCGGTCTCGATGACCAGTCCGTTACCCAGCAACCTCAGACCGTTCAGCCACTCCTCGAACGCTCGCGGCGTTGGAGCGCTGGTCGAGCCTTGGATGAAGCCGATGACGTTGCCGTAACTAAGGAACGCGACGATTGAGGTCTCAACGAGCTGGCCCTTCTCCCCCAACGAAAGTTCGTCGATGGATCCGGCCTCGGGGTCGTATACATCCAGCTACGCGTCCTGGTCTCGGACCACCATCAACTTGAGATGCAGCTCCCCGTCGACCGAAAGGACTTCACCGATCAAGGTGCGAGTGGCGCTGGTCACAAGCCGGGTCTTGAGAGGCTTGCCCTCGATCGCCTTCAAGATGGATTGCCAGTCGGCGTGCTTCATGCGTTTGTTGACGGACTGATTCTTGAACTTGACGATCTGATAGAAGTTGATCGTTCGTTCGCGCGCCTTGCCGGCCGGGCCGGCTCCAACCTGTGCCATCGATTCGCCCTCGTCCTTCGTGTGTGCTGAATCCATTGGTCCCCCGCCGCAGCCCGCGGAACTATCGCCCTGTGACGCCGCTCAAGAACTCGACCACAGACCAGCGACGCTGATCATTCAGCGGATCGGAGCGCGGGTGGACGCCCCGCCGTTGGTGCAACCGGCCGCGCGAGCGTCGGCGCTCCTACGATGAGGCTCGATGACCGATGACATCCTCGCCGTGCAGTCGAAGCTGTGGGCTATTGCCGACGACCTGCGCGCCAACTCGAATCTGAGCCAAATCAACTACAAGACACCGGTGCTCGGGGTGATCTTCCTGAGGCACGCAGAGCAGCGGTTCGCCGAAGCCGAGGCAGAACTCTCCGGTGGCTCCTCTGGCCGTCGTGCCATCGGTAAAGCCGACTACCAGTCGCGGGGCGTGCTTTTCGTCCCGCCCGAGGCTCGATATGGCTTTCTCAAGGACTTGCCGGAAGGTGCCGACCTGGGCAGAGCGATGAACGACGCGATGCGTGCCATCGAGCGAGAGAACGATGAGTTGCGTGGCGTGCTTCCGCTGACATACGCCACCCTGGGAAACCCCATCATCGTCGGCCTATTGCGACAGGTTGACGAGCTTATGACCGGCATCTCGGGCGACGCCTACGGCAAGGTTTACGAGTACTTCCTGGCGAAGTTCGCGATGGGCGAGGGACAACGGGGAGGGCAATTCTTCACTCCGACGCCGTTGGTCCGCCTCATTGTCGAGGTCATCGAGCCGCATGGGGGTCGCATCTTGGATCCAGCGGCAGGCTCTGGCGGCATGTTTGTCCAGAGCGCCGGTTTTGTCGAGGGCCATCGCGAGGCTAGCAACCAGGTCTTGTCCATATATGGGCAAGAGAAGGAGCGCGACACCGTGCGACTGGCAAAAATGAATCTCGCCGTGAACGGACTGGCTGGCGACATCGCCGAGGCGAACAGCTTCTACGAAGACCCGCATCAGATGGTCGGCGCTTTTGATTTCGTCATGGCAAATCCTCCGTTCAATGTGAATGGAGTCGACAAAACCCGTTTAACCAACGATGCTCGCTTCCCTTTCGGGCTTCCCAGCTCAGATAACGCCAATTACCTATGGGTGCAGATGTTCTACGCTGCACTCAACGATGCGGGTCGAGCAGGATTTGTTATGCCCAACTCTGCGGGCGACGCTCGAGGCTCGGAGCTCGAGATTCGCCGACGCCTCCTCGAAACAGGCTCGGTCGACGTGATTCTTGCCGTTTCGACAAACTTCTTTCTTACGGTGACTCTCCCCTGCACGCTTTGGTTCTTCGACCGCGCAAAGGAACGCGATGTGATGCGTGCCGATCAAGTTCTTTTCATCGATGCCAAGCAGATCTTCACTCAGATCGATCGAGCACATAGGACGTTCAGCGAAGAGCAGCTGGAGTTTCTAGCCAACATCGTTCGGCTTCATCGGGGAGAGCTTCCACTCGACTCGGCAACGCATCGGGATGAATCCGATGAGACCGCATCACTGACAATCGAGCACTTCCCTGAAGGCGCCTATCGCGACATTCCGGGGCTATGCGCTCGAGTAACCATGAACGAGATTGAGGAGAAAGGCTGGAGTCTAAACCCGGGGCGCTACGTCGGCACGACCATTGCGGGCGACGATGGCGTCGATTTTCAGGTGCATCTCGAGGAGCTCGCTGAGGAGTTCGCGTCGCTGACCAGTGATGCATCGGCGCTTTCGGACGAGGTGCAGGCGAACCTTGCAGTGTTGCTGGGCCCCGCGAATGACTGAACTCCGAAGCATCACCACGGGAATCTACGACTGTGAGCACAAAACAGCCCCGCAAGCGGCTATTGGCCACCCGCTAATCAGAACTCCCAACATCGGGCGCGGACGCTTCCTATTGACGGGGGTTCAACGAGTCTCTGATGACACCTACAGCCAGTGGACTCGACGGGCGGTTCCGCGCGGCGGAGACTTGATTCTCGCAAGAGAGGCGCCGGTAGGGGGCGTCGCGCTTATCCCTGATGGGTTGAATCCCGTTCTGGGCCAGCGCACCGTCCTCATCCGTCCTCATCACACGAAGGTCAGTGCCCACTTCCTCAACTATGTCCTGAACGGCCCAGAAGTTCAGTCCACGTTTGCCGGGCAAGCCGGAGGGTCGACGGTCCCTCATTTGAATCTCTCTGATATTCGCGCGCTGCGGTTCAGCTCACTGCCTGACCTCAAAACGCAGCGGAAGATCGCAACCATATTGTCTGCGTACGACGATCTCATTGAGAACAACCAGAGACGGACAGCGATCCTCGAGCAGGCGCTCCGCGCTTCCTTCGATCATTGGTTCGACTGGGACACCGCCGCTGATCTGGCCCAAGCCATCGGTCAACGGGTTGGCGATGTGGTCACGGACGTTCGACAATCCGTCCTTCCAGGCAGCGTTGACGAGGGAACGCCTTACCTCGGCTTAGAGCACCTTCCTCGTCGACAGCTAACCATTGAGGAGGCTGGTGACCCGCGATCCGTCTCCAGTACCAAGCTTCGATTCGAAAAAGGGGACGTGCTGTTCGGAAAGATTCGGCCCTACTTCCACAAGGTTGCCCTGGCCCCTTTTGCTGGAATCGCCTCCTCCGACATCATCATCTTGCGCCCACGGCTCTTGCGTCAATCCGCGTTCGTGGCCGCTCTTCTCTCGTCGGACAAGCTGGTTGCCCACGCCGTGGCTACATCGCAAGGAACGAAGATGCCTCGGGCCAATTGGGATGTGGTGGCGCAGTTGATGCTTCCGGCCCATTCCGCGAAGAGGGTCAGCGAGTTCGAGGACCTTATGGCTCCGAAGCTGAGGACCCTCGAAACTCTCGCAAGCATGAATCGGTCCCTGAACTCTCAACGCTCACTTCTCCTGCCAAAGCTCGTTGCCGGCCAGATCGAGTTGGCAGATATCAACGTCGACGCGTCTCGCGTGGAAGAACGCGAGCTTGCCTGGCAACAAACCGGCATCGCAAACCAAGGAGGACTGTGAGCGTCGTCCGCTTCACCGAGGACTCCGTAGTCGAACAACCCGCTATCGCTTTGCTCGGGCAACTTGGCTGGACGACCATCAACGCATACACGGAGGTGCTTGGGCCCGAGGGAACGTTGGGTCGGGACAACCAGAGCGAGGTCGTTCTGACGACCCGGCTACGCGCGGTGCTCGCTCGCATCAACGCACATCTCGACGACGAGATCCGTGACGCAGCCATCGAACAAGCAATCGACACTGTCGTAGCTGATCGCTCGCTCATGGACCGAACCCGCGCAAATCTCGCCGGGTGGCAGCTTCTGCGGGACGGTGTCAAAGTGACCGTCTGGCGGGGAAGCGGAGCGAGCGACGTCGCCACCGTTCGGCTCGTCGACTGGGACACTCCACACAACAACGACTTCCTTGTAGTTTCTCAGCTTTGGGTGGTGGGCGACCTCTACCGCAGGCGCACTGATCTCGTGGGATTCGTCAACGGCATCCCTCTCTTATTTATTGAGCTTAAAGCAAGTCACCGCGATCTTCGGCATGCCTACGATGACAACCTGCGTGACTATAGGGACACCGTTCCGCGCCTTTTCCAGCTCAACCAACTCGTCGTTCTCTCCAACGGCCGAGAGAGCAAACTCGGCACGATCACCTCGAAGTGGGAGCACTTCGCGGATTGGCGCTATGTCGACACCGAGAACGAGCTCGGTGCGGTGGTATCTCTCGAGCGGATGCTGCGCGGAATTGCGACTCCGGAAAGGCTGCTCGATCTATGCGAGAACTTCATCGTTTTCCAGGAGAAGGAACATGGGCTCGTCAAGCTCGTGGCCAAGAATCACCAGTACCTCGGTGTCAATGCCACGATTGCACGCCTTGATGGAATGACCGATGCCGATGCCGATGCGGGGCGCCTGGGCGTCTTTTGGCACACGCAAGGTAGCGGCAAGACCGTGTCGATGATGTTCCTCAGCCAAAAAATTCTGCGGAAGAAGCCCGGCAACTGGTCATTCGTTGTGGTCACCGATCGTGATGACCTCGACAAGCAAGCCTACCGGGAGTTCCTACAGGCAGGAGTTGTTACCGAGGCCCACGTCCAGGCCACCAGCGCCGAGCACCTGAAGATCCTTCTCGGAGAGGACCATCGCTACGTCTTCACTCTGATTCACAAGTTCCGAACAGAGCGAGGCGGCATTTATCCACAGTTGTCCGCTCGCGACGACGTAATTGTGATGGTCGATGAGGCGCATCGCAGTCAATACGACACTCTTGCCCTCAACATGCGGAACGCGCTCCCGCGTGCGCGCTTCGTGGGATTCACTGGCACGCCACTCCTTGCTGGTGAGGAGCTCACGCGCGAGGTCTTCGGTGACTACGTGAGTGTGTACGACTACCACGAGTCAATTCGGGACGGGGCCACCGTACCCCTCTACTACGAGAACCGAACTCCAGAACTACAGCTTGCAAACGACAATTTCGGCGAGGAGTTTCAAGCGATCGTCGAGCAGGCCACGCTCGACGAGGAGCAAGAGGGGGCCCTCCGACGGCATTTCGGCCGCGAGTACCACCTGATCACGCGCGACGAACGGCTTGAGCGTGTCGCGGACGATCTGGTGGAACATTTTCTCGGGCGCGGTTTTTTCGGCAAGGCGATGGTCGTCAGCATCGACAAGGCGACGGCCGTCCGCATGCACGACAAGGTGCGTGCGAGACTCCGAGCTCGTTCGACAGGTATCGAGCTACGCCTGCAACAGCAGGATATGGACGCGGCCGAGCAGGATGCTCTGATGGCGCAACAACGCCTGTTGGCTACCACGGATCTGGCGGTCGTCGTGTCGCAGGCACAGAACGAACTCGCCGACATGCGCGACCTCGGTCTCGATATCGTCCCGCATCGGAAGCGGATGATCGAGGAAGACCTTGAGTCCAAATTCAAGGATCCGGCCGATCCGCTTCGACTCGTGTTCGTTTGCGCCATGTGGTCGACCGGCTTCGACGTGCCGTCGTGTTCAACTATCTACCTTGACAAGCCGTTGAAGAATCACACGCTCCTGCAGACGATCACTCGAGCCAATCGCGTGTATCCCGGCAAGGAGAACGGACTCATTGTCGACTATGTCGGGGTGTTCAATCGGCTCCGGGAAGCCCTAGCCCTGTACACGCCTCGACGCGACAACGGAGAGGGTGCGGATCCGATCCAGGGAAAGGAAGAGCTGGTTGCCCTCCTGACCCAAGCCGAGGCCGGCGCCATCGCGTTCTGTAAGCAGATCGGCGTCGACCTTGAAGCGCTGATCAAGGCGACGGGCTTCGACGTGATGACCCAGGCGGATGCCTGTATTGAACGAATCCTCATCAACGACGCGACCAGAATTGAGTTCCTGACTCACGAGCGGGTCGTCAATCAACTCTTCAAAGCGGTCCTGCCAGACTCTCGGGCAACCGACTTCGGACCAACGCGAGCTGCTCTGCATTACCTGTCGAAGGAGCTGACGAAGGACGAGCCTGCGCCTGATATCAGTGACGTTGTGCAGCAGATAGACCAATTGCTTGACCGATCCGTCGCAGCCAATGCCTACGTCATCCGAGCGCCTGAGCAGCAGCAATCACGTCCAATCAATCTCTCTGACATCGACTTCACAGCTCTGATTGCCAAATTTGCGAAGAGCAACACGAAGCGGGCCGAGATTGAGAGGCTGAGGGCGATCATCGAGCGACGCATTATTGCCCTCACCGAGCTCAACCCCACGCGACAAGACTGGCTTGACCGCTTTCAACAAATGATCGATCGCTACAACGCCGGTTCGTCGAACATCCAGCAGTTCTTCGACGAGCTTGTCCAGTTGTCACGTTCCCTGCTCGAGGAGGAGCAACGTGCTGTCCGAGAGGGCCTGACGGAAGAGGAGTTGGCAATTTACGACTTGCTGCTACAACCTCCGCCCACGCTCAACCCAGCTGAGGAGCAAGCGCTCAAACTCGGAGGCCGGGAACTTTTGGCGGCCATCAAGCGCGAGCGGCTCGTGATCGATTGGCGCAAACGTCAACAGTCAAGAGCGGCAGTTCGCGTGGAGATCGAGTCCGGACTCGACCGCATCCTGCCTGAGGCTTATACCGCCGAGCTGTACCGCGCGAAGTGCGACGCCGTTTACCAGCACATGTTCGAGAGCTACTTCGACGATGGGACGAGCGTCTACGACGCCGCGGCTTAGGTCACGCACGGTGGCCGCTATTTACCGTTCACGGGGCCTCGCGGAGCGTGGGCGAGTACGTAGTGCCGGTGAATCAGGTCTACGGCGTCTAGGAGCGTCCTGGTGTAGCCGAGAAGGATGCCTATGCGGTTTTGCACCATGTAGTCGCGCGAGTCGCGCCGCATGGTAATTAGCCCGTAGTCCTTGCCTTGCGGGTTGACCATCGTGAACGTCCATGGCGGCCCCTCGCGAGCCGCCAGGATCGGATGCCAGGTCTCGTCGCGGCGCACGGTGCTCCCGAACTCGAGCGGCCGGCCCCGCACCTAACGGCCGCCGTACGCGACCGACGGTTCAAATCGTAGATGAAACGTCCGTCACCGTCTCGACTGCCAGTTTCGAACCCGTACCGCTCGTCCATCTGAAGAGATACCTAGCCCGAGTTGCGCCTGAGATGCTGTTATCCGATTGGTGGTTCGGAACGAAGTAGTAGCTTGCGAACTCGACTCGCCAGCCGAGAGCCTCGATCGATTCGAGGTCAGCCGCATCGTCTTTTGCATCCCGGTCGAACTCAAGTTCGAGGAGTCTTCGGCCCTCCCGCGCTGCCGCAGTAGCCTTACCGATGGGAGATGCAGCCCACCTCGCCTCTGCCTTCCGCGATTGAGCCGCGTCGCGTTCTTCGGGTGACTTGAAAAGTCCCATGGCTCCATGATGCGAGATCAGAAGCGAGCCGCTTATCAACCGCACCGTAGGCCTCGGACTCCTAGCCAATGTCTGGCAGGCTCACCGCATGGTGCACATCTCCAAGTGGTGGCTGAAGCTCGACGAGGCGACGCGGGACTACCTACGCGAGCACATCTGCGAGGAGCTGCCGGCCGATATCCGGGCCAACGTGCTGCTTGCGGGCGGACCTGACTTTGGACCAGAAGGATTCTGGCCATTCAGCGATGACGATGGACCGGCCGTGTTCATAACCCCCAAGAAGCCGCAACCGCCGTTTTAGCCGTGATCCTCGGCGGTCAGATGTACAGCTTGCGGGCTCAGTCGTCTACGAGCGAGTTGCACGTCTGAGCAAGCTGAAGCGCAGCCGCCTTCATCGCATCGCCGGCCTCCGTCACCTGCTGCGCGTCCGTCGTCTCCAGGTAGGAGGGCGTGTGGAACGGGTCGCCCCCGCTGCCTTCGTCCCGCCAATTGGTTGCGCCTGACGACTCGACGATATCCGGCGGCACGAAGCGCCTACCTACGTTGGCGACCCAGCGGGTCTGTTCAACCAAGCGGTTCTTGTCAGCGGAAAGCTGTGCGGGCACTGACACGTAGTAGATGTCAGTCGCCAAATCTTCAAACGCAGCCCATCGGAGCTCATCGGTGGAGGTGCCGACGTAGGAGCCCGAAGCGAGATAGTCCTGCAGGGCCTCGGTCTGGGAATTGTTCGCCGCGATCACGTCGGCAATCTCCGTGCATGCCAGCTCCGCTTTGCTCGGCCCCGTCGCGCAGCTTGCCAGCGACGCGACTGCGATGAACGCGACGCCAACGACGAGCAGACGATGATGTCTCATGCCAGCACGGTAAGCGCTGGTGGTCAGCCACTAGGAACCCCTCACCGAGTGACTCGCCATCTGGGTATTTCCGCCTCAATCGATGCTCGAGCGGAGGAGCTTAGATGGCCGTCCGCACGCGACGACCTGAGCTAGGCAGCGTCTCTGAAGATTTGGCGCTGCATCTCCAAATAGCCACGCAAGCTCACCACCGAATTGGCTCGAGGGGCTATGGCTGCAGGCAGCTGCACCGCATTCGCGACGGCAAGCTGCCGTGTGTAGTCCGCAATTAGGTTGACCAAAGTATCCGATCGCTTGGTCGACAAGCCGAGCGTGACCTTGCCACCTGCAGCGGCCGCTATGACGGCGTCGAGGTCAGCGATCAACCGCTCGATGGAGCTTTGTTCAAGCGCGCCCCCTTGTGCAGCTTCCAGATATGCGGCGAACGAGGCGTTGTAGCGGTCAACCAGGGACTGTGCTCTCCTGTGCTTGCGCAGCACTAGGCCCGCAATGCCAGAGATGACCACCACGCCTAACCCCGCGGCAGCGAGCACGTAGGGATTCCTGACGGTGCCCGACATACGACGCGCAGTCTCCCGTCCACTTTGAGTGAGCGGGACTTCTTTCAGGTGTATGACCAGTTGGCCGGCAATGTTCCGGACGACGCCGCCGTAACGGATCAGATCCCCGGTGAGCAAGCCCGCCTGAATCTCGGGGGGAATGACGAAAGCGACTGAGTGAACGGGCACTAGTTCCTCTTTCCCAGGCTCGGCAAACCGCCGGATATGGTCCAGACACTCCCGCCGCCTTTGGTCTTCTTACGCTTCCGCCGATCGGTTCTTGTGAGGCCGTCGATCTTCTGTTTGAGCTGGAGCTTGTCACGAAGAGCCTTGTCGGCCTGCGCCCGCTTCTTGCGAAGTTCCTTGGACCGCTTCTCGCGTTCCTTCGCCGCGGCTTCCTGCACCTTTAGCAGCGCACGCCGCTCTTGGAGTGCCTGCCGCTTTACTGGGTCGGCGAACGGGTTCTCCTGGCCGACAGAGGCACTGCTCGCGGTACGGACGAAGCTGCAAAGGGCGCCACCAATGCGATGGACCTTCACGTGACCATCAGGCAGTAGTCGGACCTCAGCACCGCAGGTCGGGCAGGTGATCAGCACTGGCATGCCCAGATGCTAGGTGAGCCGAGGCCTTAATCTGCGGACCGCCAGCATCCGGTTTGCGGTTCTCGGTGAAAAAACCCATGCGGAAGTTGAAGTGGAAACGGGCGCTAAATGGCACCTAGGTGGCATGGAAACACAGATGGGGCCGGAATCACCAGCCCCATCAGGGTATTTGCAAGTGGGCGATACTGGGATCGAACCAGTGACGCTTGCGTGCCAACGCTCTCGCTCGGCGCGGTTGCGGCGCTGGGTGAGCTTCCAATCGCGAGGGCGGCGCTTTTGTGACCGTAGGCCTGACAAATGGCGGCCCGCGGGCAGGACCTGTGTCCGCCTGTGCTGGCGTGAACTAGACAGTCTCGGATCAGGCATTTTGTCGCCCGCCCTGGGGGTCGACCACCTGTCCGCCCACCCATACGTTGAATTGATCAACGAATTCGGGGGAATCGACGCATGACAGAACAGCTCGCTGTGGCACCCGGCTGGTACCAAGACCCACGCGACGCCGACCTCATCCGCTGGTGGGACGGCGCGGCCTGGTCTCGACAGACCGAGCCCAGGCCGGCTGAGGTCGAGAATCCTGTTGCCACCGGATACGTGGCCCCTACCCAGACGCCCGCGTACCAGGCGCCTGCCTATCAGGCTCCGGGGTTCGAGCTGCCCGCCTACGCCCCTGAGCAAGCGGCCGCCGCTGCGGCGTACGTTCCGATGCAGGTCCGGGTGCCCACGCACGCCCTGTATCAGCGTCCGGCGAAGCGCGGCGACCGCGACCGTGAGGTCCGTCGAGCGAACCCGTTGGCCTGGACCGGCATCGTCCTAGCTCTGGTCGGCATGATCTTCAGCGGCTGGTTCATTCCATCGATCGTGGGCATCATCTTCTCGGCGATCGGGCTGAGCAAGAGCAGCACGCTTGCGCGCACCCGCGGCTTTCCCCTCGGTCGAGGTCACGCCATCGCCGGCCTGATCGTGGGCGGAGCGACGATCGTCCTCGGCGTGATCTTCATCAGCGTCGAGGTCGCCCGACGGCTGCAGTAGCAAGATGCGCGCGGCTCGCGCGTACTCAGCGACGCGCACATCTGATTGGTGCGCGCTGGCATTGCGAGGGAATGTCGTAGGTCCGCTGTTCAATGGGTTTCCTCGAAAAGGAGACCCATGCGCGCGATCGACGAGCCCCGCGACCTCTGCGACGTGTGCGACGTGTGCGGAGCAAACGACTGGATTCCGATCGTCTACGGCTTCCCCGCGGGAGAGCTGTTTGAGAAGGCGGGCCGGGGCGAGGTCAGCCTCGGTGGGTGCATGGTCACCGACGACCAGCCGAGTCTGCGGTGCGGAGTCTGCGGAGCTGACCAGTGAGCGTCCGCGTCGTCCCCGTCGTCGATGCGCCATGGGACGACGTGCGGACAGTATTCGGGACTCGTGGCGACCCATCGAGCTGTTGGTGTCAGTTCTTCAAGGTCGACGCCGCGAACTGGAAGGCAGGTGACCGCACGAGCTTTGAGCGGTCGCTGTGCGACCAGGTCGACGAGGCGCGCGCGGCCAAGGGGGCCGGACCCGGACTGCTGGCCTACTCGGACGATGAGCCCGCCGGCTGGGTGGCGATCGAGCCGCGGGCGGCATATCGGCGGATCGTGACCAAGCCAGCTGTCGCGGATGTCGATCCATCGGTCGGGGCAGACGACACCTGGGTGGTGTCGTGCTTCGTGGTGCGGGTCGGGCAACGGCGGAAGGGCATCGCGTCGACGCTGCTCGCGGGGGCTGTGGAGCATGCACGGGCGAATGGTGCGCGGGTGATCGAGGCGTTTCCCGTCGAGGCGGGGGCCGGGGTCACGAGCGCCGAGTTGTATCACGGACCGTTGTCGGTGTTCGAGGCGGCGGGGTTCGAGGTGCTGGCGCGGCCGAGGGAGCGGCGGGCATTCGTGCGGCTCACTCTGTAGGCGGGCTTCGACGCGGCGCTTCGCGGCCGGCTCAGCCACCGATACCCCGCGAAACGGCAGGGCCATTCACTTCGTGGCCGCGGAGTGACATCGTTGCTGCGTGCAGACGCTTTACGAAGCAGCGGGTGGCAAGGACGGTCTCGTCGCGCTCGCGCGTGCCTGGCACGCGCGAGTGATGGCCGACGAGGTGGTCAGTCACGCTTTCAGCCACGGCTATCACCCGGAGCACGTCGAACGGCTGTCGGCCTACTGGGCCGAGGCGCTCGGCGGTCCCGCGACGTTCTCCGAGTCCGTCGGCGGCGAGACGTCCGTGGTCCGCATGCACAGCGGCAATGGCGAGCACCAGGAAATGGACGAGCGGGCGATCGCCTGCTTCGACCAAGCGCTGACCGATGTGGGAATCGACGAGGACACTCGTTTGCATCGAGTGCTGCGCGACTACTTCAGCTGGGCGACGACGAGCACCATGGCTCGGTATCCGGATTCACCCGATGCGGTGCCGGATGGGCTCGCGATCCCGCGGTGGTCGTGGGACGGGCTGGTCGGCGGGTCTGGGGCGCGCGAAAGCTGAGGACTTCGGACCGCGGGTGGGCGGGCTTCGACACGGGCGCTGCGCGCCCGGCTCAGCCACCGGGTGGGTGCGAGGGCCTCGATACGGGCGCAGGCGGTCCGCTCGACCAACGAGGTGGGGCGCGGGGTCTGGGATGATGAGGGCGTGCTTGAGGATGCGGAACTCGCCTCTGCGATGACGCAGAACAGCGACGCCGTGCTGTGGCTCGAAGCCACCAGCGGCACCGAAGCCTCGTTCGCCGCACTCTTCCGGCGCCATCAGACGCGGGTCTTCCGCAAGGCATACGCCCGCGTGCAGGACGTCGCGGACGCCGAGGACATCGTCGCGATCGTCTTCCTCGAAGCGTGGCGTAATCGTGCCAAAGTGCGCATCGTCGAGGGATCGATCCTGCCCTGGCTGCTCACGGTCACCACCTACGTCACCCTGAACACCGCCCGTTCCGCCCGTCGTTACCGGCGGCTGCTCCACAGCGTGCACGACTCGACGAAGACGGCGGATCCGACGAGCGCCGTCGACGAGCGAATCGACCGCGAGCTCATGGGTGCCTCCATAAGTCGAGCAATGCAGAGCTTGTCGAGGAATGATCAGATAGTCCTCGAGCTGTGCCTCGTCGAGGAGATGCCGCTGGCCGCGGCGGCCGCTGTGCTCGACATCCCCATCGGCACGGTCAAGTCCCGCCTGCATCGCGCTCGCGAGAGGCTACAGAAGCATCTGCAGTCCAGCCCCGATTTCGCCCAACACGCCCTCATCAACCTGGTGCCGGAGGAGAACGCATGACCCGCTCCCCCGAATCCGGGCCCACGATGCGTCCGGACCGCGTCGACGCCATCGAGGCGATGCTGCTCGAGAACGTCCGCACAAGCCCACAGACCGAATCGCACACGCGTCGACGCCGGATCGCCATCGTGTCCGTGCTCGCAGGCTCGCTCGTGCTTGCGGGGACGACCGCCGGTGCAGTGCTGCTGAACGGGCAGACCGTCACCGACAAGACCATCGTGCAGTGTGCCAGCAGTGCGGAGCGGAATGCCGACGGGAGCCTGCCCGGGTCTGCCAGCGCTATCAGCGCAGACAGCGTCGGGGCCGGCCGGATCGATGACGCGATCGCCGTCTGCTCCGACATGTGGCGGCAGGGCGTGCTTCAGCCCGGGTTCGACCCGGTCGCCACCCCTAATGGGTCTGGAACGGTGCCGGACGACCTCACGGTGTGCGTGATGTCCGATGGAAGCGCCGCCGTGGTCCCTGGTCGGGCCGGCATCTGCGAATCGATCGGGCTCGCACCAATCGAGCCGTGAGGTCGTCCGGGCGCTACCCGGGCGGGCTTCGATACGGCGCTGCCTTCGGCGGGCGCCTACTCAGCCACCGAATGGGCGGCGGCCTCCGCTGACGAACTCAGCCGTACAGGCCGGTCTGACGGAAGATGATCGACTTGACCTGATCGTTCCAGGAGCCGATGCTGGCGCAGTTCGGGGTGCAGTTCAGCCTGCTGCCCCCGTAGCTGGTCGCCGTGTAGAGCGTGAGCCAGCAGGTCGAGCTGCCCTTGGCGGAGCTGATGCTGTTGTCCCAGCCCGACGAGAGGGTCGGAAACCCGTGCGTCGTCCCGTTGCAGTCGCTGCTCGCGAACAGGGTCAGGCTGCTGCCGCCGTAGTTGATGTCCTTGTAGACGACGCCCAGAACGACCGAAGCGGCGGCGACCGAGGCTCCCGATCCGCGCCCGGCATTCGCGGACTCCTCGATGTACGCCTCGACCTCCTCCTCGGTGAAGAAGCAGACGGGCTGCAGGTCGGCGGTGTCGGAATCCGTGGTTGTCTCAGTGTCGTCGGACGGGACTTCGATTGCGCAGTGCTCGACGGTTCTGGTGCGATCCGCGACCGCCGCTGTGGCCGGTGCCGCCACCAGACTCAGCTGGATCAGCAGGACCGCCGCGGTCGCGGCGATCATTCGTGTTCTTTTCACGTGCATCCCTCTCATCGGTGGAGGCGAGAGGTTCGCCTCCAGCAGAGGGATGTCCGAGCGGGCTGACGCGGTTCCGGAAATGCCGTGCGACAGACGGCTTTTTGCGGGGCTGCGGCGTGTTCCGAGAAAAAGGGAACCCGACCGCTTCAGCCGGACATCTCCGTGGTGAGGGGTGCTGTGGCTGTTCCCGAACAGGGCGGAGTCGTTACCCCTCGACGGGACGCGGGCACCCTCGCGTTGGACCTGAGAGGCGGAGCATGCACTACATCCGATACGCGGGCGAAGACCTCCTCGTCACCGACGAGGTGGCGGTGGCGCTGATGAACTACGTCCTCACGCTCTCTCGCATGGGGAGGTCGGACGTAGTGAGCGTGCCTACGCTCAGCACCACGGGGAGCACTCAGACGGTGAGCATCCATCTGCACCCGACGGTCGACATCTCGAGTCGGCGGGTCGAGGAGCCGGAAAGCGAGCTGCACCCCGCGCCGGACTTCGTGGCGGAAATGCTGCTGCGGTCGGCTGGGGTGGATGGGGGCAACGAGGTCACGGGAGGGTGAGGCGGGCGTCTAAGGGCCGTTTTGAAGGCCGGCCGCGTGAGCTCGGTGCTTCGGCAGCCGGTCTCGAGACGGCCCTGCCTTCGGCGGGGGCCTCCTCGACCAACGAAAGAGGCGGGGGCCTCCTCGACCAACGCAACTCCGGTGGCTGAGCCGGGCGCGCAGCGCGCCTGTCGAAGCCCGGCCGAGTGGGCCTCGATACGGCCCTGCCTTCGGCGTGGGCCTACTCGACCAACGAAAGAGGCGGCGGGCATCCTCGACCAAGGCAACAACACCGGTGGCTGAGCCGGGCGCGTAGCGGCCGTGTCGAAGCCCGGTTGCCGGGGTTGTACTTGCGGCAACCGGCCTCGATACGGCCCTGCCTTCGGCGGGGGCCTACTCGACCAACGGGTGGGGTGGAGCTACTTGCGAGGGGCGAGCGCGGAGCGCAGGTCGGCCTTGCGGATCTTGCCTGTGGCTGTGCGTGGGAGTTCGTCCACGACCAGGACGTTGCGGGGCAGCTTGTAGCGGGCCAGTTTGCCGTCCAGGTGGGCCCGGACCGACTCCGTGGTCGGCACCGAGTCGCCGACAACCGTCAGCACGGCCCACGGGACCTCGCCCCATTGGTCGTCGGGCACGCCGATGACGGCGACACCGGTCACGCCCTCGATGTCGTTGATGAGGTTCTCGACCTCCGCCGGATAGATGTTCTCGCCGCCCGAGATGATCATGTCCTTCAGCCGATCGGAGATGAATAGGTAGCCGTCCGAGTCGAGGTAGCCGAGGTCACCCGATCGGTACCAGCCGTCGGGCGAGAACGCGGCCGCGGTGGCGTCCGGCAGCCCGTGGTAGCCGGAGAAGACGTTCGGACCGGTGATCTCGATCTCCCCCACCGTCCCCACCGGCGCCGGGGTGCCGGTTTCATCCGTGACCCGCACCGAGGTGAAGAAGTGCGCCAGTCCGACGCTGCCCTGCTTGGCCCGCGTCATGGTCGGCGCGAGTGACGTGGCACCCGGGGAGGTCTCGGTCATCCCGTAGCCCTGCGAGAACGACAGGCCGCGCTCCTCATACGCGTTGAGGATGCGCGTCGGGACCGCAGATCCGCCGCAGGTGAGCTTCGCCAGGGTGGACACATCGGTGGTGGCCCAGTCGGGATGATCCGCCATCAGCTGGTAGGTCGTCGGCACTCCGCTCAGCATCGTGACGCCGTAGCGCTGGATCAGTCCGAGCGCCCGGCCGGCGTCGAAGCCGCGCTCGAGCACGAGCGTCGCGCCCTTGAGCACTGCCGGCAGCAGGCCCATGCCGAGCGAGGCGACATGGAACAGCGGCGAGATCATGAGTGCGACGTCCGTCGAGACGATGTCGTAGTCGACCAGGGTGTTGAGTGCGACCCAGGTGAGGTTCTGGTGCGAGAGGACGGCGCCTTTCGCTCGACCCGTGGTTCCGGAGGTGTAGATGATCGCCGCGGGATCGCTGAGCGACCGACCGGTGACCGCCGGGGCCGGACGAGCGTCGACGAGAAGCTCGTTCAGGCCGGGCCGGCCATCCTGACCATCTCCGGTGACGATGGCGGTCAGCTCGGCGGATGCCGCGATCGCGGGTTCGACCCGTGCGAAGAAGTCGGGCTCATGGATGAGCAGCCGTGCTCCGGAGTCCGAGATGACGTGCGCGACCTCGGGCGGTGCGAGGCGGGTGTTGATCGGCACGAAGACGGCACCCACCTGCATCGCACCGAACAGCACCTGGACGAACTCGGGGCTGTTCTCCCCCATGAAGGCGACGCGGTCCCCCGGGTGGATGCCCGAAGACCACAGCAGACCCGCCACCCGATCGGCGCCGTCGGCGAGCTGGCCGTACGTCATCGACGAGCCCTCGCCGAAGATCAGCGCGATCTTGGCGGGCGTCTTGGCGCGGCGGGTGGCCATCCAGCCACCGAGTCCGTCGTCATACATGGGTCCTCCTCGTCGAGGGTTGCGAGAGTGGCGCTCAGCGCTGTGTGCGCAGGTTCGTCAGGCGTGCCGCGCCAGTCGGGCGCGGGCGGTCAGGCGTAGAAGCGGTACAGGCCGCGCGCGACGAGGGCCGGCTTGCTGCCGCCCTCGATCTCGATGGTCTGGTCGACCGCGAACTGGTAGCCGCCCTTGACCTCGGTCACCTCGGCGATGACCGCGGTCATCCGTACCTTGGATCCGACCGTCACGGGCGAGACGAAGCGCACCTTGTCGAGGCCGTAGTTGACCTTAGTGGTGACATCGGTGAGGTCGAACAACTCGGACCAGAACTTGACGGCCAGCGACAGGGTGAGGAAGCCGTGGGCGATCGGGGTGCCGAAGGGGCCGTCCTTCGCGCGCTCGGGGTCGACGTGGATCCACTGGTGGTCGTCGGTGGCGTCGGCGAAGAGATTGATCCGGTCCTGGGTGACCTCGAGCCACTCGGTGTAGCCGAGTTCGGTGCCGGCGAGGCCCGCGGCGTCGGAGTAGGCGATCGTGGTGGTCATGGTGTGCCTTTCGGGGTGAGGTTCGAAGTAGGTGAGAGCCTGCGGCTCACGTGAGTCCGAGCAGCCGGGCGGCGTTGTCCCGCATGATGCCGGGCATCACCTCGGGCTTGAGCGCGGTCTTCGCGGCGTCGTCGATCCAGCGGTCCGGCGTCAGCATCGGGTAGTCCGAGCCGAACAGCACGCGCCGCTTGAGGATGGTGTTGGCGTAGCGCACCAGCTCGGCCGGGAAGTACTTGGGGCTCCAGCCAGAGAGGTCGATCCAGGTGTTCGACTTGTGGGTCGCGACCGAGAGGGCCTCCTCCTGCCAGGGCACGGAGGGGTGGGCCATGATGATCTGCAGCTCGGGGAAGTCCGCCGCGACCGGGTCGAGCAGGATCGGGTTCGAGAGGCCGAGCCGGAAGCCGTAACCGCCGGGCAGGCCCGCGCCGATCCCCGTCTGACCGGTGTGGAACAGCGCGACCATGCCGAGCTCCTGCAGCGCCGCGTACAGCGGGTAGTAGGTCTCGTCGCTCGGGTCGAAGCCCTGCACGGTCGGGTGGAACTTGAAGCCCTTGACGCCGCTCTCCCCCACGAGCCGGCGTGCCGACTCGATCGCCGCCGCGCCCTGCAACGGGTCGACGGAGCCGAATGGGATCAGCACATCGTTGTTGCGCAGGGCACCGGTCGCGATGTCGGCGCTGGAGATGGCGGGGTGGCCGAGCCGGGTGGTCGCGTCGACGGTGAAGACCACGGCCGCCATCTTGCGCTCGCGGTAGTAGCTCGCGACGCCGTCGAGGTCGGTCTGCAGTCCGCTGGCGCTGAAGTACTTCGCGGCGGCCTCGCGGAGCTCGCCCGGCAGGGAGGAGTGCCCGTGATCGTCGGTCTCGATGTGCACGTGGACATCGATCGCGGTGAGCGAGTCGACGTCGATCGCGGCTTCGTAGCGAGTCATCGGCGGCGGGGCTCAGGCCGTGGGTGCGGGGCGCTGGAGGTCGTCGGGCAGGGGCGGGAACTTCTCCCCCACCGTCTGCAGCTGCGAGCCGAACTCGACCGGGAACGACTCCTCGAGAGCCTCGGTGCTCCAGCCGCCGTCGTGGTACGCGGTGACCACTGCCTCGGGGTGCGACCAGAGCTGCAGGCGGTCGCCGCCCACGCCGATGGCCTGGCCGGTCACGTCTGCCGCGGCGTCGGAGGCGAGGTAAGCGACGAGGCCGGCGACGTCGTCGGACGTTCCGAAGCCCAGGTCGTGGCGGAAGAAGGCGGGCATGGCCTCACCCGCGGCGTCCGCCTCGACGGCCGCGGCGAAGTACGGCACGGTGGCCGTCATGGCCGTGGCGGCGACGGGGATGACGGCGTTGGCGGTGATGCCGGCTCGCTTGAGCTCGAGCGCCCAGGTGCGCACCATGCCGACGATGCCGGCCTTGGCGGCCGAGTAGTTGGTCTGGCCGAAGTTGCCGCGCTGACCGGTGGGCGATCCGATGCAGATGATCCGTCCGCCGCTGTTCTGCTCGCGCATCTGCAGCACGGCCTCGCGGACGGCGGTGAAAGTGCCCCGGAGGTGCACGTTGATCACGGTGTCGAAGTCGTCGTCGCTCATCTTCCAGAGCACGGTGTCGCGGAGGACGCCGGCGTTGGTGACGAGGATGTCGAGGCGGCCGTAGTTCTCGACGGCTGCCGCGACGAGCGCCTTCGCGGTCTCGGTGGATCCGACGGGCGCGACGACGGCGACGGCGCGGCCTCCGGCGGCTTCGATGGAGGACACCGCGTCGGCGGCGGTCTGCGCGTCGACGTCGTTGATGACGACGGCAGCGCCCTGTCGCGCCAGCTCGGCGGCGTAGGCCAGCCCGAGGCCGCGGCCCGATCCTGTGACGATCGCGACCTTGCCATCCAGCGCCATGAGCACTCCTTCGTGTGTGGTTCTCGCCCGTGGAAATGGGGCGGGTGGATCAGTTGTCCAGGGACGGCGGGCATCTCGCTGCCCGCCGCGATTCATTCCTACGCACAATCGTTGAACAAGTCAATGATTTAGTTCGGCAATTCATCTAGGATCGCCCCGTGAAGAGCAGCCGGGACGTCGCAGGTGATTCGGGCGCGTCCGCGACGGATCGGATGCGGGCATCCGCGCTGAAGGACGACGTCAGCTTCCTCCTCGCGCGGGCCAACGCGCTGTCGCTGTCGGCCGGTCACGCGGCGCTCGCTCCGTTCAATCTGCGGGTGCGGTCCTACTCGATCCTCGCTCTGGTGGCGGATGACATCCGTCCCTCGCAGCGCGACATCGCCGAGCATCTGCGGCTGGATCCCAGCCAGGTCGTATCGCTGATCGACGACCTGCAGACCCGCGGGCTCGTCAAGCGCGACCCCGATCCCACGGACCGCCGCACCAATGTCGTCGTGATGACGGACGAGGGCCGCGAGCTGTTCCGCTCGGCCCACGACGCGGTCCGGGCCGCCGAGCGGGACCTGCACTCCCACCTCTCCCCCGACCAGCGCGAGCGCTTGAGCGAGCTCCTGCTCCTGGTGGCCTTCCCGGACTGAGGCTTCGCCCTGCTCCCATCACCCGTTGGTCGAGTAGGTGGCGCAGCGACCGTATCGAGGCCCGTGCGACCGCGGGCTTCGACGCGGGCGCTTCGCGGCCCGGCTCGGCCACCGGACATCTCCCCGTCGGTCGAGTAGGTCGCCCCGCGACCGTATCGAGGCCTTTAGACCGAGGGCTTCGACGCGAGCGCTTCGCGGCCCGGCTCAGCCACCGGACATCACGCCGTTGGTCGAGTAGGTCGCCCCGCGACCGTATCGAGGTCCCTGCGATCCAGGGCCTCGATACGGGCGCTTCGCGGCCCGGCTCAGCCACCGAACATCTCCCCGTTGGTCGAGTAGGTCGCCCCGCGACCGTATCGAGGCCCTTTCGATCGTGGGCTTCGACGCGGGCGCTTGCGGCCCGGCTCAGTCACCGGAGCGCTTCGTCCGCTCGGTTGGACGTGCCGTTCAGGCTCGAGAGGCAGGCTGGATATCCCGAATCCTCAGAGCAGGGAGTGCAGATGCCCAAGGCAGTCCGATTCAGCAACTACGGCGGAGTGGAAGTCCTCGATGTCGTCGAGGTGGATGACGCACCGGTCGACGATGACTACGTGAAGGTCTCCGTCGTCTCCGCCGGGATCAACCCCGGTGAGATCGGCATCCGCGAGGGTGCGATGGCCGACCGCTATCCGGCGACCTTCCCGTCCGGGCAGGGCAGCGACTTCGCGGGGATCGTCGCGGCGGTGGGCGCCAACGTCACCGATGTCTCGGTCGGCGACGAGGTGATCGGGTTCTCCGACTGGCGCAATTCGCAGTCCGAGTTCGTCGTCGTGCCGAGCGACCACGTCATCCCCAAGCCGGCCGCGGTGGACTGGGATACCGCCGGGTCGCTGTACGTCGCCGGAACCACCGCGATCGCGTGCATCAAGACGGTCCAGCCGAAGGCGGGCGAGACGCTGGTGGTCGCCGGAGCGGCAGGAGGCGTCGGCGTGCTCGTGACGCAGCTGGCGTTGAATGCGGGAGCGAAGGTCATCGCCACCGCCGGCGAGTCCAATCATGACTACCTGCGCCAGCTCGGCGCCGTTCCGGTTACCTACGGCGATGGCCTGGAGGATCGGATCCGGGCGGCCGCGCCCGATGGGATCGACGCGTTCGTCGATGCGCACGGATCGGGCAACGTGCAGCTGGCCGTCGACCTCGGGGTGACCCGGGACCGGATCAATACGATCGCCGACTTCGCCGCGATCGAGCAGCTCCGCGTCAAGGGGAACGGGATGGCGACGGTCGATTCGCGATCCGCCCTCCTCGACCTCGCGGAGCGGTTCGCCGCGGGAAAGCTGACGCTGCCGGTGTACGCGCGCTATCCGCTGCGCGAGGTGCGCGCGGCGTATGCGCGACTGGCCGAGCGGCACGGGCTCGGCAAGATCGTCCTCGAGGTGCGTCCGCCGCTGTGATGCGGCAGGAGGGCTTCGACGCGGGCGCTTCGCGGCCCGGCTCAGCCACCGGGATTCCAGGAGGGCTTCGACGCGGGCGCTTCGCGGCCCGGCTCTGCCACCGGAAGTTCCGTTGGTCGAGTAGGTCGCTCTGCGACCGTATCGAGGCCCTGTGATCGAGGACATCGATACGGCGCTCGCCCGCCTACTCGACCAGCCGAATGGGCGCTAGGCGGTGAGGTTGGCCTCGAGGTCGTCGAGGAGGCTCAGGTGGGTCGGCGTCCAGCCGAGCTGAGCCTGCGTGTAGGCACTCGATGACGGCTGGTCCGTGGCAAAGATCTCCCCCAGCGGCCCGAACGACTCCTCTGGAAGCTGCTGAACAGGCAGCCCCAGCTTGCGTCCGATGACCGCCGCGATGTCCTTCACCGCGTCACCCTCGTCGCCGACGGCGTGCCACGAGGTTCCGGCCGGCGCCTTCTCGAGAGCGAGACGGAACAGTACCGCCGCATCGAGCGCGTGGACGGCCGGCCAGCGCTGAGCGCCGTCGCCCGGGTAGCCCGAGACGCCCGACTGACGGGCGATCTGCGTGAGCAGGCCGGCGAATCCGCCCGTTCCGTTGTTGTGCACGGTCCGCGGCATCCGAATCGCAGACGTCCGCACGCCTCGCTCGGCCAGGGCGAGGGTCGCGGTGACGGTCCGTCCGCGTCCGCCGACGATGCCGTCGGTGGGCAGCGGATCCGACTCCGTCGACGACCGACCCGGAATCCATGGCGTGCCCGAGACGACCGCGAAGGGCCTGTCGCTGCCGGCGAATATCTCGCCGATGGCCGTGATCGCGTTGGTCTCCTCGACGATCGACGCGGTGACGGCCTCGGTGCTGCTGAAGTCGTTGCTGAACGCGAGATGGATCGCCCCGTCGGACTGCTCGACTGCGCGGCGGATGACGTCGAGCGCGCTGAGGTCGCCGCGGACGACCGAGGCTCCGGCCTGCTGGGCCGCTGCTGCCGATGAATCGGAACGGGTGAGGGCGAGCACGGAATGGCCGGCGCCGAGAAGCTCGGCGGTGACGGCCGAGCCGATGAGACCGGTGCCGCCGGTGATGAAGATCTGCATGGGGAACCTCCGGGGAGTGATGGGACTGTTGTCTCATCACGCTAACACCTGATGGGACTTGTGTCGCATCACCTAGGATGGGACGCATGGGACGCTGGGAGCCGGACGCGCGGGGACGACTCGTGCTCGCCGCCGTCGACCTGTTCACCGAGCAGGGCTACGACGAGACGACGGTCGCGCAGATCGCCGAACGCGCCGGCGTGACCCGGAGCACCTTCTTCCGCCACTTTCCCGACAAGCGCGAACTGCTGGTCGCCGGGCAGGAGACGCTGAGCCGGCTGCTGGCCGACGGCATCACCGAAGCGCCCCCGGAGGCCAGCGCGCTGGACGCCGTGACTGCTGGCTTGATCCGCGCGTCGGAGGCGATGGGCCCCATGAATCACGAGCTCGGTCCGCGCATCACGGCGGCGGTCGCATCGAGCACCGAGCTGCAGGAGCGCAGCATGCTCAAGAGCGTCGGGCTCGCGGAGGCGATGGCCGATGCGTTGAGGTCGCGAGGAGTTCCGGACGCTGTCGCCCGGCTCGCGGCGGAGATGGGCGTCCTCGCCTTCCATCATGGCTTCGAGGAGTGGTCGGCGAGCACGGACGACGACGGCGCCTCGCTCGTTCGCCGGACCACGGCTGCACTCGACGAGCTTCGAGCGGCCGCCGCGACGCTCAGCTAGCTGCGCATCCCTCGTCCTCTCGCAGCGCGGGGCCAGCGGCCAACCTACGCACGCTCCTGCTCGACAGCGCCACGAGCGTTGCCGATCCGATGAGACCCGCACAGCCCAAGAGCGTTCGCTCTGATCCGACCAGCTGGGCGATCGGGCCGACGACCGCCTCGCCGATCGGGACCGCGATGAACGAGCCGACCATGTCGTACGAGTAGACCCTTGCCAGCACCTCGCGTCGGATGTTGCCTTGCAGCGATTGATCCCAGGCGATCGCGAATATCTCGATCGCGACTCCTCCCAAGGCGAACGTCACGATCAGAGCCGGTAGGGCGGGGAGGACTCCAAGCGTCGCCACCGGGATGCCGGTAACAGCCATGAGGCCGACCGCGATGCCGAGGGGCCGAGAAGGTCGCCAGCGGAGAGCGAGAACCGCCCCCAACACGAGACCGGCGGTCTGTGCGGCGACGACGAGGCCCCATGCCGCCCGCCCGAAGGTCCGGTCGGCGACGACGGGACCCAATACCGTCGTCGCTCCGACGAATGCGGCGTTCAGGACGGCGAACTGCGCCACGACGATCCAGACCCACCGTCTGCTCGAGAACTCGCTCCACCCTTCGACGAGATCGGAGAGCACCGAGGATCGTGGACCGGCGGTCTGCGGCGGTGTTGCAGAAGCACGCATCCGAGAGAAGAGCGCACCTGCAAGGGCGAAGCCGGCGGCATCGACGACCAACCCCAGCCGGGACCGACGAGCCCGACAAGGGCGGCCCCCAGCGACGCTCCTACTATCGTTCCTGCGTTGAGGCTGAGGCGGAGGAGAGCGTTGGCTGGGCGCAGCAGTTGCGGCGGTACGGTGTCGGGGATTAGGGCCGCCGATGCGGGCAGGCTGACGGCGGCGACCGCTCCGTTCAGCACGCTCAGCACGACGAGCCCCGGGATGGTGGCCGAGCCGGTGAGCACCAGTGCAGCGACGGCGAACTGGGTTGCAGCGGCCGCGATCGAGGTTCCCACGAGGATCAGGCTGCGCGGGAGCCGGTCGGCGATCACTCCCCCTAGCAAGAGGATGGCGACGCTCGCGACGGATCGTGCGGCGACCACCAATCCCAGATCGGCGGGCGATCCGGTGAGGTCGAGCACGGCGAACGCCAACGCGATCGGCGCGGCGGCGTTGCCGAGTACGGCGGTCGTCCGGGCAGCGAGCAGCCATCGGAATGCGGCATGGGCCAGCGGTCCTCGCGCCCCTCGTGTCCGATTCGTCCTCTCGGTGCTCGACCGGCCGGTCATGGTCGCCGCAGGGCGAACAGCGCCGCAGTCATCGACACCGGCTGAGTTCCGGGCGTTCGCGGTGGCTTCGCCGCTGCATGCAGCAGGGCCGACGCGTCGCCTACGTGCTTGACGACGCGTCGCCAGATCTCCGGATCTACCCAGAGCTCCGCGTCGGTCGAGACCTGCGGGCCATCGATGCGATGCGGTGCCCGGCGCCTGAGCTCCTCGACGATGGCGTCGATGTTGGCGGCGTTCTCTTCCTCGGTCTCCGATCCAGGCGGCCGCGACGCGTCGACATCGAATGGGTGAGCGGACGACCGGTGCCGATAGCGCTTCGCATCGCCCCCGCGCAGACGGACGGTCTCCACCACCGTGACGAGACCGACCCTTTCGAGCACGCGGAGGTGATAGCTGGCGCTCGCCTGGGAGAGCCCGAGTTCGCGGCCGGCCTCTGCCGCGCTCATGGCCGCGCCAGTCAGGAGCGACAGGAGCCTCAGGCGAATCGGGTGCGCGGTGGCGCGAAGGTCATCCAAGGTCGACATCGCGCCATGCTCGCATCGTTCGGCTCATCCATCAAAGGTGTCTTTGGGGGTGAGTGCGTTCGGAGCTTCGTGCACGCGTGGCAGGCTTCGTCAGTCGCCCGATCTGCCGTTCGTAGGTTCTCACAGTGAATCGTCGAAAACTCTGTTTTGCCGAGGCCGGTGAGTTGCCCACTTCTGCTGCTCAAGCCGCTTCATCAGCGGTTCCGATGTCGGAGGGTGGGTGTTCGATGTAGTCATGAGCGAAGCACCGACCGGTCCCGAGGAGTCCCCCGCGGACGCCTCTGGTGAGTCCGGTGCGGCGGCCCGCAGTCGCTCCGCTGAGAACGGAATCCCCGTCCGGTCGTCGTGGTTGCCTTCAGCCGACCCGCTCGACCAGAAGCTCGAGATGGTGATCTGGGCCTCGCACAGCAGGCACTCGGCCGCCGCGTTCGAGCTGCAGCAGATGGATGAGTTCCGCAAGGCGTGGCAGGAGCGCTACGGCCTGATCGACGGCGACGAGAGCGACCCCAAGTGGCGCTCGCTGATCTGGCAGCTCTCGGCGGAGTTCAACCTGCCCAAGAGCACCGTCGAGAACAAGCTCGGCATGGCCAAGGTGCTCCTCGCATTCTTCCCGTCGACCTTCACCAGGATGCGATCGGGCGTGGTCACCGAACAGCACGCCAAGGTGCTCGTCGACTACCTCGGCGGTCTGCCCGACCAGGTGCGCATCGACCTCGAGGCGCAGTTGCTTCCTCATGCCGAGAAGCTCACCCTCCGCAAGTTCGAGAAGAAGGTGCGGAACGCAGTCGAGATCCGCGAGCCCGAGAAGATGGAGGAGCGACACGAAGAGGCGATGAAGGACCGGGACTGCTGGGTCGACGACCAGCGAGACGGCATGGCCACCTTCTCCGTGACGATGTCCGCCGTCGACGCCTACGCCGCGTTTGACGTCACCAACGCGCAGGCGCAGGCGCTCAAGGCGAAGGCTGGCGACGAAGAGGCACGGGGCGTCGGCGAGATCCGCTCTGATGTGGTGCGCGACATGCTCCTCGATCGCGATGCGCAGCTGTCGGTCACCGAAGAGGGTGACGAGGTCCGCGATGTGAAGCGGTCCGCACGCGGAATCGTCCCCACGGTCTCGATCACCGTTCCGGTCCTCACGGCAATCGAGCTGGCCAAGGGCGGCGACACGGCCGGAAAGCGGCTCACCCCAGCGGTTCTCGAAGGATACGGACCGATCGCCCCCTCGATGGCGGTCAAGATCGCCCGCGCCACGTCCGGATTCACTCGGATCCTGACCGACCCGCACTACGGAACGCCGATCTCGATCGGCACAGACCGATATCGGCCGCCCGCCGAGATGCGGGCCGCCGTCATCTGGGCCGACGGCACCTGCCGAGCAGTCGGCTGCAATCGTCGCGCCAAGGACTGCGACCTGGACCACACGACTCCGGCCAGCGAGGGCGGCCCGACCGAACTGGCGAACCTCACCGCGCTCTGTCCACCCGATCATGAGCTCAAGCACCATGGCGGCTGGACGATGATCCCTGCGCCCGATTACAGCCGCAAGATCTACTGGGTCTCACCACTCGGCCGGATCTACGACACCGAGCCCGAGTACCTGCTTCCGCTCGAAGACCCGGCGACCACTCTCACCTGCATGGACCCCGCGTGGGTGCACGACGACCACGACACCAACGCCGTCGCCGACCCCGACTTCATCCCGTTCTAGGCGGTTCCGTCAAGGTTCAGCGGTGAGACTGCCTACGCCTCGAGCTCGCTCGACTGGAACCAGGGCGGGTAGACGGCGAGCTTGGGCGCCGCTCCCCCGACCTCGCGGATCATGTCCTTGACCTTCGACTTGACGGGCTCGTTCGGCAGGCCGATCAGCACCACGTCGCTCAGCGGATACGAGCCGGGTGCGAACACCTCGGGCTGCAGCAGATCCGGATCCTCGCTCATCGTGCGACGAGTCAAGGCCGATCCGGCACTGACCCCGACGCCGATGCGAGCCAGCACATGGGTGACATCCCGATCGCTGAACACGATTTCGGGGCCGATGGCTCCGATGGTCCCGACCAGCACGACGAATTCGGTGAGTGAGGCCTTGCGGGCGGCGGGCGACCAGCGAGCCTGCGAGGCGCCGGTGCGGATCTCCTCCCACCACGCGGCATCCGGCGAGAGCGCGAACGGCACGAAGTTGCCGAGCGGCTCGCCGGGGACGATCTCCATGGTGCCGCGAATCTCGCGATCCTCGGGGCGGAGCAGATCGAGGTCGGGCTTGGCGCCCGCCTTGATGGCGCCGTCGTGCAGGATCGACTCGAGGTTGCTCAGGTGGGTGACGTGATAGACCCGACGGTTCTGGAAGGTGACCGGGTCGACGGGAGTCGTGGCACGGCCGGTTCCTGCGGCCCGAGGCTTGACCGTCGAGCGGCGAACGGGCGCCTTGACGGCGCCGACGAGCAGCGACTCAGGCACGACCCGCGGGAAGCAGATGTCGCAGAAGCCGTCTTCGAAACCGTGGATGCACTCCGCCAACTGCGATCTTCCCCTTTGCGGTGCCTATTGCACCTCTTCCACGTTACGGGAGTTGCGGGCACCTGGCGCACTTCAGTTGGGAATCGTTGACGGGTTGTCACCTAATCCGCGCGGTCCGTCCGATCAGTTCTCGCAGCCGACCCCGCCATCGTCCGAGTCGAGTCCATAGATATCGGAGCCGACGACCTGAAACGGCCCCTGCGCATACGAGGGACCGTTGCCGCTGCCTCCCGCGCAATCGACGTCCGTGTCGATGGGCACGCACGCGCCCTCGTAGTTCGGATCACAGCCGTCGTTGGCCGTAGGCGGCGAAGCGGGAGCCTCCGCGACGGGCGGTTGAACCACGGGCGCCGCGACCACTGGGGCGGGCGCGACATAGGAGCCGATCGCGGTCACCTGATCGATCGGCGACGTGGTGATGGTGTCGCTGACCAGCTCGCGCGACGTCTCCTTCCCGTCCAGGTACATCACTCGGAAGCGCTGCGTCCGCACTCCGTTCACTCCGGTCATGAGGACGGTCGTCGCTCCGACCGCCAGATTCGGGTCGTCGACCTCCGACGACGAGAACGGGATGCCCTCCGTGACGTCGACCATCTCCACGCTCGCCACTGGAGTGGACGTCGAGCGCGGGGTGGGGGCAGACGCGGCGAATCCAATGGGCTCGTCGTCGCCCGCGACAGATGCGAGCCCGTTGCCCGAGTTGACTGCGGCGTTCGCGACGGCGCTGATTACCAGGATCGCCGCCGCTCCCCCGACGACGGAGAGGATGAATCGCTTGCTGGGACGTCGGGTCGGATCGCGTCGATGCTCGGAGCGCTGCTCAGGTGTGGTCGCCGAAGCCGTCACCGGTGCGATCGATGCCACCGACCGTGAGCCCGCGAGCGAAGCGGCCTGCGCCCGGTGCGCATTCGGCGACCTCGCCGACTCGGGCTCGATCGGAAGGACCGGCTCTGCTCGCGCAGGGGCGACCGGTCGGCTCGCTTCCGGGATCTGAGGCGACTCCGGCACCGCGATGTGCGCGGTCCAGTGCGCGCCGCTCCACCAGCGCAGGTGCGCAGGATTCTTGGGATCGGTGTACCACCCGGCGGGCACGGTCACTGCCGCTCCTCATCGAACCTCTTGGGGACTGCGCCCAGAGTGGCGGACGGGCTATCCGCGCGGCAAGGGGATCGTGGAATACGGCGGCGCGGCAGCCAGAACTGGAGCAGTCCCACGCCTAATCGGCCTAGGCGCTATCCCGGGGAGGGCATGAAGGCGGCGTCAGGCGAACGCCCTACGCTTCCGACTCGTGATCATCCTCTTCGGCACCCGAGCGAGCATCGTCAATCTGCTGGTGGTGACCTTCGTCTGCAACTTCTGCGGCCAGAACGTCCGCCAGCAGGTCTACAAGCGGGTGAACAGGTTCACGGTCTTCTTCATCCCGCTGTTCCCGCTGTCGACCAAGCACTTCGTCACCTGTTCGAACTGCGGCGGCACGACCGCGCTCACGCCCGAGCAGGCGAACAACGCACTGAGTAGGGCGGGTCAGCAGGGCGCGATCTGACCCGTCGCAATCCCGTCGGGGTTCAGCGGCGATGCTCCTCCGCCACCGAGTTGCCGCCGTCGATCACGACGAGCTGTCCCGTCACGTACGAGGCGCCCGGTGTGCAGAGCCAGCTGATCGCCGAGCCGACCTCTGCCGAGGTGCCGCTGCGGCCCATCGGGACGAGGGTCCCCTCGATCGCCTCCGTCTCGAGCTGCGACGCGGTCGCGATCCACCCCGGCGCGACCGCATTTGCGGTGATGCCGTGGGTGGCCTCGTCGACGGCGAGTGCACGAGTCAGGCCGAGCAGCCCCGCCTTTGCGGCCGAATAGGCCACATCTCCGCGGAGCGCCTGTACGGCGCCGGACGTGCTCGCGACATTGACGACGCGGCCCCATCCCCGTTCCCGCATCGCCGGTATGCAGAGCCGCGTGACGAGGAATGCGCTGGTCAGGTTCATGGCCAGCCCGCGCTGCCACTCATCGGCGCCCATCGTGATGTCGCCCGACGCCATGCCATCGTCGTCGCCGACCATCACCATTCCGGCGTTGTTGACGAGGATGTCCGGGCGCAGGTCAAGCCGATCCAGTTCGGAGGCGAAACGGTCGACCAGCGATGCCTCTTCCAGGCGGGCGATCACGCCGGTCGCCGAGATGCCCGCCGACTCCAGCTCGGCCACGCGATCCTGGATGCGATCCGTGGTCGAGGTGATGATCACGTGTGCCCCCAGCTCCCCGAGCGCGGTCGCCGTGGCGAAGCCGATCCCCTCTGCGCTGCCCGCTCCGGTGACCAGAGCGACGCGGCCGGTCAGGTCCATGCTCGAGGGAAGATCCACCTCGTCACGCTATCGGCAGGGCGCGCGGCACCCCACCGAATCGAGGCGCAGTCCTAGGGTGGGGATTCCGTCGGCACCCCGCCGACGATCACAGATCGGCTGGGCTCATGTCGAAGAACCCCCTCAAGCACCCGTCTCAGGACCGCGGCTCCAAGCACAAGCCGCACGGCAAGCCGCGCAAGCGCGTCAACAAGTTCGTCTATGAGGCCGACCTCGAGCGCATGCAGGTCGAGCTGGTCAGCATGCAGCAGTGGGTGCAGAAGACCGGCGCCCGCGTGCTCGTGATCTTCGAGGGCCGTGACGCAGCCGGCAAGGGCGGAGCGATCAAGCGGGTCATGGAGCACCTCAACCCGCGCTCGGCCCGCATCGTGGCCCTGCCCACCCCGAACGACCGGGAGAAGGGCCAGTGGTACTACCAGCGCTACGTCGAGAAGCTGCCGACGACGGGCGAGATCGTGCTGATGGACCGCTCCTGGTACAACCGCGGCGGCGTCGAGCACGTCCTCGGCTACTGCACCGAGGAGCAGTACGAGCGCTGGCTGGTGCAGACCCCAGTGCTCGAGCGGATGCTCGTCGACGACGGGATCATCCTGATCAAGCTCTGGTTCTCGGTCTCAGACCGAGAGCAGGAGGCGCGGTTCCGATCGCGGCTCAACGATCCGATGCGGCGCTGGAAGCTCTCGGAGACAGACCTGCTGTCGATCACCAAGTGGGAGGACTACTCCCGGGCGAAGGACGCGATGTTCGCCGCCACCGACATTCCCGAGGCGCGCTGGTGGACCGTCGAGAGCGAGGACAAGCGGGCCGCCCGGCTCAACTCGATCAACCACATCCTGTCCCAGGTGCCCTACGAGCACCTCGATCCCGAGCCGGTGGAGTTCCCCGATCGGCCCGAGGCGGAGAACTACGTGCGTCCGCCGCGCGAGGAGCAGAACTACGTCGAGGATCACGCGGCGACGCTCAAGCACTGAGGCGAAGAGCGCCTCCCCGCCGGAGCCGGCCGCGAATGTAACCAACGTGTGAAGTTGCAACGAGACCCCTACCGGGGGCGCGCCCGCAGTGCCAGCGTGAGCACACCGATCCACGGATCCCTCCGCGTGACGGACTTCGGCTCGGAGGCGACAACGTGCGCGTAAAGGATCTGTTCGTCACTCGATCGGTCAGCGACCTCGTCGCCGATTCGGAGGGCGAAGGCGAGAAGCTTCGGCGCAGCATCGGCCCTGTCGCCCTCACCGCACTGGGCGTCGGCGCGATCATCGGGACCGGAATCTTCGTGGTGATCGGCGAGGGCGCCAAGCTGGCGGGCCCCAGCCTGTTCATCGCCTTCATCATCGCCGCCGTCACCTGCGCGTTCTCGGCCCTCTCCTACGCTGAGCTCGCCTCGAGCGTGCCCGTCTCGGGCAGTGCCTACACGTTCTCCTACGCGACCCTCGGCGAGCTCGTCGCCTTCATCATCGGCTGGGACCTCATCCTCGAGTACGGAGTCTCCGTCGCGGCGGTCGCCGTCGGCTGGGGCGGCAACGTCAACGAGTTTCTCAAGGCGACCTTCGGCTTCGTCCTGCCGGACGCAATCTCGAAGTCGCCGTCCGAAGGCGGTGTCTTCAACATCCCGGCGGTCTTCATCGTGCTGCTCATCAGCGTGCTGCTCACCCTCGGGACCCGTGAGAGCGCCCGGCTGAACGCGATCATGGTCGTGATCAAGATCCTGATCCTGCTCTTCTTCATCGTCGTGGCGTTCACCTCGTTCCACTCCGGCAACTTCGAGCCTTTCGCCCCCGAAGGGTTCGGTGGCATAGCCTCGGCGGCCGGCGTGATCTTCTTCGCCTACATCGGCTTCGACGCGGTGACCACCGCATCCGAGGAGTCCAAGAACCCGAGCCGCGACCTGCCGATCGCCATCATCGGATCGCTGGTCATCTCCACCGTCCTCTACGTGCTCGTGGCAGTCGCCGCGGTGGGCGTCGCCCCTGTCGACACTCTCTCCGGCAGCGACGCCCCTCTAGCCGCGGCACTCAACGAGGGCGCAGGCATCCCATGGGCGGGCGGCCTGCTCGCCGCCGGCGCGCTGATCGCCATCACCAGCGTCGTGCTCGTGATCATGTACGGCCAGACCCGCATCTTCTTCGCCATGTGCCGGGACGGGCTGCTCCCCCGCCGCCTGGCCAAGGTGCACCCCCGCTACGGCACCCCGGCGCGGCTCACCCTCGGCTTCGGAGTGCTGATCGCCATCCTCGCCGCGCTGGTGCCCCTCGACGAGATCGTCAAGCTGGTCAACATCGGCACCCTCTTCGCGTTCGTGCTCGTGAACGTGGGCGTCATCGTGCTGCGCCGCACGCGCCCCGACATGCCCCGTCCGTTCCGGGTGCCCGGGGTGCCCGTCATCCCGATCATCGGCATCCTGCTCTGCGGCTACCTCATCGCGCAGCTGCCGTGGGAGACCTGGCTGCGGTTCGTCGTGTGGCTCGTGATCGGGCTCATCATCTACTTCGGCTACTCGATCCGGCATTCGCGCGTGCGCCTCGGCGAGAAGGCCGACGCTCCATCCGTGGAAAAGGCCTGAGCGATGCCCGGGCCGATCATCGCGGCGTTCAAGGGAGCCGCCGGACCCGACGTGCTGGCCTTCGCGGCACCGCTCAGTCGAGCCAGCGGTCGCCCGCTGATGGTCGCCGCCGTCTACCCGGGCAGGGCACCGGTCGGCCTCGGCAGGGTGGACGCAGAGTGGGTCGCCTACAACCGCGACGAGGCCGATTCGCTGCTCGACGAAGCCCGCGGCCTGCTCGGCGATGAGCCCGGAGTCGACTACCGATCGGTCGCCGCCGACTCGGCGTCGCACGGACTGCACGACCTGCTCGAACAGTCCGGTCCGACCGCGGTCGCGGTGCTCGGCTCATCCAATGCCAAGGGCACGCGCCGCACCGTCGTCGGCAGCACGGCGGATCGGCTCCTTCAGGGCGCACCGGGGCCGGTCGTCATCGTGCCCTGGGCCTACGAGGAGTACGCGGCCGCCGCTGTGACGCGGATCGCGGTCGCCTATGTCGCCACGCCCGACGGGGCGGCGGCCTTGGCATTCGGGCAGGCGCTTGCGGCTGAGCTGGGCGCCTCGCTGTCCCTGATCAGCGTGCTTCCGGACACCCAGGTGCGGCCCTCGCTCGGCGATCGGACCGGCTTCGCCGCCGAGCAGCGCGCGGCTTTCCGGGCAGCGGTCGAGCAGGCAGCGGCATCGGCCGGCGGGAGCTCGACTCTGCTCGAGGGGCCCGTCGTCGATGCGCTCACCGGGCTGCAGCCGACCGACGTCGACCTGCTGGTGGTCGGATCCCGAGGGTACGGACCCGCTCGCCGAGTGCTCCTGGGCGGCGTCTCATCGCGCGTGCTCAAGCAGGCAAAGGTGCCCGTGCTGGTCGTGCCCCGTGGGTGAGCTCGGTCGGCAACGCCGGATCCAGCTCGCATCGAAGACTGCGTAGCAGGGCTGGCACGAGCGAGGAGCAGGCGGCATGGCATCACGAAACGAGACAGCGGCACGAGCGCTCTCCGGCCACCGCTTCGGCGACGCGTTCCCCTTCCTCGCGCAGGACGTGCAGTGGGACGTCGTCGGGATGGGCCTCGTCGACGGCAGGGATGAGGCGATCGCGGCCTGCACGACACTGCAGACCGAGCTGGTGGGCACTGAGGTCGAGTTCGACAGCTTCCGGGCCATCGAGGACGGCGACACCGTCGTGGTCGACAGCGTCGCCACCTACACCGACCAGGCCGGTGGCTTCTCGAAGGTCTCGTCCTGCGACATCTACGACTTCAAAGACGGACTCATCGTCTCGATCCGCAGCTACAACGTCGAGCTCGAGGCGACGATCGACGTCGAGGTCGCCGACTAGAGCCGTTCTGCGACGCGCGGCGGCGCTCGGCGTCGTTGGTCGGATAGCCGCTATCTCGTTGGTCGAGTAGGCCGCCCGCGGCCGCATCGAGGCCCCTGCGTCTGCCTTCGCGGACCCGCCAAAGGGCCTCGATACGGCGCTGGCGCGCCTACTCGACCAACGGGTCAGGCGCCGAAGCGGCCGGTCAGGCGGCGGTGGAAGCCCGCGCTGCGGTCGTCGAGACCCTCGATGGTGACGGTCGCGTGGTGCTCGCGGTACTTCGTCTCGACCGAGTCGAGCGCTGCGACGGTCGAGGCATCCCAGATCTGCGCCTGACGCAGGTCGATGGTGACGTGCTCGGGGTCGTCCGCGTAGGAGAAGCGGTCGACGAGGTCGTTGCTGCTGCCGAAGAACAGCGGCCCACTCACCTCGTAGCGGACAGCGACGCCATCCGATCCGACGATCCGCTCGACGTTGATCACATGCGCCACCCGCCGGGCGAACAGCACCATCGCCAGGATCACTCCGACGAGCACGCCGATCGCGAGGTTGCCGGTGGCCACCACCACGACGATCGTCGTGACCATCACGGCGGTCTCCGACAGCGGCATCCGGCGCAGGGTGGACGGTCGCACGCTGTGCCAGTCGACGGTGGTGATCGCCACGATCATCATCACCGCGGCGAGGGCGACCATCGGGATCTGCCCCATCACCGAGCTGAGCCCCGTGATCAGGGCGAGCAGGAAGACGCCCGCGACGGTGGTGGAGATCCGGGTCCGCGCTCCCCCTGTCTTCACGTTGAGCACGGTCTGACCGATCATCGCGCAGCCAGCAATCCCGCCGTAGAGGCCGGAGAGGATGTTCGCGACGCCGAGAGCCCACGACTCCCGGCCCTTGTGCGACGGGGTGCCGGTGATCTCGTCGACGAGCTTGGCGGTGAGCAGGGTCTCCATGAGACCGACGAACGCGACGCTCAGCGCGGTTGGCAGGATCAGCATGAGCGTGTTCAAGTTCAGCGGCACGAGCAGAGGCGTGATCCCGGGCAGCGCGCCGGTGAGCGGCCCCTCGTCCGCCACGTTCGGCACCGCGAGCCCGCCGATGACCACGATCGCGGTGACGATCACGATCGCGACCAGCGGGGATGGGACGACCTTCGTGAACCTCGGGAGGATCAGCACGACCGCGAGCGTCAGCGCGAACAGCAGGTAGGCGACCCACGGCACCGCGATGAGATGCGGCACCTGCGCCACGAAGATCAGGATGCCGAGCGCGTTGACGAAGCCGATCATCACCGACCGAGGGATGAACCGCATCAGACGGGCGAGCCCGGTCAGGCCGAAGACGATCTGGATGATCCCGCCGAGGATGACCGCGGGCAGCAGGTACTCGACTCCTTCACTCCGCACCAGAGGAGCGACGACGAGCGCCACCGAGCCGGCGGCGGCTGTGATCACGCCGGGGCGGCCACCCAGGAGCGACATCGTCAGGGCGAGGACGACCGAGGCGATGAGGCTGACCATCGGATCGACGCCCGCGACGATCGAGAACGAGATGACCTCGGGCACGAGCGCCAGGGTGGTCACGATGCCGGCGAGCACCTCGCGGGAGAGCTGGCGCGGAGACCGGAGCGCACTGCGCACGGTGAAGGTCGTCCGGGTGGAGGCGCGCCCGATCGTCTGTGCGCTGGGCGCAGGGGGTACGGCATCGCTCACGACAGGACTCCACGGGAAGCAGGCTGGGCTCGCCGAGGCGAGCTATGGACAGCGGATGGGCGCACCCTTGCGCGTGTGCCCACTCCGCTCGCTGCGGTTCCGGAGTGGATGGCCGGGCATGCTGAACGCCCAGGGCCAGAGCAAACCTATCCGGCATGTGCTCCACGGGTGGCCGAGGAAGCGTGCGAGGGCCTCGATACGGCGCTGGCGCGCCTACTCGACCAACGAGTAGGCGCGTTCCGTCGCCGATCCGCCAGAGTGATCGGCGCTGGCGCGCCTACTCGACCAAGGAATAGGCGCGTTCCGTCGCCGATCCGCCAGGGTGATCGGCGCTCGCGCGCCTACTCGACCAACGAGTAGGCGTGTTCCGTCGCCGATCTGCGAGAGTGATCGCATTCTGCCGGGGCATGTCGAAGGAGACGGTGGCCATGGAGTCGTGCTGGAAACCGATGACCATCTGCGCGGGCCTGGAGCTCAGAACGTGAGCGGGGCGCCGACTCCGATCGTGCTGTGCTGCCTGCTCTGGGCGAAGCCGGGCGAGCGAGCCGGCCTGCGGTCCTACGAGGATGCTGTGATCCAGCTGCTCGGCGACCACGGCGCCGAGATCCTCGAGAGGCTGGTGAGCAACGTCGCGCCGGGCCAGCCCGACGAGGTGCAGGTCTATCGCTTCCCCAGCCAGGAAGCGTTCGACTCGTTCCTCGCGGACCCGCGCCGGCTCGAGCGCGCCGCCGAACGCGACCGGGTCGTCGCCCGGACCGAGCTGTTCCCCGTGCGACGGCTGCTCGAATGAGACGCTGGCGACGAACGCGGCGGACCTACTGGGCGGTGTAGCCGCCGTCGACCAGGTGGTAGCTGCCGGTGATGAAGCTCGCGGCGTCGCTGACAAGGAATGCGGTCAGGTGGGCGACCTCCTCCGGGGTCCCCAGTCGTCCGAGGGCGTGCTTGCCCTCGAGGAAGGCGAGGGCGTCGGCGTCCAGGTTCGACTCCACCAGCGGGGTCCGGATGAAGCCGGGGCCGACCGCGTTGACCCGGACTCCCTGGCTCGCGTACTCGAGCGCCGCGTTCTGGGTGAGTCCGACCACGCCGTGCTTGGCGGTGACGTAGGCGCTGGAGCCGGCGAATCCGACACTGCCGAGGATCGACGCCATGTTCACGATCGCTCCCCCGCCCGCGGCGATCATCGCCGGAACCTGCGCCTGCACCCCGTACATGACCGAGTTGAGGTTGATCTCGATGACCTTGCGCCACGCGCTCAGGTCGTACTCGGCGACCGGCGCCGACGGGCCGCCTATCCCGGCGTTGTTGACCGCGATCTTCAGCGGGGCGAGCTCGACCGCCTTCGCGACCGCCTCGAGGTTGTGGGACGGGTCGGAGACGTCGCCGGCGACGCCGATCGCCGTGCCTCCCGCGTCGGTGATCTCGGCCACGACCGCGTCGATCGCGTCGGAGTTGAGATCGGCGACCACGACGGACGCGCCGTTCGCGGCGAGCAGCGTGGCGATCGCCCGTCCGATGCCGGACCCGCCTCCCGTGACGATGGCGGAGCGGTCGGAGACGTCATAGCTGGGCATTGCAGTTCCTTTCGAGCGGCGCAGGGCTCTGTTCGTCCTGCGCGAGAGCGGACGGCGAGGTGGGCGCGAGGCCTGATCAACCGTCCCTCTCAGGCCTACACCGCGAAACTGACCACCCCCTCACCGGCGTTTCGGCATCGGGGCAGCGGATCGCCGTCGCGTTGGCGCGTCGCCACGCGCTGAGCATCATGGGAGAGCGCCAGAGAACGCCAGAGAACGCCACCATGAGAAGGGACGGGTCGTATGGGCCAACGCGCCACCGCACTCGAAAAGCTGCTCGTGCACGCCGGGCTCGAATCGACAGGGGCGTCCGCCTCGTTCCGGATGTCGGATTTCCGAGAGGGCCAGCGAGATCTCGCCCACCGCATCTTCGTCTTCCTCGGCGGAGTCGACGAGCGGTTCGAGGCCATCACGGGTCCTGGGCAGTGGGACCTGACCTTCACGGGAGGGATGGTGATCGAGCTCGACGAGGAGCAGCACTTCAATCGCTACCGTCTCGAGACGCTCACGCTGCTGACTCAGCTCGGCCTGCCGTGGGAGGACGCCTACGAGTCGTACTGCATCGCGATGGAGGGCCGGTGCGCGCGATCCGGCGGCTGGTGGTCGAACCCGTCCGCCGAGCGCCTCTTCGGCCCGTCGGACGAACCGGGCACCTTCGCCGGGCTCGGTGCGGCCCGCTGGAAGCAGCGCGCCTTCAACGACGCCCTCAAAGACATCCACGAGACCCAGTTGATCTCCCGGGTCTCGATCTACGACGAGATCGAGGGTCGCCGTCTCGATTCCATCCTCAAGGCCGAGGACTTCGAGTGGGCCGATCGGGTGCTGGCCTTCGTGCGATCTCGCCAGAAGCGCGCGGCGGTATGGGAGCAGCTCGAGGAGCCCGAATTCGTCTGGAATCCCGAGAACTACGACTCGCCCGCCTAGGCGGAGGACGAGCGGGAGCGCCTGCGGATCGCGCCGATCCCGAGGAGGATCGCTCGCCAGCCGAGCAGGAAGACCGCGAGGGTGATCGTGGTCACCACGATGAAGCCGAGTGCGACGCCGTCTCCGGTCGCCGCCCGCAGGAGGAGTCCGAGCACGACCGTGGTCGCCCAGATGATGAGACCCGACCAGCGGATGCGCTCGGCGGAACGTCCCGAGCGGAGCAGCCAGCCGACCTGCAGCGCCGCGAAGAACGGCAGAAACGTCGTCACCGTGCCGGCGATGCCCTCGTCGTGGCTTGCGCGGCCGATGAGGATGAACGCCAGGACGAGGACGGTGTCGGCCAACCAGCTGAGCACGGCTGAGCGGTGGATCGGCATCCGTCCACGCTAGCGGGATACACCCGAGGATCCTGGGGGAAGCGGACGGGCGCCAGCCGGGCTTCGACACGCGCCTTCGGCGCGGATCACCCACCGATGGATCCGGACCCTGCCGGGTGGCTGAGCCGAGCGCTCCGCGCTCGTGTCGAAGCCCACTCGGGCGCCAGCCGGGCTTCGACGCGCGCCTTCGGCGCGGCTCAGCCACCGATGGATGCGGACCCTGCCGGGTGGCTGAGCCGAGCGCTCCGCTGGGCCCACGGCGCATGCTTGCGCCGGGGATCGTGTCGAAGCCCACTCGGGCGCCAGCCGGGCTTCGACGCGCGCCTTCGGCGCGGCTCAGCCACCGGAGGATCCGGACCCTGCCGGTGGCTGAGCCGAGCGCCCCGCGCTCGAGTCGAAGCCCGCGTGAGTCGGCGCGAGCGGCGAGGCAGCCGCGCGGAGCGCCCGGCGTGTCGGACACTTCTGCCGTGACGGATCTTCGAGTGGCGCTCAGCGGGTATCGGATGCCTCCGCGCCTTCGCATCGTCTTGACCGTCCTGCTCGCGTTCATCGCCGTCGCCGGACTGGCGGCAACCAGCTTCGTCGCGGCATCGGGAACCTCCCCCGGCCCCGCCGACTACGACCTGTTCGGTGCCGCGGGCGCCGACATCCTGACCGGCAACTGGGGCGAGGTCTTCGTCGACCCCGCCCTGCAGGCTGGTCCGTGGCAGTTGCTCTTCTGGGGCATCCCCGCAGTCCTGGGGGTGCAGGGGGCGGCCGGCTGGACCTCGTTCTACCTGATCGCCGGAGCGCTCATCGCGGGGGCAGTCGCTCTCCTCGCGCACCGGATCACCCGCCCCATCATCCCGTCGGCTGCACCGCTGATCGCCATCGCGGCCGCCGCACTCGCCTCGGCCTCGGGTGTGATCAGCGCGTCGATCGCAGCCGGACATCCCGCGCAGAGCGTGATCCCGCTCCTCTGGATGAGTGCCGCGCTGTCGGCCCGACGAGGCAGCGCGTTCTGGGCCGCGGCGCTGATCGGCGTCGCCACCGGGTGGGAGATCTGGGGAATCCTCGGCGTCCCAGTCCTGCTGCTCCTCCCCCGCATCGGACCGCGCGCGGTCGGCCGGGCAGCACTCGGCGGACTGGCCGCCCTCGCGGTCGCCTACGGACCCTTCCTGCTCGCCGGCCCGGTCACCATGTTCGGCTTCGCCTGGCCCATCTACGACGGCAGCCTCTTGCACCTGCTGCTGCCCGACGGCGCGTCCTTCAGCTGGCCGCTCCGCGCGGCGCAGGGACTGCTGACGGTGGCCGCAGGAGCCGCCGTCGCGCTCTGGACGCGCGGCTCCCGAGACGCGATCTGGCTCGTTCCACTCGCCGTCTGCTCCGTCCGACTGCTGACGGATCCCGTGCTGGCCGGCTACTACTTCACGCCGGTCGTTCTCGCCGGGGTGCTCTGCTTCGCCCTCGCGGTCGCACGGAGGTCCCTGCTTAGCGTCGCCGTCGCGCTCGTGACGATCAACGTGGCGAACGGTCTGCAATCGACCGGCTGGATCGCCGCCGCGGTGCTCGTGGCCATCACCGCTGTCGGCGTCATCGTCGCCCGTCGCGCCGACCGCGCCTCGCGCTCCTCCGACAGCTCCTCTGCCCCGGCGCCCGTCGTCCCTACCGAGCAGCGGGTTCCCTGAGCCCACCGCGGGCGGCGCTTCCTGCTCTCGGCGACTCACCTGGCGAACCGGCTAGTGTGCCCGGATGAGCGAGCCTGAGCACGACGCGCCCCCTGGGATCGGTGCCACCAAGTCCTTCGTCGGCGGGTCCAGCGGAGACACGCTGACCTTGTTCCGTCGCGATCAGGATCTGCTCGAGATCCGCAGTGAGAGCGCCCCCGACGACCTGAAGCTGGTCGTCATGGAGGGCAACCTCTACCACCTCGGCGGGGACGACGAGGCGGGCGAGCCCGTGCTCAGCACCTGGGACGAGCTGCTCGACGCCCTGTGACTGGCTCGCGCTCATAGCGACCTGATGGGCCCTGCACGGCGGGCGTCCATTCCGACTGGTTGAATCGTCGGAACCGAAGGAGCGCCATGATCGATCCCATCGTCCTCGCGGTCGGCTTCATCGCGATCATCGTCGTGGCCGCCGCGTTCGGGCGGAAGTTCGACATCGCCGCTCCGCTGATCCTGCTCGTGGTCGGTGTCGTCATCGGCTTCCTTCCGTTCGTGCCGCCCATCGAGATCGAGTACGAGGTCATCCTCACCGGGGTGCTGCCGCCCCTGCTGTACGCGGCGGCGATCAAGGTGCCGATCAGGGATTTCCGGCGCAACCTCGCGCCGATCGCCGGACTCTCGGTGACCCTGGTGATCATCAGCGCCGTCGTCTGCGGCGTGATCATCCACTGGCTTCTGCCCGGACTCGGCCTGCCGATGTCGATCGCCCTCGGCGCCGTCATCGCCCCCACCGACGCCGTCGCCGCCACCTCGATCGCCAAGCGCCTCGGTCTTCCGGACCGTCTCGTCACCGTGCTCGAAGGCGAGAGCCTGGTGAACGACGCCACCGCCCTCGTCCTCCTGCGCACGGCCATCGCGGCGGCGGCCGGCAGCTTCGCGCTCTGGCCCACCATCGGCACCTTCGTCTGGGCCGTCGTCGGCGGCATCGTCTCGGGCGTCATCGTCGGCTATCTGGCTTCGCTGATCAGACGCAAGCTGCGCGATGCGGTGCTGACGACCACGGTCTCGCTCGCGGTGCCCTTCATCGCCTACCTGCCGGCCGAGCACTTCGGCGCCTCGGGCGTGCTGGCCGTGGTGGTCGCCGGCCTGATCGTCGGCCACAACGGTGCCCGCGGGCTGACGGCGCAGCAGCGCTTCACCGAGCGCAACATCTGGGAGACGGTCCAGTTCATCCTCGAACAGGGCGTCTTCCTCGCCATGGGGCTGCAGCTGTTCGGCCTCGTGGAGGAGCTCGACAACACCGGTGCCGCTCTGCTGCAGCCGATCCTCATCGGCCTGCTGCTGGTCGCCGTGCTGATCGTGCTGCGGACGATCTTCGTCGGATATCTGCTCTGGAGCCAACGTCGCAACGACCGACGGGCTCTGCAGCGCGGCGAGCAGCTGCCGCTCTTCGAGGAGCGGATGAAGAGCATGCCCGAGGCCACCGGGGAGCGCGAGCAGAAGCGCAATCGCCTGATCCGGCGCCGGATCAACTCCTACACCGCCGATCTCGAGTTCCTCCGCAAGGAGGGCCTCAACCGTCGAGGCGGACTGGTGCTCAGCTGGGCGGGGATGCGCGGAGTCGTCACGCTCGCCGCCGCGCAGTCGCTGCAGATCGACGACGTGCTGACCCCGAGCGAGCAGGCCACCGTCGTCATCATCGCGTTCACCGTCGCAGCGGTCACCCTGTTCGGGCTGGGCGGCAGTCTCGGGCCGATCATCCGTCTCAGCAAGGTGCAGCGCGACGACGAGGCCGAGAAGCGGGAGGAGTTCCGCTCGCTGATGATGGAGCTCAACAAGGCGCAGCTCGCGGTGCTCGACGACCCCGAGGCCACCAAGGTGCAGGGGCGACCTGTATCGCCCGAGCTGATCGAGAACCTCCGCCGCGTCTACTCACGGACAGTGCCGTCGGCGGACGAGGTCGAAGAGGCCGAGCAGGCCTCGCAGGCGCTGGCGATCGACGAGCGGATCGCGGTCGAGCAGCGGATGCGGCTTGCCGCGCGGGACGCGCTGCGCGAGGCCCAAGCGGTGGGCACGTACTCATCGAAGACGCTGCAGACGGCCCTGGATCTGCTGGACATCGACGACGCCCGCACCTCGAGGATCACCGGCGACTGAGCCTCGCCCGGTGGCTGAGCCGGGCGCTCAGCGCCCGTGTCGAAGCCCTCGCGAGATGGCCTCGATACGGCCGCGGGGCGCAGCCCCACTCGGTGGCTGAGCCGGGCGCTCTGCGCCCGTGTCGAAGCCCTCGCGAGATGGCCTCGATACGGCCGCGGGGCGCAGCCCCACTCGGTGGCTGAGCCGGGCGCTCTGCGCCCGTGTCGAAGCCCTCGCGAGATGGCCTCGATACGGCCGCGGGGCGCAGCCCCACTCGGTGGCTGAGCCGGGCGCTCTGCGCCCGTGTCGAAGCCCTCGCGAGATGGCCTCGATACGGCCGCGGGGCGCAGCCCCACTCGGTGGCTGAGCCGGGCGCTCTGCGCCCGTGTCGAAGCCCTCGCGAGATGGCCTCGCGGGGTGTAGCCCTACTCGGTGGTCGAGTAGGCGCCCTGCGCCGTATCGAGGCCCTCGCACGACAGATCTACGGCAGGTAGGCCATCCACCAGATGCCAAGGGTGCCGAACGACGGGCGCAGCACGAACAGGGCGATCACCGATATCGCGGACAGGGCGATGAACAGCCAGCGCCTGCCCTTGTGATTCGCGATGCCGAGGCCGAGCAGCACCGGAACGGCGATGCCGAGCGCGGCGACCAGCAGCGACAGCAGCACGAAGACGAGCGCGCTGGGGTCGGTCAGCGAGCTCGTGACCTGCGCCAGGCTCGGCAGGATCGAGATCAGCACGCTCAGTCCGCCGAGGATGGCGACGGCGTAGCCGATGATCACCACGACCGTCGGGGACTTGCTCGCGGTGCGGGCGACGGCCATCAGATCAGTTCCAGGTCGGGTGCCATGCCTCGACGGTACGCAATGGGTCGGACAGCGACTCGAGGGCGCGCGGCGAACCCTTCAGTACGCTGAGAATGACGGCATCTGGATGCCGTCACACGAGGCACATCGACCGCGTACCGGCACCGACCATCGGAGTGGCATGGCACACCGCATCGTCCGACTGAAATCCGGCCGTCAGCTCGGGCTGACCGGCATCGGCAACGCAGAAGCGACGCGATTGGCGCTCTTCCTCCATCCGACGCCCGGAGCAGGCGGCTTCGATCCCGATCCGATCGCCAGCAACAGGCACGACCTGCACATCATCACGATCGACCGGCCCGGCTACGGCAGCTCTGCTCCCCTGCCGGGCAGCGATGATCGCGCGAGCGACCCGACCATCGATGGCTTCGTGACGGACATCACGGAGTGGCTGCAGACCTCCGAGCTCATCGCGCGCGCATCGTCGGGCATCTCCTACGGCTCGGTCGGCGTCATCGGCTGGGGCTCGGGAGGGCGGTACGCGCTCGCCCTGGCCGAGCAGCATCCGGGACTGGTCGACCGATTGGTGATCGTGGGCACTCCCGCACCAGCGGGCGATCCCGATGAGCTGCCGGGCATCCTCGACACCGTCGCGGTCGCCGACGACGTTTCGCTGGCCGACGTGCTCCACCAGCTCGACGGCGCGGACCTGACCACGCCACGATCCCTGGGCATCAGCGCCGACGACAGGATCCTCGAGGCGCCAGGACTGGCACTGCGCCTCAGCCGCATGCTCGATGACGCAGCCGTCCAGGGTGCGGTGGGCGTGGCCGGCGACCTCGTCGCCAAGCGGGACTCCGCATGGACCTCACGACTGGGCGACGTCACCGCGCCCACCCTCCTGGTCTATGGCAGCGACGACCCGATCGCCGGGGATGCGCACGCCGCATGGTTCGCCGAACGCATTCCGAACGCGGAGGTGGACCTGATCGCCGATGCGGGCACCCTTGTGGTCGCCTCCCGGTGGAATCGCATCCTGGACTTCCTCTCGCCCGACGACGATCCCGACGACGGCCCTGGAGGCGACAGCGCTGAGGACGGCAGCGACGTGAGCAACCCGCGCGGCATCGCCGACACCGACTGAGCCACGACTGAGCCGGGACTGACGCGCGGTCTTACGCGGGCGTCTCCGTCTGGGTGGATGAGGCCGTGGCGCCTGAGGCATCCGATGCGATCGAGCGGAACCGCTGTTGAGCGCCCTGTTTGCTCAGGCCGTAGAGCGCTCCGATCTCCTTCCAGGTGATCCCCGCCGCGCGTGCCGCGCGCACCGCGGCGTCTTCCAGCGCTTCGAGCTGCTCGCGGGACAGACGCACCGCGTCGACGCGATCGAGCGGGTCGGCGATCTGCTGCAGCGACTCGATCGCGCGATCCACGCGGCTGCGGGAGGAGGAGTGTGCCACGGCGCAAGGTTACCGAACATCGCGACACGGTCAACATGCAGTTGCCTCCTCCGTCAATTTTTGGTTGACTCCCGTGTCAATGGTCGATTGACCGCCGAGCTGGTTCGCCATCCGGTTGAGGAGTTCGGGGAGGAGGCGTCATGGCAAAGGGCAAGAAGGACAAGAAGAAGGACAAGGACAAGAAGAAGAGCAAGAAGAAGTAGCCCTTCTCGGGTCGCCCGCCTCACCGCCTGTGAGCATGATGCTCAGCGCACGTGGGGCGGGCACCCGGAAGACTGGAATCGGCACCGAGCGTCGGAATCGAAGATCCGCACCGACGATCGGCGCCCGGTCCGACAACTGAAAACACAGGAAGTGGAGACCTCCCGATGGTCACCGAACACCTCGAACGCGAGACCACCTACAGCGCGACGCCCGAGCTGCAGCTGCCCGATCTGACCGGCATCGTGCCGCCCGGCGGCCGCCTCGATGTCGCCGCCCACCATCTCAGCAGCGCCTACTTCGATACCTCGGGGCGCGATCTGCTCGTGAACCGCGTCACCCTGCGCCGGCGCACCGGTTCGACCGACACGGGCTGGCATCTGAAGCTGCCGGCCTCCGACGACGGCACCGCCCGGCACGAGCTCGGTGTGCCGCTCACCTCCGGCGATGAGGTGCCCCGGGAGCTGAGCGACCTCGTCCTCGGTCTGCGCCGCGGCTCGCCGCTCGTGCCGCTCGTGACTATCACCACGGAGCGCACGACCCACCGCATCGTCGACGCCGACGGTCTCCTGCTCGTCGAGATCGCCGACGACACCGTCTCAGCTGTCGCCCCAGAGGCCGGCGGCGCGCGCGTCAGCGGCTGGCGCGAGATCGAGGCGGAGCTCGGCTCTGCGGCGCCCGCCGATCTGCTGCGCACCATCGACGCCATGCTGACGAGGGCGGGAGCCACGGAGTCCGCCAGCCCGAGCAAGGTCGCGACCGCCCTCGGCACGCCGACCCGTCGTCGCAAGCTCAAGAAGGCGCGCACGGCTGGCGAGGTGCTCCGCCGCTACATCGCCGAGCAGGACGCGGACATCCTGACCGGGGAGCTCGCCATCCGTCGCGGCGAGAACTCCATCCACCACGTCCGGGTTGCCACGCGCCGACTCCGCTCGACCCTGCGGATCTTCGCCCGTCATCTCGATGCCGACCGCGCGCAGTCACTCGACGCCGACCTCTCCTGGTTCGCCGACCTGCTTGGCGAGGTGCGGGACCGCGACGTGCAGCGCTCCCGGTTCGTCGAGTCGATCGCCGCGCTCCCCGACGAGGTCGTCCTCGGGTCGGTCGCAGAGCAGATCGACGCCCAGCTCTCCGCCGAAGAGGAACAGCACCGGGCCGCGTTGCTCGACGCCATGCGCGGTCCCCGCTATCTCGGGATGCTCCAAGAGGTGCGACTCTGGGCCACCGCTCCCCCGGTCACCAAAGCCGCTGCCGGCAAGCCCGATGTCCTGGCCAAGGATGTGCGCAGCGCCGGCAAGAAGGTGACGAAGCATCTCACCGCGGGCATCCGATCGGAGTCGGACGAGGAGCTGCACAAGGCACGCAAGGCCGGAAAGCGCGCCCGCTACGCCGCCGAGCTCGCCGCCGACGTCCTCGGCAAGAAGGGCGTCGCCTCCGTCCATCGCTACAAGAAGCTCCAGGACCTCCTCGGCGAACACCAGGATGCGGTCGTCGCGGCCGAGCTGCTCATCCGACTCGCGAACGCCGCGCCCACCGAGATGCCGACGTTCACCTACGGCGTGCTGCACGAGCGCGAGCTGGCCCGTGCCGCCGCCAGCGTCGCTCGGGCGCGCAGGTGGGCGAAGAAGCACTCTCGCTGACCGCCAGCCGTCATCCTCACCATCGGCGGCTGAGCCGCCCTCGCCGTAAGTGCGCGGCGTTCATCAGAACGCAGTGCTGAGGACAAAACGCGCTGGTACCGAGGCGCGTTTCGTCCTCAGCAGCGCGTTGTGTCTGCAGGGGCGCGGCAGGACTACGGAAGCGTCAGACGCGGTCGGCGACCAGGCCGCGCCGAGCAGCGGGCGCCGTGGATGCGCGCGAGTCCCTGCTGCGAGTTCCCGAGCCAACGGTGCGGGTGCGGGAGCCCGTTCGGTCGCGGGCGTGGGCGAGGTGGGTTCCGGTACGCTCTACGGTCGTGGTCCGACCGCGATAGCCGCGGATCAGCACAACGGACCGGACCTGGCGCACGACGAAGGCGATGGCGGCGAGTGCGAAGCCGACCGGCATCAGCACGTCGGCGACCATCGCCAGATCCGCCCGCACCTGTGCCGGATCGCCGGGTGCGGCGATCGCGACCTGCCACGTCCAGTAGCCCGCAGCCGCGACGGCGAGGGCGATCGGAATCGAGGTGACGATCGCGCGGACGCGACGTCGACGGACGCCGATCAGCAGAGCATCGGCGAGGAAGCCCGCGAAGTAGGGCGCTGCGATGGTGAGAGCGAGCACGCCCAACGCCCCGACAGCCGTCCAGATGGTGACAGCCGCATCCCTGTCGACAAGCATTCGCCCCCCAGCGATAACGCAACCCCTTCACGCTATCGAGCCTGGTCGGACCGGGAAATTCCCCTTTCGCGGGACACCCCCGCGCGGGGGCGCGATAGGCAGGCACGTCAGGCAGGGCGAAGAGCCCTGCGAGGCGGAAGGCCTCAGCCGAAGGCGGCCAAGCCGGTGAGCGCGCGGCCCAGCACCAGCGAGTGGATCTCGTCCGTTCCCTCGTAGGTGCGCACCGCTTCGAGGTTCGCCATGTGCCGCATCACCGGGAACTCGCTCGTCACACCGTCGCCGCCGAGGACCGACCGGGCTGCGCCTGCGATCGCGATGGCCTCGCGCACGTTGTTGAGCTTTCCGACGCTGATCTGGTTGACGTCAAGCGTTCCCGCATCCTTCTGCCGTCCGAGGTGCACCGCAAGCAGAACGCCCTTCTCGTATTCGAGGAGCATGTCGGCGAGCTTGGCCTGGGTGAGCTGATACCCGCCGATCGGCTTTCCGAACACCGTGCGGTCCAGGGCGCGTCCGAGGGCGACCTCGAGGCAGGTGCGCGCGGCGCCCATGGCGCCCCAGACGATCCCGTAGCGGGCCTCGTTGAGGCAGGAGAACGGACCGCGGAGGCCTCGCGCGTCAGGGAGCCGGTTCGAGTCGGGGATCCGGACCCCGTCGAGCACGATGTCGCACTGGATGGATGCCCGCATGGCGAGCTTGCCGGTGATCGGGGCAGCCGCGAAGCCCGGCGTGCTGGTCGGCACCAGGAACCCCCGGACGCCGTCCTCGGTCTGCGCCCAGACGACCGCCACGCCGGCGATGCTCGCGAGTCCGATCCACCGCTTGCTTCCGGTGATCACCCAGTCGTCGCCGTCGCGGACGGCCCTCGTCTTCATGGCGGCCGGGTCGCTGCCCCCGTCGGGCTCGGTAAGGGCGAAGCAGCCGATGACCTCGCCGGTCGCCATCCGCGGCAGCCACTCGTTCTTCTGCTCCCCCGATCCGAACTTCGCGATCGCGCTCATCGCGAGCGAGCCCTGGACCGAGACGAACGTGCGCCATCCGCTGTCGGCCGCCTCGAGCTCGAGGCAGACGGCGCCGTAGCTCGTGGCGCTCGCGCCCGCGCAGCCGTATCCGGAGATGTGCATGCCGAGCAGTCCCTCGGCGGCGATCGCGGGGATGAGCTCGTCGCGGAAGTGCCGATTCTCGAAGTCCTCCTCGATGACTGGAGCGATGACGTCCTGGGCGATCCTCCGGGCGCGCTGCTGCCATTCGCGCTCGGTGTCGTCGAGGAGCGACTCGACGGTGAAGACGCTGTCGAGTGCGGTGCGGCCAGCGGCGAGGAGGGTGTCGGTCGTCATGAGGTGCCTTCATTCGGTGCGGAGCTGTGGTTGGCGAGAGCCGGCGGCGGAAGTCGGTAGGTGGCGGGAGTCTCGCTCAGTCGGATGGGATTCGCCACCTGATGCGATCCGTCGACGTCGACGATCGGCTCGAGCCCCAGGCGCGCGGCCAGCTCGAACGCTTCGCCGATCGAGTTGATGGGGGCCGCCGGGACGTCGTGGCGGGTCAGGATGGCGAACCAGTCGTCGGCGGTGCGGGTCGACAGGCGGGCGATCAGCAGCGGATTCAGCTTGGCTCGATGCGAGACCCGGTCCCGATTGGTGCGGAAGCGCTGGTCAGCAGCCAGTTCGGGTGCGTCGAGGGCTGTTGCGAAGGCACGGAACTGCTTGTCGGAGCCGACTGCGACGGCCAGTGAACGGTCCGCCGTCGGGTACACCTCGTACGGCGCGATGCTCGGATGCTCGTTGCCCATGCTGCGCGGCACGACGCCGGCGCCGGCGAAGGCGCCCGCCTGATTCACCAGCCCCGACAGCAGACTAGAGAGCAGATTCACCTCGACGCGCTGTCCCGTCCCGGTGCTCTGGCGGGCGATCACAGCGGCGAGGATGCCGGTGATCGCATGAAGCCCGGTGACGACGTCGACGATGGCGACCCCGGTCTTCGTTGGCTCGCCGGGGCTCTGTCCGGTGATGCTCATCAGTCCCCCGGCCGCCTGGACGAGAAGATCGAAGCCCGGAAGCGTCGCGCCCTCCCCCGCCCCGAAGCCCGTGATCGAGCAGTAGACGATCCGCGGATTCCGGGCGCGCACCTCGTCGTAGCCGAAGCCGAGACGGTCGAGGGTTCCGGTGCGGAAGTTCTCCACCACGACGTCGGCCTGCTCGAGCAGCTCCCAGATGCGCACGCGATCGGCATCGTCGGCGAGATCCGCCGTCATGCCCTCCTTGTTGCGGTTCACCGAGGCGAAGTAGGTCGAGGTGCCGGTGTCATCGACGGGCGGCGCCCACTCGCGAGTCTCGTCGCCGAGTCCGGGGCGCTCGATCTTGATGACCCGCGCCCCGAGGTCGCCGAGCAGCATGGTGGCGTAGGGGCCGGCGAGCACGCGGGAGAAGTCGACGACGGTGAGCCCGTCGAGCGCCGACCTGGTCACGAGCCGCCTCGGAGGTAGACCGTCGTGGACGAGGTGTAGAACTCGCGCGCGGCCGCTCCCTGCTCCTTCGGGCCGAGCGAGCTCCCCTTCGCACCGCCGAACGGCACGTGCGGATCGGCGCCGGCGGTCTCGGAGTTGATGTGCAGGATGCCCACCTGCATGCGGTCGATGGAGTCGAGCGCCCGGGTCAGGTCGTTCGTGAACACCGCGGCGGAGAGTCCGAAGCCACCGGCGTTCGCGAGGTCGAAGGCGTGCTCGACCGAGTCCGCAGCTCGCATGGCCAGCACGGGCCCGAAGAGCTCCTGCTCCCACAGCGGGGACGAGTCCGCCGGCATCGCGAGCACGGATGGGCGGACGAAGTGACCCGGCCGCAGATCGTCGTCCAGTTCGAGCGCACATCGGGTGAGAGCGTGTGCTCCCTCATCCAGAGCTCGAGCTACCCCTGCGTTGATGGAGTCGCGGGCTCGAGCCGAGATCACTGGACCGAGGTGAACCCCGTCGGCCAACGGATCGCCGACGATCAGCGCGTCGGCGCGCTCCGCGACGATGCTCCCGAACTCATCCGCGATCTCGCGCTGGACCACCAGTCGAGAGGTGGCGGTGCACTTCTGGCCCGACGAGTTGAAGGCGCCGGCGAGCACCTGGGCCGCGGCGAGCTCGAGATCGGCGTCCGCGAGCACGACGGCCGCATTCTTGCCGCCGAGCTCCGCCTGGACCGGGATCCCGCGAGCGGAGCCCGCGGATGCCACGGCCCGTCCGACCGCGGTGGAGCCCGTGAAGCTGACGCCGTCCACCAGAGGATGGCCGACGAGAGCGGATCCGACCTCGCCCTCGCCGAAGACGAGGTTGAGCACGCCCGGCGGCAGCCCGGCGTCATGGAGGGCAGACGCCAGGCGCAGAGCGAGAAGCGGCACCGGGCCCGCAGGCTTCCACACGACGGTGTTGCCGTAGGCGAGCGCAGGGGCGATCTTCCACGCGGGGATGGCGATCGGGAAGTTGAACGGGGTGATCAGCGCGACGGTCCCCAGCGGGCGACGGGTGACGAGGATCCGCTCGCCGCGTCGGGGCGACGAGAAGATGCCCCCGGCCTCGCGGTCCGCGTCATGGCCGTAGTGCTCGAGGATCTGGGCGGCCCGGCGCACCTCTCCGATCCCCTCGGCGAGCGTCTTGCCCTCCTCGCGAGCGAGCTCTGTGCCCCACGTAGTCGCCGCCTCGGAGACGATGCGAGCCGCCCGGTTGAGGATGGCGCCTCGCTCGTGCGGAGGCGTCGCCGCCCACGAGGCCTTCGCCGCGTCGGCGGCGCGCACCGCCAGCTCGACGTCCTCCACCGTTCCCGCGCGTCCGGCCGCCACGATCTCGCTCGGCCGCGACGGGTTCTCGCTCGCCAGGTGGGCGCCTCGACCCTCCCGCCACTCCCCCGCGAGGTACTGCAGGAGATCGACGGAAGACGGGGCGGCCGATGTCGGGGCGTCCGGTGTCGATTCATCCGTGCTGAATTCGGCGATCGCCATCAGAACCTCCGACGCATGCGGATGTGCCGCTGCTGCATGAAACCGTGCAGGCCTTCCGGTCCGAGTTCACGCCCGAAGCCCGACATCTTCCAGCCGCCGAACGGCGCCTGCAGCTCGGTGATGTCGTTGACGTTCACGCCGACGCCGCCTGCCTCGATGCGCTCGGCAACGGCCCATGCGCGGTCGAGGTCCCCGCCGAAGACGTAGGCGGCGAGCCCTGCTGCGCTGTCGTTCGCGATCGCCGCGATCCCGTCCACTCCGATCGACGCGTCGTACCGGTGCACGGCCACGACGGGCCCGAAGGTCTCCTCCGTCATCACACGGGTCCCGCGGGGAACGGCGTCCAGCACGGTCGGCGCGAAGAAGGTTCCACGGTCGAAGTCTCCCCCGCTGAGCCGCGAGCCGCCCGCGATCACCCGTGCGCCCTGAGCGACCGCGTCGGCGATGTGCGCCTCGGCGACGTCGATGACCGCCGACGTGGTCGTCGGCCCTCCGGTGATGCCCGCCTCGATCCCGTGACCGACGCGGATCGCCCGCGCCTCCTCGGCGACGGCCTCGACGAAGCGGTCCGCGATCGAATCGGCGACCAGGATCCGATTCACGGCGATGCAGATCTGGCCGGCGTTCGAGAACGAGCGGCGAGCGGCGGCCGTGGCGGCCTCATGGATGTCGGCGTCGTCGAGCACCACGAACGGGCTCTGCCCGCCGAGCTCCAACGAGACCCGCTTCATCGTGGCGGCCGCAGAGCGCATGATAGCCTGGCCGGTCCGGGTCGATGCGGTGGCGGTGATCATCCCGATGCCCGGATGGGACGACAGTGCCTCTCCCGCTTCGAGGCCGCCGGGGAGGTCGGCCAGCACGCCCGCCGGCATCCCTCCGTCGTGCAGGCACTGGACGACGAGGGCGACGGCCAGCGGCGACTCCAGCGGAGGCTTGACGATGATCGCGTTGCCGCCCGCGAGCGCAGGCCCGATCTTCCAGGCGTAGAGGTCGACGGGGTAGTTCCAGGGCACGACGGCCCCGACGACGCCGATGGGCAGCCACTCGACCAGCGAGCGGATGTCCGCGCGCAGCGCGGGGCGGATGCTGCCCGAGACGCGCAGCCCCTCTTCGGCGTAGTAGTCGAGGACGTCGGCCGCGAACGCGATCTCCTTGACGCTGTCGGGCACGGGCTTGCCCTGCTCCCGCGTGAGGACATCGGCGATCGCGTCGATCCGTTCGCGGATCAGGGTCGCGCCCCGATGCATGATCGATGCGCGGCCAGCCGCCCCGAGCGCGGCCCACTCACGCTGTGCCGGGATCGCTGCGGTGACGGCCGCGTCCACGTCGCGCGCCGAGGCCACCGCGGTCGTGCCGACGAGCTCACCGCTCGCCGGATCGCGGACCTCGAGGGTAGCCCCGCTCTCGGACGGCACCCACGCGCCGCCGAGGTACAGCCCGCGGTCGCTCACTTGACCACCGGCGCCGAGAACTCGCGACTGCGCAGGCGACGCCAGAGCTCGGCGTAGTTGCGGTCGTTCTGCTGATGGGCCTCTTTCGTGCGGTTCGAGTTGGTGTTGATCATGATCATCGGCGTGATGCCGCGGGCTACGAGCGCCTCCGATGTCGAGGCGTTGATGGCGTGCGAGACCGCCACCGCGATCGAGGTGGAGGTGGGCCCGACCGGGTCGTCGAGTCCTTCGATCCGCTGCGCGGCGTCCTCGAGCGGGATGCCGGTGTCGATGGTGACGTCGGCGATCTCGAAGAGCCGCTTTCCGCTGGAGTGCCGGCTCGCCACCTGCGAGGAGTGGGGAACGCTGGTCACCCCGATCACCTTCAGGCCCCGCTCCTGGAACTCGACGGCCATGTCGAGGATGACCGCGTTGATGCCCGAATGGCTGAACAGGACGATCGAGTCTCCATCCTTCAGCTGATGGGAGCGGAGGATGGCCTTGCCGTAGCCCTCCTGGGTGTGCAGGAACCGATACTGGGCGGTGCCCTGATCCCCGAGCACGTGGTGCATGAGGGCGATGGAGGACTCGACGATGGGCCGGAACCCGGTCACCCCGCCGGTGCGCGGGAAGCTCTCGAGTGCGGCGAAGCCGCCGTGGCCGGTGCCGAACGTGAAGACGAGCCCATCGCCGGCGATCGAGTCCGCGCAGATCCCGCCCGCCGCGCTGATCTGGTCGGCCTGGTTGTCACGCACCCAGGCCAGCTTGGCGATGACGTCGTCGAGGTAGGTGTGGACGATGCTCACTGGTTCTCTTTCGGTGGGGTGGTCAGAAGCTGGTGGTCAGAAGCTGGTGGTCAGAAGCTGGTGGTCAGAAGCTGGTGGTCAGAAGCTGGTGGTCAGAAGCTGGTGGTCAGAAGCTGGTGGTCAGACGTGCGCGGGAGCCATCGCCGAGGCCAACGCGGCGAAGCCGGCTCGAAGCAGCTGGGCCTCGGCCGCCACCCGCTCGGCGTGCTGCATCTTCTCGTTGGTGTCCCCTGCGACACTCGCGAGGCAGAGCGACCCGGCCGCGACGCCGAGGGCTCGCGCCGCGACGAACAGGGCGCTCGTCTCCATGTCGGCGGCGACGACGCCCGCCTTCGCGAGGCGCTCGTACCGCTGGGACACGGGCTCCGCGCCGAGGCCCGTCTCGAACATCTCGGTGTAGAAGCCGTCGTACGAGGCGTAGATCCCCGACCGGGTCGGAAGCTCGGCCGCCTGGACGGCCGCTTCGAGCTCGCGGGTGAGTGCGAAGTCCGGCACCGCCGGGAACTCGATGGGCAGATAGCTCGCCGATGTGGACTCGCCGCGCACGGCACCGTGCGCGATCACGAACTCGCCGAGCCGCGTCTCGCCCAGGGTCATCACCGTGCCGAGGCGCACGAAGCGCCGCACGCCGAGGCCCGCCAGCTCGTGCAGGACGACCGTCGCGATCGGGGCTCCCATGCCGAACGCGCTCACGGTGATCCGCTCGCCGTCGAAGAAGCCGGTGGCCGTCGTGAGCCCGCGGTCCTCGTTGAGGATCACGGCATCCTTCATGAGCTCGGCGGCGAGGTGCACACGCCCGCGGTCACCGACGAGCACGGCGGATTCGCCCACGTCGTCCGGTCCGCAGCGCAGGTACCAGGCGTTGTTGATCGACATCTAGATGTTCTCCTTCGATGGGGTGTGAGTCAGTGGGGCCGCGGCCGATGGGCCGGATAGGGAGCGGCTGCGGAGAAGGTCCGCCGCAGCGCGGGAAGCAGAGCCGACGAGTGCCGCGATCTCCTCGTCGGTTCGGTCGCTGAGAGGACCCGACTGCGCGGTGAGGCCGGCGAGGGTCCCGATGAAGGTGTCGCCCGCGCCCGTGGTGTCGACGGCGGACACGGCATCGACGGGCACCGATCCGAGCCTGGCTCCGCCGTCCGGTGAGCCGAACGACCACGAGACACCGCGTGCGCCGTGCGTCTCGACGACGAGGGTGCCGGGGCGCACGAGCGTCTCCGGGCGTCGCCCGTCGAGGCTGAGGTACCCGCGCTCTCCGCTGCTGAAGCTGACGACGTCGGCACGGGCGAGAAGGCGCCGCACAGTGTGCGTCGAATAGGCGTCGTCGTCGTGCTTGACCGCCCAGACGAGGGTGACCTCATCCGCGATCATGTCGAGGATCTCGACGGTGAGCGGACGGGGCGACACGGTGAGCACGATGCACGAGCTTCTCGCGAGCGCGGCCCGTTGCTGATCGGTGAGGTGCTCCGGATGGCAGTCGGCGGGATCGAACAGGCAGATCGTGCCGCCGGTGGCCACCTCGATCAGCGTCGCGCTCGGTGAGCGGCTGCCGCTCGTCGCGATCCCCGCGGTCCCGCACCCGGAGGAGACGAGGGCCTCGCTCCAGGTGGAGCCGAGGCTGTCGGGTCCGACCCAGCTGACGGCTTCGACGGGTTCGCCCGTCGCGATCGCGGCGCGCGCGATGTGCGCGATCCCCCCGATGCCCGGGGTGACGCCGACGATGCCGCGACGCAGGATGCTGGTGGCGTCTATGCCCCGGAAATCGGCGGTCGACGTGCTGTAGTCCAGGCTCGCGTAGCCGACGATGGCCAGGGTCACAGGCTGGCCATCGCCTCGGCGAAGGTCGGCACCCGGCCGATGTAGCGCTCGATGTCCTCCAGGCTCGCCTCCGCGAGGTGCGGCCTGTTCGAGTTGGTCGTCTCCCGCGGCACCCAGACCTCGAATCCTCCGGCGAAGGCGTCCTGCGCACTGGCGCGGATGCAGACGTTGGTCTTCACGCCCACGAGGATCACCCGACGGATGCCCTGCTCGCGCAGCAGCAGATCGAGGTCCGTGGCATAGAAGGCGGAGAAGCGACGCTTGGGCACTTCCACCTCGCGCCCCGAGGCGATCGGCTCGAATCCGGGGACGTAGGCGGCGTCGCTGGCGCCGATCTGGTGATGCCGCGGGAGCTTGCCGAACTCGAAGTCCTCGAGACCGGGATAGTGCCGCTCGACGGCGTGGATGACGAGGGTGCCCCGCTCGCGGGCGAGCTCGAGGAGCTCTCGGATCGGGCCGAGCACCTCGGTCGCGGCCGGATAGAAGTTCGCCTCATCGGGGTCGAAGAACGACGCGATCACGTCGACGAGGACGAGCGCGGTGGGCACGCCGTCCGTGACCGGCTCGGCTTCGGGCACGTGCTCGTCGGTGTTGGTGGAACCGGTGTTGGTGGAACCGGTGTTGGTGGAACCGGTGCTGGTGGAACCGGTGCTGGTGGGATCGGTGTCGGTCATGGGTCAGCTCAGTGCTCGGGCGCCCCGATAGTGCTGACGAATGCCCGTGAAGGCCAGCACCACCACGACGGCGATGTACGGGAGGGTGGAGATGATGTCGGCGTTGAAGCCGCCGACCGTCTGCAGCCGGATCTGCAGGGCGTCGAAGAAGCCGAAGAGCAGGCAGGCGAGCGCAGTCGGCAGCGGCTTGGAGCGTCCGAAGTAGAACGCCGCGAGCGCGACGTAGCCGCGGCCGGCGGTCATGTTCTCGTTGAACAGCCCGACGGTGCCGAGGCTCAGTGCGACGCCTCCCAGCGCCGCGAGGGCGCCCGCCACGATGCCGGCGCCGTCACGGATGGCGAGGGTGCGCAGGCCGAGCGACGCGCTCGCAGGCTCCGATGCACCGGTGGCCCGGAGCCGGACGCCCCAGGTGGTGGAGCGCAGCAGCCAGGCGAGCACGGGCACCAGCACGACGCAGAGCCAGAACAGCGGGTCCTTCCCGGAGATCAGGGCGCCGAGGATGGGCACGTCGGCGACGCCCGGGATGACGAGCTTCGGCATCCGCTGAAGGCCGTCGACCTGCAGCGTGCCCGAGACGCCGAACACCGCACGGAGGACGTATCCGATCACTCCGAACATCACGATGTTGTAGCCGAGGCCCACGATGATCTCGTTGCCCTTGAGCCGGGTGATCACGAGGTTCATCAGCAGTCCCGAGAGCGCACCGGCGACCAGGCCGGCCAGGGCTCCGGCGGCCCAGTTGCCGGTTGCACCGCTCACGACGGCGCCGATCAGGGCGCCGAGGATCATGTGCGCCTCGAGGCCGATGTTGACAGTGCCGGAGCGACGGTGGATGGCGCCGCCGAGGGCGGCGAGCACGAGCGGCACCGAGAGGGTGATGGCGGAGGCGAGGAGCAGATCGATCACGGCCGCTTCCACTCGGCTCGGGCGGCGCGGAGTCTGCGCAGCTTGGGCAGGGTGAACACGGCGACGGCGAAGATCATCACCGTGCCCTGGAGCACATCGATGATCTGCACGGGAAGGTCGATGAACAGCTGCACCGTGGCACCCGCGGAGTTCAGAGCGCCGAACAGGATCGCGCCGACGAGGATGCCGATCGGATTGAAACGAGCCAGCAGCGCGATGGCGATGCCGGTGAAGCCGAAGTTGGCCGAGAAGCCCTCGGAGTAGCGGTGGACGAGTCCGAGCGCGTGCGAGCCGCCGCCGATGCCGCCGATGACTCCCGCCCCGATCAGTGCGGTGGCGAGCACGGTCTTCACCCTCAGGCCCTGCGCCGCGGAGAAGCGCGGGGCGCTGCCGACCGCGCGGAACTCGAAGCCGAGCGTCGAGTAGCGCATCCACACCGCGTAGGCGATGAGGATGACGAGCCCGATGACGAGGCCGATGCTGGTCTGGCCGGGCGGAGCGAGGGCCGGCAGCTCCGCATTCTCGGTCACGTACTCGGTGCTGGAGTTGGCCTGCCCCTTCGCGAGGAAGAAGCTCTGCACGCTCCAGCCCGCGAGGCCGGTGACGATGAAGTTGAACATCAGAGTGGTGACGACCTCGTCGACGCCCCACCAGGCGCGGAGAATCCCCGGGATCACGGCGACGAGGCCGCCGGCGATCGTTGCGCCGAGCAGGGGCAGGAGCACGGAGAGCACTGGCGGCACGTCCGCCATCTGCGAGCCGATGACGGATGCCGTGAGGCCGCCGAGGACGAAGCTGCCCTCGACGCCGACGGTGAATGCGCCTGCTCGATAGGCGAACGCCGCGGCGACGGCGGTGAAGAGGATCGGGGTCGTGGCGGCGAGGGTCGCGTTGATGCGGCTCGGGGTGCCGAACGCCTCGCTGAGTAGACGGCCGTAGACCTCGAGCGGATCGTTGCCGGTGACGGCGAGCACGAGGGCGCCGATGGCGAGCGCCAGCACGACCGGCACACCGGCGTGCCGAGCGACCCGACCGAGCGCCGTCGCCGCCCGACGGCCCACGGGCGTACTCGCTTCCGTGGGCTCCGGCGCGACGGGCGCGCCCTGGGTGGCGGTGCCGGTCATGCGTCCTCCCCTTCGACGGGCCGATCGTGGCTGGCGTGACTGGTGTGGCCGAGCATGAGCTCGCCGATCTCGGCGCGGCTGCTCTCGCCGTCGAGCACGCCGGCGACCCGACCTCGATGCAGCACGAGGATCCGATCCGACAGCTCTCTGAGCTCGTCGAGCTCCTCGCTGAACAGGACTACCGCGGCGCCCTCGTCGCGCGCGCGACGGAGCAGCTCGTGGATGTATCCGATGCCCTTCACGTCGACCCCGCGGGTCGGCTGGCTGGCGATCAGGACACGGGGCTTGCCGATCGTCTCCCGTCCGAGGACGACCCGCTGCTGGTTGCCGCCCGACAGCGACGACGCGGGATCCGAGGCGGAACCGAAGCGGACGGCCGCGCGGCCGAGGACCGCGTCGACGCGAGCGGCGACGGCGGAGGGACGAAGCCAGCCGGCTCTCGCCAGCTCCTTGAGTGCAGGGCTGGCGATCGAGTTGTCCGCGAGGGAGAGCCCGAGTGCGAGTCCCTCCTGCTTCCGATCCGCCGACACGTAGGCGAGACCGGCCCGGCGTCGAGCGCGCACGCTCATCCGCCCGATGCCCTGGCCATCCAGGCTGAGCTCGCCGGACGAGCTGGCGCGGATGCCGATCAGCACCTCGGCGAGCTCCTCCTGGCCGTTGCCCGCGACCGCCGCGATGCCGAGGATCTCACCCGCTCGTGCCTCGAAGGCGACGCCGTCGAGGCGCGTCACGCCGCGGTCGTCCACGGCACTGATGGCGTCGGCATGCAGGACGACCGTGCCGGGATTGCCGCGGGTGGTGGGCCGGTTCGGCATCTCGGAGTCGCCGACGATGAAGGCGGCGAGGCCCGCCCTGTCGATCTCGCCCGGCTCCAGCTCGGTGATGGTGCGGCCCGATCGCAGGACCGTGATGTGGTCGGCGATGCTCAGCACCTCGTCGAGCTTGTGGCTGATGAAGATGACCGTGCGACCGGCATCGCGGAGCGACGAGAGCAGACCGAGCAGCTCGTCGGCCTGCACGGGGGCGAGCACGGCGGTCGGCTCGTCGAGGATGAGCACGTCGGCGCCGCGGTAGACCAGCCGCAGGATCTCGACCTGCTGCTGGATGGCGATCGAGGTGCGCGCCGCGGAGGCGCTCCAGTCGATCGCGACTCCCACCGACCGAGAGAGCTCCTCCGCCCGCTTCTGCGCGGCCTTCCAGTCGATCCGGCCGAATGCGCCGGGCTCCTGGCCGAGGACGAGGTTCTCGAGCAGGCTGAGCTCGGGGATGATCGCGAGCTCCTGCTGGACGAGTCCGATGCGCCGCTCGATGGCGGCACGGGGGCTGGAGAGCAGGATCTCCTCGTCGTCCACGATGACGGAGCCGGCATCGGGCTGGTCGAGCCCGTAGAGCATCCGCATGAGGGTGCTCTTGCCCGCGCCGTTCTCGCCGACCACGGCGTGCACCGTGCCGGGTCGGACGGTCAGGGTGACATCGACGTTCGCCCGCACCGGCCCGAAGGATCGGCTGATCCCCCGCGCTCCGATCCGGCAGCGGACGGCTGCCGGATCGGAGGAGGGAAGGCGCTCTGCACGTGCTGTGCTCATGCGTCGCGGCTCATCTCGTGATCCCTCGGGTCGGTGTCGGACGGTGTGCGGATGGTGGTGCGGATGGTGGTGCTGGTCGGGCTACTGGCCGCTGTAGTAGTCGGGGTAGCCCTGCTCGACGACGTTCCAGACCTCGATGTCGCCGTCGATGATCTGCTGCTTGAGGTCGGCGATCTTGTCGATCGTCTCCTGGCCGATGGCGTCCTTCGTGTTCGCGAAGTCGGACAGGCCGACGCCGTCCTCGGCGAGGCCGAGGTTGAGGGTCTCCCCGCCCGGGAACTTGCCGTCCTTGTAGTCCTTCAGGAGGGTCTCCATGGCGACGTCGGTGCGCTTGAGCATCGTCGTGAGCACGAAGCCCGGAGCCACGTCGTCCTGGTTGGCGTCCACGCCGATGGCGTAGTGGTTGCTGTCCTCGGCCGCCTGGATCACACCGGCGCCCGTTCCGCCGGCGACGGCGTAGACGATGTCGGCACCCTGGTCGAACATCGACTGGGCCAGCTGCTGGCCCTTGGTCGGGTCGGCGAAGTCGTTCGAGTACGCGGTGAGCACCTTGACGTCGGGATCGGTGTCGCGGGCACCCTGGATGTAGCCGACGAGGAACTTGTCGATGCCGGCGCTCTGGGCGCCGCCGATGACGCCGATCACCTTGTCGGCGTTGATCTTCGGGTCGCTGGTGTTGCTCGTCTGGATCGCCGCGAGCGCGCCGGCCAGGTACGAGCCCTCCTGCTCCTGGAAGAGCACGGATACGACGTTGTCGCCCGTGGCCTCCGCGTTGACGAGCGCGAAGTCGGTGTCCGGGTAGTCGGCGGCGACCTTGGGCAGGATCTCCGCGTGCGAGTACTCGAGGTCGATGACCAGGCCGAGGCCCTCGTCACCGGCGCGGCGGAGGACCTGCTCGCCCTGCCCGACGATGTCGTCCGACTCGATCGGGGTGCCCTCGAGGCCGTTGTCCTTCAGGCCCTTCTGGTAGCCCGTGTAGGCGTAGTCGTTGTACGACTCGTCGCCCAGGCCGCCCTGCGCGACCACGAGCGCCGTCGGGGCGAGGCTGTCGCCCGTTCCGCTGGTGCTGCCGGCGTCGCTACTCGTCCCGCCCGAGCATGCGCTCAGAAGCAGCAGCGAGGCCGCCGCCGGAACGAAGACCAGCGCGTGTCGTTTCTTCAAGGTTTCCTCCGTGGTGTGTTGGCGCGAATGTGATGTGGTACAGGTACTTCGTCCCGAGGTATCGGGCTCGGACGACCTCGATCAGCCGTCCATCGGCGTCCCGTGAGTTGCGGACGACTTCGATGAGCGCGACGCCCTCCTCGACACCGAGGAGGGATGCATCGTGCTCGTCGGCGTTGATCGCGCGGAGCGACTCCTCGCCGGAGGTGAGGTAGACCCCGTTGTGCCGGAGGGACTCGTAGAGGGAGTAGCCGCCGTCGGCCGCGGCCGGCTCGTCGAGTCCGATCGACTCGGCGACATCGGCAGGGATCATGGCGCGCTGGATCCCGACGGGCTCCTTGCCCACCGTGCGGAGTCGCTCGATCCGCACGAGGCTCTGGTCGGACAGGAGCGGCTCTGCGTCGAAGGCGGATGCCGGGCGGTCGCGATCGCCGCTCGCCAGGACCTCGAAGGAGAGCAGGGTGCTTCCCGGCACCAGGCCGAGGCCGTGCACGTGCTCCGAGAAGCTGGTGAGCTCCGGGAGCTGACGCTCCATGGGCCGCGCGTTGACGAAGGTCCCGCGCCCCTGGCGGCGAGTCACGACGCCCCGCTCGAGCAGGGTGTCGAAGGCCTTGATCACCGTCGCGCGGCTGAGCCGGTTCTCCGATGCGAGGACCGTCTCGCTGGGCAGGAGGTCTCCGGGCTTCAATTCCTCCCGTGCGATGAAGCTCTCGATGGCTCGCGCCAGCTGCACATACAGGGGCTCTCCCCCGCGTGCGTGATCGAGTTCAACTCGCATGGCCCCAGATCCTCATCGCTCGGATGACCGCTTGTCCGGTCAAGTACACGCTATGCGTCCCCGCGAGGTCAAGATCCCCATTTCACGAGAGCGTTACGGGGCGAAATCTGATGTTTACAATCGGCGAGCCCGGACGGTGATGGCGGCGCATGCGAGACGCCTCTTTTGCCGCATCGCCCTGTCACGCCTCTCCCGTGACGCCTCCCCGTGACGGTGGCCCCTCCTATCCTGAGCAGAGGACAAGGAGGCCCCATGGTCGCAATCTCCGTCGCCGGCGAGGCGACCCGATGGGTGCGCGCCGAGCGGGCCGTCGCACGGGTGAGCGTGCAGCACGAGAACGAGGATCGCGCCACTGCGGTCGAGGCCACGGCGGCGGTGCACACCGCACTCGCTCGCGAGGCCGAGTCGCATGTCGAATCTGGGGCGGCGACCCGCTGGCAGACCGAGCAGCTCTGGGTGTCGACCATCCAGCGCTACGTCAAGGACTCCGACACGACCATTCCCATCCAGGTCGCTCGGGTGTCGCTGATCGTCCGCTTCGCCGACTGGGACGCGCTCTCCGACTGGGTGACCGATGTCGCGAGCCGCGAGGGAGTGAGCATCGACGGCATCGACTGGGTGCTCACCGAGGCAAAGGAGCGAGCAGTCCGCTCCGCCGTCCGCGTGGACGCGGTGCACGACGCGCGCGCCCACGCATCCGCCTACGCAGGGGCGATCGGGCACGAGCGGATCAGCCTCGAGGCCATCTACGAGCCGGGCCTGCGCCCGAACGGTGGATCCGAGTCCGGCGGCGGGCTGGCCAGTCCTCGGATGATGAAGGCGTCGTTCGCCGACAGCAGCGCCACCATCGAGCTCACCCCGCCCGAGCTCGAGGTCTCCGCATCCATCACCGCCGACTTCATCACCACGTGACCACTTCGATCCAGCGGGAGCAGCGGTGAGGCTCCCCCGAGGCGCGCAGGTCGCGCTCGCTGTCGTGCTCGTGGCGGTCGCGGCGTGGTTCGTGCTCTCGAATGCGGATCGGGAGATCACGCCGACGCCCGGGCGCGCACCCGTCACCATCCCGCAGAGTCCCGCCGCCGGATCGGGGTCGGACTCCGATGGGTCGGACTCGGACGGCTACGGCTCCGCCACCGGCCTGATCGACCGGGTTGTGGATGGCGACACGGTCATCGTCGACATCGATGGCGAGTCGGATGACGTGCGGGTGCGGATGCTCAATGTCAACGCGCCGGAATCGGTCAAGCCCGACAGTCCGGTGGAGTGCCTCGGACCGGAGGCGTCTGCGTTCACGAAGTCGCTGCTGTCCGAGGGCGACGAGGTGACGCTCGAATTCGATGCGGAGCGCTACGACCAGTACGGGCGCACGCTCGCCTCGGTGATAACCGCCGACGGCGAGAACGTCGGCGTCGAGCTCGCTCGGGCCGGCCTCGCCCGAGCGGTCAGCTATGACGGCAACGAGCGGTTCCGACCCGCCGTCGACGACGCGATCGCGGAAGCCCGAGCGGATCGAGTGGGCCTGTTCGACCCGGCGAACGGCTGCTGAGGCCGGATACTCGGACCAGGCTCACGCGGGCACGTGAAGAGCTCCGCGGCACGCGATCTTTCGCGTGCCGGTGCGTCTTTCGCGTGCCACCGTCCGACGGCTACGCCCGGAGCCAGGCGACGGCCTCGTCGCGCTCGGCGACCTTGAAGACGCGCACCTCTATGGGCGCCATCTTCGCGCCGGCGGCGATCATCATCCGCAGCAGCGACTTGTCGGTCAGCACGGCGGAGCGGCCGAGCTTGCGCAGCAGCTCCTCGCCGCTCAGCTCGTCGATCAGCGACTTCGAGGGCATCCCGCCGTCCTTGCCGATCTCGACCAGCAGCTTCGCGGCGCCGTGGGCGGCAACGGTGCTCGCGAGCTCGGTGCGCAGGCCGTCGATCTCGGCCGGTGTCAGACCGCCGTTGTAGACGACGCTCACGATGTCGCTGTCGGGCAGCGTGGTCCAGCTCAGCATGCGGTCTCCCAAGGTCGGTCCGAGTCTGTCGGGTGGTGAGCCGGAGAACCTGAATGCCCGGCTCGGTCGCAGTCGCTCGGGTGAGAATGGCGGGGTGCCCCGTCGCCCGCCTCTCCCCCTGCTCGCGGGGCTCTGCGCGGTCGGGATAGCCGCGTCGCTGATCGGCATCACCCAGACGCGGGATTCGGATGTCTCCTCCGCGGCAGGCGAGGTCGTGCGGACCGCGATCGTCGCACCCTCGGTCGCGCTCTACACGGACCCGAGCGCACGAGAGCCGATGAACGGGCCGACGCCTGAGCCGGCGACCCTGATCTACTCGGCGGCTGACGCCATCGGCTGCACCGCTCTGGTCCTCGACGACATCGCGGCCGGTTACACGTCGACCACGGCGAGCTGCCTGCTCGACGGCGAGCGGGTCCGGCTCTACGAGTTCCCGACGGCCCAGGCCTACTCCTCCTTCATCAGCGAGCTGAACCGTGCCGGTATCCAGGGGCTGGGCTTGATCCGCCGCGGGCCCGTCGTCTTCGCCCCCGGTCCGGGCGAAGCGCGCGCCGCCGTCAGGGCTGCTCTGGAGGAGACGGCCGCCACGCACTGAGTGTGACTGCGCTGCGCGGCCGGCCTCAGCGGCTGATGGCCTCGTAGATGCTGCCGCTGTGCGAGCCGGTCACCCGGGCGTGCAGGGCGTGCGCCTGCGATTCGGACAGGTTCGCCACCACATCGCAGGCCGCCCGCTTCAGCTCGGCATCGCTGCCCGACCCCGATGCGAGGATCGCGGACGCCCACGGCGGCAGCAGAGTCGGATTGCTCGCTGCGACATCGCAGAAGTAGTGGAACAGCACGGTCACGATCCTGCGCTGACCCTCCTGCTGCGCCGCGAGCGACGGGGACTCGATGACATACGTCCAGGTGAGGCTCTTCAGCAGATTGAGCTGGTCCTGGTACCCGGAGTCGAGCACCGCGATCCCGTCCTCGATGCCGATCCCGCTGACGAACTGATTCGTCTTCAGCGTCGAGTAGCGCGTCAGCAGCGACGGGCCCGGCATCTCGGTCGGGAACTCCTTGAACAGGACCGTCCGCGCGATCTGCTCGCAGGAGTCCCACTCCGCTTCGGTGTACTCCTTGTCCTGCTCCCGCCAGCGCTCGAGGGTGCGCTCGAGGAACCTGTCCTGCGACGGTGCATCCCGAGCGAGCCGGTCGAGCGGCACGAAACCGGCCCGGTAGAAGTCCTCGAGGTCGTGGATGGCGTAGGCGACGTCGTCGGCCCAGTCCATGATCGCGGCCTCCGGGGTCTGCTCGTCGACGCGATCCGCTGCGAGGCCCTCCCGCGACCAGTCGAAGACCGCCCGGTCGTCCTCGTAGCTGCCGTACTTCCGGTGCCGCTTGCCCTCCGCCGCCCGCAGCCACGGATACTTGGTCAGGCCCTGCAGGCTGACCCGGGTGAGGTTCAAGCCGCTGTGATCGCCGGAGTGCGTCGCCAGCCGGGTGATCACGCGGAACGATTGCGCGTTGCCCTCGAAGCCGTCGGCGACGGGAACCGGCCCGGTCCGCATCAGCTCGTCGAGCTTCTCTTCGGCGATGTGACCGAACGGCGGATGGCCGATGTCGTGGGCCAGAGCCGCGGCCTCGACGGCGTCCGGATCGACGTCATGACCCTCGCCCTGCAGGCGCTCCGCGATGCGCCGTCCGATCTGGGCGACCTTGAGCGTGTGGGTGAGGCGGTTGTGGAACAGCTCCGTCTCGTGGCTGCCGACGACCTGAGTGACGGCAGCGAGGCGGCGGAACTCCGCGGTGTAGAGGATCCTGTCGCGATCCCGCTGGGTGGGTGTTCTGACGTCGGGCGGATTCTTCGGCAGATCGCCGAAGATCCGCTCGAGGCGTGCGCTCACGCGGAGGCGCTGGCCGATCCGGTGGCGACCGCGCGGTCGACAGCTGGGCCGGCCGCGCGGTTCTGCAGTGGGACGTCATGCAGGGTGAGGTTCCCGCGGGAATCGGTGGTGATGACGCCGTGGCTCATCAGGGTCCAGAGCGCCTCGCGCACCAAGGAGTCGGGCTCCTGCTGCGACGCCGTGTCGACGACCGTCGCGAGGACGCCGACGCTCTGAGACCCGAACGCCTCGATCAATGCCCGCTCGGCCGGCTCGAGCCGCTCGCCGTCGATGGTCGGAAGCGTGTGCGGGACCGTCGTCGCCATCGTGTCCCCCAGGACTCGTGCTCGGGTGGGTCCCGAACGGAGCACCAGTGTCCCATTCGTGACCCGGGGCGCGCCAGCGATTCCGCCATCTCGGCGGGAGCGGGTCACGCCTGGAGCTTGGCGACGACCGCGTCGATCCGACGGAGCCGGGTGTCCGCGGCCTTCGCGCCCTCGACGGAGGTCACATGCGCCTTCTGATGGCTCGGCGCGAGCTTCGTGAACGCCTCGGTCAATCCGTGTCCGGCGAGAGCGGCGGCGAGATCGTCCGGAACCGGAGTCACCCGCGGCTCGGTGTCGAGGCTCAACGTCACCTCGATCGGATCGTTGCCCTCGATCCCCGTCTCCGCGCGCTTGTCAGAGGAGAACGCGATGAGGAAGCGCTCGCCCATCCGCGCCACCGTGCTGCGGTACGCGTAGCCGTTCACGGTGACGTTGACCGCTGGACGCTTGCCCCCGCCGAGCTGATCGAGCATCTCTTCGGGCACCGGGACTCCGGTGTTGCGGCCGGTGAGGTGCATGGTGGTGCTGTAGGTCACAGAGCCGTTGGACTGGGTGGATTCCGCCATGCCGGAATTCTGGCACGCGGGTGGACCGACCTCCGCGACCAGCGGGCTGCTCGTTGGTCGAGTAGGCGCGCCAGCGCCGTATCGAGGCCGCCCGGGCGTCAGGCCTTGGCGCGGCGGCGGTCCTCGTCGGTGAATGCGGCGGAGCGGCCACGCTTGCGGCTGGAGATGTAGCCGCTCGCCATGAGATTCACGTTGGTCGTGCCCTCGCTGGTCGCGGCGAACTCCAGAGAGCTGTCGGCGCAGAACCCGAGCTTCGAACCCGCCAGCACCGCGTCGTGATTGGCGCCGAGGAAGACGAAGTCCCAGTCGTAGACCGACTGCTGGCGCTGCACGAGCAGCTTCACGTCGTCGCCCGACCAGACCTTGCTGGAGTTCTCCATCCCGTCCGTCGCCACCACGACGATGACCGTGCCAGGTCTGGCCGCCTCGTCGAGCGCGGCGAGATCGGCCCCGAACTCGGTGATCGCGGCTCCCAGAGCATCGTTGAGGGCGGTCATCCCACGGGGCTTCAGCCAGACCTCGACGTCCGCCGGATCGGCCATCCGGTGGGTGGTCTTCACCTCGTCGTCGAACAGCACGACGCTCACCGTCATCCGACCCGGTTCCTCTGCCTGCTCGCGCAGGAGCGCCGTGAGGCCGCCCACCATGTCCTCGCGGATGGCTTCCATTGAGCCGCTGCGATCGATGACCAGCAGCAGAGCCGTGTAGTCCGAGTCGGTCATGGCAGCTCCTCAGCCTCGAGAGTCCCAGTAGAACAAAAGATGCCTCGATCTGCTAGACAATTCGATCTTGCCTCTTCCCAGGTCGGCGGCGCCTAATGGAGGGGCGCACCCAGCAGGCGCATCAGGCTCCGTCGCGGTCTCACCCCATCCGCTTCGCAGTCGCCTCCGAAGAGATTCGGAGGAACACGAGGACACCCGACCCGTGGAGACACCCGATGATCAAGAAGTGGCACCCGATGCTCGCCGCACACGAGCAGCCGACCGGTCACTGGACCATGCTCGACAGCCGAGACCACGCCTACGGGACCATCGTGGTCTCGGGCAGCGGCTACCTCGCCACGGACGCCACCGGCGAATCCGTCGGCCGCTTCCGCACGCTCAAGGAGGCGACCGAGCGAGTGCACCGCAAGTGGATCGCGAGCTTCGGAGCCGGCGGCTCCCGTGCGGCAGGTTCGCGAGGCGGAGCAGCCGTCCAGCCCGAGCTCTACGACCCCGACCCCGACGCCGACACCTGGGAGTCCACCGCTCCGAAGGCGTCGCTCGCAGCCCGGTTCGGCACAGCAGTCGCCGGCTGACCTGAGTCGAGCTGAGCCTCTACGCGGCCGTGGCGGTCACCAGGATCGGCATGTGGTCCGAGACGGCCTGCGGCAGCGTCTCGATGCTGTCGATCGTGAACCCGGTCGACGTCGCGAGATCGAAGTGCCCGCGGAAGAACTTGTAGCGCGTGTAGGTGCGGCTGTCGCTGAGCGTCAGCTCGTAGCCGCTCTCGCGCATGTCACTGCCCAGCCGCTTCTGGAACAGCGGGTAGTTGTAGTCACCCACCATCAGGTGCGGCAGTCCCGGGCCGAGCTCGGCGAGCTGCTTGTGTGCGGCGTTGATCTGGTGCCGGCGAAGCGAGTTGAGCGCGGTCAGCGGCGCCGCATGGAACGACGCGACGATGATCTCCCGGTCGGTCTCCGTGTCGTGCAGCCGGGCGGCGACGAGACGCTCGTGGGCGGGAGCCGCGATCCGGTCGTGCAGGCCCTTCTTCAGCGCGAAGGTCTGCGTCTTCACCGAGGTGAAGCGATTGCGCCGGTAGTAGATCGCGAGGCCGAGCCGGTTGGCCTTGGTCGACTCGGCTAGGTGCAGGTGACTCAGCTCGACGGGCAGATGCTCGGTGTCCGCCTCCTGCAGGCAGAGGAAGTCGGGATCGAACTTGTCCGCGAGCCCGACGAGCTCGCCGACGGCGGCATTCTTCCGGAGGTTGTAGCTGATGACCCTCGTCACGGTGTCCCCCACAGTCTCGGAAATGCCCAGACCCAGCCTAGGCACTCGCAGCGCCTGCTGACGAAAGCTCACAGGTGGCTCAGGCCAGGTAGCCGCCGTCGACCGGATAGAGGCCGCCGGTCATGAACGACGCCTCATCGCTCGCGAGGAAGGCGACCATCGAGGCGACCTCGCCTGGCCTGCCCAGTCGTCGGAGTGCATGCAGGGTGCGCAGGTGTCCGATGGCGGTCTCGTCGAGCGCCTCGGTGACCATCGGGGTGTCGATGAAGCCGGGCAGCACGACATTGACGCGCACGCCCTGCTCCGCGAATTCGATCGCCGCGGTCTGGCTGGCCCCGATGATCGCGTGCTTCGAGGCGGTGTAGGCGCCGGTGTTGGCGAATCCCCGCCTGCCGAGCACCGAGGTCATGTTGATCACCGACCCGCCGCCGGCGGCGACCATCGCCGGCAGCTGCGCCTGCATCCCGTTGAGCACCCCCTCGAGGTTGACGGCGAGCACGCGTCGCCACTCCTCCATCGGATACTCGCTGATCAGGTGCATGGCTCCGGCGATGCCTGCGTTGTTGACAGCCACTCCGAGCGGGAAGTGCTGCTCTGCACGTTCGACCGCCTGACGTGCGACGCCTGGATCGGCCACGTCGCCGACGAGGGCCTCCATGATGCCGCCGTCAAGCAACGAGTCGCCGACCGTGCCGACCAGGCCCTGCTCGTCGAGATCCACCGCGATGACCGCGGCGCCGTTGGCGGCGAGCAGGGTGGCGATGGCCCGGCCGATCCCCGATCCGGCGCCGGTGACGATGGCGGACCGATATGCAACGTCGTAGCTCGCCATCTCGTCCCCCCGCTCCGGATGAGAGCGCTTCCTCGATCTCCTCGGTCTTGCCACGCTATCGAGTTCGACCGGTCCTCGGGACCCCGGTGCGGGGGCTCGATGCTGAACGACAGCTGTGACTCTTCGGGCAACTAGCTCGAAGTTCAAAGCAAAGGTCCGACCCCCGCGTGTGGGTGATGCGCCTTCACGTACCGAAGGCATAGCCTGCCGAACGTGTTCCTCGATGCTCCTCGCGGCCTGCGCGATCCTTCCGCCTTCGAACTCCGCCGCCGGATGCTCGCCCTGGCCAGGGTGCGAGATCTTGTGAAATGGACCGAGATGATCGCCGAGACCCGGGGCGTTCGGATGCCGTATCCCGATCCTGCGGACGGCGGCGTGGACGCCAAGGTCCTGATCCTGCTGGAGACGCCCACGCAGCACATGCCCGACTCCGGCGAGGCCGAGGGCTTCATCTCCGTCGACAACGACACCGCGGCGGCCGAAGAGATGTGGCGCGCCCGCGAGCTCGTCGGACTGCAGCAGGGCATGGCCATGCATTGGAACATCGTGCCGTGGTACCCGGCTGTCGACGGCGTCGGCCCGAAGCGCGCCGAGACGCGCGACGGCACGGCACTGCTGCTCGAGCTGCTCGTGCTGCTCCCCCGGCTCGAGACCGTCATCAACTGCGGGCTCGAGACCCAGAAGGCATGGCACGAGTTCGTCGGCCCGAAGGTGACCGACCTCGAGGTCATCGACACGTGGCACCCCGCAACGGTCGCGATGGCTCAGGAAGGCAAGCGCGAGGATCTGCAGGCGGCCTTCCGGCGCGCCGCGCGCATCACCTTCTGAGCGCTCAGGCCAGGAGCGCCAGCACGAGCGCGATGGCCGCAGGAATGAACTGGATCGCCGCCGCGCGACGGTAGGCCGGTCCCGTCGTGGCGAGCACGATGCCCGCGATGGACATGCACGCCGTCGCGAAGACGATGATCGCTCGGCCGACGACGAAGCAGTCTCCACCGAGGCCGATCAGCACCACGCCGACGAGGAGGCCGATCGCCAGCGCGAGGTTGTAGAAGCCCTGGTTGTACGCCATCGGACGGATGGTGTCCGCCTGCTCCTTGCTGCGGATTCCGAATCGCCGATAGACCGCCGGGCGGCTCCAGAGCACGCTCTCGAACAGGAAGAACACGACGTGCAGCAGCGCGGCGATGCTCGCGACGATCTGAGCGGCGATGGTCACGTCGAACTCCTCTGGCAGCGACTTCTCAGGCGGATCCGGGCGGCTCCGCGCTCAACCTATCGGCCAGCGCGCGGCCCGAGGAGGAGCGCGCTCGGGCCGGATCGCTCAACCACTGAAGCAAGTTACCGTTCTGTGATCATGTGCAGGCATATCGCCTGATCGACGGTCGATTTGTTGGCCACGGGCGCCCGCCCGAATTGGGGTCACCGCCATGTCGCCGACGGGCGTATGGTCCTCCTACGATTGCCGTAATCGATAGCTGGGGGGCTAATGACTGTGACAAAATCTGCCGGGCCGGACTACTTCGCATGGCGGGACGAGGCGACTCCTACCGACCGCGACAAGCGTCCGAATGCGCTCGAGCGTGCTGAAGAGAGACTGCGCGAGCTGCTCTCTTCGAGCAAGTAGTACAGGCGACATCTAGGAACCATCAGCGACACCACCGCGTCACTGCGACGTCAGATCAACACGCACCACAACAGCACCACCACAGGGCGGGCCGTCTCCGGATGACCCGCCCTTCTGGTTGTCCCGCATTGCCCGTTCTCCGCCTGTCTCGGCCGCCCCGCAGGCGCCGCGGCTTAGTGTCGGGAGATGCGGAATCGCGGCGAGGACCTCCGCTTCACGGGGATGATCGGTGGCTTCGGCACCGAGTCGGGGCTGCGCGTCGTGTTCGGCTCGTGGCGGGACTCGCCGTTCGGTCGATTCACCGACGTGATGATCCAGAACGCCCGCGGCGATCGCACACTGATCGCGCCGTCGCAGGAGATCGCCGACTTCGTGTCCGGCACCTACACATTCGACGAGGTGCTCGTCGAGCGCGTGACGATCGCACGCTCGCACGCCTGGCTGTGGGTGATCGCGTCGACCATCGAGATCGGCGCCCGGATCGGCGGCACGACGCCGCTCGGCCGCGCCCTGCGGCTGGTACCCCGTCCGATTGCGACGAATCCGACCTGGCTGACCGCCATCGATCCGCTGGCCCGAGTGCTCTCCCCCGGCACCCGCACCGCGGGCTCCGCCGGCTCCGATCGCACCGAGTTCTACGGCGTCACCACCGCACGGTCGATCGACGAGGTGAGCGGCGAGCATCGCCGGATCGACTTCGGTGGCATCGCCCGGATGCATCCCCGAGTGGACTTCGGATTCGGATCACCGCCGGCCCGACCGTCGCTCGTTGCCGTCACGACCACCATCCGCATGCCTCCGGCCGAGGCGACCGCCTTCACTCCCGCCTCCAGCTGAGGCTGCCCGCCCGCCTGCTCCTCACGTTCCTCTTCAGCTGAGCCTTGCTAGCGTGAAGTGTGCAGGAGCAGAGGGAACACCGCCGTCGCACGCTGTCTGCGGCCGTCGACGTCTCGAGGGTGTACGACGGCGACCTGTATGTGCGGGTCAACTCCATCGGCACCACGGGCGAGCGGCCGTTCATCCTCGTGCCGGGGATCGGCGTCTCATCCACCTACTTCGAGAAGCTCGCGCCGCATCTCAATGAGTTCGGACCCGTCCACGCCCTCGACCTGCCGGGCTTCGGCGGCGTGCCGCATCCGGACGACGCGCTCTCGATCCGCCAGTACGCCGACCTCGTCGGCCGGGTCATCGACGAGCTGAAGCTCCAGGACCCCATCATCGTCGGCCACTCGATGGGCAGCCAGGTGGTCTCCGACCTCGTCTCCCGGCGCCCCGAGCTGACGACCCTGGTCCTCATCGGACCGGTCATCCACCCGAGCGAGCGTCGGATCCCGACTCAGGCCATCCGCTTCCTGCAGGCCAGCTGGCACGAGCCGCTCACCGTGAAGGTGCTCGCGATCAGCGCCTACATGTTCTGCGGCTTCAAGTGGTTCTCCCGGATCCTGCCGAAGATGATGTCCTATCCGATCGAGGAGGCGCTGCCCGCGATCGCGGCCCACACGCTCGTGATCCGCGGCGAGTACGACGCCGTCGCACCGCGCGACTGGGTCGAGCAGGTCGGCGAGCTGCTGCCGTCTTCGCGGCTGTGGGAGATCCCCGGTGCCGCCCATTCGGTGATGTACGCGCACGCCGAGGAGGTCGCCGACCTCTGCGTCGCACACGCCCGCGAGACGGTGGCCGACGGCGACGACGACACCCTGCACGTACTCACGCTGGACGAGCCCGAGGAGGAGCCCCGCGACCTGACGCCCGATCTCTCGAATGTCGGCGAAGCGCTCAAGGGCCGGGTGATCGAGACCGTCGGCGTCATCCAGGGCGACGACGAGAAGATCGAAGAGGGCAAGACCACGACAGCGAAGGCCATCCAGCTCGAGACCGATGGCGAGGAGTCGACTCCCTCCGGTAGCTGAGTAGACCGGGCTTCGACACGGGCGCTGAGCGCCCGGCTCAGCCACCGATCGTCCACGAGTCCCACTCGTCGTAGCCCACCCGACCATCAACCGTTCGGCCGGGCTTCGACACGGGCGCTACGCGCCCGGCTCAGCCACCGATCTTCCGCGAGACCCACTCGTCGAAGCCCACCCGACCAGTGTTCGTTCCGCTGAGGGGTCGGCTCAGACCCCGAAGGTCAGGCGACGGCGAGGAGGGCGGATCCGCCGAGGGCGAGCACCACGCCCGTGAGCTGGAGCGGACTGAGGCGCTCACGCAGCACGATCATGGCGAGCAGCACGGTGCCGAGCGGATACAGCGAGTTGAGCACGCCCATCACCGCAAGGTCGCCGATGTGCAGTCCGATCACCAGCAGGATGTTGCCGACCGCCAGCGTCACGCCCGTCACGACGCTGAGCAGCAGGCCGCGTCGCCGATCCTCTGCGGAGACCGCCACGGGAGCCGTCGCTTCGGGCTGCGAGAAGCGGCGGATGCGCAGGGTCAGCAGCGCCAGGCCGAGCACCAGGACGGCCACGAGAAAGTCGACCAGCAGCGGCGCGAGCCCCGACTCCTCGGAGGTCCGATCGATGGCGATGATGTAGCCCGCGTAGCCGAGACCGGCGATGACGCCGAGCAGCACGGCACGGGGGCGGATCCGAGCCTTCTCGCTCCCGCGGTTCAGGGAGAGCAGGATGGCCGCACCGACCACGGCGACGAGGGCGACGTAGCCCGCCGGTGGGAATCGCTCGCCGAGCGCGATGCCCGCGATGGCGGGCACGACGGCATAGATCGTGGCCACGCCGGGCGAGATGACGCTCATCGGTCCGATGGCGAGGCTCGCGTAGAACGCCCACGTGCCGATCGATCCGAGGAGCCCGGCGACCGATCCGAGCACGACCGTCTCCGTCGACCAGGTCGGGGCGCTGACGAGCACTCCCACCAGCACCAGGAGCCCGGCGACGATCGAGCTGAGGAAGGCGACGAACAGCGAGGACAGCCTCCGCGAGGCGAGGCCGGCGAAGAAGTCGGAGGCTCCGTAGATGATGGCGCTGCCGAGTCCGAGGAGCGCGATCACCCTCCATGTGTAGCGGAGTTCGAGGATGTCCCGCGGCGCTTCTCACTGACGGTCTCACCTACCGCGGGCGGCCTCAGACCGAGGGCCCGACAACACCCCTGGTCGTAACCACAATTGGGACGCGTGTCGCTCCTAACATGCGTCGTAACCTGGACCCGGTCCATCCAACCAACTGTTGTGCGGCCCGCGAGCTCTCCATGGCTCGCGGGCCTCCGACGGACTGCGATGGCCATCAGGCAACTGCGCTTCGGGCGCGGAGATCATCGGGGGCTGATCGTGAGCGACACTGCGACGACCCTCCCCGGCCTGCCCCACACCGAGCTGTCAGTCACCGCAATGCCTGTGACCGCAATGCCTGTGACCGCACTGCCTGTCACCGAGCTGCCGCCGCTGCCTCGCCGTCGGGACATCCACCGTACGGTCATCGAACCGGTGGACGCCGTCATCCGACCCATCCACTTCGAGGCCCTCGCGGCCGTCAACGTTCAGCGGGGCGCCGTCGAGACGCATCAGGCCGCCGCCGCCCGACGCGCGGCGAGTGAGGTCGTCCCGTCCGCGTATTCGCCCTGGGTGTGGCTGATCGCCGTGAGCCCAGCGGTCTACGCGGTTGCCGACTTCCTCTTCGCGGTGCTGCAGCCGCAGCTCTACGCCGCACCGCTGCCGATGCTCATCCTCGGCATCTTCTTCACCGCGTCGGTGACCTTCACGCTCCTGGACCGGGCGACACTCCTCGCGAGGAAGTTCACCGCGCCGTCCGCTCTCTGGCTGCTGCTCTCGCCGCTGGCCTACCTGATCGTCCGTGCCATGCACACGACCGATGGCCGCCGTCCCGGCTGGCTGCCGATCGCCATCTGGTGCGCGAGCCTCGTCGTGCCCGTGCTCCTCGGCATGGTCGCAGCCTGGATATTCGTCTCCACCCGCTGAGGTCCGCCGTGCCGGCCGAGCCGCCGACTCAGGCGACCGGCTGAAGAGCCCGGGACGGGCTCGAAGAGTCCAGGCGGAGGACCGCATCCCTGACGTCGACCGCCGCGGGGTCGTGGCTGACCAGGACCACGAGATGGTCGCGCAGTGCCGTCCGCAGATCGGCCATCAGCGTCACGGCCGAATCATGATCGAGATGCGCGGTCGGCTCATCCAGCAGCACCACATCCGCACTACTGAGCAGACTCCGTGCCACGGCCAGCCGCTGGCGCTCACCGCCGGACAGCTGTCCGCCCTGCGCGCCGACCCTGCTGTCCAGGCCGTCAGGAAGCCGGTCGAGCAGCGGCCCGAGGCCAACTCGGCGGAGGGCACCGAGCATCTCCGCCTCCGTCGGTCGGTCATGATGCGGGCGAGCGATGAGGAGGTTCCCGCGGATGGTGGAGTCGAAGAGGAACGCCTCCTGCGGACACCATGAGATCCGATCCCGAAGATCTTCGGGCATCAGCTCCGACGCTGGGATGCCGTTCACGAGGAGATCCCCGGAGGCGATCGGAAGTCGGCCCATGATCGCGGCGAGCAGTGCCGTCTTCCCGGCACCCGATCGGCCCTCCACCCGCAGCCACTCGCCTCGCTCGATGCGAGCCGAGACGGCAGGGAAGGCGCGCGCGCCGTCGTCGGGCCAGACGGCAGCGGCCGCGACGAGCTCGAGGCTGTCGATTCCCTCGAGCCGCGTGGCGGCAGCCGGGTCGGCGGCCTCGAGCGGCTCCGGTCCGAGCACCCTCGCCGAACGAGCGAGCGCGACACGCAGCGCGGGCCACTGCTGAGCGGCCGTCACGACGCCCAGCATGACCTCGATCATCGCGAGGGGCAGCAGGGCCAGCACGGCCACGACCTCGCCGCTCAGAGTTCCGCCGGCCGCGGCGGGTGCGCTCACGGCGAGCATGACGCCCGAGGCCGCAGTCAGGACGCCGATCACCAGAGCGCCGGTGAGTCCGCGCGACCACGCCGCGCGCTTCGCCGCCGCCGCGGCGACGGCATCGTCCTCTCGCAAGGCCCGGCGCACCTCGCCATCCACGCCGTTCGCGACGAGCTCGGCGGCGGCCGCGAGGAACGGGGGAAGGCGTCGAGCCGTCACGGAGCGCAACGCCGTGCGCGTCCGCGTGGCGGACCGATCGGTCGCGATCGCCAGGATCGGCGCGAGCACGAGGCAGATCAGCAGCGCGGGAATCAGCGCCGCCAGCGCAGGCGCATGCAGGAGAGCGACCGCGACGACCGCCGCGACGCTCGACAGCACTGCGATCACCGGCGGGAGGAGCACACGAGGAGCAAGGTCGCGCACCTGATCGGCGACGACGATGACCGCGTCGAACGGGCCGCCTCCGCCCAGAACGGCTCGCGAGGCGGCACCGCGTCGGGCGATCGCGCGCCAGAGCCTCCCGCGCAGCACGGTGAGCGAGGCGAAGACCGCGGAATGGGTGCTCAGCCTCTCGGCGTAGCGGAGTCCGGAGCGCCCGATGCCGAAGAACCGCACGCCGACGATCGCGACCGTCAGGTACATGATCGGCGGATGCTCGCTGGCTCGCACGATCAGCCAGCCCGAGACGGCGGTGAGCGCGATCGCGAACAGTGCCGCGAAGCTGCCGAGGATCGCGGAGCCGAGGAGCGGTCCTGCGACGGGGCGCAGGATGGATCGGAGGGTCTCCAGGACGAGGGGAAGCGGCACGGGCGACGCCGGTGGGTTCGATGCGGCGGCCGCGGCGGCAGGCATCTGCTCAGCTCTGCTGATGCCGGCTGGGTGGCCGTCTTCCGCGAAGCGAGCAGGCAGCCCGCGCTCCCCGCCCGGACCCTGTTCGTGGCCCACGGCCACGGTGTGGTCGGCGAGTGCGACGACCCGAGGGTCGTGCGAGCAGAACACGATGGTGACAGAGCCGTGCAGGCGCGCGATGGCGTTGCGGACGGTGGCGGCCCGGTGCTCGTCGAGATGCGCGGTCGGCTCGTCGAGCAGCAGGATCCCCGCCCCGGCTTCCACCCGCAACAGGGCCCGCACGACAGCCAGTCGGCGAAGCTCGCCCGGGCTCAGCTGAGACGGATCGCTGTCCGCGACGACCTGGAGGTCGAATTCTCGAAGCAGGGCGTCGATGACCTGCCCGCGGCGCTCCTCCTCCAGGCCGGCCCCGTACAGCTCCAGTTCCGCCCGGACCGTCTCTCCGACCGTGTGCACGTGCTGCGGTGCGTAGGCGACCGTGCGTCCGTGCAGTCCTCCGACCCGACCCGAGACCTCTGCTCCCGCGCCGAAGGGCGTTCCTGCCAGCACCGCGAGGACGCTCGACTTGCCCGTGCCGCTCGCACCGCGCAGCGCGATGGTCGTGCCGGGCTCGGCTTCGAAGCTCAGTGATGCGATCGTCGCCTCGGTGCGATCCGGATAGCGGATGCCGAGTCCGTCGACTCTGAGATCGACCGGTCCGGCTCCCATCCGGGTCGGGGCGCCGGCGGAGGTCTCCTCATCCCCCAGCACACCGGCCGGAACGGGTGCCTCGATGAACGCGCGAGCGCGACGGAGTGCGCCACGGCCGTCTTCGGCGGCATGGAAGGCGACGCCGACGTCCCGAAGCGGTGCGTAGCATTCGGCGGCGAGGATCAGCACGAGCAGTCCGACTTCGAGATCGAGGTCGCCCGTGACCAGGCGCAGGCCGATGCCGACTGCGACGAGGGCCACCGAGATGGTGGAGATGAGCTCGAGCACGAGCGCCGACAGGAACGCCGTGCGCAGGGTCGCCATCGTCCGCACCCGGTGCTCGTCCGACAGGCGCTCGAGCGTGGCGGCGACGTCATCGGCCCGGTTGAGGCCGACCAGGACGGGCAGGCCGCGCGCCAGCTCGATCAGCTGATCGGTCAGCCTGGTGAGCGCGGAGGCGGCCGCATCGACGCCATCGCGGGTGTGGCCGCCGACCAGGATCATGAAGATGGGGATGAGCGGGACCGTGATCAGGATGAGGATGGCGCTGAGCGGGTCGGCCGCGAAGATCCGGATGCCGACGATCAGCGGAACGACGGCGGCGCTCACCATGGCGGGCAGCACCGTCGTGAAGTAGGCGTCCAGGCCGTCGAGTCCGACCGTTCCCAGTGCGGCGACCGATCCCGATCCCGACGCAGCATGCTGACCCGCCCCGGACCGCGCGGCGCGGGCGGCGAGGCCGTCGCGCAGCTCGCCCGTGGTGTCGAGGGCCGCACGGGCTCCCACCACCTCGGCTCCCCAGCCGGACAGGGCGCGTGCGACCGCGGCGCATGCGATGACGGGGATCACCGCCGTCCAGCTCCCGCTGCCGACCGCGAGGTCGCTGATTCCCGCGGCCAGTCCGCCCGCGATCGCGACGAGGGAGAGCGCCTTGATGCCGCTGAGCAGGCCCAGCAGGTAGATCAGCCGGCTGCGCTTCTCCCCCAGCTCGGCGAGCATCGCCCGAGGGCCGCGGGCGGAGGGCTGTGTCAGGGAGGACCGTCTCGGGGATGTGCGTGCAGCGCGGACGGTGCTCATCGTCCCGCCGCCGACACGACCGGGTGCGCGTCGGGGATGTGCTGCTCCGACAGGCGCCGGCGGAAGACCCAGTAGGTCCAGCCCTGATAGACGAAGACCAGCGGCAGTCCGAACGCGGTGACCCAGGTCATCACGCCGAGCGTGTACTCGCCGCTCGCCGCGTTCGAGATCGTCAGGTCGAAGGCGGGATCGATCGTCGACGGCAGGACCACCGGATAGACCGCCGAGAAGATGCTCGCGACGCCGGCGATCAGGAAGACCGCCAGCCCGAGGAATCCGCGCCCTTCGTTTTCTCGGTGGGCGTTGACCCAGCCGTAGCCGACCGCGAGGACCGCGACCGCCACCAGCGCGAGGCTCCACGGATTCGCGTTGTTCGCCTGCACGAGCAGGACCCAGCCGACGATCGGCAGCAGAGCGAGGATGCCCCAGCCGCCGACGAACCGACCGGATCGCCGACGCACCGGTCCGTCCGTCTTGAGCGCGAGGAAGGCGGCGGCGTGCACGAGGCAGAAGCCGACGACGGCGAGCCCGCCGAGCACGGCAGGGACGCTCAGCCAGGCGAGCGGGCCGCCGACCCGATCGCCGTTCGCGTCGATCGGCAGACCCGTGGTGGTGATGCCGAGCGCCGCGCCGATGCCGAAGGCTGCGACGAACGAGCCGACGCCGAGTCCGAGGTCGCACATCCTGCGCCAACGATCCGTCGAGCCCTTGCCGCGGTACTCGATCGAGACCGCCCGGAAGATGAGGCCGAGCAGCACGAAGACCAGCGGGAGGTACAGGCCCGAGAACAGCGAGGCGTACCAGAGCGGGAAGGCGGCGAAGGTGGCGGCGCCCGCGGTGATCAGCCACACCTCGTTGCCATCCCAGACCGGGCCGATGGTGTTCAGCATGAGTCGGCGCTGACTCTCGCCGCGCGCGGAGACGAGCATGTGCATGCCCACTCCGAGGTCGAATCCCTCGAGCAGCAGATAGCCGGTCCAGAGCGCGGCGATGGCGACGAACCAGACGGTGGGCAGCAGTTCCATGGTCAGCGATCTCCCGCTCTAGTACGCGAAGCCGAGCACGTCGTCGGCACGGCGGACGCGGCTGTCTGCCCCGTCGGCCTGTGGATCGCCCTCGTCGCCGTCGCCGTCGGGATGGCCGGCGTCATCGCGGGAATGGATGAGCTCGGGCATCGCGGCGGCCACGCCGGCGCGGGTGAACCGGGCAATCAGCCGCACCTCGACGACCATGAGCGCTCCGTAGACGAGGGTGAGGGTGATCAGCGAGAACAGCAGCTCGCCCCACGAGACGCCCGGCGAGACGGCGGCGGCCGTGAACATGAACACCCCATCCACCCCGCTCGGATTCGGGTTCGGCGCCACCACGAACGGCTGGCGCCCCATCTCGGTGAAGACCCACCCTGCGGAGTTGGCGGCGAACGGCGCGAGGATGCCGAGCACGGCGAGGCGCATGATCCATTTCGACTGCGGGACCGTGCCCTTCCGGGTCAGCCAGAGCGCGACCACGGCGGCGAACGCTGCAAGGGCGCCGAACAGGATCATCAGCCGGAAGCCCCAGTAGGTGACCTCCATCAGCGGCACGTACTGGATGGGCTGGCCGGCGCGGTCGCCGTAGATCGAGTCGTCCGGAAGGGTCTCGCCATACGCCGCCTGGTACTCGGGCAGCAGCTCGTTCACACCGCGCACGGGCTCGTCGAACGAGCCGTTGGCGAGGAATGACAGGACGCCAGGAACCTCGATGAGGCCGACCACGCCGTCGCAGTCCCGATCGCCCAAGGTGCCGACCGAGAGGATCGAGAAGCTGGTGCCCGACTCGCAGGCGCCTTCCGCCGCGGCCATCTTCATCGGCTGCTGCTCGAACATCAGCTTCGCCTGCGCATCGCCGGTGATGGCCACTCCGCCGAAGCCGAGGATCGCGACGGCCGCGCCGATCCTCAGCGAGCGGAGCCAGACGCTGTGGTCGAGCCGATCCCGCCCGGGGAGGTCCGCCCGCTCCCCCACCACGACGCGGCCCAGCTCGTCGACGGAGTCGATGCCGTCACGACGCCGACGCCACAGGTGGTACCAGGAGATGCCGATCAGGAAGCCGGCCCCCACCCCAAGTGCACCGAACATGGTGTGGGTGAAGGCGGCGATCGCGGTGCTGTTGCCGAGCACCGCCCAGATGTCGGTCATCACCGCCCGGCCCTCGACGAGCTCGACGCCGACGGGGTGCTGCATCCACGAGTTGGCGACGATGATGAAGTACGCCGACGCGATCGAGCCGAAGACGGCGATCCACAGCGTCGCGAGATGCACCCGCCTCGGCAGCCGGTTCCAGCCGAAGATCCACAGCCCGAGGAACGTCGACTCGAAGAAGAACGCGAGCAGACCCTCCATGGCGAGCGGTGCGCCGAAGACGTCACCGACGAACCGGGCGTACTCGCTCCAGGCCATCCCGAACTGGAACTCCTGGACGAGGCCGGTGGCCACTCCCATGATGAAGTTGATCAGGTAGAGCTTCCCCCAGAACTTGGTCATCCGGAGGTAGCGCTCCTGACCGGTGCGCAGCCAGAGGGTCTGCATCAGCGCCACCACCGGGCCCAGCCCGATCGTGAGCGGCACCATCCAGAAGTGGTAGACCGTCGTGATGCCGAACTGCCACCGTGCGATGTCGACCGGATCCACGTCTGCTCCTCGTCCAGGCTGCGGCTGGAGGCCACTTTTCTACTTCATGTAGAAATCCTTGATTCGAGTGTACGCCGATTTCTACCGCGCGTAGAAGAACCGGGAATCTGTCGTAAACTGGGGCGAGAGAAGGGGGCAGTCGTGCTCACGCTGGGTGATCTGGAGCGATCCGTGATGGATGTGCTCTGGAGCGCGTCCGCGCCCCTCACCGCATACGAGCTGATCGAGCTGCTGCCCGCCGGTGCTGGGTCAGGCGCTGGATCGGGCGCTGGGTCTGGTGCTGGATCGTCCGCCGGCGAGGACGCGAAGAAGCCGGCCGCCACCACCATGCTTACCGTGCTCTCCCGGCTGGAGAACAAGGGCTTCGTCTCCCGCGAGCGCACCTCGAGGCCGCATGCCTACTCGGCGGTCGGCACGCGGGAGGACCACATGGCGCAGCTCATGCGCCAGGTGCTCGGCTCGGTGGAGAACCCGGCCGCCGTTCTGGAGCGCTTCGTGGGACAGGTCAGCGCCAGCGAGGCCGAGACGCTCCGCAAGCTCCTCGGCTGATGCCTGGGCACGAGGTCGCGCTCGAGTGGGCTTCGACACGGGCCGCTCCGCGCCCCGGCTCAGCCACCGGATGCTTTCGGTGCCCACCTCCCTCGGCGGCTGAGCCGACGCGCCAGCGTCGTGTCGAAGCCCAGCCATCCGCCTCCGAGTGCGCGCGATGCTGACCGGATCGTTCGCCCTCGCCGCCCTCGCGGTCGTGCTCGCCTGGCCCGCACCCCTGCTGCTGGCAGGCGCCGCATGGCCGAGTCGCGCGCCGGCGACGGCCCTGGTGCTCTGGCAGGCCGTCGCTCTCGCGGGAGGGCTGTCGATGATCGGCGCGCTGCTCACCTTCGGACTGGTGCCGTTCGGGAACGACTTCGCGAGTGGACTGCGCGGCCTGGTGCTCGCAATGCAGGGCGGCACCTTCACGAGCTCCGAGGTGCTGCACCTCGCGGTGCTGACCTCCGGGGTGATCCTCGGCGGACACCTCCTCCTCAATCTCCTGCTCACCATCGCGCACACGACGAGGGAGCGCCGACGTCACCGGGCGCTGATCGACCTGCTGACCAGCCCGATCCCCGACCGGCCCGACGCCCGTCTGCTCGACAGCGCGGCGCCGGTCGCCTACTGCCTGCCTGGCGTCTTCCACTCGCTCACCGTCTTCTCTGCGGGACTGGTGCGCACGCTGTCGGAGGACGAGCTCACCGGCGTCATCGAGCACGAGCGGGCGCACGCCACTCAGCGACACGATCTCGTGCTGGTCGCCTTCCGCGCCTGGCACACGTCGCTGCCGTGGTTCCCCGTCGCCAATCGGGCCGAGGGTGCCGTCGCGACTCTCACCGAGATGCTCGCCGACGACCACGCCCGCACCACCGTCGCCGACGCCACGCTCGCCCGAGCGATCACGCTGGTCGCCATCGGCGCAGCCGGCGCCTCCGAGAGGCGACAGGTGTCCGGGTCGGCCGGCCTGCCGAGTGCCATCAGCGGGCTGGGCGATGACGCAGCCCGCCTCGCGGCCCGGATCGGACGCCTCGACGGCAGCGCGCATCCGATCGGCGCGGTCGCCCGCATCAGCGCGATCGTCGCCGCGTCCGCCCTGATCGCCGTTCCCACTGCGCTGCTCGCCGCTCCAGCCGTCGCGGACCTCCTCCCCGCCTGAGGCTCAGCGCTCGCGGCGTGTCGGATAGGGTTCGACGACCCGAGCTCGGAGGTCGAATGAAGGTCATCGCCGCGATCGTCCTGGTTGTAGTCGCCCCGGCGCCGATACTGCTGCTCACTCTGGGGGCGATCGCTGCAGATCCAGCTCCCGGCAACGCCTCCATCATGCTGCTCGCAGTCGGCGGCGGACTGCTGATGATCCTGCCGATTGTCGTCGGCTCGGTGGCCGCGAATTGGAAGCTGGACTTCAGATCCCCCAGCGGACGCGCCCAGCACCGCGCCTTGCTCCTCACCTACTCGACGATGGCACTCGTCGGCGCGCTCGCGATCATCGCCAGCAGCGTCGTCGGACGCATCCCGGCCTGGGTGCCGCTCGCCGCCATTCTCGTTCAGGCGCTGTTCGTCGTCCTCGCCGCGGTGATCGGAGATCGACTCCGCCGACGGGCGCAGCTCGCTCGGACAACGCCGCGCTCGGAGCCTGCGGGCGAGGACCTGCTGTCCCGAGCCTGGCTCCGCCGGAAGGTCCGGCAGATCGTGCTCGGCTTCGCGATCACCCTCGTCGCCGGGGCCCTGGGCGGCGTCGCTCTCTCGCTCGCCCTCGGAGAGTCTCCTATCGACTGGGAGTTGGCGCCGAGCCTCATCGCGTTGGCCTTCATCACGGCTTCGATCGTCTGTCTCACCGCGGTCGTGCCGCTCGCCCGCGCCTCGCGTGAGCTCGTCGGCGGCGGGTGGGGAGCCGCCCGAGCGCTGGGGCGAGTGGTCCTCCGCGGCAAGACGGAGGAGCTGCCGGTCGGACGTGATGCGGATGCGGTCCGCTATGCGCGCATCATCGCGGTGCTGCTTCCCGTCCAATCCGCGCAGCAGGCCCTGCTCTTCGCCGGCCTCGCCCTGCAGCAGCTCCCAGAGGTGCTGGGGACCACCAGCTCGGTCATTCCAGGGTTCGCGATCGGATTTATGATCCTCTCGGTCGCCTTCATCGCGGTTATCGTGCCCATCTACGGGCGCCAGGCGCGACGCGCTCGCCGATATGCGGCCGAGCACAGCGATGCTCTGTCCGAAAGGCCGAGCACTGCTCCGACCGTCCGCTGGGAGGACCTCCCTCCCCCGCGTTACGGCGAGCGCATCTGAGCTTCTTGCCTTGTGGGGTGCCCGAGTGGGCTTCGATACGACCCTTCGGACCGGCCCAGCCACCGAAGAAGGAGTGCACCGCCCGCAGCACCCGGTGGCTGAGCCGGGCGCGCAGCGCCCGAGTCGAAGCCCGGCCGAGGCGGCCTACTCGCTCGCTGCCAGGCGGTCGATGGCCACGGAGATGGCCGACGCGCGGCCCGCCGGCGTCTTCGCCTTGATGGCGGGGAAGGCGGCCAGGTACTGCGCTGTCTTGCCGAGCGAGGAGTACGCGGCCGCCGCTGCGGGATTCGCATCGAGCGCGGCCTGGAAGTCATCAGGGAGGACGAAGTCCCTCTGCGAGACGTAGGCCATCTCCCAGCGGCCATCCGCCTGCGCCCGCTCCACCTCGCGGAGTCCGCTGGCTCGCATCCGGCCCTCTTCCGCGAGCTTCGCCACGAGGTCGACGTTCACCTGCGACCAGGTGCTGCGAGCTCGCCGGCGGCAGTAGCGCTGGAGAAAGAACTGCTCGTCCCAGCCCTTGCGCTGGCCGTCGATCCAGCCGAAGCAGAGCACGCCTTCGAGCGCCTCGCGCACCGTGATCGACGGGATGCCCGAGCCCTTCTTGGCGATCTTCACCCAGATCTCGGTCTCCGTCTCTGCGTGCGCCTCGAGCCATGCCTCCCAGCTCGCTACGTCGGGGAACTGCCTCGGCTCGCTCACGGGATCCGCCATCCTCCGAGGCTAGAACGTGAACAGGTCAGCCGCTGTCCTCGATCGGCGATCAGCTGCCGAGCGGCTGCCATTCGCTCGGCGCGTCATCTCGGGTGCTGGGCAGCCTCGAGGCCTCGGCCCAGTCGGCCAGCCAGGCCGGCACGGGAACGGACGCGATGTCGACTCCGGTGATCTCGGCCAGCTCCCCCATCGACACCACTCCCCCGCGCTCGCGCAGGAACCGGCCGACCACGTAGGCACGCACATAGATCTCGCCAGCCACGACGAAGCGCTGCTCGATGAACACCGACCGCTCGTCGAATCCGGCGATCCGGGTCTCGATGACGTAGCGCTGACCTAGCTTCAGCGACTTGCGGTAGCTCACGGTCTGCATGCTGACCACCGGATAGACGCCGGCGGCTCGGATCCGCGACCAGAGCCCGCTGCGCTCGAGCAGATCGAGTCGGGCGTGGTCGAGCAGCGAGAGATAGACGCCGTTGTTGACGTGCCGGAACTCGTCGATGTCGGTCGGCCAGACCCGCCCGTTGATCCGGCTGATGCCGAGGGGATCCAGTCGCGGACCCCGACGAGCGGAGAGCGTGATCAGAAGCAGCCGGACGTAGCGACGGAGGAGGTCCACGAGTCCGAAATGTACCGGCGCGGGCCGACAGGCGCATATCCGCTGTGCCGGGCCCACATCGAGAGCCGATCCCGCTCGAGTCACGTTGTGGAAGGCCTCCCCACTCGAACCTCAGAGTCGGTTCAGCCCCGTGACGCGCACGACGGCGATCCCCTGCTCATCCGACTCGGCCAGGTCGACCTCCGCGGTGATGCCCCAGTCGTGGTCGCCGACCGGATCGTCGATGATCTGCCGCACATTCCAGACGGTCGGCGTCTCCTCGATGATCAGCATCGATGCGCCGCGTGCGGATGCTCCGGTGCCGATCGAGTCGTGGTCGTCGTAGTACGCGTCGAGCAGCGCGCCCCACGCGTCGGCATCGAGCGATCCGTCGGGTTCGAGCTCGACGAGCTGGTCCGGGCGGTCGAGGGCGGCGAGCTGGACCCTGCGGAAGAGCTCGTTCCGCACGAGCACGAGGAAGGCCCGTCGGTTGCGCAGCACGCTCGGAGGCGCGGGAGGCACGACAGGCGCATCCGGATCGGAGTGCGGATTGACCAGCTCGGCCCACTCGTCCACGAGGCTCGAATCGACCTGGCGGACCAGTTCGCCGAGCCACTCGATCAGGTCGGTGAGCTCCTCGCCCTTCACATCGTCGGGCACCGTCTGGCGAAGGGTGCGATAGGCGTCGCTGAGGTAGCGGAGCACCAGGCCCTCGCTGCGGCCGAGCGAGTAGAAGTTGACGAACTCGGCGAACGTCATCGCGCGTTCGAACATGTCGCGCACCACCGATTTGGGCCGCAGTGCGAAGTCGCGGATCCAGGGCTGGCTGGATGCGAACACCTCGAACGACTGCTCCAACAGCTCGCCGAGCGGCTTGGGGTAGCTGATCTGCTCGAGCAGCTCCATCCGCTGGTCGTACTCGATGCCCTCGGCCTTCATCGCCGCGACCGCTTCACCGCGAGCTTTGAACTCCTGCTGCGAGAGCACGGGTCGAGGATCGTCGAGAGTCGCCTCGATGACGCTGATCACGTCGAGCGCCCAGCTCGGTGACTCCGGATCCAGCAGGTCGAACGCGGCCAGGGCGAACGGCGACAGCGGCTGGTTGAGCGCGAAGTTGGCGGGCAGGTCGACCGTGAGCCGGATCTGGCCCTCCACCACCTCGACGACCTCGGCGGCGACGAGCGTGCGATAGATGCCGAGCGCACGACGGGCGAGGTCGAACTGGCGGGCTCGCGGCTCGTGATTGTCGAAGACCAGGTCGCGGACGTTCCCGAACACGTCGCCGCCGCGGCCGATGACGTTGATGAGCATCGCCGCCGTGAGCCGCATGCTGCTGGTGAGCGGTTCGGGCTCGGCGGCGACCAGCTTCTCGAAGCTCGGCTCACCCCAGGAGACGAAGCCTTCCGGCGCCTTCTTGCGGATGACCTTGCGGACCTTCTTCATGTCGTCGCCGGCCTTGGCGATCAGCTTGGCGTTCTCGATCTCATGCTCGGGCGCCTCGGCGATCACGGTTCCCGCGGTGTCGAAGCCCGCCCTGCCCGCGCGGCCGGCGATCTGATGGAACTCCCGCGCCGTCAGCTGACGCATCTTGGTGCCGTCGTACTTGGTGAGCGCGGTGAGCAGAACCGTCCTGATCGGCACGTTGATGCCGACGCCGAGCGTGTCGGTGCCGCAGATCACCCGCAGCAGACCGCGCTGGGCGAGCTGCTCGACCAGGCGCCGGTACTTGGGCAGCATGCCCGCGTGGTGCACGCCGATCCCGCCGCGAACCAGGCGGCTCAGCGTCTTGCCGAAGGCGGTCGTGAAGCGGAAGGCGCCGATCTCCTCCGCGATCCGGTCCCGGGCGTCTCTGTCGACGATGCGCAGGCTGCTCAGCGCCTGGGCGCGTTCCATGGCGGCCGCCTGCGAGAAGTGCACGATGTAGACCGGCGCCTGCTTGGTGTTGAGCAGCTCGTCGACCGTCTCGTGGGTGGGCTCGCGGACGTAGGAGAAGTGCAGCGGCACGGGGCGCTCGACGCTCGTCACCCGCGCGGTCGCCCGCTTCGTGCGATGGCTGAGGTCGTCCGCGAGGTCGGTGACGTCGCCGAGGGTCGCCGACATGAGGATGAACTGCGCGCGGTGCAGGATCAGCAGCGGCACCTGCCAGGCCCATCCGCGGTCGGGATCGGCGTAGAAGTGGAACTCATCCATCACCACCTGATCGACGTCGGCATCGGGGCCGCGGCGCAGGGCGATGTTGGCCAGGATCTCGGCGGTGCAGCAGATGATCGGAGCGTCGGGGTTGACCGACGAGTCGCCGGTGACCATCCCGACGTTCTCGGCGCCGAAGATGTCGACCAGCGCGAAGAACTTCTCGCTGACCAGGGCCTTGATCGGTGCGGTGTAGTAGCTGCGCTTGCCCTGGGCGACCGCGGTGGCGTGCGCGGCGATCGCGACGAGCGACTTGCCGCTGCCTGTCGGCGTCGCCAGGATCAGGTTCGACCCGGTGACGATCTCCAGCACCGCCTCGTCCTGGGCGGGATACAGCTCGAGACCGCGATCGGCCGCCCAGTCCACGAAGGCGACGTACGCCGCGTCCGGATCGTCCGTGCTGGGCATCCGATCGAGCAGCGTCATGATCTCTTGAGTCTGACGCATGCCGGCGGGCCGGGGATCCCGAAAGCAGATGTTCTGCGAATGCGGAACACATTGATTGATTTGCCGGATAGAGGCAAACCTGGCAATATCACCGGATATGGGCTGAAATAAACCCCCCAACCAGGGTATTTCTCGGAATGACCGCCTATACGTGCTAAACCTCAGTTACCGGGGAGTTTTAGGGCGGGGGCCCTACTGGCGAGATATCGCGCAGCTGATCCGCCATTTGTTCGGGGGGTCCTCGTGACCATCAATTCTTCTTTCCGCTCTCGCATCTGCGTCAGCTCGATCGCACTCGTCGCCGCCGTCGCGGTCGCACTTGCTGGAGGGTCGGCCGCACAGGCGGCCGAGTCGCCGGTGTACCTGTACACCGCCGACAGCTATGCGGTGCTGGCCGGTTCGGCCGTGACCAACACCGGTCCGACGGTCATCACCGGAGGCGACCTCGGGCTGTCTCCCGGCACGGCCATCACCGGCTTCCCGCCGGGCATCATCGTCGGCGGCACCACGAACGCGACCAACGCCGCGGCAGTGCTCGCGCAGGACGATCTCACCACCGCGTACAACGATGCCGCGGGCCGCTCGCCGCTCGAGAGCAACGTCACCGAGCTCGGCAACCGGGAGCTGATCGCAGGCACCTACCGCGACGACGGCGGCAGCATGGGGCTCACCGGCACCGTGACCCTGAACGGCGACGCCGCCTCGGTGTTCGTCTTCCAGGCGTTCGCGCTCACCACCGCATCGACCAGCCGGGTGGTGCTCGGCGGAACAGTGAACGCGTGCAACGTGTTCTGGCAGGTCGCCTCTGATGTGACGCTGGGTACCGGATCGCACATGGTCGGCACGGTGATGGCCATGAACTCCATCACCGCCACGACCGGCGCCGACGTGCAGGGACGACTTCTCGCTCGCACCGGAGCGGTCACCCTCGACAGCAACACGATCACCGCGGCGCGGGGCTGCGACCAGACCTCGACCGCTGCGACCATCGCGCGTCTGAATGCAGAAGCTGCGACCGCGGCCCAGGCTGCAGCCGATGCGGCGACGGCGACGGCCGCTCAGCAGGCCGCCGATGAGGCGGCTCGAGTCGCCGCCGCAGCCGCACTGGCCGACAAGACCGCCGCGGATCAGGTGGCAGCTCGTGAGCTGGCCAGCACCGGATTCGATGCGACCGGCCTCGTGGTCGGCACGCTGGCGCTGCTCGCCTCGGGAACCTTCCTCGTGCTGCTCGGCCGTCGGCAGGCCCGCCGCCGCTGACCCTCCTCTGATCGAGATGCCACTTTCCGTCCCTATCCGCACCTTTTAGGGACGAAAAGTGGCATCTCGCTGTGGGGTGCGGGCGCGGATCACAGTGACCGCGGTGAGGGTCAGGGCGGCGAGGGCGACCAGACCGGCGGCAATCGGGATGGGACCCGACGGCTCCACGATCGACTGGCCGACGAGAGCCTGCCAGAGGATCAGCGCGACAGCTGCGGCGTAGGCCGCCGTCGCGATCGCGACCAGGCGGACGCGCGCACGCGGGCCGGCCAGCCGCGGAATCCGCGTCGCGAGCAGCTCGAGCAGGATCGCGACGATCGGAAGCACCTGCAGGGAGTGCATGCCGACGAAGTGCGGGATCCGCAGGTCGCCCGCGACGGTGCTCCAGCCGAGGATCGGCAGGCCGGGGCCGCCGTCCCCGGTGCCGACGGTGTGGGCGCCGGCGATGCCGCGGAAGTCGTTCAGCTGATCGGCGGTCGGTCCTGTCATCAGGAAGGCCAGTCCCATCCCGACGAAGGCGATGATCACGCCGGCACGGATGGCCAGCGTTCGGGCGGGATCGCCCAGCGGGTTGCGGAAGAGCAGCACGGCGATGAGGAGCGTCAAGCCCCACACGACGACGATCGAGAAGGCCATGACGGACCAGGCCGTCGTATGCAGCGGGGTGGAGACGTTGAAGTGGCTGGTCTCTCCGGCCGCCGCAAAACCGGCGATGATCACCAGTTCGATGGTCAGGGCGATCATCGTGATGGTGCCGGCGATCCACGCGATCCGGCGGAATCGGGTCAGCTGACCGACGAGCCAGGCGAGCGTGATCGCATAGATGGCCGTCGAGATGGAGAACTTCAGGGGCTTCGCCCACACGTCGAGGCCCGTGACCTCGCGACCGTCGAGAGCGAGGCCGATGACGCTGACCACCGCGAGCACCACCATGAGGATGGCGAGCACGACGAGCGGCCGGTGCCAGCGGACGCCGGGCAGCCTCAGCGCGGAGCGGAGGTCCGCGGCGGGTGGACGGACGGCGGAGCTGACGGGCGGGACAGCGGGCGGAACGGTGAGCGACATGGTGCACCTCCTGCTCCGACGGTAGGTCGCGGAGCGGTCCGTGCACCAGGAAGACGGGCCGATCTCAGACGGTGGATCTTGCGCCTCCACCAGCCGGTGGATGCCTGCGAACCGAGGGCTTCGGAATGCTCCTATTTCCCCTCAGACGGGGATGGTGCTCGTGCGTCAGATCAGCAGCGGGCGCTTCGAGAGTCCGGTCAGCTGCTCGGTGGCGAAGTCGTCATCGTCGCGGCGGTTGGCCACGCGCTCCTGGGCGCGCACCTCGACCTCGATGGCGTCGAGCCGCGAGACGAACTCAGCCCGATCGATGACGCGGGTGCGCCACTTGCGGGTCAGCCGCGAGAGGTCGGCGCTGCGCACGATCTGCCAGTCCACGCGTCCGTGGCTCATCATCGTCGATGCGTTCGTGAGCATGTGCATCGTCGACCGGTGGCGGCGCGGGGCGGTCATGCAGGCGATGTCGAGATGGGTCTGCAGGTCGACGTCCGAAGGCGGCTCGGTCATCGAGCGCACCCGGACCGCGTTGCGCCCCGAGTCCTGATCGCCGTGCGACCACGCCTCCAGCGCCTCGGCGCGGCGACCGAGGGCGACCATCACGCCGGCCAGGGCGTCATCGAAGCGGGCGTTGTGTCGACGGCGCGAGTCCGCGCCGAGCACGGCCGTCAGACCGATCAGCCCGGCGAGCACCACGAGGAGCGTTCCGATCAGCGGGAACCAGTCGGAGAAGGAGGAGAGCTGCGCAGTTACCCAGTCCATCGAAAAAGGTTAAACCCGTGGTCGAAGGATTTGGTCGGTGCCACGCCGTGTCGCGCACCCTGAGGAGAACTCGAGTGCTAGGGAATCCGCGCACGCGGCCGCGCCGAGGACGCATGCATCCCATCCGCCGGTGTGCAGTCGGCTGGGCGGTCGGCTGGCCGGTCGCCAAGCCGTCGGCGGACGTGGGTACGCTCGGTACGAGTCGTCGGGAGGGGCACTGATGGGAGGGGCATCCGTCACGGACACGATCTACGAGGTGCTCGAGGCCCAGTTGGGCGGCGTGCGTCTGCAGGTCGAGCTCCAGCGTCGGTTCACCGCGTCGCTGGCCGCGAGCGGGATCCCCTTCATCCGCTCCCTCGTCGTGCACAACGAGTCCGGGACAGAGCTGCGCGGCGTGCGCCTGACGGCCGAGCTCGCCGTCGCGGGCCGCCCGATGATCCACTGGGAGCACGAGCTCGCGGGTCCTCTTGCGCGAGGCGGAGCGACGCGTCTCGACGATCCTCGTCTGTTCGACGTCTTCCTGCCCACGCTGACCTCGGCAGTGGAGGCGACGCCCGGCACCCTCGGCCTCGAATCCGTCGTGCAGGGTGTCGACGCCCATGGGGCCGGCGCGGCCACGCCGGGTCCCAGCATCCTGGCGGCACTCGACATCCGCGCCGTGAACGAGTTCCTCAACTACCCGGGACTGCACGGCGCGCTCGCCACGTTCGTGCAGCCGAACGCCCACTCGGTCACCCGTGTCCTCCGCGCGGCGTCCGAATCGCTGCTGAAGAGCACCGGCAGCTCGTCCATCGACGGCTACCAGTCGGGCGCCGAGCGAGCGTCCCAGATCGCAGGAGCCCTCTACGAAGCCCTCCGCGCCGCCCGGATCAGCTACGTCAATCCGCCTGCGTCGTTCGAGAGCACGGGGCAGAAGGTGCGCACCACGGATCAGGTGCTCACCGACCGGCTCGGCACCTGCGTCGACCTGGCGGTCATGTACGCCGCCTGCCTCGAGGCGGCGGGTCTGATGCCGCTCGTCTTCCTCACCGCCACCCACTCCTTCGCGGGCTTCTACGCCACCGAGCTGTACGGCGAGACCGCCGTGCTCGAATCCAGGAACACCATCGCCAACCTCGTCGAGATCGGCCAGGCGCAGGCCGTCGAGCTGACCGGCATCGGGCCGGGAGCCGCCAGCCGGGACTTCCGCAGCGCCCTCCGGGCGGGGTCGGACCAGGTGCGCACCGGATTCGACGAGCTCCGCAGCATGCTCGACATCACCCGAGCACGGCTCGACGGGGTCCGGCCGATGGCGACCTTCGGACTGGACACCCCCGACGGTCCCGACCTCGACAGCCGTTCGGAGGCCGAGCTGCAGGCCGCCATCGACGCCGAGCGTCCCTTCGTCTCCCACTCCACCCTTCGCGAGCTCAGCGGCGCCGATGAGGAGATCGTCCGCGGAGTGCTCGAGCGCCGGGACGACTCCCCCGCGCGCTTCCGAGCCTGGAAGCGCGATCTGCTCGACCTCAGCCTGCGCAACCCACTGCTCAACATGCCGAAGTCCTCGAAGGTGATGGACCTCGTCGTGCCGCCCGGGATGCTCGCCGCGCTCGACGACGTCGTGCACTCCGGCAAGACCGTGCGGCTGCTCGGCGGCCTCGATTCGAGCGACCTGCAGAAGCTCGCCGGCTACCGCGCCGCGACAGAGATCGCGCCCGATGTGATGCGCACCCTCTTCGGCACCACCCGCTCCGTGTTCTCGCTGAAGGACGACACCAAGCACCGCGCTCAGCTGCGCACCATGAAGCGCGAAGCCGACACCCTCGAGCAGGAGACGGGCTCCAACTACCTCTACCTGGCCCTCGGCTCGCTGGTTCACGAGAAGCCCGGCGGCGGCGAGGCGAGGGCACCGCTCTTCCTGCTTCCGGTGCGCATCACCGGCGGCCTCGCCCTCGCGCCGTACGCCTTCAAGCTCGACGGCGAGGACGTCGCCCAGCCCAACCTCTGCCTTCTCGAATGGCTGACCAGCACGCAGGGTCTGGAGCTGCCGGAGCTCGCCAACCCCGCCATCGACGACACCGGCATCGCGATCGGCGCGGTGCTCGCGGGCATCCGCAAGCGCCTCCTCGACTCGGGCATGCCGTTCCGGATCGAGGAGACCGCGAGCCTGGCGGTCCTGCGCTTCTCTACCTTCCAGATCTGGAAGGACCTCGACGAGAACTGGCGGACCCTCGGCGCGAATCCGGTGGTCCAGCATCTCGTGGAGCGCCCCGGCGAGACGTTCGTCGACCCGGTCGGCAGCTCGCTCCCCCCGATCGACGAGCAGAACCTCCGCCTGCCGATCGCGGCGGACGGCACCCAGATGGCCGCGGTGGTTCGCGCGGCGCAGGGGCAGTCGTTCGTGCTCGAAGGCCCTCCCGGCACCGGCAAGTCGCAGACCATCACCAATCTCATCGCGCACGCCCTCGCCGAGGGCAAGAAGGTGCTGTTCGTCGCCGAGAAGCAGGCGGCCCTCGAGGTCGTCAAGCGACGACTCGACGCGATCGGGCTCGGCGCGTTCTGCCTCGAGCTGCACGGCGCCAAGCAGTCGATGAAGTCCATCCGCGATCAGCTCAAGGCCTCCCTCGAGCTCGCGAGCACCGCGGACGACGCGCTCTGGGCGATGACGGACTCCCGGCTGCGCACCACCGTCGCGGCACTCGATCGCTATCCCCCGCTGCTGCACGGCGTCAACGCCGCAGGTCAGTCGCTCTGGTCGGCTTACGACGCGAAGGCGCTTCTCGGTGACGGCCCCACGGCGCTGGTCCCTGCGGGCTGGGTGGCGTCGAACGGACTGCTCGATGCGACGACCATCACCCGCGACTTCGCCGATGCCGCGTCCCGGATGGGCCTCACCCGCGGCTACGCGTGGCTGCTCGTCGGAGCGGTCGACGGCGCCGCACTCGACCTCGACGCGATGCGATCCGCACTCACCGAGCTGGAGGCAGCGCACCGACGACTGTCGGATCTCTCGCCCGAGTGGTCGGCCGGCCTGCCCCAGACGCCTCCGGGGTCCGCACTGCACGACGTGCTCACCCTGCTCAGCGCGCGCGCCGCGGGTGGCGTGCCGGATCGGGGCGAGCTGGCCGCCATCGACCGGCCCAGCTGGCGGGAGGCGGTGGCTGATGTGCGACGCCGGGTCGCCGAGTTCCGGGACCTCCACGCCGCGACCATCGCGGCCGCTGCACCCGGTCTCGTCGAGGCGGCCGACCTCGCCGAGCTCCATGCGCATTCGGTCGAGCTCGACGAGAAGGTGCTGTTCCGTGAGATGCGCCGTCGCGGCACCCTCGAGCGGGTCGGCTCCCTGCTGTCCGGGGGCGCGACGGTCGGCGGGCCGCAGCTGACCGATCTGCTGGCCCGCACTCTCGCCCTGCGGGACGCCGCCCTGCCTCTGGCGACGGAGGCGCGGTCCATCGCCGGCCTGCACCTGCCCACCGACTGGCAGCCGTACGGCGATGCCGCCCTCGCCGCTTTCGATGCGGCAGCCGACGTCTCGCGCGCCGCCGTCGCCCTGGGCGGATCGGCTCCCGCGGCGTGGACCGCCATGCCCGCCACGACGACGAGCGACGACGCCGTGCTGCGCGACGTCTCGCAGGCGTGGGACCGCTGGATCGCGTCCCTGCACGGCGGCGACCTCACGGTCCGGCAGTGGACGTCGGCCGGGTCGCGCGACTGGCTCGCGGCCTGGGCCTCCGATTCTGCGGTGTGGCAGCGGGACCTCGATGCCACGGCTCTGCTGCAGCCCGAGCGGATGACCGAGCTGCGTCGGCTGCTCGCCGACCTCGAGGGCTGCGACCTCCCGGCCTTCGCGGGTCAGCTCGGCGCGGTCGAGATCGCACCCGACGAGGCGTCGGAGGCGCTGATGCGCGGCGTCGCCGCAGCCTCCCTCATCGAGCGGACCTCCAGCACCGGCCTCGACCGCTTCGATCCCATCGCCCAGGACCGGGTCGCGGCCGGCTACCTCGATGCCGCCGTGCTCAGCCGCGAGCTGCTCAAGAAGGTGGGGCCTGCCACCCTGCTGGCTCAGCGTCCGTTCCGCGCCGACGGGCTGCGGGGCGAGGTCGCCGAGCTGGCCCGCCAGATCGAGCGCAAGCGCGGCGGCCTCACCTTCCGAGAGATCACCAGCCGCTACCCCGACGCCCTGCAGGCCATCTCCCCCTGCTTCCTGATGAGTCCCGGGTCCGTCGCGCACTACCTCGACCCGGCAACCCTCGGCTTCGACCTCGTCGTCTTCGACGAGGCGTCCCAGATCAGGGTCTCCCAGGCCATCGGCGCGATGGGTCGTGGACGGTCGGTCGTGGTCGTCGGCGACTCGCGTCAGATGCCCCCGACCCGGGTCATGCAGGTCGAGGCAGCGCCCGGCACCGACAGTCCAGAGGAGGTCGTGATCGAGGATCTCGAGAGCATCCTCACCGAGTCGGTCGAGTCGGGACTCCCGCAGCTGTGGCTGGGCTGGCACTACCGCAGCCGAGACGAGAGCCTCATCGCGTTCTCGAACTCGCACTACTACGACGATCGCCTGGTCAGCCTGCCCTCTCCCGGCGTCGATCCGCAGGCTGGGGTGACCTGGCGTCGTGTCGATGGCAGGTTCGATCGCGGACGGACGCGCACCAACGAGGTCGAGGCGCGAGCCATCGTCGACGAGATCGGCGCGCGTCTGCGCGATCCCGCGACCGCCAAGGAGTCCATCGGCGTCGTCACCTTCAACATCCAGCAGCGCGATCTCATCCTCAACCTGCTCGAGGACAGTCAGGATCTGGTGATCCAGAAGGCGCTCACCGCGGAGCCCGGTCTCGCGCTGTTCGTGAAGAACCTCGAGAACGTGCAGGGCGACGAGCGGGACACGATCCTGTTCTCGCTCGCCTTCTCGGTCGATCCGTCGACGAAGCTGCTGCCGCTCAACTTCGGGCCGCTCAACCTCGACGGCGGCGAGCGGCGGCTCAACGTCGCCATCACCCGGGCCCGCAAGCAGATCGTCCTGGTCAGCTCGTTCGATCCGGCCGACATCGACCTGCGCCGCTCGAACGCCCGCGGCATCGCCGATCTCCGGGCTTACCTCGAGTTCGCGGCGGGACGCAGCACGGTCGTAGCCGCGCCCGCAGAGTCGACTCCGCACAGCCGCTTCGTCGAGGAGATCGCCGCTGCGCTGCGCTCCCGCGGCTTCGAGACGCACGTCGGGCTCGGGATGTCCGCCTTCACCGTCGACGTCGCCGCCCGGCGTCCGGGCGAGGACTTCTGGCGCCTCGCGGTGATGGTGGACGGGCCGGCCTGGAGCTCTCGACCGACCGTGGCGGACCGAGAGGGCTCGCCTCTGCTGCTGCGCGATGTGATGGGCTGGCGCGAGGTGCGGCGGGTGTGGCTGCCGGGATGGATCCGCGATCCGGAAGGCGGCTTGGAGGCCCTGGTCACCGCGCTCTCGACGGCGGATCCGGTGGCACCGCCGAAGCGGATGCCGAGCGCGTTCGCGCCTCCCACCGCTGCTTCCAGCGGTGCGGCTGCGCCTGCCCCTGTCGTGCGCAGCCGCAACTCGGTTCCCATGCGATCCGCGAGCGAGGCCACGTCCGCGCCGCCCGCGACGCTGCGGACCGTCGGCGCGAACGCGCGACCCGCGATCGCGCTGAGCGCCTTCACCCCGGCGCCGGACACCGCGATCGCGTCGTCATCCGTTCTCGAGAACATGCGGATGGCCGCGCCCGCGGCAATCCGGATCGCGGCCGAGATCCTCGACATCGAGGGCCCGATCCCGCTCCACCGGCTGGTCGGCATCGTGGCGAAGCGGTTCGGCGTCGCGCGCCTCACCGAGGGACGGCGCGACGATCTCACCAAGGTGCTCGGTGCGGGGTTCCGGATCGTCGACGACTTCGCCTGGCCGCAGGGCGTCGACCCCAAGACCTGGCGGGGCGCCCGCACGGTGGCCTCGTCGGATGATCGGGCCCTCACCGAGGTCAGCCTCGAAGAGGTCATCAACGCGATGGAGCTCGTGCTGCGCGAGTCGTTCAGCATGACCCGCGACGACCTGATCCGGGAAGCCGCGGATGTGCTCGGCTATTCGCGGATCAGCGAGCAGGCGCGCACGCGGATGACGAAGGCGATGACCCGCGGTGCGCTGGCCGATCGCTTCCGCGACGACGGCGAGCGCGTCCGCCTCGAGTAGCGATCGGACGACAGACGCGAACTGCCCAGTTCTGCCGCCTGAGACGCGTGTCGGGCGGCAGAACTGGGCAACTCGCTGCGGACTCAGGCCGAGAGGGCGGAAAGCTCGTCGTCGGTCAGGACCAGGTCGGCGGCGAGCACCGAGTCCTGGATGCTGCGCGCCTTCGAGGCGCCGGGGATCGGCACGACGACGGGTGCGAGGGCCAGCTCCCAGGCGAGGGCGACCTGCTGCGGGCTCACGCCGTGCGCGTCGGCGACCTGCTGGAAGGCGTCGTTGCTGGATCCGAGCTCGCCGGCCTTGCCGATGCCGCCGAGCGGGCTCCACGGGAGGAAGGCGATGCCGATCTCGTTCGCGTACTCGAGCTCGGACTGGCTGCTGCGGAAGGAGGGCGAGAACCGGTTCTGAACCGAGACCAGGTTGCCGTCGAGCACCTGCTGGGCCTCGCGGATCTGATCCACCGAGGCGTTGGAGATGCCGGCCATCCGGATGACGCCCTCGTCGAGCAGATCGCGCAGCGCGCCGACCGAGTCCGCATAGGGAACGGCAGGGTCGGGGCGGTGGAACTGGTAGAGCCCGATCGCGTCGTCGCCGAGCCGTGCGAGGGAGGCCTTGGCCGCCTCCTTCAGGTAGTCGGGGTGCCCGTTCTGGGTCCAGCGGCCGTCGCCCGGTCGGAGGTGTCCGCCCTTGGTCGCGACGAGCACGCCGGTCGTGTCCCCGGACCAGCTGCTGATCGCCTTCGCGAACAGCGTCTCGTTGTGGCCGACCTCGTCCGCATGCCAGTGATAGGCATCCGCGGTGTCGAAGAAGGTGACGCCGGCGTCGAGCGCGGCGTGGATGGTCTCGGTGGACTGGGCCTCGCTGGGCCGTCCCTCGATGGACATCGGCATGCCGCCGAGTCCGATGGCGCTGACGACCTGGCCGCCGATCACTCGCTTGTTCATCTGTTTCCCTTCGCTCTTCCGGACCGATGAGGATCCGGATCGGATGCTGTCCTGCGTGGTGCTGTATGCGTGATTCCGTGATGACGCGTGCTGATTTGACGGATCAGCTGAGACGCGTCTGGTCCTCCGACTGATCGGCGTTGTCGTCGATCTCCTTGCTCCGCTGGGCGAGCTCCTCCTCCGCGGTGCCGCTCAGGTGGCCCATCGCGGCGTCCGCGGCGATCTGCTCCTCGAGGCCGCGACGCTTCTCGTCGTCGGTGCCCGTCGTGCCCTCTCCGGTGGAATGGACGTGGGGGTCGCCGGAGCCACCCGTGGTGTTGGCAGCGCCGGCGGTGTCGGCGGCCGATATTCCCTGTGATTCGCTCATGGGCTCATCGTGGCACCGCAGCTTGGGAGCGCGGTGTTCGCGCCCCCGTTCGCTTCAGCGGCCTGCAATCAGCGTGCGGAAGCCGCCTCGACACTTGTCCAGCCGGCCGCCGGAGCGACATGCTGCACGATCGTCTCGAGCAGGTGGGCGTTGTAGTCGACGCCGAGCTGGTTGGGCACGGTGATGAGCACGGTGTCCGCCGCCTGCACGGCAGCGTCGTTCGCGAGGTCGCGCGCGATCCTGTCCGGGTCCCCGACGTACGTCTTGCCGAATCGGGCGAGACCGCCGTCGAGGTGGCCGACCTGGTCCTCGCTGCCCTCCTCCTCCATGCCGCCGAAGTACATCCGGTCGGTGTCGTTCACGATCGGCAGGATGCTGCGGCTGACCGACACCCGAGGCGTGTGAGCCCAGCCGGCCTCGTTCCAGGCCGCGCGGTAGAGCTCTATCTGCTCGGCCTGCAGCTCGTCGAAGGGAACCCCCGTGTCTTCGGTGAGGAGCGTCGAACTCATCAGGTTCATGCCCTGCTGAGCGGCCCAGATCGCCGTCTGCCGGGTGCCGGAGCCCCACCAGATGCGATCGGACAGCCCATCGGACTGCGGCGTGATCGCGAGCGCCGTGGACCGGCCGGTCATCTGCGGGTTCGACTGCGCAATGCCGGCGCCGGCGATCGCCGCGCGGAACACCTCGGTCTTCTCGCGCGCATCATCGGCGTCCGTGCGCCCCTCGGCGGGAACGTAGCCGAAGGCCTCGCTGCCGCGGATGGCGGTCTCGGGCGAGCCGCGGCTGAGTCCGAGCTGCAGCCGCCGGCCGCTGATCAGATCGGTGATCGCGGCCTCCTCGGCCATGTAGAGCGGGTTCTCGTACCGCATGTCGATGACGCCGGTGCCGAGCTCGATCCTGGACGTGCGGGCTGCCATCGCGGCGAGCAGCGGGAACGGCGAGGCGAACTGCCGGGCGAAGTGGTGGACGCGCACATACGCGCCGTCGGCGCCGATCTCTTCCGCCGCGACTGCCAGCTCGATGGTCTGCAGCAGCGCATCCGCCGCCGTGTGCACGAGTGATCCGCGCACGGGCTGCCAGTGGCCGAAGGAGAGGAATCCGATGCGCTTCACCCTGGCTTCAGCAGTCCGGAGCGGGCGGATATTCCCCGAGTCCCGCGGACTCTTGCGCCGGACGCCCGCCAAGACGAGACTCGGCGCAAACGGATGGAGCTTCGATGGCGAACGAGGTGGACTACTTCGAGATCGGCGGTCCGGATCCGGAGAGCGCGAAGGCGTTCTACGGCGGCCTGTTCGACTGAAAGTTCGGCGATGGCACGGCCGGCTCGTATTCCGCCATCAACGGTCAGGCGGGCGGGCTGTGGGACACCAGCGAGATGGGCTCGCCGAGCTGGGCGATCTTCTACGTGCACGTCGCCGATGTGGCGGAGGCGGTGGCGAAGGCGGTCGAGTTGGGCGCGACCGTAGCGATTCCGCTCATCGACAACGGCCAGATCCGGTTCGCCCACCTGCTGGATCCCGCCGGTCGACGCTTCGCGGTCTGGACCCCGAACAGCTGACTCGAGCCGCACGCGCGGCCCATGAGCCGTCGGATCGGCCTGCGTCGGGTCAGGCTGCGTCGGGTCTGGCTGCGTCGGTTCAGGCTGCGTCGAACGCCGCCTGAAGGTCGGCGATGACGAGCCTCTGCATGCCGAACATCGCCTGCATCGCCGCGTTCGCCCTGGCGCGATCGGGGCTCGACTGCAGCTGTCCCAGCTGCCGCGGCACGATCTGCCAGGACAGGCCCCAGCGGTCCTTCAGCCAGCCGCACTGGCTCGGCTGTCCGCCGTTTTCGATCAGCGCGTCCCAGTAGCGGTCGATCTCCTCCTGGCTGTCGACCTCGACGAAGAAGGAGAACGCCTCCGTGTGGGGGAACTGCGGGCCGGCATTGAGCGCCTGGACCGGGATCCCATCGAGGGTGAAGGAGACCAGGAACGCGGCGCCGGGTCGCACATCCGGGACTCCGGAGGGCGCCCGGGAGATGTCGCCGAGGGTCGAGTTGGGGAAGAGCGAGACGTAGAACGTCGCCGCCTCTTCCGCCTCGTCGTCGAACCAGAGGAACGGACTGATCGAGACCATGACGCGCCTTTCGCTGATCGATCGCGCCGTCGCGACCCTGCCGCCAGCGTACCCAGTGCGTCGGACAGGATGAGGACGTCCTCGAGCGGCGTCAGCGGTGCCCGCGCCCGAGGCGGTACGACCTCGGGCGCGGTCTCGGAAACGCGACCCGAGGGCTACTGCGAGGCGGCGTCGAGGGCGGCCAGCTCGTCGGCGCTCAGCTCGAGCGTGGCGGAGGCGAGCAGGTCGGGCAGCTGGTCGACGGTGCGAGCGCTGGCGATCGGCGCGACCACGGTGGGCTGCTGACGCAGCCAGGCGAGCGCGGTGCTGGTGACGCTCGCGCCGTGCGCGGCGGAGACATCATCGAGCGCGGCGAGCACTGCGGTGCCGCGGGCGTCGAGATACTTGGCGGCCGATCCGGCACGCACGCTGTCGACGGAGACACCCTCGCGGTACTTGCCCGTGAGGAAGCCGCTGGCCAGGGCGAAGTACGGCACGACGCCGAGTCCATATCGCTCCGCGCGCTCGCGCAGGCCCGACTCGAAGTCGCGCTCGACCAGGTTGTACTGCGGCTGCAGGGCGACCGCCCGGTGCAGGCCGTTCGCCTCGGTGACCGCGAACCACTCGTCGATCCGCTCGGGGCTGTAGTTCGAGATCGCGATGTAGCGAACCTTGCCGGCGTCGACCAGCGCGGAGAGCGCGCCGACCGTGTCGGCGAGCGGCACCGTCTCGTCGTCGAAGTGGGCGTAGTAGAGGTCGATCCGGTCGGTCTGCAGACGCTCGAGCGAGGCGTCCGCGGCCGCACGGATGTTGTCGGGCGCGAGCCCCTTGTAGTCGGGGTGCTGGCTGACCTTGGTGGCGATGACGACGTCGTCGCGGTTGCCGCGGGAGGCGGTCCAGCGGCCGATGATCCGCTCGCTGTCCCCACCCGTGTTGCCGGGAACCCAGGCCGAGTAGCCGTCGGCGGTGTCGACGAAGTTGCCGCCCCCTGCCACGAAGCCGTCGAGGATGTCGAACGAGGTCTGCTCGTCCGCGGTCCACCCGAAGACGTTGCCGCCGAGGGAGAGCGGGAAGACGGCGAGGTCGGAGTCGCCGATCCTGGTCGTGGGCGTTGAGCTGCTCATGTGGGGTTCTCCTCATCGTTCGGGCGTCCGGGTGAGACGATGCCGCGCGGTCCCCCGATGTGGCCGCTCTAGGGGACAACAGGGAGTGAGGCCCTGCATTCCCCTCGATGTCGAAGGCATCCGCCGACCACGGGTCACGGGTGCAGTTCGGACCCGCCGCACTGTCGGAGGTTGCCCGTATGGTCGAGGCACGGCGGCGGAGTCTCTCGAAGGCGGAGTTTCTCGAACGAGCAGACGCCGAGAACGAGGGGGCATCGCCGATGTATCTGAGCAGGGCGGACGACGGGATCGACACCGTCATCTACAGCGCCACCGATCTCACGAATGCCGCGAAGTGCGAGTGGGCGCTGCTGCGTGCGCTCGACGCCAAGCTCGGTCGCGTGCCGGCGGTCGAGGAGCCGGAGGACTCCATGCTCGCGCGCGCCGGCCGGCTCGGCGACGCCCACGAGGCGCGCGAGCTGGCCCGGCTTCTCGAGCTGCACGGGGCGCACACGCCCGGCTCCCCTGGCGGGGTCGCTGAGATCGATCGGCCCGACCTGCGGGATGCCGCCCAGCTCGCGGCGGCCGTCACCGCCACCCAGGACGCGCTCCGCGACGGAGCCGACGTCGTGTTCCAGGCCACCTTCTTCGACGGCCGCTTCGTCGGCTTCGCCGACTTCCTGATCCGGACCGGTGGTGCCGGTGCCGGTGAGGGTGCCGGCGCGGATGCCTCGGAGGAAGACGCATCCCACGCGAACACCGGATTCGTCTACGAGGTGTGGGACACCAAGCTGGCCCGCCGCGCCAAGGTGACAGCCCTCATGCAGCTCGCCGCCTACGCTGTGCAGCTCGAGCGGCTCGGGATCCGAGTCTCCCCCGTCGTGCACCTCCTGCTGGGCAACGGCGTCGTCACCGACCATCGGCTCACCGACGTGCTCCCCGCCTTCGAGCACCGCCGAGCCCGATTGCAGGAGATGCTCGACGATCGTCTCGCCGCCGGCGCCGCCGTGGAGTGGGGAGACTCCCGCTACGTGGCCTGCGGCCGCTGCGCGACCTGCCAGGTCGAGATCGATGCCCGCCGCGACGTGCTTTTGGTGGCCGGCGCACGCTCATCGCAGCGCGCTCGACTGGCGGATGTCCAGGTCACGACCATCGACGAGCTGGCGTCCAGCACGGGAGCCGTGCACGGCATCGGCTCTGGACCGCTCGCGGCGCTGCGTGCGCAGGCGGCGCTCCAGGTCCGCGGCGAATCCGCGCCGGGTGGCACGGTGCTCTACGAGGTCTACAACCCGCTTCCCCTGCGCGCCCTGCCCGCTCCCGATGCCGGCGACATCTTCTTCGACTTCGAGGGCGACCCGCTGTGGTCCGACGCGGCTGGCCGCGACTGGGGTCTCGAGTACCTGTTCGGCGTCGTCGACCACGATGCCCCCGCCCATGATGGCGCCGAGCGCACGGGACGGGTCGAGAATTTCCGGCCGTTCTGGGCGCACGACCGCGACGAGGAGAAGGCCGCGCTCACGGCGTTCCTCGACTACGTCACCGAGCGGCGGCGCCGCCACCCGAATCTGCACATCTACCACTACGCCAGCTACGAGCGCACCCACCTCCAGCAGCTGACGGCCCGCCACGGCGTGGGCGAGGCGCAGCTCGACGCCCTCCTCGCCGCCGATGTGCTCGTCGACCTGTACCCGGTCGTCAAGCGGAGCATCCGCATCTCCAAGGCCTCCTACAGCTTGAAGAAGCTCGAGCCGCTCTACATGGGCAGCCGCCTGCGCGAGAGCGAGGTCAAGGACGCAGGTGCCTCGATCGAGCAGTACGTCGAATACACCCGCGCCCGTGAGCGCGGGGATCTCGCCGAGGCAGATCGACTGCTGGCGGCCATCGCCGACTACAACGAATACGACTGCGCGAGCACGCTCGGGCTGCGCGACTGGCTGCTGGCCCGCGCCGGCGAGAACCACGTGGCCATCGACACCGAGTCCCGCGCCCTTGCCGAGCTGGCGATCGCCTCCGCCGCGCCCGCCCTGCTGGCCGAGACGCCGCTGCACGCCGCACTGCTCGAGTCGGTCCCGGTCGACGCGCTGCGGCGCACCCCGGACGAGCAGGCGCTGGCCCTTGCGGCGGCCGCGATCGAGTATCACCGCCGTGAGGAGAAGGCGTACTGGTGGGAGCACTTCGCCCGGCAGCTCGACGAGCCTCAGGACTGGGCGGAGCAGCGGGGCGTCCTGCTCGTCGACTCCGACACGTCGAGCGTGACCGGGGAATGGTTCAAGGAGCCCGGTCGGCAGGAGCGACGCCGGCTCAGGCTGCGGGGTGCGCTCGCGGCCGGCAGCAGGCTCGAGCCCGGCGACCGCCCGTTCCTGATGTACGACCGACCCGCCCCCAGCTGGGCGGACGAGCTGCCCGCCGGTCGCCGCCCCGATCACCCGTCGACCTCCGTCGTCTCCGTCGAGTCGGTCGATGGCGAGTTCGAGGTGGTGATCGACGAGCTCAAGAAGGGCACCGAGACCTGGCAGCAGCTGCCCATGGCCATCACCCCCGCCTCGCCGCCGCCGCCTCGGGCGCAGGCCGCGGCCATCCTCGAGTGGGGTGAGCAGGTGCGCGCCGCGCTCCCCGGCTATGCCGCGAATGCCACCTTCGACATCCTCCGTCGCACTCCCCCGCGCCTGAAGCCGCGGTTCAGCGCGCTGGCCGAGACCGGGCCGCTCGTGCCGCCGGCCGATGCCATCGTCGCCAGCGCGCTGAGCCTCGACAACTCCTACCTCGCGGTCCAGGGGCCCCCTGGATCCGGCAAGACCTATGTCGCCGCCCAGGTGATCGCGCGCCTGGTCGTCGAGCACGGCTGGCGGATCGGGGTGGTCGCGCAGTCGCACTCCGTCGTCGAGAACGTCCTCGCGGCCACGCTCGCCACCGGAATCGACCCCGCACTCGTCGGCAAGAAGCCATCCAAGGACTCGCCGCCCACATCGTCGGATGGCCCGGGCTGGACGACGCTGGGTTCCGACGGACACGCGGCGTTCCTCGCGGCGCACGCCGCCAGCGGCTGCGTGATCGGCGGCACCGCCTGGGACTTCGCGAACACGAAGCGGGTGCAGCGTCGCGAGCTCGATCTCCTCGTCATCGACGAGGCGGGGCAGTTCTCGCTCGCCAACACCATCGCTGTGGGCGTCAGCGCGCGCAACCTCCTGCTGCTCGGCGATCCGCAGCAGCTGCCGCAGGTCAGCCAGGGACTGCACCCCGAGCCGATCGACACCTCGGCGCTCGGCTGGCTCGCCGACGGGCACGACGTCCTGCCGCGGGAGTTCGGCTACTTCCTTGCGGAGTCGTGGCGGATGCACCCCGAGCTGTGCCGGTCCGTCTCCGACCTGTCGTACGAGGGCGCGCTGCGCTCGAAGCTCCCCGAGACCACCGACCGGCGGCTCGACGGCATTCGCCCGGGACTGCACGCGGTGCCCGTGGAGACCACGGGCAACGCCACCGAATCCCCCGAAGAGGCGGACCGCTGCGTCGCCATCGCGCAGTCGCTCCTCGGGCGGGCGTGGACCGATCCGTCGCAGGACCGCGTCGATTCGCCGCTGACGGCGTCGGACATCATCGTCGTCGCCCCGTACAACGCGCAGGTCGCGAAGATCCGTGAGCGTCTCGATCAGGCGGGGCTCGAGGGGACGACGGTCGGCACCGTGGACAAGTTCCAGGGACGGGAGGCGGCCGTGGCGATCGTGTCGCTCACGGCATCCTCCGCCGACGATGTGCCGCGAGGGATCGATTTCCTGCTGATGCCGAACCGACTCAACGTCGGCATCTCCCGGGCGAAGTGGGCGGCCTACCTGGTGCACTCCCCCGCGCTGCGCGAGTACCTCCCGCACACCGCCGAGGGCCTGTCCGAGCTCAGCGGCTTCCTGCGCCTCACCGCCGAGCGCATGGACCCTGAAGACGCCGACCCTGAGGACGTCGACCTCGTCGGGAGCGCCATGGCAGGCGCGACCCGATAGATGGCGGCTCAGTAGAGGAAGATGCGCAGCCAGTCCGGATTGTGGGCGTGCACCAGCACCAGATAGACCACGAGGTCGAACAGCAGGTGGACACTCACCACGTAGCTGAGCGACTTGGTCTTGGTGAAGATCCAGGCCTGGAGCATCGCGAACGGGATGGTGATGAGCGGGCCCCAGCCGCGGTAGCCGAGCTCCCAGAGCACCGAGATGAAGATCACCGCCTGCAGCAGGTTGGCCTGCCACATGGGCAGATGACGACGCAGCAGGGTGAAGATCGTTGCGACGAAGAACAGCTCGTCCCAGATCCCGACGACGATCACTCCGATGAGCAGCTTGCCCAGCACCTCGGGTGAGTCGGCGGCCGGCCAGTTCTGCCACACCCCCGAATTCAGGAAGTAGAACGGCAGGATGAGCCAGGCGAGGAACAGGGCCACGCCGAGGTAGATGCGCTCGATCCTCGACCAGGGGCGTCCGGTGCGGACCGGGAAGCGGATGGTCTCATTCCGATAGAGCTTGCGGTCGACGAGGAACGGCGCGAGCACCGCGAGCGCGAGCACCGCCCCGGTGGAGAGCATGTTCGACCAGCTGAGATCCGCCTTCAGGGTGATGAGCGCCGCGATCGTCAGGCCGACGCCGACGAGCAGCAGATCCTTGAAGAACTCACGGCCGACGGGCCACGCCGCGGCGACGCTGGCGACGAGCAGCAGGTGACCTTGCACCGGCAGGTGGACCGCGAACAACAGGACTGCAGAGATCGCGACGCCGGTCGCCGGCGCGACGGCCCATCTGCTGACGACGGTCGAGACTCCGGCCGAGAGGGCATCACTCGTCATGCCCCATGTCTACCGGGTCGCCGGGGCGCGCATGTCCCGCACCGCGACCGCCTTCGTGCCCGCTCCCCACATCTGGGGGTGGGTCCGGCTCCCAGCGGAACCAGCTGGGCGGTGCCTGGGAGATGAGTGCGATCCCCTGATCCGGGTTGCCTCCGACCCCGAGCGGGGATTGGCTTGTCACGGGCTCCACTCAGGTGCTCGTGACAAGCCGAAAGGACGAACATGACCCAGACATTCCCCGACGGGCTGAAGGACCAGACCGACCGCGGAGACGAGATCGGCGCGTTCGCCACGGAGGTCGGCGAGTTCGACGACTTCCCCGATTCGGGCGGCAAGCCGATCTTCGACGGATACTTCGAGACGTCCATCGAGGAGAACCGCACACGGTATGAGCGCGCATGGTCCGAGTACTCCGCCAGCCCCGAGCCATCGGTCTCCTGACCTCCGGCCCCGCTGCTCACGGATAGTGTGAGCACAGGCGAACGGATCGGATCGGGGACGCGTGGACAGCAGGCAGCGCGCGGTCCTCCTGGTCGCGATCCTCGCCTCCTTCGTCAGCTTCCTCGACGGCTCCATCGTCAACGTCGCCCTGCCCGCGATAACCGACGAGCTCGGCGGCGGTGTGGTCACCCAGCAGTGGACGCTCGACGCCTATCTGCTCACCCTCGGATCGCTCATCCTGCTCGCGGGAGCCATCTCGGACTCGTTCGGTCGGGTGCGGGTGCTGTTCGTCGGCCTCATCGGCTTCGGCGCAGCGTCGCTCGCCTGCGCGATCGCGCCGACGGCGGGATTCCTCATCGGCGCCCGCGGCGTGCAGGGCTTCGCCGCCGCGCTGTTGGTGCCGAGCTCGCTCGCGCTGATCACCTCCACCTTCTCGGGGGTCGCGCAGGCGAAGGCGATCGGCCGCTGGACCGCCTGGACGGGCGTCTCCTTCATCGCCGGACCCACCCTCGGCGGGGTGCTCGTGGACACCATCGGATGGCGGTGGATCTTCGCCATCAATGTCGTGCCGATCCTCGTCACGCTCTTCTTCCTTCGACGCGTGCACGATCCGGCGCGGACGTCCGCGCCGAACCGGATCGATGTCGTCGGCGCAGTGCTCGTCGCGCTCGGTCTCGGCGGACCGGTGTTCGCCCTCATCGAGCAGGGCCGACTCGGCTGGGACAGCCCGGCGGTGTTCCTTCCTCTCATCGTCGGCCTGCTCTGCTTCGCCGGGTATCTCGTCTGGGAGCGGAGGGCGGCTCATCCCATGCTGCCGCTCGAGCTGTTCTCGGTCCGCAACTTCGCCTTCGGCAACATCGCCACGGCCTTCATCTACTCGGCGCTCTCCCTCGGTCCGCTGGTGGTCACGCTCTTCGTGCAGCAGGTGATCGGCCTGAGCGCCATCCAGGCCGGCCTCATCTCGCTCCCGGTCGCGCTGATCTCGCTGTTCGTCGCCGGCCCCATCGGCACGCTGGCTGGCAGGTACGGGTCGCGCATCTTCATGACCGTCGGCCCGCTGATCGCGACGGCGGGATTCCTCGTGATGCTCACGGTCCGGGAGCCGTTCAATGTCTGGCTCCAGCTCCTGCCGGGGATGCTGCTCTTCGGCCTCGGCCTGTCGATCACCGTCTCGCCCCTGACGGCCGCCGTGCTCGGATCGATCGAGCCCGCTCACTCGGGGATCGCCTCCGCGGTCAACAATGCTGTCTCGCGCGTCGCCGGCCTGATCGCGGTCGCCTTCGTGGGGACCATCGTGGGGGGTCAACTCGGTTATGACGGCTTCCATCGTGTCGTGCTGGTGGCCGCCGCCCTGATGGCGCTGGGCGCGGTGGCCTCGTTCATCGGCATCCGCCGGGCGCAGCCGACGGCTCTGCCCACCGTCGAATCCAGCCCGGGCACCGCGTCGAGCGGCACCGGCACCTCATCCGCCGATTCGTCCGCGGCTCCGGCGACCGGAACCGCCTGAATCGAGCCGCGGCCTCCCGAAAGGTTCGAATGACCACCGCTTCGCCCACCCTGATCGACATCGACCTGCCATCGGAGATCCCCGGCGCCAGCCCAGCGCTGCGCGGCGTGCTCGGCATTCCTGCCGGTGAGGGGCCATGGCCGGGCGTGGTGATGGTGCACGAGGCGTTCGGCCTCGACGACGTCATGCGGCGGCAGGTGGTGCGGATGACCGCCGCCGGCTTCCTCACCCTCATGCCCGATCTGTACACGGCGGGCTCGACCCGGAAGTGTCTCACAGCGACCTTCCGCGCGATCTCGGCCGGCCACGGCAGGGCGTTCGACGACGTCGAGACCGCTCGTCGGTTCCTCGCGGCGCGCGACGACTTCAGCGGGCGGATGGGGCTCATCGGCTTCTGCATGGGCGGCGGCTTCGCCCTCGTCGCGGCCTCGGGCCACGGCTTCGACGCCGCTTCCGTCAACTACGGCATCCTGCCCAAGGACGTCGAGGGCACGCTCGCAGGCGCGTGCCCCGTGGTCGCCAGCTACGGCCGCAAGGACGTCACGCAGCGCGGGATCGCCACGACGCTCGAGCGCACCCTCACCACGCTCGACATCCCGCACGACGTCAAGGAGTACCCCGAGGCGGGCCATGCGTTCCTCAACGAGGCCGAGGCGGGGCCTGCGGCACTCCGCCCGATCATGAAGGCGATCATCGGCGTCGGCCCCGAGCCCGGCTCCGCGCGGGACGCGTGGGAGCGGATCGATGGCTTCTTCCATACCCACCTCGACCCGCAGGATTGACTGCAGGAGCCGGCAGAGGACAGCTGCAAATCGGGAAGAGGAGATCAGCATGGCGAAGGTGACGACGGCCGAAGACCTCGGCATCGATCTGACCGGGGGCGGCGCGGAGGCGCTCTACCGCTGGTTCCTGGCATCGATGCTGTTCGGCCGGCCCATCCGTCAGGAGCAGGCGGCCGAGACGTACCGAGCGCTGGAGAAGGCAGGGCTCACCAGTCCGAAGCGCTTCGCCGAGCACGACCGGGAAGGCCTTCGGCACATCCTCGATCAGGGCGGATACGGGCGATTCGACTACCAGATGACCGATGCCCTGCATGAGACCATGGCCACGATCGCCGAGAGCCACGGCTCAGTGTCGGAGCTGGTCAAGCACGCGCAGTCCCGTGCCGACCTGGAGAAGAAGCTCGATGAGCTGAAGGGCGTCGGCCCGAAGACCATCGAGATCTTCCTCCGCGAGGTGCCGGCCGAGATCGTCGGCAGCGCGCACTAGTCCGCAGGAACGGTGGTCTGCACCCGGCCCGACTCCCAGCCGGGTGGCGCAGGATCGCCTCATGCGTCCGACACCCGTGAAGCCCGCCGCCGGCCAGGAATCCGTCTGGGACTACCCCCGTCCGCCCCGCGTCGAGCCGAGTGACGAGCGGATCGTGCTGCGGATGGGCGACACGATCATCGCCGACACGACCGATTCGGTCCGCGTGCTCGAGACGAGCCATCCGCCGGTCTACTACCTGCCCCGGTCGGCCTTCGCGGCCGGAGTCCTCCAGCCTGCCGCCGGCTCCTCGTACTGCGAATTCAAGGGCGCGGCCGGGTATCTGTCGCTCGTCGGCGGCGGCCGCAGGGCGGATCGCGCGGCCTGGTTCTATCCCACTCCGAGCCCCGGCTTTGAGGAGCTCGTCGATCGGGTCGCCGTCTACCCCGCAGCCGTCGACTCGTGCGAGGTCGCCGGCGAGCAGGTCACGCCGCAGGCGGGCGGCTTCTACGGCGGATGGATCACGTCTCGGGTCGTCGGCCCGTTCAAGGGCGAGCCGGGCACCCTGGGCTGGTAGCCGATCGCTCACGTCTGACCCCTCGGGCATCGATGCCCTCGAGCGCCCGGTTCAGCGCCGGGACACCGTGGTGACGGCGGAGACGAGGCGCTCCAACGGCCCGCGTCCGGCGAACCGCCGCCATAGCGTCGCGAAGGCGATCGCGCCGGCGATCAGGGCGATGAGCAGGGCGAGTCGCTCCCCGTCCTCGCCGCCGTCGGCCCAGACCTGCCGGAAGACGGCCAGGATCGCGATCTGCACGGTGTAGATCGTGAGCGGCATCGCCCCCACCGCGCCGATGGGCCAGCCGATCGCGCGGGCGACCGGCCCGATCCGGGGTGCGGTCGTCGACAGCGTGAGCCCGCCGATCACCAGGACGGCGAGCCCGCCGGCGCCGAACATCTCCCAGACGGTGTCCGAGTGCGCACTGGCGTCCGTTCCGAGCAGGGCGGCTCCCCCGTAGCCGATCGTCGACGCGACGGCGCCTCCACCGATCATGAGCAGCTGGGTGCTTCGACGGGTCAGGTCGCTGCACGCGGCGATCAGCCCGACGAGCAGGTAGACGATCCAGAGCACCCCCGGGTAGTAGCCGCTGTAGAACCAGTCGGACGGCAGGAAGAGCAGCGGATCGCCACCCACCGCCTCGGTGGTGCTGCTGGGAACCCCCGGCAGCACCGCCGTGGCGAGCGCAGCGAGCGCGAAGGCGACAGTGGCGAGGCCCGATCGACGAAGGAAGAGCAGCGGCACCAGCACGACGTAGAACGCACCGTACGAGTCGAGGATGATCGCGATCCCGCTGTCGAAGGTCCGCAGCAGCAGACCGAGCGCGATGAGGAACAGCGCTCGGAGCAGCACGGAGACCCGCACGGACGCTCGGCTGGGCCGTTCGGTCGGCGCGGATCCACCGCTGATCAGGCCGAGCGAGACCCCGGCGAGGGTGGCGAAGAGCACCGAGGAGCGCCCGTCCGAGATCGTCTCCGGCCAGTCCGAGGGCACGAGATGGGCGACGAACATGCCCATCACCGCGAGGCCGCGCGCCACGTCCACCCCGACGATCCGGCCGCCGTCGCCTGCCGTTCGGATGCCGGGCGGGTGAGGTCGCGCATCCGCCATCCGCACTCCTCGCTTGCCATCGCCGGGCCACGTTCCGAAGCGCCACTGTAACGGCGAGACGGAGGGGGTCGCTGGGTGGACACCGGCGCCTGGCGCATGGCGGCGCTGTCTCCGCCGGGAGCAGACGGCGCGTCAGAGGAGGTAGTCGTCGAGCGCGAGCCAGCGCACCCCGGTCGAATGGGCGAGCAGCAGCGCTCGAAGCTCCACTCCCGCCAGCGCGGCGCCCGCATGCAGGGTCCTCGCCCACAGGCGGTCGTCGTCCGTGACCGCGCGCTGCCCGCGACGCTCGATCACGAGCACCATCGCGTGGGCGTCGAGCACGTCGTAGCAGCCGCAGAACATGGGGACCATCCGCTCGGCGTCGTCAGCCTCCGGCCGGTCGGGCAGGCCGTCGACGGGCATGATGTCGCGCATCGGGCGCTGGAACTCGTCGAGGAAGATCATCCAGAAGCGGTGCGAGTCGGCGCGGCCGACGAGGCTCGAGATGAAGTCCTGAAGCGCGGAATCGGTGGTCAGGGCGACGCCGGATGGGCGAGGAGTGCGTGTCATCCTTCCAGGGTGGGGACCCAGACGAACGCATAGCGGCCAGCGGACGGATCTGTGCAGAACAGCGAGCTCCATGGACCTGGGGACGAACGGGAGTCGCCGTCCGCGGAGGCCCGGACGGCCGGGATGCTGCCGATCAGACGCAGGTCTGGGCGACCGCCACGAGTGCGGCTCGGTCGGCGTCGTCGATGCCCATGGCGTAGGTCGTCAGGACATCGGCGAACCGGTCGGCGTAGGCGCACCGATACGCGGCGTCGGGGGGCAGCCAGTCGGCTGGGCCGGAGTCGGACTTCGAGGCGTTGGTCGGACCGTCGACTGCCAGCAGGTTGAGCGGGTCATTGGCGAAGGCGAGCCGCTGATCGGGGGTCCAGCCCGCGGCGCCGTGCTGCCACGCCCAGGACAGGGGCACGATGTGGTCGATCTGGACGGCCTCGGAGGTGCCGTTGCCGCGCACGAAGTCGATCGTCGTGGCGGTGTACGGGTCCTTGAGCTCGCCCGTGGCGACGACGCAGTCGCGGGTGCCCGCCTTGAAGGTGACCGCGGTCAGGTCGCGAGCGAGGATGTCGTTGCGCGCGTCGCAGCCGTTGCGGTCGGGATCCTTCCAGCCGTCGCCGAACTGCGCGCGCTCGTAGCCGGCCACCGAGGCCGTCGCGGCCACAGGCAGAGCGGCGATCTGCGCGAGCAGCGGGGTGTCCAGTGCGGGCGCGCCGGCGGCCGGATCCGTGGCGGTGGAGGACGCGGTCCCGGCAGGAGCATTCTGAGCGGCGCTGTCGGTGCTGCTGGCGGCGGTGCTGTCCGAACTGCTGGCGGCCGGCCGATCGGCGGCAGCGCCGGGCAGGGCGGGAGCACCGTTGAGCATCCAGGCGATGGCGGCGATGACGGCCAGCACGACGAAGGCTGCACTGAGGGCCGGGGTGCCGGCCATCGGCGAGCGGCGTCGCGAGCGACTCACTGTGGTCACGGCGTCAAGCTAAGTTCCGATCCGACGAATCGGGCGGAGGCGCGGCGCGGGCGTGCCGAATGGCGTCCCCCCAGAACGAGGTGGGCGTGGAGGCTGCCGGCGGCCGCTACCAGGACGCGGGGCTGCTCCCCCACGGCACGGGAGGTCGCAGCCACTCGGTGGCCGACCCGGTGTATCCGGCGGCCGGCATGGCGTAGGAGATCACGCCGGCATCCGTCTCGCTCTCGACCATCGTCGGCTGGAACGGCGGATCGTCCGGGTCGTTGTCCGCATCGGTCGATTCCTCGGCGGTGTCGTCGGCGGTGTCGTCCGTCGACTCGTCGGGCACATGCCGCGCCCCGTGCTCTGCCTGATCGAACCGGGCATCATCGCCGCGAGGCAGGCCGAGCAGCTCCTCGGCGACGCGAGCGAGCGACACCTCGACGGCCCACACATCACCGTTCCGACGTCGAGTGCGCAGGGCGGTCATCACCCCTGCCGCGAGCAGGTAGCCGGCGGAATGGTCGAGAGCCTGCGCAGGCAGGGCCCCGGGGGTCTCGCCATCCGCCGAGCTGAGCCATGAGATGCCGGATGCGGCCTGGACGAGACTGTCGAAGCCGCGACGGTCATGCCATGGGCCCTCCCCGCCCCAGGCCGAGAGCGTCGCCGAGATGATGCCGCGGTCGGCGAGCGTCTTCGGGTCGAGGCCGAAGCGGGCGAGTGCTCCGGGGCGGTAGCCGGTGACCACGACGTCGGCCGTCGTCAGGAGATCGTCGAGCGTCTGCCGATCCCTGGCCAGATCCAGCAGCGCCGACTCCTTGTCTGCTCCCGTGTCGAGGTGCTGCATCGCGATCTCGGGCAGGCGCGGACTGTCGATCCGCAGCACGCTCGCCCCGAACAGCGCGAGGGTCCTCGTCGCGACGGGGCCCGCGATGACACGGGTGAAGTCAAGGACCCGCACTCCGGCGAGCGGGCGCTCCGAGTCGAGGATGCGCGCCGACTCCGCATCCGCAGCGGCGAGGCGCTCCAGGCGGATGAGCGGAGCGGCTGCCGCGGCTCGGCCCTGCTCGCTGCCCCGCCACTCCTCCTCGGTGGCCACAGCGACGGCGACGCCACCCTCCGCGGTGATCGCGTCGGCGGCCTGCCGTGCCGACATCGAGGAGAGGACGGAACGCAGGTCGTCGGCGGACTCGTCGGTCAGGTGCAGGGCGGCGACCAGGCGGTCTCGGTGGTGCGGGTAGTTGGCGTGGGTGCGCAGCCAGCCGTCGGACGTCGGCCAGAAGCCGGAGAGCTCCGCCCAGACGGGCGGGTGATCGCCGTCGATGGTCAGCCAGCGCTCGCTCGTGACCGCGGTCGCCACCCGTGCCGGGTCCAGCCGGACCTCGATGGGCTTACCGCCGGTATCCTCCGACAGCAGTCCGGCGGCGAGCGAGGCGGTGGCGATGGCGTCGTGCACCAGGGTGCCGACGGCGAGCGGCGAGTCGAGGAGGCGGGTCACCTCGGGAGCAGTGGATGAGACCCGGCTCAGATCGCCCTCGTCCCCGCCCAGCGCCGCCCACGCCGTGCGCAGCACGGGCGCATCCGGCATGTCGGCAGACGAGGGATCGTCGAGAGAAGGGGTGGTGGGGGGTCGGTCATCGCTCACGGCCTCATTGTGCTCCCGGATCTCGGTGCGCGAACCGAGAGCACGCGTCAGATGACGTCTTCGAGGCGCCGAGGGGCATGACCGCTGAGCCGCTGGACGTCATCCGTGATCCGCTCGACGGTGCCCTGGGCGATCGCGGTGTAGGTGCTGACCCAGGCATCCAGTAGGAACTGCTCGTCGGTGAAGACTCGGCGAGAGGCGTATGCCTCCTCGATCGTCTCGTCGACAAAGCTGAAGGGTCGGCCGAGCGCAAGGGTCATCCGCTGGACGGCCTCCGGGAAGCTGATCGCCTCGCTGCCGGTGAGCTCGTACACGGCGCCTTCGTGCGCTGCGTGGTCGAGCAGCACAGCGCTCGCCGCGTCTGCGACGTCCGCCCGCGCCACCGCGGCGACCCGGCCGTCACCCGCCGGGCCCCGGATGACGCCGTGCTCGTCGGCGAACACCGGGAAGTAGTCGAGGTAGAAGTTGTCGCGCAGCAGGGTGGTCACGAGGCCGCTCTCGGCGAGGGCGGCCTCCGCGTCGCCGTGGTCGCGACCGAGAGTGAACACGGCGTCCTCTCCCGCTCCGGCGAAGGAGGTGTAGACCAGGTGCTTCACGCCTGCGGCGACCGCAGCGTCGATGAATGTGCGGTGCTGCTCCCGCCGGTTGGGCGCTTCGGAGGCGGACACCATGAGCAGCACGTCGACGCCCCGAAGTGCGACGGTCGCGGCATCGAGATCGCCGTAATCGGCGGTGGCGACCTCGGCGCCAGGAATCTCGGGGGCGCGCCCGGGATCGCGGACGATGAGCCGCTGCGACACTCCTGCCGAACCGAGTGCGCGCGCCACCGCGCCGCCGAGCTTGCCGGTAGAGCCTGTGATCCCGAAGAGCGTCATGGTGAGGTCAATCCTCGACCCTGCTCCTTCATTCCGAGATCACCGGTTGCTGGACGGGTCCAGGCGGATCAGTCCAGCAACCGGAAGGTGTCGACGGTCGCGTTGTCCGCGGCGTAGGAGCAGTCCGCGCGGATGAACCGCCCGGTCAGCGCGCCGGGAAGCCACAGGCGGGCGTCGTCCCACATCCGATCGAACGGGATCCGACTGACGGAGAACCACTGCGGTTCCAACTCATCACTGCTGCGCGGATCCCCCCGCCAGTCCCGACTGAGGAATGCGGTCGAGCTCTGACTCCACGAGGGCCGGCGCGGGAAGGTGTAGGCGAGCTCGGCGATCCGGACGACCGATGAGACCACCACTCCCACCTCCTCGAGCGTCTCGCGGATGGCGGCCTGCTCGGCGGACTCGCCCGGCTCGAGCTTGCCTCCGGGACCCACGAGTCGACCCGTTCCGATCCCCGTCAGCTTGTTCCCCAGGAGCACCTCGGGCCCGTCCGCTCCATCGCGGAGCAGATAGGTGACGGCGACCGCGAACATGAACCGGAGGCTACCGTCTCTGCACGACCGGCTCGGTTCTTCCCCCATGCGACTGGTGGGCATATGCGACATCGCGCATGCAATACGGACCCCGACCTGCCAGCGGGTGTAGAACGTGCACGAGGCACTATCAGCGGAGGTTCGCGATGTCGGAGAGAAGTCAGCAGTTGGGCGCGGAATCCAGCGATTTCACCGGTCGAGAGCTCGACTCCTCCCGTGCCGGTTCGGGCTTCCCGATCATCGTCTCGCAGGACATCTCGAAGCTGCTCGGCTTCTACCGCGACGTGATGGGCGGACGGATCGTCTACCAGTTCCCCGATGAGGATCCGGCCTTCCTCACGCTCCGGATCGGGTCGGCGACGCTCGGCATCGGCTACCACCCCGATCCTCCCCGCGGACCGAGCCAGATGTCGCTCTGGTTCTACGTCGCGGATCTCGACGCCACGCTCGACCTGGTGCGGAACGCGGGCATCGTCGTGCTCGAGCAGCCGGAGGTGCAGGCGTGGGGCGAGCGGATGGCTCGGGTGATGGACCCCACCGGCATCGAGGTGATCCTCGGCGAGGACGAGGTGACCTCGGCTTCCAACGCAGCCCGGCGCACTGCCTCTGATCAGTCGGCGGTGGGTGGGTCGTCGCTCGACGTTGTCGATCAGGATGACTCCGAGGCTCCGCCGCTCGCTCGCGCAGTCTGACCGATCCCGACGCGTGCACGAGGTCGGCATCCGTCGGCGAACAGGACGTTCGTGTCCTTTGCACCGGTTCCTGAACGTCTCCGGAGTGCACACGTTCTCCCGCCCTGATCTCGTCGCATAGTGTCGGATCGTCGGGAGGGGAACCGTGCGTCGTTCCGAATTGAACACACTCCGAGCCGAAGCTCGCGACGAGCTGCAGGCCGAGATCGAGCACCGCTGCCGCAGCGGCGAGGATCCGTGGCAGTTCATCCCCGACCTGCCGAGCGTCGACGAGCGGGTCATCCGCATCCTCCGCTCGGACACCATCGAGCTGCTCGGTCTGGGTGAGGAGCGGGCGCAGGCCTATCACCCGTCGAGCCCGCAGAAGAGGGCCGAGGAGTTCGAGTTCGCTCTGCTGCGCCGGATCGCGCTCGACCATCCCGAGCTCACCCGCACGGTCTGGAGCATGCTCGGCCGTTTCGATCCCAACGCGGCGTGACACCCCGAACGGCCGGCTCGACGACGAGCCACACGAGAGGTGCACACCCGGAATCCGCAGCCACAGCGGACCGTTCTGCGGATATCGCGCGGGTGGCGCGTGATCCATTCGGCTGGGAGCAGCTGCGACCCGGTCTGGACACCGCCATCGCCGAGCTGGTCGCCGGCAACGATGTTATCGCCGTGATGCCGACCGGCTACGGCAAGTCGGCGGTCTACAAGATCGCCGGTGCTCTGCTCGACGGTCCGACCGTCGTGGTCTCGCCGCTGATCGCCCTGCAGGCGGATCAGGTGGCCGGCATCCAGGCACGCCCGACCGCGCCTCGTGCCGTCGCCATCAACTCATCGCAGTCGGAGCGCAGGAACGCCGAGGCCTGGGCGGAGCTGGAGGCCAGACGCGCCGAGTACGTCTTCCTCTCCCCCGAACAGCTCGCGAAGGACGAGGTGGTCGAGCGCCTGGCGGCCGTCGCGGTCTCGCTCTTCGTCGTCGACGAGGCGCACTGCGTATCCGCGTGGGGTCATGACTTCCGTCCCGACTATCTGCGTCTGCGCGACGCCGTCGATGGCATCTCTCGGGGCGGCTCGCGCCCCGTGGTGCTCGCCCTGACCGCGACCGGGTCCGCTCCCGTCCGCGAGGAGATCGTCGAGCGCCTCGGCATGCGCGATCCGGTGATGCTGACGCACGGCTACGACCGCGCGAACATCCGCCTCGACGTCGTGCGACACGAGGGCGAGGACGAGAAGCGCCGCGCGGTGATCGACGAGATCGTCGATCTGGGCGGTCCCGGTCTCCTCTACGTGGCCACCCGCAAGGCCACCGAGCTCTTCGCCGCTGAGCTGTCGGAGCGAGGACTGCGTGCGGCCGCGTACCACGGCGGCCTCGGGGCGAAGCAGCGCAAGGAGACCCACGAGCGCTTCCAGGCCGACGAGCTGGATGTGGTCGTCGCGACCTCGGCCTTCGGGATGGGGATAGACAAGCCGAATGTGCGCTTCGTCGTGCACGCCGCGATCACCGAATCGATCGACAGCTACTACCAGGAGGTCGGTCGCTGCGGCCGGGACGGCGATCCGGCACAGGCGACCCTGCACTACCGCCCGGAGGATCTGGGCCTGCGGACGTTCTTCGCCTCGGGCAAGCCGAACGGCAACAGGCTCGAGCTCGTGCTGACGGCTCTGCAGGCCGCGGATCGTCCCGTCTCCGCGGAGCAGCTCGGCGACGCCGTGCATCTGCCGGGGCGCTCCGTGGGCGAGGCGGTCAATCTGCTTCTCGAGGCGGGGGCGGTGCGCCAGGTCGACGGTGGACTCCGCGCCGTGCGTGGGGTGAAGATCGGCGACGCGATCCAGGCGGCCCGCCATGCAGCGGAGCAGCGCGAGCGGATCGACGAGTCGCGGATAGCGATGATCCGCCTCTACGCCGAGACGCTCGGCTGTCGGAGGATCTTCCTGCTCGGCTACTTCGGCGAGGCACGCGATGAGCCGTGCGGCAACTGCGACACCTGCACCTCCGGCACTGCCTACGAGATGCTCGAGCAGGAGGCGGAGCGTGCGGTGACGTCCGATTCGGCTGCGTTCACGGTCGATCAGGCCGTGCGCCACACGGAATGGGGCGACGGCACCGTGATGAGCGTCGAGGACGATCGGATCACGGTGTTCTTCGGCACGGAGGGCTACCGCGTCCTGTCCCTCGAGGCGATCACGGAGCACCACCTCCTCGAGCCCGCCTAAGGTACCGGGTTCCGCCGCCTTCCGGTGGCTGAGCCGGGCGCTCCGCGCCCGTGTCGAAGCCCCGCGGAGCGAGTCTTGATGCGCGGGCTTTCACACGACCTCCCGTCGGCTCAGCCACCGAGCAATACCCCACCCCCGGTGGCTGAGCCGGGCGCTCCGCGCCCGTGTCGAAGCCCACGCGAGCCGACCCGAAAACTCACCTCGACCACGGGTTGAAACTCACCTCCGATCAGCCCGAATATGCCCTTCCAATGTCGGTGGCTGGTGGCAGTGTGCAGGTATGGCCGAGATGACGAACACCGACTGGGATGACGCTCATCTCGTCCTGCTCGCCGACGACTTCGTTACCCCCGTGCACGAGAGCGACGAGGAATTCTTCGCCTGGCTCGACACCAACCCCTGCCCGATCGATGACCCATCCGACGAGGCAGTCGAGGTCGCCCCGATGCGCCGTCGGCGGGAGTTCCTCGAGGGCATCAACCTCCTCAAGCTGGACGAACAGGCTCTTCAGGTGCAGCGCATCAAGTGGATCGCCGCCGAAGCCGCCACCTACGCGCGGCAGGCCACGAACCCGATTCAGGAGAGCATCCAGGACCGCGTCTTCATGACCGAGGTCGCGCTCACCCTAGGGGTCACCGAACGGGCCGCTCTGAATCTGATCGAGCGGTCGAAGATCCTCACCAGCGAGCGGCATCTGACGTTGGCTGCGGTGGAGAACGGCGTGATCACGCTCGGTCACGCGGAGGTGATCGCCGACGCGGGGCTCGACCTGTTCGTCGAGCTGGCGGAGCGGTTCGAGCGTGAGGCGATCGAGCTCGCGCAGCGGATGACCCCGACGAAGCTCAAGGCCGTCCTGGTCAAGCTGCGCGAGCGGCTGCAGCCCGAGGACGCGACCGAACGTCATGCGGATGCCCTGCTGGATCGCAAGGTGGTGACCTGCGCCGGTCAGGATGGGATGGGTGAGCTCTGGGCTGCGCTGTCCGGAGAAGACGTGGTCGCGATCGACGCGAAGCTCGACGCGTGCGCGAGGTCGATCAAGAACGCCGGTGGGGAAGACGGGCGCACCGCCTCCCAGCTCCGCGCCGATGTCCTGGTCGATCTGATCCTCAACGACGACTCCGGCATGCGGAACATTCGCCCCGTGGTGTTCCTCACCGCACCGACGGCGACCGCGGTCGGCGGAGATCAGCCAGCCGAGCTGCAGGGCCAGGGGCCCATCGATGCCGAGACCGCGCGGAAGCTGATCGACCTCGACGTCCCGTTGGTCGAGTAGGCCCGCCAGGGCCGTATCGAGGCCGCGTTCAGCACCTCGCATGCCAGCCATCTCGGCTGCCCTGTGGCGGCATCACACCCCGGCGGTTCGCGTCCGTCGAAGAGGACAGCCCTGATGGCTGAGTCTTCGGGTCGATGAACGCGGCCTCGATACGGTCGCTGCGCGACCTACTCGACCAACGGGCCGACTCCGCCACCTCGGCAGATGGAACAGCATCCTCGACGCCGAAGGTTTGGTCACCTGGACCAGCCCCTCCGGCCGAATCGATGTCACCCACCCCTCTAACCCGATCCGCGTGCCCCAGGCTCGACCGGCCGCGAAGGCGCCTCCACCTCCCGAAGATCCACTCGATGCATGGTGGAATCCCGGCCAGGACACCCTGCTCACCCCTCTACCCTTCCGACGGGGAAGCCTGCCACCACCCTCGTGACTCCCCACGCTTATCGCCCCGCCGCCGAGAAGTGGTCGTCCACTCAGGTGACGGCCAGGTGCCGACCCCGAGGTGGGGCGTAGCGTGATGGAACTGCACGAATACACGAGGGAGATCCCATGAGCGACACCATCCCCGACGGCGGAGCATTCGACGATGATGCCGATGACACCGCGTTCGTCGACAAGGCTGCACTCAAGGCCGAGAGCATGAGCACCGTCACCAATGACGCGGTCGCTGGTGAGACCGTCCTTCCCCAGGCCGGCGATGGCTACGGCGGGCCGACCGGCGGATCGCCCCGTGAAGGTGAGCCAATCCTCGACGAGCATGACGCATCCGATGGCGACATCGTCGGACTCGACGACGAGTCCTCCGACGAGGTCGCATCGGAGGATTCGTGAGTCGGGAGGGCCAGGCGCTGCCGCCCGACCACGAGGACAAGCCCCTCGCGACGGACAGCAAGGCGGATGTCGGAGAGCGGGTCACCGGGGTGCACGACCCCAAGGATCCGGATGGACTGATCACGCTTGACCAGCTGGAGCCAGAGCACCCGACCGTCTGAGGCTCACCCCTTGAATCCGCAGCTGAGCACTGCTGATGAACGCGGCTCGACTCACCTCGCGCCGCGTTTGACTTATTCGAACAGACATTCGAATATGGAGTATGTCTCTCGCCTCCGCTCGCGCCGCCGATCCGGCGGCGACGGTGCAGGAGCTGCAATCCCGCATTCGCGAGATGCAGGCAACCACGCTCGACACCAAGAGCATCGCCACCCATCCGATGTTCGCCGGGCTTCTGCCCGACGGCATGCTCAAGGCCGGCTCGGCGTATTCGGTCCACGGCTCGATGACCCTGGCGATGGCGATGCTCACCGCCCCGTCTCAGGCAGGCGCCTGGTGCGGGGTGGTCGGCGTCCCCGAATTCGGCGCACAGGCGGCGGCGGGATACGGGATCGACCTCGAGCGGCTCGTGCTGGTCCCCGACCCCGGCGAGCAGTGGCAGGCGGTAACCGCGGCGATGGTCGACGTGCTCACCGTCGTCGTGCTCCGAGCCCCTGCGCGGATCAGCGACGGCGACGCCAACCGGCTCGCCGCCCGACTCCGCAAACGCGAGGCCACTCTGATCTCTCTCGGAGACTGGCCAGGCACCGAGGCACGGCTGACCGTCGAGCGCAGCGAGTGGAGCGGCATAGGAACCGGTCACGGCATGCTCACCGGACGCACCGCCTTCGTCACCGTCGAGAACCGGGGAGTGCGCATCCGCGCCCGCAAGATCTGGCTGCCGGGTGTCGGCTCGGAGTTCGCCGACGCTGCGGCGACTGCGGCGTCGGACTCCGGGGCGATCCCGTCCCGCCACCTGCGCCCGGTCGAAGATGCCGACCGAAGCCCGCATGCCTCCCACGCGCGAGCCGTCTGAGTGCGCACCACCGGCTCCGCTGCGATCAGCATCCAGTCGTCCGTCACCCGCACCATGGTGCTCTGGTGCCCCGACTGGCCGATCATCGCCGCCGCCCGCACCCTCGAGATCGATCCGGTCGCCCCGATCGCCCTGATCGAGAAGGGCGAGGTGTTCGCCTGCTCCGCAGCGGCGCGAGCGGATGGAGTGCGCCGCGGACTGCGGGTGCGCGAGGCGCAGTCCCGCTGCTCCGTGCTCGAGGTGCTGCCCTACGACCAGGCGATGGACGCCCGCGCCTTCGAGCCGATCATCGACGCCATCGAGCAGATCATGCCCGGCGTGCAGATGCTGAGGCCCGGCACCCTCGCGATCCGCGCGCAGGGGCCCTCCCGGTACTTCGGCGGCGAGGACAGCGCCGCCTACCAGCTGCTCTTCGCCCTGGCGGAGCAGGGCCTCACCGATGCTCGAATCGGCATCGCCGATGGTCCGTTCGCCGCCGAGCAGGCCGCCCGCAGCACAGGTCCGTCCTCATCCCTCACGGCAGGAATGGGCGCCGCACCCGAATCGGCGCGGGTGCGGATCATCCCCGATGGCGGCTCGGCCGCGTTCCTCTCCCCCATGCCCGTGAGCCTGCTCGCCCTGCCGAGCCTCGCGATGCTGCTGCGCCGGCTCGGACTCAGCACGCTCGGCGGCTTCGCAGGGCTGCCCGAGCTCGAGGTGCGCAACAGGTTCGGCGAGGAGGGCGCCCATGCCCACCGGCTCGCCGCGGGGCTGGACGGCAGCCGGGTCACACCGCGCATCCCGCCGGATGAGCTCGATGTCAGCATCTCGTTCGAGCCTCCGCTCGACCGGATCGAGCAGGTGGCGTTCGGTGTGCGTGAGCCCGCTGAGCGCTTCCTCGACCGCCTGGCGAAGATGAGCCTGGTCTGCACGTCGATCGAGGTCGAGATCACGACGGAACGCGGCATGATGCGCACCCGCACCTGGATGCATCCGCGCTCGTTCACTCCGGCGGAGATCGTCGACCGGGTCCGCTGGCAGCTGCAGGGCACCGGCCAGTCCCGGATGGCTCGCAGCGACGCCGGCCTCGACTCCGCCATCAGCACCGTCCGGATCCTGCCCGAGAGCGTCGACGCGGCCAACCACCACGAGCAGGGACTCTGGGGCAATGCTCCGGACGAGCGCATCCACCACGGCCTGTCCCGGGTGCAGAGCATGCTCGGGCACACCGCCGTGCTCACCGCCACGGTCGGCGGCGGGCGGATGCTCATCGACCGTCAGGTGCTCGTGCCGTGGGGCGATCGCGAGCAGATCGCCCGCCCCGCCGACCGGCCGTGGCCGGGTTCGCTGCCCGGGCTGCCGCCCGCGACGGTGTTCCCTAATCAGCTGGCGTGCGTGGTGCTCGCGCCGGACGGCACCTCCGTCGACATCGACGACCGTGGGGTGCTGAGCGGTCCACCGGCGCGGTTCGCCCCGCCGGGAGCACGCAGCGCAGGCCCGGTCACCGCATGGGCGGGGCCGTGGCCGGTCGACGAGCGATGGTGGGATGCCGAGGAGGGCCGCGAGCTCAACCGCTTCCAGGTCGTCGACGCGACGGGCGAGGCCTGGCTGCTCCTCCTGGAGCGCGGCTCCTGGTGGGCAGAGGGCAGATACGACTGAGCGCCGTACGAGATGGCCTCGATACGGGCGCGGGCGCCCTACTCGACCAACGAATACCTACTCGCTGGTCGAGGAGCGCCGTTTACGGCGCGTCTCGAGACCGGCTGGAATGCGCAACGGGCCTCGATACGGGCGCGGGGCGCCCTACTCGACCAACGAACATAGACGAGGGTCAGCAGGCGACCTCTCGACCGACGGGGCGGCGGTCAGGCGCCGAGGCTCAGGACTCCGTCGATGCGGCGCGGGATGGCGGTGTAGTCGTCGCGTAGCTCCTCCGGCAGCACGGACTGCGGGGCGTCCTGCCAGGCGAACGGCCGCAGGAAGCGGCGGATCGCCGAGACGCCCACCGAGGTGTGCTGCGAGTTGGTCGACGGCCACGGTCCGCCGTGGTGCTGCGCCCAGCTGACCCGGACACCGGTCGGATAGCCGTTGAAGACGAGTCGCCCCACCTTCGGGCCGACCAGCGCCGCGAGCTCGGCGGAGTGCTCCTCCTCCGAGGTCTCGCTGTGGATGGTGGCCGTCAGCGATCCGGGGATCTGGTCGAGGCCCGACGCGATCTGCCTGTCATCGTCGTAGACCGCGACGACCATCAGGGGGCCGAACGCCTCCTCGGTCACCTCGGGCGTCATGTCCTTGGCATCGATGAGCAGCAGCCGCGGAGCGACAGAATAGCCGTCTCCGCTCGCCGTTCCGGATGCGGCGACGGTCGCCTTGCCGTCTTCGACGAGGCGGTCGGCGATCTCGGTGAAGGAGTCGCTGATCCGGCCATTGAGCAGCACACCGGGGGTCGCGTCGTTGACGAGTGCGGTGATGCCGTCGATGACCTGCTGGCCGGCCGCTCCACGCGGGATGAACGCCACACCCGGCTTGGTGCAGAACTGACCAGCGCCGAGGGTGAAGGAGCCGAACAGGCCACTGGCCAGGGATTCCGCACGAGCGGAGGCCGCCCCCTCCGTGACGATCAGCGGGTTGAGGCTGCTCAGCTCGCCGTAGAACGGGATGGGCTCGGGGCGCGCCTCGATGATCTTCAGCAGGGCGCTGCCGCCGCCGAGCGAGCCGGTGAAGCCGACTGCCTTGATGCCCGGGTGGGCCACCAGGGTCGCGCCGGCCTTGGTGCCGAAGACGATGCCCAGCAGCCCGGCGGGTGCGCCGTATGCGTCCGCCGCTCGGGTCAGCGCATCGAAGGCGGCGACAGAGGTGAGCGGGTGCGAGCCGTGCGCCTTGAGCACGACCGGGCAGCCGGCCGCGATCGCGGAAGCGGTGTCGCCGCCGGGAACGGAGAAGGCGAACGGGAAGTTGCTCGAGCCGAACACCCCGACGGGGCCGATGGGCAGCAGCATGCGGCGCAGGTCGGGGCCAGGGCCCATCGGGGTCGGGCCGGCGTGATCGATGGTCGCCTCGAGGTACGCGCCCTCGCGGATGGCGGTCGCGAACAGCTGCAGCTGGAAGGCGGAGCGGGTCAGCTCGCCGTTCAGTCGGACAGAGCCGAGCCCCGTCTCGCTGTCCGCGGTCGCGACGAGGTTCTCGCGGTCAGACTCGAGCCCGGCCGCCAGTGCGTCGAGCAGGCCGGCCCGCCATTCGCGCGACCTGCGGGCGAGTGCCGCGAAGGCGCTGGTCGCCCGGTCGACGATCTCCGCCACCTCGGCATCGCTGGTCGCCTCGATGCTCGTCTCGGTCGTGGCGCCGGTGCGGGGGTCGGTGGTGGTGATCATGATGCTTCCTTCGTTACGCGCTCTCGCGCGGCATGAGCTCGAATCCGAGGTCGAGCAGTTCGGGATCGGCGGTGTCGCCGACCATGCGCTGGAGCAGGATGCGTCCTGCCGAGGTGCCGATCTCCCTGTTGGGCACGGAGACGGTGGTGAGGGTCGGCACGAGATGGCGGGCCATCTCGAAGTCGCCGAAGCCCGTGATCGCCAGATCTCCGGGAACGGACATCCCACGGCGGCGAGCCTCGAGCAGCGCGCCCGCGGCGAAGACGTCGCTGGCGAACATCAGCACGTCGGTCTCCGGCGCCTCCGCCAGGGTGCGGTCGAGCAGTGCGATGCCCGTCTCGAGGTCGACCGAGCTGGTGCCCGAGTCGATGACGCGCACCTTCTCTCCGGGCAGCAGGCGCTGCACGCTGCGCGCGAAGCTCTGCTGGCGGTCGACGGCCCGCGAGTCGCCTGGGCGGAATGATCCGGCGAAGGTCGGATGGGTGTAGCCCTTGCCCACCACGTACTCGACGATCGCCTCGATGGCGTCGTGGTTCGAGAAGCCGACGAGGCTGTCGATCGGCTCGTCCGTCCAGTTCCACGCCTCGACGACGGGGATCCGTGCGTTCTTCAGCAGCATCGTCGCCGCGGCCGTGTGCTTGGTGCCGACGATGAACATACCGTCCGGACGCCGACCCATGAAGGCTCTGATCAGGTTCTCTTCGTGCTCGAGGTCGTAGTCGGTCGAGCCGATGAAGAGCTGGTAGCCCGCGGGGGTGAGCACGGCGTCGAGACCGTGCAGCGCGTCCGCGAACACGGAGGCGGAGATCGTGGGGATGATCGCGGCGATGGTGCGGCTGCGATTCGAGGCCAGATTGCTGGCCGCGAGGTTGGGCACGTATCCGGTGGTCGAGATGGCCCAGCGCACCCGCTCGAGCGTGCGCTCGGAGACGAGCTCGGGAGCGCGAAGGGCGCGGGAGACGGTCTGCGGGGAGACGTTGGCGAGGCTCGCCACGTCGTTGAGGGTGATCGTGCGCGTCGCGCGTCGGGTCAGGGCCGGTCCACCGGGAGAGGTGGATCGCCCGTCGGGCGCCGTCGCGCCCATCACCGACGCAGTCTCGATCACAGCAGACCGCGGCTCGCGAGGTTCCCCATCAGATCCCTGATCCCGAACGTCCATGGTGCGCACCTCTCGCTGAGCTCAACCCGGTTGACCAGGCTACCGAGGCGAGGAGCGGCGATGCGGACGATGTCGCCGACCTTGTGCGTGAAGCCCTTTCCTGCTTCTGAACGGTCGATGACCGGGGCGAACAGCGTGCCGAGGTAGAGCACGGCGCCGTCGGGATACTGGTGGTGCTCGCCCAGCAGCTGGCCGGCGAGGTCGGCGGGGTCCCGGCTGATCTCGGCGAGCGGAGAGGTGGCGTCGAGGTGGAAGCCGTCGGGCCCGTCGATCGAGAGGGTGACGGTCGTCTGGCGGACGTCGTCGAGGTCGAATCCCTCGCCGAAGAAGCGGATGAACGGTCCGAGCGCTCCGGAGGCGTTGTTGTCCTTCGCCTTGGGCAGCAGCAGGGCGGATCGGCCCTCGATATCGCGGAGGTTGACGTCGTTGCCGACGGTCGCGCCGATGATCCGGCCCTTCGAGTCGATGGCGAGCACCACCTCGGGCTCGGGGTTGTTCCAGGTGGATGACGAGTGGATGCCGACCTCGACCGCGGTGCCGACCGAGGCGAGCACGGGCGCCTTGGTGAAGATCTCGGCGTCCGGGCCGATCCCGACCTCGAGGTACTGGCTCCACAGCCCTTCGGCGATGAAGTACTCCTTGAGCTTCTGCGCCTCGGGCGAGCCCGGCTTGACGGCCTTGAGGTCGGCGCCGATCGTGTCCATGATCTTGCCGCGGATCTCGTTGGCGGCGTTGAGATCGCCGCGGACGCGCTCCTCGATGACGCGCTCGACCATGGACACCGCGAAGGTGACGCCGGCCGCCTTGACGACCTGCAGGTCGATCGGCGACAGCAGCCACGGCCGGGTCTCGTCCCGCGTCTCGGGGATGGTGTTGGCGAGGATCTCGGCGAACGAGCCGAGCGACGGCCCTTCCGCCACGGACAGGGCCATTCCCGCGTCGTCGGTCTCGAAGAGGTCGCGCATCGTCGGGAAGGTCGAGCTGAGGTCGATCAGCTCGCCGCCTCGCACGGCGACGACGGAGGGGCCGCCCGCGGCGGGGTCCCAGACGCGGCCGCCGAGGATCGCGGATTCGGCGTCGATGGGCAGTGCGGACTCCGCGGTGCCGGCCCAGGTGGTGCTCATCGTGTCTGCTGCTCTCGTCGGTTCGGGAAGTGAATGCGGGGGAAGTGCTCAGCGACGGTGATAGACGCCGGGACGTCGTTCGGCGAACGCCGCTCGCCCCTCGGTCGCATCCTCGGTGGCGAAGCAGATGGTCTGCAGGTCGCGCTCGTAGGCGATCGCCTGCTCCTGCGGGAGGTTCGCCGAGGCGTGCAGGTTGGCCTTCGCGGTCTCGGCCGCGATCGGCGGGCGGGACGCGATGGTGGCGGCCAGCTCTCGGGCACGGGTGATCAGCTGGTCCCCCGGCAGGACCTCGCTCACGAGCCCCCAGGCGAGCGCGCGATCCGCGTCGATCGGGTCGCCGGTCATCAGCATGAGCGCGGCGTTGCTGGCGCCGATCGACTGGGCGAGGAAGGTGGTCATGCCGCCACCGCCGATCCAGCCGAGCTTGATCTCCGGAGCGCCGAACTTGGCGGTGTCGGCCGCGATGCGGATGTCGCAGCTCAGCGCCGTCTCGAGGCCGCCTCCCAGCGCGTAGCCGTTGACGGCGGCGATGACAGGCTTGCGCAGTCGCCGGATGGCGTCGCAGTAGTCGGCGCGATTGCGGAAGTCCCAGGGCGTCGAGTACTTGTCGAGGCTGGTGATGTCCGAGCCCGCGCTGAACGCCTTGGGGCCCGCACCGGTGAGCACGACGGCGCGGACGGAATCGGAGTCGTTGCACCAGTCGCTGGCGAGCACGAGGTCGTCGGCCATCGGCTGGGTGACGGAGTTGAGCTTCTCCGGTCGCGAGATCGTGATGACCGCCACGAAGTCGGTCAGCTCGAACCCGACGTTGCCGCTGGTCAGGACGGGCCCGGTGCTGTCTGGAGCGGTGCTGCCGGAAGCTTCGTTGCTCATGAGAGTGCCTTTCGGGCGGAGGCGGCCGCGATGGCGGCGCGCTGCAGGTCGGTGAGAGCGTCGAACAGCTCCGCCGCGGTCGATCCAGACCGGATCGCCGCCCGGATCACTCCGGATCCCTCGGACTGGAAGGGGATGTAGCCGGGGAAGCGAGGGCGCACCCAGGACTGCTCGATGGTGTCGAGGGTCCCGGAGTAGAAGCGCCCGGACGCGGCGTCGACCAGCTCGTTGTTCCAGGCCGACCTCGCGCTGGGCTGGCCCTCGTGGGTCGGGATGAAGTAGCTCTGGGTGCTCGGAGACATCAGCCAGCGGATGTGCGCGAGCAGCTCGGGGGCGACCCCTGTGCGTCGGGAGACGGCGATGCCGGTACCGCCGATGGTGGAGCCGATTCGACCACCCGACACCGCGACGGGTGCCTGTCCGAAGCTGACGCGACGCGGCAGAGCAGGCGACGAGTAGTTGACGTAGCCGTAGATCAGAGGGCAGTAGGCGATCGAGTCCCCGGCGGTCATGAGGTCGAGCATCGCGATGGGGTTGAGCTGATCGGCGCCGGCTGGGGCGCGATCCGCGAGGGTGCGCATGAGGTCGAACGCGCGCTCGCCGATCTCGGCATCGACGAAGCGGCCCGTGTCGGAGGCGGCGGGTTCGCCGCCGAGCGAGACGATGATCGAGCAGAGCGAGAGGAAGGCGTGCGGGCCGGCGAGGCTCAGCGCGACGGGTGCGGTGCGGCTGAGCTCGCGCACCTCGTCCCAGGTGCGGGGTGCTTCCGCGATGAGGTCGGCTCGGCGAGCGGAGACCTGGGTGGCCGCGTCGAGCGGCAGCGCCCAGAGTTCCTCGTCCATCCGATACGAGCTGAAGCTCGGACCCACCCCGTCGGTCTCCCACGCGGCGAGCTCATCCGCGTCGAACAGCTCGGACATGGGTCGGAGGCTGCCTCCGGCGAGGGCATCGCCGAGGTGCGGGTGATCGAGCACGATGAGGTCGTAGCGCTCGGCCAGCTCCTCGATCGGAGCGGACTCGAAGCCCTCGAGGGTGTGCACGTCCCAGTCGATCGAGAAGTCGTCTGTCGCGGACTTCCGGGCAGCCGCCTCGAGGGCGGAGCGCCCTCTCGGGTGGTCCCAGGTGAGCCCGCGGTAGTGCATCAGCCCGCCGCCTCGGCGACGGTCAGGACCGCGGGGGTCGCGGCTTCGGGCTCTTCGGCGGCGGTCGCGGCGACCTCGACATCGCCCTCGATCAGCGTGCTGGCGGCGATGGCCCCGGACGCCACGAGACGTTCGATCTGCTCGGCGTCGAAGCCGACCTCGCCGAGGATCTCGCGGGTGTGCTGGCCGGTGAGCGGGGCACCCCGGTAGATCTGCGGCGGAGTCTTCGAGAACTTGTACGGGAAGCCGGGGACCTTGACGTGTCCCTCGGTCGGATGGTCGTACTCGACGAAGGTGCCGTTGTGCGCGATCTGCGGGTCGGCGACCAGGTCGGCGTAGCCGTAGACCGGAGCCGCCCAGATGCCACCCTCGGTGAACTCGTGCATCCAGTGCGCCGTGGTCTGCTTGACCAGCTGCGCGGCGGTCTTGGCGAAGAGCTCGTCGCGCTGGTTCCAGCCGGCGTCCTCTCCGTCGAGGTCGGCGAAGCTCGGCTCGCCGATGATGCGCCCGAGGTCCTTGAGCACGGGCATCGCCATGGCGATGAAGCCGTCGGCCGTCTTGAACGTGCCGTAGGGCGAGCGGATGTAGACGTGGGCGTGCGGCTCGGCGCTGCGCACCTGCGGCACCCCGCCGACGGTGAAGACGGAGAGCTCCTGCATCTGCAGGGTGGTGATCGAGTCGAGCATGTTGACGGTGACGAGCTGGCCCTCACCGGTGCGCTCGCGGTGCAGCAGCGCGGCGAGCACGGCCTCGAACGCGGTCGACGCGGTGATGGCGTCGACGAGGTACTGACCGGCGGCGACGGGTGGCTCGCCGTTGCGGCCGCTCGAGCGCATGGCGCCCGACATCGCCTGCAGCAGCAGGTCCTGGCCGGGCCGGTTGCGGTAGGGGCCGTCCTCGCCGTAGCCCGAGATGGAGACGTAGATGATCTTCGGGTTGATCGCCTTGAGCGACTCGTAGTCCACGCCGAGCCGTGCGGCGACACCGGGCCGGTAGTTCTGCAGGAAGACGTCGGCAGATGCGACGAGCTCGCGAAGCACGGCCTTGCCGTCCTGCGCCTTGAGGTCGATCGCGACGGAGCGCTTGTTGCGGTTGAGCGAGAGGAACGAGACGTTGATCTCATTGCCGACCGCACCGCCGGCCGGGTTGTGGCGCTGCCACTCCCCCGTGACCGGCTCGACCTTCACGACATCGGCGCCGAGGTCGCCGAGTCGCTGCGCTGCGAAGGGGCCGGCCATGGCGATGGAGCAGTCGAGCACGCGGTAGCCGGAGAGGACTCCGCGGTTCTGTTCGGTCATGGGATTCCTTATGCGAGCGCGAGTGGTAGCGCTAACAATTCTAGAGGATGCAGGGGTGCTTCGGTCGGTGGGGCGGGTGCGGTTCAGTCGGGCTGCGGGCCGATGGCGCGGATCGCGGAGCGGACCGCGGCCGTCTCAGCAGAGCCCTGCAGGATCCGGATCGTGGTGCGGTACTCGCGGCTCTCGCCGTGCTCGAGGAAGGTCATCGATCCGTCCTCGCGGGAGGCGCCGTCTCCCCCGACGTGGTGGCTGGAGGGCTCGAGCCCCACCGCGTACTGGCCGTCGCGGAGGTTCTGCCACTCGAAGAAGTTCGGCATGGTGGATGCGTCCCAGCTGACCTCGACTCCACTCTCGCCGTCGGCGGAGAGAAGGGCGACCCGGTGCAGGCCGTCGGATCCAGCGACCAGCTCGTGCTCCGTCACCTGTTCGACGAAGCCGCGGGCCGGCGCGGGCAGCAGGCGGTAGCTCGCGCCCTGCTCGGCCACGGAGTCCGACTGCCAGAGGTGCTTCGTGATGGGGGCGACGAACTCGGTGCCCTCATCGACGTACGGCCAGCCGAAGTTGAGGTGGTACAGGAACATGTGCGGCGTCGGCTCGAAGCCGAGGTTGTCGACCACGTCGTGGATCCGCAGCTCGTGGCCGTCGAAGTCGACCTCGTACGTGCGGGTGAGACGCAGGTGCTCGCCGAACGCGGTGGCCTGGATGACCTCGCCCTTGACGCGCAGGACCGCTGACTCCCCCGACCAGATCTCGGCCGCCTCGAGCAGGCGGGCCGGGATGGCGGTGACCCGGCCGTGCAGGCCGTGGCTCACGGTCTGCTTGGGCGGGTAGTTGTACCTCGTCGCGTCGACCTCGCCGCCGAACAGCGTGTGGTCGAGTCCTCCGGTGACGAGGAGCCCGTCGAGGGCGCGCAGCCAGCTGAGCCCGCCCTCGTCGCTGTGCTCGTGCAGGCCGGGATGGCGGTAGCCGTTGCCCGAGCGCCAGCCGAACGGGACGCCCTTGAAGCGCGCGTCGCCGATGTCGAGCGCCCGGTCGACCAGCAGATCGATTTCGAGGCCCGCGGCGGTGCGCAGCTCGATGGCGCGGACGCCGCGCTCCACCCCGTTGTCGAGCACCACCTGGCGGATGCCGGCCACCGAGGAGGTGTCGCCGGTGCGTCGCCGCAGCTCGGCCGGGGTGATGTCGTGACCTGCGATCTTCATGCGTTCCTACTGTTCTGGGGAGGCGGAGTCGAGCGGTCGATGGATGGGCGTACGCCTAGTCCATCGTCCAGCCGCCGTTGACGTTCAGGACCTGGCCGGTGACGAAGCTGGAGTCGGGTCCGGCGAAGAAGGCCACCGTGGCGGCGAGCTCCTCGTTGGTGCCACGACGCTTGAGCGACTGGCTGTCGATGACGTGCTGGTTGTAGATCTCGGGGTTGTCGTGGATCTTCTCCGCGTCGGTCGGGAAGGCTCCCGGCGAGACCAGGTTGACCCGGATGCCGCTCGGGCCGAGCTCGCGGGCGAGGGCCCGGGTCATGCCGACCGCGGCTCCCTTGGTGGTGACGTAGCTGGCGAGCAGCGCCCATCCCCCGCCCCAGGTGATCGACCCGATGTTGATGATCGATCCCTTCGAGCGGGTGGCCATCAGCTGCGCGGCGGCCTGGGCGGCCACGAAGTAGGCGCGCTGGTTGACCGTGACGACGTCGTCGAACTCCTCGACGGTGATCTCGAAGAAGGGGGTGTTCGGATAGATCGCGGCGTTGTTGACCAGCACCTCGATCGGACCGAAGTCCGCCTCGACCTGGTTGATGCTGTCGACGAGCTTCGTTGCATCCCGCAGGTCGCAGCTGACGCCGATCGCGGGGACGCCCGCCTCCTCGAGGAGGCGGACCGTCTCGCTGAGCGCATCGCCCGCGCGACCGAACGCGGCGACCGCGAATCCGTCGGCGCCGAGGCGGATGGCGGTGGCCCGGCCGAGTGCACCGGCGGCCCCCGTCACGATCGCAACGGGGCGGCCTTCGGATTCGCGGTTCGCCATGCTCAGACTCCGTACTTCTTGAGGACGCCCTGCACGAACTCCTTGGCGCGCGGCACGTCAGACTCGTCCAGGTGCTCGATGATCAGCGGGACGTTCGGGCTCTTCTCGCTGAGACGCTGAACGTACAGGTCGTAGTTGAGCTCGCCGAGCCCGGCCGCCGGCAGCTCGATCTCGCCGACGCCGCGGAAGGTGTGCGACTCGAGCGCGTCCTCATCGCCGATGTCCGCGTGCTTCTCGCTCTTGTCGTCGCCGGAGCGCTTGACGTCCTTGGCGTGCGCGACCCGCACCCGGCTGGTGATGTCGTCGTCGAAGACGGCGTTCAGGATCGAGTCCATCTCGTCGATGTTGTAGCTCTCGAAGTAGTTGGTCGGGTCCATGAGCAGGTCGAGGCCCTTGGTGCCGACATCCTCGAACACGCGCTTGGTCTGCTCGAGCGAGCCGATCACGTTGTTGACGTAGGTCTCGAGCAGGAAGACGGAGCCATGGTCGTAGGCCGTCTGGGCGAGGTCGGCGATGACGTCGCGGGCCTGCTCGTAGGCGTCCTCGGTGGTGTTGTGCTCGTCGGGCGCCCAGTCGGACTCGGTGTTGAAGGTTCCGGACTCGCTGATCACGTACGGCGTGCCGAACTGGCGCGCGTTGCGGATGATCTCCTTGAGGTAGTCGACGCGGCGCTTCCGCTCGTCGAGGTCGGGGTGCACGATGTTCGTGTAGCCCGAGATCGCGCAGATCGGCAGGTCGGCGTCGCGGAACGCATCGCGCACCTGCTTGGCCTTCTCGGCCGTGATCTGGCCGGCGGACAGGTCGATGTCCTTGAAGTGCAGGTCGAGCTGCACGGTGTTGAACCCGAGGCCGCGAATGGTCTTCACGGTGGTGTCGAGGTCGTAGGGGAAGTACCCGCTGAAGATGCCCAGCTGGATCATGGCGTCATTGCTCCTTGTTGCGTCGAGGGTGTTGCTCGGGGTGGGATGTTGCTCGGGGTTGAAGGGCTGGGCTCAGGCGAATTCGCTGAGCTGGACAGGCCGGTTCTCGTCGATCGACCGGTAGCCGGCCTCGACGAGCTGCATGGTCTTGACGTTGTCGGCGACCGAGAGCGCGGGAGCCGTGCCCGACTCGATGGCGTACTGCAGCTGTTCCATCACGCCGATGAAGGCATGCGGGAACCAGTGCGTGTCCCAGGTCGGAGTGACCCACTTGCCGTCGGTCGTCTTCGTGGAGGCGTAGGTGAGGGTGGACGGGTCTCCGGTCGGCCAGCCGATGGTGCCCTGGGCGACGCCCGCGGTGCCCTCCACCCGCCACTTGATGTAGATGTCCGAGTCGAATCCCTCTTCTCGGGGGCCCGACCAGACGTCTTCCATCGAGACGGCGAGCACGTTGTTCGGGAAGCGCAGGGTGGAGACCACGATGCCGTCCGTGTGCTCGAAGGTCGTCCGGGGGTCGGTGCGCACCGCGGTGTAGATCTCGGTCGGCTCGCCGAACAGGAAGCGCAGCGCGTCGAGGTGGTGCACGCTCATGTTCGACAGGGTCAGGCGGTCGTACTCGGAGAGGAAGGTCTGCCAGTGCGGGATGGCCCGCATCTCGATCGTGGCGAGGACCACGTCTCCGAGCTCGCCGCGCTCCAGGATCTGGGACAGGACCCGGATGGACTGGTCGTAGCGCATGTTCTGGTTGACGGAGAGGATCTTGCCGGCCGCCGCGGCCTCGTCGCGGAGCGCGATGGCGTCCTCGAGGCTGAGGGCGAGCGGCTTCTGGGCGAGGATGCCCTTCACGTGCGGCTGGGCAAGCGCATGGCGGATGAGGGCCGGCTGCAGGTCGGGCGGGAACGCGATGTCGATGACCGCGATCGACGGGTCCTCGATGAGCTGCTCCGGCGTGTCGTGGACGGTCGGGATGCCGTACTGCTCGGCGACCTTCGCGGCGTTGCCGACGGTGCGCGATGCGATCGCCGCGACCTCGAAGCCGGCCTGACGGTAGGCCTCCAGATGCACGTCGGACATGATCATCCCGGCGCCGATCACGCCGATCCGGGATGAACGGGACCTGACCTGGACGTCGGGTTCGAACTCCGTCTGGAGTGTCGCCATGGTGTCTCCTGTCGCCTCTTTGCGATGCCGCGAACTGTCGCGCCGATCAAAATGTTAGCGCTACTGGTAACGCTCTTGGGTTTAAGTTAGTGTTCCGAGTTATTCGCGTCAACCACAGCGACGAACGCCTCTTCCGGCGGCCGTCTGGTTTCCCCGACGCGGGTCCCGACGGGTTTCAAAGGAGAAACAATGAGCCATCTGCGCACCAGGAGCGGCCTTCGCCGCTCGGCCACCATTCTGGCCGCCACAGCATCCCTCGCCCTTCTCGCCGGGTGCTCCAGCGCCCCCGCTTCGTCCGGTGACGGCACCGCCGGAGCCGGCAGCGACGGCAAGTACGTGATCGGCTTCGAGCAGCCCCTGGGCGGCCAGGCATGGCGCGAGACCGGTCTCGCCGCGCTGCAGGCGCTCGCGGCCCGTCCCGAGTACAAGGACAAGGTCGAGATCAAGATCGTCCGCACCAACGACAACGACGCAGCGGCCCAGAACGCGGCCATGCAGAACCTCATCGCCGATGGCGTCGATGCGATCCTCTTCGACCCGGCCTCCTCCTCGGGCGCCGACGCGGCGATCACCCAGGCCAAGGCGCAGGGCATCGTCGTCATGGCGAACGGCGGACCCTACGACAACGACGACGTCTACGTCGTCTCCACCGACTGGGCGAACGCCGGCACGATCGGCGCCGACTGGCTGCTCGGCCAGCTGGGCGACAACAAGAAGGTCGCCGTGCTCGAGGGCCTGGCGGGCGTCCCGCTCAACGACGGCACCATGCCCGGCGTCATCTCGGCACTCGAGGACGGCGGCGCGACGGTCGTCGCCCAGGGCACGAACGGCTGGAACGAGGCGACCGCCCAGGAGAACATGGCGAGCATCCTCCGTTCCAACCCCGACATCGGCGGCGTCTACTCGTTCCTGACCGGCGGCCAGGGAGTTCCCGAGGCGTTCGAGGCCGCGGGCCTCCCGTTCGTCCCGGTCGTCGGCGGATCCGGCTACAACGGCGAGGCGTGCACCCTCGTGAAGTACAAGGACCAGGGACTCGAGGGCGACATGGTCTTCGGCCAGCCCGCCATCTACGCCAAGGGCCTCGAGCAGGTCGTCAAGATCCTCGATGGTGACGATGTGGACAAGGTCCAGGCATTCCCGCCGCTGGAGATCACGCAGGACAACGCGGCGGACTTCTGCCTCGATGACCAGCCGGCCAACTTCCAGCTCGGCTACGACTTCCCGGGCTTGAACATCACCGTCGACGAGATGCTCAAGTACTACCAGGGCTAGTCGCACGCCTTCCGGCTGAATCCTTCGTCCGCTCAGCCGGAATCGGCCGGCCCGCGCATCGACACCCGATGCGCGGGCCGGCCCCACACTTCTCCCCGCTTGTCTCCCCCGCTTCTCCCCCCCGCTTCTCCCCCCCGCTTCTCCCCCGCTCATCGACGCACGAGGTGATCGCCCCATGGCTTCCCGCACTCCCCCGCCACAGGACATCGAGACCGCCACGGTGGCGTCGGTCGAACCAGCAGCAACCGCAGCAGCAGCCTCGGCCGCGCCGGGTGCCGTGCTCGTCGAGGTCCGCGACCTGATCAAGCACTACGGCGCAGTGCACGCCGTCGACGACGTGACCTTCGACGTGCGGGCCGGCGAGGTCCACGCACTCGTCGGCGAGAACGGCGCGGGCAAGAGCACCGTGGCCAAGATGCTCGCCGGTGCCGTGTCATCCACATCCGGCAGCATCACGGTGGATGGATCGCCCCTCGCCGGCGGCAGCGTCCGCGACGCCCGCAAGGCCGGCGTGACCTGCGCCTTCCAGGAGCTCGCCCTCGTCCCCGACTGGACCGTCGCCGAGAACCTGCGCCTGCCCGACGGCGCTCCGCTCAAGGGCTTCTCGCAGAAGAAGGCGACCGCCGCCGCCCGCGAACTGCTCGCCGGGCTCGAGCTGGCCCACATCGATCCCGCCGCTCCGGTCTCCACCCTGTCGCTGGCCGATCGCCAGCAGGTCGAGATCGCCCGCGCCATCGCCGCGAAGCCCAAGGTGCTCATCCTCGACGAGGCGTCCTCCGCCCTCGCCCCTCCCGGAGTGCAGTGGCTGTTCCGTCGCATCCGCGAGCTGACGGCCACCGGCTCGAGCGTCATCTACGTCTCGCACCGCCTCGGTGAGCTTGCCGAGATCGCCGATCGCGGCACCGTGCTGCGCGACGGCCGGGTCGCCGGCTCGTTCGTCCGAGGATCCTGGACCGACGACCAGCTCATCTCGATGATGGCCGGCCGCGAGGCCACCCGGCACTTCCCGTCCGCCCCACCACTGTCCTCGACCGCGCCGCATCCCGCGCTCGACGTGGAGAACCTCGTCTCCAGCGGCGTCGACGGCGTCACCTTCCGCGTCGAGGCCGGCGAGATCCTGGGCGTCGGAGGACTGCAGGGCCACGGCCAGGCAGAGCTGCTGCGCGCGCTCTTCGGCGCAGCTCCCGCGCGCGCCGACCGCTGGAGCATCGCCGGGAAGCACATCCGCCGTCTCTCCCCGGTCAGCGCGGTGCGCCACGGCGCCGGCTACGTGCCAGAGGACCGCAAGCGCGAGGGCCTCGCCCTGGGGCTCGGGGTCGGCGAGAACCTCGTCACCCCATGGCTGCGCACCTTCGGCCTGGGCGGACGCCCTCTGCTCGCCAGCCAGGGCGGATGGATCAAGAACGTGCTCGCCTCGCTGTCCGTCCGCACGCGCGGACCGCTGGAGCATGCGGGCGCGCTGTCCGGCGGCAACCAGCAGAAGCTCGTCTTCGGGCGCTGGACCGACAGGGACCGCAAGCTCGTCCTGCTGCACGACCCGACCCGCGGCATCGACGTGCGCGCCAAGCAGGAGCTCTACGACGCGATCATCGAGCTCTCCCGCCAGGGCGTCGGCGTGGTCTGGTTCTCCACCGAGGTCGAGGAGCTCGTGCACGTCTGCCACCGCGTGCTCGTGCTCTATCGCGGCGGCATCGCCGACGAACTCCAGGGCGACCGCCTGACGGCTGATGCCGTCGTCGGCGCAGCAGTCGGCGCGAAGACCCGCTGATGCGCGTCCCTGCCCCCCGCACCCCACCAGCGCCGAATTGCCGGAAATGGCTCTCTCGCGAGCGATCTGAGAGCCATTACTGGCAACTCGACGCCTCCTCCTCCGTCCGACCGCTCTCAGGAGAATCCCGATGACCGCGACCGTCACTCCACCGCCGACCATCCCTCCCGTGCAGAAGCGCGCGCAGGGCGGACTGCGAGGCTTCTGGAACGCGCAGCCCGTCGTCCGGCTCCGTCGCGAAGGCGCGATGCCGCCTCTCGCGGCCTTCCTCGTCTTCTTCGTCGTCTACGTGATCATCAACCCTGAGCTGCTGACCCGGTTCCAGCTGCAGACCGCCTCGAACCTCGTGGTCCCGCTGGCCTTCGCCGCGCTGGCCCAGCTGCTCATCGTGCTGGTCGGCGGGATCGACATCTCGATCGGTGCGATCATGAGCCTCTCGAACGTCGTGTTCGCGACCGCGATGGTCTCGCTCCCCGTGCCGCTCGCCATCCTCGCGGGCCTCGCCACCGGCCTCGTCTGCGGCCTGTTCAACGGGTTCCTCGTCGCCTTCGGCAAGCTGCCCGCGATCGCGGTCACCCTGGCCAGCGCGTTCATCATCGGATCGATCAGCCGCGAGGTGATGGACCGCCCGGGCGGCGGCATCACCGAGCAGTTCTATCTCGCGACCAGCGGCGAGCTGTTCCCCTACATGCCCGTCTCGCTGTTCTGGCTGATCCTCGCCGCCGTCGGGCTCTGGCTGCTGCTGCAGCGCACCGCGCTCGGTCGGCACATCTACGGGGTCGGCTCCAACGTGGAAAGCGTTCGCGCGGCCGGCCTCAACGCGCGCGGAGCCCAGCTCGCCGCCTTCGCGCTGTCTGGCGTCGTCGCCGCCCTCGGCGCGATCATGCTGGCTGGGTCAACGCTCACCGGCGATCCGCGCAGCGGCGACCCGTACCTGCTCAACTCGATCGCGGCGGTCGCGCTGGCCGGAGCGAGCTTCGCCGGCGGCAAGGGCAGCATCCTCGGCACCATCCTCGCCGCGTGCACGCTGGGCCTCGTCGGCAACCTGCTGTTCTTCGCCGGCATCAACTCCTACTGGCAGTACGTGATCGCCGCGCTCATCGTCATCTCCGTCGTCGGCATCCCCGTGATCAGCCGTCAGATCAGCACCGCTGTGAGAGGAATCAAGGCATGACCGCCACCCTTCCCCCCGCCAGCCAGTCGGACGGCCTCGCCGAGCCCGACGACTCGGACCGCCGGTCGGCGTTCAGCCGGATCACCAGTCGGGTTCCGCGGAGCGCGTGGCCGCTGATCGTCTTCGCGCTGCTGTTCCTGATCGGCGGCATCATCCGACCGAACCTGCTGTCGGTCGACTCGCTGATCGGCACCGCGACGTTCGCGATGATCCTCGCGATCGCCTCATTCGGACAGACGGTCGCCGTGATCGGCGCCGGCATCGACCTGTCCGTCCCGAACACGATCGCCTTCGCCGCACTGAGCTTCCTCACCTGGAGCGGCACCATCGGCCCGGTGCCCGCGCTGTTCGCGGCCGTCGGCGCCGGAGCCGTGATCGGCATCGTCAACGGCCTCGTCGTCTCCAAGCTCGGCCTGACGCCCATCGTGACGACGATCGCCATGAACGGTCTGCTCTTCGGGATCGTGCTGCTCAGCTTCAAGAACTCCGAGCTCACCGTCATCCCCGACTTCCTGACGAACATCACCGCTACGAAGCTCGACCTGTTCGGCGTGAAGATCGCGGCGGTCCTGCCGCTCGGCCTCGCCCTGCTCGTCGTGCTGCAGCTGATCCTGAGCTTCTCGGGGTTCGGCCGGTCGCTCTTCGTCGTCGGCTCGGCCCCCGAGACCGCGAATCTCGCCGGACTGCCGGTGGATCGCATTCGCATCACGTCCTACGCGTTGAGCGGTGCGCTCGCCGCATTCGCCGGCATCGTCATCGTCGGCTTCTATGCGCAGGCGTCGGCCACCATGGGCGCCTCGTACCTGCTCGGCTCGGTGGCCGCGGTCGTGGTGGGTGGAGCGTCGATCTTCGGCGGGCGCGGATCGATGGTCGGGACGCTGGGCGGCGCACTGGTGCTCGGCCAGGTCGCGACCCTCGTCTCGGTCGCGAACCTCGGCTCCAACATCCAGCAGCTGATCTACGGCGTCATCGTCCTCATCGTCATCGCCCTCTACGGACGGCGCGGCTCGGAGTAGCGGGGCCTCGATACGGCGCTGGCGGCTCGAGACCGGCTGCCATGCTCGGCTGGTCTCGAGATGCGCCGTAGACGGCGCTCCTCGACCAACGAGGGGTCAGCAGGCGATGTCGTAGTCCAGCTGGCGGACGACGAACTGCGTGATCGCGACCCGTCCACCCGCTGTGAGGGGTGCCGCCGTGCCGCACCTGGCTCGCGCGTCCTTCTCCGAACTGGACCCCGCCAGCCAGCTCGGCAGCGCATAGAGCGCGCTCGTCGAGGGAGTCGTCCCGGCGATGGTGCTCCACTGGGCGCCGGTGGAGTAGACGCCGACGCTGGCGCCGACCTGCGTGCCGAGGTAGACGGCCATGCCTTCGAGTGCTGCGGTGTTCGCCTGGCGGGAGCTCTGCCAGGTGTTGCCCGTCTCGACATCGAGCCACCAGCGGTAGGCCTCGGCGGCGATGCCGAGCGAGCGGACCTGGGCGACGTCCTCGACGGCGAGTGAGTACCCGTAGACGAAGGTGCATGCCGGGCCGTAGTCGGCGGCGCGTGTGCAGGAGCCGTAGGGGTTGCCGACGACGGCCGTGCCGTTCTTGGTGGTGTTGCTCGACGGCCACCACGAAGCCTGGGCCGCCGCATTGGCGGTGTTGACATACAGTCCCACCGCATTCGCGCTGCTCGCGGGTGTGACGCGCTTCGCCCAGGCCAGCTGGTCGACGAGGCATGGGTTCCAGGTGTTGGCCACGCCGCCGTTCACGCCGATGATCGCGAATCCCGCAGAGGTGGGCAGCGCTGCGCCGCACTGCGGCCATGACACGTCGATGCCGACCGCCGTCGGTGTCGTCGGTGCGACGGGCTTGGCGGCGAAGGCCGCCTGTGGCGCGAGGATGGAAAGGACGGCTCCCATCACGAGGACGGGAAGCGTTCGGGTGATCCATCGGCGCATCATGGGCACAGTATGCGCGATGTCCAAGGCGGACGGATGGATCGGCTCGACAATGTCGCATCATCGCACTAGAGGCAGACCGGAGTCGTCGTCCTCGTTGTCGTCGCGTTGCACGAGTGCGCGGCTCGGACTAGCGCTGCTATCGAGACGGCGCCAGCGACTCGAGATCGATGCCATGCTCGGCCGGTCTCGAGACGCGCCGTAGACGGCGCTCCTCGACCAACGGGAGGTGGCCGAAGAGATTTCGGACGTCTCGTTGGTCGAGGAGGCCGCCCGCGGCCGTCTCGAGACCGGTTGCCTGGGCTACCGGTCCGGAATGCAAGTTGACTGTGACTCGAACATATGTTCGACTGGGGTGTGGGATTCAACAATCCTCCGATCCCCTGGTCGGAGCTCGAGCGGCGTCTGTCCGACGCATCGCGCCCCACATCGCGCCCGCTCACCTCGGGTGACGGTGGCGACAGCCCCGCCTGGTCGCTCAAGCGCGCGCCGTACCGACCGAAGCCGCCATCCGCCCCGCCGCTGCAGGGGCCGATCGTGCCGTATGCCGAGCTGCGCTCGCACTCCAACTTCAGCTTCCTCGACGGCGCATCCTCCCCCGAGGCCCTGCTCGAGGAGGCGGCCCGCCTGCGGCTCAGCGCCCTCGCCCTCACCGATCACAACGGGCTCTACGGCGCCGTCCACCTCGCCGAGGCGGCGGAGAAGCACGAGGTCGCCACCATCTTCGGCGCAGAGCTCGGCCTCGGCCTGACCCAGCCGCAGAACGGCATCGCCGATCCCGAAGGCAGCCACCTCGTCGTCCTCGCTCGAAAGCAGCAGGGCTACCACCGCCTCGCCTGCGCGATCACCGAGGCGCAGCTCGCTCCAGGAGCCGAGAAGGGCAGCCCCCAGTTCGACCTCAACGATCTGGCCGAGGCGGCGGATGGCGGCTGGTTCATCCTCACCGGCTGCCGCAAGGGACTGGTCCGCCAGGCGCTCCTCCCCCGCGGGTCGAGCCTGCCCGACGAGCAGGCGGCCGGTCGCGCACTCGACCGGCTGACCGACCTGTTCGGTCGCGACAACGTCGGCGTGGAGCTCTTCGATCGCGGGGAGCCGCTCGACTCGACCCTCAACGACGTGCTGGCGGCCCTCGCCGCCGAACGCGGACTGCCGATCGTCGCGACGGGGGCCGTGCACTACGCCACCCCCAAGCAGCACCGGCTCGGAACGGCGCTCGCCGCGGTCCGCGCCCGGCGCAGCCTCGACGACATGGACGGCTGGCTGCCGTCCGCCGCTGGAGCGCATCTGCGCTCGGGCGCCGAGATGGCGGCCCGCTTCGCTCGCTATCCCGGCGCGGTCGAGGCGACCGTCGACATCGCTGCCGACCTCTCCTTCCAGCTGCGCAGCGCCCGCCCCGGCCTGCCCAAGCAGGAGGTGCCCGACGGGCACACGCCCATGAGCTGGCTGCGCCACCTGGTCTGGGAGGCGGTCCCCCGGCTCTATCCGAATGCGCCGCAGGACACCCTCGATCGGATCAGCAACGAGCTCGCCGTGATCGAGGCCAAGGACTTCCCCGGCTACTTCCTCATCGTGCGCGACATCGTGCACTTCGCGAAGGGCCAGGGCATCCTCTGCCAGGGCCGGGGGTCGGCCGCCAACTCGGCCGTCTGCTACCTGCTCGGCATCACCGCGGTCGACTCGATTTTCTACGGGCTGCCGTTCGAGCGCTTCCTCTCGAGCCTGCGCGACGAGGAGCCCGACATCGACGTCGACTTCGACTCCGACCGCCGCGAGGAGGTCATCCAGTACGTCTACCGCAAGTACGGCAGGCGCAACGCAGCGCAGGTCGCCAACGTCGTCACCTACCGGCCGAAGAACGCGGTGCGCGACATGGCCAAGGCGCTCGGCCACTCGACCGGTCAGCAGGACGCCTGGTCGCGGCAGATCGAGCGCTGGGGCGCCATCGTCGAGTCCGACGACCACGACATCCCCGCCCCGGTGATCGACCTGGCTCAGCAGGTGCTCAAGTTCCCTCGTCACCTCGGCATCCACTCCGGCGGCATGGTGCTCACCGACCGCCCCGTCGGCGAGGTCTGCCCCATCGAGAACGCGCGGATGGACGGCCGCACCGTGCTGCAGTGGGACAAGGACGACTGCGCCTGGATGGGCCTGGTGAAGTTCGACCTGCTCGGCCTCGGCATGCTGGCCGCGATGCAGTACTCGTTCGACATGGCCGATGCGCACCTCGGCGAGCGCTGGGATCTCGCGACCCTGCCGCGCGAGGAGCAGGGCGTCTACGACCAGCTCTGCCGGGCGGACACCGTGGGCATCTTCCAGGTGGAGAGCCGCGCGCAGATGGGCACCCTCCCGCGGCTGCAGCCGCGTCAGTTCTACGACCTCGTCGTCGAGGTGGCACTCATCCGTCCCGGTCCGATCCAGGGCAAGGCCGTGCATCCGTTCGTGCGGCGCCGGGTCGGCGAGGAGCCGATCACCTATCTGCATCCCAAGCTCGAGCCGGTGCTCAAGCGCACGCTGGGAGTGCCGATCTTCCAGGAGCAGCTGATGCAGATCGCCATGGAGGTCGGCAACTGCTCCGGTGAGGATGCCGATCTGCTGCGTCGGGCGATGGGCTCCAAGCGCGGCCTCGAGAAGATCGAGTCGCTGAAGGAGAAGCTCTTCGCGGGGATGAAGGCGAACGACATCGACGACGCGACCGCCGAGGTGATCTACCGCAAGATCGAGGCGTTCGCCGACTTCGGCTTCGCCGAGAGCCACTCGATCAGCTTCGCCCTGATCGTCTACGCGAGCGCGTGGATGCGGCTGCACTATCCAGGCATCTTCCTCGCCGCCCTGCTGCGCGCCCAGCCCATGGGCTTCTACTCCCCCCAGTCGCTGACCGCCGATGCCCGCAGGCACGGCGTCGAGACGCTGCGCCCCGACATCCTCCGCTCCGGGGTCTGGGCCGACCTCGAGCCGCTGCCCGATCATGCCGCGGCGCCCACGGGAATGGATCCATGTCTCGTGCACGACCAGCCGAAGGTGTCGGAGCGGTTCGATGCGCAGGGTCCGATCGAGGATCACCTGCATCGCCGAGACGGCAACTTCGCGGTGCGACTCGGGCTGGCAGAGGTCGGCTCGATCGGCGAGAAGCTCGCCACCAGGATCGTCGCCGAGCGGGACGAGAACGGCGACTACATCAGCCAGGCCGATCTGCGCCGTCGGGTCGGGCTCAATGCCGCGCAGCTCGAGGCGCTGTCCGCCGCGGGCGCATTCGCGTCGCTCGGGCTCGGCCAGCGCGAGGCGCTCTGGGGTGCGGGAGCGGCGGCGCAGGAGGATCCCGACTACCTGGCCGGCAGCTCGATCACCGTGCAGCCCCCGCTGCTGCCGATGCTCTCCCCCGCCGAGCAGGTCGCCTCCGATCTGTGGGCGACAGGGATCTCGCCGGGCGAGCATCCGATGGTCTTCTTCCGCTCGCGGATGCGGGATCGCGGCGTGCTCGGCTCCCGCGATCTGCGCACGGCCGAGTCGGGGCGCCGGGTCGAGGTCGCCGGGGTGGTCATCCATCGACAGCGGCCGGCGACCGCGGCGGGTGTCACGTTCATCAACCTCGAGGACGAGGGCGGCATGGTCAATGTGATCTGCAGCGTGGGCGTCTGGCAGAAGTACCGCCGGATCGCCCGGGAGGCGCCGGCGATGATCATCCGCGGCAAGCTCGAGCGCTCGAAGGAGGGCGTGGTCAACATCCTCGCGGACCGCTTCGAGGTCCTCTCGATCGGCACGAAGTCCACCTCCCGCGACTTCCGCTAGGTGTACGCACGGGGTCAGCATGGCGCGCAGCGACAGGCTTCCCCGTGTCATAGGTCGAGAGCGGCGCCCGAAGGGTGTCCGAGCGACCGTATGGGGATGGCGTGCGGAACCCAGCCAGCTCGTATTTGATGGACATCGTGACTGACCCACTGATCGCGCGCCGCGTCTGGATCTCCGGCACCGTGCAGGGCGTCGGTTTCCGGTACTGGACCGAGAAGGAGGCGATCCGGCTCGGGGTTGGGGGCACTGTCCGCAATCTCTTCGACCAGCGGGTCGAGGCGGAGTTCGAGGGTCCGCCAGAGGCGGTGGACTCGCTCACTGAGTGGCTACGGCACGGACCGCCAAGCGCGCGGGTCTCTGGCATCGAGGTTGAGGAGCGCGAACCGCGCGGGATGACGAGATTCAGCGCGCAATAGACGATTCGATCATGTGCACGAAACCGGCGCTGTGTGCGCGGAATTTCGTGCACATTGGGCCGGAACGTAGGAACTAGGAGAGGGACGTGCCGAAGAGGAGGCCCAGGAGGTAGGTGGCTGCGGCGGCGCCCCAGCCGATCAGGAGCTGGCGCAGGGCACGGATGAACAGGGACGTGCCGGAGAGCAGGCCGACCACCGTGCCCGTGAGCAGCAGCGCGATGCCCACCAGGGCGGAGGCGACGAGAACCGCGGACAGTCCGGTCATTCCGAAGATGTAGGGCAGCACCGGGATGATCGCACCCGACGCGAAGAAGATGAAGCTCGAGACCGCAGCGCCGAGACTGCTGCCGATCGCCTCGTGCTCGTCGACGTCCGATTCCTCTCCACCCAGCTCGCCGTAGCCGAGCAGCACCGCCTTCGCCCGATTGGCGGCATCCTCCGCGGTCATGCCCCGTGCGCGATAGACGAGCTCGAGCTCGTTCTCCTCGACATCCAGCGACGCCACGGCCTGGCGCGCCTCCGCGCTGGGCCGCGATCCGGCGAGCAGCTCCCGCTGCGAGCGCACCGAGACGAACTCGCCGGCACCCATGGAGAGCGCCCCCGCGAGCAGTCCCGCGATGCCGGTGAAGAGCACGGCGGATGGCGCGACTCCTGTCGCGCCGACGCCCAGCACCAGTGCCAGGTTGCTGACGAGCCCGTCGTTGGCGCCGAAGACGGCGGCGCGGAACGTGCCCGAGATGCGGGACCGACCGCGCTCAGCGAGCCCGCGGACGACCTCGGCGTGGATCCGCTCATCCGCCGCCATCGAGTCGGTGGCGTCGGCGTCCGCCTCATAGGGCGATCGGCTCTCAGAGCGCTGCATGAGCGCGAGCACGAACACCGATCCGAAACGACGTGCCAGTCCGGCGAGCGCCCGGGTGCGCCACGACACCCGAGGCTCGGATCGCAGGTCCAGGCCGAGGAGCTCCCGCCAGTGCTGCTCATGGCGGGTCTCGGCGTCGGCGAGGCCGAGGAGGATCTCCCGCTCCGATCCGGAGCGGCGCGAGGCGAGGTCGCGGTAGACGAAGCCCTCCTCCCGCTCATCGGCGAGATAGCGGCGCCACCGGCGGAGATCGCGTGCACGGGCAGGGGCCCCCGAGGGGCGAGTGCTTGTCACGGGATTCAGTGTCTCAGACCCGGACGGACGACATGTCGGCTTCGGCGCGCCGAAAAACTCCTGATCCGAGTCATGTTGAGAGTCGGGGATGTGCTAGCGATCGCCCCCGGTCCGGCCGCTCGACTTGCTCTCGACGGCGATCCCGCCCATCGTGGAGGAGTGCAGACCCTCGAGCAGCCGGAGATCATCGAGCGCACCCTGCTCGACACTCCGTGGGTCACCATCGTCTGGAACGACCCGGTCAATCTGATGTCCTACGTCAGCCATGTCTTCCGCAGCTATTTCGGCTTCACCGAGCAGGAGGCGGACCGTCGAATGCTGCTCGTGCACAACGAGGGCCGCGCGGTCGTGGCGACCGGCAACCGCGAGGAGATGGAGCGGCACGTCGAGGCGATGCACGACTACGGCCTGTGGGCGACGCTGCAGAAGTCCGAGCAGTGAGGCACGAGCAGTGAGGCACGGGCAGTGAGGCCGTTCACGCGGGCCGGCGAGACGATCACCGCGGTGTTCGAGCCTCAGGAGGTGGACCTGCTCCGCGAGCTGTCCGACGATCTGGTCGGCTACCTCGGAACGCGGGAGCAGCGGACCGGTGATCCGGCGATGCTCCGCCTGCTGCCCGACGCCTACCGCGACGACCCCGAGTCGGCATCGGATTTCCGCCGCTTCACCGAGGACGGGCTGATCGAGCGGAAGATCGCCAACGCCCGGGTCATGTTGGAATCGCTGCCCCGTGGCCGCGCTGGCCACGAGGACGTCAATGGCGACCGGGATGCGGACGGCGACCCAGCCGTCGCTGTCGAGATCGATCTCCGAGCCGCCGGAGCCTGGATGCGCAGCCTCGCCGACCACCGTCTCATCCTGGCCGCCCGACTGGGCATCGTGGACGAGCGCACCTCCCTCCGAAGGGCCGACAAGCAGCTGGTGGCGCTCTACGACTGGCTCGCCTTCGTGCAGGATTCGCTGGTCCGCGCGCTGGATGCGCCCGCCTGAACGCACCCCTCCGCCGAACGCTGTGGCCTGAGCAGTCCTCACCCGACCGCGGAATCCTCGGGACTATCGTCGAGGCATGGGAGCGGTCGAACTCATCCTGGTCCGGCACGGCGAGAGCGAGGGCAATCTCGCCGCCGCGGAGGCGGAGCGGATCGCAGCCGAGACCATCGCCGTCCCAGCGCGGGACGCGGACGTCGTGCTGTCCCCCCGTGGCCGCGAACAGGCAGAGGCGCTCGGTGCGCACCTCGCCGAGCTCGCCGCCGACGATGTCCCGCAGAGCCTGTGGGTCTCCCCGTACCTCCGCGCTCAGCAGACGGCGGACATCGCCCTCCGCACGGCCGGACTCGACCTGCCTCGGCGACTCGATGAGCGACTGCGCGACAGGGAGCTCGGCATCACGGATGCGCTGACCAGCCTCGGGGTCGAGCGCCGCCTTCCCCTCGAGGCAGAGCGTCGGCGATGGCTCGGCAAGTTCTACTACCGCCCGCCGGGTGGCGAATCCTGGGCAGACGTCGCACTGCGCGTTCGATCCCTGCTCGCGGATCTCGACCGCGAGGAGGATGGTCGCCGCGTGCTGATCGTCTGCCACGACGCCGTGATCTCGCTCTTCCGCTATGTCGCCGAACGGATACCCGAGGCCGAGCTGCTCGAGCATGCGCGGCTCCATCCGATCCCGAACGCCGCGATCACCCGCCTCGCCCGCCCCTCCGGAGAGGGCAGCTGGACCGCGACGGTGATCAGCTCGGCTGCCCACCTGGCCGCCCATGGCGCCGACGTCACGCAGCATGTCGGCGAGCCCGACCCGCAGGAGGTTCGATGAGCGCCCCCGACCACGATTCGTCGTCCAGCCCCGTCCTGATCACCCCGGCGCTGCTGCGCGAGGTGCCGCTGCCCGAACCCGGATCGTCGAAGTCGGACCGAGGCGATGTCCTCGTCATCGGGGGTGCCCGCCGCACGCCGGGCGCCGCCGCACTCACCGGGATGGCCGCGCTCCGCGTCGGAGCGGGGCGCCTCACCCTGGCGGTGGCCGAGTCGGTCGCCGCCGGCCTCGCGGCGAGCTTCTTTGAGGCCGGCGTCGTCGGACTCGAGGAGACTCCGCGCGGTTCGGTCCGGGGAACCGGACTCGGGCCGCTCCGCGAAGAGATCGAGGGCGCGGACTGCATAGTGATCGGTCCCGGGCTCGACGACGCAGACGGCACCCTGGTGCTGCTCGAGAACATCGCTCCCCTGCTGCCCGATGGAGTCACCCTGGTCCTCGACGCCTTCGCGTTGGGCGTGCTGCCGAAGGCCTCAGCCATGCGCGCTGCCGCCGCCGGTCGCGTCGTGCTGACGCCGAACGGAGCCGAGGCGCAGCGGCTGCTCGACCGCGAGTCGGGCGAGACGCTCGACGACGCACGCGCCATCGCCGAGCGCTATCAGGCCGTCGTCGGCATGAAGAGCTTCGTCGTGGAGCCGGACGGCGCCGCGTGGGAGGTGTCCACCGGCCATCCCGGCCTCGGCACCTCGGGCAGCGGCGACGTCCTGGCCGGTGCGATCGCCGGTCTGCTCGCCCGCGGTGCGTCCGCCGGTGATGCCGCCCGCTGGGCGAGCTATCTGCACGCGGCGGCCGGAGACCGGCTCATCTCGCGGATCGGGCCGTTGGGCTATCTCGCCGGCGAGCTCACCGAAGAGCTGCCGGTGGTCCTCCGCGAGCTGAGCTGAGCTGAGCTGCCCTGAGTCGAGCCCGGTGAGCCTGCCGCCCGCCCGGCGGACTCCTCAGACCGAAGGCGCCGCCAACGGCGCCAGGAACAGCGAGCGCGGATCTTGCAGGACCGCGGGCACCTTGTAGTCCGTTCGGCTGGTCTCGCCGACGAACTCGGCGGTGCGCACGAAGTGGAGTCGGTCCTGCTCGTCGCTGCGGGTCAGCAGCTCTCCGGTCACCAGTGCGTGGGCCAGCACCGCGTCGTTGCCGACGAGCACGTCGATCTCGGTGCCGGGCGTCAGCGCATCCACGAACTCCGCCACCTGGGCGCGCCAGGCGGGCGTGTCCTTGCCCCGCGGAGACTTCTCGCTGATCTCGACCACTCCGTCCTCGCGCCAGCGCTGCTGGGTCGAGTGGTCCGCCGCCCGCAGCACCCAGCGCCGCTCGCCGCGAAGATCGGGTTCGCGGCCGACCCCTGATCCGGGCCAGACGTAGTCCAGGTCGCCCGGGGTGGTGGGGAAGATCGCCCCGTAGAAGCCCGCGTCCTTGCGGATGAGGTTGGACCGGTGACTGAGGTGGATCTGCTCATCGCCGATCCACCTCGGCAGCAGTCCCGCAGCTGCCAGCTCGTCCTGCGACATCCCGACGACCTCGGGGGCGAATTCGGCGATCAGGTCGCGCGTGCTGTCCGCATGACCCCGCGCCGTCCAGGCGTCGACGTTCGCCAGGCCGTACGCGGTGAGACCGGGGATGAAGCCGCGCCACATCCGGCTGACCGGGTGGTTCTGCCAGCCGTAGGTCGGGATGAGCAGCGAGCGGAGCACCTGCAGCGTCTCGACCCGCTGCTTGCCGAGTCGTGCCTGGTCGAGGATGGCGGAGCTCTCCGCGAAGTCGGGATACGGGAGGAAGGTCTGCACCCGGAAAGCGTACGAGTGACGGGAGGGTCGCCGAAGCCCTAGTGACCGGCCATCCGCTTGCGGAGCAGCTCGATCCGCGACTGCAGCTGGGTCACGCTGGCCTGCGCGACCGGCGGGCCGCCGCAGATCCGGCGGAGCTCCGCATGCACCATCGGATGGGTGTCGCCCGAGGTCTTCGCCCACAGCCCGACGAGGCTGTTGAGCAGGCTGCGCTGCTCCTTGAGGTTGCGGAACATCGGGGCGGGAGCGAGCTCCCCCTCGGCGACGGGCTTCGGCTCCCCCGTCTTCTTGCGGCGCTTCTCCTGCCGCTGCTGGCGATGCTGCAGCAGCTCGCGCACCTCGTCGGGTTCGAGCAGTCCCGGGATGCCGAGGAAGTCGAGCTCCTCCATGCTGCCGACCTCGGCCTCGAAGCCGAACTCGCCGCCCTCGTAGAGCACCCGGTCGAAGGTCGCGTCGGAGCTGACGGCCTGGAACTCGAACTCCGCCTGCAGCAGGTCGGAGGCCTTCTCGGAGCGGTTGGCCGACTCGAGCAGGCTGTCGTCGAGTCCGTCGTCGGTCGACATTCGGTCCAGCGCGTGATCCCGCTGCACCTCCATCGAATTGGCCAGGCCCATCAGGCTCGGCACGTTCGGCAGGAAGATCGACGCGGTCTCGCCGCGACGCCGGGCCCGCACGAAGCGGCCGACGGCCTGAGCGAAGAACAGCGGTGTGGACGACGAGGTGGCGTAGACGCCGACGGCGAGGCGCGGCACATCGACGCCCTCGGACACCATGCGGACGGCGACCATCCAGCGCTTGGTGTTCTTCGAGTACTCGGAGATCCGCTCGCTGGCCGCCTTCTCGTCCGAGAGGACGATGGTGACCTCCTCGCCGCAGATGTTCTCGAGGATCTTGGCGTAGGCACGGGCGACGAACTGGTCGGTCGCGATCACCAGACCGCCGGCGTCGGGCACGCCCTGGCGCACCTCAGTCAGGCGCTGGTCCGCCGCGGCCAGCACCGCGGGGATCCAGTCGCCCGACGGATCGAGGGCCGTCCGCCAGGCCTGCGAGGTGATGTCCTTGGTGTTGCCCTCGCCGAGCTTGGCCTCCATGTCCTCGCCGGTGCCGGACTTCCAGCGCATCAGCCCGGCGTAGACCATGAAGATCACCGGCCGGACGACGCCGTCCTCGAGGGCACGGCCGTAGCCGTAGGCGTAGTCGGTGCGCGAGACGCGGATGCCCTGGTTGTCACGGACGTACTCCACGAAGGGGATCGCCGCAGTGTCCGAGCGGAACGGCGTCCCGCTGAGGGACAGCCGCCGGGTGGCGGTCTCGAAGGACTCGCGGATCGCGTCGCCCCAGCTGAGGGCGTCGCCGCCGTGATGCACCTCGTCGAGGATGACCAGGGTGCGCGCGGAGTCGGTCATCGCGCGGTGCACGGACGCATCCGCGACGACCTGCGCATAGGTCACTGCGACCCCGTGATAGTGCCGGCCCTGCCACTTGTCGCGGTTGCGGAACACGGGATCCAGGTGGATGGCCACCTTGTCGGCGGCCTCCGCCCACTGCTGCTTGAGGTGCTCGGTCGGCGCGACGACGGTGATCCGATCGATCTCGCGGCGCGCCAGCAGCTCCTTGGCGAGGCGGAGGGCGAACGTGGTCTTGCCGGCGCCGGGTGTCGCGGCGGCGAGGAAGTCCCGCGGATTCCGGTCGAAGTAGGCGGTGAGCGCCTCCTCCTGCCAGGCCCGCAGCTTGCCCGCCGTGCCCCAGGCGGCGCGCTCCGGAAACGACGGTGACAGGTGCTCGGCGGCCGAGGTCCCCGCTGTCGGGTCGAAGAGGTGGGGGGCCGTCACTTGATGGAACTTTACCGGCGCGCTCCGACTTCGCCGCGCCTCTCGGACGTGTTCCGCGTAGTCCCGCGGGTGCCGTCGGCGTGTCAGGAGCGCCTCGGATCGGGATCAGAATGGAAGCAGCGGAACGCGATCCTGGGAGGTCTTTTGACGAGCGAGCACCCGTGGCTCCGGTATGTGGCGCTGGGCGATTCCTTCACCGAGGGCATCGGCGATCCCGAGCCCGAGAGCGTCGGCGGCAATCGCGGATGGGCGGATCGCGTCGCCGAGGTGCTCGCCGAGTCGGCGCCCGACTTCGCCTACGCGAACCTCGCGGTACGCGGCAAGCTGCTCCATCAGATCGTGACCGAGCAGATCGAGCCGGCCATCGCGCTGAAGCCCGATCTGATCACCATCTCGGCAGGCGGCAATGACGTCATCCGGCCCGGGAGCGATCCGGATGCGCTCGCCGCCGAGTTCGGCACAGCTCTCACCAGGCTGGCGGAGACGGGCGCCACCATCGTCGTCTTCACCGGGGTGGACGTCGGCTTCTCCCCCGTCTTCCAGCGGATCCGCGGCAAGGTCGCCATCTACAACGAGAACCTCCGCCGGGTCGCCGCCCAGCATGACGCCCTGATCGCCGATCAATGGGCGCTGACCGACATCCAAGACGCCCGGATGTGGGATCGGGATCGGCTGCATCTCGCGCCGCTCGGTCACCACACCGTCGCGCGGATGGTGCTGCGCACCCTCGGCGTGGAGAACGACCTCGAGCCGATGAAGCCCGAGCCGCTGCCGAAGACGACCTGGCGCGCAGCGCGCTCCGAGGATCTCGTCTGGGCTCGCGAGTACTTCGTGCCCTGGGTGATCCGGCGGATCCGGCGCGTCTCGTCGGGTGACAACATCCTGCCGAAGCGACCCGATGTCGGGCCGTTCCTCTCTCGTGCGGCCGTGGATGCTGCGGGCGCCGACGTCTCGGCGACCTCGGGCGACCCCGTGCCCTGAAGCAGGACTAGGCGGCGGGCGCCAGGTCGTCTCGCGTCCACGGCGGGTGCATCACGCGCCACTCGAAGTCCGGCTCCTCGATGGCGGCGTCGAGCACCAGCGGCACCGAGACGGTCTGACTGCCCACGGTGAAGTCGACCTGGCCGACGCTTTCGCCTGCCGTGCCCTCGTCCAGCGGCTCCGCGGTCACGGCGGCGGTGGACGTCGTGTCGCTTCCGGACCAGACGAGCACCGACTTGGTCTCGCTGCTCACGGCGGTCGCCGTCTCGCCCCAGACCGTCTCGTAGCTGGCGAACGCCTCACCCTCCGTCACGAGCGGAAGCTCCTGGAACCCGGGGGTCACGCTGGCCAGCAGATCGAGCACCGCTGCGTCGAGCACGTCGTGATCCTCGGCTCCGAGGATCACTCCGACGACGGTGATCGACTGCGCTCCGACCACCACATCGGTCGAGAAGAGCAGGCAGGCGCCGGCCTCGTCCGTGGTGCCGGTCTTGATCCCGTCGATCCCCGAAGTTCCGAGCAGCCCATTCGTGTTGTCGATCTCGCCGACGTAGGGCTCCTCGGCACTCTGCTTGACCACGATCGCGGCGATGGCCGGCTGGGCGAGCGCCAGCTGGCCGAGCGCGACCAGATTCGCCGGAGTGCTCGTGTCCCCGGCATTCAGTCCGTTGGTGTCCACAACGGTCGTGTCGGTCAGCCCGTGGCCGTCGAGCCAGGCTCGCGCCGCCGCCAGATACGCGTCCACCGATCCGTACGCCCATACGGCGAGCGATTCGGCGTAGTTGTTGGCGGACGGGATGAGCATCGTCTCCATCACTTCGCGCTGACTCATCACCACCCCCGGCTCGACGGCCTGCCACGAGCCGTCCTGGGCGAGCACCTCGTCGAGGATCTCGACGTCGGCGGAGGTGAACTCGATCTCGGGCCCGTCCTCGCCCTCGGCGAGAGGATGCGCGTCGAGCACGACCATAGCGGTGACGACCTTGGTGATGCTCGCGATCGGGAAGGCGCTCTGATCGCCGCTGGAGGCCAGCACGCCGTCGAAGCCCGTCGCGCCGATCGCGCCGCGCCCGAAGCTCGGCCAGACCGGGCTGACCACCGGATCCACGGCGGGCAGCACGGGCTGTGTGACGGTCGGCAGCGCTGCCGGCACGGCGGCCGACGCCGCTGCGGGAAGGTAGACGCCGGTGCCGATGAGCAGTGCGAGCAGCACTCCCAGGACGCTGAACACGGCGATCCGGCGGCGCCGCCGGATGGCCCGGCGACGGCGCAGCGTCCGCTCGGGTGTGCCGTCGCTCTCACCGCTCGAGCTGTGAGAGCTGCCGAAACGGTCGCTCGATCGTCTCGTCGCCTGCTGCACCCGCTCATGCTAGGCGGGCCAGGTCCGAGCGGCCCTGAGGCGCGACGACACTGAGGCGCGACGACACTGAGGCGCACCAGGAGCGCCGCGGATGGCCGTGCGGATCCGCGCGTCACGGCTTCATCACGATCGCCTGGCAAACCGCCGTGCCGGACGCCGTGGCACGGAGGTGTCGCCCGCCTCACGTATCCTGGCGGCGGAAAGGGCGAGAATTGGCTAATCCCCGCGTGGCGAGCAGGCTCGGAGGCTTCATCGGCTTCGTCGCCGTCAGCGCCGCGGCCGGCGTCCTCGCGACGGTGGCCATCACCCCGGCCATCGCGCTCACCAGCATGGCCGCGACCGACACGATCGGCATCTTCGAGGACCTTCCGACCTACCTCGAGATCGGCGAGCTCTCCCAGCGGACCAACATCTACGCCACCAACACCGACGGCTCCCCCGTGCTGCTCGCGAGCTTCTACGACGAGAACCGCGTCGAGGTGGCCTGGGACCAGATATCGGGCTACGCCAAGAACGCAGCCGTCGCCGGCGAGGACCGCCGCTTCTACGAGCACGGCGGCGTCGACATCATGGGCACGACCCGCGCCATCCTCAGCAACCTGCGCGGAAACGACGTGCAGGGCGGCTCGTCGATCACCCAGCAGTACGTCAAGAACGTCCGGATCAACAACGCCATCCGCGGACTGACCGATCCCGATGAGATCGACAAGGCCTACGAGGCCGAGGTGGCGCCGAGCCCCAGTCGCAAGCTGCGCGAGATGCGCCTCGCGATCGGGCTCGAGAAGAAGTACACGAAGGATCAGATCCTCCTCGGCTACCTCAACATCGCCGGCTTCGGCGGTCGGGTGTACGGCATCGAGGCCGCGGCCAACTACTACTTCAACACCACCGCCGCGAACCTCACCCTGGCGCAGGCGGCCAGCCTGATCGCGATCGTCAACAACCCCGAGAAGTTCCGGCTCGACTACACAGGGGCCGAGATCAACGGCGCCGCCGACGGCTACTCGCAGAACAAGATCCGTCGCGACAGCATCATCGACGACATGCTCGATCAGGACCTGATCACCCAGACCGAGCACGACGAGGCGGTCGCCAGCCCGGTGACTCCGGACATCCACCAGGCGAGCACCGGCTGTGCGAGCGCTCCGGCCGGCGCCGGCTACTTCTGCGACTACATCACGCGCATCTTCCAGAACGACGAGTTCTTCGGCCCCGACGAGGACACCCGCTGGTCCACCTTCGTGCGTGCCGGCTACGACGTCTACACGACCCTCGACCTCGACCTGCAGAACACGGCGCAGAACGCGATCAACGAGTTCGTGCCCAAGTCCGCCGACGGAATCGACATCGGATCGGTCGCCGTATCGGTCCAGCCGGGCACGGGCAAGATCCTGGCCATGGCGCAGAACAAGGACTATTCCGCCGACCCCGAGGTCTTGGGCAGCGGCGCCAACTACAGCGCGGTGAACTACAACACCGACGAGGACTACGGCGGATCGAGCGGCTTCCAGCCCGGCTCCACCTACAAGATGTTCACCCTCACCGAGTGGCTCAAGGAGGGCCACGGCCTCAATGAGGTCACCGACGCGCGCAAGCCGGCCACCGACTGGGGAGCCTTCCGCGACTCCTGCAACGGCGGCACCGTCTACTTCCCCGGCTACAACCCCAACAACGACGAACTCGACAACGGCCAGTTCGCCACCGCTCTCGACAACACCATGACCTCGCGCAACACCGGCTTCATGGCCATGGCCAAGCAGCTCGATCTCTGCGAGATCCGCAAGACCGCCGAGTCGATGGGCGCCCATCGAGCCAATCTGCTGCGGAACACCGACTCCGAGTCGCCCGAGTATGGTCAGCTGATCCTGGACGCCGACGGCAAGACCCAGTACGCGCCCCTCGAGCAGGGCGCCGGATCGGTGCTCGGCACGAATGAGATCGCGCCGCTCACGATGGCCGCCGCGTTCGCCACCGTCGCCGCGAACGGGATGTACTGCAAGCCCATCGCGATCGAGCGGATCGTCGCGGCCGACGGCACAGAGGTGCCTGTGCCACCGTCGGAGTGCTCGCAGAACGTCGATCCCAAGATCACCGCCGCCACGGAGTATGCGCTCAACAAGGCGCTCACCGGCGGGACCGGATCACCCTCCTACAGCCGGATCACCACCCGGGTGCCCATGTTCAGCAAGACGGGCACCACCGACGACGCCTTCGCGACCTGGATGAGCGGCGCGAGCTCCAAGGTCGCCACCACGGTCGGAGTCTTCAACGCGTCGGGCTTCGTCAACCTCCGGAACATCAAGTTCAACGGCATCCAGGCCGCCACCCTGCGCCACAACATCTGGCCTCGGATCATGGAGGTCGCCAACCAGAAGTACGGCGGCGATGCGTTCCCCGACCCCGCCAGCGAGCTGCTGCGCGGCCAGACGTCCGACATCCCGAGCGTCACCGGGCTCAGCTACGACCAGGCGAGGAGCATCCTGCAGGCCTCGGGCTTCAACGCTCAGGACGGCGGACAGCAGGACTCCAACCTGCCGGCCGGCCAGGTCTCCGGCACCAACCCCACGGGTGAGGCGAGCAAGGGCGCGTACATCACGGTTTACACGAGCAACGGGGCGTTGAAGACGGTCCCCGACCTCGTCACGCCGTACAACTCGGTGGCGGGTGCGGCGGTCGCCTGGACACAGGCGGGCTTCTCGGCCGGCAACATCACCCCGCAGTGTCAGGTCACCCCGGGCGGCACGGGCAAGCCGACGGCGCAGAGCGTGGCCGCAGGCTCGGCCGCACGCGCGGATACCGCGATCACCCTCACCTACGCCAAGGCCACCTGCCCGTAGTCCCCAGCCCCTCAGCAGTCGCCGCAGTACTGCGGATGGACCAGAAGTCGTCCGTCCGCAGCACGTGCGCACGTCAAGTGCTCGCCGTAGGGTGACGGTGTGCACGAGAGCGACCCGGCGTTCGATCCTCGCCATCCCGCCGAGTTCCAGCGCGGCTGGGACGGAAGTGCCGCCCCGACCGCGCCAGTGCTCACGACGAATGCCCGACCCATCGATCCTTCGGCCGCCGCCCGCGGATCGGTGGTGCCCGTCTGGAGCGACGCCGTCCGCCAGGTCGAGGATCTGTTCGACCACCCGCGGCTTCCAGCACCGGTGTCACCTCCTGCGGCGACACCCGCCGCCCGCGGAGCCGCGATGTCCGGTCCGCTCGCATCGAGCGACGGGCCCGATTCCGCGCCGATCGCCGAGCAGAAGGCTGACGTTCGCGACGCCGATGCAGCGGATGCCGCACCGCCGGACCGATCGCCCCTGGACGCCCCGGCCGGCTCGAGTTCGGCGCGAGTGCTCACCATCACCCTCTGGGTCATCAGCGTCGCGCTGGTGATCGGCGGAGGCTGGCTGTTCCTCAACAACTGGGCGACGATGATCTTCGGCTACAACTTCGATTCCAGCGTGTATCAGCCGACCTCCGACGGCCGCGCCCCGACGGTCTCGGTGTTCGACAACCCTCAGCTGCTCGGCTACGCCAGCTCTCAGCTCTTCGTGCAGATCGGCCCGCCCCTCGTCGTCTTGGGCATCGCGACGGCGGTGGCGAACATCGCGTTGATGACCTGGCGCGCGTCGGCCCACCGCCGCTGAGGTCCCCTTCAGCCGCGCGGCTGCAGTGCCCACAGGGCGACGGCACTCGCCGCTGCGACGTTCAGCGAGTCGACGCCGTGCAGCATGGGGATGGTCACCGTCACGTCCGCCGACCGCAGCGCGCTGCGCGACAGCCCGTCGCCCTCCGTGCCGAGCACGAGGGCGACCTTCTCCGGCGGATCGGCGGCGAAGCGATCGAGGGTCACCGCGTCGTCCGAGAGGGCGAGCGCGGCGATGCTGAACCCGTGCTCGTGCAGCAGTGGGGTCGCCTCGCGCCATTCGGGCAGTCGCGTCCACGGGACTTGCAGCACCGTCCCCATGCTGACGCGGACGCTGCGCCGGTAGAGCGGGTCGGCGCAGCGGGGCGTGACGAGCACGGCATCCGCGCCGAGTCCGGCGACGGCACGGAAGATGGCCCCGACGTTGGTGTGATCGACGATGTCCTCGAGGATGACCACACGCCGGGCGCCCGAGAGCAGGTCTGCGGCCGGCACCAGCGCAGGACGGTGCATCGAGGCGATGGCACCGCGATGCAGGTGGAAGCCCGTCAGCCGCTCGATCACCTCGTCGGCGCCGACGAAGATCGGCACATCGGGTTGGTCGGCGAGCAGAGCCTCGATCTCCTCGAGCCAGGACGCACGGATGAGCACCGAACGCGGGCGATGCCCCGCTGCGAGAGCCCGCCCGATCACCTTCGTCGACTCGGCCAGATACAGGCCGCCCGCTGGCTCCAGCTTGCGTCGCAGCGCCACATCGGTCAGGCGCGAGTAGTCCTCGAGCTCAGGGCGGTCGAGGTCGTCGATGGGGATGACGGGCAACGCCGGCCTCTCTGGTCGAAGCGCACCCACAGCCCATGCGGCAGGTCGTGAGGCGGGTGGTCGGTGGGCGGACACGCAGGTCGAGCGCTCGATTGCGTGGGAGTTCACCGGGGATGGAAACACGCCCGAAAACTCCGCGATCTAGGCTGTCCTCGGGAGGAACGATGTCCACGCTAGCGTCACCGGCGGCCACGGCCTCCTCCATCGATGCCGTCGCCGAGCTCCTCAAGGGCCGCACTCTGGCGGTCCTCACCGGCGCAGGGGTGAGCACCGACTCCGGCATCCCCGACTACCGCGGCGCCGGGGCACCCAAGCGCTCCCCCATGACCTACCAGCAGTTCCTCGCCGGCGAGCGGTTCCGCCAGCGGTACTGGGCGGGCAGCCATCTGGGCTGGCGCGCCTTCGACGACGCGCAGCCCAACGCCGGCCACCGGATCCTCGCCGACCTCGAGCAGGCCGGGATCACGAACGGCGTGGTCACCCAGAACGTCGACGGGCTGCACCTCAAGGCGGGGTCGCGGCACGTGGTCGATCTGCACGGCTCGGTCGACCGGGTCCGGTGCCTGACCTGCAACCAGTCCTTCGCCCGAGTGAGCGTGGCCGAGCGGATCGACGCCGCGAACCCGTGGCTCGAAGCCCCCGATGCCGTCACGATCAACCCCGACGGCGATGCCGAGGTGGCCAACATCGACGACTTCGTGGTCCCCGAATGCTCGGTCTGCGGCGGGATCCTCAAGCCGGAGGTCGTCTTCTTCGGCGAACTGGTGCCGTCTGAGAAGTTCCTCGAGGCGAGCGCGCTGGTGAAGCGATCCGACGGCCTGATCATCGCCGGATCATCGCTGGCCGTGAACTCGGGCGTCCGGCTGCTCGAGATCGCACGCCGCCGCCGGATCCCGGTCGTCATCATCAACCGGGGCGCGACACGAGGCGACGCGAAGGCCACCGTTAAGCTGGACGCCGGCACCTCCGAGACGCTGGAAGCGCTCGCCGCCCGCCTGCTCGTCTAGGCAGCGCGGGCAGACCGCCAGGGTGGCCCTGAGCTCCGGGAGACCGCGTGACCCATCTCGTCCTCGTCCGCCACGGCCAGACGGACTGGAACCTGGCCGGCCGGATCCAGGGATCGAGCGACATCCCGCTCAACGACACCGGCCGCCAGCAGGCACGGGAGGCCGGCCGCCGGCTCGCCGCGGACCGCTGGGACGCGATCGTGTCGAGCCCGCTCTCCCGGGCGATGGAGACCGCGCAGATCATCGGCTCCGAGGTCGGCATCGACGTCATCGAGCCGATCGACGCCCTCGTCGAGCGGCACTACGGCACTGCTGAAGGGATGACGGGCGCCGAGATCGACGCGCTGCATGCCGAGGGTCAGGAGGTGCACGGCCGTGAGACGCGCGGCGACGTCGTGCGCAGGGTGCGCCCCGCGCTCATCGAGCTGGCGCAGTCCCGCCCCGACCAGTCGATCCTCGTGGTCAGTCACGGCGGGGTGATCGGATCGCTCGTCCGTGACGTGACGAAGTGGGTGTGGCCCGAGGAGGGTCAGCTCATCGCCAACGGCTCCTCGCACCGCTTCGCCTATCGCGACGGACGGATCGGGCTGGTCGAATTCAACGGCAAGCCGTGGAAGACGCCACCCGGCGACCCGGAGATCGTGCTCGAGACAGGTGTCCCGGCCTCCCTGACCGCGACGGAGATCGAGAGCGGGGATGGCGATGCATCGCAACGCTGAGCGGTTCCGAGCCACCCTGCTCGAGCTGGGCGAATCGGGTGCCGTGCAGGAGACCGCCGAGAGTGCGCACACGGCGGCCGATGCGGCAGCTGCGCTGGGCGTCCCTGTCGCCGCGATCGTGAAGTCGCTCGTCTTCGAAGTCGATGGTGCGCCCGTGATCGTGCTCGCCTCGGGACCGAACCGGGTGGACACAGAGCTGGTAGGCGGAGCGCTCGGCGGCACCGTCGGCAAGGCGACGGCCGCCGTCGTCAAATCCGCGACCGGCTACTCGATCGGCGGTGTGCCGCCATTCGGCTATCCCGCACCGCTGCCGACGCTCATCGATGAGGATCTGCTCGCCCTGGAGATCCTGTGGGCGGCGGCCGGCATGCCGAACGCGGTCTTCCCGATCTCCCCTGCCCGTCTCGTGGAGCTCACCGGCGGCACGGTGGCGCGGATCCACTGAACTCACGCGCGGGGCCTCGATACGGGCGCAGGGCGCCCTACTCGACCAACGAGAATGTCGCGGCCCGCTGGTCGAGTAGGCCGTATCGAGGCCCATGACGGTTCGATCCTCAGCGCTTCGGCCGCTCACCCAGCTGCACCAGGACGTCCCAGAGCACCGCCGCGGAGGCATCCCAGCTGAACAGCTCGGCCTGCCTCACGGACGCGGCCGATCGCGCCGCCCATTCGGTCGGGTCGTCGAGGGTGCCGATGGCCTGCGCGATCGCCGCGGGATCGTGCGGGTCGACGAGGATCGCCGCGTCGCCGCCGATCTCCTCGAAGATCTCGATGTCGCTGATCACCACGGGCGTGCCCAGGCGCATCGCCTCGATGACGGGGATTCCGAACCCCTCGTCGAGCGACGAGGAGACGAGCGCTGTGGCACTCAGCAGAGCATCCGCGTACTGCTCGTCCGTGGCCCCGTTGTGAAATCTCAGGCGCGCTCCGGGGGCGATCCGCTCCAGCCGGTGCAGCTCGTCCGGCGTGATCCGGCTCATCAGATGCAGCTCGTGATCGGGCAGGAAGGCCATGGCGCGCACGAGCGCCTCGACGTTCTTGTAGCCGATGAACGAGCCCATGTAGATGAGGATCCGCGGCTCCGATGAAGCGGGAGCCGGCGGCGTCCGAGCGCTCGCGAGGGCCAGCCGCTCCCCCACCGGATCGTCGGATGCGTTGTAGACCACGTCCACTCGGCGCCGGGTGAGCCGGTGCTGCGCCATCAGCCGCTTCGTGGTCTTCGAGACAGTGACCACCGAGTCGGCGCCGTTGAGCAGCAGCCGCTGCGGCCACCAGGCGAGGTAGTAGATGCGCCACAGAAGCCGCACCCACCAGGCGAACTCGCGCGGAGGCGTGCGGTGGCGGTAGTAGATGAGATCGTGCAGCGTGACGACCAGTCGGTAGCGCCGTCCGAGCTTGCCCATGGTCTGCATCGGCGTGAAGACGACGTCGGGCTCGAGCCGGTTGACCTGCAGCGCCACCAGGGGCTCGCGCGGGCTGGTCGGTGCGGAAGCCATGGCCCATGGCAGGTCGGGCAGCAGCTCGAGCTGCTTCTTCGAGCTGATCAGCATGGTCAGCTCGACGTCCGGAGACCGGGCGGCTCGTCGGGCGAGCGCGGTGACGATGCCGTTGCTGTAGCGGCTGATCCCGTCGTGCCGGCCGTCCGTGCGGATGTAGCGGCAGTCGACGACGAGCTTCACAGGGCGGCCTCCATCGGCGTCGGGCTCATCGGCGAGGGGCTCACGAGGCGGGTGGGCTCTGCGGCAGCACGAAGGCGTCGATCTGGCGGGCCGCCTCTGCGGGGACCTCGTAGTGGATGAGGTGTCCGACGCCCGGGATCATCTTCAGGTCCGCCGATGGGAACAGGCGCGCAAGAGCCTCGTTGTCCGCGACCGGGGTGATGTCGTCGAGCTCGGCGGCGATCAGCTGGACCGGGATGGCGATGGACGGTGCGTATTCGCTGACGTCATGGCTCACGGATGCTCGGAACGCGTCCAGCACGACCTGTCGGTTGGCGAAGGCGCCGAAGAAGCGGTCGTGCTGGTTGTGCACCCAGCGGCGCAGCACCGGGTCCTTCGACTTCGTCATGAAGATGCTGATCCCGCGGGTGACCAGTCGCCAGCGGAGGATCCAGAACCCGAGCCGCTCCGGCAGACGGGCACCCAGCCAGTAGTAGAAGATCGCGAGTCGCGTGCCGACGGCGTTCGGCCCCGACAGGGCGGGCGAGGCGATCGGATTGATCAGGATCGCACGCGGCGCGGGAAGTCCTCCGCCGAGCGCCGCCGCGACGACGATCGAGCCGAAGGAGTGGCCGAGCACGACGGCGGTACCGAGCAGCCCGAGACGGTCGAGGAAGGCGCGCAGCCAGCTCGCGTAGCCGGCGAGGTCATGCACGTCGTAGTGCAGAGGCTCGGAGACGCCGAAGCCGGGGAGATCGGGAGAGATCACGCGGATCCGCGGATCGTTCGCGCAGAGGTGGGCGACGATCGACTCGAGGCCGTTGTGGTCTCCGCGGAAGCCGTGCACCGCCACGATGGTGACCTCGGCGCCGACCGGTCCGTACTCCCAGTAGCGCGTCGCGCTGCCCAGCACGTCGACCTTCTGGGTCCGGACCTCCACCGCGTCGACGAGCCCTGCATAGGGCGAAGCGACCGTTTTCATCCGGTCGAGTCTATGGCGGCTGTCCGACGCGCCGAGCTCGACGCGGCGGAGACGAACGCCGAAAGCAAGGTGAGAATCGGCTCCGAGCGACTCGCTAGGGTTGATGCACGGGCCCGGAGAAGGGTCTTCCGTCGCCGAAGGGATGTCCGTGAGCTTCACTGCCCCCATCACTCTGCCTGGTCTGGCCCTCGATCCGCAGTGGTACCGCCGATCCGTGTTCTACGAGGTCATGGTCCGCTCGTTCGTCGACGGGAACGGAGACGGCACCGGCGATCTCGGCGGGCTCATCTCCCGGCTGGAGTACCTGCAGTGGCTCGGGGTCGATGCGCTCTGGATGCCGCCGTTCTACCAGTCGCCTCTCCGCGACGGCGGCTACGACGTCTCGGACTTCAAGGCGGTCCTGCCGGAGTTCGGCACCCTCGACGAGTTCCGCGAGCTGGTCCGCAAGGCGCACGAGCGCAACATGCGGATCATCATGGACTTCCCGCTCAACCACACCTCCGACGCCCACGACTGGTTCCAGCAGTCACGGAGCGACCCCGAGGGGCCGTACGGCGACTACTACGTCTGGCGCGACACCGACGAGGAGTATCCGAACATCCGGATCATCTTCGTCGACACCGAGGAGTCGAACTGGACGTTCGATCCCGTCCGTCGGCAGTTCTTCTTCCACCGCTTCTTCTCGCACCAGCCCGACCTCAACTTCGAGAACCCGGCGGTGCAGCAGGAGATCTTCGACACGGTCCGCTTCTGGCTCGACCTGGGCGTGGACGGACTGCGGCTCGACGCCATCCCGTATCTGTTCGAGTCGCCGGACGGCAACGGAGAGGGCGAGCCGCCGACGCACGAGTTCATCCAGCGCCTGCGGGCGATGATGGACCGCGACTACCCCGGACGGATCCTGGTCGCCGAGGCCAACCAGTGGCCGCGCGAGGTCGCTGCGTTCTTCGGCACCGAGGAGGACCCCGAGTGCCACATGGCGTTCGACTTCCCGATCATGCCGCGCATCTTCTACTCCCTGCGCTCGCAGACCTCGAACGAGCTCATCAAGATTCTCTCCGAGACCACCGACGTGCCCTCCAGCGCCGCCTGGGGCGTGTTCCTCCGCAACCATGACGAGCTCACGCTCGAGATGGTCTCGGAGGAGTACCGGCAGGCGATGTACGGCTGGTACGCCTACGACCCGCGGATGCGCTCCAACATCGGCATCCGGCGGCGTCTCGCGCCGCTGCTCGACAACTCCCGCGCCGAGCTCGAACTCGCCCACGCGATCCTGTTCTCGCTCCCCGGCAGCCCGTTCCTCTACTACGGCGACGAGATCGGCATGGGCGACAACATCTGGCTCGCCGACCGCGACGCGTCCCGCACCCCGATGCAGTGGACGCCGGATCGCAACGCGGGCTTCTCATCCGCCGATCCCGGCAAGCTCTTCCTGCCCGTGATCCAGTCGCTCGTGTACCACTACGGCCAGGTCAACGTCGAGGCGCAGCTGGCCCAGTCGCGCTCGCTGCTGCACTGGGTGCGCAACGTCATCCACGTGCGCAAGGCGCATCCGACCTTCGGCCTCGGCACGATGCACGTGCAGACCACCGACCACGAGTCGGCTCTCGCCTTCGTGCGCTCCTACAAGGGCAGCGGACAGCACTTCGGCGATCAGCCGGAGGACATCCTGTGCGTCTTCAACTTCTCGCACAACCCGATCTCGACGACCGTCTCGGTGCCCGAGTTCGCCGGCGAAGAGCTGACGGACCTCTTCGGCGGCGGCCAGTTCCCCAAGGTCGACGCAGAAGGCAACGTCACCCTGACCCTGGGAACGCAGAGCTTCTACTGGCTGAAGATCGGCAACGCGCGCCGTCTGGCGCGGGCTACGGCCGATGACGGAGGCCAGATCTAGGCTGACGGGGTGACCCGGCGCAGCGCAGATCCGTTCGCGACGCCCCTCTTCGATTTGGAGTGGGCGGAGCTCGACTTCGAGCACCCCGATGTGCCGACGCGGACCCACGTCGCGCCGGCACCGGCGCGGCCCGTCCCCCCTGCGCCCGCCCTGCTCGAGCCGCTGCTGCCCGGTCCTCCCGAGTGGTCCGACGCGCTGGGCGTCTTCGATCTCGAGACGACCGGAATCGATACCGACATCGCTCGGATCGTCACCGCGCACGTCGGACTGATCGACGAGACAGGTGCCATCGTCGAGCGCAAGGAGTGGATCATCGACCCGGGCGAGCCGATCCCCGCCGGCGCCACGGCGGTGCACGGCATCGACGACGCACGCGTGCGCCGCTTCGGCCGCTCCCCCGCCGAGGTCGTGCCCGAGATCCTCGACGCCATCCGCTCGGTCACCAGACGCGGCTTCCCGCTCGCGATCTACAACGCCCCGTACGACCTCACCCTGCTGTCGCGGGAGGCCGCCCGGCTCGGGCTCGAGCCGCTCGACGGCACCCAGCTCATCGTCGACGCGCTGGTTCTCGATCGTGCGCTGGACAAGTACCGCAAGGGCAAGCGCACCCTCGAGCTGAACGCCGCCTTCTACGGAGTGCCGCTCGAGACCGCGCACGACGCCGGCGCCGACGCCATCGCTGCCGGCCGGGTGGCGCAGGCCATCGCCCGCCGCTACCCCGTCGAGCTCGGCGTCGAAATGGATCGGCTGCACGCCATGCAGGCGGAGTGGTGCCGGATCCAGGCGGCGGACTTCCAGGAGTACATGCGCCGCACCCGCGACCCCGACTTCACCGCCGACGGCGCCTGGCCCCTGCGCTGATCTAGCGCCGAGCACTGTCGTACGGACCGAGCACTGCCCTAGACCGCAGTGTTCTGTCCGCGCAACAGTGTTCGCCCTGCAGACGCACGAATGCCGCCCGGACGGATCCGGACGGCATTCGAGGCGGCTGAAGCTCGGTGGCCTACTTGCCGAAGTTCTTGAAGCGCTGGTTGAACTTCTCGACGCGGCCGGCGGAGTCCATGATGCGCTGCTTGCCCGTGTAGAACGGGTGCGAGGCGGACGAGATCTCGACGTCGATGACCGGGTAGGTCTCGCCGTCGAGCTCGATGGTCTTGCCGCTCGAGACGGTGGAGCGGGTGAGGAAGGTCTCACCGGACGCGAGGTCGCGGAAGACGACTGCCTTGTACTCGGGGTGGGCGCCTGACTTCATAGCGGTATTCCTCAATCGATGGATGCGGAGTCACAGGTCGGGCGATGCACCCGACTGGAGCTGGTGGGGCCGCCGTGGAACTGGGACGAGCCGACGGACAAGGTTATCAGAGCTTGGGCGGGCATGCCATCCGATTCGAGGGCCTCGATACGGCGCCGACGCGCCTACTCGACACCGGCAGCAGGACTAACTGGCGCGAGCCGCGAATCGTCCACCCGTGTTGACGACCTCGAGGCTGACGCCGAAGGCCTCCGAGAGGACCTCGGAGGTGATGACCTCGTCGATCGGGCCGGAGCGCACGACGGCGCCGTCGCTGAGCAGCAGGGCGTGGGTGAATCCGCGCGGGATCTCCTCCACGTGGTGGGTGACCATGATGATCCCGGGCGCGAACGGCGAGCTGGCGTAGCCGCCGAGCAGCTGGAGCAGCTCTTCGCGGGCGCCCAGGTCGAGGCTGGCGGCCGGCTCATCGAGCAGCAGCAGCTCGGGGTCGGTCATCACCGCACGGGCGATCTGCACGCGCTTCTGCTCGCCGTCGCTGAGCAGTCCGAAGCGGCGGTCGCCGAGGTGGCCGAGCTTCCATTCGGCGAGCACGCGCTGGGCGCGGCGCACGTCGAGATCGTCGTACTCCTCGTTCCAGCGTCCGGTGACGGAGTAGGCGGCGGTCAGCACGACGTCGAGCACCGTCTCGCTCGCCGGGATGCGCTTGGCCATCGCGGTGCTCGCGAAGCCGATCCGAGGGCGCAGCTCGAACACGTCGCTCTTGCCGAGCGCGGACTCGAGGATCGTGGCGTTGCCCCGCGTCGGATGGATGAGGGCCGCAGCGATCTGCAGCAGCGTCGTCTTGCCCGCGCCGTTCGGACCGAGCACGACCCATCGCTCGGAGCTGTCGACGGTCCAGTCGACCTTGTCGAGGATGTCGTTGCCATCGCGGACGACGGTGACGCCCTTCAGGTCGAGAACCGTTGTCATGAGATCCAGACTACTGGGAGGAACAGGAGCGGTCCGGGCCGCGGCGCGCGTTCAGCGGCGCAGCGGACCGGTGGAGCAGGTCGGGCCTGCGGACGGGGAGTCAGAGCAGCGAGGCGTAGATCTCTCGGGTCTGGGCGGCGATGCTCGACCAGCTGAAAAGCTCCTCGGCGCGTCGCCTTCCCGCCTCGCCGTATCGCGACGCCAGGGCGGGATCGGACACGACCTCGGTCAGCGTCTCAGCGAGATCCTTGACGAACCGGTCGGGATCCAGCGGGGTCCCGGTGCCGTCGTCGACCTGCTCGATCGGCACGAGGCGTCCGGTCACCCCGTCCGCGACGACCTCGGGGATGCCGCCGGTCGCGGTGCCGACGACCGCGGCGCCGCAAGCCATCGCCTCGAGGTTGACGATGCCGAGCGGCTCGTACACCGAGGGGCAGACGAAGGTGGTGGCCGAGCTCAGCACCGCGCGCAGCTCGGTTCGACTGAGCAGGCGATCGATCCAGACCACACCGGTGCGCTCCGTCTGCAGCTGGGCGACCGCGCCGCTGACCTCGGCCATGATCTCCGCCGTGTCGGGTGCACCGGCGCAGAGCACGAGCTGCACCTCAGGAGGCAGCAGGCGGGCGGCGCGCAGCAGGTACGGAAGGCCCTTCTGCCGGGTGATCCGACCGACGAAGACCACGGAGGGACGCTCGGGATCGATGCCGAGCGAGCGGACGAGCGCCTCGTCGTCGAGCGGCGCCCAGTCCTCGAGATCGATGCCGTTGTAGACGACCGAGACCTTGGCCGGGTCGATGGAGGGGTAGCTGCGCAGGATGTCGCGACGCATCCCGTCGCTGACCGCGATGACCGCCGACGCCGACTCGAACGACTCCTTCTCGATCCAGCTCGAGATCCGGTATCCGCCGCCCAGCTGCTCGGCCTTCCACGGACGCAGCGGCTCGAGGCTGTGCGCGGTGACGACGTGCGGGATGCCGTGCAGCATCGATGCGAGCTTTCCGGCCGCGTTGGCGTACCAGGTGTGCGAATGCACGAGATCGGCGCCCGCGGTGTCCGCCGCGATCTGCAGATCGACGCCCAGAGTCGCGAGGCTCGGATTGGCATCGGCCAGCTGCCCCGGCACCTGATAGGCGAACACGCCCGGCTCGTCGCGCGGCAGGCCGAAGCACCGCACGGTGACGTCGATGTCGGCGCGCAGCGCCTTCACCAGTTCGGCCACATGGACCCCTGCCCCGCCGTAGATCTCCGGCGGATACTCCCTTGTCAGCAGATCGACTCGCACGGCACCACGTTAGTCCCTGCACCCCTCCCGCTGCCCTACCTCCATGTGTGCTCATGGAGCCACCGGATGTGCCCCGATGAGGGTGGGTACTTGCGCCCTCATCAGGCTCTAAGGTTGGCTCATGGCATCAAAGAAGATCTTCGGAATCGTCCTCGCCGGAGGTGAGGGCAAGCGCCTCATGCCCCTGACGGCCGACCGAGCCAAACCCGCTGTGCCCTTCGGCGGCACCTACCGCCTGATCGACTTCGCGCTGTCGAATCTGATCAACTCCGGTCTCACCCAGATCGTCGTCCTCACCCAGTACAAGTCGCACAGCCTCGACCGCCACGTGGCCGAGACCTGGCGGCTGTCGGGCCTGCTGAACGCGTACGTGGCATCGGTGCCCGCCCAGCAGCGGCTCGGCAAGCGCTGGTTCTCGGGATCGGCCGACGCCATCCTGCAGAGCCTCAACCTCATCAACGACGAGAAGCCCGACATCGTGGTCGTGGTCGGTGCCGACCACGTGTACCGCATGGACTTCAGCCAGATGATCGACGCCCACATCGAATCGGGCAGCGGAGTGACCGTCGCGGCGATCCGACAGCCGATCTCGCTCGCGAACCAGTTCGGCGTGATCCAGACGGGTGTGCGCAAGCCCACCTCCATCCAGAAGTTCCTGGAGAAGCCGGCCAACCCCAAGGGACTCGCCGACTCCCCCGACGAGGTGCTGGCCTCGATGGGCAACTACGTCTTCGACACCCAGGCCCTCATCGACGCGGTCGTCGCCGATGCCGAGCTGCCCGACTCCAAGCACGACATGGGCGGCGACATCATCCCGGCCTTCGTGAAGGCGGGCAACGCGGCGGTCTACGACCTCAACCGCAACGACGTTCCGGGCGCGACCGACCGCGACCGCTTCTACTGGCGCGACGTGGGGACGATCGACTCGTTCTTCGAGGCCCACCAGGACCTCATCTCGGCTCTGCCGGTGTTCAACCTGTACAACCGCCAGTGGCCGATCTACACGCAGCAGCTCAACTCGCCGCCCGCGAAGCTCGTGCGCGATGCGCACGGCAACAACGGCAGCATGACCGACTCCATCGTGTCGCTGGGGTCCCTCATCTCCGGTGCGCGGATCGAGCGCAGCGTCATCGGCCCGTGGTCGACCATCGAGTCGAACGCCGTGGTCACCGACTCGGTGCTGTTCGATCGGGTCACCGTGCACGCCAACACCGTCGTCGCCCGCGCGATCCTCGACAAGAACGTCGTGATCGAGGAGGGCGCCCGGGTCGGCGTCGACCACGAGCACGACCGTTCCCGAGGCTTCACCGTCACCGACAGCGGCATCACCGTCGTCGGCAAGGGCGAACGGGTAGCGCCGTAGCCGGGACGGCTGTGCCCGACCCGGGCCCGCCGGTCGGCACCGCCACCGGGTCCCTCGCCCTGCCACGGGCGGGGATCCGCCACCTGGTGGTGCTCGACGTCGACTCGACACTGATCGAGGACGAGGTGATCGAGCTGCTCGCCGACGCAGCGGGCAGCCGTCCGCTGGTGGCCGAGATCACCCGCCGTGCCATGGAGGGCGAGCTCGACTTCGCCGCAAGCCTGCGCGAGCGGGTCGCGACCCTCGCCGGAGTGCCGGTCGACGTGTTCGAGCGGATCGGGAAGCAGATCCGCGTCACCGACGGCGTGCCCGCCATGGTCGCCGGACTGCATGCGGCCGGCTGCCGCGTCGCCACCGTCTCGGGCGGCTTCCACGAGATCCTCGATCCACTCGCGGACCGGCTCGGCCTCGACTTCTGGCGAGCCAATCGCCTCGAGGTCCGGGATGGGCTGCTGACCGGCGGACTGGTCGGGCCCATCATCGACGCCGCGGCGAAGGCGCAGGCGCTGACCGAGTGGTCGGCGGCCTGCGGTATCCCGCTCGCTCGCACCATCGCCATCGGGGACGGCGCCAACGACCTGCTGATGATGGCCTGCGCCGGGCTGTCGGTGGCCTTCGACGCCAAGGCGCCGGTGCGTGGTCAGGCGGACGTCATCGTCGACGGCCGCGACCTCTCCCAGATCCTGGCCCTGGTCGGCCTGCGAGGCTAGACCCCGTCATCGAGATGCCAGTTTCCGTCCCAAGAACGCGCGGATAGGGACGGAAAGTGGCATCTCGATCCGGCTGTGGATCGGCGAGGTGCTCAGTGGCCCATGCCGAGGCCGCCGTCGACGGGGATGACGGCGCCCGAGATGTAGCCGGCGTCGTCGCTCGCGATCCAGGCGACGACCTTCGCGACCTCGGCCGCGCTCGCGAACCGACCGGCGGGGATGGCCTTCCGGTACTCGGCCTGCTGCGCTTCGGGGAGCTCCGCGGTCATCTCCGTCTCGATGAATCCCGGAGCGACGACGTTGGCGGTGAGGCCACGGGCGCCCAGCTCGCGGGTGAGCGACCGGGCCATGCCGACCAGCGCGGCCTTGGAGGCGGAGTAGTTGACCTGGCCCGCTCCCCCGTACAGGCCGACGACGCTCGAGATGAAGATCACGCGACCGAAGCGAGCCTTCAGCATGCCCTTCGATGCGCGCTTGACCAGACGGAAGGCCCCGGTGAGGTTCGTGTCGATGACATCCGTGAAGTCGTCCTCGGACATGCGCAGCACGAGGGTGTCCCGAGTGATCCCGGCGTTGGCGACGATGACCTCGACAGGGCCGAGCTCGGCCTCCACGGCGGTGAACGCGGCGTCGATGCTCGCGGCGTCGGTTACATCCCCCGCCACGGTGAGCGCGCCATCCGGCCCGCCGCTGCCGGAGCGGGAGGTGACTGCGACCCGGTGGCCCTGCGCGACGAACTCCTCGGCGATCGCATAGCCGATACCGCGATTCCCGCCGGTGATGAGAACGGTTCGAGTGGTCAACGCGGGCTCCTGTCGCCTGCCGAACGGCGACGTCCGATCGGCGGCGTCCAGCCTAGAGCGTCGCCCGCGCGACCACCGGCCCGGCCGGCGCTCCGGACCTCTCGCTGTGCCGTTGCTGTAAACGGGGGCGCCGCGACTGGGGCGCCGTTCCACCGGCGTAGGCTGATCCGGTCATGGTCAAACGCGATCAGCCGCAGTCCCTCACCAACCTTCCCGCATCTCCCAGCGAGGAGCGGCACTCTCGCGCCGTGAGGTACACGGTGACCATGGGCGTGCGCACGATCTGCCTCATCGCCTGCATCATCTCTCGGGATAATCTGGTGCTCGTGGCCATCTTCGGTCTCGGAGCCATCGTCCTCCCGTACGTCGCCGTCGTCTTCGCGAACGTGGGCGCCAAGCCCGCGCCGCAGACCTCGATCGTCGGCCCGGTGCAGGTCGTTCCCGTGCTGGAGCAGCGCCGAGACCCGACGAGCGGACAGTAGGCGGGCGATAGTCATGGGGGCGGTGAACGGGATGCAGACGGAACCGGATGCCGTGCCCATCTGCTCGCGGGCCGGCTGCCGACTGCCGGCGGTGGCGCGGATCGAATGGCGCAACCCCCGCATCCACTCGGAAGACCGCGTGAAGGTCTGGCTCGGCTGCGACGAGCACGCGCCGTGGCTGCTCGACTACCTCCTGTCCCGCGACTTCCCCGCACGCATCGTGGATGGCGTCACGCCGGAGCACACCGAGATCCCGTGACGCCGTCCGGCCGACGGCGACCATCGCGGCACCCGTCGCCCTGCCGCCCGTCTCAGCTCGTCGTGCCAGGCTTGGCGCGATGACCGAGTCGACGCCGCCGCCCGCGAACCGAGCGGTCCGATGAACCGCTGGCGCTTCGCGCTCACCGGACGGTGGCTGCGCTACCTGGCACTCGCGGTGCTGTTCGCCGTGGCCTGCGCGGGTCTGGCATGGTGGCAGCTCGAGCGGAGAGCCGAGAAGGTCGCCGAGGACACTCGGATCGAGCAGAACTACGACGCCGAGCCGATTCCGCTCGCCGACGCGCTGACCGGGCTCACGGACTACCGCGTCACCGAGAAGTGGCAGCCGGTCGCCATGACCGGGACCTACGAGACCGACCAGCAGCTCCTGGTCCGCAATCGTCCTCGCAGCTCGCAGCCCGGGTTCGAGGTGCTCACCCCCCTGCGCCTCGCCGACGGCTCGGTGTTCATCGTGGACCGGGGCTGGCTGCCGGTCGAGTCGTCGGCGCTGGCGCCGGACAGCATTCCCGATCCGCCGAGCGGACAGGTGAGCGTCGTCGCCCGCCTCAAACCCGGCGAGCCGACCGTGCCGGCCGGGACCACGGCCACCGGGGTGCTCGCCTCGATCCACCTGCCAACGATCGCCACGACTCTGGACCAGCCGACCTACACGGGGGCATACGGCCTCCTGGTCAGCGAGAGCCCCTCGGTCACCGAGGTGCCGTTGCCCAACTTCCGACCGGAGATCGATGAGGGTCCTCACCTCTCCTACGCCTTCCAGTGGGTGATCTTCGCGATCATCGGCTTCGTCGGGCTCGGCTTCGCCATCCGCCAGGAATACCGGTACCGCAACGCCGACGACCCAGAGGAGCAGGAGCGGGCGGCGCAGCGCGTCCGCAGACGCGCGGCGAAGAGGTCGGACAGCGATATCGAGGATGCCCTGCTCGAGAAGCGCTGATACCGGATCCATTGCGTGACGGGTCGCGGACTGTCGGAAACGTCCGTCGGACGTGGCCGGTAGGCTCGGATCCGTGGCAACCACCGTCTTCGAACGCCAGGCTCCACCCGCGAGCGCCGTCGAGCACTCCCTCGCTCAGAGCCGTCGTGGGGGGTTCTGGCTGAACGATCTCGGACCCCGGGTGCAGCACCCCCGCCTGACCGCCGACATCCACGCCGACCTGGTCGTGGTGGGCGGCGGCTACTGCGGTCTGTGGACGGCGCTGCTCGCGAAGCAGCGCGATCCGGATCGCTCGGTGGTCCTGCTGGAGGCCAAGACCGTGGGCTGGGCGGCGTCCGGCCGCAACGGCGGGTTCGTGGCCGCCAGCCTCACGCACGGGGCCGCCAATGGCGAGGCGCGGTTCCCCCAGGAGCTCGCGCAGCTCGACCGGCTCGGCATGGAGAACCTCGACGCCATCGAGCGCACCGTCGCCGAGCTGGGGCTCGACTGCGACTTCGAGCGTTCGGGCGGCATCGACATCGCCACCGAACCGCACCAGGTCGAGTGGCTGCGTGAGGCGGCAGCCGCCGACCCGCACAGTCAGCTGCTCGAGGGCGACGCCATCCGAGCGCTCGTCGACTCCCCCACCTACCTCGCGGGCCTTCGCGATGCGCGGACCACCGCTCTGGTGCATCCGGCGAAGCTCGCCGTCGAACTCGCCCGCGTCGCGGTCGAGGCCGGAGTGCAGATCTTCGAGGACACCCGCGTCACCGAGCTCGACAGCGACGGAGACGGCGTGCAGGTCCGCACCCCCGACGCCCGCGTGCAGGCCGGCTCCGTCGCGCTCGCGACCAACGTCTACCCGTCGCTGCTCGCGCGGAACCGACTGATGACCGTTCCCGTCTACGACTACGTGCTCATGACCGAGCCGCTGACCGACGCACAGCTCGCCGCGATCGGATGGAGTGGACGCGAGGGCATCGGCGATGCCGCCAACCAGTTCCACTACTACCGACTGAGCGCCGACAACCGGATCCTGTGGGGCGGCTACGACGCCGTGTACTACGCCGGCGGCAAGGTGCGCTCCCGCTATGAGAAGCGGCCGAAGAGCTTCGAGCGGCTCGCCAGCCACTTCCTCACGACGTTCCCGCAGCTCGAGGGCATCCGGTTCACCCACCGCTGGGCGGGCGCCATCGACACCTGCAGCCGCTTCTGCGCGTTCTACGGAACCGCACGCAAGGGCCGGGTCGCCTACGCCGCCGGCTTCACCGGACTCGGCGTCGGAGCCACGAGGTTCGCGGCTGAGGTCATGCTCGACCTCCTCTCCGGGGAGAAGACCGAGCGCACCGAGCTCGAGATGGTGAAGTCCCTGCCCATCCCGTTCCCGCCCGAGCCGCTCGCCTCGATCGGCATCCAGGCCACGCGCTGGTCGCTCGACCGCGCCGACCACCGCGAGGGACGGCGCAACGTCCTGCTCAAGGCCATGGACGCCGTCGGCCTCGGCTTCGACTCGTAAGTCAGGACCCGCTCAGCCGGTCTCGAGACGGCCGTGAACGGCCTCCTCGACCAACGATGCATGGACGAACTGCCCAGTTCTGCTGCCTGAGAGTGCTTTCAAGCGGCAGAACTGGGCAGTTCGTTGTCATGCAGAGGGTGCTTGCGCCCGATGGATCAGCCGCCGGCGAGGGTGGAGGCAAGGCTCGGGCCCTCGCCCGTCTTCTTGCTGGCCCGGGACAGCACGAAGGCCACGAGGCCGAGTGCGACGAGGGTCAGCAGCAGCATGAGCGTCGACATCGCCGCGATCTCGGGCCGCAGGCTCGAGCGCAGCGACGAGAAGACGAACACCGGCCACGGCGTCGACCCCGCGACGGACACGAAGCTCGAGAGCACCGTGTTGTCGAGGCTGAGTGTGAACGACAGCAGGGCGCCCGAGATCACCGCGGGACGCATGAGCGGGAAGGTGATGTCGAGGAACCGGCGGATCGGCGGAGCACCGAGGTCGGCAGCTGCCTCCTCCAGGGAAACGCTGAGCCCCGCCATCCTGGCCCGGACGATGAACGTCACGACCGCGCAGGAGAACAGGGTGTGCGCGATGATCAGCCGGACCAGTCCGAGGTTGAACGCGGACAGCCCCCAATCGGTGCCGAGCGTGACGAACCACGGCAGCAGAGAGACCGCGTTGACGATCTCGGGCGTGACCAGGGTGAGGGCGAGCAGTCCGGTGAGGACGCCGACCCACTTGGCCTTCGGCGAGCGGGCGAGCGCAACGCCGGCCAGTGACCCCAGCACGGCAGACACGACAGCCGACCAGAACGCCACGTAGAGCGAGACCTGCACGCCCGAGATGATCGCCGGATTGCTCAGCGCCGCCGCATAGGAGGAGAACCCGAAGCCGTCCCATGCCTGCAGGATGCGTCCGGTGTTGAACGAGTACGCGATGATCACGAGCACCGGGAAGAACAGGAACAGGAAGCCGAGTACGCCCCAGATCGTGAGCAGCAGGGTTCCGACGTCGACCTTGCGGCGATGTCCCTTCGGCTCGGTCTCGGTCCCGGTCACCGCTGTGGCGGTGGCCGGTGCATCGATGGTGGCGGTCATGCTGCGCTCCCCTTGGCGTCATCGAGCACGTTGACCCGTTCGACCCTGTCGATGACCATGCCGATCACCTTGAAGATGATCGCGAAGACAACGACCACCGCGAGGATCGCGAGCATCAGCAGGATCGCCATCGCCGACCCGAGAGCCCAGTTCTGCGCGGTCTGGAACTGCGAGGCGACCATCTGGCCGACCATGCTGCCCGCTGCCCCGCCGAGCACGCTCGGCGTGATGTAGTCGCCCATCAGCGGCACGAACACGAGCAGCAGGCCCGCGCCGATGCCGGGCAGGGCGAGCGGAACGGTCACCCGGCGGAAGCCCTCGAAGGCATTGGCGCCGAGATCGCGGCTCGCCTCGAGCAGGCGGTGATCCATCCGCTCGAGCGCCACGTAGAGCGGAAGGATCATCAGCGGGAGGTAGTTGTAGACGACTCCCAGCTGGACCGCGCCCGAGGTGTAGAGCAGTTCGGGCGTGCCGAAGCCGAGGTTCCGCGAGACGTCCGCGAGGAACGACTGCGGGCTGAGGGTGATCTGCCAGCCGATCGTCCGGACCAGGAAGTTGGTCCAGTACGGCACGAGCACCAGGCCGAGCGCGAGGCCCTGGTACTTCGGGGACAGCTTGACGGCCATCCAGTAGGCGATCGGGAAGCCGATCAGGAGGCAGATCAGCGTCCCCGATGCCGCGATGTTCAGCGTGCGCGCGAAGGTCTGGAAGAAGACGGGGCTGAGGGCCTCGGCGAAGCGTCCCAACGACAGCGTGTCGTTGGAGTGGGTCACGTAGAGGCTCGGCTTGTCTCCGAAGCTGTACCAGAGGATGACGACGAACGGCACGATGAAGAAGAAGACGAGCCAGACCCCGATGGGCAGGGCGAGCAGCCCGACGTTCCACCGGAACCGGCGGGCGCCCGTCCTGCGCGGGCCGATCCCGGAGCTCTGCGTGAGCCCCGGGGCGGACGAAGCGTCGAGTGCCGTCATCGCGCAGCGTTCATCGTGATCACTGGCCTGCCGAGGCCTTCAGCTCGTTGTAGATGGAGACGCGCTCCTCCTGCGACTCCACGACCTCGTCGAAGACGAGGCCCTTGATCTGGTCCTCGGTGAAGAACACGTACTCCGGGAACTCGAAGTCGCCGCCCTCGGTGGCCGCCTCCTCGATGCCCGTCACGCAGGTGTTGTAGCCGATGAAGATGCACTCCTTGAGGCTCACGGCGGGGTCGAGCACGTAGTTGATGAAGTCGTGCGCGGCGTCCACGTTCGCCGAGCCCTTGACGATGCTCCAGTTGTCCTGGAAGAGCGCGCCGCCCTCGGTGGGCTGCACGTACACGTAGCGGCTCTGGTCGGGGTTCTCGATGATGCCCTGGCGCGCGTCGCCGTTCCAGGCATGCGCGAGGATCCGGCCGTTCTGGGTGATCGTGCCGCTGGGGTACGACTCGAAGGCCTGGATGTGGGTCGCCATGGTGTTGACGATGAAGTCCTGGAAGCCGGCGAGGTCGGCCTCGTCGTTGGTGGCCGGGTCGATGCCCTTCCAGAAGGCATAGGCCCAGAAGATCTCGTTCGGGTCGTCGAGCAGCGAGAACGATCCGCTGGCCTCGTTCTGCGCGACGCGCCAGAAGTCGTCCCAGGTCGTCATCGGCGTGGTGACGACCGTGGTGTCGTAGGCGTAGCCGGCCGAGCCCCACGCCTTCGGGATGCTGTAGTCGTTGTTCTCGTCGAACTTCGTGCCCGTGTAGTTCGAGTCGAGGTTCTTCATGTTCGGGAGCTTGGAGTGATCGAGCTTCTCCAGGAGGTCGAGCTCGATCATCTGCGGCACGTAGCCGAGGGTCGGGACGACCAGGTCGTAGCCGCTGGTGCCCTTCGCGGTGGCGAGCTTCGCGATCATCTCCTCGTTCGAGCCGTAACTGTCGAGCGCGACCGTGGGTCCGCCGGTCTCCGAGGTGAAGTCGGTGAGCACCTCGGGGTCGTCGTAGGTGCCCCAGGTGTAGAGGTTGAGCGAGCCGGTGCCGCGACCGCCGGTGGTGCTGCCCGGTGCGCAGGCCGCGAGCGCGAGGGTCGCGCCCGCTGCGACGGAACCGCCCAGGAACAGGCGCCGGCTGAGCTCCTTGCTCATGAGCTTCGGGGCGAGGATGCGGACTTGGGGGACGTCGGGCACGGAATGCTCTCCTAGTGGTGGGGCTGCGTTGCTGTGGCTGCCGGGGCGGTTGGTGGTGAAGGTGCTGCGGATGCTGCCGGTGTTCAGGCGGTCGGGTAGATGGTGACGCTCTCCGCGCTCCAGCTCGCGGTGACGGCGTCGCCGATGCGGGTCGGCATGTCGACGGTGCGGTTGGTGCGCGCCATGACCTTGAGGCCCTCGGCGGTCAGCATGACCACCTGGAGGTAGGAGCCGAGCTGGCTGATGCTCATCAGGGTGGCGGAGATCTGGTTGGGGCCGGCCGCGTCGCCGGCGGTCACGGTGACGTTCTCGGGGCGGACCGCGACGGTGGCCGGGCCGCCCTTCACCAGTGGCTGGCCCGGTGCCTTCGCCGACACGAGGGTCGCACCGGGGACGGTGACGCTCGCGCCGACCGGGCCGGTGTTCTCGACGCTGCCGGTGAAGAAGTTCTGCTGGCCGATGAAGCCAGCGACGTTCGCCGTCGTCGGGGAGTCGTAGACCTCCGCCGGGGAGCCGATCTGCTCGATCCGTCCGCCGTTCATCACGGCGATCCTGTCGCTCATCGTCATCGCCTCCTCTTGGTCGTGGGTGACGAAGACGAAGGTCGTGCCGAGCTGCTGCTGCAGGAGCTTGAGCTCGATCTGCATCTCCTCGCGGAGCTTGCGGTCGAGTGCCGACATGGGCTCGTCGAGCAGCAGGACCGAGGGGCGGTTGACGAGGGCGCGAGCGAGGGCGATGCGCTGCTGCTGACCGCCGGAGAGCTGAGCCGGCATCCGGTCCGCGAGGTGCTTCATCCTCACCATGGCCAGGGCGTCGCCGACCCGCTGACCCATCTCGCTCTTGGGCACCTTGGCGTAGCCGAGGCCGTACGCCACGTTCTTGGCGACGGACATGTGCGGGAACAGGGCGTAGGCCTGGAAGACGGTGTTGACGGGACGCTTGTGCGGCGGCAGATCCTGCATCACGACGTCGGAGATCGAGATCGATCCCTCGTCGGGGTACTCGAACCCGCCGATCATCCGGAGGGTGGTGGTCTTGCCACAGCCGCTGGGGCCGAGCAGGGAGATGAATTCGCCTGCCCTGATGTCGAGGTCGAGGGATTGGACGGCGTAGTTCTTGCCGTAGAGCTTGGATACTCCGGACAGCGTCACGCGCCCCGGAGCGGTGGAGTGCTCCACCGTCTTGAAGTCGATCTCCGTCTCAGCGGTTGAAGTCATTTGTGCAGTGGCTCCTCGACGGCCGGTCACGGGGCGCGCAGGATGAATCGCGCAGAGGTTCGTCTCTGCCGAAAGTAGGTCACTGAGAGCCGCTGTGACAACCTGAACCGGCCGCTCGGCGATACTTTTTACACAATCGAAACGGTGAAGGTTCCTCGTCACCGCTGACGAAATCGTCCGCGAACGAGCGATCCGGCCACGAAAACCGCAGAATCCGGGGATACCGCATGACCGAATGGCTGATCAGGCCCAATCACTCCGCAGCTCTGGAGGCGCTGGCCGTCGAGCACGAGCGGGTGCCGGAGGCCCAGCGGGAGGATGGTGCGCCCACGACCGGCTCCGTGACGCTCGCCTCCGGCCAGCAGGACGGCAGCAGCGGGATCGAGATCGGCGTCTGGGAGATGAGCGTCGGCGCGATGAGCGACACCGAGGTGGAGGAGGTCTTCGTCGTGCTCTCGGGCGCCGCGACGATCCTCTTCGTCGACGAGGACCGCACGCTCGCCCTCTCCCCCGGAGACCTGGTGCGCCTGGCGGCCGGCACGCGCACCATCTGGACCGTCGCCGAACCCCTGCGGAAGCTCTACATCACCCTCTGATGCGCGCGTTGCGGCCGCATCGCACCGCACCGAGCGGCGGGCTTCAGGCGCGGTAGACGACGACCCCATCGCTGACGGTGAGCACGTTCGTGACCGTGTGCAGCTCGAGCGGCGGGACCGCGAACGGGTCCCGGTCGGTGACGGCGATATCCGCGGGCGCACCGATCTCGATCACGCCGCGTCCGTCATGGTGCGTGACTCGCGCCGATCCTGAGGTGTATGCAGCGATGGCCTGCGTGAGGGTGAGCTCCTCCCCCGAGCCGAGCGGCGCAGAGGTCGTGTCGCCCGGCTCGATCCGGGTGACGGCGACGTGGATGGCCTGCCACGGGTCCGGCGTCGACACCGGCCAGTCCGATCCCATGGCGAGCGGGACTCCCGCGGCGGCCATCGAGGCGAACGGATACTGGGCGTTGAAGCGGTCCTCGCCCACGATGGGAAGGTTGAGCTCTGTCATCTGATCGGAGCTGCAGGCCCACAGCGCCTGAAGATTCGCGGTCGCGCCGATCTCGGCCATCAGCGCGATGTCGGCCGGGTCCACCTGCTGCAGATGCGCGATGTGATGGCGGGTGTCCGCGATGTCCGCGACCTCGTTCGCCCCCTGGATGGCGTGCAGGGCCTCCGCGATCGCGCGGTCGCCGATCGCGTGGATGTGCAGCTGGAAGCCCTCGCCGGCGAGCCGACGGGTGGTCGCGTCGAGCACCGCGGGCGGGAAGTGCGAGGGACCGAGGTGCGAGGTCGGATGTCCGCAGGCGTCGAGGTAGGGCTTCTTCATGGCGGCGGTCTGACTCTCGGGAACGCCGTCCTGCATGATCTTGATCGTCGGAGTGCGGAAGGTGCCGCCCGCCGTGTTGCTGCGGGTGCCGATCCGATCGCGCCGACCCACCATGTCCGCGACCACGTCGTCGACATCGTCGAGTCCGAATCCGCGGGTGAGCCAGAGCGCGCCGGTCGCGTGCGCGGTGAGCCGGCCCGATTCGATCGCCTCGATGTAGGCGTCGGAGGTGTCCCGCATGCCGGCGTAGGCGCCGACGATCGCGTCCTGCCAGCCCGTCACTCCGAAGCTGCGGAGGTACCGCTGCGTCTCCTCGAGCGCTGCGACGTAGGCCGCGTCGTCGGGGACGGGCAGCAGGTGCTCGAGCAGATCCATCGCGCCCTCCTGGAGGGTGCCCCACGGGTTGCCCTCCTCGTCGCGGTCGATGTGGCCGTCCGCCGGGTTCGGGGTGTCCTTCGTGATGCCCGCCGCCGCGAGCGCCGCGGGCGACACCCACGCGCCGTGATGGTCGGCGTTGACGAGGTAGATCTTGCGGCCGGGCACCGCCTCCTCGAGCAGCTCGGCGCGCGGATTGCCGCCCTCGAAGAACGGCATGTGCCAGCCGCCGCCGATGATCCACTCGTCATCGGGATGCTCGGCCGCGTAGGCGGCGACCATCTCGAGCGTCGAGGCCGCATCGGTGCTGTCCGTCAGGTCGCAGGTGAGCCGCTCGTGCCCGCCCTGAACGGCATGCACGTGGGAGTCGATGAATCCGGGGGTGATCAGCCCGCCGGCCACGTCCACCCGCTCCGCATCCGGTGAGACCGCCGCCTGCGCCTCGTCATCCGATCCGATGGCGACGATGACGCCGTCGGAGAGGGCGACGGCCGTCGCGGTGGGATGCAGCTCCGTGCCCGTGAAGACGCGGCCGGACAGGAGGACGAGGTCGGTAGGCATGGCGACACGCTATCCGAGTGATCGGAGCGGGAGCACCCGAACACGGAGCAGATCGTCGGTCCGCAGGCGATCGGACCGTCGGAATCGATAGCCTCGACCCCATGACCTGGATGATGCCCTGGGAGGGCGACCCCCACGACCGACTGTGGCTCGCCTGGCCGGTCGGCGGCTACGCCCTCGGCGACTCCGACGAGACGGCGCTCGCCGCCCAGCGCACCTGGGCCGCTGTGGCCAACGCGGCCGCCGAGTTCGAGCCCGTCACGGTTGTCGTCGACCCCGCGGATCTCGACGCGGCGCGCGCGCACCTCTCGGGTTCGATCGAGCTGCGCGAGGCGCCGCTCGACGACGCATGGATGCGCGACGTGGGTCCCACCTACGTGATCGATCGCGACGCCGAGGGCGGTCCGAAGCTGGGCGGCGTCGACTGGATCTTCAACGGCTGGGGCGCGCCCGACTGGGCGGTGTGGGGCAAGGACCACGAGATCGCCCGGAGCGTGCTCGGCTGGTCGGGCGGCGAGCGGATCGCGAGCTCGATCGTGAACGAGGGCGGCGGCATCCATGTCGATGGTCGTGGCACGGTGCTGCTGACCGAGACGGTCCAGCGCGGCCAGGGGCGCAATGCGCACCTCAGCCGTGTGGAGATCGAAGCCGAGATGCTGCGCACCATCGGGGCGACCACCGCGATCTGGCTCGATCGCGGCCTCACCCGCGACTACGAGAGGTTCGGCACTCGGGGCCACGTCGACATCGTCGCGGCGTTCGCCGCTCCCGGCCGGGTGCTCGTGCACGACCAGACGGATCCGTCGCACCCCGATCACGAGGTCACCGCAGAGGTGGTCGCCCGCCTGGCCGAATCCCGAGACGCCGCCGGCAACGCGCTCGACGTCGTCCGTCTCCCTGCTCCGTCGAAGCTGCGCGCGAAGGATGTGGAGGGCGTCGACGACTGGGTCGACTACAGCTACGTCAACCACGTGCTCGTCAACGGCGGCGTGATCGCCTGCGGCTTCGACGACCCGATGGACGAGGTCGCCGCGGGGATCCTCGCCGAGCAGTACCCGGGTCGCACGGTGGTCACCGTCGACGCCCGCGAGCTGTACGCACGCGGCGGCGGGATCCACTGCATCACTCAGCAGCAGCCGAGCCTGCCAGCGCGCTGAGTCGCAGAGCTGTGGACCGAGGTGACGCAGATGGCTGGCTCGACGAGATCGAGCTGACCATCTCCGTCACGTGGACCGGGCTTCGACGCGGGCGCTGAGCGCCCGGCTCAGCCACCGGACAGGCTTCCCCACCGGGCTTCGACACGGGCGCTGCGCGCCCGGCTCAGCAACCGGGGCCCGGGGCCGATCGATGCCTGAGGAGCGCGCGTCTAGGCGAGGGTGATCAGGTCGATGTAGTCCTTGGTCCAGAGGTCCTCTGTGCCCTCGGGCATGATGAGCACCCGCTCCGGGTTGAGGGCCTCGACCGCGCCCTCGTCGTGGCTGACCAGGATCACGGCGCCGGTGTAGGCGGCGAGTGCCCCGAGGATCTCCTCGCGGCTGGCCGGGTCGAGGTTGTTCGTCGGCTCGTCGAGCATCAGCACATTGGCCGACGAGACCACCAGCATGGCCAGCGCGAGGCGGGTCTTCTCCCCACCGGAGAGGACGCCGGCGGGCTTCGCACCGTCGTCACCGGTGAACAGGAACGAGCCGAGCACGCGGCGGGCTTCGGTCTCGTTGATGTTGGGCGACGCGCTCAGCATGTTCTGCACCACGCTGCGCTTGACGTCGAGCGTCTCGTGCTCCTGGGCGTAGTAGCCGATTCGCAGGCCGTGACCTGCCTCGATCACCCCGGTGTCGGCCTGATCAACGCCCGCGAGGATGCGCAGCAGCGTCGTCTTGCCTGCTCCGTTCAGGCCGAGCACGACGACCTTGGAGCCGCGATCGATCGCGAGGTCGACGGAGGTGAAGATCTCGAGCGAGCCGTAGGACTTGCTGAGGTTGTTGGCCATGATCGGCGTCTTGCCGACGGGTGCCGGATCGGGGAAGCGCAGCTTGGCGACCCGATCCTGCACCTGGACGTCCTCGAGGCCCTCGAGCAGCTTCTCGGCGCGGCGGACCATCTGATGTGCGGCGGCGGCCTTCGAGGCCTTCGCGCCGAACTTGGCCGCCTGCAGCTGCAGCACGCCCGCCTTCTTCTCGGCGTTGGCGCGCTCCTTCTTGCGACGCTCCGCATCCGCCTCGCGCTGGCGCAGGTAGTGCTTCCAGCCCATGTTGTAGACGTCGATGACCGATCGGTTGGCGTCGAGGTAGAAGACCCGGTTCACCGTGTCGCCGACCAGCTCGACATCGTGGCTGATCACGATCACGCCACCGGAGTAGCCCTTGAGGAACTCGCGCAGCCACACCACGGAGTCGGCGTCGAGGTGGTTGGTCGGCTCGTCGAGGATCATCGTCTCGGCGCCCGAGAACAGGATGCGGGCGAGCTCGATCCGACGACGCTGACCACCGGACAGGGTCTTGAGCGGCTGATCGAGGATGCGGTCGGGCAGGCTGAGGTTGCTCGCGATGGAGGCGGCCTCCGCCTCTGCCGCGTAGCCGCCGAGGGCGAGGAAGCGGTCGTTGAGGTCGCCGTACTGCTTCATCGCCTTCGCGGCGACCTTCTCGTCCGTGCTCGCCATGCCGACGGTCGCTTCGGTCATGCCGAGCACCAGGGATCCGAGGCCGCGTGCGTTGAGGATCCGGGTGCGGGCCAGCTCCTCCGGGTCGCCGGAGCGGGGATCCTGCGGCAGGTAGCCGATCTCGCCGTGGCGCTCGATCTTGCCGCCGGTGGGCAGGGTCTCCCCCGCGAGGGTCTTCGTGAGGGTGGTCTTGCCCGCGCCGTTGCGTCCCACCAGCCCCACCTTGTCGCCCGGTGAGACACGGAAGTTGACGCCCTCCATGAGGACGCGCGCTCCGATCCGGATCTCGAGGTCGTGCACGGCGAGCACAGGCGTAGTCCATTTCTTCGTGCGGAGGCCGACGCTCTGCGCGCCCCTCCGGGGTGCGACGAACAGTGTCGCTGAGAGCCTGGCCGGAATCGGCGGGCCCTCTAGTATAAATTCACGGCGGCCGACCGGCCGTCGCACCGTTCCGATCTTCCTCGGGCGCTGTCCGCACGCGGGTCAGAGGCCGTGGACGAGGCGTTGAACTCGCACTCCCGAGGAGCCCGATGACCCGCACTCCCGCAACTCCCGCCGGATCGGTCGCCATCCGCCGCACGGTGCTCGCCGATCGGGTGATCCCCCGGACCCTCGCGACGGACGCCGTGCTCGTGCTGCTCGGTGCGGCGCTGACCGCGGTGCTCGCACAGGTCGCCATCCCGCTCTGGCCCGTTCCGATCACCGGACAGACGCTCGCCGTGCTGCTCGTCGGCGGATCCCTCGGCGCCGCGCGGGGAGCGATCTCCATGGGCGTCTACGCTCTCGTCGGAGCGCTCGGACTTCCCGTCTTCAGCGACGCGAGCCACGGCGTCGGAGTCCTGTTCGGAGCGACGGGCGGATACATCGTCGGCTTCGTCCTCGCCGCCGCGCTCACCGGCTATCTCGCCGAGCGCCGCTGGGCGAAGTCGTTCGCCGGCGGGCTCGTGAGCTACTTCGCCGGATCGGCGGCCGTATTCGCGGTCGGTCTGCCCTGGCTCGGCTTCACCCTAGGCCTGACGATCGAGCAGACCCTCGTCGCTGGCCTCTACCCGTTCATCATCGGCGGCGTGATCAAGGCCGTTGTCGCCGCCGGAGTCATCCGTGCGGGCTGGTTCGCGGCGGATCGCGGGCGTCGGAGCTGAGTCGGTTCGCTGAGAAGCCGAAAAGTGCCGTTATGAGCGAGTCATAACGGCACTTTTCGGCTTTTCAGCGTGGTGCTCTGCGCAACCGGCTTCGATAAGCCCGCGCTGGCGCGCGTGCATACTCAGCCAACGGGCTTCTTCTCGATGTAGCGCGGAGCGCTACATCGAGAAGCCAATCGCGCGCATCATCTCGCGGCCGTCGTCGGTGATCTTCTCGGGGCTCCACGGCGGCATCCAGACCCAGTTGATCCGGAAGCGATCGGCGTGCCCGTCGAGCGCCTCGGCGGTCTCCTCCTCGATGACGTCCGTCAGCGGGCAGCCCGCCGAGGTCAGCGTCATCGAGATGACGAGTGCGTCGTTCTCCTCGTCCCAGTTGAGGTCGTAGATCAATCCGAGATCGACGACGTTCACGCCGAGCTCGGGGTCGACGACGTCCTTCAGCGCCTCGGAGATCTCGTCCCAGCGCTCGGGAGTGAGCGAGACGACCATCAGACGGCCGCCGTCTCGCCGGTGAGGAAGCGGTCGTAGCCCTCTTCCTCGAGGCGCTCGGCCAGCTCGGCTCCACCCTCTTCGGCGACCCGGCCGGCGACGAAGACATGCACGAAGTCGGGGCTGATGTAGCGCAGGATCCGCGTGTAGTGGGTGATCAGCAGAATGCCCAGGCCGGTCGCCTGGTGGGCGCGGTTGACGCCTTCGGAGACGATCTTCAGCGCGTCGACGTCGAGGCCGGAGTCGGTCTCGTCGAGAACGGCGAACTTCGGCTTGAGCAGCTCGAGCTGCAGGATCTCGTTGCGCTTCTTCTCGCCGCCGGAGAAGCCCTCGTTGACGTTGCGCTCCGCGAAGGTGGAGTCCATCCGCAGCTTGCCCATCGACTCGCGCACGTCCTTGACCCAGGTGCGGATCGAGGGCGCCTCGCCGTCGATGGCGGTCTTGGCGGTGCGGAGGAAGTTGGTGTTGGTGACCCCGGGGATCTCGACGGGGTACTGCATGGCGAGGAACAGGCCGGCACGGGCCCGCTCGTCGACCGACATCGCGAGCACGTCCTCGCCGTCGAGGGTGATCGAGCCGCCGTCGACGGTGTACTTGGGGTGGCCGGCGATCGCGTAGGCGAGTGTGGACTTGCCCGATCCGTTCGGGCCCATGATCGCGTGGATCTCGCCCTCCTTGATCGTCAGGTCGACGCCGCGGAGGATCTGCTTCTGACCCTGATCGGTGGCGACGCTGACCTGCAGGTCGGCGATGGTGAGTGTTGACATCCGGTTTACCTCGTGTTGTGGGATCTCGCGCAGGGAAGCGGGAGGAGTGGGTGGGAGGTCGACGTCAGGCGTCGACGCTGCGGGGGGTGGGATCGATGTAGACGTCGCCGTCGACGATGGTCACGTCGAAGACGGGCACCGGCTCGTAGGCGGGGAGGCTGAGCGGCTTCCCGCTGGTCAGCTCGAACTTCGAGCCGTGCGCCCAGCATTCGAGGGTGTCGTCCTCGACGAAGCCTTCGGACAGCGAGATGTCGCCGTGGGTGCAGGTGTCGCCGATGGCATGGATGACTCCCGCGCTGTCCTTCACGACGGCGATCGGGATGCCCTCGACGACGACGCGGGTGGCCGACTCGAGGGTGATGTCGTCGGCGGGGCCGATCTTGACCGCGGCCATCAGCGCTGCGCTCCGTCCACCTGACGGCCGAGGGTGCTGCCCGCGATGCCGACCGACGCCGCGAGCTCGGCCTCGATGGCCGAGTTCAGGCGCTCTTCGAGCGGCGCGAAGCCGATCTTCTGCACGATCTCGGCGAGGAAGCCGCGCACGACCAGGCGCCGCGCCTCGGACTCGGAGATGCCGCGCGAGCGCAGGTAGAAGAGCTGCTCGTCGTCGAAGCGGCCGGTGGCCGACGCGTGACCCGCGCCCAGGATGTCGCCGGTCTCGATCTCGAGGTTCGGGATGGAGTCGGCGCGCGTTCCGTCGGTCAGCACGAGGTTGCGGTTCTGCTCGTAGCTGTCCGTCGCCGAGGCGTTCGCGCCGATGAGCACGTCGCCGATCCAGACCGTGCGCGCGCCCTCGCCCTGCAGCGCGCCCTTGTAGTTCACTCGCCCCTTGGTGTTGGCGGCCTCGTGGAACAGGAAGACCTGCTGCTCGAGGTGCTGGCCCGCGTCGGAGAAGTAGACGCCGAGCAGCTCGCCATCCGCGCCGGGCTCGGCGAGGGTGATGGCGGGGTTGACGCGGACGACCGATCCGCCCAAGGAGACCACGACGTGCTTGAAGCGGGCGTCGCGGCCCACACGTCCGAAGTGGGTCGCCACGTAGCGGGCGTCGTCGTCGAAGTCCTGCACGGTGACCACGGTCAGCCGAGCGGAGTCGCCGATCACGATCTCGACGTTCTCGACGAGCGATGCGGCGCCCGAGTTGTCGAGCACGATGACGGCGTTGCTGAAGGGCTTGGCCTCGATGATCGTGTGCGCGGCGCGCGGCGCCGCACCGAAGGCGCTGCGTCCGAGGACCAGCTCCTGCTCGTCCTCGCCGCTGACCGTGATGACCAGAGCCTTGTCGAAGCTCCCCCACGCGTTGGCGGCAGCCTTGTCCTCGGGGGTGCCGACGACGCCGACGCGGGCGTCGCTGCGGTCGACCCACGAGACGTCGATGCCGGTGGTCGTCGGCGCGTCGAGCTCATAGGGCGCGCCCGAGAGCTCGCCGTCGATCAGGTCGCCGATGCGACCGACCGGGGTGAGCTTCCAGTTGACCTCGTGCCCGGTGACCGCGGGGAACTCCGCCGCCGCGTAGGAGCGGAAGCGTGCGTCGCGGGTCTGGACAGGGATAAAGCCCTTCTCGCGTGCATCCCAGCCACCGTCGCTGTGCGCCTTCGATCCGCCCGGCAGTCCGCCGGTGGTCGGTGCGCCCGAAGCGGTCGCCGCGTGCTGGTCGGGGGTCAGCGCAGTCGCCGCCTCCACCTGATCGCCGTGTGCCAGTTGTGCCGTGTCAGCCAACGCTGCCTTCCATGCCCATCTCGATGAGCTTGTTCAGCTCGAGGGCGTATTCCATGGGGAGTTCCCGCGCGATCGGCTCGATGAAGCCGCGGACGATCATCGCCATGGCCTCGTCTTCGGGCAGACCACGCGACATCAGGTAGAACAGCTGCTCCTCGCTGACCTTCGAGACGGTCGCCTCGTGGCCGAGCTGGACGTCGTCCACGCGGATGTCGATCGCCGGGTAGGTGTCGGAGCGGGAGATGGTGTCGACCAGCAGCGCATCGCAGCGCACGGTGTTCGCCGAGTGATGCGCGTTCGCGTCGACGCGGACCTCGCCGCGGTAGCCGGCTCGGCCGCCACCGCGCGCGATCGACTTGGAGACGATCGAGCTCTGCGTGTAGGGAGCCATGTGGATCATCTTGGCGCCGGCGTCCTGGTGCTGACCGGGGCCCGCGAAGGCGACGGACAGGGTCTCGCCCTTGGCGTGCTCGCCGACCAGGTAGATGGAGGGGTACTTCATCGTCACCTTGGAGCCGATGTTGCCGTCGATCCACTCCATGGTCGCGCCCTCGTGGGCGATGGCCCGCTTGGTGACCAGGTTGTAGACGTTGTTCGACCAGTTCTGGATGGTCGTGTAGCGGACGCGGGCGTTCTTCTTGACGATGATCTCGACCACCGCGGAGTGCAGCGAGTCGGACTTGTAGATCGGCGCCGTGCAGCCCTCGATGTAGTGCACGTACGAGCCCTCGTCGGCGATGATCAGCGTGCGCTCGAACTGGCCCATGTTCTCGGTGTTGATCCGGAAGTAGGCCTGCAGCGGGATCTCGACGTGCACACCGGGCGGCACGTAGACGAAGGAGCCGCCGGACCAGACGGCGGTGTTGAGCGCGGCGAACTTGTTGTCGCCGGCCGGGATCACGGTGCCGAAGTACTCGTCGAAGAACTCGGGGTGCTCCCGGAGGGCAGTGTCGGTGTCCATGAAGATGACGCCCTGCTGCTCCAGATCCTCGCGGATCTGGTGGTAGACGACCTCGGACTCGTACTGTGCCGCGACGCCGCCGACCAGGCGCTGACGCTCGGCCTCGGGGATGCCGAGCCGCTCGTAGGTCTTGCGGATGTCCTCGGGGAGGTCTTCCCAGGTCTGCGCCTGCTTCTCGGTGGAGCGGACGAAGTACTTGATGTTGTCGAAGTCGATGCCCGAGAGGTCGGCGCCCCAGGTGGGCATGGGCTTGCGCTCAAAGAGGGCGAGGCCCTTGAGCCGGTTCTTGAGCATCCACTCGGGTTCGCTCTTCAGCGTGGAGATCCCGCGGACGACCTCGGGCGACACACCGCGTCGGGCCGTCGCTCCTGCGGCGTCGGAGTCGGACCAGCCGAACTCGTACTGGCCCAGGCTCGCGAGTTCGGGACGGTCGATCAGAACATCTGACATGCCTACCTCTTTCCTCACCAAGGCCAACCCGTATGGCTGTCCTGGCATTCCATGTCCTGACAGCACGGACGATCGTGCGGCTCGCGCGCGGCACCTCGTTCGAGGCGCAGCCTCCGAATGGTGCCTCCGCTGCTGTTCGGCTGCGGTGGAACCGGATCCGATGGCGGGAGAGCGAGCCCGCCGTCAACATCGACGTGCTGGCGTGGCATGAAACATCCCGATTCTACAGGGCGGGCTCACCGCCGTGCAGGGGACGGGACAAACCCTCAGCCTGATCCCGCCGGTGTCTGCTGCGGTCGACGCTCCGGCGTCCGCACGGACTCGCCCCAGATGGGCCCGCTTACACTGGATCGGTCCCGCGCGGCGTGCGATCGGGCGGGAGATCGAGGGGCGAGCGTGGGTCGGCTGACTCGGAGATTCTGGAACTGGCTGCCCTCATCCATCGACCGCCGCGTGCGCGTCGTGGCATGGCTGTCCCTCGCCTTCCAGGTCGTCCTCATCGGCACCGGCGGAGCCGTGCGTCTCACCGCATCGGGCCTCGGCTGCCCGACCTGGCCGCGCTGCACGGCTGACTCATTCGTCAACACGCCCGAGATGGGGCTGCACGGCATCATCGAGTTCGGCAACCGGATGCTGACCTTCGTCCTGGCGATCATCGTCATCGCCGCCTTCCTGTCCGTGCTGCGCTACCGCCGGGGACGTCGCGATCTCTTCGTGCTCACCCTGCTGCAGGGGCTGAGCATCCCGTTCCAGGCCGTGCTCGGCGGGATCACCGTGCTGACCGGTCTCAACCCCTATGTCGTCGGCGCCCACTTCGCCGTGTCGATCGTGCTCGTCGCGGTCACCACGACCCTCGTCTGGCGGGTCTATCGCGGTCCCCGAGGATCGCTGATGCCTGCCCCGCGGGCATACGCGACGCTCGTCCACGTCACGAGCCTGCTCGTCGCGGTCACCGTCGTGGTCGGCATCCTCACCACCGGATCCGGACCCCACGCCGGCGACAACTCGAATCCGCTCAAGCCCGCTCCACGCAACGGACTCGATCCCGAGCTGCTGCAGCACGTGCACAGCTGGCCCGCCTACGCCACGTTCGCGCTCACTCTCGCCGTCGTCATCGCGGCGTTCGCACTTCGGCTCCCCCGCCGCTGGCCGCTGGCGCTGCTGGCCGTCGAGGTGGTGCAGATCATCGTCGGCATCACGCAGGCACGGCTCGGGCTGCCCGAGGTGCTGGTCGGCATCCACATGATCCTCGCGGGGCTGCTCGTCGCGGCCATCACGGCGACGGTGCTGTCGCTTCGAGCACCCTCAGCGGTGGATGCGGCACCGGCGGAGCGGCGCTACGGGCCGGAATCCGTCTCGCTGTAACCCACGGGAACGGCGCCGAACCGGGCTGGACGGGCCTGGACGAGGCTGGACGGGCCTGACCCGCGCGGATGCCTGCTTCACCGTTCAGGAGATCGAACGCCGATCAGGCGAAAATCGCCTGATCCGTGGTCGAAAACCCAGAATCGCCTGATCCGTGAAGATCGCCTGATCCGTGGAGATGGCCTGGGCCTGCAGCGCACCCATCGCTCCCGTGCGCGAGGGGCCGCGCGACTGGACCGGGCGACGGGTCAGAACGGGAGGAGCGGGTCGATGGCGACCGCGAGGAAGAGCAGGGTGAGGTAGCTGATCGACGCGTGGAAGACGCGCATCGGCTTGCCCTCTCCCCCGCGGATGGCGAGGCCGTAGAGACGGTGCGTCTCGTAGATGAACCAGCCACCCGAGAGCAGCGCCACGACGGAGTACACGACGCCCATAGATGCGACGGGGATGAGCAGCAGCGAGCAGGCGATCGTGGCCCATGCGTAGAGGATCGTCTGCAGTCCCACCTGCTGGCGGGTGCGAACGGCGCCGAGCATCGGCACGTGCACCGCGGCGTAGTCCTCGCGGTACTTCATCGACAGCGGCCAGTAGTGCGGCGGGGTCCAGAGGAACACGACCCCGAACAGCACGAATGGGGCCCAGGTCAGCGATCCGGTGACGGCCGCCCAGCCGATCAGTACGGGGAAGCATCCGGCGATCCCGCCCCAGATGATGTTCTGCGGGGTGCGCCGCTTCAGCCACAGCGTGTAGACGAAGACGTAGAAGAGGATCGCGGCCACCGACAGCCCGGCGGCGAGCGGAGTGGTGAAGAGCAGCAGCCAGACCGTCGAGACCACCGCGAGGACCGTCGCGAAGACGAGCGCCTCGCGCGGAGTCACCTCGCCCGTGACCAGCGGCCGCCGCTTGGTGCGGTGCATGACCGCGTCGATGTCGCGGTCGATGTACATGTTGTACGCGCTGGCGGCGCCGGCGCTCAGCGAGCCGCCGATCATCGTGGCCACGATCAGCCACGGATTCGGGATGCCGCCCGCCGCGAGGATCATCACCGGCGCGGTCTCGACGAGCAGCAGCTCGATCACGCGGGGCTTGGTGAGGGCCACATAGGCCTTCGCCTTGGCCGCCGTGCGTGCGCGGACGCCGATGCGAGCGCCCTCGAGGAGGGGCTGCGCGTCATCCTTCACTGCAGTGCTCACCGTCGTCGATTCTACGTCGAGTAGAAGCCCGACTCGGAACCCCCGAGCCGCCCACAGCGCATCTTCGCGACATTTCAGCAGATGTCTGGATGCCTTCGGGGAATGTCCTGATGCCCCGTTACTTATACTTGAACGGGTCGATCCCGGCCCGCACAACTTCATCTGGAAGGCCAGGCTCAGTGGCAGATCTGCAATGGGAACCCATCGACAGCAAGGCCGTCGACACCACGAGGATCCTCGCGGCGGACGCGGTCGAGAAGGTCGGCAACGGTCACCCGGGCACCGCGATGAGCCTCGCGCCCGCTGCCTACCTCCTGTTCCAGAAGGTCATGCGCCGCGACCCCAGCGACTCCACCTGGATCGGGCGGGACCGCTTCATCCTCTCGGTGGGCCACAGCTCGCTCACCCAGTACGTGCAGTTCTACCTCGGCGGCTACGGCCTCGAGCTCGACGACCTGAAGGCCCTGCGCACGTGGGGCTCCAAGACGCCCGGGCATCCTGAGTACGGCCACACCGACGGCATCGAGATCACCACCGGCCCGCTCGGCCAGGGACTCGCCTCCGCCGTCGGCTTCGCCTACGCGTCCCGCTTCGAGCGCGGTCTCTTCGACCCGGATGCCCCCACCGGCACGAGCCCGTTCGATCACTTCATCTACGTGATCGCCGGCGACGGCGACCTGCAGGAGGGCGTCACCAGCGAGGCCTCCTCGCTCGCCGGCCACCAGCAGCTCGGCAACCTGGTCGTCATCTACGACAGCAACCAGATCTCGATCGAGGACGACACCAACATCGCCTTCACCGAGGACGTGGCCAAGCGCTACGCGGCCTACGACTGGGATGTGCAGACGGTCGACTGGAAGAAGACCGGCGAGTACGTCGAGGACGTCCAGGAGCTGCACGCCGCGATCGAGCGAGCCAAGGGCGTCACGGACAAGCCGTCGCTGATCATCCTCAAGACGATCATCGGCTGGCCGAGCCCCAAGAAGCAGAACTCCGGCAAGATCCACGGCTCCGCTCTCGGCGCCGAGGAGCTGGCCGCCGTCAAGAAGGTCCTCGGCTTCGACCCCGACAAGACCTTCGACGTCGACCCCGAGGTGCTCGAGCACACCCGCGGCGCCATCGAGCGCGGCCAGGCCCAGCATGCCGAATGGCAGAAGTCGCTCGACGAATGGGCGGCCGCGAACCCCGACAGGAAGGTCCTGCTGGACCGTGTCCTGTCGGGTGAACTGCCCGACGGCATCGAGGAGGCCCTCCCGGTCTTCCCCGCCGGAAAGGACGTCTCGACCCGCGCCGCGTCGGGCAAGGTCATCAACGCGATCGCCCCGCTCGTCCCCGAGTTCTGGGGCGGATCGGCGGACCTCGCAGAGTCGAACCTGACCACCATCGAGGGCGGCGGATCGTTCGTCCCCACCGAGTGGTCGACGCACGAGTGGGCGGGCAACCCCTACGGGCGCGTCCTGCACTTCGGCATCCGCGAGCACGCGATGGGCTCGATCCTCAACGGCATCGTGCTGCACGGCAACACCCGCCCGTTCGGCGGCACCTTCCTCATCTTCAGCGACTACATGCGGCCCGCGCTGCGTCTTGCCGCACTGATGAAGGCGCCGACCATCTACGTCTGGACCCACGACTCCGTGGCCCTCGGCGAGGACGGCCCCACGCACCAGCCGATCGAGCAGATCGCCACCCTGCGCGCCATCCCCGACTTCGACGTCGTCCGCCCAGCGGACGCGAACGAGACGGCCTGGGCCTGGAAGACGGTGCTCGAGCGTCGCGAGGGTCCGGCCGGAATCGCGCTGAGCCGGCAGAACCTGCCGGTCTTCGAGCGCGGCGACGGCGAGGCGGAGGGCGACACCTTCGCACACGCGCGCGGCGTCGCGAAGGGTGCGTACATCCTGGCCGAGGCTCCCGGCGGAACCCCCGACGTGATCTTCATCGCCACCGGCTCAGAGGTGCAGATCGGCGTCGACGCTCGAGAGAAGCTCGCCGCCGAGGGCATCAACGCCCGCGTCGTCTCCGCTCCCTCCCTGGAGTGGTTCGCCGAGCAGAGCCCCGAGTACCAGGAGAAGGTCCTGCCGAAGGCCGTCACGGCCCGCGTCTCCATCGAGGCGGGCATCGCCCTCACCTGGCGTCCGCTCATCGGCGATGCAGGCCGCAGCGTCTCCATCGAGCACTTCGGCGCCTCCGCGGACTACAAGACGCTCTACGAGAAGTTCGGGATCACGACCGAGTCGGCCATCGCGGCCGCCAAGGACTCGATCGCGGCTTCGGGCGCCTGAACCGACGAGCACCGGCCGATGAGCACCGGGCCGGCGAGCACTGAGCCGTCGGCCCACCCATCCACGAACTGAATCCGAAAGAGGAGAAATGACGAACACCGCCTCCACCACCACGCCCACCGCGGAGCTCTCCGCCGTCGGCGTGAGCATCTGGCTCGACGACCTGTCGCGCGAGCGCATCAACTCCGGCGGCATCCCCAAGCTGATCGCGGAGAAGAACGTCGTCGGCATCACCACCAACCCGACGATCTTCGCCTCGGCGCTCTCGAAGGGCGAGTCGTACGACGAGCAGGTCCGGGAACTCGCCGCAGCCGGAGCCGACGTCACCACCGCGGTGTTCGAGATCACCACCTCGGACGTGGCACAGGCGTGCGACATCTTCTCGGACGTGTACGAGGCCACGAACGGCTACGACGGCCGCGTCTCGATCGAGGTCGAGCCGGGCCTCGCGAACGACACCGAGGGCACCATCGCCGAGGCGAAGCGCCTGTGGAAGAAGGTCGACAAGCTCAACGCGATGATCAAGATCCCCGCGACCAAGGCGGGCCTGCCGGCGATCACCGAGGTGATCGGATCGGGCATCAGCGTCAACGTGACCCTGATCTTCGGCCTCCCCCGCTACAAGGAGGTCATCGACGCCTACCTGACCGGACTCGAGCAGGCAGCCGCCAAGGGCATCGACCTCTCGACCATCCACTCGGTCGCCTCCTTCTTCGTGTCGCGCGTCGACACCGAGATCGACAAGCGGCTCGACGCCGTCGGCACGCCCGAGGCGCTCGCCCACAAGAGCAAGTCGGGCGTTGCGAACGCGCAGCTCGCCTACGAGCTCTTCCTCGCCGAGATGGCCACCGAGCGCGCGCTCGCGCTGCAGGAGCAGGGTGCCAACCGCCAGCGCCCGCTGTGGGCCTCCACCGGAGTCAAGAGCCCCGACCTGCCCGACACCATGTACGTCGTCGAGCTCGCCACCCACGGCGTCGTCAACACCATGCCCGAGAAGACGCTCGACGCGACCTTCGACCACGGTGTCATCAAGGGCGACGTCGTCGCCGCCAGCTACGCGGGTGCGCACGAGATCATCGATGCCCTCCCCGGCTTCGGGATCGACTACGACGACGTCACCGAGACGCTCGAGGCCGAGGGCGTCGACAAGTTCAACGTCTCATGGGGCGAGCTGCTCGACACGGTGACCGCCGCGCTCGAGGGCGCCAAGAAGTAGCCAGCCCGCACGGTCGGTCTGGGAGGGATGGCAGCGTCCGCCCCTCCCAGATCCGGGCACCATTCAGCTTCAGCATCACCCAGCTTCAGCACCATCGAGCTTCAGCACCATCCGCATCACCATCTTCAGCACCATCCGCAGCACGGAGTCGGCAGTGTCGGCGAGCCTCCACGCGGGCAGTTCCCGGCCCCGAGCGCACAGCCCGAGGCCGCCACAGCAAGGAGTCGCATGCCGGTCGACATCACACCGGACTTCAATCCGCTTCGCGCGCCGACCGACCGGCGACTGAATCGGATCGCCGGTCCCAGCGGGCTGATCATCTTCGGCGTCACCGGAGACCTGTCCCGCAAGAAGCTCATGCCCGCCGTCTACGACCTCGCCAACCGTGGCCTGCTTCCGCCCGGCTTCGCACTCGTCGGCTTCGCCCGCCGCGACTGGGAGGACCAGGACTTCGAGAAGGTCGTCTATGACGCGGTCAAGCAGTACTCCCGCACCCCCTTCGACGATGACGTGTGGCGCCAGCTCGCGCAGGGCATCCGGTTCGTATCCGGCACCTTCGACGACGACGCAGCCTTCGAGGAGCTCGCGAAGACGATCCACGAGCTGGACGCCCACCGCGGAACGATGGGCAACCACGCCTTCTATCTGTCGATCCCGCCGAAGTCGTTCCCCGTCGTCACCGAGCAGCTGCGCCGCAGCGGCCTCGCGGCGCCGAAGGACGACCAGTGGCGCCGCGTGGTCATCGAGAAGCCCTTCGGCAGCGACCTCGCCACCGCCCGCGCGCTGAACGACGTCGTCGAGTCGGTCTTCCCGGCCGACTCCGTCTTCCGGATCGATCACTACCTCGGCAAGGAGACGGTCCAGAACATCCTGGCGCTGCGCTTCGCGAACCAGCTCTACGAGCCCATCTGGAACTCGAACTACGTCGACCACGTGCAGATCACCATGGCCGAGGACATCGGCGTCGGCGGTCGAGCCGGCTACTACGACGGCATCGGCGCAGCCCGCGACGTCATCCAGAACCATCTCCTCCAGCTGCTCGCCCTCACCGCGATGGAGGAGCCCGTCTCCTTCGACGCCAAGGACCTGCGCGCCGAGAAGGAGAAGGTGCTCTCGGCCGTCCGCATCCCCGAGGACCTCGCGAACTTCACCGCCCGCGGTCAGTACTCGGGCGGCTGGCAGGGCGGCGAGAAGGTGCTCGGCTTCCTTGAGGAGGACGGGATGAATCCCGAGTCGCTCACCGAGACCTATGCGGCGATGCGGCTGAGCATCGACACCCGTCGCTGGTCGGGAGTGCCGTTCTACCTCCGCGCCGGCAAGCGGCTCGGCCGTCGCGTCACGGAGATCGCCGTCGTCTTCAAGCGCGCTCCGCAGTACCTGTTCGAGGCGAGCCAGACCGAGACCCTCGGTCAGAACGCGCTCGTCATCCGGGTGCAGCCCGACGAGGGCGTCACCATCCGCTTCGGCTCCAAGGTGCCCGGCGCCGGCATGCAGGTGCGCGACGTGACGATGGACTTCGGCTACGGCCACGCCTTCACCGAGGCGAGCCCAGAGGCGTACGAGCGGCTCATCCTCGACGTGCTGCTCGGCGATCCTCCGCTCTTCCCCCGGCACGAGGAGGTCGAGCTCTCCTGGAAGATCCTCGACCCGATCGAGGAGTTCTGGGCCACCCAGGGCCAGCCCGAGCAGTACCGCCCCGGAACCTGGGGCCCCGAATCGGCTGACGCCATGATGGCCCGCGAGGGCCGAGTCTGGAGGCGCCCGTGATCGTCGACCTGCCCAACACCACGACCGCGAAGGTCTCGAAGGCGCTCGTCAAGATCCGCGAGGAGGGCGGCGCCGTCGCCCTCGGCCGCGTGCTCACCCTCGTCATCGCGACGGAGATCGGGCACGAGGAGGAGGCCATCGAGGCCGCCAACGACGCCTCGCGCGAGCACCCCATGCGGGTCATCGTCGTCTCGCACGGCGACGACGTCGGCGAGGCGGGCGAGCCCCGCGTCGACGCTCAGATCCGGGTCGGCGGCGACGCCGGCGCGAGCGAGGTCATCGTCCTGCAGGCGCACGGCGCCGCGGCGACCGACGAGGAGGGCCTGGTCACCGGTCTGCTCCTGCCGGACGCGCCCGTCGTGGCCTGGTGGCCCGGGGTCGCGCCAGCTGTCGTGTCCGAGTCGCCGATCGGCCGGATGGCGCAGCGCCGGATCACGGACGCGTCGTCGCAGCCCGATCCGCTGTCCTTCCTCCAGCACCTGGAGAAGACCTACGCGCCCGGCGACACCGACTTCGCCTGGACCCGGCTGACCCTCTGGCGCGCGCAGCTCGCCGCCGTGCTCGACCAGCCTCCCTACGATCCCGTGATCGGCGTCGAGGTGCGTGGCTCCGAGGACTCGCCGTCCACGGGCCTGCTCGCCGCCTGGCTCGGCCTCCAGCTCGATGCGCCGGTCAGCCACGAGATCTCCAAGCGCGGCACCGGCTCGAGCGGGATCCACGGCGTCACCATGGTCCGGCGCTCGGGCACCATCGAGTTGGAGCGCCCCGAGGGCAACATCGCCTCCCTGACCCAGCCGGGACAGCCGGTGCACGACGTGTCGCTCCCCCGCCGCAGCCTCCGGGACTGCTTGGCTGAAGAGCTGCGCCGCCTCGATCCCGACGACCTGTACGGCGAGGTCATCAAGCGCGGTCTGGCTAGACTTGCGGCACCCGTGGAGGTGGCGTCCACGTCCGCCCCCGCGAAAGGCCTGCATAAGTGACGAACGATCGCCGCGTGCTGATCCACCCCGACCTCGACTCCCTCACCGGATCGGTCGCCGCACGCTTCCTCACGAAGCTCATCGACATCCTCGATGAGGAGGACGAGGCGCACATCGTGCTCACCGGCGGAACCGTCGGCGCAGCCACGCAGCGCGCCATCCGCGACTCGTCCGCGCGCGACACCGTCGACTGGCAGCGCGTGCACTTCTGGTGGGGCGACGAGCGCTTCCTGCCCGCCGGTCACGCGGACCGCAATGACCGGCAGGCGCGTGAGGCCCTGCTCGACTCGCTGAACCTGCCCGAGGCGAACATCCACGCGTTCCCGACGAGCGACGACGTCCCCGACATCGCCGAGGCCGCCCGCGTCTACGCGCGCGAGCTCGCGGAATGGACGAAGGAGGGTGCGATCGCCCCCAAGTTCGCCATCACGTTCCTCGGCGTCGGCCCCGACGGGCACGTCGCCTCGCTCTTCCCCGGACGCGAGCGCTACCGCTCCGATCCGAACACGGTCATCGCGGTGCACGATGCTCCGAAGCCTCCACCCGAGCGCCTGAGCCTCACGATGTCGGTGATCAACAGCTCCGACCGGGTCTGGATGGTCCTCGCCGGTTCGGACAAGGCGTCCGCCCTCGGCCTCGCCCTCGCCGGCGCCTCCATCAACGAGGTGCCCGTCGCAGGTGTGCAGGGCCGCAAGCGGACGGTGTTCTTCGTCGACGGCGCGGCTGCTCGCGACGTGCCGGAGGCCCTCATCGCCTCGACGTATTAGGCCGCAAGAGGAGCCCGAAGGGCTCCGATCGGCCAATGGTGAGAGACGCGGCACTGGGCCCCCAGCGCACGCTTGCGCTGGGGATTGCCGCAGCATCACGAACCATCGCAGGAAGCTCGCGCAAACGAAGAAGACCCCGTCTGGTTCAGACGGGGTCTTCTTCGTGCGCTCGGTGGCTATTCCGCTGCTGCGGGGACCTTGCCGCGTCGGATGCGCAGCTGCTGCAGCGCGTCGTCGAGGAGCTGCGCCGCCTCTTCCTCGGTGCGCCGCTCCTTCACATAGGCGAGGTGCGTCTTGTACGGCTCGGTCTTGCTGACGGCCGGCGGGTTCGCCTTGTCGCGTCCGGCGGGAAGGCCGCTCGACGGAGAGTCGATCGTCTCGGGGATCTCGTCCGTGGGGAGGTTGGCCGCGAAGAATCGCACCGTCTCATTGCCCAAGGCGTCCCAGTAGGAGACCGCGATGCGATCTGCGTGGAAGCCGTGGTCCTGCTCACCCATGGGGCCCGCGCCTACGCGCGAGCCACGGATTGCACTGCCGCCAGAAGCCATATCTGTCCGTTCGTTTCGGGAGGTACTCGGGAAGAGAGCTGAAGGGAGTCGCGGAGCGTCAGGCGCTGACGTCGAAGCGCGTGATCAGACCGAGCACCACGATGCAGGACACCCAGACGAGGCCGAGGATCACCGTGATGCGGTTGAGGTTGCGCTCTGCGACACCCGAGGCACCGAGGTTGGAGGTGACGCCGCCGCCGAACATGTCGGACAGGCCGCCGCCGCGTCCGCGGTGCAGCAGGATCAGCATGGTCAGCAGAAGGCTCGTGATGCCGAGCAGCACCTGGAGCACGACCTGGAGGATTGCCACGCGGAGCCTTTCTTGTCATGGAGGCGGACGGCTGGGCCGGACGCCGCAGCGCCGGGCGTCGGGGCCACGGCACAGAAGGGCCCGGCGAGCCGGGCCAGAGTCGAGTATAAGCCAGACCTGCACGCGTGCAGGTCAGGGGCGCACCCGACGTATCGCCGCTGACCTGCCCAGTTCTGCCGCTCGGAATACGATTCAGGCGGCAGAACTGGGCGGCTCAGCAGATGAGGTCTAGAGGCCGACGTGCTTGCGGAACTGGGCGATGCTCGAGAACTCCTTGAGATCGAGGCTCGCGCCGCCCACCAGGGCACCGTCGACATCGGTCTCGCGGAGGAACCCGGCGATGTTGTTCGCCTTCACCGAGCCGCCGTAGAGGATGCGGGTGGCCTCCGCCGCTTCGGCGGAGAGCACCTCACCGAGCAGCGCACGCAGCGCTCCCGCCACCTGCTGGGCCTGCTCGGGAGTCGCGGCCTGGCCGGAGCCGATCGCCCACACGGGCTCGTAGGCCACCACGATGTTCGCGTCAGGGGCTGCGCCGTTCAGCGCCGCCTTCAGCTGCGACACCGGCACGGCGCTCGGACCGTACTTCTCGAGGTCCTCGGCGGTCTCGCCGACGCAGATGACGGGAACGAGTCCGTGCTTGAGCGCAGCCGCCACCTTGGCGGCGACGATCTCGTCGCTCTCGCCGTGATACTGGCGACGCTCCGAGTGGCCGATGATCACGTACTCGGCCTCGAGTGCTGCGAGGAACGCCCCCGAGATCTCGCCGGTGTAGGCGCCCGACTCGTGCTGCGAGACATCCTGGCCGCCGAACTTCAGCTCGAGCTTGTCGGCCGAGATCAGCGTCTGCACGCTCCGCAGATCGGTGAAGGGCGGGAAGACCGCCACCTCGACGTCGCGGAAGTCGTGGTTCGCATCCTTCAGCGTCCACGCCAGCTTCTGCACGAATGCGATCGCCTGCAGGTGGTCGAGGTTCATCTTCCAGTTGCCGGCGATGAACGGGACGCGCCCCTTGGGCGCCGCGCTCTCTCTGCTCACGGTGCGTGCCATCCGAGGACCTCCAGTCCGGGCAGTTGCTTTCCTTCGAGGAACTCGAGGCTGGCGCCGCCACCCGTCGAGATGTGCCCGAACTGGTCGTCGCTGAAGCCGAGCGCCCGCACGGCGGCGGCGGAGTCGCCTCCGCCCACCACGGACAGCCCATCGACCTTCGTCAGCGCCTCGGCGACGGTCTTGGTGCCGCCGGAGAAGGCCTCGAACTCGAACACGCCCATCGGCCCGTTCCAGAAGACGGTCTTCGAGCCTGCGATCACCTTCGCGAAAGCGGCGGCGGTGTCCGGCCCGATGTCGAGCCCGATGCCGTCGGCGCCGAAGGCGGAGCCCTCGATGTCGTCGACGGCGCGGACCTCATGCTCGGCGTCGGCGGAGAACCCGCTGGCGACGACGACATCCGTGGGGATGACGAGGTCGACTCCGAGCTCCTTGGCGCGCGCCACGTATTCGGTGACGGTATCGAGCTGGTCCTTCTCGAGCAGGCTCTTGCCGACCGGATAACCCTGTGCGGCGAGGAAGGTGAACAGCATGCCCCCGCCGACGAGGATGGACTGCACCCGCGGCAGCAGGTGGTCGATGACGCCGAGCTTGTCGCTGACCTTCGAGCCGCCGAGGACGACCGCGTACGGCTTCTCGGGATTCTCGGTCAGTCGGTCCAGCACCTCGAGCTCGGTCGCGATGAGGGTGCCGGCTGCGCTCGGAAGCGCCTCGGCGAGCTCGTACACGCTGGCCTGCTTGCGATGCACGACACCGAAGCCGTCGGAGACGAAGGCATCGCCGAACGCCGCGAGCTCGGCGGCGAACGCAGCCCTCTCCCCCGCGTCCTTGCTGGTCTCCCGCGGATCGAACCGCAGGTTCTCCAGCAGGGTCACCTTGCCCGAGGGCGCTGCCGCGTCGGCGGGTGGCCCTTCGGCGAAGTCGACCGGCAGGCCGAGCAGCTCGGAGAGCCGCTGGGCCACCGGGGCGAGGCTGTACTTCGGGTTCGGCTCCCCGTCGGGCCGACCGAGATGAGAGATGACCGTGACGGTCGCCCCCGCCTCGAGCAGCGCGTTGAGGGTCGGCAACGAGGCCTTGATGCGGCCGTCGTCGGTGATCTGCCCGTCCTCCAGGGGGACGTTCAGATCGCACCGGACGACTACCCGCTTGCCTTCGAGCGATCCGAGGGAGTCGAGTGTGCGCAGCGCCATGCTTCTTGTACCGTCGCGGTGCCGCCTAGAGGCGGGCGCCGACGAATTCGGTGAGGTCGACGAGGCGGTTCGAGTAGCCCCACTCGTTGTCGTACCAGGCCGACAGCTTGACCTCGTTGCCGAGCACGCGCGTCAGGCCCGAGTCGAAGATGGCCGAGTGCGGGTCGGAGACGATGTCGCTGGAGACGATCTCGTCCTCGGTGTAGAGCAGGATGCCCTTGAGGTAGCCCTCGGCAGCCTCCTTGTAGGCGGCGTTCACCTCGTCCACGCTCACGGCCGAGTTGGTGACGACGGTGAGGTCGGTCAGCGAACCCGTGGGGACGGGCACGCGGAGCGCGAAGCCGTCGAGCTTGCCCTTCAGCTCGGGCAGGACGAGGCCGATGGCCTTGGCGGCACCCGTGCTGGTGGGGACGATGTTGACGGCGGCGGCGCGGGCGCGACGCAGGTCGCTGTGCGGGCCGTCCTGCAGGTTCTGGTCGGCGGTGTAGGCGTGCACCGTCGTCATGAGGCCGCGCTCGATGCCGAACTTGTCGTTGAACACCTTCGCGAGCGGCGCGAGGCAGTTCGTGGTGCAGGAGGCGTTCGAGATGATGTGGTCCGTGGAGGGGTCGTAGTCCTCGTTGTTGATGCCCATGACGAACGTCGCGGCCTCGCCCGAGGCGGGAGCCGAGATGATGACCTTCTTGGCGCCGGCGTCGAGGTGCTTCTGGGCGTCCTCCGCCTTCGTGAAGCGTCCGGTCGACTCGATGACGATGTCGACTCCGAGGTCGCCCCAGCCCAGGTTGGCGGGGTCGCGCTCCGCGAGCACCTTGATGGCCTTGCCGTTGACGACGATCGAGTCGCCCTCGAGCGAGACGTCGGCGTCGAGGCGGCCGGTGATGGAGTCGTACTTGAGGAGGTGGGCGAGCGCCTTGTTGTCGGTCAGGTCGTTGACCGCGACGATCTCGAGGTCACTGCCCTTCGCGAGTGCTGCTCGGAAGTAGTTGCGACCGATGCGGCCGAATCCATTGATGCCGACACGAACTGCCAACGAAATGCTCCTGACAACGGGGCGCCGATGCGGCGCCTGCGGGTGGGATGGGGGCGGGCCGATTCGGCCGCGAGGGGTGGTTCCGCACCTCGATGAGGAGGCGCGGGCCCGGATCGACGCGACGCAGGCGGGCTCCGCCGTGTCGATCCGAGCCTAGCGCTACGAGCGGATGGCGCCGGGTGGCTGCCATCCGCACGCGGTGATGCTGCGGTGCTGGGCCGGTGCTGGACCCTGCTGGAGCTCGGCGCCTAGGAGAGGACGACGAGACCGGAGGTCTTGGTCTGGGCGGCGGTGAAGCGCGCCTGGACGTTCTCCCAGCTGACGATGTTCCAGAACGCCTTCACGTAGTCCGCACGGACGTTCTTGTAGTCGAGGTAGTAGGCGTGCTCCCAGACGTCGAGCATGAGGAGCGGGACCGTGGTGGCCGCGATGTTGCCCTGCTGGTCGAAGAGCTGCTCGATGATGAGGTTCTGGCCGATGGAGTCCCAGGCCAGGATCGCCCAGCCGGAGCCCTGCACGCCGAGCGCGACGGCGGTGAAGTGGGCGACGAAGGCGTCGAAGGAGCCGAAGGCGTCGTCGATGGCGGAAGCGAGCTCGCCCGTGGGCTTGTCGCCGCCGTCCGGAGACAGGTTCGTCCAGAAGATCGAGTGGTTGACGTGACCGCCGAGGTTGAAGGCCAGGTCCTTGCTGAGCTTGTTGACGTTGGCCAGGTTGCCGGCGGCACGCGCTTCGGCCAGCTGGGACAGAGCGGTGTTCGCTCCCGTCACGTAGGTCTGATGGTGCTTGCTGTGGTGCAGCTCCATGATGGTGGCGCTGATGTGCGGGGCGAGCGCTCCGTAGTCGTATCCCAGGGCGGGAAGGGTGTATTCGGCCATTCAGGTTCTCCTCTTCTTCGGCCCGAGAGGCCGCGAAGAACGCGGCTCTTCCGGTGCTTTCAGTCTATGACTTGGGCAAACGCCGAAAGATTCCCGAAAGCTTGTGGAGTGGCCGTTCGGAGCAAACGCTCGGGTTGATCCGGGTCGAGGACCCGGCCTTGCCGCCGCCGGGCCCGTTCGGCCGGCTACTCCTCGAGGTCGGGCGGGAGGTTCGCCTCTGTGCCCGGGATGTTCAGCTCGATGGCGCGCTTGTCGGCCATGGCCAGCAGACGGCGGATCCGACCGGCGACCGCGTCCTTGGTCATCGGCGGGTCGGCGTAGTGGCCGAGCTCGTCGAGGCTGGCCTCGCGGTGCGCCAAGCGGAGCTCGCCCGCGTAGCGCAGGTGGTCGGGGATCGTGTCGCTGAGGATCTCGAGCGCTCGCTCGACGCGGGCGCAGGCCGCCACAGCCGCCTGGGCGGATCGGCGGAGGTTCGCGTCGTCGAAGTTGACCAGACGGTTGGCTGTCGCGCGCACCTCGCGGCGCTGGCGCAGCTCCTCCCAGTTCTGCCGGTTGGAGGTGGCTCCCATGTGCTGGAGCATCTCGCCGATGGCCTCGCCGTCGCGGATGACGACGCGGTGGACGCCGCGGACCTCACGGGCCTTCGCGGAGATCCGCAGCCGACCGGCTGCGCCCACCAGGGCCATTGCGGCCTCGTTGCCGGGGCAGGTCACCTCCATGGCGGCAGAGCGCCCGGGATCGGTCAGCGAGCCTCGGGCGAGGAAGGCTCCGCGCCAGATCGCCTCGAGGTCCTCGAGCGATCCGGTGGTCAGCCGGTTGGGCAGTCCACGGATGGGACGGCGGCGCGCATCCAGCAGGCCCGTCTGGCGGGCGAGCGTCTCGCCGCCATCGATGACCCGGACGACGTAGGAGTCGCTGCGACGGACACCGGCCGCCGAGATGACGCGGACGTCGCCGCGGACGCCGTAGAGCTCGGCGAGGTCCTTGCGGACTCGCCTCGCCAGCTGTGGCGAGTCCAGCTCGGATTCGACAGCGATCCGCCCCGAGATCAGATGCAATCCCCCAGCGAACCGCAGGATGGTCGCGAGCTCCGCCGCGCGAACCGTCGTCTTCCCGACGTCGATGCGTGACAGTTCCTCTTTGACGGTTGCGGTCAGTGCCAAGTACCCAGTCCTTCATGCGCGAAAAATCGTCCGACACCACCGGATCCGTTCGGGTCCCCACCGGTGTGTCGCTCGTCCGTCCATACTGTCACCGTCGGCGAGTCGCGGCTGAGGACAGAGGGATCCTCATCTGCCCCGAGAGGAGTCGGTACCCCCCGTTTCGCCACGCCAGAGCACGGTTCGAGGGCTGCGGCGTGCCGACGAATTGGGGCGCCAACGGGGGCGTGTCACCCTTTCGGGGGGCGCCGGAGCGTGCCAGTCGGGTTCGAGCTACTCGCGGCCGAGATCGCGATGCTTGACGCTGACGCTCACGCCGGGCTGCTCGCGGAGCTGTCGCGCGAGCTCTTCGACCATCGCCACGGACCTGTGCCTGCCGCCGGTGCAGCCGATCGCTATCGTCGCGTGACGCTTGTTCTCGCGCCGGTAGCCGGCGAGGACCGGCTCGAGCGCGCCGGCATAGGCGTCGATGAACGGGCGGGCGCCCTCCTGCGCCAGCACGTAGCCGCTGACGTCGCTGTCGAGCCCCGTCCCGGGCCGGAGCTCGGGCACCCAGTACGGATTGGGCAGGAATCGCGCGTCGGCGACGATGTCGGCGTCGGTCGGCAGGCCGTACTTGTAGCCGAAGCTCGTGAGAGTGACCCGGACGCCGGGGGTGTCCGCCTCGCTGAACAGGTCGGTGATCTGGTTGGTCAGCTGGTGGATGTTCAGCTCGCTCGTGTCGATCACGAAGTCCGCCTGCTCGCGGATCTCGGCGGTGCGTGTGCGCTCCGCCGTGATGCCGTCGAGGATCCCGCCGCCGCCCTGCAGCGGGTGGGGCCGGCGCACCTGCTCGAAGCGACGGACCAGTGCGGCGTCGGTGGCATCGAGGAAGAGCACCTTGATCTGTGTGCCGGCCTTGAGCTTGTGCACCGACTCGCGCAGTTCGGAGAACAGCGCGCCGCCGCGCACATCGACGACGACCGCGATCCGGGGCAGGGCCTCCCCCGCGTGCTCGGCGACATCGATCAGCGGCACGAGCATCTGGGGCGGCAGGTTGTCGACGACGTACCAGCCCAGATCTTCGAGTGCGTTGCCGACTGTGCTGCGGCCGGCTCCGGACATCCCCGTGACCACGAGCACCGCCTGAGGAGGACGGGCCGTGCCCTCGCGGGGCGCGCTGTCCGCGGGCGCGGAGGTGTCACCGGTCATCAGCTGCCGCTTCCGATTGCCATCGATTCAAGACTAGAGCGCCGAACGAGTCAGGCTCCCGTCTCGGAGTGGAACGTCGCGTGTCCGATCGGCACGGCCCGTCTCACGCCTGAAGACGCTCGTGGATCGTCTCGGCGATCCGCGGGCCGATGCCCTTGACCTCCTGGATCTCCTGCACGCTCGCCTCCTTGAGCTTCGCGACGGAGCCGAAGTGCTTGAGCAGGTCCTTGACCCGGGCCGCGCCGAGGCCGGGGATCTCGGTGAGCACCGAGGTGATGTCGCGCTTGCGCCGAGCGCGCTGGTGCGTGATGGCGAAGCGGTGCGCCTCGTCCCGGATGCGCTGGACGAGGAAGAGGGCGTCGCTGTTGCGAGGAAGGATGACCGGGTAGTCGCTGTCGGGCTGCCAGACCTCTTCGAGGCGCTTGGCGATGCCGACGAGGGCGATGCCCTGGACGCCCGAGTCGGCGAGAGCTCGAGCGGCGGCCGCCACCTGCGGCTGGCCGCCGTCGACGATCAGCAGGTTGGGCCGGTAGGAGAACCGCCCGGGCTTCTTCGGCGCCGACGGCTCGAGCTCCTCCTCGGATTCGGACTCCTCTGATTCGGATTCCTGGCCGTCGTCTTCGGGTTCGTCATCATCGTTTCGAGCTGCCGAGCTCGGGAGCTCACCGGAGATGACGAGCTCGGCCGACTTGGGGACCTCCCCCGTATCGAGGTAGGACAGTCGGCGGGAGAGCACCTGGTACAGCGACTCGGTGTCATCCGTCGAGTCGGCCACGTTGAAGCGCCGGTACTGGTCCTTCCGTGGCAGTCCGTCCTCGAACACCACCATCGAGGCGACGATATTGGTGCCCGACAGGTGCGAGACGTCGTAGCACTCCATCCGCAGCGGGGCGTCGTCGAGGTCGAGCGCCTCCTGCAGATCGGTGAGGGCGCGCGATCGGGCGACGTAGTCGGCGCTTCGCCGCATCTTGTACAGGCCAAGAGCCTGCTTGGCGTTGAGAGTGGCGGTCTGCAGCAGCGCCGCTTTCTCGCCCCGCTGGGCGGCGCGCAGCTTCACGCTCCCCCGGTCCTTGAGCATCGTCAGCAGCTGCTCGAGGGCCTCCGCGTCGTCGGGGAGCTCGGGCACGATGATCTCCCGCGGCGGCGGCTCGGACGCGTCGTAGGCGCTCTGCAGCACCGAGTCGACGAGCTCGGCCATCCCGATGTCGAGCTCCTTGTCGACCACCCAGGAGCGCACGCCGCGCACTCTGCCGCCGCGCACCCGGAACTGCTGCACGGCGGCTGCGAGCTCGTCGTGCTCGATCCCGAACACGTCGGCCTCGACGCTCTCGGAGAGCACGACCGCGCTCGACTCGAGCACGTTCTGCAGGGCGCCGATCCGATCGCGCAGCACGGCGGCCCGCTCGTAGTCGAAGTCGGCGGCCGCCTGCTTCATGCCGCGGGTGAGGTCGGCGATCATCCTCGGATCGGGGCTCGCCATGAACGCCACGAACTCGTCGATGATCGCGCGGTGCTCGGCGATCGTGACCTTCTGCGAGCACGGACCGCCGCAGCGTCCGATCTGTCCGGGGAAGCACGGCCGCCCGGTCTCCATCGCCCGCTTGTAGGACGAGTCGGAGCAGGTGCGCACCGGGAACGCCTTGACCATCTGCTCGATGGTCTCGCGCACCGCCCACACCTTGGGATACGGACCGAAGTAGCGCGCGCCGGGGATCTTGCGGTTGCGGGTGACCGTGATCCGCGGAGCCTCGTCGCCCAGCGTCACGGCGAGGTAGGGATAGCTCTTGTCGTCGCGGAACTTGACGTTGAACGGCGGAGCGAACTCCTTGATCCAGGTGTACTCGAGCTGCAGCGCCTCGAAGTCGCTGCCGACGACCGTCCACTGCACCCCTGCCGCGGTCGTCACCATGCGCCGGGTGCGCTCGTGCAGGGTGTGCAGCGGAGCGAAGTAGTTGCTCAGCCGCTGTCTGAGGTTCTTCGCCTTGCCGACGTACAGCACCCGCCCAGAAGCATCTGAGAACCGGTAGACGCCGGGCTCGGTCGGGATCTCCCCCGCCTTCGGCTTGTAGGCGAGGGTCGGACGTGTGGAGGTGGGCATGGCTACGAGGCGCGCACCAGCGCCCGCTTGGGCTCGAGGATCTCGGCGAGGAAGGTGCCGGTGTGGCTCTCCTCGACGCCGGCGAGCTTCTCGGGCGTGCCGGTGGCGATGATGGTTCCACCGCCGGAGCCGCCCTCGGGTCCGAGGTCGATGAGCCAGTCCGCCGACTTGATCACATCGAGGTTGTGCTCGATGCAGATGACGGTGTTGCCCTTCTCGACGAGCTCGTTGAGCACGAGCAGCAGCTTGCGGACGTCCTCGAAGTGCAGCCCTGTGGTCGGCTCGTCGAGCACGTAGACCGTGCGGCCGTTGGAGCGGCGCTGCAGCTCGGTGGCCAGCTTGACGCGCTGCGCCTCACCGCCGGACAGGGTCGTCGCACTCTGGCCGAGGCGCACGTAGCCGAGACCGACGTCGACGAGGGTCTTGAGGAAGCGGTGGATCGCGGAGATCGGCTCGAAGAACTCCGCGGCCTCGGCGATCGGCATGTCGAGCACCTCGGCGATGTTCTTGCCCTTGTAGTGCACCGTCAGGGTGTCGCGGTTGTACCGGGCGCCGTGGCAGACCTCGCAGACGACGTAGACGTCGGGCAGGAAGTTCATCTCGATCTTGATCGTGCCGTCGCCCTGGCAGTTCTCGCAGCGGCCGCCCTTGACGTTGAAGCTGAACCGCCCGGGCTGGTAGCCGCGGGTCTTCGCCTCCATCGTCTCGCTGAACAGCGTGCGGATGCGGTCGAAGACACCGGTGTAGGTGGCGGGATTGGATCGAGGGGTGCGGCCGATCGGCGCCTGGTCGACGTGCACGACCTTGTCGAGGTTGTCGAGTCCGGTGACGCGGAGGTGCTTGCCGGGCAGCTTGCGCGCACCGTTGAGCCGGTTGGCCAGCACCCGGTAGAGGATGTCGTTGACGAGCGAGCTCTTGCCCGATCCGCTCACCCCGGTGACCGCGGTGAAGACGCCGAGCGGGAAGTCGACGGAGACGTTCCTGAGGTTGTTGGCGCTGGCGCCGACGACGCCGATCATCCGCTTGCGGTCGATCTTGCGGCGCTTCTTGGGCACCTCGATCGAGCGCCTGCCGGCGAGATAGTCGCCGGTGTAGGAGTCGGTGTTGGCCAGCAGCGACTCGTAGTCGCCCGAGTGCACGACCGTTCCGCCGAGCACACCGGCACCGGGGCCGATGTCGACGATCCAATCTGCGGTGCGGATGGTGTCCTCGTCGTGCTCGACGACGATCAGCGTGTTGCCAAGATCGCGCAGCTTGACGAGCGTCTCGATCAGGCGGCGGTTGTCGCGCTGGTGCAGGCCGATGCTCGGCTCGTCGAGCACGTACAGGACGCCGGTGAGCCCGGAGCCGATCTGGGTGGCGAGGCGGATGCGCTGCGCCTCACCGCCGGAGAGGGATCCGGCGGAGCGGGACAGGCTGAGGTAGCTCAGCCCGACCTCGAGCAGGAACTGGAGGCGCACCCGGATCTCGCGGAGCACCTGGGCGGCGATCTTGACGTCGCGATCGTTCAACTGGATGGTGTTGACGAACTCGCTCGCCTTCACGAGGCTCAGCTCGGTCAGGTCGGAGATGCTCCGACCGTCGACGAGCACGGCGAGCACCTCGGGCTTGAGCCGCTTGCCGGCGCAGACGTCGCAGGGCACCTCGCGCAGGTACTCGGCCCAGCGCTGACGGGCGGCGTCGGTGTCGGCCTGGATGTAGTTGCGCTCGAGGTACGGGATGACTCCCTCGAAGCCCTGGGTGTAGGCGACCTCGCGGCCGTAGCGGTTCTTCCACCGCACGTTGACCTTGAAGTTGTTGCCCCGCAGCACCGCTTCGCGTGCCTCTTCCGGCAGCTTCTTCCATGGTGTGCCGAGCGAGAACTTGAGGTCGTTGGCGAGGCCCTGCATGAGGCGCTCGTAGTAGTTGTAGAGCCCCTTGCCCTGGCTGGTCCAGGGGATGATGACGCCCTCCTGGATGCTCATGTTCTCGTCGCCGAGCAGCAGGTCGGGGTCCACGGCCATCTTGGTGCCGAGCCCCGAGCACTCGGGGCAGGCGCCGAATGGGGCGTTGAACGAGAAGGTGCGCGGCTCGATCTCGGTCAGCTGGATGGGGTGGTTGTTCGGGCAGGAGAGCTTCTCGGAGAAGGTGCGCCAGGCGTCGGGGCCCTCCTCGTCGACGAGGTTGATCTGGATGATGCCGTCGGTCAGCGACAGCGCGGTCTCGAGCGAGTCGGTGAGCCGGGTGAGCAGATCGTCCGCGGCCACCAGACGGTCGACGACCACGGCGATGTCGTGCTTGAACTGCTTCTTCAGCACCGGCGGCTCGGCCAGCTGGATGAGGTTGCCGTCGACCATGGCGCGGGAGTAGCCCTTGGCGGCGAGCTCGCGGAACAGATCGACGAACTCCCCCTTGCGCTGCTGCACGACAGGGGCGGTCACCTGGTAGCGGGTGCCGCTCTCGAGCTCCATCAGCTGGTCGGCGATCTGCTGCACCGTCTGACGCGAGATGACCTCGCCGCAGACCGGGCAGTGCGGCACGCCGATGCGTGCCCAGAGCAGGCGCATGTAGTCGTAAATCTCGGTGATCGTGCCGACGGTGGAGCGCGGGTTGCGGTTCGTCGACTTCTGATCGATCGACACGGCAGGGCTGAGGCCCTCGATGAAGTCGACGTCGGGGCGGTCGACCTGGCCGAGGAACTGACGCGCATAGGCGGACAGCGACTCGACGTAGCGGCGCTGCCCTTCGGCGAAGATCGTGTCGAAGGCGAGGCTCGACTTGCCCGATCCGGAGAGCCCGGTGAAGACGACAAGGGAGTCTCGGGGGATCTCGAGATCGACGTCGCGGAGGTTGTGGACACGTGCTCCGCGCACACTCAAGCGAGGCCCGGATACGGGTGAGATCGGCACCCATCGAGTCTAGGTCGACCCTCCGACACCGATGTCCGCGTTCGCTCGGAGCGACCTGAGCGCCCCACCCGGGCGCGTCGTTCCGCCCCCGCCCGCAACCGTCCTCGACCGCGCAAGGCGATCTGCAAGCAGTGGGACGCCTCAGGCCAGGTGGCCGGCCTTCGCCATCTGGCGCAGCTCGCCCTTCATCTCGTTGAGCTCGTCGCGCAGTCGTGCCGCCAGCTCGAACTTGAGCTCGGCGGCCGCGTTGAGCATCTGATCGTTGAGGTCGGCGATGATCGTCTCGAGCTCGGCGCCGCCGGCCGCGGCGATGCCTCGGCCGGAGCCGAGCGACGGGGTCGGGCTGCGCTTCTTGCCGACTCCCCCGGCCAGCAGCTGCTTCGTGTCGAGTCCCTCGCGCACCAGGGCGTCGGTGATGTCCGCGATCTTCTTGCGGAGGGGCTGCGGGTCGATGCCGCGCTCGGTGTTGTAGGCGACCTGCTTCTCGCGACGGCGATTGGTCTCCTCGATGGCGTTCTTCATGGAGTCGGTCAGCACGTCGGCGTACATGTGCACCTGACCGGAGACGTTGCGCGCGGCACGGCCGATGGTCTGGATGAGCGAGGTCGACGAGCGCAGGAAGCCCTCCTTGTCTGCGTCGAGGATGGCGACCAGCGACACCTCGGGCAGGTCGAGGCCCTCGCGGAGCAGGTTGATGCCGACGAGCACGTCGTAGAGGCCCGCGCGCAGCTCGGTGAGCAGTTCGACCCGGCGCAGGGTGTCGACGTCGGAGTGCAGGTAGCGCACCTTGACTCCGGACTCCGCCAGGTAGTCGGTGAGCTCCTCCGCCATCTTCTTGGTGAGCGTGGTGACGAGCACGCGCTCGTCGCGCTCGACGCGGATCCGGATCTCCTCGAGCAGGTCGTCGATCTGGCCCTTGCTGGGCTTGACGACGATCTCGGGGTCGATCAGCCCCGTCGGCCGGATGATCTGCTCGACGTAGCCGTCGGACATGCCCAGCTCGTAGCGCCCGGGGGTCGCCGAGAGGTACACGGTCTGGCCGACGCGCTGCTTGAACTCCTCCCACTTGAGCGGGCGGTTGTCCATCGCGCTGGGCAGGCGGAAGCCGTGCTCGACCAGGGTGCGCTTGCGGGACGCATCGCCCTCGAACATCGCGCCGATCTGCGGCACGGTCGCGTGCGACTCGTCGATGACCACGAGGAAGTCCTCGGGGAAGTAGTCGATCAGGCAGTTGGGCGCCTGCCCCGGACGACGGCCGTCGATGTGCCGGGAGTAGTTCTCGATGCCCGAGCAGAAGCCGATCTGCTCCATCATCTCGAGGTCGAAGGTGGTCCGCATCCGCAGGCGCTGGGCCTCGAGGAGCTTGCCCGCCTTCTCGAGCTTGGGCAGCTCCTCGGACAGCTCCTGTCGGATCGTGCCGATAGCGCGCTTCATGGTGTCGGGGCTCGCGGCGTAGTGGGTGGCGGGGAACACCGAGACGGCATCCATCTGCTTGATGACCTCGCCGGTCAGCGGGTGCAGGGAGTACAGCGCCTCGATCTCGTCGCCGAACATCTCGATTCGGATGGCGTGCTCCTCGTAGACCGGGATGATCTCGATGGTGTCGCCGCGCACTCGGAAGCGGCCCCGGGAGAAGTCGTAGTCGTTGCGCTCGTACTGCATGTTGATGAAGCGCCGCACGAGCAGGTCGCGGGAGATCCGCTCGCCGACCTGCAGTGCCACCATGGCGCCTAAGTACTCTTCGGCCGCACCGAGGCCGTAGATGCAGGACACCGTCGACACGACGACGACATCGCGCCGGCTCAGCAGGGAGTTCGTGGTCGAGTGCCGCAGCCGCTCGACCTCGGCGTTGACCGAGCTGTCCTTCTCGATGAAGGTGTCGGTCTGCGGGACGTAGGCCTCTGGTTGGTAGTAGTCGTAGTACGAGACGAAGTACTCGATGGCGTTGTTGGGCATCAGGTCGCGGAACTCGGTGGCGAGCTGCGCCGCGAGGGTCTTGTTGTGCGCGAGGACCAAGGTCGGCCGTTGGACCTGCTCGATGAGCCAGGCCGTGGTGGCCGACTTGCCGGTTCCCGTCGCTCCGAGCAGGACCACGTCGGTCTCGCCCGCGTTGATCCGGCCGGCGAGCTCCTTGATGGCCGCCGGCTGATCGCCGCTCGGCTTGTACTCGCTGACCACTTCGAAGGGACGCACGGCGCGGGTGGGCTGCATGGTCGAAAGTCTAGATTCGGCCTCCGACACCGATGTCGCCGTTCGCAGTGGGCGCACCTGAGCGATCCCGACGACGCGGATCCGCGTCTCGGCCGACGCCCGAGCTCGGCCGCCCTGAGCGCCGCCCTGCAGATGGCCACGGCCGGCCACCTAGCCTGAGCGTGCTCGTGAAGGCACCGGCAACTGGGTATCCGCGCAGTCGATCTGGGGATATCTCCCGATGCGGTCGCGCGCTCGCGCGCTTTACGTTTCGCGCACGGCCCTTCACAGACAGCGACAGCTTGGTCTCCTTCCTGCAGTGATCGTGATCGTCGGTCTGTCTCTCAGCGCATGCGCGGCGTCCCCCGGGCAGGCTGAGGGCGGATCGGAGTCGAAGACATCGGACGGCAGCGATTCGACACTCTCGACGGCGGTCGATCCACAGGCCGCTGACGATGGGGTGCCCCTCGACTCGGGTGCATCCGGGTGCGCTTCGATACCGGGCTTCTCGTCCTTCGCCGATTCCGCAGACGCGTTCGAAGCCGTCATCGGCTTCAGCATTCCGGAGGCTGACTGCTACGCGCTGAGCCCCGACGACCCGTCTGGCGTGGAGGGCACAGCCGTCTACATCACGAAGGACGTCGGCCTTGTGGCGGAGCTGCGTGCCGCGGGCGAAGCCGCGGGCTGGACGTCGACCGACTCGACGGAGACGTCGGTCACCCTGATGGAGGGGGAAGCGAAGGCGATCCGCGTAGACGCGTTCGACGCGACCGAGGCGGATGGCAGCACCCCGGCCTTCCCGCAGGGGGTTGTCGTCACGTACTTCAGCGCCGAATGAAGACCTGCAGAGATCCGGGTGGACGAAGTCCCCGGGAAGCAGCGCGTGTGTCCCAACGGAATGTCGAAGCCCGCGTTGCGGCCTGCGCCCTGCTGGTGGTCAGCCTCGCGGGCTGCACACCACCGGTGGCCGGTTCGGCGCCCAGCTCGCCGACTCCCACATCTTTCTGGAGCGGCTCATCCACGAGCCCGACTGAGACATCGACCGCGGCGAGGGGATGGATCGCCGGCAACGAGATCACCCTGACCTCGACTCGGTTCTACCCTGAATCCCGGTTGATCGTTCTGCAGGCCGTGGTCCGCAACACGTCGCATGCCGACTCGTTCGATCCGTCGATCACAGGGGCGATCTCCCTCGCCATCGGCACAGGTCCACCACTGCCGCTCCTGTACTCGCCCGTCGTGGTACCAGGGCTGCAGACCTCGGACCGCGAGCTGACGTTCCGAGCACCGGCAGCGGATCCGGATCTCGACAACGCGGTCCTCCTCCTCGGTGAAGATCCACTGGCGTGGCGCCTTCCGCTCTCTTCAACGGCGTCCGCGACCGGCACCCTGCCCATCAGCTTCCCTACGGATGCCCGCGCGCGGGCCGGCGGCCTCGTCTTCCGCGCGCGCGTGATCTCAGTCCTGCGATGGAAGTGCGTCGATTCCTCCGCTTACGGGCATGGACGGACAGGTCGGAGTGATTTCACGATCGCCGAGCCGAGCCGTTCGTCTTTCCACATCCAGGGCGAATTCGTCATGGGCTCGGCGATCGCGCGGGCGGCGACATCGTGACCCAGATGAGCGTCGTCTCGCCGAACGGCTCCGCGACCACGAGCACAGGCGTGATGCTCGAATCAATCCATCAGGGTGAGGTTCGCACTGGGGTGGAGATGTGCGTCGAGGTCGACGAGCCCGTCAGCGGCACCTACCGGGTGACCATCGATACAGCGAAGGAGGGCTCGGGGGGCTTCGAAGTCGTCCTGCCCTGATCAGCGACTCCACTACGGTCGAAAGGTGGGGACGAAGCGCACCGGCAGGCCGACGGGAAGACCGTCGATCGCGGTTGCGGGTCCCATCGTCGGCGCGCTGTCCGTGCAGTCGGGCGCGGGAGTCGCCGTCACCATCCTGCCGATCGTGGGACCCATCGGCGTCGTCGCACTGCGTCAGACCTTCGCGGCGCTGGTCCTTCTGCCCGCACTCCGGGGCAAGGAGCGGCTCCGCTGGGCGACCGTCTGGCCGGCACTCATCCTGGGTCTTTCGCTGGTGGTGATGAACATCGCGATCTACGAGGCCTTCGATCGGATCGAGCTCGGCCTGGCGGTCACCCTCGAGTTCCTCGGCCCGCTCGCCATCGCGCTGCTCTCCTCACGCCGGCTGCGCGATCTGCTCTGCGGGATCGCCGCGGGCATCGGGGTGGCGCTGCTCACGGGCAGCGTCTCGGGACTCGATCTGCTCGGCGTGCTGTTCGCCCTGCTCGCCGGCGTGGCCTGGGCGGTCTACATCATCTTCAGCTCGCGCGTGGCCGCAAGTCTCGAGGGGGTGCGCGGCACGGCGATGGCCAGCATCGTGGCCGCCGTGATCACCGCCCCGTTCCTGATCGGCCAGCTCGTCCGACTCTCCCCCGACGAGCTCGTGCACGTGCTGCTGGTGGGCTGCGCCGTCGGGGTGCTGTCCTCGGCTGTGCCCTACTCGCTCGACGTCCTCATCCTGCGGCGCATACCGCGGAGCCTGTTCAGCGTGCTGCAGAGCATCCAGCCCGCGGCCGCCGCCCTGTCCGGCCTGGTCATCCTGCACCAGACGCTCGCGCCTCTTCAGCTCGCCGGGCTGGCCGTCATCAGCGGGGCCAACGCGTTCGCCGTGGTCGGGTCGACCCGCCGCCGGCCGGCACCGGGGCCGCAGCCCGAGCCGGTCTAGCTCCGCGGCTGCGCCGACCGCAGGGCCGGCCAGATCGCGTCCGTGCCCGCGACGGTCTCGTCGAGGGATCCGCTCGAGTCGATGATGAGATCGGCGATGGCGCGGCGCTCCTCATCCCCCGCCTGAGCGCCGATCCGGCGCTCGGCCTCCTCGCGGGCCATCCCGCGGTACTCGACGAGGCGGTCCGCCCGCATCGACGCAGGCGCCTCGACGACGACGATGAGGTCCCACTCCCCACGGTTGCGCGCTTCGGCGAGCAGCGGGACGTCGTAGACGATGACGGCGTCGGGGTCGGCCGCGCGGGCGGCGGCGAAGGCCTCCTGGGAGAGTCGGAGAACCTCGGGGTGCGTGATCCGATTGAGCTTCTGCAGCGCATCGGGGTCGGCGAACACGATGCTTCCGAGCGCCGGACGGTTGAGGCTGCCGTCATCGGCGATCACACCGTCGCCGAAGGTGTCGCGGATCCTGGCGAGGCCGGGCGATCCGACGGCGACCGCATCACGGGCGAGCAGGTCGGCATCGACGATCACAGCACCCAGCTCGGCGAGGCGAGCGGCGACGGTGGACTTGCCCGATGCGATCCCGCCGGTCAATCCGATCAGAGGCATGCCTTCAACCTATCGAGATGTCGCGTGCGCTGAGGCAGCAGACGACTGCGCCGGAGACGACGAAGCCGTCCCGGACGGATCCGGGACGGCTACGTTCGACCTCGTCGCCGAGGCCTCGTCAGGTCAGACGATCAGTTGTTGCTCGAGAGCTTCTCGCGCAGAGCGGCGAGCGACTCGTCGTCGGCCAGCGTGCCGGCCGAACGGGTCTCGCTGGTGAAGGTGTTCGGCGTCTCGGTGATGCCGGCCGCCTCGTCCGCGATGCCCTTGACGATCTGCTCCTTGTGCTGCTCCCAGCGGGCCTGAGCATCTGCATACTCCTGCTCCCACTTGGCGCGCTGCTCCTCGAAGCCTTCCTTCCACTCGTTCGTCTCGGGGTCGAAGCCCTCCGGGAACTTGTAGTTGCCGGCCTCGTCGTACTCCGTGACCATGCCGTACAGGGCGGCGAGGCCGGAGTCGAACTCGGTGTTGGCCGGGTCGATGCTCTCGCTGGCCTGCTTGAGGCTGAGCGAGATGCGGCGACGCTCGAGATCGATGTCGATGATCTTGACGAAGACCTCGTCGCCCACCGAGACGACCTGCTCGGCCAGCTCGACGTGCTTGTTCGACAGCTCGGAGATGTGCACGAGGCCCTCGATGCCGTCCGCGACACGCACGAAGGCGCCGAACGGAACCAGCTTGGTGACCTTGCCCGGTGCGATCTGGCCGATCGCGTGGGTGCGGGCGAAGACCTGCCACGGGTCCTCCTGCGTCGCCTTGAGCGACAGCGAGACGCGCTCGCGGTCGAGCTCGACGGAGAGCACCTCGACGGTGACCTCCTGGCCGACCTCGACGACCTCGCTCGCGTGCTCGATGTGCTTCCAGGAGAGCTCGGAGACGTGGACGAGTCCGTCGACGCCGCCCAGGTCGACGAACGCACCGAAGTTGACGATCGACGAGATGACGCCCTTGCGGACCTGTCCCGGGTGGAGGTTGGCGAGGAAGGTGCTGCGGCTCTCGGACTGGGTCTGCTCGAGCAGGGCACGGCGCGACAGGACCACGTTGTTGCGGTTCTTGTCGAGCTCGAGGATCTTGGCCTCGAGCTCCTGGCCGAGGTACGGCGTGAGGTCGCGGACGCGGCGCAGCTCGATGAGCGAGGCCGGCAGGAAGCCGCGGAGGCCGATGTCGACGATCAGGCCGCCCTTGACGACCTCGATGACCGTACCGGTGACGACACCGTCGACCTCCTTGATCTTCTCGACGTCTCCCCATGCGCGCTCGTACTGGGCGCGCTTCTTGGAGAGGATCAGACGACCCTCCTTGTCCTCCTTCTGGAGAACGAGGGCCTCGACCATGTCGCCGACCTTGACGACCTCGTTGGGGTCGACGTCGTGCTTGATGGAGAGTTCGCGGGAGGGGATGACGCCCTCGGTCTTGTAGCCGACGTCGAGGAGGACCTCGTCGCGGTCGATCTTGACGACGGTGCCCTCGATGAGGTCTCCGTCGTTGAAGAACTTGAGGGTCTTCTCGACCGCGGCCAGGAAGTCTTCAGCAGATCCGATGTCGTTGATGGCGACCTGCTTGGTGGCCGGGGCGGTCGTAAGGGTTGACATGTAGTAGTAGCTCCAGGGATGGACATGATTCAGGCCACGGTGGAGGAGCAGGTTCCAAGGCATGGTTCCGTGGAACGCGTGCTCAGGGATGCTCCGCCGTGACGAGCGGACAGGATGTTGCGGGACTCGCACCGCGTAACCAGAAGGCACAGCACTCGGAAGCACAGCAGCACTTCTCGGCGCAACGGCGCAGAAGCAACACAACAGTCTAACCCGCGGGACGCCCCACCTCTACCGGTTCGGACGGCCGAACTGCGTGTTCGACGAACCGTGACGCCGAGCTGCCGAGTTCTGCCGCCGGGAAGCGCGGGCAGGCAGTAGAACTGGGCAGATCGGCCTCCGAAGCTAGTCTGCGAGCGCCTCGCGGAGGGTGTCGAGGCCGACCCCGCCGACGTCGAGCGCCCGCCGGTGGAAGCGCTTGATCGAGAAGTCGGCGCCCTCCCGCTCGCGAGCCTCGTCGCGCAGCTGCTCCCAGATCCGCTGGCCGACCTTGTAGGCGGGCGCCTGCCCGGGCCAGCCGAGGTAGCGATTGACCTCGAACCGGATGAAGGCGTCGTCCATGTTCACGTTGGCCCGCATGAACTCGAGCGCATAGTCGGCATCCCACAGTCCCTGGCCGTCCGGGCGCTGCTTGCCGAGGTGCACGCCGATGTCGAGGACGACGCGGGCGGCGCGCATCCGCTGGCCGTCGAGCATGCCGAGCCGGTCGCCCGGGTCGCTGAGATAGCCGAGCTCGTCCATCAGCCGCTCCGCATAGAGGGCCCATCCTTCGGCGTGCCCGGAGGTGCCGGCGATCCGCCGCCACGAGTTGAGCTGCGCCTTGTTGTAGGTCGCGATGCCGATCTGCAGATGGTGCCCGGGGACGCCCTCGTGGTAGACGGTGGTCGTCTCCCGCCAGGTGTCGAACTCGGTGACCCCCTCGGGGACGGACCACCACATCCGCCCGGGACGGGAGAAGTCGTCGGACGGGCCGGTGTAGTAGATCCCGCCGCTCTGGGTCGGCGCGATTCGGCACTCGAGGGCACGCACCTCGACGGGGATGTCGAAGTGGCTGCGGCCGAGCTCCTCGATGGCCCGGTCGCTGAGGTCCTGCATCCACGCCTGCAGCCCCGCGGTGCCGTCGAGCTTGCGGGACACGTCCTGGTCGAGGTGGGCGATCGCCTCGGCGATGGTGCCATCGGGATCGCCGAGGATCTCGCGGGCGATCTGCTCCTGCTCCGCCGTCATCCGCGCGAGCTCGGCGAGGCCCCACTCGTAGGTCTCATCGAGGTCGACCGTCGCACCGAGGAAGTCGCGCGAGGCCAGCGAGTAGAGCTCTCGGCCGACGCCGTCCTGCTCCACGGCGGCGGGCGCGAGCTCCGTCTCGAGGAAATCGGCGAACTCCGCGTAGGCGGTCGCCGCGGCGAGAGCACCTGCGTCGAGGTCGCGGCGGAGCGCATCGGTGACGGGCACTCCCCCGACCTCGGCCGCACCGACGAGGGAGTAGAAGAAGCCGTCGGACGCGGCATGCCCTCGGCATTCGGTGATCACCTCGGTCACCTGGCGGATCGCCGGGGTGATCCCCTGACGGATGCCCTCGCGCAGCGTCTCGGTATAGCCCTCGAGGGCGCCCGCGACATTGCCGAGCCGGCGAGCGATGTGCTCGTAGGCGCCCTCGGTGTCCGTCGGCATGAGGTCGAAGATCTCGCGGATGCCCTGAGCCGGTGACGCGATGACGTTGAGGTCGCGCAGCTGGAAGCCCGCTTCGTGCTTCTCAACCTTGAGCCGCAGCTCGCGGGTCAGATCCGCCTTCGTGACCCGGTCGATCGCATCGACCGGATCGGTCGCATCCAGCTCGGCGAGCGTCGCGCGGATCGCCGCCAGCATCCGTTCATCGCCCGCTGGGGAGTAGTCGCTGTATTCGCCTTCGCCGCCGGGGCGACCGAGCCAGACGGCCCATTCCGGTGACAGCGCGACCATGGTGTCGACCCAGCGCTCGGCGACGGCGTCGATGGCCGTGGGCGTGCGCCCGGCCGGCTGTTCGGCAGGTGCGGAGTGGGATTGGTCGGTCATCCTCCGAGCCTATTGACGTCGGCCTGCGCCCTCGCCGCGATCATCTTCACGGTTCAGGCTTTCGACCACGGATCAGGAGAAAATCGCCTGATCCACGTTCGAAATCGCAGAATCACCTGAACGGTGAAGATCGCCTGAACGGTGGAGATCTTCTGAACGGTGGAACCGGGGCGAGGCGGACGCGCGGCTACGCGGAGAAGAGTTCGATGATGTCCTCGGGGGCGGCCGCTGTCCGGAGTCGGGTCGCCAGGGCCGGATCGAGGAGGATCTCCGCGAGCCGGGCAACCAGAGCGACGTGGCCGCCGGCCGATGCGGCGATGCCGACGCAGATGAAGGCGAGCTCGTCGCCCCACTCGATCCCCTCGGGGAAGCCCAACACCACCATCGCGCTGCGGTGCACGGCGTCCTTGCCTGCGAGGGTGCCGTGCGGGATCGCGACTCCCTCGCCGATGTAGGTGGAGACGGAGTGCTCGCGTTCGAGCATCGAGTCGAGGTACACCGACGTGGCGGCACCGGCGGCGATCAGCGCCTCACCGCACTGCCGCACCGCGTCGAAGCGATCGACGGCCGTGAGGCCCAGCTGGATCGACGAGTCGCCGAGCAGCTCGGTCAGCGGACGTCGCGTCGGCCCTGCCATCGTGCCGTCTCCGTCCCGCCTTCTGACCTGCGTCAGACGCTCGCCGCTCAGTGCGCGGCCTGATCCCAATTCTGGCCGCGGCCGACCTGGACGTCGAGCGGCACCCGCAGCTGTGCGGCGTGCGACATCCGATCGGTGACGATCTGGGCCACGCTGTCCCACTCCCCCGCCGCGACCTCGAACACCAGCTCGTCGTGCACCTGCATCAGCATCCGGGAGCGAAGGTCCTGCTTCTGCATGTCGGCGTCGATGTCGATCATCGCGATCTTCATGATGTCGGCGGCCGAGCCCTGGATCGGCGAGTTGAGCGCCTGGCGCTCGGCGTTGTCGCGGAGCACCCGGTTGGCGCTGTTGAGGTCGGGGAAGGGCCGCCGGCGACCGTAGATGGTCTCGGTGAACCCGTCGGCCCGCGCCTGCTCGACGACGTTGCGCAGGTAGTCGCGCACGGCGCCGAACCGCGCGAAGTAGTCGGTCATCAGGCGCTTGGCCTCGTTCGTGTCGATCCGCAGCTGCTTGGACAGGCCGAAGGCGCTGAGACCGTATGCGAGGCCGTAGGACATGGCCTTGACCTTGGTGCGCATCAGCGGGGTCACATCGGCGGGTTCGACGTCGAAGATGCGCGCGCCGACGAAGCGGTGCAGGTCTTCGCCTCCGTTGAAGGCCTCGATCAGGCCGGCGTCCTCGGAGAGGTGCGCCATGATCCGCATCTCGATCTGGGAGTAGTCGGCGGTGAGCATCGACTCGAACTCGGCCCCGTGCACGAAGGCGGCCCGCATCCGCCTGCCCTCTTCTGCCCGCACCGGGATGTTCTGCAGGTTCGGGTCGTTCGACGAGATGCGGCCGGTGGTCGTGCCGTTCTGGACGTAGGTCGTATGGATGCGCCGGTCGGGACCGATGCCGCGTTCGAGCGTCTCGATGATCTGGCGGAGCTTGGTGGCATCGCGGTGCTGGAGCAGCACATCGAGGAACGGGTGCGGGCTCTTGTCCATGAGGTCGGCCAGCGAGTCGGCGTCGGTGGAGAACCCGGTCTTCGTCGAGCGGGTCTTCGGCATGCCGAGCTCCTCGAAGAGCACCTGCTGCAGCTGCTTGGGCGAGCCCAGGTTCATCTCGCGGCCGATGACCGAGTACGCCTCCTGCGCGAGCCCCTCGATGCGGGTCGAGAGCTCGGCGCCGAGGCTGGAGAGCAGGTCGGTGTCGATCGCCACCCCGCTCGTCTCGATGGTGGCGAGCACGCGCAGGGTCGGCAGCTCGATGTCGGTGAGCACGCGGAGATCCCGCTCGTCCATCACGTGGTGCAGCGCGTGCACGACGCGGCGGACGTACCAGGCCTGCGCGGGCGATCCGGTGTCGCCCTCGTCGTCGGGCACGAGCTGGTTGGGATCGCTCTCGGGCAGCTGCTCGGCGAGATAGCGCTGGACGAGGCTGGCGAGCGTCTTGTCGACGCCGGAGGGGCGGAGCAGCCAGCCGGCGATCAGCGTGTCGAAGGCGAGGCCCCCGAGCTCGAGTCCGGAGGCCCGCATGGCCTTGAGCTGCGGCTTGGCGTCGTGGAAGAGCTTGGCCGAATCGCCCGCGAGCCAGGCGACGAGCGGTTCGAGCCCGGCGCGCGCGGCCTCGTCGGTGCTGGGTGGCCAGGACAACGACAGGGAGTCGTCGGCGCCGGCGATACCGAAGCCGATCGCCCGCCCCTCCTGGCGTTCGACGACCACGCCGATGCCGTCGGGGTTCGCCGCCGTCTGCTCGGCAAGCCATGCCTGGAGCTGCTCGCCGCGGAGCTCACGCTGCGGCACCGGAGCCTTGGGGGCGGTGCTCGGCTCGCCCTCGATGACACCCTCGGGGGTGTCGGCGGACGACTGGGAGCCCATCGACCCCTCGAGCTTGAAGACCCGCTCGAGCAGGGTGCGGAACTCGAGGCGGCCGAACAGCTCGCGGACCGCGGGCTCGTCCATCGGCCTGCGCACGAGATCGGCGGGGCTGAACTCCAGCTCGAGATCGGTGCGCAGCCGGTTGAGGCGTCGGTTGCGCTCGACCCGGTCGCGCTGCTCGCGGAGGTTGTTGCCGACGACGCCCTTGATCTCATCGGCGTGGGCGAGGATCTCCTCGAGCCCGCCGTACTGCAGGATCCACTTGACCGCGGTCTTCTCGCCGACCTTGTCGACGCCGGGCAGGTTGTCGCTCGTCTCGCCGACCAGAGCGGCGACCTCGGGGTACTGCCATGGCTCGATGCCGTAGCGGTCGCGCACCTTGGCGGGGTCGTAGCGGGTGAGGTCGCTGACGCCCTGCCGAGACGGGTAGAGCAGCGTGACCTCGTCGTTGACCAGCTGGATGGCGTCGCGGTCGCCGGAGACCAGCAGGACCTTGAAGCCGGCGTCGGTGCCCTGCTTCGCGAGGGTGGCGAGGATGTCGTCGGCCTCGAAGTCCTCTTTGGTCATCGTGATGATGTTGAGCGCCTTGAGGGCGTCCTGCAGCAGCGGAACCTGTCCGACGAACTCGGATGGCGTCTCGCCGCGGGTCCCCTTGTACTCGGGGTAGTCGCGGGTGCGGAACGAGGCCCGGGAGATGTCGAACGCCACGCCGAGGTGGGTGGGCTTCTCCTTCTGCAGGAGGAGCAGCAGCATCGACAGGAAGCCGTGGATGGCGTTCGTGTGCTGACCGTCATGGGTCTGGAAACTGTCGACGGGAAGGGCGTAGAACGCCCGGAATGCCAGCGAGTGGCCGTCGATCAACAGGAGGGTAGGCTGATCGCTTTCTGACACCCAGCCAGCCTAGCCGGGGCGTCCGACACCGCCGATCCGGGTGCCGACGACCGCCGCGGTGCCGCTCTCGGAACGAGGACACTGCCGATGACGAAGCTTCCCGACGACCTCGATCCCGAGCTCCGTGCGCGCATCGCCGACACCCAGGGCGGGGAGCTGAGCCGCAAGATGGGCATCGACTTCGTCGAGCTGTCGGCGTCGCATTCGGTGGCCCGGATGCCGGTCGAGGGCAACCGCCAGGTGGTCGGACTGCTGCACGGCGGAGCGCATGTCGTGCTCGGCGAGTCACTCGGCTCCATCTCGGCGGCGATCCACGCGGGTCCCGGGCGCTACGCGGTGGGCATCGAGATCAACGCCAGCCACTCGCGGTCGGTGACCGACGGCTGGGTGGTCGCCACCTGTGAGGCGCTGACTCTGGGCCGCACGCTGACCACTCACGAGATCGTCGTCCGCGACGAGCAGGAGCGCCGGCTCTCCACCATCCGGATCACCAACATGCTCCGGGACGCCTGACCTCGGCTTCCGGCCACTCGAGATGCCACTTTCCGTCCCTATAGAGGCGTTTTAGGGACGGAAAGTGGCATCTCGATATTCACTGATCAGCTGATCGGGCGGTGCGACTCCGGGTCGATGCCGAGGATCGAGCGTCCGCCGTCGACGGGGATGACGGCGCCGGTCACCAGGCTCGAGGCCGGCCCGAGCAGGAACGCGATGACCTCGGCCGCCTCCTGCGGGGTTCCCACGCGGCCCAGCGCATGCACGCGGTCGAGCTCGGGGCGCTGACCCTCGTCGAAGCGAGGCGTGACGATGCTGCCGAGGGCCACGGCGTTGCAGCGGATGCCGTCGAGCCCGTAGTCGACGGCGACCGCGCGGGTGAGGCCCTCGAGCGCGGCCTTCGCGACCGCGTAGGGCAGAGCGCCGGGCACGGGCCGCTGCGCCTGATGCGATGACACGTTGACGATGGATCCGCCGGTGCCCGCGGCACGGAAGGCGCTGACGGCTGCGGCGCAGCCGGCCGTGGCCAAAGCGAGATTCACCCCGATGATGCCCAGCGCCGTGCGCTCGTCCTCGTGCAGGAAGCGGTCGTCGAAGATCGCGGCGCAGTTCACCCAGCCGCCGAGGGGCGCAAGGGTCTCGGCGAGCAGAGCGGCCCGCTCGCAGGTCTCGGGATCGGTCGCGTCGCCCGCCATCCACAGCTCGCGGCCGGGTTTGATCTCGGCGACGGCCGGAACATCGTCGGGCTCGTCGTCGTCCAGAGGACGATCGAGGATGACGACGGCGTCACCGACCGCGAGGAGGCGCTCGACGATCGCCTGGCCGACTCCTCCCCCGCCACCGGTGACGACGTGGGAGCGCATGACGGTCTCGGGAGAGGCTGGGCCGCGGAGCTACTTCTTGGCGGCGAGCTGCTCGATGATCGCGACGGCGACGTCGCGCATGGTCAGCCGGCGGTCCATGGAGGCCTTCTGGATCCAGCGGAAGGCGTCGGGCTCGCTGAGTCCCATCTTCTCGTTGAGCAGGCCCTTGGCGCGGTCGACGAGCTTGCGGGTCTCGAAGCGCTCCACCATGTCGGCGACCTCGGACTCGAGGGTGACGATCTGCTGGTAGCGGCTGAGGGCGATCTCGATGGCCGGCAGGAGGTCGTTGGGCGTGAACGGCTTGACGACGTAGGCGAGGGCGCCCGCCTCGCTGGCCCGCTCGACGAGCTCCTTCTGGCTGAACGCAGTGAGCAGGACGACCGGCGCGATGTGGTTCTTGGAGAGCCGTTCGGCGGCGGAGATGCCGTCGAGCTGCGGCATCTTGACGTCCATGACGACGAGGTCAGGGCGCAGCTCCGTGGCGAGCGCGACGGCGGTCTCGCCGTCGCCCGCCTCGCCGACGACCTCGAATCCGTTGTCGCGGAGGATCTCGACGATGTCGAGGCGGATCAGGGATTCGTCCTCGGCGACGACTACGCGGCGGGGCGCCGCGGGGGCTTCAACTGGCTCTGACACGGGGTAGAGCCTACGGTATCCTGGCCCGGGCTCGCGGTCGGAGACGGCAGGTCGAGGCGGCCCAGCGCCGCAGGGTGGAAGTATTCTGACCGAGCAGGCCGGTGTGGCGGAATGGCAGACGCGGAGCACTCAAAATGCTTTGCCGAGAGGCGTGTGGGTTCGAGTCCCACCACCGGTACCGATGCCGAACTGCCCAGTTCTGTCGCTTGGACCTCGTGCGGAGCGGCAGAACTGGGCGGTTGGGTGCCTGAAGGTGATCTAGGAGTCGCCGCCGACGGCGGGCTCCCCCACGAAGTCATGCGCCTCATGGGCCAGCTCGGGCCAGAGCTCGGCGTCGCTGACCTTGACCCAGTTGCGGTCGGGGTGGCCGTCGTGGCTGTACTCCTCTGCGACACCGCGGGCGAGCAGATCTGAGGCGCGCGCTTCGGGGACCTCGACGACGAGCTCGCCCTCGGCGAAGTAGGCGAAGAGGGTGCCGTGGACGAGCAGCCCGTCCGGGCCGACGGTGATCCCCTCGTCAGAGGTCAGGGTGGCGAGAAGGTCGTTGTAGGCGGAGGTGCTCGAGGAGGCTGAGTCGGTCATGCATCCATCCAACACCCGCGGACGGTCGCTCGGTTGCGACGGTGAACTGCCCGGTTCTGCCGCTCGGAGGGCGATTCAGGCGGCAGAACTGGGCAGCTGACCGGATCAAAAGCTCGGGTCAGCGAGTCAGCGCATCAGGCCGTCAGGATCGCGGCGGCGACCAGATCGGGGCGTTCGATCGCCGCCTGATGGCGCAGCCCGGGCAGTACGACTTCGGTGACCAACGGCAGCTCGGTCAGCGGCGCCATGGCCTCTGCCGTCGCTCCGGTGTCGAGCTCCGCACGCAGCGCCAGCACGGGCATCGCGAGTTGGGACAGTCGGGACCGGGAGTCCCAGGCGCCGAGCGCCTCGCAGCAGAGGGCGTAGCTCTCGTCGTCGGTGGCGGCCACCCCGGCGAGGACCCGCTCGACCACGGCCGCCGATGACCGGAGGAAGTCGTCGCTGAACCACCTGCCGCGCAGGGCGTCCAGCAGCCCTGCCGTCCCGTCAGCGCGGACCGCGGCCGCGCGCTCGGTCCAGCCGTGCGCATCGCCGATCTTCGGGGACGAGCAGATCACGGTGCTGGCGTCGAGCCGATCGGTCCAGGAGAGGGCCAGCTCGATGGCGAGCCCTCCGCTCAGCGAGACGCCCGCGAAGGCGAAGCTCTCCGCACCGAGCCGGGTGGCCACGCTGACCACAGCGGCGGCGAGCTCCCCCATCGCGAAGCCCTCGACCGCGGCAGCTGACGCGCCGTGCCCGGGCAGATCGAGGCCGACGACCCAGTACTCCGCGCCGAGCAGCTCCGCGGCATCCGTCCAATCGGCGACGGTGCCGCCGAGGCTCGGCATGACGATCAGCAGCGGATCGTCGACCGAGCCGGCGAGCGGCGTCGCCGCGAGCACCGGCTCGGTCATGGCCGCTACTCCTCCCAGGCGGGGGCGAGCCGATTGATGGCGTCCCCGATCCTGTGCACGCGGACGTCGTTGGTGGAGCCGGGCGAACCGGGAGGGGATCCGGAGATCACGACGACCATGTCGCCGATCTCGGCCAGGTTCTCCCTGATCAGGACCTCGTCCACCTGGCGGTACATCGCGTCGGTGTGCTTCACCCGAGGGGTCGCGAACGACTGGATGCCCCAGATGACCGCCATCTTGCGACGGGTGGCCTCCTCGGGGGTGAACGCCTTCATTGGGAACGGACTGCGCAGCCGCGACATCCGCCGGGCGGAGTCGCCGGACTCGGTGAAGACGCAGAGGTACTTGGCACCGACGAACTCGGCCACCTCTGCGGCGGCGAGGGTCATCGCGCCGCCCAGGGTGCGCGGCTTGGTGCCGAGCGGCGGGATGCGCTCGAGGCCGTGCTCTTCGGTGGACTCGACGATGCGCGCCATGGTCTGGACGGTGACGACGGGGTACTCCCCCACGCTCGTCTCGCCGGACAGCATGACCGCGTCGGCGCCGTCGAGGACGGCGTTGGCGACGTCGGAGGTCTCTGCGCGGGTCGGGACGGGGCTGTGGATCATCGACTCGAGCATCTGGGTCGCGACGATGACCGGCTTGGCCATCCGCCGTGCCAGCTCGATGGCCCGCTTCTGCACGATGGGCACGGCCTCGAGCGGAAGCTCGACGCCGAGGTCGCCGCGGGCGACCATGAGCGCGTCGAAGGCGTCGATGATGCCCTCGAGGTTGTCGACGGCCTGCGGCTTCTCGATCTTGGCGATGACGGGGACGCGCTTGCCCTCTTCATCCATGATCTGGTGCACGCGGTCGATGTCGGCCGCGTTGCGGACGAAGGACAGGGCGATCATGTCGGCGCCGATCCTGAGACCCCAGCGGAGGTCGGCCTCGTCCTTCTCGGACAGGGCGGGCACGTTGACGGCGACCCCGGGCAGGTTGATGCCCTTGTTGTTCGACACGGGTCCGGCGACGATCACCTTGGTGGTGACGACGACGCCGTCGGTCTCGACGACCTCGACGCGCACCTTGCCGTCGTCGATCAGCAGGAAGTCGCCCGCCTTCACATCGTGCGGCAGGCCCTTGAAGGTCGTGCCGACGATCTCCTTGGTGCCGAGGATGTCCTCGGTGGTGATCTTGAAGATGTCGCCCTCGGCGAGCTCGTGCGGCCCGTCGGCGAACTTGCCGAGCCGGATCTTCGGCCCCTGCAGGTCGACGAGGATGCCGACCGCGCGGCCCGCGTCCTCGGCCGCCTTGCGGACGGTCGCGAACACGCCCTCGTGGACGTCGTAGGTGCCGTGGCTCAGGTTCAGCCGGGCGACATCGACACCGGCATCGATGATGGCCCGGATCGATTCATAGCTCGAGGTTGCGGGCCCGAGGGTCGCAACGATCTTGGCGCGTCTCATGACGAAGGGTCCTCCAGAGGACGTAGTGGTGTGTCCAGCCTAGGCACGATGCCCGACCGGTGAGGAAACGTCGGATTGATGCTGAATCAGATCGCGATCGCGTGGTCGGTCGGACGGACCGGGAAGGGCAGCTCGGTGCTGCCTTCGAGGTAGGCGTCCACCGCAGAGGCCGCGGCGCGGCCCTCGGCGATCGCCCAGACGATGAGCGACTGGCCGCGGCCCGCGTCGCCAGCCACGAACACGCCGGGCAGGCTGGTCTGGTAGTCGCCGGCGCGCTCGACGTTGCCGCGCTGGTCGAACGGGATCGCGAGCTGGTCGATGAGCTGATCGCTCTCGGGGCCGGTGAAGCCGAGGGCGAGCAGCACGAGGTCCGCGGGGATCTCGCGCTCGGTGCCCGCCTTGGGCACGCGCCTGCCGTCGAGGAACTCCGTCTCCGCGACGCGGATCGCCCGGACGTTGCCGTCGCCGTCGCCGAGGAACTCGACGGTGGAGGCCAGGTACTCGCGCACTCCGCCCTCCTCGTGGGCGCTGGCGACCTCGAACAGGGTCGGGAAGGTCGGCCAGGGCTGGCCTTCGATGCGCTCGCTCGGCGGCTGCTTGCCGATCGCCAGGGTGGTGACCGAGGCGGCCTTCTGGCGGTTGGCGGTGCCGAGGCAGTCGGCTCCCGTGTCGCCGCCGCCGAGGATGACGACGTGCTTGTCCTCCGCGACGATCTGACTGTCGACCACATCGCCCGCGACGGCCTTGTTGGCCTGGACCAGGTACTCCATGGCGAAATGCACGCCGTCGAGGTCGCGTCCGGGGATGGGCAGATCGCGCGGGACCATGGCGCCGGTCGCGATGACGACGGCGTCGTAGCGGGCCCGAAGGTCGCTCCAGGAGATGTCCACGCCGATGTTGACGCCGGCGCGGAAGCGGGTGCCCTCGGCGAGCATCTGGCCCAGGCGGGTCTCGAGGACCTTCTTCTCCATCTTGAACTCGGGGATGCCGTAGCGCAGCAGTCCGCCGATCCGGTCGTCGCGCTCGTAGACCGCGACGGTGTGGCCGGCACGGGTCAGCTGCTGGGCGGCCGCGAGGCCTGCCGGGCCGGACCCGACGACGGCGACCGTCTTGCCGGTGAGGCGCTGCGGCGGGTGGGGCTCGATCCAGCCGTTGCTGAACGCCATGTCGGCGATCGACACCTCGACCTGCTTGATGGTGACAGCAGGCTGGTTGATGCCCAGCACGCAGCTCGCCTCGCAGGGCGCCGGGCAGAGGCGCCCGGTGAACTCGGGGAAGTTATTCGTGGCATGCAGCCGATCGCTGGCCTGGCGACCCTCGCCACGCCAGGTGAGGTCGTTCCACTCCGGGATGAGGTTGCCGAGCGGGCAGCCCTGGTGGCAGAACGGGATGCCGCAGTCCATGCAGCGTCCGGCCTGTCGAATGAGCTCGCCGCTCTTCTGCTTCTCGTAGACCTCTTTCCAGTCCATGAGCCGCACGGGCACGGGGCGCCGCTTCGGCAGCTCGCGCTTCTGGACCTTGAGGAATCCCTTGGGATCAGCCATTCAGAACAACCTTCTCGAGAACCGGACGCGAAGACTCATACCCCTCAGCCACCGGTCACCTCCATGATGCGTCCCCAGACGACGTCGCCGTCGGGGTCGAGTCCCTCGTCGACCGCCGTCTGACGGGTGGCGAGCACCGCGGCGTAGTCGCGCGGCAGCACCTTGGTGAAGCCGGCGACGGATGCGTCGAAGTCGGCCAGCATCCGCTCCGCCACGGCGGAGCCCGTCTCGGCGAGGTGCCGTTCGAGCAGGTCGCGGACGATCTCGACATCGGCGGAGTCGAGGGCGGACAGGGTGAGCTCGCCGGTCGCGATGGCATCGCGGTTGACGCTCTCCGTCTCGAGTCCGTACACGTAGGCGGTGCCGCCCGACATGCCGGCGCCGAGGTTGCGGCCGACGGAGCCGAGGATGAGCGCGAGCCCACCCGTCATGTACTCGAGGGCGTGGTCGCCCACTCCCTCGACGACCGCCGTTGCGCCCGAGTTGCGGACCAGGAAGCGCTCGCCGACGATGCCGCGCAGGAACATGACGCCCTGCGTGGCGCCGTAGCCGATGACGTTGCCGGCGATCACGTTGTCCTCGGCGACGAAGCCGGCGTTCGCCGGCGGCCGCAGGATGATCGAGCCGCCCGAGAGCCCCTTGCCGACGTAGTCGTTGCTGTCGCCGATGAGGCGCAGCGTGATGCCGCCCGGCATGAAGGCGCCGAGCGACTGGCCGGCCGATCCCCGGAGGGTCACGTCGATCGAGCCGTCCGCGAGACCGTTGACGCCGTGGCGCTTGGTGACCTCGTGGCCGAGCATGGTCCCGACGGCGCGCTCGGTGTTGCGGATCGGCAGGTCGAGCAGGAGCCGACCGCCGTTCTCGAGCACGTCGGCGGCCTTGTGGATCAGCTGGCGGTCGAAGTGGTGCTCCAGCTCGTGGTCCTGCGCGACGGTGCCGATGCGGGGCTCGTCGGCGCTGAACTCCGGGCCGACCAGGATCGGCGACAGGTCGAGGCCGTCCGCCTTCCAGTGGTCCACGGCGCGGTCCACGTCGAGCAGGTCGTTGCGGCCGATGACCTCGTCGAGCGTCCTGTAGCCGAGCTCGGCGAGCAGCTCGCGGACCTCCTGGGCGAGGAACTCGAAGAAGTTCACGACGAACTCGGGCTTGCCCGTGAAGCGCTTGCGCAGCTCGGGGTTCTGGGTCGCGACGCCGACCGGGCAGGTGTCGAGGTGGCAGACCCGCATCAGGATGCAGCCCTCGACGACGAGAGGCGCGGTGGCGAAGCCGTACTCCTCGGCGCCGAGGAGCGCGGCGATGAGCACGTCGCGGCCGGTCTTCATCTGGCCGTCGACCTGCACGGTGACCCGGTCGCGGAGCCCGTTGAGCATGAGGGTCTGCTGGGTCTCGGCCAATCCGAGCTCCCATGGCGTTCCGGCGTGCTTCAGCGAGTTGAGCGGGCTGGCGCCCGTTCCGCCGTCGTGCCCGGAGACGAGCACGACGTCCGCCTTGGCCTTCGCGACACCGGCCGCGACGGCGCCGATCCCGTTCTGGCTGACCAGCTTGACGTGCACTCGCGCGTCGGGGTTTGCCCGCTTGAGGTCGAAGATCAGCTGCTTGAGGTCTTCGATCGAGTAGATGTCGTGATGCGGGGGCGGGGAGATGAGGCCGACGCCCGCGGTGGCGTGCCGGGTGCGGGCGATCCACGGATACACCTTGCCCGGGGGTAGCTGCCCGCCCTCACCCGGCTTGGCGCCCTGGGCGAGCTTGATCTGGATGTCCGTGGCATGGGTCAGGTACATGCTCGTGACGCCGAACCGGCCGGACGCGACCTGCTTGATGGCACTGCGGCGCTCCGGGTCGAGGAGGCGATCGACGTCCTCGCCGCCCTCACCTGTGTTGCTGCGTCCGCCGAGCTGGTTCATGGCGATCGCGAGCGTCTCGTGCGCCTCCTTGGAGATGGAGCCGTAGCTCATCGCCCCGGTGTTGAAGCGGCGGACGATGCTCTCGATCGGCTCGACGTCGTCGAGCGGGATCGGCTTCCTGTCGTGGTGCTTCACCTTGAACAGTCCGCGCAGCGTCATCAGCTTCTCGGCCTGGTCGTCGATGAGCTTGGTGTACTCGCGGAAGATGTCGTACCGGCGCTGGCGGGTGGAGTGCTGCAGCCGGAAGACGGTGTCGGGGTTGAAGAGATGGGGCGGGCCGTCGCGGCGCCACTGGTACTCGCCGCCGGTCCACAGGCGCTCGTGCGCGACGATGGCCGCGTCGTCCGGGTACGCGGAGGTGTGCCGGGCGGCGCTCTCGGCCGCGATGACGTCGATGCCGACACCGCCGAGCTTGGTGACCGTGCCCGTGAAGTACTCGTCGATGAAGGCCTGGGAGAGGCCGACGGCCTCGAACGCCTGGGCGCCCGCGTAGGACGAGACGGTCGAGATCCCCATTTTCGACATGATCTTGAGCACGCCCTTGCCGAGAGCCTTGATCACGTTCTTGACGGCCTTCTCGGGCGTGATGCCCGTGATGGCGCCGGAGCGGACGAGCTGCTCGCAGGACTCCATGGCGAGGTACGGATTCACCGCCGATGCGCCGTAGCCGATCAGCAGCGCGACGTGGTGCACCTCGCGGACGTCCCCGGCCTCGATCACGAGGCCGACCTTCATCCGGTTCTCCCTGCGGATGAGGTGGTGGTGGATCGCGGCGGTCATCAGCAGGGACGGCATGGGAGCGAGCTCGCGGGTGGAGTCGCGGTCGGATAGCACGATGAACTGGGCGCCGCTCTCGATCGCCTCGTCCACCTCGTCGCACATGGCGGCGATCCGGCGCTGCAGGGCCATGGGGCCGTCATCGACCCGGTACAGGCCGCGGACGGTCGTGGTCACCGAGCTTCCGGGCGACGGGTCGATGTGCTGGATCTTGGCGAGCTCGTCGTTGTCGATGACCGGGAACGAGAGCACGACCTGCTTGGCGTGCTCCGGCCCCGCCGAGAGCAGGTTGCGCTCCGGGCCGAGTCCGCAGCCGAGGGAGGTGACGACCTCTTCGCGGATGGAGTCGAGCGGCGGGTTGGTCACCTGGGCGAACTGCTGGGTGAAGTAGTCGAAGAGCAGCCGAGGACGGTCCGAGAGGACCGCTATCGGGGTGTCGGATCCCATGGCGCCGAGGGGCTCGGCTCCGGCGCGGGCCATGGGCGCGAGCAGGATGCGGACCTCCTCCTCGGTGTAGCCGAAGGTGCGCTGGCGGCGGGTGACGGAGGCGGGCGTGTGCACGATGTGCTCGCGCTCGGGCAGGTCGGCGAGGTGGATCCGGCCGCCTTCGAGCCACTCGGCGTACGGCTCGGCGGATGCGAGGTCGGCCTTGATCTCGTCGTCTTCGATGATCCGACCGGCGACGGTGTCGACGATGAGCATCCGGCCGGGACGGAGGCGGCCCTTGCGGACGACCTTGGCGGGGTCGACGTCGATGACGCCCATCTCGCTGGCGGCGACGACGAGTCCGTCGTCGGTGACGAGGAATCGTCCGGGGCGCAGCCCGTTGCGGTCGAGTGTGCCGCCGACGAGCGAGCCGTCGGTGAAGACGAGGGCGGCGGGCCCGTCCCACGGCTCCATGAGCATCGAGTGGTACTCGTAGAAAGCGTGACGCTCGGGGTCCATGGCGGGGTTGTTCTCCCACGCCTCGGGCACCATCATCATCACGGCGTGCGGCAGGGACCGGCCGGTGAGGCTGAGCAGCTCGACGACCTCGTCGAAGGAGGCGGAGTCGCTGGCGCCGGGGGTGACGATGGGGAGCATCGGGCCGATGTCTCCGATCAGCTCGCTCTCGAGCTGCGACTGGCGAGCGCGCATCCAGTTGCGGTTGCCCTGCACCGTGTTGATCTCGCCGTTGTGGGCGATCATCCGGAACGGCTGGGCGAGTGGCCACGACGGGAAGGTGTTCGTGGAGTAGCGGGAGTGCACGAGCGCGAGGGCGGTCGAGAAGCGCTCGTCCGACAGGTCGGGGTAGAACGGCTCGAGCTGCAGGGTCGTGACCATCCCCTTGTACACGAGGGTGCGGCTGGACAGCGAGCAGAAGAAGGCGCCGTACTCGCGTTCGGACCGCTTGCGCAGTCGGAAGGCCTGCCGGTCGAGGACGATGCCCGCGAAGGGGATCCCGCCCTTGTCGTGCCGGACGCTCTCGAGGAACAGCTGCTCGAAGACGGGCATCGCGCTGCGGGCGAGGTTGCCGACCTCCTCGGGGCGGTGGGGAACGTCGCGCCAGCCGAGGACCTTCAGGTTCTCCTCTTCGGCCAGCTTCTCGATGTTCGCCTTGAGGGCGGCGCGCTCGGCGTCGTCGGTGGGCAGGAAGGCGAGGCCGACGAGGTACTGACCGACGGGCGGCAGCTCGAACGGCACGACGGCGCGGAGGAACTCGTCGGGGATCTGGGTGAGGATGCCGGCGCCGTCACCGGTTCCGGCGTCGGAGCCGACCGCCCCGCGGTGCTCCAGGTTGCGCAGCGCGCCGAGCGCAGCGTCGATGATGTCGTGGCCGCCGTAGCCGCGCATGGTGGCGACCATCGCGAGCCCGCAGGCGTCCTTCTCCGCGGAGGGGTCGTACATGCCCATGGCCGCGGGCCGGGTGGAGAACTGGCCGAACGGAGTCGGAGCAGATGGAGCAGGCACAGATGGAACCGGTAGGGCCGTGGAGCCGTCGCGCGAGGCGACCTTGTCCTGTCCGCTGTTCATCGGCACGCCTTCCTCGAGGGATGGTGGTGGGGCAGGGACGTCGATGGCCCTCTAAGAGTGTGTGGTGCTGGCAGGTGGTGCTGGCAGGGTGCTGCCGGCTTCGTTCGCGTGGATCGCTGTCAGGGTGCGGGCGGTCCGTGAGGTCGTCGCCGGTTCGGCGAGGTCCATCCATTGTGCGGCACGGCGGGCCGGGTCGATGTCGCTCGACCGATGCTGGGCACTCGTTCGACGGACTGAGGCGTCTTCCCGACGTGAGGCGGAGATCCTCGGCGCTGCGTAGCGTCGAGGATCGGGTGCCGATCCGGCGCTACTTGCTTCTCGCTGCTCCGCTTGTGGCGGCTTCGCGGGGCGCGGCATCCGTGGTGTCCGGGCCGGCGCCATCCTCGAAGTCCGAGGCGGTGTAGCTGGAGCCTACCGGTTTGCGATCGCCCGCCCACTCGCGGCCGGGTCGGTAGGGGCTGGGCTCGAGGCCCGGGTGGCGACGCGACTGCACGACGAAGATCACGACGCCGATGAGGATCGCGGCGAAGCCCGCCCAGACGTTGGTGCGGATGCCGAGGAAGACCTCGCTGGTGTCGATCCGGATGGATTCGATGGCCGAGCGGCCGATGCCGTACCAGATGAGGTAGAGCGCCAGGGTCTTGCCCCACTGCAGCGAAGCCCTGCGGCCGAGCACGATCAGCAGGGCGGCGCCGATCAGGTTCCAGATCAGCTCGTAGAGGAAGGTCGGGTGGAAGAGCGTGCCGTCCGCGAGCCCTGCGGGGAAGGCGGAGTTGCTCGATGGCACCTCGAGGCCCCACGGCAGGTCGGTGGGGATCCCGTAGAGCTCGACGTTGAACCAGTTGCCGAGCCTGCCCAGGGCCTGCGCGATGAGCAGCCCGGGAGCGAGCGCGTCGGCGAAGGTCCAGAAGCGCAGTCCCGAGATCCGGCAGCCGATGAGCACGCCGATCGCTCCGCCGATCAGCGATCCGAAGATGGCGTTGCCGCCCTCCCAGATCGCGATGACGCCGATGAAGGTGTCCAGCGGGCTCTTGCCGGCCACGAAGTAGTCGGAGACGTGGGTGAACACGTGGTAGAGCCGTGCTCCGATGATGCCGAGCGGCACAGCCCAGAGGGCGATGTCGATGACGATGCCCGGCTCTGCCCCGCGGGCCGTGAGACGGCGCGAGGTGAGCACGATGGCCGCGATGATGCCGACCAGGATGATCAGCGCGTAGGCGTGGATGGTGAAGGTCAGCCCGCCGACGGGGATGACGTAGGTCACCCATTCGCTGGGAGGACTGGGGATGCTGAGCGGCGCCACGAGCGACGAGCCTACAAGACCGCTCATGCCGAGACCGAGCCTTCGCGCGCGACGTCGGCGACGGCTGCGATGGCGTCGTCGGCGCCGACCGGCGCCGTGCCTTCGGAGAGCCCGGCGGCACAGGCCGCGACCGCGCTGACTCCGCCTTCGGCGAGGGCGGCAACGAGCGCCGATCCGACGATCGCGCCGTCGGCGTAGCCGAGCACCTCACGGACCTGCTTGCCGGTCGAGATGCCGATTCCGACGCAGGTGAAGGCGCTCTCGCCGTCCACTCCGACATCTCGGAGTCGGCCGACGAGTCCGCGGGCAGCGCGGTCGACGTCGGCGCGCGCACCGGTGATGCCCATGGTCGAGACCGCGTAGACGAAGCCGCGACTGACCTCGGCCGTGCGGCGGAGGCGGGTCTCGGAGGAGGACGGGGCCGCGAGGAAGACGCGGTCGAGTCCGGTGCGGTCGGACGCGGCGAGCCAGCCTGTCGCCTCGTCCGGTACGAGGTCGGGCGTGATGAGCCCCGCTCCCCCGGCCGCCTGCAGCTGGTCGGCGAAGCTGTCGACGCCGAACTGGATGATCGGGTTCCAGTAGGTCATCAGCAGGACCGGCGCCGAGACCCGCTCCTTCACCGCGCGGACGGCGTCGAACGCGTGGCGGAGCTTGAAGCCGTTCGCGAGGGACTGCTGAGCTGCGGCCTGGATGACCGGGCCGTCCATGACGGGGTCCGAATACGGCAGCCCCAGCTCGAGGATGTCGACGCCGTTCTCGACCAGCGCGACGGCGGCCTCGATGCTCGTGTCGAGGTCGGGGAATCCGATGGGGAGGTAGCCGACCAGCGCGCCCGTGCCGTCGTCGCGGCGTTGACTGATCCTGGCGGCGACCGGGCTGGTGCTCGAAGAGGCGCCGCTCACTGCTGCTCCGCTCCCGCGTCGAGGAGGTCGAAGTAGGTGCCGGCGGTCGTCATGTCCTTGTCGCCGCGGCCGGAGAGATTGACCAGGATGACGGACTCGGGGCCGAGCTCCTTGCCGAGCTCCAGGGCACCGGCCAGGGCATGGGCCGACTCGATGGCCGGGATGATGCCCTCGGTGCGGCTCAGCAGGCGCAGGGCGTTCATGGCCTGGGCGTCGGTGATCGGCCGGTAGTTCGCGCGGCCGATGTCGGCAAGCCAGGCGTGCTCCGGTCCGACGCCCGGGTAGTCGAGGCCGGCGGAGATCGAGTGCGACTCGACGGTCTGACCGTCCTCGTCCTGCAGCAGGTAGCTGCGCGCTCCGTGCAGCACGCCGGGGCGGCCCTTGGTGATGGTGGCTGCATGGCGCGGGGTGTCCGCTCCGTCGCCCGCCGCCTCGTAGCCGTAGAGCGCGACCTCGGGGTCGTCGATGAAGGCGGTGAAGATGCCCATCGCGTTGCTGCCGCCGCCGACGCAGGCGGCCACTGCGGACGGCAGCGATCCGGTCAGCTCGATGACCTGCTCACGGGCCTCGTCGCCGATGATCCGTTGCAGATCGCGGACCATGGCCGGGAACGGGTGGGGGCCGGCGACGGTGCCGAAGATGTAGTTGGTGGTCTCGACGTTGGTGACCCAGTCGCGCATCGCGTCGTTGATGGCGTCCTTGAGCGTGCGCGATCCCGAGGTGACGGCGACGACCTCGGCACCCAGCAGACGCATCCGCGCCACGTTGAGCGCCTGGCGCTCGGTGTCGACCTCGCCCATGTAGATGACGCAGTCCATGCCGAACAGCGCGGCGGCGGTCGCGGTGGCGACCCCGTGCTGTCCCGCCCCGGTCTCGGCGATGACTCGGGTCTTGCCGATCCGCTTCGTGAGCAGCGCCTGGCCGAGCACGTTGTTGATCTTGTGCGAGCCGGTGTGGTTGAGATCCTCGCGCTTGAGGATGATCCGGGCGCCGCCGGCATGCGCCGCGAAGCGCGGCACCTCGGTGATGATCGACGGGCGTCCGGTGTAGGTCCTGTGCAGGTCGGACAGTTCGAGACCGAAGGCGGGGTCGGCCTTGGCCGCCTCCCACGCGGCCGTCAGCTCGTCGAGGGCGGCGATGAGCGACTCGGGGACGAAGCGTCCTCCGTACTCGCCGAAATAGGGGCCCGGCTGCTGCAGGCCGGCACTGACCTCCACCGGCGCGCCCGGCACGGTCTGGGTCGTTGAGGTGTGGGTTGCTGACGAGAGTGCTGATGTATCCGTCATGCGTTGCGGAACTCCTCGAGTCGGGCCACCGGGTCACCGGTGACGAGTGCCTCTCCGACGAGCACGACGTCTGCTCCGGCACGGCGGTAGTGGGCGACGTCGGCGGCGGTCTTGACCGCCGACTCCGCGACGCGGATCACCGAGCCGGGGATGCCGTCGGCCAGGCGGCCGAACAGCTCCTGGTCGAGCTCGAAGGTGGCGAGGTCGCGGGCGTTGACCCCGACCAGTTGCGCTCCGATGTCCAAGGCCCGTTCGACCTCGTCGGCGGAGTGGGTCTCGACGAGGGCGGTCATCCCGAGCTCGGACACCAGTGCGAAGAGCTCGGCGAGCTGCTTCTGCTCCAATGCGGCGACGATGAGCAGCACGAGGTCCGCCCCTGCTGCTCGCGCTTCGAACACCTGGTACGGCTCGGCGATGAAGTCCTTGCGCAGCACCGGCAGCGACACTGCGTCGCGGACGTCGCGGAGGTCCTGCAGGGAACCCAGGAAGCGACGCTCCTCGGTGAGCACGCTGATTGCGCTGGCTCCTCCGACCTCGTAGGAGGCCGCGAGAGCCGCGGGGTCGGGGATGTCCGCGAGGCGCCCGCGGGAGGGGCTCGATCGCTTCACCTCGGCGATGATCTTGACCTTGTCCGCGGGGCGCAGGAAGTCGAGGGCGTCGAGGGGTGCGGGGGCCTCAGCTGCCAGTCGCTCCACCGCGGAGAGCGGGAGGTCGACCCGGCGCGCTTCGGCGTCGGTCAGTGCGCCGGCGACGAGCTCGGTGAGTAGGGACACGACGGGTCAGCTATGCGCTTTCGAGGTGTAGCGCGGGCCGTTCACGCCGAAGCCCGCCTTGGCCAGAACCGGCCAGAGGATGAAGCCGATGACGATGATCGCGACGCCGACGAAGACGATGGGCACGATGGCCAGGAAGAACGCGACGGTGCCGACGGCGAAGCCCACCAGCATGACCACGACGGAGATCCAGGCGGCCGGCGAATCGCCGTGGTGGTCCGGGGACACAGGTGCGCTCATGGGACCCAATTCTAGAGGTAGTCGGCAGTGAGCCTCGATAGGCGTGCGTCACAGGACGCGGTGCTGCGGACACGACGCGGCGCTGCGGACGAAACGCGCTGGTACCCGGGTGCGTAATGTCCGCACGGCCGCGTTCCGCCGCTGCGAACGGATCTCAGTCCGTCGGGTCGTTGCCGCCGGTCAGCGAGTCCCAGTCGTCCGCGGTGTTGTGCACGACGTCGCGAGGAGTCGGAGCGGCCGCCGGCTTCGCGGCTGCGGCGCCGGGTTCGACCTGCGGGCTCGCGTACCGTCGCCCGGACGCCGGCCAGGAGTGGGCGGTCGCGGCGATGCCTGCGGCGAGGAGGACCAGCAGCACTCCCCCGACGATGGCGACGTAGGGCCAGAAGCTCAGCTCGGTCGACGAGACGAGGGAACGGACCGAGGCGCTGCCCGCCACCCCGGTGACCGTGGAGATGCTGCCTTCGGCGCCCGCCAGCGGGTCGGCGATCACCGACTGGGACGCGAGCACCACGCCGAGGCCGAGCCCGGCGAGCAGCACGGCGGCGACGTAGCGGAGGATCCGTGCGGCGATGCTCAGAGCGCCGGCGAGGGCGACGCAGGCGATCGCGATGGCGCTGAGGGCGGGAGCCGCGGAGGCGCCGCGCACCTCCAGCGCGCTCGAGTCCGCCGCGAGCGTCACCGTCATCCACGGCGCGTTCCAGGCGACGAGGACCAGCCCGCCCGCGACGACGATTCCGGCCATGAGCAGGTACTTCGCCTGGCGGCCGCCGACCCGGCGCGAGCGCGTCGGGTTCCCGGCCCCGACTGTCCGCTCCGCTCCGCCCGCCGCGCCGCCCGCGGCGGCGGCGCCCCCGGAGGTCAGCGCACCCTCGCGAGCGAGTTGGCGATGGCGACGGCGCGGAGGGGCGCTGCGGCCTTGTTCTGCGACTCGATGAACTCGGTGTCCGGATCGGAATCCGCGACCAGGCCCGCGCCCGCCTGCACCCGGGCGGTGCCGTGCGAGATCAGCGCCGTGCGGATGGCGATCGCCAGGTCCGCATCGCCCGCGAAGTCGAAGTAGCCGACCACTCCGCCGTAGACGCCCCGCTGGGCGGGCTCGAGCTCGTCGATGATCTCCAGCGCCCGCGGCTTCGGCGCCCCGGACAGCGTGCCGGCCGGGAAGGTGGCGCGGAACACGTCGACCGCGTTCCGGTCGTCGCGCAGCTCGCCCTCCACCGAGGAGACGAGGTGCATGATGTGGCTGAATCGCTCGACCTGCATGAACTCGGTCACCTCGACGCTGCCCGCCTGACACACCTTGAGCATGTCGTTGCGGGACAGGTCGACCAGCATGAGGTGCTCGGCCCGCTCCTTGGGGTCGGCGAGCAGATCGTCCGCCAGCGCCTGGTCGTCTTCGGGGGTCGCTCCGCGCGGCCGTGAGCCGGCGATCGGATGGGTGAAGACGTGCCGCTCCTGGATCTTCACCAGGGCCTCGGGCGACGAGCCGACCACCGCGTATGCGGAGCCGTCCGGCGCCGCCAGTGCGAGCAGGTACATGTACGGGCTCGGGTTCAGGGCGCGCAGCACGCGATAGACGTCGAGGGCCGATGCGGTGGTCTCGAGCTCGAAGCGCTGGGAGATGACCACCTGGAACACGTCGCCGTCGCGGATGTACTGCTTGGCCGCCACGACGGAGTCGAGGAAGTCGCCGCGCTCGGTGCGAGCGATCGGCTCCGCCTGGACCGTCAGGTCGACCTCGGCGAGGTAAGCCTCGACCGGGCGGGAGAGCCGCTTCTGCAGCGAGTCGAGGCGGCGCTGGGCATCGGCCCAGAGCTCGTCGTTGCCCACCCCTGCGGCGCCCTCGTCGGTCAGCGCGGTGGCGACGAGCAGCACGGTGCCCGCCTGGTGGTCGACGACGACCAGCTCTGAGACGAAGCTCATGGCCTGTCCGGGGACGGCGAAGTCCGCCGGCGGCGCGTCGGGCAGGCGCTCGATCTGGCGCACCGCCTCCCAGCCGATGAAGCCGACCAGCCCGCCGGTCAGTGGCGGCATCCCCGGGATCTTCGGAGTGCTCCAGCGCTCCGTGAGGGTGGCGATCGCCTCGAGCGGGGTGCCGACGACGGGTGCTCCCGCCGCGGCGCCGAAGGCGCGCTCGGCGGGCAGGCCGTAGTCGAGCCAGACCGGTGCGCCCTCGTCCTCCGACAGCACGCCGAACGAGGCGACCCCGACGAAGGAGTAGCGGGACCAGATGCCACCCTGCGCCGCCGATTCGAGCAGGAACGTGCCAGGACGGGGATCGCCCTCCGCACGCAGGGCCAGCTTGCGGAAGATGCCGATCGGCGTCTCCTCGCCGGCGAACAGCTCGCGGACGACCGGCACCACGAGATGATCGGCGGCGAGCGTCTCGAACTGCTCGCGGGTGCTACTGGGCATCGGTGCCTCCGGTGATTCTTGCCAGATCGAGGAGTTTCTGGTCCGTCGAGACCGACTCAAGCGGATCGGAGGCCCTCATTCAGAGAATCCCCGTGACTTGGTCGGTTCCGGGATCGGAAACGAAGGGATCGAGCGGCTCTACGTCGAAGCAGGCGTGCGCTCCGGTGTGGCAGGCCGGGCCGATCTGGTGGACGGTCACGAGCACGGTGTCGGCATCGCAGTCCAGCGCGGCGCCCCGGACGTACTGCGCGTTGCCCGAGGTGTCGCCCTTGCGCCAGTACTCCTGCCGGCTGCGCGACCAGAAGGTGACCCGGCCCTCGCTGAGCGTGCGGCGCAGCGCCTCGGCGTTCATGTAGCCCAGCATGAGGACGTCCTTCGTGGACTCCTCCTGGATGATGGCGGGAAGCAGCCCCGCATCGTCGAATCTGGCGTGGCCGACGACCTCGTCGATCTGCTCTGCGGTCATGCTCATGCGCGCACCTCCACGCCTTCCGCTGCCAATTCTCGCTTGACGTCGCCCACGGTCAGCTGCCCCGAGTGGAAGACCGACGCGGCGAGCACGGCGTCCGCGCCCGCGGCGATGGCGGGTGGGAAGTGGGATACCGCCCCTGCACCGCCCGAGGCGATCACGGGGACCGTGCTGACCTCCCGCATGGCGCGGATCAGAGGCAGATCGAAGCCCTGCTTGGTGCCGTCCGCGTCGATGGAGTTGACGAGCAGCTCACCCGCACCGAGCTGGATCGCGCTCGCCGCCCATTCGAGCGCATCGAGGTCGGTGAGGCGTCGCCCACCGTGCGTGGTGACGGCGAAGCCCGACGGAGTGCTCGCGGAGCGCGTGACGTCGAGCGAGAGCACGATCACCTGGGCGCCGAATCGATCCGCGATGTCGGCGATCAGCGCGGGGCGGGCGATGGCGGCGCTGTTGACGCCGATCTTGTCCGCGCCGCTGGCCAGCAGCCGCGCGACATCCTCCGGCGAGCGCACTCCCCCGCCGACGGTGAGCGGGATGAAGACCTGCTCGGCGGTGCGGCGGACGACGTCGTACGTCGTGGCCCGCTCTTCGGTGGTGGCCGTGACGTCGAGGAAGGTGAGCTCGTCCGCGCCCTGCTCGTAGTAGCGCCGGGAGAGCTCCACCGGGTCGCCGGCATCGCGGAGGTCCTTGAAGTTGACGCCCTTCACCACACGCCCCGCCGAGACGTCGAGGCAGGGGATGACGCGGGTCGCGAGGGACATCGGCGTCAGATCCGGGCGGCGTGGATGGGACTGACGAGGATCGCCCGCGCCCCGAGCTCGTAGAGGGCATCCATGAGCTGGTTCGTGTCGTGCCTCGGCACCATGACCCGCACGGCGACCCAGTCGGACCCGCGCAGCGGCGAGATCGTGGGCGATTCGAAGCCCGGGGTGATCTGCGATGCCTGGTCGATGAGAGCGCTCGGCAGGTCGTAGTCCATCAGCACGTACTGGTGGGCGACCATCACGCCCTGCAAGCGACGGGTGAGCGTGCCGATCGCCGGGTCGTCCAGGCGGGTGCTGATCAGGACGGCATTCGACTGCAGGATCACCGGCCCGAAGATCTCGAGCCCCTGCTTGCGCAGGGTGGATCCCGTCTCGACGACATCGGCCACCGCATCGGCGACACCGAGGCGCACGGCGGATTCGACGGCGCCGTCGAGGTGGATGAGGGTGACGTCGACGCCCTGCTGGCTGAGATAGTCGCCGACCAGGCTCGTGTAGCTGGTGGCCACCCGCTTGCCCTTGAGCGACTCGAGGCCGTCGAAGGCGCCGATGGGTCCCGCGAACCGGAAGGTGGATGCTCCGAAGTCGAGCTCCTTGATCTCCTGCGCCGTCGAGTGGGAGTCGAGGAGCAGATCGCGGCCGGTGATGCCGACGTCGAGCGCTCCGGATCCGACGTAGGTGGCGATGTCACGCGGGCGCAGGTAGAAGAACTCGACGTCGTTGCGGGGGTCGGCGACGATCAGCTCCTTCGGGTCGCGGCGGCCGGCGTAGCCCGCCTCGCGGAGCATGTCGGCGGCGCTCTCGCTCAGGGTGCCCTTGTTGGGCACGGCGATCTTCAGCATGGAGGTCTCTTCTCGTCGTGGTCGTGAGCCAGCAGGGGGATGTCGTCCGTCTCCGGACCGGGTGCCGCGTCGCTGCCGTGCAGCGCGCGATGCCGGTCACAGATGTCGGTAGACGTCCTCCGTGCTGAGGCCGCGGGCGAGCAGGACGACCTGCAGGTGGTAGATCAGCTGCGAGACCTCTTCGGCGAGGCGCTCGTCGGACTCGTACTCGGCGGCCATCCACACCTCGGCGGCCTCTTCGACGATCTTCTTGCCGATGGCGTGCACGCCGGCATCGAGCTCGGCGACGGTGGCCGACCCTTCGGGGCGCGTCTCGGCCTTGCTCGCGAGCTCAGCGAACAGGTCGTCGAACGTCTTCACGTCTCACAGGGTACCGGGGATCCCCCATCGCGTTGATCGACTCGATCGAGGGCCTCGATACGGCCGCGGGCGGCCTACTCGACCGACGAATCTGTCCCGTGGTCGGGCAGGGCGCCGCGCGCCCGCATGGAGGCCCGTGCGACCGGCCAACCGGGCTCAGCCGTCCTCGGGCTCCGCCCCGGCCTCGGGCCCCGGCGCCGCGGCGACCCGCAGCGCCTCGATCGCGGCGTTCGGATCGTCGGAGCCGAAGACCGCCGACCCGGCGACGAAAGTGTTCGCCCCGCTGGCTGCCGCGATGCCGATGGTCGCAGTTGTGATCCCGCCGTCGACCTGGAGCAGCAGGTCGCTGCCGGCGGCCTCGACCGCATCGGCGAGGCTCCGCAGCTTGGGCATGGTCTCGCTCATGAAGGACTGACCGCCGAAGCCGGGCTCGACGGTCATGACCAGGAACATGTCGAACTCGGCGATGCTCGCCAGCCACGGCTCCACGGGCGTGCCGGGCTTGAGCGCCAGACCGACGAAGGCGCCTTTCGCGCGGATGGCGCGGGCGAGCCGGATCGGATCCGCGGAGCCCTCGACATGGAAGGTCACCGAGGCGGCTCCGGCGGACGCGAAGCCGGGTGCCCAGCGATCCGGATCGTCGATCATCAGGTGCACGTCGAGCGGGAGCGCGGTGACCTCGAGCAGGCGCTCGACCATGGGCTGGCCGAAGGTGAGGTTCGGCACGAAGTGGTTGTCCATGACGTCGACGTGCACGGCGTCGGCATTGCCGATGCGCCCCACCTCGTGCTCGAGGTTGACGAAGTCGGCCGACAGGATGCTCGGGTGGATGCGAGGGCGCACGATCGAAAGCCTAGGGCGTGACGTCGGAGGAGCGATCGGGTCGGTCCGCCCCTCGCGCCTCGTCGTCCACCGTGTCCATCGTCGTCTCGATCGACGGGTCGCCGTGCGCCGCCGTGGTCAGGAGCGCGATGAACATCGCGTCGGTCCCGTGTCGGTGCGGCCAGAGCTGTGCCGCGAGGCCGACGGCGGCGGCGGGCAGAGCCCCGTCGGTGATCTCGGCCAGGACACGGCCGGTGTCGAGCTGTCGCAGCTCGGGATGCGCGGCGAGCGCGCCCGCGACGATGTCCCGTGTCTCGGCGAGGTGCGGCGAGCAGGTGACGTAGGCCAGCACGCCGCCGGGGCGGAGCGCGGTCAGCCCGGACTCGAGCAGCTCGGACTGCAGTCGGGTCAGCTCGACGACGTCGTCGGGCGACTTGCGCCAGCGGGACTCCGGGCGGCGGCGCAGCGCACCGAGCCCGGTGCACGGCGCGTCGATCAGCACGCGGTCGAACGCGCCGACGTTCTGCGGGCCGACCACCCGCCCGTCGAGCTCGAGCACCCGCGTCTCTCCGGGAACGGCGGCGATCGCATTGCGGACCAGCTGGGCGCGGGCGGGCGCCACCTCGTTGGCGAGCACCACCGCACCGTGCACTGCCGCCTCGGCTGCGAGCACGGCGGTCTTGCCGCCCGGCCCCGCGCAGAGATCGAGCCAGCGCTCCCCCGCCGCGACGGGCCGGGCACGGCTGAGCGCCAGCGCCGCGAGCTGCGAGCCCTCGTCCTGAACGCGCACGGTTCCGGCGCGGACCTCGGCGATGTCGAGCGGATCGCCCGCGGCGAGGGCGAGTCCGATCGGCGAGAACTCGGTGTTCGGCAGCCGCGCGGAGACGGTCCTGCGATCGGCGAGTCCGGGAAGGGCGACGAGCCCGACGCGGGGCGGGGAGTTGTCGGCGTCGAGCAGGTAGGTGAGCTCCGACTCGCGGCCTTGCGCGGCGAGGGCGTCGCGCAGCGCCCCGATGATCCAGACCGGGTGGGAGTGCAGCACGGCCAGCCGGTCGTCCTCGGAGGCGGCCTCGCCCTGGACGCGGTGCAGCCACTCCTCGCGGTCGGTGCGGGTGATGGTGCGGAGCACGCCGTTCACGAAGCCGCTCGCCGAGCTCTTGCCGAGGGATCGGACCTGCTGCACGGCCTCGTGCACCGCGGCGTGCGGCGCGACCCGCATCGACAGCAGCTGGTGCGCGGCGAGGCGCAGCACATCGCGCACGGGAGCGTCGATCTTGGCGACAGGGCGGCCGGCCACCATCTCGATGATCCGGTCGTAGTAGCCCGATCGGCGCAGTGTGCCGTAGGTCAGCTCGGTCGCCAGGGCGGCGTCGGCGGTGTTGAGGCCCGCCCGGCGGACCCGGGCCGGCAGCAGGAGGTTGGCGTAGGCATCGTCGGCGTTGACGGCACGGATGACATCCAGCGCGACCCGACGGGCGGGCTGGACTGCCGACTCGGACGACTCGTGAGCTCCCGGGCCGTCGCCGGCCGCCGCGCCCTCCCGGGGGCCGCCGCTCCGACCGGCGCCGCTCTGGGGCCCGCTCCGCCGTGGCCCACCGTGCCGGGGACCACCGCTTCGGGGAGCGCCGCTTCTCGGGCTCACGGCTCCCAGAGCTCCACGGTCAGCTCGGATTCCGAGCGACCGCGCCACCAGTCCGCGGCGGGCATCGGCCGCTTGCCGGCCGGATGCACCTGGAGCAGCTCGATCGCCACCCGGTCACGTCCGGGAGCGTCGCCGACGCCGAGCAGGATCCGGCCGTCGCTCGCTGTGATGGTGCCGGAGGGCAGCGTGACATCGCGGGCGAGGATCGCCTCGAGCACCTTCAGGCGGGCGCCGCCGTCGAGCAGGAGGAACGCGCCGGGCTCGGGGGTCGTGCCCAGGATCCGCGCCAGGACCTCCGCGGCGGGACGACGCCAGTCGATGGCCGCATCGGCCAGGCTGAGTTTGGGCGCGAGCGTCGGCTCTCCGGTCTGGGGAACGCCGACGGCCCGCCCGGCGGCGATCCGGTCCACCACCGAGGCCAGGAGCTCCGCCCCCGTGTCGGCCAGAACGCCGAGCAGATGGCCCGCGCTCTCGTTGCGGCCGATCGGGCACTCCACGCTGGCGTAGACGGGGCCGGTGTCGAGGCCCTCCTCGAGCTGGAAGACGCTGGCGCCGGTGCGCTCGTCACCCGCCATCACCGCGCGCTGAACGGGTGCCGCTCCGCGCCAGCGCGGCAGCAGCGAGAAGTGCAGGTTGATCCAGCCGAGTCGGGGTGCGGCGAGCGCGGGTGCGCGCAGCAGGGCTCCGTAGGCGACGATGACCCCGAGGTCCGCCTCGAGTGCGGTGAGCTCGGACACCGCATCCCGGTCAAGGCGATGCGGGCGGAGCACGGGCAGCTCGAGCTCGAGGGCTCGGCGTGCGACATCGGACGGGGTGAGCACCCGCTTGCGGCCGACCTCGGCGTCCGGTCGGGTGAGGACCGCTGCGACCTCGTGCGTGCCGCGCGCGAGCAGGTCGAGGCTGGGAACCGCAGCGGAGGGGGTGCCGGCGAAGATCAGGCGCACCGCTCTCCTCCCCTGCTGCATCGTCCGGTCGACGGGTGAGCGCCCATCAACCCGGAACTGGGCCATGTGCGCGCTGCCTCAGAGCGCATCGGGGTCATCCATCCGAACTCTGAGTGTAGGAGGAGGTCGGCGATCGCCTCCGTCGCGGGCGCGCGGGCGAGACCTGCTCGCGGCCGCGATCACCGCGGCCTTCAGGGTGCCGGCGACGGCGTGGCCGTGGCCGTAGTCGAAGCGCAGGATGCTGCGCACGGTGCCGTCCTCGGCGGGGAGGGTGTTGAGCACCGAGGCTCCTGCCGACTCGGCATCTGCGGTCGCGCGCTCGACGAGCGCGAGCGGACCTGTGACGGTGGCGATGCGCACGGAGGGCGGGAAGCGCAGCTGTCGACGGTCGGCGAGCTCGCGGGCGACGAACTCGGCCTGCCGCCAGGTCGCCATGGCCACCGCGATCGGCCCCGTCACGCCGACCAGGTGCACCGGGGCCCCGGGGGCCGCGAGGGTGGCGGCGGCCGACCACCAGCGCAGGCAGTCCTCTGCGACTCGGGCGCTCTCCCGCATCATCATCCGCTCGCCGTCGAGCAGCAGGACGGCCGCGTATCCGCCGTCGGCGATGGGCTCGGCCCCGCGGGTGGCGATGACGAGCGCGGGATCGCGGGGCACTCGGTCGCGAGGACGCTCGCCGTCGGAGATCAGCACCTTCACGCCGGGAAAGGCGCGCCCGAGGTCGTGCGCGGTCCGACCCGCGTCGGGTGCGATCGGGTCGCCCTTGCTGCGCAGGGCGTCGAGGGCGGCATTGCCCGGCCGGGCGACCTGGACGAGCACGGGACCGTGAGTGATCGCCTCCGTGGCCGCCCGCCAGGCGCCGCGCGGGATGCGCGGGCTGCCGGGGTCTTCGGGAGTGAGCACCATGTTCGGCGTGCGTGGTCGGGTGGGTGCCACGGCCCGGAGCCAGCCGAGCTCGACGAGCCGCTCGGCGGCGATGGACCGCGCGTGATCGAGCAGCACGAGGGCGGCCCCGCTCTGCTCCTGGCGCAGGAGAGCGACGTCCCGGGCATGCGCGTAGGGGGCGAGCTGCTCTCCGTAGAGGCTGTCGCCGTCGTTCCAGAGCGCGATCAGTCCGAGGTGGTGCGCCGGTGCGTAGACGATCGATCGGTTGCCGACCAGGATCCTCGGCCGGGGGTCGAGAGCTCCGAGGAATCCGCGGTAGCGCAGCGCCGGCGGTTGGCGGGCGTCGAGCCGGATCACATCCTCGGGCCGGGCGGTGTGCGCGAGCGCGATCATGATCTGGTCGATGTCGCGGTAGTCAGGGGCGGCGAGGATGGCGCTCCTGCCGGCGGCGAGCTCGCGCACGGCGAGCTGCGCGAGGGTGATCGCCCATTCGCCGATCCACTCCCCGCCGATCTCGACGAGTCCGGTGAGCGCGGACAGCGCGATCCGGCTGCCCGGCTGGATGGCCGCGTCATCGCCGTACCCTGTCAGCTCGGGACTGTCGGGACGGGTGAAGTCGGGGACGGTCTCGCGCGCCAGCCATGCCTTCTCCTCGCGCACGTAGCGCTTGGGGATGGCCAGGCGCAGCACATCGCTGGCGTTGCCGGCGGAGCGATCGGCGACCGCCCGAGCCAGGGCGAACACCTCGGCGGTGAGCACGGGCTGCGCCGACACGAGGGCCTCGAGCTCGCTGAGGCCGCCCGGGACCTCGGTGGTGGCCGCGGTCTCGACCACGAAGCCGTCGGCGATGCGCCGCGCCACCCGCAGCGGCACGCGCACCCGCATGCCGGCCTGCACCTGCCCGATCAGCCCGTCGGGCACCCGGTAGTCGAACAGGTGGTCGAGCTGCGGAAGCGGCGAGTCGATCAGCACCCGCGCGACGCTGTGCGGCCGATCCCCGTCCGACGAAGCGTCGGTGGCCGGGTCGAGGGCGGTGTCGAGGGCGCCGTCGGCCGCGCCGTCGACACCCGGACCGAAGTCGAGATCGACCTCCAGCTCGAGTCGCGTCGAAGAGTGCCCGGGTGTCTCGGGCTCAGCCGGACCGGTCACCGCTCAGAGACCGACGGCGCTTCGGAGGTCGTCGGTGCGATCGAGGCGCTCCCAGGTGAAGTCAGGCAGCTCGCGACCGAAGTGCCCGTATGCCGCGGTCTGCGCATAGATGGGCCGACGCAGATCGAGATCGCGGATGATCGCGGCGGGACGCAGGTCGAAGACCTCGCGGATGGCGCCGATGATCGCCTCGTCGGAGACGCGGCCGGTGCCGAAGCTCTCGACGTACAGGCCGACGGGTGCGGCACGGCCGATCGCATAGGCGACCTGGATCTCCAGCCGATCGGCGAGCCCGGCGGCGACCGCGTTCTTGGCCACCCACCGCATGGCGTAGGCGGCCGAGCGGTCGACCTTGGACGGGTCCTTGCCACTGAACGCGCCGCCGCCGTGACGGGCCGCGCCGCCGTATGTGTCGACGATGATCTTGCGTCCGGTGAGCCCTGCGTCGCCCTTGGGCCCGCCGATCTCGAAGCGGCCGGTCGGGTTGATCAGGAGTTGCACGTGCGAGGTGTCGAGCTCGACGAGGTCGAGGACCGGGCGGATGACGTGGGCTTCGACCTCGGCGGCGATCTGCGCGTTGCTGACCCACGGCGCGTGCTGGGTGGAGAGCACCACCGTCTCGACGGAGACCGGGACGAGGCCGTCGTAGCCGACCGTGACCTGGGTCTTGCCGTCGGGTCGCAGGTAGGCGAGAACTCCGTCGCGGCGGACGGCGGCGAGCCGCTCGGCGAGCCGGTGGGCCAGCCAGATCGGCAGCGGCAGCAGCACGGCGGTCTCGGTGGTGGCGAAGCCGAACATGATGCCCTGGTCACCGGCGCCCTGGGTGCTCAGCAGGTCGATGCCCTCCCCTGCCTCATCGGCCTCGCGGGCCTCGAGGGCGCGGTCGACTCCCCCGGCGATGTCGGGCGACTGCGAGCCGATGGAGACGGAGACACCGCAGCTCTCGGCGTCGAAGCTCTTCTCGGAGGAGTCGTATCCGATCTCCTTGATCTTCTTGCGCACGATCCCGGGGATGTCGGCGTAGCCGGCGGTGGTGACCTCACCCGCCACGTGCACGAGACCCGTGGTGACGAGGGTCTCAACGGCCACCCGGCTGTTCGGATCCTGCTCGATGAGGGCGTCGAGGATCGAGTCGGAGATCTGGTCGCAGATCTTGTCGGGGTGGCCCTCGGTGACGGATTCCGACGTGAAGAGGCGCAGTGCGGCCATGGGGGCTCCAGAGGTTCGCAGCGTCATGGACGCGGCAGGTCGATCGGGCGGCGGCTGAGACGGACGGAAGCGCCCGACTCGATGATGGCTTCGCGCGGCACCGCGAGCTGTCCGACGATCGGCCCTGCGAGGGCCGGATCAGACGAGCAGATCGAGTATCCGATGCGCCACCGACATCTTGTCGCCCACGGCGTCCCCCACTATAGAACCGGCCCGATCGAGCAGCGTCACACGGGTGTCATCGGCAGCGAAGACCTCGGTCCAGCCGACCCGATTGACCACCAGGAAGTCCACGCCCTTGCGGACCGCCTTCGCGCTCGCGATCGCCAGCAGCGCTGCATCGTCCGTCTCGGTCTCGGCGGCGAAGCCGATCACCACCTGACCCGGCAGCCGCTTCGGGGTGAGGGTGCCGTTCGTCAGGCTCGCGAGGATGTCCGGATTCTTGACCAGGCGCAGCTCGAGGACATCGCCGGTCGCGTCCTTCTTGATCTTGTCGTCGGCGACCGTCTCGGGCCGGTAGTCGGCCACGGCGGCGGCCATCACGACGGCGTCGGCGACCTGTGCGGCGTCCGCCACCGCGACGGCCAGCTCCTGGGCGGTCTGCACCTCGACCAGAGCGACTCCGGCGGGCACGGGCACCTCGAGATGGGCGGCGATGAGCGTGACGTGCGCACCGCGGTCGCGTGCGGCGGCGGCGAGGGCGACGCCCTGCTTGCCGCTGGATCTGTTGCCGAGGAAGCGCACCGGGTCGAGCGGCTCGCGGGTGCCCCCCGCGGTGATGGCGATGCGCCGTCCGGCCAGGTCCTGAGGCCTCAGGGCGGCGAGTGCGGCCGCGACGATGTCGTCGGGCTCGGACATCCGTCCGGGGCCCGCGTCCTTGCCGGTCAGCTGGCCGCTGGCCGGGCCGACGATGCGCACGCCGCGGGCGCGCAGGGTCGCGACGTTGGCCACGGTCGCCGGGTTCTGCCACATCTCCGTGTGCATCGCGGGTGCGACCACCAGGGGTGCGCGGCTGGCGAGCACGGTGTTGCCGAGGAGGTCGTCGGCGAGCCCGCTCGCGAGCTTGGCGAGGGTGTTCGCGGTCGCGGGGGCGATCACGATCAGATCGGCGGACTGGCCGATCGCCACATGCCGGACCTCGGCGACGCCCTCGTAGAGCTCGGTGTGCACCGGGTTGCGGCTGAGCGCCTCGAGGGTGGGCCGTCCCACGAAGCGCAGGGCGGCCTCGGTCGCGACGACCTGGACGTCGTGACCGGCGAGCACGAGCAGCCGGACGACGCCGACCGCCTTGTAGGCGGCGATGCCGCCGGTGATGCCGACCACGACGCGAAGGCGCCGCCCCGATGGGGCGACGCCTTCGCGGAGTGCGGTCTCGGTCAGAGCGCCCGCATCTCGAGCTTGTTCTCGTTGATCTCGTGCAGTGCCACGGTCAGCGGCTTGTCGTCGATCGACGAGTCGACCAGCGGTCCGACGTTGTCGAAGAGGCTTCCCTCGTGCAGATCGGCGTAGTAGTCGTTGATCTGGCGCGCGCGCTTCGAGGCGAAGAGCACGAGCGCGTACTTGGAGTCGACCTTGCCGAGGAGGTCGTCGATGGGCGGGTCGATGATGCCCTTGAGTCGCGTGCTGGTCATGTTCGTCCTCTCGCCGGCCGGTATGGGCCGAAGTTCGTCTGCTGCGGGATGCCGAATGGCCCGATACTCATTGGGACATCAGGGCTGCCCGTGCTCTGCGGGCAGATCCGGGCGTGCACAGCGTTCAGCTGTGCGCAGCAGGCATCAAGTGTACGACCTCTTGGGCCGCTGTCTCCACGTCGGAGTTGACGACGCGATAGTCGAACTCGTCCTGAGCGGCCAGTTCGACCCGTGCGGTGGCGAGTCGACGCTCCCGCTCCTCGGCGTCCTCCGTGCCGCGGCCGACGAGTCGGCGCACCAGCTCGTCCCAGGTGGGCGGCAGCAGGAAGACCAGTCGCGCCTCGGGGAACGCCTGTCGGACCTGCCGTGCGCCCTGGATGTCGATCTCCAGCAGCACGCTGCGTCCGCGCTCCAGCGCTGCGATGATCGGCGCCTTCGGGGTGCCGTATCGCGAGGCGTTGTGCACCGTCGCCCACTCGAGGAACTCCGAGTGCTCGATCATCCGATCGAACTCCGCGTCGTCGACGAAGTAGTAGTTGACGGCCTCGACCTCGCCGGGACGGGGCTTGCGGGTGGTCGCGCTCACGGAGAGCAGCACCTCGGGGTGGTGCGCGCGGATGTGCGCGGCGACCGTGCCCTTGCCGACCGCCGTGGGTCCGGCGAGGACGACGAGTGCTCCACGAACCTGCCCGCTCGACTCGGGCGGCCGAGGGTCGCCCTGGCCGCTGGAGCCCGGGTGACGCACGCCCCGACTGCTCGAGTCCGGTCCGCCGAATGCCTGATCAGTGGTGCTATTCGCCACTGGCCGGCTGATCCCCATCAGCACTGCGACCGCTGCCGTCGGAGCCGTCGTGGTCGCCACCGCCGCCCGCGTTGACCGTCGCGCGCTCCCCTGCGCGGTGCCGGTCGACCAGCTGCTGACGCTCTACCAGGAAGGCGCGCAGGCGCTCCTTCTGGTGCACGCCGAGACCGCCGACGCGCTTGGACTGGGCGATGCCGAGATCGGTCATGATCCGCGCGGTGCGGGTCGGGCCGAGCCACGGGATGCTCGCGATCAGCTCGCTGACGCGCAGAGTCGCCTCCGCGGGATTCTCGGCGGTCGCCGCGTCGAGCACCTCGCTCGCCGTGCGGTCACCCGATGCGACCTGACGCTTCACCTCCGCCCGTGCTCGACGGGCAGCGACCGCGGCGCGACTGCCTGCGATCCTGTCGACTTCGGGGGGTTTCACTCGTATGCCTCCGACACCTGCCGAACCTGCTTGTCGATCGCTGTGCCCAACCCCCCGGGGCCAGCGGACAAGATACTGCGGGACGCCGTCACGATGGCGTGATCGGCGCTGGCCCCCAGGATGCGGCGGACGTCTCCGGCCTCCGCACCCTGAAAGCCGAAACCTGGTGCGAGGACGGGCGCCGCGGGCGACGCCGCGAGCCCTTCCACGCTGATGCCGAGCTCGTCGACGTCGACGGTGGCGCCGATGACGACGCCGATCGAGCCGAGGCGCTCAGCCTCGTAGTGCTCCGCGTTGTACGCGGCGACAGCGGCGGCGATGCTGCCCGCCACCGAGCTTCCGGCCTGCGAGCCGCGGGAGACCGTGGCGGTCTGCAGCTCACCCGCCTCGGGATTGGAGGTCGCGGCGAGCACGAAGATGCCCTTGCCGCGAGATTTCGCCTGCGCCAGCGGCGCGGCGAGCGAGCCGAAGCCCATGTAGGGCGCCACCGTCAGCGCGTCCGCCTCGAGCGGCGAGTCGGCGCCGAACCATGCGGCGGCGTACGCCTCGAAGGTCGACCCGAGATCGCCGCGCTTGGCGTCGGCGATCACCAGCAGTCCCGCATCGCGGGCGCTGGCGAGGACGTCTTCGAGGGCCCGGAAGCCGAGGGAGCCGAACCGCTCGTAGAAGGCGACCTGCGGCTTGATGATGCCCACCCGACCCGCGCACGCCTCGACGACGCGGAGGCCGAACTCGAGGGCGCCTGTGGCGCTCTGAGCGAGACCCCAGTCCGAGAGAAGGTACTCGTGCGGATCGATGCCGACGCACAGGTGTCCGTGCGCATCGAATGCCGCGCCGAGGCGCGCTCCGAAGGACTCGGGGCGGGGATGATTCATCCGGCCGGGATCCTCTCGGGTCGTGCTGCTGAGTGGGCTGCGGAGGCTGCAGCGGACGCTGCGGCTCGCGCAGAACTTACGGCGCGCTGATCAGCGTATTCCTGAAGGCTCGTCACTTCGAATCCTGTCTGGATCGCCTCGATCGATGCAACCGCTGCGGCGAGCTGCGCGATGGTCGTGAAGAGCGGCTTGTCGGCCGCGACGGCGGCCGCCCGGATCTCGTATCCGTCGGCTCTCGCCGACCGGCCGGACGGCGTGTTGATGACGACATCGACCTTGTCCTGCTCGATCAGCTCGACGATGTCGGGCAGGTCGCCGTCGGATCGGCCGTCGCGTAGACCGTCACCGCGGGTCGAGTACTTGCCGACGACGCCGGCTTCGATCCCGTTGCGGCGCAGCACCTCGGCCGTGCCCTCGGTGGCGAGCAGGGAGAACCCCAGCTGCTGCAGGCGGAGCACGGGCAGGATGATCGCCCGCTTGTCGCGATCCGCCACCGAGACGAAGACCGTCCCGGTGGGCGGCAGGCCGCCGTATGCGGCCTCCTGGCTCTTGGCGAAGGCTCGTGGGAAGTCCCGGTCGATGCCCATCACCTCACCGGTCGAGCGCATCTCCGGGCCGAGCACCGAGTCGACGACGCGCCCCTCGGTCGTGCGGAACCGCTTGAAGGGCAGCACGGCCTCCTTGACGGCGACCGGCGAGTCGAACGGCACGATCGAGCCGTCCTGCTCGGGCAGCAGGCCGTCGGCGACGAGCGAGTCGATGCTGCGGCCGACCATGATCAGCGAGGCCGCCTTGGCGAGCGGGATGCCGAGCGCCTTGGCGACGAACGGCACCGTGCGAGAGGCCCGCGGGTTGGCCTCAAGCACGTAGAGCACGCCTGCGCCGATGGCGAACTGGACGTTGAGCAGCCCCCGCACGCCGATCCCCTTGGCGATGGCGAGGGTCGCGTCGCGCACGGCGTCGATCTGGCCGCGCCCGAGGGTCACCGGCGGAAGCGTGCAGCTCGAGTCGCCGGAATGCACGCCGGCCTCCTCGATGTGCTCCATCACGCCGCCGACGTACAGCCGCTCGCCGTCGAAGAGCGCGTCGATGTCGATCTCGATCGCGTCGTCGAGGAACCGGTCGACGAGCAGCGGGTGGCTCGGGCCGACGATCCCCTGACCCTCGATGCGGTCGAAGTAATCGGCGAGGGAGGCGGAGTCGTAGATGATCTCCATCCCCCGGCCGCCCAGCACGTAGGAGGGTCGGACGAGGACCGGGTAGCCGATCGAGGTGGCGACGTCCAGCGCGCCGGTGAGCTCGATGGCCGTGCCGTTCTTCGGCGCCACGAGGCCGGCGTCGTCGAGGATGCCGGAGAACAGGCCGCGCTCCTCGGCGAGGTCGATCGCGGCGGGAGTGGTGCCGAGGATCGGCACGCCGGCCGCCTCGAGGCCCTTGGCGAGGCCGAGAGCGGTCTGGCCGCCCAGCTGCACGACGACGCCGACGAGCTCGCCGCTGGCGGACTCGGCGTGGATGACCTCCAGCACGTCCTCGAGGGTCAGCGGCTCGAAGTAGAGCCGGTCCGAGGTGTCGTAGTCGGTCGACACCGTCTCGGGGTTGCAGTTGATCATGATCGTCTCGTAGCCCGCGTCCGAGAGGGCGAAGGCCGCGTGCACGCAGGAGTAGTCGAACTCGACGCCCTGGCCGATCCGGTTCGGTCCTGAGCCGAGGATGACGACCTTGCGACGATCGCTCGGGATCACCTCGGTCTCCTCGTCGTACGACGAGTAGTGGTACGGCGTCAGGGCGGGGAACTCCCCCGCGCAGGTGTCGACGGTCTTGAAGACGGGACGCACGCCGGCGTTCCAGCGGATGGCGCGCACCTCGTGCTCGTCGAGCCCGCGCAGCTCGGCCAACTGGGCGTCGGAGAATCCGTGGTCCTTCGCGTGCCGGAGCAGGTCGGCGTCGAGCGAGTCGGCGGCCTGGATCTCGGCCGCGACCTCGTTGATCAGCACGATCTGGTCGAGGAACCACGGATCGATGCCCGTCACCTCGAACAGCTCGTCGACCGTGGCACCGGCGAGCAGTGCGCGCTGCACGGAGCCGATGCGTCCATCCGTGGGGATCTCGGCGAGGACGAGGAGCTCCTCCTTGGTGGCATTCGTCGGGGCCCAGCTGAAGGACGAGCCGCGCTTCTCGAGCGAGCGGAGGGCCTTCTGCAGGGCGGTGGAGAAGTTTCGGCCGATGGCCATCGCCTCGCCGACCGACTTCATGGTGGTGGTCAGGCGTGCGTCCGCTGCGGGGAACTTCTCGAAGGCGAACCGGGGCACCTTGACGACGACGTAGTCGAGGGTCGGCTCGAAGCTCGCCGGGGTGACGCCCGTGATGTCGTTCGGGATCTCGTCGAGGCGGTAGCCGATGGCCAGCTTGGCGGCGATCTTGGCGATCGGGAATCCCGTCGCCTTGCTGGCCAGGGCGCTGGACCGGCTGACCCGCGGGTTCATCTCGATCACGATCACCCGCCCGGTGGCCGGGTCGATGGCGAACTGGATGTTGCAGCCGCCGGTGTCGACGCCGACGGCGCGGATGATGTCCATGCCGATGTCGCGGAGGTTCTGGTACTCGCGGTCGGTCAGCGTGAGGGCCGGGGCGACGGTGATCGAGTCGCCCGTGTGCACGCCGACGGGGTCGACGTTCTCGATCGAGCAGACGACCACCGTGTTGTCGGAGGTGTCGCGCATCAGCTCGAGCTCGTACTCCTTCCACCCGATGATCGACTCCTCCATCAGCACCTCGCTGGTGGGGCTCTGGTGCAGGCCGTCGCCGACCATCCGCAGCAGGTCCTGGCGGGTGTAGGCGAAGCCGGATCCGAGGCCGCCCATCGTGAAGGAGGGCCGGATGACGAGCGGGTATCCGAGGTCGTCGGCAGCGGCGAGCGCCTCGTCGATGGTGTGCGCGATGTGGCTGCGCGCCACGTCGCCACCTGCGTCGAGGACCAGCTGCTTGAAGATCTGCCGATCCTCGCCCTTGTTGATCGCCTCGAAGTTGGCCCCGATCAGCTCGACGTCGTACTTCTCGAGGATGCCGTGGGTGTGCAGGTCGATCGCGGCGTTGAGCGCGGTCTGGCCGCCGAGGGTCGGCAGGATCGCGTCGGGCTTCTCCTTGGCGATGATGGTCTCGATGACCTGCCAGGTGATGGGCTCGATGTAGGTCGCGTCGGCGAAGTCGGGGTCGGTCATGATCGTGGCCGGGTTGGAGTTCACGAGGATGACGCGCACGCCCTCCTCGCGGAGCACGCGGCAGGCCTGGGTGCCCGAGTAGTCGAACTCGCAGGCCTGGCCGATCACGATCGGGCCCGATCCGATGACGAGGACGCTGTTGATGTCGTCGCGCTTGGGCATCAGACGTCCTCTCCGGCGAGGCGGGCGCCGTCTCGGGGCGAGCGGTCCGTCGGCAGCACGTCAGGGCTGGATTCGACCTCGATGGCCGCCTCTGCGCTCTCGCCGCTCGCGATCACCATCGCCCGGAAGCGGTCGAACAGGTACGCGGAGTCGTGCGGCCCCGCTGCGGCCTCGGGGTGGTACTGGACCGAGAAGGCGGGGATGTCGAGGCAGGCGAGGCCTTCGACGACCTGGTCGTTGAGTCCGACGTGGCTGACCTCGACCCGTCCGAAGCCGGCGGGCGACTCGACGGGACCGTCGAGCGGGGCGTCGACCGCGAAGCCGTGGTTGTGCGCGGTGATCTCCACCCGTCCGGTGCGGCGGTCGAGCACCGGCTGATTGATCCCCCGGTGACCGAAGGGCAGCTTGTAGGTGCCGAAGCCGAGGGCGCGGCCGAGCAGCTGGTTGCCGAAGCAGATGCCGAAGAACGGGATCCCGCGCTTCAGGACCTGCTGGAGGAGCGCGATGTGGTGATCGGACGCCTCAGGGTCTCCCGGGCCGTTCGAGTAGAAGACGGCGGTCGGGTCGAGGGCGAAGAGATCATCGGCGCTGATCGATTCGGGCACGACGTGCACGTCGAACCCGCGGGCGGCGAGCGCGTGGATGGTCGCGGCCTTGATGCCGAGGTCCAGGATGGCGACCGAGCCGATCCGCTCGGCGGTCGCGTCCACCGTGTACGCGGTGTCGGTGGACACCTCGGCGGACAGATTGAGTCCGCTCATCTCGGGGCTGGAGGTGACGAGCGTCAGCTGCTCGGCGGGGTCGAGGTCGGCATCCGGACCCGAGAAGATCGCCGAGCGCATGGCGCCGCGGTCGCGCAGGTGCCGGGTGAGGGCGCGGGTGTCGATGCCCGAGATGCCGACGATGCCCTGAGCGGTCAGATCGTCGTCGAGGCTGCGCTTCGCGCGGTGGTTGGAGACCACGCGAGAGGGATCGCGGACGACGTAGCCGGCGACCCAGATGCGGGCGGACTCGGGATCCTCGTCGTTGACGCCGGTGTTGCCGATGTGCGGCGCGGTCTGGGCGACGATCTGCCCGGCGTAGGAGGGATCCGTGATGGTCTCCTGATAGCCGGTCATCCCGGTGGTGAAGACGGCTTCGCCGAATGCGCGTCCGACTGCGCCGTAGGCGCGGCCGCGGAATCGCCGTCCGTCCTCGAGCACGAACACGGCGGGGGCTGACGGGGCCACTCAGAGCTCACTTTCTTCGTTCGATGATGCGTGCGAGTCCTCATCGAACCGAGACGACGCTACCGAACCAGGTCGGATCGCGTGAATCGTGTCGAGGATGCGCGTCTTGTCGTCGCCCGAGAGGGGGCGGAGGTAGGTGTCGACGGGGGTGCTGCCGAGGATCCAGGTGATCACGATCATCCCGCCGGGCTCCACGACCCGATCCACGGTGACCGTGCCGGTGCCGAGGCCCGTGATCGAGGTGGTGGGGATGAAGACGGCGTCCTGACCGGGCAGGGCGAGCGAGACGCCCGACCAGAAGACCTGGACGGTCGCGCGTCCGCGCACGGCGAGACCGCGGGAGGCGACGCGTTGAAGGGCCTGCGCCTCGAGGGTCGTCGAGACGTAGAACACGTCGGCGGTCAGCAGATCCTGACCCGGGTCGTCGGGCAGCTGAGCGACCTCGCCATACTGCACGGAGCGACGCTTGCTGGCTCGCCAGCCGAGGGCCATGCCGATCAGGACGAGCACGATGAGGGCGACGACGATGAGCACCGGGGTGAGTTCAGGCATGGGCTGTCGCATTCGGTTCGAGGGAGCTGCGTCCGAGAGGGCCGCGTTCGACGATATGTCCGTTCAGCACGGTCGGCGCACCGAGGTGGAACGTCGCGACGACCGCACCCGGCAGGCTGCGGCCGAGATAGGGCGAGTTGACGCTCTTGCCGGCGAGATCGGCGATGCCGAAGTCGCGCCGAGCCGACGGGTCGATGAGGATGATCTCCGCGGCGGATCCCACCGCGATCGGCTGACCGTGTCCCTCCACGCCGCCGATCCTCGCGGGAGCCACCGACAGCACGCGCTCGACGTCTGCCCAGACGAGCAGACCCGTCTCCACCATCGCCTCCTGCACCACGGACAGCGCGGACTCGAGGCCCACCATCCCGTTGGCCGCGGCGCTCCACTCGCAGTGCTTGGCATCGTGGCCGTGCGGGGCGTGGTCGGTCGCGACGATGTCGATGGTGCCGTCGGCGAGCCCGGCGCGCACCGCCTCGACATCCGCATCGGAGCGCAGGGGCGGGTTGACCTTGAAGCGCGCGTCATAGCCCGCGGCGAGGCGGTCGGTGAGCAGCAGGTGGTGCGGGGTCACCTCGGCGGTGACCCGGATGCCGCGGGCCTTGGCCCAGCGGATGACTTCCACGCTGCCCGCGGTCGAGAGGTGGCAGACGTGCAGTCGGGCGCCGGTGTGCTGGGCGAGCAGCACGTCGCGAGCGATGATCGTCTCCTCGGCGACGGCAGGCCAGCCGGCGAGCCCGAGCTCCGCGCTCATCGGTCCCTCGTTGAGCTGGGCACCCTCGGTGAGGCGCGGCTCCTGGGCGTGCTGGGCGAGCACGCCGTCGAAGGTGCGGATGTACTCCAGTGCCCTGCGCATCAGCAGCGGGTCGGCGACGCAGCTGCCGTCGTCGCTGAACACCCGCACCCGCGCCTTGGAGCGGGCCATCCCGCCGATGTCGGCGAGCTGGGTGCCGGCGAGGCCCTTCGTGACGGCGCCGATGGGCCGGACGGTGACGTACCCGGCGGCGTCGCCGAGGGCCTGGACCTGCTCGACGATGCTGGCGGTGTCGGCGACGGGAGTCGTGTTCGCCATCGCGTTGACCGCCGTGAAGCCGCCGACGGCTGCCGCCCGCGATCCGCTGAGCACGGTCTCGGCTCCCTCTCCCCCTGGCTCGCGGAGGTGGGTGTGCAGGTCGACGAGGCCGGGCAGCGCGATCAGCCCGTCGGCGTCGATCCTCGTCGCGCCGCCGGCGTCGACGCGATCGCCGACAGCGGTGACGACGCCGCTCTCGAGACGGATGTCCACCGTCCGCCCGTCGCTGAGGCGCGCGCCCGCCAGCAGGTAGGCCGTCGTGCCGTTTCCCGCACTCGTCGGGCTCATGCTGCTCCTCCGGTGGCGGTGAGGTAAAGAGCGGCCATCCGGGTGGACACGCCGTTGGCGACCTGCTCGCGCACGGTAGAGCGCGCAGAGTCGGCCGCGACCGAGGCGATCTCGAAGCCGCGGTTCATCGGGCCGGGATGCATCACCACGGCGCGCTCGGGCAGTGCCGCGAACCGGGCGGCGGTCAGGCCCCAAAGGCTCGCGTATTCGCGCGTGCTCGGGAAGTAGGCGTCGTGCATCCGCTCGGTCTGCACCCGGAGCATCATCACGGCGTCCGGATCGGTGTCGGCGATGGCGGCGTCGAGGTCGAATGCCACGGTCACCGGCCAGCCGTCGATGCCGTGCGGGATGAGCGTCGGCGGTCCGACGAGCGTCACCTCGGCGCCGAGGGTGCTGAGCAGCCAGACGTTGGAGCGAGCGACCCGCGAGTGCAGGATGTCGCCGACGATCAGCACCGTGATTCCGTCGAGGGCGGCCCCGCGACTCGCGTCGCCATGGATCCGACGACGCAGGGTGAAGGCGTCGAGAAGAGCCTGAGTGGGGTGCTCGTGGGTGCCGTCGCCCGCGTTGAGCACGCTGGCGGCGATCCATCCGCTCTCCGCGAGGACCTTGGGCGCGCCCGAGGAGCCGTGCCGGATCACGATGACGTCGGCGCCGATGGCCTCCAGGGTCTGCGCGGTGTCCTGCAGGGACTCGCCCTTGGAGACGCTCGAGCCCTTGGCCGAGAAGTTGATGACGTCGGCGGAGAGCCGCTTGGCGGCCGCCTCGAACGAGATGCGCGTGCGGGTGGAGTCTTCGAAGAACAGGTTGACGACGGTCTTGCCGCGCAGGGTGGGCAGCTTCTTGACCTCGCGCTGCTGGGTGGCCGCCATGTCCTCGGCGATGTCGAGCAGCTGGATGGCGGTGTCCCGATCGAGGTCGCGGGTGGAGAGCAGGTGCTTCATCGGGTCGCCTCCTCGGTCGACTGGGTGTCAGCGGGGTCGGTGATGGCCTCGTCGGGATCCGGCGCCGCGGGTGCGTCCCTGCTCGTGTCCTCGATGGTGACCGCGTCGATGCCGTCCGTGCCCGTCAGGAGCACGTTGATCCGCTCGCTGGTCGCCGACGGCAGGTTCTTGCCGACGTAGTCGGGACGGATGGGCAGCTCACGGTGCCCACGGTCGACCAGGACCGCGAGGCGAACCGCGGCCGGGCGGCCGTGATCGGCGATCGCGTCGAGCGCGGACCGGATGGTGCGGCCCGAGAACAGCACGTCGTCGACGAGGACGACGGTCTTCCCGTCGATCCCGCCGGCCGGGATGCGGGTGGGCGACGGGCTGCGGGTGGGGTGCCGGGCGAGGTCGTCGCGGTACATCGTCACGTCGAGAGCACCGAATGGGACGGGGCTCGGACGGCCGTCGACGCTCTCATCGGACGAAGCGGCGAACGCGGTGATCAGCGCGGCAAGCCGCTCGGCGAGCTCGACGCCGCGGGTGGGGATCCCGAGGAGCACGAGGCCGGCGGACCCCTTGTTCGCTTCGAGGATCTCGTGAGCGATGCGGGTCAGCGCGCGGGTGATGTCAGCCTGCTGCAGCACGGTTCGTGCAGCCATCCTGACCTCCTTCCCCGCCTCACAGGACGGATTTCAAGGATGTCGATTGCACCCAGAAGCCTACCGCCTCCAACCGTCCCTTTCACCGTTCAGGCGATCTTCACGGATCAGGCGATTCTGCGATTTCGGGCATGGATCAGGCGATTTTCGCCTGAACCACGTTCGAAAGCCTGAACCGTGAAAATCAACCGATGACTTTGGCGATGGATCGGGTCATGCTGGCCCCGTGCCGAGGCCACCGTGCGGGTGATGATCGTCGCGATGCCCTTCGCCGGGCACATCGCCCCCTTCCTTCCCGTCATCGACGAGCTCGTGGCCCGCGGGCACGAGGTCGAGCTCTACAGTGGATCGGCCTTCCGCGAAGCGGTCGAGCGCCATGGCGCTATGTCCGCTGCGTGGACGGAGGCACCCGATTTCGACGAGAACGACCTCGCCGCCACCTTCCCCCGCCTTCAGGGCCGCAAGGGCATCGCGCAGCTGCTGATCAACGTCGAGGATCTCTTCGTCCGGACCGGCCCAGCCCAGGTCGCCGACCTGCAGGCGATCTGGAATGCGCGTCCGTGGGATGTGCTCCTCGCGGACGGCCTGAGCGTCGGCGCTTCGCTGATCGCCGAGCTGACGCCCGCGCCGTGGGTCTCGCTGAGCGTCACGCCGCTCAACATGCCGAGCCGCGACATGCCGCCTTCCGGCATGGGCATCGTGCCCGGACGCACGCCGATCGGGCGTGCACGCGATGCGCTGCTGCGTTCCGTGGTGCCGTTGATGGATGGACGGTTGACCAGGGCTCTCAACGAGGCACGGACAGCCGTCGGCCTGACTCCCACCGAGGACCGCTTCGGAGCCGCTCTGCTGTCGAAGACGCGCGTGCTCGCGCTCGGCTCTCCGGGCACCGACTTCCCGAGATCGGACATGCCCGGTCATGTCCGATGGATAGGCCGGGTGGTCACCTCGTCGCTCGGTCGGCCGTTCGATCGGCCGGGTTGGTGGCAGGAGCTCGAGACGCCCGATCGCCTCGTCGTGCTGGTGACCCAGGGCACCCAGAACGTGGATGCATCCGACCTCATCCGACCGGCCATCGACGCGCTGGCGCTCGACACCAACGTGCTGGTCGTCGTGACCACCGGGCAGCGCCAGCTGACGACCCTTCCGTTCCCCATCCCGCCCAACGTCCGGGTTGCGGACTTCCTGCCCTTCGAGGAGCTGCTCCCCCACGTCGACGTGATGATCACCAACGGCGGGTGGGGTGGCACTCTGGCGGGTCTGGCCCACGGAGTGCCGCTGATCATCGCGGGCGGCGACCTCGACAAGCCCGAGATCGCGGCCCGGATCGCCTACCGCGGCGCCGGGGTCGACCTGCGCACCGGGCGACCGACGGCGAAGAATGTGGCCGAGGCGTTCCAGCGCATGCGGTCGGATGGCAGCTTCCGGGTCGCCGCGGGAGCCATCGGCGATGAGCTGGCTCAGCTGGGTGGAGCGGCGACGATCGCCGACGAGGTCGAGTCGGCCGCCCGGCGAGCGGTTCCCTGACGGCAATCGCTCGCTAGCGGAGAGCCGGACGCCCCTCCCCGAGGACCGCGAGGATGGTGCGAAGTGTCCCGGGCCAGTCGTCGACGATCTGGGCGTAGGTGAATCGGAGCACGCGCAGGTTGCGCTGGGCCAGTTGGGCGTCCCGAGCCCGATCGCTCGCGAATCGCTCGCTCTCGGCGTGCAGCCTGCCATCGCATTCGATGACCAGCCAGCCGTCGATCATGAAGTCGACGCGGGACCTGCCGACGACGACCTGTTCGGCAGGATTCAGGCCGGCATCCTCCAGTCGAACGCGCAGCACCGACTCCAGCACGCTTTCGGCCTTGTCGGAGCACCTCTCGAGGATGCGTCGCTTGTCCGGGCTGACCGCAGCGGACAGCCGCGCGAACTCGGTGCCGCTGATGGGGCGAAGTCCGGTGGCATCTACTCCATAGAGCGCCGCATCGACCATGCCGACCGCCCAGTCCCGATCCACACAGCCGAGCGCGGTGCTCAGCGCGTCGAGCAGTCCGACTCGGAACTGCCCGCGCGGCTGCGGCGCACCCCAGTGGCGGACGATGCCGTTGTCATCGCCAGCCGCCACTCGGCGGTATCCGTCGTCCGTCGCGCGGAGTCGGGCGGCGTTGGGGGCGAGCCCGACATGCACGCGATGGTCCCGCGGCACCGGAAGCCCGTAGCTGGCGGCCGCTGAGACGCAGTCCAACACGCCACCGGCTCTGACCGCCCGGATCACGGCGCTGTCATGGGTCGGGGTGACGTACCACCCCACCCGCGGTCGAAGCAGCTGGCCCGATCGGTGCAGTGCGGCCACCTGGTAGCGGGTGAAGCCCGACCCGAGGAGATCCTGGATGTGCGCGACGCCATTCACGCGGGCCATCGCGGCCGCCAGCTTCCTGTCCATGGCGAGCATGGTGCAGCATCGGACCAGCCTGATTCGGGGCACGGCGACATCTGTGAAGAAGTCGCGCCGCCGTCCGCCTGTTGAGGAACGGCCCTCACTTTCACCGTTCAGGCTTTCGCACACCGTTCAGGCGAAAATCACCTGAACGATGGCCGAAACCCACGAATCACCTGATCGGTAAAAATCACCTGATCCGCGGAGGTGGACCAGCGCGGCGACGGCGGCCGATTAGCGGAGCAGCCGAGGCGGCCTAGGCGGTGGGGGTGGCGGTGCGGGCGATCGCGGCGAGGACTCCGTGCACGAACTTGGCGGAGTCGTCGGTGCTGAGCTCCTTGGCTGCCTCGACCGCCTCATCGATGGCGACCGCGGTGGGCACCTCGTCGTTGAAGAGGATCTCCCAGGCGCCGATCCGAAGGATCGCGCGGTCGACGGCCGGCATCCGCTCGATGGTCCACGCGGCCGAGTTGCCGGAGATCAGCTCGTCGATGCGCACGTTGTTGTCGATGATGCCCTCGATGATGTCGCGGGCGTAGCGCCAGCTCGCGGCACGATCGGGCTCGCTCTGCGCGCGGACGGACTCCGCGTCGACGAGCGAGATCACCGGCACGTCGCGGACATCCGCCGCGAACAGCAGGTCGAGTGCCCGCTTGCGGGCCTTGCTGCGTGCGCTCACGTCAGTCGTTGACCCGGCCGAGGTAGTCGCCCGTGCGGGTGTCGACCTTGACCTTCGTGCCGATGCCGACGAATAGCGGGACCTGGATCTCGTAGCCGGTCTCGATCGTGGCCGGCTTGGTGCCGGCGTTCGAGCGGTCGCCCTGCAGCCCTGGCTCGGTGTAGGTGATCTCCATCACGACCGAGGCGGGCAGCTCGACGTACAGCGGGTTGCCGTTGTTGAGCGCGACGGTGGCGACCTGATTCTCGAGCAGGAAGTTCGCGGCCTCCCCGACGACCGGTCCCGGCACGGTGATCTGCTCGTAGTCGGCGGTGTCCATGAAGACGAAGTCGGCGCCGTCCTGGTACAGGTACTGGAAGTCGCGGCGATCCACGTTCTCGGTCTCGATCTTCGCGCCCGCGTTGTAGGTGCGGTCGACGACCTTGCCGGTCACCACGTTCTTCAGCTTGGTGCGCACGAACGCGCCGCCCTTGCCGGGCTTGACGTGCTGGAACTCGATCACGTTCCAGAGCTGGCCGTCGATGTTGAGGACGACGCCATTGCGGATGTCAGCGGTTGAAGCCATGGGATTCCGTTCGATTCACGGGCGCCGGAAACACGCCCCCGACAGTGTACTCAGTACCCGTCAGGAGACGCGGGCGAGCACGGCCTGCAGCGCGAGGCGGTACGAGTCGGCACCGAGACCGGCGATGACCCCGGTCGCGACGCCCGAGATGACGCTCGTGTGCCGGAACTCCTCGCGGGCGTGCGGGTTCGACAGGTGCACCTCGACGAGCGGCAGTCCGGATGTCGTGACGATCGCGACCGCGTCCCGCAGCGCGTACGAGTAGTGGGTGAAGGCGGCGGGGTTGAGCACGACCGGGCTCTTCGTGTCGACCGCTTCATGCAGCCAGCCGATCAGTGTCGCCTCGTCGTCGGTCTGGCGGAGGTCGATCGTGGTGCCCTCGGGAGCCTCGGATTCGAGCGTGGCCTGGATGTCGTCGAGGGTGAGCGTGCCGTAGACATCCGGCTCGCGGGTGCCGAGGCGTCCGAGGTTGGGGCCGTTGAGGATGAGGACGTTGGTCACGCGATCACCCTATCCAGCGGATCAGCTCGATCCATGTGCACCAAAGCGGCGGATGTGCGCGAAATTACGTGCACATCGGGCCGGAACGTACACATGGAAGGGGGCGGGGGCGGGTCCGTCGGTCAGGAGGCGATCTCCTGGTAGGCGGCGAAGAGGAGCTGGTCCTCCGGGGCGCGGAGCACGGTGGGCTTGCCGATGTCGTCAAGGACGATGAAGCGCAGCATCGCGCCGCGGGCCTTCTTGTCGCGGCGCATCGTCGCGAGCAGGGTCGGCCACCGGCCGGCCGGATACTCGAGCGGCAGGCTGAGCGAGCCGAGGATGGCGCGGTGCCGATCGACCGCCTCGTCCGACAGGCGGCCGGCGAGCCGGCCGAGCTCGGCGGCGTAGACCATGCCGACCGCGACGGCCGCGCCGTGCCGCCAGAGATAGCGCTCCGCGTGCTCGATGGCGTGGCCCAGGGTGTGGCCGTAGTTGAGGATCTCCCGACGGCCCTGCTCGGTGAAGTCCTCGGAGACCACCTCTGCCTTCAGTCCGATCGAGAGCTCGATCAGCCGACGGAACTCGGGGGTGCTGGGATCGGTGGCGCGATCCACGTCCGCTTCGAGGATGTCGAGGATCTCGGGCACCCCGATGAAACCGCATTTGGCGACCTCGGCGAAGCCCGCGAGCAGATCGTTGCGCGGCAGCCCGTCCAGCAGATCGAGATCGGCGATAACGGCGGCCGGCGCGTAGAACGAGCCGACCAGGTTCTTGCCCTCCGCGGTGTTGATGCCCGTCTTGCCGCCGACCGACGCGTCCACCATGCCGAGGACGGAGGTCGGAAGCTGGATCAGCTTCACCCCGCGCAGCCAGGTGGCCGCCACGAAGCCCGCGACGTCGGTGGCAGCTCCGCCGCCGAAGCCGATCACGGCATCCGAGCGGGTGAAGTCGGCCTGACCCATGATCTGCCAGCAGAAGGCGGCGACCTCGACCCGCTTGGCGGCGTCGCCGTCGGGGATCTCCGCCAGCAGGACCTCGCGACCGTCGTGCAGCGCGTGACGCAGGGCATCGGCCTTGGCGCCGACGGTCGGCTGATGCACGATGAGCACCTTGCGCACATCCGGTCCGAGTGCGGCGGCGATCTCGTCGCGGAGTCCACGGCCGACCACCACGTCGTAGCCGCCGGGAGCGGACGCGCCACCGCCGACGGCGATCCGCGTTGTCGTCTCGGTGTCAGTCATCCTCTGCCTCGTTCTCCTCGACCTCGGCCGGAGCGCTCTCGGCCGGGGCCTTCGAGGACCCGGTCTCGGCGTCTCCATCGGTCAGCCAGGCGGTGACCTCTTCGGCCACGGCGTCCATCTTTCGGCGAGAGGTGTCGAAGGTGCGGCTGGCGAGCGCGGTGTAGAGCGGCATCCGCTGATCGACGAGCGCGCTCCAGGCAGCGACTCCCCCGCCGGTGAGCAGGGGGCGCTTGTCGCCCTCGATCCGGTCCGCGACCGCGTCGGCATCGACCATGATCAGCGCCACGCGCTTGCCGGACAGGTCGGCCTGGGTGCGGGGATCGAGCACCGCTCCCCCGCCCAGTGCGACGACTCCCGCGCCGGCCAGCGCGATGCGGACGGCCTCGCGCTCCAGCTCTCGGAAGTGCAGCTCGCCCTTGCTCGCCCAGATGTCGGCGATCGTGCCGTGCTCGGCCACGACGACCCTGTCCGTGTCGGTGAACGACGTGCCGAGCGCCCGTGCGACGCGCTTTCCGACCTTGGTCTTGCCCGCACCGGGCGGTCCGATGAGGACCACGACGGGCTCGGTCGGCTGTCCGGAGGCGTCGGCGACGGCAGCTGGGGGCTCGGAGGCGCCGAGGTCGGCAGCCTCTCCGGCGGCGCCGTCAGCCATGGACGGCGGGGGCGGTCTGCAGCGTCTCGGGGATGTTGGCGAGGTAGGCGTCGAGGTTGCGCCGGGTCTCGCCGACGGAGTCACCGCCGAACTTCTCGAGCACGGAGTTGGCGAGCACGAGCGCGACCATTGCTTCGGCGACGACACCGGCCGCGGGCACGGCGCAGACGTCGGAGCGCTGGTGGTGGGCGGCCGCCACGTCGCCGGTCGCGACGTCGATGGTGCGCAGCGCGCGCGGCACCGTCGAGATGGGCTTCATCGCCGCGCTCACCCGGAGCACGGTTCCCGTGGACATGCCGCCCTCGGTGCCGCCGGCGCGGTCGGTGAGGCGCTCGATCCCGCCAGGTCCCGGTACAAGCTCGTCGTGGGCAGCGGAGCCGCGACGGGTGCTGGTGAGGAAGCCGTCGCCGACCTCCACGCCCTTGATCGCCTGGATGCCCATCAGGGCGGCGGCGAGCTGGGCGTCGAGGCGACGGTCCCAGTGCACGTAGGAGCCGAGCCCGGGCGGAAGTCCGTAGGCGAGCACCTCGACGATGCCGCCCAGGGTGTCGCCCTCGCGCTTGGCGTCGTCGACTTCGGCGATCATCAGCGCGGATGTCGCGGCATCGAAGCAGCGCAGCGGATCGTCGTCGATCGCGGCGAGGTCGCCGAGGCCGGGAAGCGGCGAGCCCTCAGGCACGCGCACCGGGCCGATGGAGACGGTGTGGCTGATCAGGCCGATGCCGAGCTCGGCGAGGAACGACCGAGCCACCGCGCCGAGCGCGACTCGTGCGGCGGTCTCGCGGGCGCTCGCCCGCTCGAGCACAGGACGCGCCTCGTCGAAGTCGTACTTCTGCATGCCCGTGAGGTCGGCGTGCCCGGGGCGCGGTCGGGTCAGCGGGGCGCCGCGTCCACGGGACTTCTCGGACAGCTCGGTCGGCTCGGGGTTCATCACCTCGACCCACTTGGGCCATTCGGTGTTGCCGATCCGCAGCGCGACCGGACCGCCGATGCTCGTGCCGTGCACGACGCCACCCGAGATGTTCAGCTCGTCCTGCTCGAACTTCTGCCGCGATCCGCGCCCGTAGCCGAGCTTGCGGCGGGCGAGGTCCTCCCGGATGGCGGGAAGGGTGACGGAGACCCCGGCGGGGAGTCCTTCGAGGATCGCAACGAGTTCAGGACCGTGCGACTCCCCTGCGGTGAGCCAACGAAGCATGCTCAGAATCCTCCCACAGCCGCCTTCATGGCCTGGAGCACCTCGGCCTCCTGCGGAAGCGCACGGGTGGGATCGCCGGTGAGGAAGGCCCGCACCTGCAGCAGCGCCTGGTGGATCAGCATGTCGAGGCCGTCGACGATCGCCTCCGCCGGGATGAGGCGTGATGCCGCGCTCGGCTCGGGGCCGTAGGCGACGTCGAACAGCACCCCGGTGTGCGCCAGGATCGGCAGGTCGATCTCGGTCGAGCCGGGCAGGGTGCTGGCGATGACGTCGAACGAGTCGTGCGGCCACTGGTCGCCGAGGCGGTGCACATCGGCGCGCACGCCAAGACTCCGGGCGAGCTCCGCCACCTCCTCGGCGCGGGCTGCCGTGCGTCCGCTCACCACGAGCGAGTGGACTCCCAGGCGCTGCAGCGCCACGACGGTGGATCGCGCGGTGGCTCCCGTGCCGAGCAGCAGGCCGCGCTCGACCGAAGGGATCCCCCGCTCGCGGAACGCGGCGACGATCCCCTGCACGTCCGTGTTGAAGCCGAGCCGTCGCTCGCCGTCGAACACCACGGTGTTGGCCGCCCCCGTGAGCTCGACCAGCGGATCGACGTCGGTGAGAAGCGGGAGGACGGTCTCCTTGAGAGGCATGGTGAGCGACAGGCCTCGCCAGCTGGCATCGAGTCCGTCGACGAAGTCGGCGAGCCCGGCCTGGTCGATCTCCTGCCGGCCGTAGCTCCAGTCCAGTCCGAGCACCCGGGACGCCGCCGCGTGCAGGTCGGGCGACTTCGAGTGGGCGATGGGCGATCCGAGCACCGCGAACCGGCGGTGCTCCCGCGGCACTACTGGTACTCCGGGTGCTCGTCCATCCAGCCGAGCCACTGGTTGACCGCCGCCTCGTGCTCATCGAGCGTCTCGGAGAAGACGGTCTCGCCTGTCTCCAGGTTGACGGTCACGAAGTACAGCCACGGTCCGTCGGCCGGATGCAGCACCGCGTCGATGGCGAGGTCGCCCGGGTTCGAGATCGGCCCGATCGGCAGGCCGGGGTGCACGTAGGTGTTGTAGAGGTTCGCCTCATTGAGGCGCTCCTCGTCCGTCGTGCTGACCCGATCCGTGTTGCCGGATCCGTAGGCGACGGTCGCGTCGGACTGCAGTGCCATGCCCTGATCGAGGCGGTTCTGGAACACTCGTGCGACCTTGTAGAAGTCGTCGCGCAGCCCCGCCTCGCGCTGCACGAGGGAGGCGAACGTGATGACCCGGAAGCGGTCGTCGGGAGCGACTCCTGCGGCGTCGAGCGACTCGAACGTGCGGTTGACCATGATCTGCAGCGCATCATGCGCAGTGGTGCCCGGGTCGAAGATGTAGGTCGCCGGGAAGAGGAAGCCCTCGAGGCTCGTGGCGCCAGCCGGCAGCCCGTAGGAGCCGTAGTCGGCGGCTGCCGTCGTGAGGTCCTCGAGCGGGATGCCGGAACCCTCGGAGACCGAGACGAGCGCGTTGGACATGCTCTCGCCCTCGGGGATCACGACCTGGTTCTGCAGCTTGTTGGCCGGATCGAGCAGGGCGTCGAGGGCGGACTGTGCGCTCATCTGGGTCTTCAGCGTGTAGGCGCCCGGCTGGAACACGGGGGCCTCGTCCTCGGCGAGCAGCAGGTCGTAGAAGGAGTCGAAGGTCATCGTGACACCGGAGCGCACGAGGGTCTTGGCGACGTCGGAGCCGATGTCGCCGTCATGGATGACGACCGTCACGGGGTCGACGCCGGTGCCGGTGTAGTCGATCACCGGCGGACCGGCGAAGTACTCGTCGAGCTTGGCGGGCCAGTCGGGCACCAGGAGATAGGCGGCGCCCACCAGGCCACCGCCGATGATCCCGATGGTGACGATCGGGCCGACCACCCAGCCGACCCAGCGGTGCTTGCGCTTGGGCGGAGCGACGGAGGGGAAGCCGTAGGTCTCCTCGTTGCGGCGCAGACGCCCACGCCCACCCGCTTCGCGGTCGCGAAGTTCGCGGCGGCTCGTGGCGGGGAGCTGGTTCTCGGCGTCGGACCTGTCTCGTGCGCCGTCGGAGCCGAGGAGCTGATCCCAGGTCGGCGCGTACTCCGAGGAGGTGCGATCGTCTGCGGCGCCCTGCTGCGGTGCCGTCTGAGACGCGCCGACCCGCTGCGCTGCGGATTGACGGCGGACGCCCTGCTGCTGGACGCCCTGCTGCTGGACGCCCTGCTGCTGCGGTGCACCCTGCTGCTGCGGTGCAGCCTGACGGCGGCTGCCCTGCTGCGGGAACCCCGGCTGCGATGCGCTCTGCACGGGGATCGGGGTGGTCGCGCCCGCATCAGGTCCTTCGCCCGTCGCCGAGCTGGGAGGTGAAGAGTGGGACACGATCAGCACTTTCAGTTCGGCTCGATCGTCGTCCCGGGTGGCCCCCCGCCAGCCCGCTCGGAGTCGAGAGCGTGTTGCAGAAGTATAACTGCGGCCACTTGGTCGATCACGGGACGCGACCCGCGCGTCTTCCTACCGCTCGCATGGAGGGCGGCCTGGGCGGATACCGTGCTCAGCCGCTCGTCGATCATCCGCACCGGTATGTCGGACTTCGCGGCCAGCGCTGCCGCGAATTCCCGTGCATCCGCGGTGGACGGCGTGTCCCCTCCGGACAGGGAGATGGGCAGCCCGACCACGATCTCGATGGCCGCCCGGTCGGCTGCCTCGACCAGCACGCGGTCGAGGACAGGCGCGAGCTCCTCCCGGCGCTGGATCGTCTCCACGGGTGAGGCGAGGATGCCGTGCGGATCGCTGGCGGCGAGGCCGACGCGGGCACGCCCGACGTCGACCCCGATCCGCACTCCGCGTCGCATGCCGCCGTCCAGCCCCTGTTCCATCGCGGGCGGTGCGGCTCAGCCGCGCAGCTGAGCGGCGATGGCCTCGAGCGCTGCGGGGATCGCGGCGACGTCGGAGCCGCCGCCCTGCGCGATGTCGTCCTTGCCGCCGCCGCCTCCGCCGAGCACTCCAGCGGCGAGCTTGGCCAGCACGCCCGCCTTGATGCCGGCGGACCGGCCTTCTGCGGTGGTGGCGACGATGACCGCGGGCTTGCCGGAGACGTCGGCCGCGAGGGCCACCACACCGGCCGTCGAGCCGAGGCGCTCGCGGACCGACGTCGCGAGGCTGCGGAGCTCATCGGCACTTCGGAGGGACCCCACCATCTCGACCACAGCCGTGAGCGATCCGACAGTGTGCGCAGTCGCGACGAGCGCGGGGACGCGGCCGCTGAGCTGCGCCTGCTCGAACTCGGCGATCCGCTTCTCCGCCGCCTTGAGATTGGCGAGCAGGTCGGCGATGCGTCCCGGAATCTGGTCCTTGGGCGCCTTCAGCTCGCTCGAGAGCTGCGAGACGATCGCCCGCTCCGTGGCGAACTCGCGGAACGCCTCGGGGCCGACGAGCGACTCGATGCGACGCGCGGTGGAGCCGATCGAGGCCTCTCCCACGAGGTTGATCAGACCGATCTCGGCGCTCGAGGACACATGCGTACCCGCGCAGAGCTCGCGCGACCACGGGCCGCCGATGTCGACCATCCGGACGGTGTCGCCGTACTTCTCGCCGAACAGGGCCATGGCACCGAGCGCCTTTGCCTCGTCGATCGGAAGGATGCGGGTGACGACGTCGTAGTCCTGCTGGATCGCGTCGTTCGCGATGCCCTCGATCTCGCTCCGGGTCGCCGCGGAGAGCGGCTTGCTCCAGTTGAAGTCGAGCCGCATGTAGCCGGCCTTGTTGTACGAGCCGGCCTGGTGCGCGTCGGGGCCGAGCACCTGGCGGAGCGCCGCGTGGATGAGATGGGTCGCGGAATGCGCCTGGGTCGCACCCTTGCGCCACACCGGGTCGACGACGGTGGTCGCGGCGTCGCCGACTCCGACCTCGCCCGAGACGACCTCGACGCGATGCGAGATGAGCCCCTTGATCGGGCGCTGCACATCGAGCACCTGGAGCTCGTAGCCGGCGCCGAGGATGCTGCCGGCGTCGGCCTCCTGGCCGCCGGACTCGGGATAGAGCGAGCTCTCGGTGAGGATCACCTCGGCGGTCTGGCCGACGGTCGCCCGGTCGACGGAGACGCCGTCGACGAGGATGCCGAGCACCGTGCCTTCGGCCTGCAGGTAGTCGTAGCCGGTGAAGACGGTCTCGCCCGCACTGCGGAACTCGCCGTACGCCGAGAGGTCGGCGATGGTCTTCTTCTTCGCCTTGGCATCGGCCTTGGCTCGCGCGCGCTGCTCGGACATCAGGCGGTCGAATGCGCCGCGGTCGACGCTGAGCCCGGCCTCCTCGGCCATCTCGACGGTGAGGTCGATCGGGAACCCGTACGTGTCGTGCAGCTGGAAGACGGTGTCTCCGGTGAGCTGGCTGCTGCCCTCGCGCTTGGTGGAGGCGACGGCGAGGTCGAGGATGCCCGTCCCGCTCTCGAGCGTGCGGAGGAAGGTCTCCTCCTCGGCGAAGGCGATCCGGCTGATCCGATCCCAGTCGCTCGCCACCTCGGGGTAGGCGCCCTTCATGGCATCGCGCGAGGCGAGGAACAGCTCGGGGAAGGTGGCTCCCTGCACGCCGAGCAGGCGCATGGCCCGCACCGTGCGCCGCATCAGGCGGCGCAGGATGTAGCCGCGGCCCTCGTTGGCCGGCGCGACGCCGTCGGACATCAGCATCAGGGCGGAGCGGACGTGGTCGGCGACGACCCGCATGCGGACGTCGTCGCCATGGTCGGCGCCGTAGGGGCGACCGGAGAGCTCGGCGGCACGGTCGAGGACCGGGCGGACCTGGTCGATCTCGTACATGTTGTCGACGCCCTGCTTGATGAACGCGACCCGCTCGAGGCCCATGCCGGTGTCGATGTTCTTGTTCGGCAGCTCGCCGACGATGTCGAAGTCGACCTTCGAGCGCACATTGGTGATCTGGTACTGCATGAAGACCAGATTCCAGATCTCGACGTAGCGGTCGTCATCGGTCACGGGGCCGCCGTCGATGCCGTACGCCGGTCCGCGGTCGAAGAAGATCTCGGAGCAGGGGCCAGCGGGACCGGGCTGCCCGGTCGACCAGTAGTTGGTGTCCTTACCCAGGCGCTGGATGCGCTCGTCCGGCAGGCTCGAGTGCTTCTTCCAGAAGGCGATCGCCTCGTCGTCCTCCTCGTACACCGTGACCCAGAGATCGTCGGGCGAGAAGCCGAGTCCGCCGTCGGCCTCGGGTGTGGTGAGCAGCTCCCAGGCGTACTGGATGGCCTGCTCCTTGAAGTAGTCGCCGAAGCTGAAGTTTCCGTTCATCTGGAAGAACGTGCCGTGGCGAGGGGTCTTGCCGACCTCTTCGATGTCGTTCGTGCGGATGACCTTCTGCACGCTGGTCGCCCGGGGGTACGGCGGCGGCACGAGACCGGTGAGGTACGGGATGAACGGGACCATCCCGGCGACGGTGAAGAGGAGCGTGGGGTCATCGCTGACGAGCGACGCCGACGGGACGACGGTGTGTCCGCGCTCGCCGAAGAACTCGAGCCAGCGCCGACGGATTTCGGCAGTCTGCATGGGCCTTGTCAGATCTGGGCGGGATGCGCCCGGTGAATGGTGGTGCGAATGATGGTGCGGATGGTGGTGCGGGAGGTCGCGCGGAACGGCCGCAAGCTACCTGCGGAAGTCGGAGATCGCGTCGTCCGCCTTGCTGATGGCGGCGCGCAACTCCGCCTCGCGCGCACGGTAGCTGTCGGCGACGGCCTTGCTGAACTCGGAGGTCCGATCGTCGAGGTCGGCCAGGAAGGCCTTGCCCCGTGCGGTGCGCGATGCGCCGTATGCGACGGCGAGTCCTGTCGCGCCGCCGATGATCAGCCACAACACGTTCTTCATGGTGCTTCCCTCCGGTGGACCCGCGGTCGGGCGTCTGTGAGCGAGTTTATCGGGACGTCCGACACGGCCGGGATGAGGCACCTCCGGCAGATCTGGGCTGCGCCGGCACGCCGTACGCGGTGTGTCCGAGCGATTCCTACGTGCCCGGGAATCGCTACTTCTTGCGCCTGGACTTCTTCGCGCCTCCGGCGGCCTTGCCGCCGCGGATGCCGACGAGTGCGGCGCTCACCCCTGCCGTGAAGCCCGAGAGCTTGATCAGCGGTCCGCCGACCGATGCTGCGAAGAGCGCGACGAGGGCGGACACATTGCCGGTGACCTCGGAGACGTTGCCGGTGATGGCGTCGACGCGCACCAGCTGCTTGTTCGCCTCGCGGATCGTGGTGGTCGTCTCCTCCAGGATCGGCGTGATGCCGACCGTGGCCTCCTTGATCGCCTCGGTGGTCTGATCGAAGACCTTCCCGAGCTTGACCAGCGGGATCGCGATCACGGCGACGAGCACCGCGAACACTCCCGCGGCGATGAGTCCGGCGATGTCGCCACCCGTCATGATCCGACCCTTCTTCTACCTGCGTGTGCCTTAACGCACAGAGGCGGGCTCGAAACCGAGCCCGCCTCCATGATGTCGCAACTATCGAGCGGCGTAGTACTCCACGACCAGCTGAACCTCAGCGGTGACGGGAACCTCGGCGCGCTTCGGGCGGCGGATGAGGCGCGCCTGCAGCTTGTCGATCTCGACCTCGAGGTAGCTCGGGACCTTGGCGAGCACGTCGGCGTGGGCGCCGGCGGCGGCGACCTGGAAGGGCTCGAGCGACTCGCTCTTCTCCTTGACGTGGATGAGCTGGCCCGGCTTGACGCGGAAGGAGGGGCGGTCGACGAGCTGGCCGTCGACGAGGATGTGGCGGTGCACGACGAGCTGGCGTGCCTGCGCGGTGGTCCGGGCGAAGCCGGCGCGGAGCACGAGGGCGTCGAGGCGCAGCTCGAGCAGCTCGACCAGGTTCTCACCGGTCAGGCCCGCGGCGCGGCGTGCCTCGTTGAAGACGATGCGGAGCTGGGCCTCGCGGATGCCGTACTGGGCGCGCAGACGCTGCTTCTCGCGCAGACGGACGGCGTAGTCGCTGTCCTGCTTGCGCTTGGTGCGGCCGTGCTCACCGGGAGCGTACGGACGCTTCTCGAGGTACTTGGCGGCCTTCGGGGTGAGCGCGATGCCGAGCGCGCGGGACAGGCGGGTCTTGCTGCGGGTGCGTGACTTGGTAGACACGGGGACCTTTCAGTTGGAAAGCATGCGGATTTTGTAGCCGGCGCCCTGCGCTTCGAAGAGCACGGGTGCCTGGCCAACCGATCGCGCGAGTGCGCGTCGGATGAGCAGAGGGATTCGGACCGTGGGATCAGCCGGCTACAGGCATACATCCCTTCACCGGTCCGATGCGCAGCCTCGCTTCGGACCCGCAGAAGGCCAACGAAGATGCTATCACCCCGGCGACGCCGGAGCAGGCCGCACTTCCTCGTTGGTCGAGGAGCGCAGTCCACGGCGCTGTGGCCACGCCGGCACTCGAGGAGGACGGGTCACGTCTTGTGGTCTGCCGCGGCTCCACTGCGCTGGGGATGGTGGTGGCCGGGTTGCGCGGAGCGGTTGCTGTACCTGGGGGGGGGCGGCCGGGCATGAGGTGACTCGAGTGGTGGGTGTTGCCGCCGTGAGGTGACGCAAGTGGTGGGTTGCGGCGCTCAACACCCACCACTTGCGTCATCTCACGTCGCGCTCCGACGAGCTCAAGCGCCGAACGAGCGGACTGGACGAGCCCGCATCACTCCCCGCGCAGGATCTTCCGGAGGCGCTCGAGGCGGGCGGAGACGTCGCGCTCGTAGCCGTTGCCGGTCGGCGAGTAGTAGGTGGTGCTCTTCAGCTCGTCGGGCAGGTACTGCTGCGCCACCACGCCGTGGTCGTAGTCGTGGGCGTACTTGTACCCGCTGCCGTGCCCCAGCTTCTTGGCGCCCGGGTAGTGGGCGTCGCGCAGCGGCTTGGGCACGCGGCCGATCTTTCCGGCCCGCACGTCGGCGATCGCGCTGTTGATGGCCAGGTACGAGGCGTTCGACTTGGGCGCTGTGGCGAGGTAGGTGACCGCCTCGGCCAGCGGGATGCGCCCCTCGGGCATGCCGATGAACTGCACGGCGTCGGCCGCGGCGATCGCGATCACGAGCGCCTGCGGGTCGGCCATGCCGATGTCCTCAGCGGCCGAGACGATGATCCGCCGCGCGATGAACCGCGGGTCCTCCCCTGCCTCGATCATCCGCGCCAGGTAGTGGATGGCGGCGTCGACGTCGGAGCCGCGCACCGACTTGATGAATGCGCTGATCACGTCGTAGTGCTCGTCACCCTGTCGGTCGTAGCGCAGCAGGGCGCGGTCGACCGCGGCCGCGACGAGCTCCGCCGTGATCACGGGCAGCGTCTCGTCCTCCTCGTCGCGCTCGACGGACGCCGCCGCGAAGGCCGCCGCCTCGAGGGCGGTCAGCGCCCGTCGGGCATCTCCTGACGCGAGGCGGATCAGCTGGTCCCGCGCCTCGGCTGTCAGCTCGACCCGGCCGTCGAGCCCGCGCTCGTCGCTGACGGCGCGATCGATGAGGAGGCCCAGATCGTCGTCGCCGAGCGTCTCGAGCGTCAGGAGCAGGGAACGGGACAGCAGCGGGGAGATGACGGAGAACGAGGGATTCTCGGTGGTGGCGGCGACGAGGATGACCCAGCCGTTCTCGACGCCGGGAAGGAGCGCGTCCTGCTGAGCCTTGGTGAAGCGGTGGATCTCATCGAGGAAGAGCACCGTCGAGACGCCGTAGAGGTCGCGCTGGGACATCGCCTCCTCCATCACCGCCCGCACGTCGCGCACCCCTGCGGTGACCGCCGACAGCTCGACGAAGCGGCGCCCGGAGCTGTGCGCGATCGCCTGAGCGAGCGTGGTCTTGCCGGTGCCCGGCGGACCCCAGAGGATGACGGATACCGCGCCGCGCTCCCCCGAGATGTCACCCGCGAGCGCGACAAGCGGCGACCCGGGGCCCAGCAGATGCTTCTGGCCCGCGACCTCGTCGAGGCTGCGGGGCCTCATCCTCACGGCGAGAGGCGTGGAGCCGGTGCGGAGGCCGGGCTGCGGGGTCACCCCCCGATGCTAGATGCCCCCTCGGACAACGAGGGCGATTCCTCGGCGGGCTCATCGAGGTGACGCCCTATGCTCATCGGCGGACGACGACAGGTGCGTCCGCGGCAGATCGGCCGGCCCCGAGCGGGTCGACGCAACCAGTTGGAGGACCCGTGGCGGGAAAGCAGGACCGGTCGGATCGCGTCGCGCGAGCCCGCCTCCGCAGCTTCACCGCCAAGCAGACCGTGCATGCCGAGCAGGTGGCTCGGCGCCGCCGGGACAACATCGTCGCGATCGTGGCCGGAGTCATCGTGATCGCCCTCGCCGCCACCGCGCAGGTCTTCTACTTCACCGCCGGACCGGGAGTGCCGATCCCCACCCCGACGCCCAGCGCCAGCGCCAGCGCCGCCGCCGAGGGCGCGAATGTCGGCGACGTGCCATCCGCCGACCTCTCCGAGTACCGCGAGTGGACGGGCGAGATGACGCTCAACGACATCCCGCTCGGCATCACGCTCGAGGGCGGGCTCGCCCCCCAGGGCGTCGCCTCGTTCGTCTCGCTCGCCCAGACCGGCTTCTACGACGCCAAGACCTGTCACCGGCTGACGGACACCGGATTCTCGGTGCTGCAGTGCGGATCGGTCGACGGTGCCGGCGGCGGTGACCTGGGCTACAGCTTCGGACCGATCGAGAACGCACCGGCCGACGACGTCTACCCCGCCGGGACCATCGCACTGGCCCGCCAGAGCGACAACGCCTACTCGAACGGCAGCCAGTTCTTCATCGTCTACGCGGACACCACCATCACCTCGGACACCGCCGGTGGCTACACCGTGATCGGCCAGGTCACCAGCGGACTCGATCAGCTGATCGCGGCGGTCACCGACGCGGGCACGGTCGACGGCAGCTCCGACGGGGCCCCGCTCGTGCCCACCACCATCACCAGCGTGACGGTCCAATAACACTCTCCTCCCGCCCCTGACCGGCGGACATGGGGTGCAATAGGCTGTTCGCGCGCTCGACAGGCTTGCGCGCACCCCGCAATCCCGTGCGATCCACTGTTCGCATGCACCGCTCCACTACACCGAGGTGACCCGCGTGACCACCACAGATCCCGCACCCTGGGGACGCGTCGACGACGAGGGCAACGTCTACGTCCGCGAGAACGACGGTGAGCGCCACGTCGGGCAGTACCCCGATGCGACACCTGACGAGGCACTCGCCTACTACACGCGCAAGTACGCGGACCTCGCGGGTCAGGTGGGCCTCCTCGAGCAGCGGTCGCGCGCCGGTGCCCCGGCCGCCGACATCGCCAAGACGGTGAAGAAGCTCGAATCGACCATTGCGGGCGCGAACGTCGTGGGCGACCTCGCATCGCTCGCCGAGCGCCTCGGCGCGCTGCGCGGCAACGTCGCCGAGCAGACCGAGAAGCAGACCGCCGAGTCCAAGGCCCTCGTCGAGGCCGCGCTCGTGGCCCGCGAGGAGCTCGTCGTGCAGGCCGAGAAGCTCGCCGCATCCGACCCCGCGACCACCCAGTGGAAGCAGGCGACCGCGACCCTCGACGAGCTGTTCGCCACCTGGCAGAAGCAGCAGCAGGAGGGGCCGCGCCTGCCCAAGGGGGCTGCGGACGACCTCTGGAAGCGCTTCCGCGCCGCCCGGACGACGATCGAGCAGCACCGCCGCGCGTTCTTCGCCGAGCTCGACTCCGCACATCGCGACGTCCGCAAGCGCAAGCTCGAGCTCGTCGAGAAGGCGGAGGGCCTGGCAGGCCAGGGATCGGCCGGAATCTCGACCTATCGCGATCTGCTGGAGCAGTGGAAGAACGCCGGTCGCGCCGGCAAGCGCCAGGACGACGCCCTCTGGGCCCGCTTCAAGGCCGCCGGCGATCTGCTCTACGCCGCCAAGTCCGAGACGGACGCGAAGGAGAACGAGGAGTTCAGCGAGAACCTCGCCGCCAAGCGCGCGCTCCTCGACGAGGCCGAGCCTCTGCTGACTGAGAAGGACCTGGTCAAGGCTCGGGAGAAGCTGACCGGCATCCAGCGCCGCTGGGACCTCATCGGCAAGGTGCCGCGCGACGACGTCAAGCCGATCAACGAGCGCCTCCGCAAGGTCGAGAACGCGGTCAAGTCGCTCGAAGAGGACAACTGGCGCCGCACCAACCCCGAGACGAAGGCCCGCTCTCAGGGCCTCGCATCGCAGCTGCACGCGGCGATCGAGAAGCTCCAGGTCGAGCTCGATGAGGCCAAGGCCGGCGGCGACGCCCGCAAGGTCAAGGCGGCCGAAGAGGCTCTCGCCGCCCGCAAGATCTGGCTCGACGCTCTGGGCGACTGACCGCGTCGTACGAGCCGTCGGCCCCTCCACAGGGCGCCGATGGAGCGGCTTGTCCACAGAAGGCGTCGCGCGGCGCACCGGACTGTCGGCGTAGTCCACAGTTCTGCCATGCGCCTCTCCCCCGTTCTCACCACCCGTGATCTCGACATCGCCGAGCTGTCCTCCCTCCGACTGCTCGGGGTGCTCCGCGCCGTCGGCGAGTCGTGGGTGGCGGCGGGCGAACCGCTGACGCTCGAGACCCGCGCGGACGTCGTGGCCGCCACCCTCGCGCCGCGACTGATCGCGGATCGCTGGACTGCGGCGTGGGTGTGGGGCGCCACGCGAGTCCTGCAGACCCCCTATGACAGCTGCGTCTGTCGCGAGCCCCGTCGTTCGCGACCACGCCGGACGTCGAACGACCGGGATGTGCAGGGGTCTGGTGGGCGCGACCGGTGGGCGCGGAACCCTTCTGCAGCCGACCGAACGATGCGGGACAGGGGGGCCGCGACCTCGGTCGTGCCGCTGCCGCGGACGGGCGTCCGCGAGATCGCGCTGCACCCCGATGAGATCGAGTCCGTGCGCGGGCTCCGCCTCACCTCGCCACGACGGACGGCGATCGACCTTCTCCGAGAGGCGCCCGAGGCCAGCGATTGGTCGGATGCCGTGATCGCGCTGCTCGATCGGTCGGCCGACTCCCTCGGCGAGCTGCACCAGCTCAGGGAGGCGATGACCGACCAGAGGTTCGCCACCCGGGCCGCGGCGGCGACAGCACGCGCGGACCAGATCGAGGCGCGCCTGACGAACGCTGCCGGCTCGCGCCCGTCGGGAACAACGGCGCCTGCTAGCCGGCGCTGACCCGGTAGACGTCGTAGACGGCGTCGATCCGTCGGACCGCGTTGAGCACCCGGTCGAGGTGGGTGGTGTCGCCCATCTCGAACAGGAAGCGGCTCAGCGCAAGGCGGTCGCTCGAGGTCGAGACGGTCGCCGACAGGATGTTCACGTGGTGCTCCGACAGCACGCGGGTGACGTCGGAGAGCAGCCCTGAACGGTCGAGCGCCTCCACCTGGATCTGGACCAGGAACACGCTCTTGGACGAGGGCGCCCACTCGACCTCGATCATCCGCTCGGGTTCGGTGAGCAGCGATGAGACGTTGTTGCAGTCGGATCGGTGCACCGAGACTCCGGAGCCACGGGTGACGAAGCCGACGACGTCGTCGCCGGGCACCGGGGTGCAGCACTTGGCCAGCTTGACGAGGATGTCGGACGCTCCGCGGACGAGGATGCCCGAGTCGGTGCCGCGCAGCGATCGGCTCGGTCCCCGCGACGGGATCGTCTCGGCCTCTTCGGCCTCGGGCTCGCCCTGCACGAAGGCGAGCACCTTCTCGATGACCGACTGCGTCGAGACGTGCCCCTCGCCGAGTGCGGCGTAGAGGGCGGAGACGTCGTCGTAGCGCAGCTGTCCGGCGACCTCGGCGAAGACGTCCTGACTCATCAGGCGCTGCAGGGGCAGGTTCTGCTTGCGCATGGCCCGCGAGATCGCGTCCTTGCCCTGCTCGATGGCCTCTTCGCGCCGCTCCTTGGTGAACCACTGGCGGATCTTGTTGCGGGCGCGAGGGCTCTTGACGAACTGCAGCCAGTCCTGGCTGGGCCCGGAATCGGGATTCTTGGAGGTGAAGATCTCGACCACGTCGCCGCTGTTCAGTCCGCTCTCGAGCGGGACGAGGCGGCCGTTGACCTTGGCGCCCATGGTGCGGTGGCCGACGTCGGTGTGCACCGCGTAGGCGAAGTCCACCGGGGTGGCGCCGGAGGGCAGGCCGATGACCTTGCCCTTCGGGGTGAAGACGTAGACCTCCTTGGCGCCGATCTCGAAGCGCAGGGAGTCGAGGAACTCCCCCGGGTCGGCGGTCTCGGCCTGCCAGTCGGAGATGTGCGCGAGCCAGGCCATGTCCGTCTCGCTCTGAGACGTCGCCTGGGCGACCTTGGAGTTCTTGCCCGCCAGCCGCTCCTTGTACTTCCAGTGCGCGGCGACGCCGAACTCGGCGCGGTGATGCATGTCGTGGGTGCGGATCTGGATCTCGACCGGGCGGCCGTCCGGCCCGATGACGGTCGTATGCAGCGACTGGTACAGGTTGAACTTCGGCGTCGCGATGTAGTCCTTAAAGCGTCCCGGCACCGGGGTCCAGCGGGAGTGGATCGCGCCGAGCACGGCGTAGCAGTCGCGCAGGGAGTCGACGAGCACGCGGATGCCGACGAGGTCGTAGATCTCGTCGAACTCGCGGCCGCGCACGATCATCTTCTGGTAGATCGAGTAGTACTGCTTCGGCCGACCGGCGACGGTGCCCTTGATCCGGGCGGAGCGGAGGTCCTCGACGACCGTGTCGATGACCTCCTGAACGAAGGCCCCGCGCCGCGGGGTGCGCTGCCGGACGAGGCTCTCGATCTCGGCGTAGAGCTTGGGGTAGAGCACCGCGAACGACAGGTCCTCGAGCTCGAGCTTGATGGTCTGGATGCCCAGGCGGTGCGCGAGCGGCGCGTAGATCTCGAGGGTCTCCTGCGCCTTCTTGGCGGCGCGCTGAGGCGAGACGAAGCCCCATGTGCGGGCGTTGTGCAGCCGGTCGGCGAGCTTGATGACGAGCACGCGGATGTCCTTCGACATCGCGACGACCATCTTGCGGACGGTCTCGGCCTGCGCGCTGTCGCCGTACTTCAGCTTGTCGAGCTTGGTGACACCGTCGACCAGCATGCCGACCTCATCGCCGAACTCGCGACGCAGCTCGTCGAGCGAGTATCCGGTGTCTTCGACCGTGTCGTGCAGCAGCGCTGCCGCGATCGTCTTCGGGCCGATGCCGAGCTCTGCGATGATCTGCGCCACCGCGACGGGGTGGGTGATGTACGGCTCGCCGCTGTCCCGCTTCTGATCCGCGTGCGCCTTCTCGGCGACGGCGTAGGCGCGCTCGATGATGCTGAGGTCGGCCTTGGGATGATGCGTGCGGACGGTGCGCAGCAGGGTGTCGACCGCGCCGGTGGGCTGTGAGCGGGAGAAGATCCGCGGCACCAGGCGGCGGAGTGAGCTGGTGTTGGTGCTCGGCGGTGTGGGAGCGCCCGCCGGGCTCGCGGCGGAGCCCGCCCTCGTAACCGGTGCTTCCGTCACTCGTCAACCTCCTGCATCGACTGCAACGTTAGGACACCCGGCTGTATTTCGCTGTTCGCCCTGCGAGTACCCGACGTCCGAGTCCCTGATGCCCGGGTACCCGACGTCCGAGTACCCGATGTCGAGTACTCGGCATGCGGCGAGGCCGCCCGCGATCAGGCGACGCTCTTCGCGCGGAGCTCGAGAGTCCGCTTGCTCTGCTTCTTGATCTCGGATTCGCCCTGGCGCAGCGTGGCGTAGAGCGGGGCCGCGACGAAGATCGTCGAGTAGGTGCCGATGAGCACCCCGATGAAGAGGGCGAGCGCGATGTCGCGCAGGGTCCCCGCGCCGAGCACGAACGCGCCGATGAAGAGGATCGAGGCGATCGGCAGGATCGCGACGGCCGATGTGTTGATCGAGCGCACGAGGGTCTGATTCACCGCGAGGTTGACGGACTCGACGAAGGTCCGCCCGGATGACGATTCGCCGCCCATCGTGTTCTCGCGGATCTTGTCGAACACCACGACCGTGTCGTAGAGCGAGTATCCGAGGATCGTGAGGAATCCGATGACCGCCGCCGGCGTGACCTCGAAGCCGACGATCCCGTAGACGCCCGCGGTGATGATGAGGTCGTGCAGCAGCGCCACCATGGCCGCGACCGACATCTTCCAGGTGCGGAAGTAGAGCGCCATGAAGATGAATGCGGCCGCGAGGAACACACCGAGGCCGAACAGCGCCTGCCGGCTGATGTCCTGACCCCATGACGGACCGATGAACGATTCGGTGACGTCGGCCTGATCGACCTCGTACGCCGAGGCGAGGGCAAGCCGCACCTGGGTCGAGTCGTCGTCCGTGAGCTGATCGGTCTGCACGCGGATGCCGTCGCTGCCGACGGTCGTCACACGAGGCACGATCTCGGGGACGACGGATTGCACGGCGTCTTCCGCGAGGGTCTGATCCTTCGTGTCCACGCCGGAGATCTGGAACTGCGATCCCCCGGTGAACTCGATGCCGAGGACGAAGCCGCCCCGCAGGATCGGGACCACGATGGCGATCAGCACCGCGATCGCCGAGATGAGGAACCAGACCCGTCGCCGCGAGATGAAGTCGATCGAGCGCTTGCCCGTGTACAGGTCGTTGCCGAAATCGGAGAAGCTGGCCATCAGCGCTTGCCGCCCTTCGCGCCGGTCGTCGGCTTCGTGCTGCTGGAATTCGTGCCGGTGTTCTTCGTGCCGGGCGTCTTCGTGCCGGTGGCCGTCGTGCTGGACGTGCCCGTGGCGCCGCTGTCGACGCCGGCCGGGACGCGGGTGTCCTGCGTGGGCGCGGACTCGGCCGCCTTGCGCTCCGCGATCGTCTGGCGACGCGCGGCCTCGCCGCGACTGGCTGCCGTGCGCGCGGTCGATACCGCCGGGGGTCGGAACTCCGCCCGGCCGCGGTAGACGGCGCCGAGGGCACGCGGGTCGAGCCCGGACAGGCGATGCCCCTCGCTGAAGAACCGGGTCTTCGAGATCAGCTGAAGAACCGGGTGGGTGAAGAGCGTTACGACGATGAGGTCGATGATGGTGGTGAGACCGAGCGTCAGCGCGAAGCCGCGCACGTTGCCGATCGCCACGAGGAACAGCACGATGGCGGCGAGGAAGTTGACGGTGTCCGACGCGATGATGGTGCGCAGCGCGCGCTTCCAGCCGGCTTCGACCGCTCCGCTGAGGCCGCGGCCGTCGCGTAGCTCGTCGCGGATGCGCTCGAAGTACACGATGAACGAGTCGGCCGTGATGCCGATCGCCACGATCAGACCCGCGACTCCTGCGAGCGACAGCCGGTAGCCCTCACGCCAGGACAGGAAGGTGATCAGCAGGTAGGTGATCACCGACGCGACCACGAGCGACGCGACCGTCACGAATCCGAGGGTCCGGTACTGGATGAGCGAGTAGATCACGACCAGGATCAGGCCGATGAGGCCGGCGATGAGGCCGCTCTGCAGCTGCGAGCTGCCGAGGGTCGCCGAGATCACATCGGAGCTCTGCACGGTGAAGCTGATGGGGAGGGCGCCGTACTTCAGCTGATCGGCGAGGGACTTGGAGGTCTCCTGGTCGAAGTTGCCGGTGATCTGCGCGTTGCCGTCGGTGATCACCGCCTGGGCGACAGGTGCGGAGATGACGCGGCCGTCGAGCACGATGCCGAACTGGTTGCGCGGCGAGGTCAGCTGGATGAGTCGGGCGGTGACCGCGCCGAACTCCTCGGCGCCCTGATCGTTGAAGTCGATGTTGACGGCCCACTGGCCCGTGCTGGCACCGGTGCTGGTGGAGACGACACCGCTCATCGCGTTCGAGACGTCGGCGCCGTCGATCTCGACCGGGCCGAGGATGTACTTGATCGAGCCGTCGGTCTCGCAGGTGACCAGCGGCTGATCGGCGGGTGCGACCTTGCTGCTGTCGATGTCGGAGCAGTCGAAGGCGTCGTAGGCGGTCTGCAGAGCCGGGGTGACCTGCGAGACATCGCTGGCGTCCGTGGGAGCCGGCGCCGGCGTATCCGCAACGCTGGGGGTGGGCGTCGGGGTGGGCGTCGCGCTGTCCGTGCCGCCGATGCTGTCCGTCGACGGCGTGCCCGCGAGGAGCACGGGGCGGAATTCGAGCTTGGCCGAAGCCTCGATGCGCTCCAGCGTCTGCTCATCGGGCTGGCCGGGGATGGAGACGACGATGTTGCTGGCGCCCTGCGTGGTGATCTCCGACTCGCTCACGCCGGCGGAGTCGATGCGCTGGCGGATGATCGAGACGGCCTGGTTGAGCTGCTCCTGCGAGACCTGGGTGTCGCCGTCGACCACCGGGGCGAGGATGATCTGCGTGCCGCCCTCGAGGTCGAGTGCGAGCTTGGGGGCCCACTGTCCGCCGGCGCCCGGGATGAGGACGCCCGCGAGGTTGACGCCGACAAGGGCGACGATGATGCCGCCCAGGATGGCGAGGGAGCGCCACGCCTTGCGGACCGGGCTCGTCGTTTTGGCCAACGTGGCTCTGCTTTCTATCGAGCCGTCGCCGCGCGGCCCCGACGATGGGCGCACGCGTGGCGCGGCAATGTGCCCGCCTCGTCGGCGGGCACGTTGACGCTACCGACTATTCGGCGGCTTTCTGCGAATTCGACGCCGCGCGTCCATCCGCAGTCCGGTCGCCGGCGTCGAGCGAGTCCTTGCGCTGTCCGTACTCGGGCTCGTCGGCGAGGAGGACGCCCTCCTCGGCCAGCTCGGCCTCGTCGTCGGTGACGACCTCGCCCGGGGCGGTGATGATCTTGGCGATCGTCTGGCGGTGAACGGTGACGATGGTGCCGGGAGTCGATTCGACCTGGACCTCGTTCTCCTCGTCGTTGATCGCGACGATGGTGCCGAAGAGGCCGAAGTTGGTCATGATCTTGGCGCCGACCTGGGTGCGGTCCTGCATCGCCGCGGCATCGCGCTGGCGCTTGCGGCTGTTGCGGAACATGAAGAAGATGAGCACGGCGAGCACCGCGAGCATGACGAGAGTCAGCGGATCGGCGAAGAGATTGGGCACGAGAGTGCAGCCTTCCTGAAGGTACCGACGCGGGACGCGAGGTCAGCGCGCGGTGCAATTGTTGCGAGCAGTGTAGCGACAGGTCCTGAAAGCGCGGTTGGTGCCCGAGCCGCCGGGATCGACATCGCCGCGGGGGCGGGCCTCTGGAAGCCTGTCCGAAGCCGCGCACACAGGCGCCCGGCTTCGGATGATCATAGCTGGTCGTCGAACAGCGCGGCCGGAATGGCCGCTCGACGGCCGAGGTGTCGCCAGCCCGCTGCCGTCGCCACACGGCCCCGCGGAGTGCGGCTCAGCAGCCCGATCCGCACCAGGAACGGCTCGACGACCGACTCGATGGTGTCCGCCTCCTCGCCCACCGAGACGGCGAGCGTGTTGAGTCCTACCGGTCCCCCTTCGAAGCGGGTGAGGATGGCGTCGAGCACGGCACGGTCGAGCCGGTCGAGGCCGAGCTCGTCCACGTCGTAGAGCTCGAGGGCGGCGTCGACCGCCTCCTGCCCGGCTGTCGTCCGGTGGACGAGCGCATAGTCCCGCACCCGGCGCAGCAGCCGGTTGGCGATGCGGGGCGTGCCGCGGCTGCGGCTCGCGATCGAGGTCAGCGCGCCCGGATCGACCTCCAGCTCGAGCATCTCGGCCGCCCGGGCGAGCACCCGCTCGAGCTCGCCCGTCTCGTAGAACTCGAGGTGGGCGGTGAATCCGAAGCGGTCTCGGAGCGGGTTCGGCAGCAGCCCGGAGCGGGTCGTGGCGCCCACGAGGGTGAAGGGGGCGAGGTCGAGCGGGATGGACGTGGCACCCGCGCCCTTGCCGACCATGATGTCGATCCGGAAGTCCTCCATGGCGAGGTAGAGCATCTCCTCGGCGGAACGGGCCATCCGGTGGATCTCGTCGATGAAGAGCACCTCGCCGGGCACCAGCGACGAGAGCACGGCGGCGAGGTCGCCAGCGTGCTGGATGGCGGGGCCGCTGGACATCCGGAGCGGCCGGCCGCTCTCGTAGGCGACGATCATCGCGAGGGTGGTCTTGCCGAGCCCAGGCGGACCGGCGAGCAGGATGTGGTCGGGCGTGCGGTTCTGCAGGGTGGCGGCGTGCAGCAGCAGCTGGAGCTGTCCTCGTACCTTCTGCTGGCCGACGAACTCGGAGAGCGACTTGGGGCGCAGGGCGCCCTCGAAGGCAAGCTCCGCCTCGGATTCGGGCGTTGGCATGACCTCGCTCATGAGCTGCTTCCGCTGAGCTGGCGGGGCCCGAGCCGGGACAGCGCTGCGCGCAGCAGCACCTGGGTGCTGCCGCCGCCGGTCTCGGCGATGACCTCCTCGACGGTGGCCTGCGCCACGCGCTCGGGCCAGCCGAGGCCCACGAGCGCGACGACCACGTCGGCGCCACCCGCGCGCTGGGCGGGAGCGACGGCGGAGGGAGTGGTGCGGGCGAAGACCTTGCCGGTGAGCGAGACGATGATGAGCTTCGCGGTCTTGGGTCCGATCCCGGACACCTTGCGGAATGCGGAGTCGTTCTCGGTGGCCACGGCGTCGGCGATCAGGTCGGGCGACATGGTGGCGAGGACGGCCATCGCGGACTTCGGCCCGACCCCGGTGACGCCGCGGAGCAGATCGAACACCTGCTGGGCGTCGAGGTCCTCGAAGGCGTAGAGCGACATGTCGTCCTCACGCACGATGAGCGTGGTGTGCACGACGGCTTCCGCGCCGGTACGCAGCTGGAGGGCATGCTGCGGGGTGACGGCGACCGAGTAGCCCACTCCCCCGACGTCGATCACCGCCTGCGTGCCGGACACGGCGAGAACGGTTCCGCGCAGGGACGAGATCATGCCGTCAGGCTAAGCGGCACCGCCGACGCCCCGCCACCTGCCGGTCGGCGAGTCGAAGAAGTGTTCGAACGCGACCTGTAGGTCGAGGAGGGCGCCCCGCGCCCGTCTCGAGACCGCCCGACCTCGGCAGCCGGTCTCGAGACGGCCGTGAACGGCCTCCTCGACCAACGGGAGATGACGATCGCTGCTCGATTAACGCGACTTCTTCGTTGGTCGAGGAGGGCGCCCCGCGCCCGTCTCGAGACCGGCCGAACTCCGCAACCGGTCTCGAGACGGCCGTGAACGGCCTCCTCGACCAACGATTGGGCGGGCCGACAGTCCCCTAGCGCCCGCGGGTCGCCTTCTCGGCCTGCTGCCAGGCGCGCTGGGCCGGTGTCAACGCCGCGCCTGCGCCTCCGCCGACCGCTGAGCCCGGTGCCCGCCATGCGTGGCAGATAGCGATGGCCAGCGCGTCGGCGGCATCCGCCGGCGTGGGTGGGGCATCGAGCCGCAGCACCTTGGCGACCATGGCGGCCACCTGCTTCTTGTCCGCGGAGCCGTAGCCCGTGACCGCGGCCTTGACCTCGGACGGCGTGTGCAGCGCCACGGCCAGTCCGCGCTGGGCCGACAGGTACATCGCGACGCCGCTCGCCTGAGCGACGCTCATCACGGTCTGGACGTTGTGCTGAGCGAAGACCCGCTCGAGCGCCACCACATCGGGCTGGTGCTCGTCCAGGAGGTCGGCGATCCCCGCTCCGATCCGCAGCACGCGCTCCTCGAGCGCCAGCTCGGGAGGGGTGCGGATGACGCCGACGTAGACCAGCCGCGCCTTGCGATCCGGAGACACGTCCACGACCCCGACGCCGCAGCGGGTGAGGCCGGGGTCGATGCCGAGGACGCGCTTGAGTCCGGGCACGCCGGCCACGGGTCAGTCCTCCTCGAGCTGCGCCTGGACGTCGGCCGGGATGTCGTAGTTCGCGTAGATGTTCTGGACGTCGTCCAGATCGTCGAGCGCGTCGATGAGCTTGAAGATCTTGCGCGCGGTCTCAGCATCCACGGGAACGCTCATGCCGGGAACGAACTCGGCGTCGGCCGAATCGTAGTCGATGCCCGCATCCTGCAACGCGACCCGCGCCGCGACGAGGTCGTGCGGCTCGGTGACGATCTCGAATCCCTCGCCGCGGTCGTTGACCTCTTCGGCGCCGGCGTCGAGGACGGCGAGCAGGACGTCGTCCTCGGTCAGTCCGTCGCTCTTCGTGACGGCGATGACGCCCTTGCGGCTGAAGTTGTAGGCGACGCTGCCGGGGTCCGCCATCGCACCGCCGTTGCGGCTCATCGCGGTGCGAACCTCGGCCGCCGCGCGGTTCTTGTTGTCCGTGAGGCACTCGATCAGCAGGGCGACGCCGCCCTGGGCGTAGCCCTCGTACATGATGGTCTGGTAGTCGATCGACTCACCGCTGAGACCTGCGCCTCGCTTGATCGCGCGGTCGATGTTGTCATTCGGGACCGACGTCTTCTTGGCCTTCTGCACGGCGTCGACGAGGGTCGGGTTGCCCGAGAGGTCGGCGCCGCCCATCTTGGCGGCCACCTCGATGTTCTTGATCAGCTTGGCGAACGACTTCGCGCGACGGCTGTCCTTGATCGCCTTCTGGTGCTTGGTGGTGGCCCACTTGGAATGCCCTGACATCGTTCTCCCTGCCTGCCGAAACTAGCGCCGACCAGTCTAGGTCAGGGCCGAATGCGGACGACCGGGTCATCTGCCGGTAGAACACTGCCGTGCGGACAGAACACTGCCGCCCACGGCGGTGTTCTGTCCGCACCGCAGTGTTGTCCTGCGACCGGCGCTCAGCCGAGCGTGCTGAGGAAGAACCGGTGGAAGCGGGTGTCGCCGGTGATCTCGGGATGGAACGAGGTGCCGAGCAGCGCTCCCTGCCGAACCGCGACGACTCGACCGTCGTCGAGGGCCGCGAGCGTCTCGACCTTCGGGCCCACCGTCTCGACGATCGGCGCGCGGATGAAGACCGCGTGCAGCGGATCGGCGCCCACCGCGGGGATGGCGAGATCTGTCTCGAACGAGTCGAGCTGGTTGCCGAACGCGTTGCGGCGCACGGAGACATCGAGTCCGCCGAAGCTCTGCTGGCCGGTGATCGCGTCGAGGACGGTGTCCGCGAGCATGATCAGTCCGGCGCAGGTGCCGTAGACCGGCAGGCCGTCGGCGATCTTCGCCTTCACGGCATCGGCCATCCCGTACAGCCGGGAGAGCTTGTCCATGACGGTCGACTCCCCGCCGGGGATGATCAGGCCGTCGACCCGGTCCAGCTCTTCCGGCTTGCGCACGGCGATGCCGGTCGAGCCGAGACCGTCGACGACCGCGATGTGCTCACGGAAGTCACCCTGCAGGGCGAGGACCCCGACGGACCGGGGAGAGCCCCCCACGCCTACCAGCCGCGGGTGGCGAGCCGGTGCGGAGCGGGCACGTCGGCGACGTTGATGCCGACCATGGCCTCGCCCAGACCGCGAGAGGCCTCGGCGATGATCGCCGGGTCCTCGAAGTAGGTGGTCGCCCGCACGATGGCGGCGGCGCGCTTGGCCGGATCGCCCGACTTGAAGATGCCGGAGCCGACGAAGACGCCGTCGGCGCCGAGCTGCATCATCAGCGCGGCGTCGGCCGGAGTGGCCACGCCGCCGGCGGTGAACAGCACGACGGGCAGCTTGCCGGTTCGCGCGATCTCGACGACGAGGTCATACGGCGCCTGCAGCTCCTTGGCCGCGACGAACAGCTCGTCGGGGCTCTTCGAGCTGAGGGCACGGATCTCGCCCTTGATGGTCCGGATGTGCTTCGTGGCCTCGGACACGTCGCCGGTGCCGGCCTCGCCCTTGGAGCGGATCATCGCAGCGCCCTCGGTGATGCGGCGGAGCGCCTCGCCCAGGTTGGTGGCACCGCAGACGAAGGGGACGGTGAAGTCCCACTTGTCGATGTGGTTGACGTAGTCGGCGGGCGAGAGGACCTCGGACTCGTCGATGTAGTCGACGCCGAGAGCCTGCAGGACCTGCGCCTCGACGAAGTGGCCGATGCGCGCCTTCGCCATGACGGGGATGGAGACCGCTGCGACGATGCCGTCGATGAGGTCGGGGTCGCTCATCCGGGCGACGCCGCCCTGGGCGCGGATGTCGGCGGGGACGCGCTCGAGCGCCATGACGGCGGTCGCGCCGGCATCCTCGGCGATCTTCGCCTGCTCGGCGTTGACGACGTCCATGATGACGCCGCCCTTGAGCATCTCGGCGAGACCTCGCTTGACGCGGCTCGTGCCGACGGAGGACTCCGTCTGGCCGTTCGAAACCGAGCCGCTCGCTAGCACCGTGCTGTCCGTCACTTCTCCGACACTCCTTTGAGGTGCGTGTCGAAGCGGTGAGGCTGCAGCCGTCTGACCTGCGCCGACGCGCCGATTGATCTACCGGAAGAGTCTACGCGGGCCACGCGGCGGCGACGGCGGCGCGGACATCTCCCAGGAGCTGGGGCAGCGCCTTCGTCCCCGCGATGATCGGGAAGAAGTTGGCGTCGGTCGCCCAGCGCGGCACGACGTGCTGGTGCAGGTGCGACGCGATTCCCGCGCCGGCAATGCGCCCCTGGTTCATGCCGATGTTGAATCCGTCGGTCTTGGCCGTCTCGCGCAGCACCCGCATCGCCGTCTGGGTGAGGCGGGCGATCTCGTCGATCTCCTCGGCGGTGGCGTCGTCATAGAGCGCAACATGCCGGTAGGGGCAGACCAGCAAGTGGCCGGAGTTGTACGGGAAGAGGTTGAGCAGGACGTAGGCGTGGGTGCCGCGGTGCACGATCAGCGCGTCTTCGTCGGACATCTCCGGGGCGCGGCAGAACGGGCAGTCCTCGTCGGACGGCTGGGCACCCGACTGGATGTAGACCATCCGGTGGGGGGTCCACAGCCGCTGGAACGCGTCGGGCACACCCGGCAGGTTCAGCGAGCTCTCGACCGATACCGGCCCGGTGAACCCGTCGGTCTCCCCCGAGGCATGCACGTCCGAGCGCGCGCCGTCCGAGCCTGCACCGTCCGAGGGTGCACCTCCGACATCGCTCATGCCACGTCCTCGGCCGTGAGCACCTGCCGCCGGTCCGCGATCGACGATCGGATGATCTCGGCCGCCTCAGCCACCGGCACGCCGTTCCGCTGGGTCCCGTCGCGGAAGCGGAAGCTGACCGCGCCCGCGGCGCGATCCTCCTCCCCCGCGATGAGCAGGAACGGCACCTTGAGCTTCGTGTGGGTGCGGATCTTCTTCTGCATCCGCTCCGCGCTGTCGTCGAGCTCGACGCGGACCCCGGAGGCCCGCAGCCCGTCGAGCACCTCGGCGAGATAGGGCGCGTAGTCGTCGACGATGGGGATGCCGACGACCTGCACCGGCGCGAGCCAGACGGGGAACGCACCCGCGTAGTGCTCGGTGAGCACGGCGAAGAACCGCTCGATCGAGCCGAACAGCGCGCGGTGGATCATGACGGGCCGCTGGCGGCTGCCGTCGGAGGAGGTGTAGTCGAGGCCGAAGCGCTCGGGCAGGTTGAAGTCGAGCTGCACGGTGGACATCTGCCAGGTGCGGCCGATCGCGTCCCGCGCCTGCACGGAGATCTTCGGGCCGTAGAACGCGGCTCCCCCGGGGTCGGCGACGAGCTCGAGACCCGACTCGGCCGCGACCTCGGCGAGGGTGTTCGTGGCGGTCTCCCATACGTCGTCGTCGCCGACGTACTTCTCGGGGTCCTTGGTGGACAGCTCGAGGTAGAAGTCGGTGAGCCCGTAGTCCTTCAGCAGGCCGAGGACGAAGTTGAGGGTGCGGGTGAGCTCCTCCTTCATCCGGTCCTGCGTGGTGAAGATGTGCGCGTCGTCCTGGGTCATGCCGCGCACCCGGGTGAGGCCGTGCACGACGCCCGACTTCTCGTAGCGGTAGACGGTGCCGAACTCGAACATCCGCAGCGGCAGGTCGCGGTAGGAGCGTGCGCCGGACCGGTAGATGAGGATGTGGAACGGGCAATTCATCGGCTTGAGGTAGTAGTCGACGCCCTGCCGGGTCACCTGGCCGTCGGCATCTCTCAGCTCGTCCAGCTGCATGGGCGGGAACATGCCGTCGGCGTACCAGTCGAGGTGGCCCGAGACCTCGAACAGGGTCGACTTGGTGATGTGCGGCGAGTAGACGAAGTCGTAGCCCTCCTCCTCGTGCCGCTTGCGCGAGTAGTTCTCCATCTCGCGGCGGATGATGCCGCCCTTCGGATGGAAGACCGCGAGGCCCGAGCCGATCTCGTCAGGGAAGGAGAACAGGTCGAGCTCGGCGCCGATCCTGCGGTGGTCGCGCTTCTGCGCCTCCTCTATGCGGGCCTGGTGGGCGCGCAGATCGTCCTTGCTGGCCCAGGCCGTGCCGTAGATCCGCTGGAGCTGCTTGTTCTTCTCCGAGCCGCGCCAGTAGGCGGCGGCGGAGCGGTTGAGCGCCCAGCCGTTGCCGATCGGGCGGGTGTTGGGCAGGTGCGGGCCGCGGCAGAGGTCGCGCCAGACGACGTTGCCCTCGCGGTCGACGTTCTCGTAGACGGTCAGCTCGGCGCCGCCGACCTCGACCGACTCGCCATCGGCGGATCCCTCGACGGCCGGACCCTTGAGGCCGATCAGCTCGAGCTTGTACGGCTCGGCGGCGAACAGCCCGCGCGCCTCCTCCTCTGTCACCACGCGGCGCACGAAGCGCTGTCCGGAGCGCTGGATCCGCTCCATCGCCTTGCCGAAGGCGGTCAGGTCTTCAGGGGTGAAGGGCTGCTCGACGTCGAAGTCGAAGTAGAAGCCGTCGGTTACGGGCGGCCCGATGCCGAGCTTGGCCTCGGGATTGATCGACTGCACGGCCTGCGCGAGCACGTGGGCAGTCGAGTGCCGCAGGATGTACAGCCCGTCCGGCGACTCCAGGGTGACGGGCTCGACGACGGTCCCCGGCTGGAGCTCGCGGGCGAGGTCGAGCAGCTGGCCGTCGACCCGCATCGCGACGACGGAGCGGTCGTCGGGGAAGAGCTGGAAGCCGGTCGAGGTCTCTGTCACCGTGACGGCGGCGCTGCCAGCCGGGAGCTCGGAAGGGGCCGGCGATGAGACGGTGTCGGTCACGGGATCGCGATTCTCTCGGAGGATCCGACCCTGTGGAAGGGCCGAAAAGGACCCCTCCACCCTAGCCGCGCGACCCGACGGGGAGACGCCGCGCGGGCCTCAGCGCAGGATGCCGGCGGCCCGACGGCCGTTCGTCTCCTCGACCTGCGCACGCATCGTCGCGAGATCGAGGATCGTGCCCACGCCGAGCAGGCCGAAGGTCAGCAGCCAGAGCACCGCACGCCGCCTGCGGCCGAGGTACAGGTGCTGCAGGCCGGCGATGCCGACGAGGCCGAGCGCGGTCAGGAGGTAGGCGCGGATGAGATCGCGGGGCGGCAGCAGGCCGCTCAGGTAGCTCAGCGCGCCGAGTTCGGATGGCCGTCGCATCGCCGGGGGCGCGAGCAACGTCGGAAGATCGGACATGGGTACTCCTCGGGTAAGAGTGCCCCGATCGTATGCGCCCTGCTCGGCCAGGGGAATAGGCCGAGCAGAACTCATATTCCGCGGAAAGCCGCCGTTCGACCCTGCTGCAGCCTATGACGTGCGACCGAGAAGGGCTCGATCGCTAGTCCTGCACAGGGTCGCGCGCAAGGGCCTTCCCCCCGCGCGCTCTCCGTGTCAGCCTGCCGACGGAGGTGCAGGTGGTCGATCGAATCGCAGACATCTGGGGGACCCGGACTCCGTTCGGCCGAGGCGAGCTCTGGCCGGTGCGGGTGGATTCCAAGCTCGAAGAGGGACTCGACGAGGCCGACGTCGACCGCTGGGTGCAGTCGGCCTGCGTGCTCTGCAGCAACGGCTGCGCCTGCGACATCGCCGTCAAGGACGGTCGGATGGTCGGAATCCGCGGGAGGTCGGCTGACACCGTCAATCACGGGAGGCTGGGGCCCAAAGGGCTCTTCGGGAGCGTGCCCGGCATGCAGAGCCGGGATCGCCTGACGCGTCCTCTGATCCGCGTCGACGGCGCGCTCGTCGAGACCGACTGGGACACGGCCATGGGCCGCATCGTCGATCGGAGCACGGCGCTGCTCGCAGAGAAGGGGCCGCTGAGCCACGGCTTCTACACCAGCGGACAGCTGTTCCTCGAGGAGTACTACGCGCTCGGCATCCTCGGCAAGGCGGGCATCGGCACCCCGCACATGGACGGCAACACCCGCCTCTGCACGGCCACCGCGGCGACGGCCATGAAGGAGTCGTTCGGCTCCGACGGCCAGCCGGGCTCCTACCGCGACATCGACGACTGCGAGGCGATGTTCCTCTTCGGCCACAACATGGCCGAGACGCAGACGGTGCTCTGGGCGCGGGTGCTCGATCGACTGGCGGGCCCCGATCGGCCGCTCGTCGTCTGCATCGATCCGAGGGAGACGGAGGTGGCCCGGCATGCCGACATCCATCTCGCCGTGCATCCCGGCACGAACGTGGCTCTCCTGAACGGCCTGATCCGCGAGCTCTTCGTCAACGGCTGGATCGACGACGACTACATCACCGCGCACACGATCGGCGTCGATGAGCTGCGCTCGACCGTCGAGCGATGGACCCCTGAGGCCGTCGCCGATACCTGCGGCGTCTCCGCCGCGGATGTCCGGCAGGCTGCTCGCATCTTCGGGACCTCGGAGAGGGTCCTCTCGACGGTGCTCCAGGGGTTCTATCAGTCCGCCCAGGCCACGGCGGCGGCCTGTCAGGTCAACAACCTGCACCTGCTCACCGGCAAGCTCGGAAGAGCAGGCGCCGGCGTGCTGCAGATGAACGGCCAGCCGACCGCGCAGAACGCCCGCGAATGCGGAGCGGACGGCGACCTGCCGGGATTCCGCAACTGGGAGAACCCGGCCCACGTCCGGGAGCTCGCAGAGCTATGGGGCGTCCACGTCGACAAGATCCCGCACTGGGCGCCGCCGACCCACGCCATGCAGATCTTCCGCTACGTCGAGCAGGGCAGCATCGAGCTGCTTTGGATCTCGGCGACGAATCCGGCGGTCTCGATGCCGCAGTCGGCACGCATCCGGGAGATCCTGGATCGCGACGGGCTCTTCCTCATCGTGCAGGACCTCTACCTGACCGAGACGGCCCGCTTTGCGGACGTCGTCCTTCCCGCCGCGGGATGGGGCGAGAAGCAGGGCGCCTTCACGAACGTGAACCGCACCGTGCATCTGTCGGACAAGGCCGTCGACCCGCCGGGCGAGGCCCGCAGCGACCTGGACATCTTCCTCGACTACTCGCGGAGGATGGACTTCCGCCGCGACGACGGCTCGCCGCTGCTCGACTGGACGGGTCCGGAAGACGGCTTCCGCGCCTGGCAGGAGTGCACGCGCGGCAGGCTGTGCGACTACACCGGCATCAGCTACGAGAAGCTGCGCGACGGCAGCGGCATCCCATGGCCCTGCAACGACGAGCATCCGGACGGCACCCTTCGCCTGTACGCGGACGGGCACTTCCCCACCGAACTGGACCGGGCCGAGTCATACGGCCACGATCTGCTGACCGGGGCCACCGTGGGCCGCGAGGCGTTCTCGGCGATGCGCATCGACGGACGCGCCCTGCTGAAGCCGGCGCCCGCCATCCCCGCGCATGAGACCCCGACCGCGGAGTTTCCGCTGCGCTACACGACCGGGCGGACCGCGTACCAGTTCCACACGCGCACGAAGACGCGCCGATCGCGTCAGCTGGATCGCGCGGCCCCGTCGGCGTGGATCGAGATCTCCTCGGCGGATGCGCGCGACCTCGGCATCGCGGAGGGCGACATCGTTCGGGTCTCCTCCTCTCATGGCGAGATCGTCGTGCCGGCGCGCGTCGGCGGCGTGCGCGAGGGCTGCGTCTTCGCCCCGTTCCACTACGGGTACTGGCAGGACGAGCGCTCCGGCCCTGATGGGCGTCCCAGCGCCGCCAACGAGCTGACCAGGACGGAGTGGGATCCGGTGTCGAAGCAGCCCCTGTTCAAGGTCGCCGCGGTTCGTGTGCAGAAGGTGGCCGACGGCCGAGGACCCGCTCCGGCGCCCACGACAGCGGCGTCCCGGCCGTCGGATCCATCCGTGCCGCCCACGATCGGCGGTCCTGATGCGGAGGTCGTGGAGACGGTTCGTCCCACTGCGCCTCCTCTCACCCCCGACGACCACCGGGATGAGGGTGCCGCATGAGACTGCCTGTCTACCTCGGTCTGCTGCACGGCGGCGAGCGGGCGCTGGCGGAGTCGTTCCGGCAGGTCGCCGACGGGCACGGCGATGAGCCCGACGTCCTCTCTCTGTGCCGGACGCTGGCCGACCAGTGCGATCGACATGAGTCCGCCCTCGGTCCCATCATCGATCGCTATGGAGAGCAGCCCGATGACGAGCCGGAGCGCTTCCATGCCGCCGCGCTCACCGAGACGCGCACGGGCGGGCTCGGACTGCTCCGGGATCTCCAGGACGTCTACCTGCTCGCCACGCTCGTCGACATGACCTGGACCCTGGTGAAGCAGGCCGGCCAGGCGCTGCGCGACGACGAGCTGCTCGCCGTCGTCGCGGCGTGCGAGGCCGAGACGGCTGTCCAGCTGCGCTGGCTGTCCACCCGGATGAAGCAGGCCGCCCCGCAGGCGCTACTGGTCGCCTCGTGAGCGAGGATCGCTTCTCGGGCGGTCCCGTGTCCGCAGACCGCGGCCGGGCTGCACCTGCGATCTACGCCGGGCTGCTGTCGCTCGTCGTCCTCGGGCTCTCCGGTGCGGTCGGTCTGGCGCTGATGCAGCCGTGGCTGTTCCCCAGCCTGGGCCCGACGGTGATGCTCTTCTTCCAGTCCCCGGGTCAGCCCGCGTCGCGTCCGCTCAACGCCGCCGTCGGGCACCTGATCGGCATAGCCGTCGGGATCGCCTGCTTCGCCGCATTCGGTCTCGCCGGTCAGCCGCCCGCGCCGGTGGGCGGCCTGACGGCTGGCTACGTCGCCGCGGGGGCGCTGTCGGTGGCGCTGACCACGGCGATCCTGTCGCTGCTCAAGCTCCCGCACCCTCCCGCGGGCGCCACCACCCTCATCGTGAGCCTGGGCATCCTGACGGCGCCCGCGGAGCTGCTCAGCATGGCGGCCGCCGTGCTGCTCGTCACGGCCGCGGGCTGGGCGCTGAACCGCGTGCTGCTCGGACGGCGGATCCGCGACTGAAGGGTCGGGTGCAGGACCGGCTGATTCCGGCGCGGGCCCACTGGTCCAGGCTCTACTGGTCTAGGGCTCTACTGGTCCAAGGCTCTACTGGTCCAGGAACTCCCGCAGTCGGGCGATGACGACCTCGCGATCGGTCACCTCACGGAACGCCAGCTGCTCGATGAGCCAGTTCAGGGCGACCACCGCTCCCCCGGCCAGGTTGCTGACTTCGAGCGTGATGTCGCCACTCGGTGAGGTGAGCACGTCGACAGCGCCCACATCATCCAGTCGCTGGAGAGCGAGATTCATCGCGACGACGTTGTCCTCCTGGTCCCGACCGGATTCGAAGGCGATCACCGCGTCGAGGAGGATGTGCGCGGCCTGACGGCCGATTTCAGGCATGTCCGCCATCTCAGGCGTACTCCCGGGTCACTCCGCAGGCTGGGCAGATGCCGAGCTGCCCACCCGACCCGTCGAACGAATCGGCGTCCTCGAGATCGTCGTCGATGAGCACGGGACGCTCGAACAGCTCGCAGTCCTCGTTGGAGCACTGCTCGATCTCTGCCACCTCGCCAGCATAGGTTTTCGGGCGATGACGAGGCTGTGTCCTTCCGGCATCGCCCCCACGCGGGGGCTTATGCTTCGCCGATGGGTTCTCGATGACGATGCACCAGCCGGCGATGGATCAGCCGGCGATGCTGCGACCGCTGGTCGGCCATCTGAGCAACCGCTACGGCCTCAGCGCGGCCCTGCTCGTCGCGCCCCCGATCATCGCCCTGTACGCGCTGACCATCCCCCGCGGCACCTGGCCGTACATCCTCGTGCTGCATGCGACCATCACCGCCACCATCCTGCTGCTCAGTCGGGGCGTGCGCCGGGCAAAGCTGCGGATCACCGCCGACGGCATCAAGGAGACGGGCTTCTTCGGACGTCCTGTCTTCACGCCACGCACGGACATCGCCTCCACCGTCGTGGTGTCCGTCACCGACGGCAACTCGCCGACCGCCTACAAGCAGCTGTTCGTGCTCGACGCCCTCGAGCGGACCCGGATCCGACTGCGGGGGCAGTTCTGGGGAGAGGATGCGATCGAGGCGGTCGTGCACGCCTTCGACGTGCCGACGCTCCGGGTCTCGGAGCCGACCACGATGGCCGACCTGCGAGGCACCTACGGCGACAAGCTCTACTGGCACGAGCGCCATCCGATCTGGCGGGCGATGCTGATGGGCGTCGCCGTCACGGTCATCTGCGGGCCCGTGTTCTGGTTCATCGGAACGCTGACCGCGCACTGACGCCGGCGCAGACCGCCTTCGGGCCCGCTTTCGAGGCGCGACCGCGAGGTGGCCCGAATGGCGGGTGGCGAGCGCGCATACCCGCCACTCGGGTCAACTGGCTGACCGGACACCCGCCATTCCGGTCAGGTCAGCCCGACAGGCCGAGAGCTCAGCCGAAGCTGCTGGCCGTGTGGCCGAGGCTGGTGGCGAGATCCACGATGTCGTCCACCGACTCGGCCGGCACCACGACGAGCGCCTGCGCGTCATCGTCGTCGTCCTCGAGCAGCAGCAGTCGGAGCCCGCCCTCGGCGAGGATGCCGTCCGCGACCGCGATGGCCTCGCGGAGCTCATCGGTGTCGTTGGCCTCGCCCAGATCGGGCTGCAGCTTGAAGACCCGGGGCAGCTGGGCGAGCGCGTCGGCGAGCTCCATGCCCGTGTCGTCCACGTCGAGATAGGCGAGGGCGCCCGCGTCGTCGAGGCTGCCGATCAGCGCCTCCCACGGGTCGTCTCCCTCGTCGAGGGCCTCGCTGACCTCGGGCCAGAGGTGCGGATCGTCGTCGATCAGGGCGCAGAGTCGCTGCCAGGCAGCGGCGCCTCCCGTCGCGGTGTCAGAGGGTGCTGTGTCGCTCACCCCTCCATTTTGGCCGAGCGCGTCCACTGTTGCCGGGACCTCCAGCGAAATGCCACTTTCCGTCCCCATCCGGCCGATTTGGGGACGGAAAGTGGCATCTCGATCGCACTCGCGCCACCATCTGATGGTGAGCACGATCGACATGTCCGAGCTGGCGCGCGTCTCCGATGCGTTCGCGACCGAGGCCGGGCAGACGGACCCGAGCGCCCCGATAGCGTCGCGCATCTGGCCGACGGCGGGCGAGATCGTCGACCACCTCGGCAACATCCAGCGCTGGGCGACCGCGGCGGTCCAGACACGTGGATCGGTCGACGTGCGCGAGCACGCGCGTCCGAGCGGGCGCGATCCGATCGAATGGTTCACCGAGGGTGCCTCCGCACTCACGGAGGAGCTCGAGCGGGCCGATCCGGATGCCGAGTGCTGGACCTTCGTCGGGCCCGGACGGAACGCCTTCTGGCAGCGCCGGATGGTGCACGAGGCGACCAAGCATCTCTGGGACCTCCGAACGGCGAAGGCCGTCGATCCCCCGATGCCGGCCGAGGTGGATGCCGGTACGCCGGCCGCGATCATCGACGAGTTCGACGAGGTGTTCATCGCCCGCGCCCGTCGACAGGGCATCGCGCACCTTCCCGGCAGCGTGCTGCTGCGGGCGACCGACTCGAATCGCAGCTGGCTGATCGAGCCGGATTGGATCGTCCTGTCCGACGGCGTCGGCCGTGCGGACGCCGTGCTGGAGGCCTCGGCTGGTGACCTCGCGCTGGTGCTGTGGGAACGCGCAGATCCGTGGGCCCTGGGGAGTCGGTTCAGCCGCTCGGGCGACGAAGCCGTGCTGCGCGCCCTGACTGAGGCGCGGGTGCATCGTTGACCTCGGCTGTCGCGCGGAAGACGAACCAGCGCATCGCGCAGTACATGAAGACCGCCTCACAGACGCCGGCCGCGATTCGGGCGAGCTGGTACTGCACGCCCGCCGCGTCGAGAGCCACCGTGACCCCGAGCAGGATGACGCCGAAGTTGATGGCGACGACCGGCACGTAGCGCAGCGTGTCGAGGCCGACCGGCGCATGTGAGCGGAAGTTGAACCGACGGTTGAGAACGAAGGCAAGCGAGAAGGCGATCGCGTAGCCGATCGTCACCGCTGATGCGAGCGGCATCCTGAGGATGCCGTGTGCCACCGACACGAGCGAGAGATCCACGGCGAAGGTGAGCCCGTTGATGAGCGCGAAGCCGATCACCGTTCGCGGGATGCGCAGCACGCGGCCGACGATAGGCGGCGCGGATGAACAGCGGGCGACGAGGACCTGTCAGTGCGCGTTGGACCCCCGGTAGTACTCGTAGGTCCAGCCGACGATCGCGATGGCGAACAGGCCGACGGCGAAGAAGGTGATCCAGACGCCCACCGCCATGCCGAGGAACCCGAAGAAGGCAGCAAGACCCAGCATCGGCGGCCACCAGCTACCGGGACTGAAGGTGCCGAGCTCGGGATCGCCGTCGTCGATGTCGGCGTCGAGGCGGTCTTCGGGCAGTTCGACGCCCTGCGCCCGGTGCGCCCGCCGCAGATAGAAGGCGACGAACCCGGCGAAGATCGCCGTCAGAGCAAGCGCGGTCGTGCCCGCCCATTCGATCTCGTGGACATCGATGAGGTTCCAGACGACGTAGACGACGCACACGAGCACCGCCCATGCCGCGATGACCAGCAGGATCCGGATGTTGCCGCGCAACGCTGCTTCACCTCACCATTCGATCGATCGAGGGTCGCGGCGTCGGGGCCATCCTTCGCCGGACCGGGGCCCCGCCCTGGTCTCGGTCGCGGTGGAGCGGCAGGAGCTCTCGATGCCGCCGAAGGTGGAGGCGAAGCAGGCTGCCGGGTTCGCGGTCTACGCCCTTCGGACGGTGCTCGCCGGCAACGGCCGCGAGCTCATCGACCTGGCGAGGACCAACGCGCGCCAGCTGCTCTGAGCAAGGGAAGGCACGCCGCGCGGAGATCTCGTGGCGGTCGTCCGACACCCCCAGAGGCACTCGATCCACCCGATGAGAGTCTCAGCCACTGGTGCGTACACCGGGGGCACACAAGCGGTATGAGAGCGTTGCGCCGTGCCTGCCGTTGGTGCTGATCGCGCGGCGATCGGGCAAGCGGAGCATGACTCTCACCCTGAGGCCGAAGAGGAGATGCTCGACATGACTGCGATCGACCCCTCCGCGGAGGCCGCAAGACTCCAGCATGTCCGCGTCCGCGGAGCGCGGGAACACAACCTCCGGTCCATCGATGTCGACATCCCGCGGGATGCGCTGGTGGCCTTCACCGGGGTGTCGGGGTCGGGGAAGAGCTCGCTCGCGTTCGGCACCATCTACGGCGAGGCGCAGCGTCGGTTCTTCGAGTCCGTCGGCCCATATGCCCGGCGGCTCATCGACCAGGTCGGGGTTCCCGATGTCGACTCGATCGACGGCCTCCCGCCCGCCGTCGCCCTTCCGCAGCGTCGATCGGGCGGTACTGCCCGATCGAGCGTCGGCAGCGCGACGACCGTCGCCAACGTCCTGCGCATGCTGTTCTCCCGGATCGGGACGTACCCGGAGGGCGCGCCCATGCTGCTCGCCGAGGACTTCTCCACGAATACCGTCCAGGGCGCGTGCCCGACCTGCCATGGTCTCGGTCGCGTCTACGACGTGCCGTTGGAGCTGATGGTTCCCGACGATTCGCTCTCGATCCGCGACCGGGCACTCGCCGCCTGGCCGACCGCCTGGCATGGCAAGCAGCTGCAGGACAGCCTCATCTCCCTCGGATACGACATCGACGTGCCCTTCCGCGAACTGCCCGCCGACAAGCGGGAATGGGTCCTCTACACCGAGGAGTCGCCACAGGTGCCGGTGTTCACCGATCGCTCGCCGAGCGAGGTGCGAAAGGCCGTGGCTGCCGGAGTGGAACCCCGCTACATGAGCACGTTCTTGGGCGTCAAGCGCTATGTCATGGACACGTTCGCGAACTCGAAGAGCGCGCGGATGCGCGAGAAGGCCGCCGGATTCATGGTGAGCGTCCGGTGCCCCGCATGCGGTGGCAAGCGGCTCAAGCCCGACGCTCTCGCCGTGACGTTCGAGGGCGCCGACATCACCGAGGTGTCGTCGATGCCGCTCGACGACGTCGTCCGACTGATGGAGCAGGTGCTCCTGCCCGGGTGGGGTGAATCGGAGCAGCTGCAGCTCCCGCCCGAGAAGCGTCTCGCCGCGCAACGCCTCGTGTCCGAACTGCTGGGTCGATTGGCGCCGATCACCGACCTCGGGCTCGGATATCTGAGCCTCGACCGGACGACGTCGACCCTGTCCTCCGGCGAGCTCCAGCGCATGCGACTGGCTACGCAGGTGCTCTCGCGTCTATTCGGTGTCGTGTTCGTGCTCGACGAGCCGTCGGCGGGGCTGCACCCCGCCGATACCGAAGCGCTGCTGCGCATCCTGAGGAGTCTCAGGGACTCGGGCAACACCGTCTACTACGTCGAGCACTCCCTCGCCGTCATACGGGCAGCGGACTGGATCGTGGACATCGGCCCCGGCGCCGGGACAGATGGCGGCACCGTCGTCTATTCCGGCGAGATCGAGGGGCTGCGCGACATCGAGGCCTCGGTCACGCGTCGCTACCTGTTCGACGACTCCGACGCATCCGCTGATGAAGTGCGCCAGCGTCGCTCGGGCGACGCAAGGTTGACCCTTCACGACGTCAGGCGCAACAACCTGGCTGACGTGACTGTGACGTTCCCGCTCGGCGCCTTCACCGCCATCACCGGGGTGTCTGGCTCCGGCAAGTCGACGCTGATCGACTACGGCATCCCCGACCTCCTCCGAGCGGACCTCGCCAGCCGCACCGACGAGGTCGACGACGACTCGGAGCCCGCCGCGCAGGATCCTCTTGACGCCGAGGCGTCGGTCGCGACGTCCGGACGGGCGTCGGGACCCGCCGATCGTGTTCGTCGGGTTGTCCAAGTGACGCAGAAGCCGATCGGGCGGACGCCGCGCTCGAACGTGGCCACCTACACCGGCGTCTTCGATCGAATCCGGAGCCGGTTCGCCGCGACACCCGAGGCTCGACAGCGGCGATACGGGCCGAGCCGGTTCTCGTTCAACGTCGCCAGCGGGCGCTGCCCAGTCTGCAAGGGCGAAGGCATGATCGAGGTCGAGCTGCTCTTCCTGCCGACGGTCCACGCACCCTGCACCGTCTGCGGGGGAACCCGGTACAACCTCGAGACGCTGGAGATCCGGCTGAACGGCAAGACCATCGCCGACGTTCTCGCGATGAGCGTCACCAGCGCGCGAGCGTTCTTCGAGGACGACGCCGACGTCGTTCAGCACCTCGACGCGCTCCTCGACGTCGGCCTCGGCTACATCTCCCTCGGACAATCGGCGACCGAGCTGTCGGGCGGAGAAGCACAGCGCGTCAAGCTGGCGTCGGAGCTGCGACGCGCCCCACGAGGCGACACTCTCTACCTCCTCGACGAGCCGACGTCCGGCCTGCACCCCGCCGACTCCGATCGACTCATCGGCCACCTTCAGCGTCTCGTGGACGGCGGCAACACCGTGATCGTGGTGGAGCACGACATGCGGGTCGTCGCCGAAGCCGACTGGGTGATCGACCTCGGACCCGGGGCGGGCGACGCGGGAGGCCAAGTCGTCGCCGTGGGAACACCGGAAGAGGTGGCCGACCACCGAGCGAGCCGGACTGCTCCGTTCCTCGCGGCCGAGCTGGCCCGACGTCGGGATCGCCAGTCCTCGTAGGGCGGACGGTAGCGCCCCGCGCGCGGGGCTAGAACTCTGGCAGTTCGAGGAGGTCGTCTGACCAGCCGTTGTCGTCGTGGTGGGCTCGAATGTGCGCACTTTCGCCCCTGGGTTCCACCACAGCGAGGTATCTACGATCCGATCCGGTGCCGATGTAGGCAGTGTTCGACGGGTAACCGAGCCAGATCACCATCGACTCCGCCTCACGGTCTCCCGTCGACCGCTTCTCAACGTTCTTCCACTTGAAGTGAGTGATCGTCTCGTGCGACTTGCGCTCGGGGTTCGCGAACCTGACATGGGTGATCTCGATTGCCATGAAACCAGTCTCCCCGTTCGGGAGAAACACGGGCGCCGGTTTTGTCGACGGCCGACTGCCACCCACATGGACCCGAGAGATGGCCGGTTTGTCGAGCGGCATCCTGAGGATGCCATGTGCCACGGATACGAGCGAGAGGTCCACGGCGAAAGTGAGCCCGTCGATGAGCGCGAAGCCGATCACCGTTCGCGGGATGAGCAGAGGTGAATGGCCCGTCGGTCAGCCGGACTGAGCCAGGCTGGTCACCAGGTTGATGGCGACGGCGATCATGAAGGTGCCGTAGAAGTACGCGATCAGCGCGTGGACCAGCGCGATCCGACGCGACGGGGTGGACGACTGGCTCACGTTGCCCGCGTTGAAGGCCATGCCGACGGTGAAGGCCGCGTAGGCGAAGTCGCTGTAGGACGGGTCCTCGTCCTGATTGAACTCGAACCGGTGGCGATCGTCGTGGTAGAACATCCGCGCGTACTTGAAGGCGAACACCGTGTTGACCACCGCCCAGGCGATCACGACGCCGACCGCCGCGAGGATCGCGCTCGCGATCCCCACGGGGTCCTTCTGCTGAGACCGGATCAGCGCGAAGACCACTGCCACGAGGCTGATGAACGTCGCGGCGACGATCAGCGCGTCGACCAGCCGGCGCGACCTGTCCTCATGCAGCGCCAGCTCCTGAGTGCGCTCGGGCCCGGCAGGCAGGGCCGAGGTCCATGCCCAGGTCAGGAATGCGGCGCCGGCGACCACCCAGCCGATCAGCGGCCCGAGCTCGGGAGCGCCGAAGAAGGCGGGGACGAGCGCGACCAGCACTCCGACCAGGGCGGAGACCCCGGCCTTGCGGGTGAGGTGCGACATCTACGCGCCCCGGTCAGGGACGGAAGACGGCCCGCACGCAGCCATCCGTCTTCTCCTTGAACATCCCGTATCCGGCCGGCGCCTCGTCGAGTGGCATGACGTGGGTCGCGAGGTGCTCCGTGGCGAGTTCGTCCCGCGCCATCCGCTCCAACAGCATCGGGATGTAGCGGTGTCCGTGCTGCTGTGCGAAGCGGAGCGTCAGCCCTTTGTTCATCAGGGGTCCGAGAGGGAACTTGTCGACGAATCCGCCGAAGACGCCGAGGACGAAGACGCTCCCGCCCTTGCGGGCGGCGAAGATCGCCTCCCGCACGGCAGTGGGTCGGTCGGTCTGCAGTCTCAGCTGCTGCTTGAGCTGGTCGTAGGCGAAGTCGGGACGGTCGCGGTGCGCCTCCATCCCGACGGCCTCGATGCACACGTCGGGCCCGCGGCCACCCGTGGTCTCACGCAGCTCGGCGAGCACCTCGCTGGTCTCGTAGTTCATCGTCTCGGCGCCGATCACCTGCTCGACCTGGCCGAGGCGCTCCTGGAACCTGTCGATCACGATGACGCGCTCCGCCCCGAGCAGGATGGCAGCCCGAGCCGCCATCTGGCCCACTCCGCCGGCGCCCCAGACGGCGACCGTGTCACCCGGTCGGACGCCGCCGAGGTCGGCGCCCATCCATCCCGTGGGGGCGGCATCGGAGGCGAACAGTGCCCGTTCGTCGCTGACGCCGTCGGGCACGGTGAACGCGCCCTGGTCGGCGTAGGGGACGCGGATGTATTCGGCATGACTGCCGGCCCATCCGCCGAGCGCGTGGGAGTAGCCGTAGCATCCGCCGGGCGCCTGGCCCCAGAGCATCTCCGGGATCCCGGCGTTCGGGTTGCTGTTGTCGCAGAGCGAGTACAGCTCGTTCTTGCAGTACCAGCACTTCCCGCAGCTGATGAAGGAGCAGACGACGACCCGGTCGCCCACCCGATGGTTCTTCACCTCCGAACCTGTCTCGACGATCTCGCCGATGAACTCGTGCCCGAGCACATCGCCGGCGCGCATCGTCGGAACGTAGCCGCCCAGCAGGTGCAGATCGGATCCGCAGGTCGTGGTGAGCCTCACCCGGACGATCGCATCGTGCGCATTGAGGATCGTCGGATCCTCCACCTGCTCGACAGCGAGCTCGTTCACCCCTGCCCAGACCAGAGCCCTCGTAGCACTCCCACTCCCTTCGCCTTGTCTTCCGCCGCATCGACGACCGCTCCGGTCACCGTGCGAGGCCGTTCGCCGTGCGGTCTCGGGATCGCCCGAAGCACCTCGCCGGTCTCGAGCACCTGCTTCGCGTCGCGCAGCGCCACCCGAAGCGCCTGATCGGGATCCTCGTCCCCCAGAACGCCCTTCACATCGGATCCGTCGCGCACGCGGGCGTGGAGCTCGAAGCCCTTGTCGCCCGGCGCATCCTCGACGCGGATCTCCACCATCTCGGCGATGCGCGCCAGCGGTTCGGGATAGCGACCGTCCGCGACGGACTGCGGATCCGCGAGGATCGTCACGGCCTTCCATCCTTCGGGATGCCTCCCGTCGCCATCCGCCTCGTTCTTCTGCTTCACCAGCGACCTGGCCACCAGGCCTGCCGCCACGCCGGCCGCCCCCACGGCGACCGCTGTCTTCACACCCATCTCACCCTCCCTGCGTCACCCCGCTCGACCGGGGCTCCTCCTCATTGACGGCGGCGCGGACGTCTCGTGCCCTCGCCGCCCGCATCTAGCGATCACGCCGTCTGGCCCGGCTTCAGGATGACCTTGGTCCATCCGTTGTCCCGAGCATCGAAGTGCTGGTACGCCTCGGGAGCCTGATCCAGCGGCAGCTGGTGGCTGACGATGAAGGACGGCTCCGCCTTGCCGGCGGCGATCAGGTCGCGCAGCTGGCGGTTGTATCGCTTCACCGGGGCCTGGCCGCTGCCCATCGTCTGGCCCTTGAACCAGTACATCCCGTAGTCGAACGCGATCTTCCCCTGCTTCGCGAGCTCGTCGGAAGCGCCGGGATCCTGAGGCACGTACACCCCTACCGTGCCGATCCGACCGGTGAACCGGACCGACTGCACCAGCTTGTTCAGAGTGTCGTTCGGCTGCTCCTGACCCTGCGGATCGTGGGCCTGATAGCCGACGCACTCGCATCCGTTGTCGGCCCCGAGTCCCATGGTCTGCTCGAGCACCGCTTGGACCGGGTCTACCTTCGAGTCGTCGATCGCGATGGCGCCGATCGACTCGGCGAGCCGCAGCCGGTCGGGGTGCCGGTCGACCACCATGACCTTGCTCGCACCGCGGATGGTCGCCGACAGCGCCGCCATGAGGCCGACGGGGCCCGCGCCGTAGATCACCGTCTGATCTCCGGGTGAGACGCCGGCCATCTCGGTGGCGTGATACCCCGTCGGGAAGATGTCGGCGAGCATCACGTAGTCGGCGGATCGCTCATCCGCGTCCTCCCCCAGACGGAGGCAGTTGTAGTCGCCCCACGGCACCCGCAGGAGCTCCGCCTGACCGCCCGCCCACGGGCCCATGTCGGCGAAGCCGTATGCCGCGCCGGCCCACTCCTGGACCGGCTGGGCCGTCATGCAGTAGTTGCTGAGCCCTCGCTCGCAGTTCTTGCAGTGACCGCACGCCACGTTGAACGGGAGGACCACTCGATCGCCCACGGCCACCTTGTCGACGCCGTCGCCGACTTCGATGACCTCGCCGAGGTTCTCGTGGCCGAACCATCGTCCCGTCTCGAAGTCCGTGCGCCCCTCGTACATGTGCAGGTCCGAACCGCAGATGTTGGTGGCGGTCACCCGAACCAGCACGTCGGTCGATCGTTCGATGCGCGCATCCGGCACATCCTTCACGGTGACCTGACGGGGTCCGTCGTACACGACTGCCTTCACGTTGTCCTCCTGTGTCATGTGATTCGCCGCTCAGCCACACATCGCGGACGAGCGGACGGGTAGATCCAGGTGACACCTGGCGGCCGTTCCACGGCATCGGCAGAATTGCCCATCTCGCCTCGGATCCATCACGGCGGGGGCGCGAGCGGAATGCTCCCTGTGCATCAGCGGGTGGGCGGCGTAGCATCGCGCCCATGCGGGGCCCGAATGCGCCTTCGCCGGAGCATCCGACTTCCCGAGAGGCCAGGCACGTGCCCGAGGACTTCCACACCAGCCATCTCACGATCGCCGCGGCGCGAAACCGGGTTCCGGGCTGAAACCGAGATGCGTCTCCTCGTCGCAGCGCCCCTCGTCGCGCAGCGCGCCACAGCAGGTGCCGCGCTGCTGATGGATGGAGCCGTCGACAGCCTGCCCGGACTGCCCGGGGACCAGCTGCTGACCGCCGGATCCGGTCTCATCCATGCGGCTCGCGCGTCCGTTCAGCACGGCCGCGCCTATTCGTCGTTCCTCTGGCCGGTCGGCGGTCGTCACGCGCCGGACGGACACGAGCGCGTGACCGTCCTGAACGCCGCCGACGAGGGCCGCCCCCTGCTCAGCGCAATCGTGCTCCTGTCACCGCCTGCCCACCTGCATGGACTGACGCCACGGGAGCTGGAGGTGCTCGGCCTGATCATCGAGGGATGCTCCAATCGGGAGATCGCCCGCCGGCTGATCGTGGCAGCGCGCACCGTCGCGGCCCATCTCGAGCACATCCTCGTCAAGCTGGAAGCGTCGTCGCGGACACTCGCCGCTGTCCGGGCCGAGCGCGAGGGACTCTATGTGCCGGGTGAATCGCTGCACGCCGAGGAGAGCCGCGACGAAGCAGTCCATCGACTCGACTGAGACTCCGATCGATCGGACTCAGCATCGCGACCCTCGCTCTCGCCGTATCCCTCGTTCAGACGGCCGCGGTCGCCCGCGAGCCTGCGAACTCCTGCACGATGCGCTCGCAGAAGGCAGGCAGGTCGTCGGGCGACCGGCTGGTCGTGAGGTTGCCATCGGTGACCACCTGCTCGTCGACCACCTCAGCTCCTGCGTTCCGCAGGTCGGTGCGCAGGCTGGGGAAGGAGGTCAAGCGCCTCCCGCGAACAACCCCCGCCTCGACCAGCGTCCAGGGCCCATGGCAGATGGCCGCCACCGGCTTGCCCGACTCGACGAAGCTCCGCACGAACTCGACGGCCACAGACTGCATCCGCAGCTGATCGGGGTTGACCGTGCCACCGGGCAGCAGCAGGGCGTCGTACTCGTCCACCGACGCGGATCCGACCTGCCGATCGACGGGGAACGTGCCCGCGTCCTCGAGGTCGTTGTTGCGTGCGGCTATCTCGCCGTCGTGGATGGACAGCAGCTCAGTCCGCGCCCCGGCCTCCTCCAGGGCGCCGCGAGGCTGCTCCAGTTCGACGCGCTCCACGCCGTCTGCGGCCAGGATCGCCACACGACGTCCGTCCAGTGCTCCAGCCATGCTCTCCTCCTTCGATGATTCCTGACCATCGACCAGGTCGACGAGATCGGCAGGTGGACCTACGACGAGAAGGCCCGCAGCCGAGCGACATGGGATCAGCAGCGAGCCGACCAGCTCGTCCTGCAGTCCCTCACCAACGCGCAGCCGGCACCCGTCCGGATGAGCGTCGAGTCCGGGCACATCCTGCCCTGACCCCAGACGGCGTGCGCTGCAACGTAGAGGTGGGCGATCGTGGCACGACCCCACCCGCAGGACAGCACGCCAGGTGCTCCCGGTCACCCCTGCCACGGGTGGCCGGGAGCCTCCCTCAGCCCGTGCATCTTTGCCTCGACGGCGGTCCCGCGACGCAACGGAGCCCCGACCAGCCGGTCGGTATGGCCGGGGCTCCGTCGAGCGTGCTACTGAAGGCACTTCCTGCTGTAACAGTGGTCGTACTTCGAGCACCGCGTGCAACCGCATTGACAGAACATGCGGTGCGCTCCTCCGCGAATCCAACTCAACATGTGACTCTCACCTCCTTCCCGCCCCGTAGGACTGCTCAGAACATATGGCTGATCGCAGCCGTTCGTTGCCGGTCTGAGACGTCTATGGGAACGTGGGACCAAGGTGAGAATTTTGGGAGCGAGATGGGACCCGACCGAAGACATGGTGGCAGCGCGCGATCGCAACCGGACACTGCTGGAGCGGCTCCCAGAAAGTGATGGGGAGCTCGGAATTACCCTCAAGCGACTGCGTGGAGGTCTCACCCAGACGGACGTAGCCCGCGCCGGTGGTGTGTCCAAGTCGACCGTGTCACGGTGGGAAACGGGTCAGGGCGAGATCACGCTGGTCGCCGCCGAAAGGCTAGACAACTTCTTTGAGACTACGCCGCGACTGCAATATGCGGTTCTCAACCTACGCCGGGGGCAAGACGAAGCGCTGCAGCTACAGGCGGGCGAGAGCATTCTCAAGTTTCCTCGCCGTTTCATCGGGCAGGTGTGGATCGCTGTGCGTCCGAATCCTGACTTCATCAACCTCGAGCACACAGTGGAGTTCTTCTGGGGCCCGCACACGTTTTCGGATTCTCGCCCCCTAGAGGTTGGCGGCACGGCGTTTGTGACCGGCAAGTTCAAGCCTGACCAAGTTGGTCTATATGTCCGGACCGACCCGCCGGTCTACGAAATTACGCACGGAACGGATGGTCCACCCTCCGGCTTTTTCCAGCTGGACATCAGACACGCCTGGCTCGGATAGTCCGAAGGCTCCATTCGTCGTCAACTGGTGCTCGGCGGGCACCCCACCCCGGACCCCCCGCCCCCACCCTCGGAGCCGCAGTAAGGTGCTGTGGCTCGCTATGTGTACGGGTCTGGGGAGATTGCATCTCCGACGCGAAGACGCCACTCTGAAGGTGCCTTGAGTCCCTTACTCGCTTCTCAGAGAGGCGTAGATTCTTCGGGTCGTATAGAAAAGCTGACACCCAATTCGTCGTTCGGCTGGCCCGAGTTCTTTACCACCCAGGTGTATCGCTTCCCAGGAGTTAGTGCCATGCCGCCAGAGATCGGGACTGCCATGGGAATAGATAGTGGAGTGCCTGGGATCACGCCGGGCGGGCGCCCCAATTCGTATTCGGCTTCAAAGTGCATCGGCACGTGACCGAAAGGTCCCGGCACGAGTACGGGCTGACCATCCTCGTCGACTAGGTCGGCCTCAAGCTTGTAACGGCGGTTGGTCTCGTTCCAGTCGACTTCGATGAGAACTACGATCGCCGCCGGAGGCGTAGGGGATCCCGTGAATGACCATCCCAACCCGAGAGCGTGGATCTTGCCCTGTGAATCGGTCTGAGCGGAATCCGCCAGCAGGACAATGGTTTTCACGCGACTTGGGCCTCTAATGGACTACTGGTGCCCAAGTTGTATGTCATGGGCAAAGCCGGCTCAAATCTGAAAGACCCCACCAACGCAGATGTGACCGTCTGAAATATGATTCCCGCGGTCGAAGTTAGCGACCCCGGCACCACGCCAAAAGACAATTCGTGGAGAAGATCGAAATAGGCCCAACTGCCATCTACCTCAGAGAGGGTGGCGATCCAGGTCATGTCTTCGGCATCCTGGGTAAGCACGGCGGTGTCGCCTTGCTCTAGTCCGGCAACATCCTCAGCCCAAACTCGGATCTTTCCGTTTCGCGCTAGGTCACTAAAGTCGACTTCAATCGCGTTCACTTCACACCTCTTGATGGCTTCGCCTCGGGTTGGCCAAAACAATTGATAAACGCTTCCAACACGGCCGGGTTAGTCGGATGGGAAACGGGAACGTTGTAATGGCAGGCAGCCTGTCCATTACTAGTATCCAGTATCAAGCTGAATTCCGCATCTGACAGCGCCCTGAACGTGCTGACCTGGACGACCGGGTGAGGCGGCATGGCATCCTCAATGATGCGCAGAAGCGTGTCGTTGCGGGACTCTCCAGTAAGGGGGTCAAGGGCCCAAACCGAGAGGGCTGGAGACTCCCCTCGACTGACGACCGTGTTGATCTTGTCCTCCAGGAACTCGACGGATCGCTGCTTGCCCGCGCGGACAACGAGAGCATCGGGCGACAGCATGCTCGTACTCCCTATGTAGCGGTTCAATCACGATAGTCCCCCTGGAACCTGCAACGGCCGATTGTCCGGGGGCCGGTTCTGCGTTCACGTGCGTCGGCTGCTGCCGGTGTTCCCATCGCCATTCACCGGACCTGACGGCGAGTGGCCCAGGACGTAGTGGCGGTGCACGATCTCCACCGCCTCCATCAACGTCGTTGTCGTCGCGATGGTCGAACCGGCGGCGTTGGTCACGACGTAGTTGCGTTCGGTGCTGCTCATGACGATGGAGCCGTAGCAGCGCCCCTGCGGGCTGATCATGGTGAAGGTCCACGGCGGATCCTCGTAGGCGGCGTAAACGGGGTGCCAGGTGTCGGCGCGGGCCATGGTGCTCCAGAAGTCGAGCGGCCGGCCCCGCGAACATGTCGGTCGTCATTCGATCAACGCGTTGATGGTAGGCCGATCCTCTGTCATCGTCAGCCGCATGACCTCCGACTCCGACTCCGCCGACCTCGGCCGCGTCCACTCTCAACTAGAGGCCGCGATCGGCGCCTTCATGGATAGCGAAGCGAATGCCGTCCGCGCCGACGACTTCGATGAGGCAACCCGTTTCCAAGCCGCGATCCCGCATCTCCAACGGGCTCTGGTATCGCTCGAGGGCGCCATTGCCGCAGCTGAGTCGGCGGCCTGACCACCATGCCGACAGGCTTCGAGATCCTCTTCGCCATCGTCACCGTCGTCATCGCCGCCGCGGCCGCCATGTTCGCGTGGGTGCAGGCCAACATCGCGAACAGTGCGAGAAAGGACGCTCTGGAGGCGCAGCGCGAAGCTACGGAGCAGGCGAAGAAGGCGCTCGAGGCTGCCGCGGAATCGGCAAGCGCTGCGACCCGTTCAGCTGACGCCGCGGAGAAGTCCACGCGGGAGCAGGAGCGTGCCGCCACCGCCGCGGAAGGTTCCCTCGAGCATCAGCGCCGTGCTGCGGATGCGCTCGCGGAGCAGGCCGAGCTGATCCGCGAGGCGGGCAAGCCGAAGGTGTTGTGGGAGTTCGAGGCCCTCTCCGATAAGTCCCAAGATCAGAAATGGCGGGTCATCAATCGGACCGGCGGTGTTGCAATGCATGTCCAGCTCGGCAGCCCGGCCGGCTACGACGAAGAGTGGCTAGTTCTGCCTCAGGAGGCACGGACGCTCGATGCTGGAGAGGAAATTGTGTTCACCTTCAAGCGTCGGTACACCTCGCCCAGTTCGGCCGTCGTCTGGGTTATGTGGGTGCCTCCGGACGGGTCGAAGATGCGTAAGCACGCCGAGACGATCCGATGAGGCGTGGTGATGTGGAGGTCGCGCGGGTGTCGGCGGCGCACGGTATACCGGTCTCATGACGCAGTGTGAGCTGTCACCAGGCGTGATCGGCATAATCGAACACCTGGCGCGATGGGCTCGGGGCTACGACAACCACCTGAAGTGGAACGAGCAGGCCAAGTTCAAAGCCGACCTGATGAATGTCCGAGAGCGCTGGCAAGGGGTCGACGTAGATGCCTTTCGGTCACGATGCCTGTCGGAAGGCATGCGCACGGTCGACGTCGATGAGTTAGTCGGCTGGCTTCAGAAAGCTCAGGCCGGACGCCGCCTCGTCCCACCTCCCAGCTACCGCGGCTTCCGGTTCACCACCCCGGTAGATGACCCCGGGCCGCTACGAACCAGCGAGGACTGGTCCGCGACCTAGGCGGCGTGCTGCTTCCTCTGCTCGATCTCCCAGGCCGGCGCCCGCACGCCCCATGACGTCTCACAGGCTCTGCAGGAGGCCCGTGCCGCCTGGATCATGTCCGCGCCGTCCGGACGATACCGGACGACGAGTGGATGCCTGTACTTAGATCCGTCGCGCCACCATGTCGTCGCCTCACACTCTGGGCATCGATCGTCGAGCTCGCGCTCGCGAACAGGGTCCAGTTTCGAATCGATGAGAGTCGCCCACTGGCTGAGCGTGCGAAGGTGGAACGCCTCCACCTCAAAGGTCATACGTCGTGTGAGACAAGTGACGTACCAGGCTCGGAGGTTCGCCGCCGGGTCTCGGGTTGGAACGAGTCCGAGGTCTCGGCACCAATCCCGGACCTGCGAGTCGATGATCGAAAAGCGCTGCAGGGCATCGGTGTCCAGTAGCGAGCGCTCCGAGGCGAGCGTCGCGCCGGCTGAGCTACCGCCGATGCTCGACTGGATCGCTTCGGCGAGCTGCTCGAGCAGCGGCGCCGCGCTCAGCGTGATGAGCTTCGTGCCGACAACGCGGCCGTCTGGATCCATGACAGTCTGCAGCTGCTTGCGGTGCAGGGGCTTCGTGAGCCGATCGACTGCCTCGAGCAGATCCCCGTGTTCCGACATGGCGCCCCAATCGTTCTCGAACACGCTATTGCACGTGTATTGCACGAGTCACCGGGGCAAGAATAAAACCCCCGGTCAGCCGGGGGTTTCGTGGTGGGCGATACTGGGATCGAACCAGTGACCTCTTCCGTGTCAGGGAAGCGCGCTACCGCTGCGCCAATCGCCCGTTCCCGATCGCGTTCCTCCAGTAGCTGCCTTGTGAGCAGTGCCCGGCCGAACCTCTCGGTGGCGGATGAGTGAGGTGGCGACGGGATTCGAACCCGTGTGGACGGCTTTGCAGGCCGCTGCCTAGCCTCTCGGCCACGCCACCATGTGTGGGTTCCCACGGTTTGGTTGACCGCGTATCCCGTGAGACTTCACTCGAGCGGATGACGAGATTCGAACTCGCGACCCTCACCTTGGCAAGGTGATGCGCTACCACTGCGCCACATCCGCATCGTCGCCCTCGCGGGCAACTCGTCGACTCTAACCGATCCGCGGACCGCCCGCCAATTCGTGACGCGCATGTCGCATCTTGCCCGCTCGCTCTATAGAGCGCCCTCAGGCGTCGGCAGATGCGGCGCGGAGAGTTCGGGTTCGGCGCCGACCGTATGGCAGGATTGTCGACGCACGGGCGATTGGCGCAGTTGGTAGCGCGCTTCCTTCACACGGAAGAGGTCATCGGTTCGAGTCCGGTATCGCCCACCACTCGCTCTTCACTTCCGCGCCGACGCCTGGTCCCGGCGCGGGCAAGATGCCCCTGGCGAACCTCGCCCCGACTTCCGCAGCCGCCTTCGCGCGCTCGATCCTCCCTCGCGGCCAGGGCACCCGCCGATGTGGGCTTCGCCATGCCCTACTGGCGACCGGGATTCTACGAACTCCTGAGCGGGTGCGGAAGCACCTATTGAGACCTTCGCGACCGACCTAGCGTGAGCGGAAACGAAGGGAGCGTCATGTCCTCTCAGGGCTCCAACCACTACAACGCCGCGCTCGACGACCAGCTGAAGCACGAGGCGCAGCCGATCATCCAGGGCCACGGCCCCGCGCACGTCGAGGAATGGCGGCAGACCGTCGCCCTTCCTGACGACACCGACGATCCCGAAGCCGTCATCGCCTGGGGCATCGACGGTCCTCTCAAGGAGGCGCCGGACGACGTCACCACAGGCGCGGTCTCCGAGATGGACGACCGCCCCTAGCGCTGATGCGCGCAGGCGCCACCGCACACAGGTCTGATGCGACGGGCGGATGCCCGGAAGGAGTTGGAACCATGTCCCAGGGTCCGAACAGTCATGCGGACACGCTCGATCGCCAGCTGATCGACACGCTCCGCCAGGGCGGATGGTGGATCACGATCTACACCGATGCCTCGATGGACTCCCCCGACCCCCGCGGCGTCCAGGAGGCTCGGCATCGCGCCATCCTCGATCGACTGCACGAGCGGGACGTTCCGGCGGAGCACCTCCAGGCGATCGCAGATGCGCTGGCCGGAACGGAAGGCGTGCCGAGCCCCGCCGGCCGCTATCTCCTCACGTGCGAGGGCCGCATCGTGCACAATCAGGTGCTTCCTGGTGCGCTGGTGGGACCGGAGGTGGTCGATGCAGGACCGATCCCGCTCCTCGTCCCCCTCCTTCGGCATCGAGGGGATGAGATCTGCTACCTCGTGGTCGAAGCGGGTCGCGAGGGCGGCGAGGTGAGCGTCTTCTCCTCCGCGTCGGCCGAGCCCCAGACTTCGGACAACGTGCAGGGCAGGGACGACACCCTCAAGAAGTTCCAGGGGGCCGGATGGTCGCACCTGCGCTACCAGCGGCACACCGAGGCGATCTGGAAGCAGACCGAATCCGAGCTGGCGGCGGTCGTGGACCGCCTCGCCGACGAGCACCGTCCCCGGCTGATCGTGGTCGCCGGCGATGTGCACGCCCGTCGGTTCCTCGTGGAGCAGCTCTCATCGGCGAGCCAGCAGCTCGTCGCGCAGCTCGATGCCAACACCAGGGCCGATGGCGCATCTTCCGCGACCCTCGACGAGTTCGTGGATCGGGAGCTCCGAAAGCTCACCGAGTCCGATCGGCGCCGGGATCTCGACCGGCTCGCCACGGAGCTCGGCAAGGAGGACGGTGCGGGCGAGAGCGGCGTGGGCTGGACGGTGCACGCCCTCCGCCAGGCGCAGGTCGAGATCCTCCTCGTGGATCCGGACGCGCTCGAGGGCAGGACCCTGCTCGCGCTCGACGCCGAGCCGTGGATCGCGACAGCGCCGGAGGACGCGACGTCGGCGAAGATCCTCGGCAGCGTCCCCGCCGCGGAAGCGCTCGTCCGCGCGGCGGCGCTCACCGACGCCGCCGTGCGCATCAGCCGGCTCGAATCGGAGACGGCAGGTGCGGCGGGCCTCCTGCGGTGGCCCGCTGCCGCGCCCACCGGGGGCTGAGTCCCCCGGTCCCACCTCAGCCCGATCGCGGAGTACGAAGCACTGAATGGAGATCTCGATGACTGAAGCGCCCGAGCGGTCCACCCTTCCGCTGCCCGACTACGACCACATCCCTCAGGGGACCCTGGCGTCGAGGATCAGCGCGCTCGATGAGGCCGGAGTGACCGCCCTGCTGGACTACGAGCGCGCCCACGGCGACCGGCTGCCGGTCCTGCTTGTCCTGGAGCACCGCCTGAAGCAGCTGCAGGCCGGGGCTGAGCCCGCGGGAGCGGTCGAGCAGGAGATGCCGGAGGTCACCTCCTCAGCCGGAGGGTCTCCGGTCTCGCCTGCCACCAGCGGCCCGCCGATCAATCCGCCGTCGCAGGGCGTTCCTACCAACCCGGCTCAGCCGCGCTGACTCGGCCGGAGGCCGAACGAGGCTTCCCCTCAGTCGGACTTGCCCGGCCGGACCGCTGCGGTGTCGGCGATGTCGATGCGCACCGCGCCCGACTCGGTCTCTGACGTCTCTATCCGCGGAGCGGCCGACTGCTCGGCGTCCGAGCCTTCGCGGTCGGGCTTGTCCCCCGGTGCCGAGGTCAGCTGGTCCCGGCGCTTGGCCTCGAAGTCGTCGTCGGTCATCTGCATCTCCTCGTTCGGTCCGCTGAGTCCACCACAGAAGCGACCCGCGTCTCAACGCGGTGCTGCGGACGGAACGCGCTGGTCTGTCAGTGCGTTTCGTCCGCAGCACCGCGTCGGGTCCGCAGCGCCGCGCTAGCCGCCGTGAGGTGCGGATTCCACCACAGCGGCGAGGCCGTTGAGGCGCAGGGTCGTGCCGCCCCGGAGATGGGGCAGATCGGCGCTGCCATCTCCGGTCCGCACGAGGAAGGCCACCTGCTCCGTCCAGGTCAGCGCGGTCCCTTCCGCGTCGTCCGCCAGGAGGACGGTCGCCAGAGCGGCCCAGTGGACCACATCGTTGATGATCGACTCGTAGGAGAAGACGAGGCGGACGCCCGGGAGGATGTCGGCGTACTGGGAGCGATACGCCAGGCGCTCGATGCGGCCGTCGGGAATCGTGAACGTGCTGTGCGCTCGCTCCCCAGACCCGACCTCGAAGGTGTGGTCGTAGCTCGCCCCTGCACCCGGCAGGCGGAACCATCGGCGGCGGATGTCCGCGTCGCCGAAGGCCGCGAAGACGCGGGCCCGTGGCGCGGCCAGCCGGCGTCGGACCGTGAACGTCTCATGCCGGACATCCGACGGATCAGTGTCCGGATCCACCGCTGCCGCGCCATCGGTCATGGCTGAACACTGCCATACGGTCAAAACACTGCCGCCGGCGGACGTGTTCTGTCCGCAGGACCGTGTTGGCCCGCCGCGCTAACCGTTCGCGCTCAGGCGATCGGGACGTCCCGTTCCCGCACCGCGGGCCCGGCAGACCTCGTTCCCCCGGTGTCGGTGAGGATCTTGATGACCGCCCAGCCCACCGCCGTGATCGGCACGGAGAGGATCGCGCCGACGATCCCGCCGAGGACCGTGCCGATGGTGAGTGCCAGCAGGATGACGAGCGGGTGCAGCTTGAGCGAGTTGCCCATCAGCACCGGCTGCAGGAAGTTGCCCTCGAGCTGGTTGACCAGGACGACGATGCCGACGACGATCAGGGCGGTGACCGGCCCGTTGGCCACCAGCGCGACCAGTGCCGCGAGGATGCCTGCGGCGGTCGCCCCGACGATCGGGATGAATGCGGTGATGAACACGACGACCGCCAGCGGCAGCGCGAGCGGGACACCGCAGATCAGCAGGCCGACGCCGATGAAGATGGCATCGACGGCCGCCACGGTCGCCGTGCCGCGCACGTATCCACCGAGCACCCGCACACCCGTGTGACCGATCCGGCGCCCCTTCTCGAGCCGCTCGCCGCTGAACGGACGCAGGAAGAAGTTCCAGATCGTGTCCCCGTCGCGGAGGAAGTAGAAGAGCACCACGAGCGCGAGCACCAGTCCGGTGATGAGCTCCCCCGCCACCGAGACGCCGGCCAGGGCGCTGGTGCCGAAGCTCGAGCTCGTCAGATAGTCGACGACCGCCTGCTGAGCGCCGTCGAGCTGGCTCTGATCGATGGGCAGGTTGAGCCCGGTGACGAAGTCCTGCAGCTGACCGAAGCCCTCCACCGCCTGGTCGGCGAGGTCAGCCCACTGGTTGCGCACCGCGAACACCACGGCGGTGATGATGCCGCCGAAGACGAGCAGGCTGCCGAGGAAGACGATCAGGGTCGAGACGGTGCGCGAGCGCCCGTGGTTGCGCAGCCACATGATGACCGGGGCCCCGGCGGACGCCAGGATGATGGCGATCAGCACCGGGATGACCACGATCTTCAGCGCGATCAGGGCGTAGATCACGGCGACCGCGAGGATCAGCACGAGGATCACCTGCCCGCTGCGCAGCCCCGCGCGGCCGAGCGGATCGGTGAGCGAGGTGAGGAGCTTGCCGCGCCGCGGGTCTGCGACCAGGTGGGAGACCGGACGGGCGACAGGGTCGACGACAGACGGCTTCGAGCGCTTCAGCATGCGGAAAGCCTATGGGCCAACCGAGCACTCGATGCGCATCGTCCCTGATCCGAAGCGCAATTGAGACTTCGTCGAAAACGGAACGGGCCGCCGCCCCGAAGGACGACGGCCCGTTGCCGATGAAGCGAGTGTCAGCCGCGGACGGTGACGGGCTCGTCGAGCGCGTAGCCCTCTTCGCCGTGCACCGACGTGTCGATGCCGGCCTGCTCGTCCTCGTTCTTGATCCGGAAGCCGATCGTCTTCTCCAGGATGAAGCCCAGGAGGGCGGTCGAGAAGAAGGAGAACACGAGCACTGCGAGCGCACCGAGCGCCTGCGCGCCGAGCTGCGTGGCGGAGCCGGTGTAGATGAGGCCGATGCCGTTGCCGAACACGCCCACCCACAGGGTTCCGATGATGCCGCCGACGAGGTGGATGCCCACCACGTCGAGTGCGTCATCGAAGCCGAGGCGCCACTTGAGGTCGATCGCCAGGGCGCAGACAGCACCGGTCACCAGGCCGAGCACCATGCCCCAGAAGGGCGTGAGGATGTTGCAGGCGGGGGTGATGGCGACGAGGCCAGCCACGGCGCCGGATGCGGCACCGATCGAGGTGGGCTTGCCGTCCTTGATCTTCTCGACGATCAGCCAGCCGATGATGGCAGCGGCCGGGGCGGCGAGGGTGTTGATCCAGGCGAGGGCCGCGATGCCGTCGACCGCTGCCTCGGAGCCGGCGTTGAAGCCGAACCAGCCGAACCAGAGGAGCGAGGCGCCGAGCAGGGTCAGCGGCACGTTGTGCGGCTTGGCCATGCCCTTCGCGAAGCCGATGCGCTTGCCGAGGACGATGGCGAGCGCGAGGCCCGCTGCGCCCGCGTTGATGTGCACCGCGGTTCCACCGGCGAAGTCGTTGACTCCCAATCCATAGACGATCCAGCCGCCGTCCGTCAGGCCCTCATCTCCGAGAGTGAAGTTGAACACCCAGCTGGCCACGGGGAAGTAGACGAAGGTCACCCAGATGGCGCAGAAGATCATCCACGTGCCGAACTTCGCCCGGTCGGCGATGGCGCCCGAGATCAGTGCGACGGTGATGATGGCGAAGGTGGCCTGGAAGCCCGCGAATGCGAGCGCGTACAGGTCGGGTCCGCCGTCAGCCGCGGTGAGCTGCGGGATCATGCCGAAGTTCGTGAACGGGTTGCCGATCACGTGCGGGATGACCCAGTCGTCACCCGAGGTGAACGACATGGAGTACCCGTACAGCACCCAGAGGACGGCGACGATGGCGATGGCGCCGAAGCTCATCATCATCATGCTGAGGACGCTCTTGGCTCGGACCATGCCGCCGTAGAAGAAGGCGACGCCGGGGGTCATCAGCAACACCAGTGCGGCGGCGACCAGCAGCCACAGGGAATTGATAGCGGTAATTGGATCCATCGAGTTCAGAGAACCTCTCGTGATGTGATTGCGGGAAAACGCATGTCCTCGTGCAGGTGAGGGCGACGTTCGTCCCGGTCATTCTGTCGGGACGACGTTTCCGAGAGGGTCAGGGCACGTTTCGGGTGTGTTACACCGAATGCCCGAAGGTAACGATCTGTTTTCGGCGAACTGCCAGTGTCGTCGGGGGCGGGTCGGAGGGCACGACGGCAGGCGTGTCACGCGGGCGTCGGAGCCGCCATCGGGCGTTCGGCTGACGGTCGTTCCCGCGTCGCCCGGTGGTCACTCCGTGAGCGCGATGAGCCTCGAGGTGGCACGGAGGTACTTCTTCCGGTATCCCCCGGTGAGCATGTCGGCGCCGAAGACGGAGTCGAGCGGGACACCGCTCGCGGAGATCCGCACCTGCGCGTCGTACAGGCGGTCGACGAGGGCGACGAAGCGCAGCGCGTCCGTCTGGCTCTCCAGGACCCGGACCTGGTGGATGCCGATCGCGCCGAGCCCGTCGACCATCTTCACGTAGCGCGACGGATGCACGGTGGCCAGGAACTCGAGGATGTCGTCGAAGCCGTCCTCGGTGGCGGCGCCCATGCCTGCGCGCTCGAGCACCGATGCGGCGATGGCGTCGTCGTCGACGGTCTTCGCAGCGCCCTCCACATCACGGCGGCGGTAGTCGAGCCCGTCGATGCGCAGGGTGTCGAAGTTGGCGGACAGCGACTGGATCTCGCGGAGGAAGTCCGCCGCGGCGAACCTGCCCTCCCCCAGCGCGTTGGGAGGCGTGTTGGAGGTCGCCGCGATCCGGCTGCCCGTCTTCACCAGTTCACCCAGCAGCCGGGTCATCACCATCGTGTCGCCCGGATCGTCGAGCTCGAACTCGTCGATGGCGATCAGACGGGCGCCCGTCAGGAGCGCCACGGCTTCGCGGTACCCAAGGGCCCCAACGAGCGCGGTGTACTCGATGAAGGTGCCGAAGTACTTCGGGCCGGGCGCGAGATGCCAGAGCGCTGCCAGGAGATGGGTCTTGCCGACGCCGAAACCGCCGTCGAGGTACACACCCGGCTTCTGCGCCGGAGCCTTCTTCTTGAACCAGCCGCCGCCAGGCTGGGCGCCCCACTGGGCGGCGAACGAGCGCATCTTCTCGACGGCCTCGGTCTGCGAGGGGTAGTCGGCGTCCGGGGTGTAGTTGTCGAGGCTGGCGCCCAGGAACTGCGGAGGCGGCACCAGGTAGCCGGCGATCTCCGCCCCGCTCAGCGTGGGGGCGCGGTCGACCAGGCGGCCGATGGTGGCGGGCGTCGAGTCGGTCAGCGCAGTTCCAATGTCCGAGGGGTGCGACGTCGGGTGCGACGTCGGAGTGCGGCGTAGCGGTACGTCACGATCGACACCGGCGGGCGGTGCGCGTTCTAGAGTCGAAACGCTCAGCAGAGTCCGATGAGCGCTCCGGAAGCGCCGCCGATCAGCCTAGTAGCGGCCCCGTCCCCGAGCTGAAGTCGCCCTGCCGGGCTTTCCGCACGTCGCAATGAAAGAGGTCCCCCGCATGGTGCTTGCCGCCGATCCGTCCGAGAAGTTCGCAGGCTTCGCGCATCCCGAGCGCCTCGTCAGCACCGAGTGGCTGGCCCAGCACCTCGGCGAGCCGGGGCTGGTCGTGGTCGAGTCCGACGAGGACGTCCTGCTCTACGAGACCGGACACATCCCCGGCGCGGTCAAGGTCGACTGGCACACCGAGCTCAACGACCCCATCGCCCGCGACTACATCGACGGTGCAGGCTTCTCCACACTGCTCGGATCGAAGGGCATCAGTCGGGACAGCACGGTCGTCATCTACGGCGACAAGAACAACTGGTGGGCCGCGTACGCGCTCTGGGTGTTCACCCTCTTCGGTCACGAGGACGTCCGCCTGCTCGACGGCGGCCGCGCCAAGTGGGAGGCCGAAGGACGCGAGTACACGACCGACAAGCCCGCGATCACCGCCGTCGACTACCCGGTCGTCGAGCGCGACGATGTCACGGTGCGCGCGTTCAAGGAGGACGTTCTCGCTCACCTCGGCTCGCCGCTGGTCGACGTCCGCAGCCCGGAGGAGTTCTCCGGCGAGCGCACGACGGCTCCGGCCTATCCCGAAGAGGGTGCCCTGCGCGGCGGTCACATCCCGAGCGCCCAGAACGTGCCGTGGGCCAAGGCGGTCGCCGAGGACGGGACCTTCAAGACCCCCGTCGAGCTCGACGCCGTCTATCGCGCGGGAGCCGGGCTGAAGCAGGGCGATCCGGTCATCGCCTACTGCCGCATCGGCGAGCGCTCGAGCCACACGTGGTTCGTGCTCACCCACCTGCTCGGCTTCGAGAACGTGCGCAACTACGACGGCTCGTGGACCGAGTGGGGCAGCGCGGTCCGCGTCCCCATCGTGCGCGGCTCCGAGCCGGGAGTCGTCCCGTCGCGTTGATCCCGCTGCACGGATCAGGGGATTGCCCCCGAATCGACGGCTTTCGGGTGACTCAACGCCCCCGTCGACCGGGCATCCCCTGATCGGTGCAGACCGCGCTCCCCAATGAGCGCGTCATAATCGAGGCCATGACCAGCGATCTGCCCGAATCGCTTGCGGTGATCCGCGACGACTTCCTCGCCCTCGACCAGCCCGACCGGCTGCAGCTGCTCCTCGAGTTCTCCGGCGAGCTTCCGGCCCTTCCCGAGCATCTGAAGGATCACCCCGATCTGCTCGAGCGCGTCGAGGAATGCCAGTCGCCGGTCTTCATCGTCGTCGAGCTGGAGGACGACGCCGCGCAGACCGTGCGGATGCACGCGACGGCACCGCGCGAGGCGCCGACCACCCGCGGCTTCGCCTCGATCCTCGTCCAAGGGCTGAGCGGGTTGACCGCCGACCAGGTCCTCGAGGTCCCCTCCGACTATCCGCAGATGCTCGGCCTGAACGACGCCGTATCGCTGTTGCGCATCCGGGGAATGGGCGGGATGCTCGCCCGCGTGAAGCGGCAGATCGCGCTCAAGCGGGTCGCGGCGTGACCGTCCACCTGGCCCGCCGGACGGTGCGCCCCGCATGCTGACCCGTCTGCTTCCGTCTCCGTCCATCAGCCACGATCCCGAGGACGAAGGCTTCCGCGACTGGCTGAGCCAGCTCTACTCCTTCGAGACCTCGAGCATCGTCCGGATCAACATGATCGCCTCCATCAACGGCTCTGCGGTCGGCACGGACGGCTCATCGGACACCCTGACCGGCGGCAACGACCGCAGGATCATGGGCGTGATCCGCACCCACGCCGACGTGGTCGTGGTCGGTGCGCGCACCGTGCGCAGGGAGGGGCTCTCGTCGCCCCGACGGGCGCGGCTTGCGATCGTGACCCGATCCGGCGACCTCACGGGCCACAGGCTGGACGAGTCGGCGTCGGTGCCGCTCATCGTCTGCCCGCCGGATGCGATCTCCACCGTCGAGGAGCAGCTCTCGGACATCGAGCACGAGGTCATCGAGCTGTCCTCCGACGCCATCGATCCCCGCGAGATCGTCACCGCGCTGGATGAGCGAGGGCTGCGCAGCATCGTCTGCGAGGGCGGGCCCAGCCTCGCCGCGGCATTCCTCGACGCGGGGGTCGTGGACGAGCTGTGCATGACGACCTCACCCAAGCTGCGCTCCCCCGGCGTGCCGATGCTCGCGCGCGTCGGCGCGATGATCGACACCCATCTCATCCATTTACTGGTCGACGACGACTCCTACCTCTACGCCCGCTGGGCGATCGACGGCCCGCAGTAGGTCCGCCTCAGCGAAGTGAATCATGTGGCTGCCTCGTCGTGATCAAGCCAGCCGTTCCGGTCACCTGAACCAGAGGCAGACGTGAGTGGGCTTCGACGCGAGCGCTCCGCGCTCGGCTCAGCCACCGGTGGTTGTTCGTTGGTCGAGCAGCGACGGCTACGGCGCGTATCGGGGCTCTCCCCAAGGGCCTCGATACGGGCGCGGGGCGCCCTACTCGACCAACGAGCGCCCTGGTCCAGCGGGGCGCGCTACTCGGCCGGCGAGGCGGGTGGCGCGTCGTCGAGCTTCGCGAGCCACTCCGCGATCGACGCGTTCCAGAGATCGCGGTCGTAGTTCCAGAGCTTGGTGTGCCGAGCGGTCTCGAACGGCACGAAGGTCACGATGTCAGGCCGCGCCGCGGCGAGCTCGCGCGATCCGTTGGAGGGCACGAAGCCGTCGTCGTCGCTGTGCAGGATGAGCACGGGAACCGCCAGCTCGTCCGCACGGCGCACGAAGTCGAGCCGGGCGAGGTCGATGGGCTTGCGCTGCCCGGTGAACAGGCGGCCCCAGGGCTTGCTGATCAGCGCCAGGATCCCTGACTTCACCGGGCCGGGGAGGGACATCGCCTCGCCCTGGTAGCGGAGGGTGTCGACCCAGTTGATGACGGGCGAGTCGAGCACCACGCCCCGCACCACGGACGCGACGCGGGACCGGGTGGCGGCCTGCAGCACCGTCGCGCCGCCCATGGACCAGCCCATCAGCACGACCGACTGCGCTCCGTGCTCGAGCGCGTAGAGCACGGCGGATTCGACATCGAGCCACTCGATGTCGCCGAGCGCGTAGCGGTGGTCGGGGCTCTGCGGAGCCTCGCCGTCATTGCGATAGGAGATCAGCAGCGAGGTGTAGCCCGCCGCGCGGAACACCGGGATCGCGCGCAGCGCCTCCTGACGCACCGTGGCGCGACCGTGCACCTGGATCACCCACCGATCCGACGGGCTCTCCGGATCGCCGCCGACCCGCAGGTCCGCCGCCGGGATCAGCCAGGCGGGGGCGTTGCCCAGGCTGGTCTGCACGCGGACGTCGTCGAACGGGATCCCGAGCTCACCGGGGCTCAGGTAGTACCAGCCGGTGAAGCGGCCGGCCCGAGCGGCGCTGAGGTCGCCATGATCGACCGCGATCACCTTGCGGGTCACGGTGGTGGGCGTGCGCGAGACGATCTGGCCGACCCGCGCGTGGCCCGTTCCCTGCGCGAACCAGAAGCTGTAGTCGCCCGGAAGTAGAGCATCGTCGCTCGCGCTCAGCTGGACGGTCCCCTCGGTCGCGTCGTAGCCGATGACCCGGGTGTCCTCTGTCCTCCTGCGCGGCGGAGTGACGATCGTCCGGGCGACGGAGGTCGTGACTGCGCCGGCGAACAGGGCGCCCGCGGTGACCACTCCGCCGAGCGCGACCACGACGCCGAGCGCCGACCGCGCCCTGCCTGGTCTCGTTCCCCGCGCCATGCCCATCGTCTCCGGGTCTCCGCCCGAGAATCGGGATCGCGCCACAAGCTATCAAACGGCTGACGATTCCTCGCTGACCGACGCCCGAGCGCTCGCCCGACCCGTGACGATGAGGCCCGTGACTCGGGCGGCCATCGCGGGCGACGGATCTGCGCTCTGCCCCCATCATGGGGACTTCGCGAAGACGTGACGCACCGTGGTATCTTCCGCCCCGACACAGCCCGCCTGCTTTAGTCTCGTCGTGTGGCCACCGTCAAGGACAGCACGCCGCCGGCCGAGTTCCAGACCGCACTGGCGTCCATCGAGAACGCCCGCCTCCGCGCGGACCTCGTCATCGACCGCATTCCCGCCCCCACCGGCCTCGCGCCCTGGTCCGTGGCCCTCGCAGCCGACGTGAACCCGGCCCCGCACGGCGCCGAGTCCGACCTCGGCACCGGCCGCCTCGTGCTGCTCTACGACGAGGACGAGCCCGAGGCGTGGGGCGGCGCCTTCCGCATCGTCTGCTTCGCGCAGGCACCCCTCGAGACCGAGATCGGCCTCGACCCCTTCCTCGCCGAGGTCACCTGGTCGTGGCTGACGGACGCGCTCGACCAGCGCGGCGCGCAGTACGAGTCGGCATCCGGCACGGCCACCAAGATCATCTCCACCGGCTTCGGCGAGCTGGCCCGCCAGGGCGACGGCGCCAAGATCGAGCTGCGGGCGTCGTGGACTCCCCTCGAGGCCGATGTCTCCGCGCATGTGGAAGGCTGGTGCGAGTTGGTATGCATGCTCGCGGGCCTTCCGCCTGCGGCCGAGGGAGTGACTTTGCTATCTGCACGACGAGCTGGGCGTGGCTGACCCGACCTCCAGTCTCGCTGCAGCGGGCGCCGCAGATGTCGAGAGCCCAGACACCGATAGCGCAGACGCCGATAGCGCAGACGCACGGAGCGCAGACCTCGACGCCGCGCACTCCGATGGGGCATCCACTCATGGCGCGCCTGCATCGCCCGCACCCGAGCCGCCACCCGCTCCCCTGCCTGAGGCGACACTCGCCGAGCGCCCCGTGGTCACGGACACCCGTGAGGCCTACCTCGCGGCGGTCGCCGCGATCGCCGGCGGCCACGGCCCCGTCGCGGTGGACGCCGAACGGGCCAGCGGCTTCCGCTACTCGCAGCGCGCGTATCTGATCCAGGTATTCCGTCGCGGCGCAGGCACCTTCCTCTTCGATCCTCCGGCCATCGGCGACTTCAGCGACCTCGCCGCCGCGATTCAGCACGAGGAGTGGATCATCCACGCCGCCAGCCAGGACCTCACCTGCCTGCGCGAGGTCGGCCTCGATCCCGAGCGGATCTTCGACACGGAGCTGGCCGCACGTCTGCTGGGCATCCCCCGCGTCGGGCTCGGCACGGTCGTCGAGGAGCTGCTCGGGCTGCACCTGGCCAAGGAGCACTCGGCCGCCGACTGGTCCACCCGGCCGCTGCCCGAGTCGTGGCTCAAGTACGCGGCGCTCGACGTGGAGCTTCTGGTCGACCTGCGCGACAAGATGGCCGAGCTGCTCACCGAGACGGGCAAGACCCGGATCGCGGAAGAGGAGTTCGAGGCGGTCCGGCACCGCGAGCTCAAGATCGTGCGCACCGACCCGTGGCGGCGCCTCTCCGGTCTGCACAGCGTCAAGGGAGCCCGCGGCTTCGCCGTGGCCCGGGAGCTCTGGCAGAGCCGCGACGAGCTCGCCCGCAGCCTCGATGTCGCGCCCGGGCGCCTCGTGCCGGACGCATCGCTGGTCGCGGTGGCGCGCAGCATCCCATCCAGCAAGCGGGAGCTGGCCGCCATGCGCGACTTCTCCGGCCGCGCGAGTCGCTCCGAACTCGATCGGTGGTGGGGCGCGGTCAGCCGCGCCCTCGAATCGGAGGATCTGCCGCAGGTGCGCGTTCCCGGTGACTCGATGCCTCCGCCGCGCGCGTGGGCGGATCGCAACCCCGCCGCCGACCGACGACTGAAGAACGCCCGCGCCGCGGTGACGGCCATCGCCGAGTACCTCGAGCTGCCGGTCGAGAACCTGATCACCCCCGACACGCTTCGCCGGGTCGCCTGGTCGCCGCCTGCTCCGGCGGACGAGCAGACCGTCGGCGCCGCCCTGATCGAGCTCGGCGCACGTCCCTGGCAGGCGGAGGCGATCGCGGGCGCTGTGGCCGACTCGTTTGTCAGTGCTCGCCAACCCATCCCGATCGAGGATCCCGCCGCTTCGTAGGTTGGCTCAATGGATTCAGCTCCTGTCAGGCGCTGTTCGTAGGATCGATGCGGCCCATCGCCGATCCCCCATCGCTCTGCACGATCCCGTGCCGCGCCCGGGGCGCACGATGCACAGTGCGGATCCAGAAGATCCGGACTGCGTCGGTGGGCGCACTCGCAAGGATTCAGGAGGGCATAGTGGCCGAAGGCAATGACGTCGTATTCGTGGATGGGGTCCGCACCCCGTTCGGTCGGGCGGGCGAGAAGGGCATCTACTGGAACACCCGCTCGGACGATCTGATCGTGAAGGCCATGAAGGGCCTGCTCGAGCGCAACCCCCAGGTGCCCGGTGACCGGATCGACGACGTGGCGATCGCCGCGACCACCCAGACCGGAGACCAGGGACTGACCCTCGGCCGCACCGCGGCGCTGCTCGCGGGACTCCCCCAGTCCGTCCCGGGCTACGCCATCGACCGGATGTGCGCCGGAGCGATGACCTCGGTGACGACGACCTCGGGCGCCATCGCCTTCGGCGCCTACGACCTCGCCATCGCCGGCGGCGTCGAGCACATGGGCCGCCACCCGATGGGATTCGGGGCCGACCCCAATCCGCGCTTCCTCTCGGAGCGCATCGTGAGCGCCGACGCCCTCAACATGGGCAACACCGCCGAGCGGATCCACGACCGGTTCCCCGCGCTCACCAAGGAGCGCTCCGACCACTTCGCCATGCGCAGCCAGCAGAAGACCGCCGAGGCCTACGCGAACGGCAAGATCCAGCCCGACCTCATCCCGGTCGCCATCAACAGCCCGCAGGGTTGGGGCCTCGCCACCGAGGACCAGGGCATGCGCCCTGAGACCACCATGGAGAGCCTCGCCACCCTGCGCACGCCCTTCCGTCCGCACGGCCGGGTGACCGCGGGCAACGCGTCTCCGCTCACCGACGGCGCCACGGTCTCGCTGATGGCCAGCGCTGCGGCGGCCAAGGAGTTGGGCCTCAGCCCGAAGATGAAGCTCGTCAGCTTCGCCTTCGCCGGCGTCGAGCCCGAGATCATGGGAATCGGACCGGTCCCCGCGACCGAGAAGGCCCTCAAGAAGGCCGGGATGTCGATCGACCAGATCGGGCTCTTCGAGCTCAACGAGGCGTTCGCCATCCAGGTCCTGTCGCTGCTCGACCACTTCGGCATCGACGACGACGATCCCCGCGTCAACCAGTGGGGCGGCGCGATCGCGATCGGCCACCCCCTGGCGGCATCCGGCGTGCGCCTGATGCTGCAGCTCGCCGCGCAGTTCAAGGAGCACCCGGAGGTCCGCTACGGCATGACCGCCATGTGCATCGGCCTCGGACAGGGCGGAAGCGTCATCTGGGAGAACCCGGCCTGGAACGGCAAGAAGTGGGAATCGGGAGCGCTCGGCAAGGCGTCGAAGCAGCTCTCCAAGGACCGTGCGGCAGAGAGCAGGGCAGCCAAGTGAGCACCATCGAGACCGGCTCGAAGAGCACCAAGTCCGACGCGAAGCCCGTCGACTACTCCACGATCGACTTCAGCGAGCTCGAGGCCATGTCCGCCGACGAGGTCGTCACGCACTCCTTCGTGCGCGACATCCCCCTGACCGGCGGCAAGGTCCTCGCCCTCGTCACCCTCGACAACGGCCGCGACCACACGCGCCCCAACACCCTGGGGCCGGTGACCCTGCTCGAGCTGGGTCGGGTCTACGACGAGCTGACCGCTCGCGCCGCACGCGGCGAGATCCACGCCGTCGCGACCACCGGCAAGCCGTTCATCCTCGCCGCGGGCGCCGACCTGTCGAAGGTCAGCGACATCCCCTCCCAGGCGGCCGCGAAGAAGCTGGCGCAGCTCGGCCACTTCGTGCTCGGCAAGCAGGCCGACTTCGGCGTGCCGTCGTTCGTCTTCATCAACGGGCTCGCGCTCGGCGGCGGGGTCGAGATCGGCCTCAACGCCGACTACCGCACGGTCGACGCGTCGGTTCCGGCGTTCGCGCTGCCCGAGGTCTTCCTCGGCCTCATCCCCGGCTGGGGCGGCGCCTACCTGCTGCCCAACCTCATCGGGATCGAGAACGCGCTCAAGGTCGTCATCGAGAACCCGCTCAAGCAGAACCGGATGCTCAAAGCGAAGGACGTCCTCGAGCTCGGCATCGCGGACGCGATGTTCTCCTCGATCAACTTCCTCGAGGACTCCATCCGCTGGGCCGACCAGGTCGTCTCCGGCACCATCAAGGTGAAGCGGCCGAACGAGCCCGGCAAGCTCGAGCGGCTCGCCAAGTGGGACATCGCCATCGGCATCGCCCGCAAGAGCCTCGAGTCGAAGATCGGCACCGTGCCCAAGTCGCCCTACAAGGCGCTCGAACTGCTGGCGGGAGCCAAGCGGGCGACCAAGGCCGAGGGCTTCGCGGCCGAGGACGAGGCGCTCGCCGAGCTCATCGCGGGCGACCAGTTCCAGGCGAGCATCTACGCCTTCAACCTGGTTCAGAAGCGCGCCAAGCGCCCCGCCGGCGCCCCCGACAAGAAGATCGCCCGTCCTGTCACCAAGGTGGGCGTCATCGGCGCCGGCCTGATGGCCAGCCAGTTCGCGCTCCTCTTCCTGCGCCGCCTGCAGGTGCCCGTCGTCATCACCGACATCGACCAGGCGCGCGTCGACAAGGGGCTCGACTACATCCGCGGCGAGATCGCCACCCTGCTCTCCAAGGGGCGGATCGTGCGCGACGAAGCCAACCGGCTCAACGCACTGCTGACCGGAACCACGAACCGTGCCGACTTCGCCGACTGCGACTGGGTCATCGAGGCCGTCTTCGAGGAGCTCGGCGTCAAGCAGGAGGTCTTCGGCGACATCGAGAACTACGTCTCCCCCGAGGCCGTGCTCGCCACGAACACCTCGTCGCTGTCGGTCGAGCAGATCGGCGCCAAGCTGAAGAACCCGGAGCGCCTGGTCGGCTTCCACTTCTTCAACCCCGTCGCCGTCATGCCGCTCATCGAGGTCGTCAAGACGCCCGCGACGAACGACGAGACGCTCTCGACCGCCATGGTCACCGCCGCCAAGCTGAAGAAGAACGCGGTCATCACCCGCGACACCCCCGGCTTCGTGGTCAACCGGATCCTCGCCAAGGTGCTCGGTGAGGCGATGCACGCCGTCGACACCGGCACGTCGTTCGAGACGGTCGACGCGGCGGTCAAGCCGTTCGGCCTGCCGATGACGCCGTTCGTGCTGCTCGAGCTCGTGGGCCTCAAGGTGGGCGCGCACGTGCTCGACACGCACCACAGCGCCTTCCCGGACCGGTTCTTCGACAGTCGGAGCCTTCACGAGCTGGCCGACCTCGGCCGGATCTACGAGAAGGACGGCAAGGGCAACATCAAGGGCGTCGACAAGGCGGCCCTCAAGATCGTCGCCTCGCACTCCAAGGGCAACGAGAAGCCGCAGACGGCGGCAGAGCTGCAGGTGCGGATCGAGGACGGCCTGGCCGACGAGGTCAAGCGGATGCTCGACGACGGGGTCGTCTCGGCAGCGGAGGACATCGACCTCTGCCTGGTCCTCGGCGCCGGCTACCCGTTCCACATGGGCGGCCTGACGCCCTACCTCGACCGCTCCGGCGCCAGCCAGCGCGTGTTCGGGGGAACCTTCCACACCCCACCCATCGCCGGCGTCGTCTGACCTGAGCTCCCCGCGGTAGAAAGTGGCTCCCCGCTACGGAAGTGTCCGTAGCGGGGAGCCACTTTTCCCAGCGCGGACGGCCCCGGGCTAGCGCCCGATGGTCGACATGTCGGCGTAGCGGTCTCCCGACGGTGCGGCGATGTCGGACAGCGTCGCCAGCTGCTCCGCCGAGAGCTCGACCTCGTCCGCGGCGACGTTCTCCTCGAGGCGCGTGACCTTCTTCGTGCCGGGGATGGGCGCGATGTCGTCCCCCTGGGCTAGCAGCCATGCGAGGGCGACCTGGGCGGGCGTCGCGCCGACCTCGGTGGCGACGCGCTCGACACTGTCGACGATCGCGAGGTTGGCCTCGAGGTTCTCACCCTGGAATCGCGGATTGGCGCGACGGAAGTCGTCGGCGTCCAGCTGGTCGACCGAGCGCACAGCTCCGGTCAGGAACCCGCGGCCGAGGGGCGAGTACGGCACGAGGCCGATTCCGAGCTCGCGCAGAGTCGGGAGGACATCGCCTTCGGGATCACGCGTCCACAGCGAGTACTCGCTCTGCAGAGCCGTGACCGGATGCACGGCGTGCGCTCGTCGGATCGTCGCCGACGATGCCTCGGACAGCCCGATGTGCAGGATCTTTCCCTCCGCGACCAGCTCGGCGAGGGCACCCATGGTCTCCTCGACTGGCACGCCCGGGTCCATCCTGTGCTGGTAGTAGAGGTCGACGTGATCGGTGCCGAGTCGGCTGAGCGACCCCTCGATCGCCTGACGGACTCGCTCTGGGCTGCCGTCGGTGCTGCGTCCGCCGTCCTGCGCCGGATAGATGCCGAACTTGGTCGCGATCTTCACCTGATCGCGCCGATCGCCCAGCGCCTTGCCGAGGAGGACCTCGTTCGTGTGCGGGCCGTACATCTCCGCGGTGTCGAAGAGGGTGACTCCGAGGTCGATCGCGCGGTGAATGGTGCGGATGGATTCCGCCTCGTCCACACCGCTGCCGGTGTAGAAGGCCGACATCCCCATGCAGCCGAGGCCGACGCGGCCGACCTCGAGTCCCGATCCGAGTTGTGCTGTCTTCATCGCTGTTCCTGTCCTGTCTGTTGTGCTTCTCGCTCGGCGACCGTCGTCTCGTACAGCGCGATCTTGATGTCGATCGCCTCGAGACTCGCCGTGACCTCACGCAGCTGCTGTCGCACGCTCTCCCGGTGTCGGGTGAGCAGGGCGAGCCGCGCCCCGGAGGTGTTCTCCCCGGCGCGCACCAGTTCGACGTAGAGCTTGAGATCCCGAATGGGCATCCCCGTCGACCGGAGCTTGGTGAGGAAGCTCACCCACGTGATGTCGCCGTCGGAGTACCGCCGATGCGTGCTGGACGCGCGCTCGATCGAGCCGAGCATCAATCCCTCACGCTCGTAGTAGCGGAGCGTGTGGGTGCTGAGTCCTGAGGCGTCGGCCATCTGCGAGATGGAGAGCGAGGTCTCCGTGATCGTCATGGTCCCACGCTAGAACTTGAAGCGCACTCGAAGTCAACTTGAGGGAACAGCGCCCGACTCAGGCAGCCACTGGTGCGGCGAAGCGTGTCACGAAGTCGACGGCGATCTCCGCCACCTCGCGCCAGCCCGAGTCGATCGTCAGCGAGTGGCCGCGCCCCGGCACCTCGACGATCTCGGTGACGCCCGGGTTCTTGGACTGCAGCTTGTACGCCGCGTGGGCGACGACCAGCGGAACGGTGGTGTCGTTGGCGCCGTTGAGGATGAGGAGCGGACCGCGCTCGGGATTCCTGGTGTCGACGCGGGTCTCCGAGAACGGGTTGAGGTTGGCGGTCGCCGCCTGGAAGAGCGGCACCCCGGATGCCGCCACGTGGTAGGTCTCGTAGAGCTGCCGCGCCTCGGCCTCGTCGAGGTTGCTGGTCCAGCCGTAGTTGAACTGCTCGAAGGTCAGAGCGACCGCTCGCCCGAGGTTCGCCGGATTGCCGAGCACCGGAGCGGCCGACTTGAGCGATGACAGCGGCAGCTGCAGCACGCCCTTGAACTGCGCCGGATCCACGGCGACCGTCGCCGCGGATACTCCCTCTCCGGCAATCTTCTGAGCGATCAGCCCGCCGAATGAATGACCGATGACAGCGGGCGTGAGAGTGAGCAGCGAGATCGCCTCGAGGTAGTGGTCGGTGACCTGCGCCACCATCTTGTTGGCGAAGACCTCGGGATCGGCTCTCGCCTCCTCCACGGAATCCGGATCGTCGGGCCAGCTCGGCGCGATCGTGGCATAGCCCTTCTCCTCGGCGAGGCCGCGCCAGTTCTGCCAGCTGCTCGACAGCAGCCACAGGCCGTGGACGAACACGATGGGAGTCACCCCTGAGGCGTTGGCACGTTCGATGTCGGCGATCTCGTGGTCTGTCAGCGTTCCCATGGGTCGGTCTCCTGGCCTCTGCGGCATCCGATCGGACGCCGTCGGGAGCACGCTAACGACGGCGAGACACCTCTGTCTTGTCTGCACCGGCACGTGCTGTGGCGTACCTGCGGCCCGGCGGCGTCCTACCGGCGGTGTGGCCCCACCGCTAGGTTCGAGGCCATGGCCGCCGTCATCGAGATCGACGATCTTCCGCCGACAGACCGCATCGAGTTCCTCCGCCAGCACATGCTGGCCTCGCGCGTGCCGCTGATGCTGGAGCCGCGACCGTCCGAGACGGTGCGCGTGCGCGCGAACTGGACCGATCTCGGAAGCGCCTCCCTGCTCAGCACCGACGCGACCGGCGGTTCGGTGCATCGGACGCCGCGCCTGGTCCGTGACGACACGGAGCCCGCCGTGGTCATCAGTCTGCTCGAGATGGGGACCTCGACGGTGACGCAGCACGACCGGGTGGCGCGCCAGCGTGCGGGCACGCTCGTGGTCTACGAGAGCACGTCACCGTTCGTGACCACCTTCGATCGCGTCACTCTGCGGCATTCGGTGATCGCGCCGCGCGCGGCGGTGGGCCTCTCCGCCCAAGCCCTCCGAGAGCTGACGGCGCGCGAGATACCGCTGCACCACCCCGTCGGCGGACTGCTGGCCACGTACCTGGCACGCCTGTCCCGAGCGGTGCCGCGGATGACGCCGCACCAGCGCGAGCTCAGCGGCTCGGCCACGCTGGCGATGCTCCGCGAGCTCGCCGGCGGTCTGATGGACGAGGCCGACGGCGACGTCCGCCTCTCCGCTCTTCCAGAGCTGATACTCGAGTACCTCGAACGGCATTTCCGCCGCTCGGACCTCAGCGCCGAGGAGGTGGCGGCGCGCTGCTCGATCTCGGAGCGCCATCTCTACGCGGTCCTCGCCGGTCGAGGACTCCGCCTACGGAGATGGCTTCGCGAGCGACGACTGACCGAGGCCGCCGAGCTCCTGCGCTCGCAGCCGCCGACGACGACCGTGTCGGAGATCGCGCACCGCAGCTGGTTCGCCGACCACGCTCACTTCTCGAAGGAGTTCCTCAGCCGCTACGGGGTCACCCCGACCGAGTGGCGCCGAGGTGAGAGCGCCGCGTAGTCAGGACGCTCACGTGCACCATGGGCGTGAGCTGCGACTGACACTGAGCTCCCCGCGGTAGGAAGTGGCTCCTCGCTGCGGAAGTATCCGTAGCGGGTAGCTACTTTCCATAGCGGCGAGTGTCAGCTGCGGCGGGCGGGATCCGACTCGTCGTCGGCCTGCAGCGCCTCACGCGCGGGCAGGGGTCGGGCGATCGGGATCTTCGTGCCGAGCACCTGGGACACCAGGTCGCGGGCGATCTGCTGAGGGGTGAGGCCCACACGCTCGAAGATCTCGGCGCGCGTCGCGTGCTCGAGGAACTCGTCGGGCAGCCCGAGCTCGGTGAGGGCGGTGTCCACGCCGGCGGCGCGGAGGTCCTGGCGGATGCGGGTGCCGATCCCGCCGACCTTGATGCCGTCCTCCATCGACGCGACGATGCGGTGCTCGCGCGCCAGCTCGATGATGCTCGTGGGCACGGGGACGACCCAGCGCGGATCGACGACGGTGGCGCCGATCCCCTGAGCCTCGAGCCGGTCGGCCACCTCGAGCGCCATGGAGGCGAACGGTCCGACCGCGACGAGCAGGACGTCCTTGACCTGACCCTCACGCAGCACGTCGACGCCATCCGCCGTGCGGCGCAGAGCGGGCACGTCGGGCCCGACGGAGCCGCGCGGGAAGCGGATGACGGTGGGCCCGTCGTCGACCAGCACGGCCTCGGCGAGCTCCTCGCGCAGCCGGGCCTCGTCGCGTGGTGCGGCGAGCCGGATGCCGGGCACGACCTGCAGGATGGAGAGGTCCCACATCCCGTGGTGGCTGGCCCCGTCTGGCCCCGTCACACCCGCGCGGTCGAGCACGAAGGTGACGCCCGCCTTGTGCAGGGCGACATCCATCAGCACCTGATCGAACGCGCGGTTGATGAACGTGGCGTAGATGGCGACGACGGGATGCATCCCGCCGAAGGCCAGGCCGGCGGCGGACGTGGTGGCGTGCTGCTCGGCGATGCCGACGTCGATGACCCGGCCGGGGTGCCGCTCGGCCAGCTTGTTGAGGCCCGTCGGACGGAGCATGGCGGCCGTGATGCCGACGATCCGCTCATTGTCGTCCGCCAGCGTCGCGAGCTCGTCGGCGAACACGGAGGTCCAGGCGGGCCCCGAGCTCTTCGATGCGATCGGCTCGCCGGTCTCGGGATCGATCTGCCCGACCGCATGGAACTGATCGGCGACGTCCTTGACGGCCGGCGCGTAGCCGCGGCCCTTCTGGGTGATCGCGTGCACGATCACCGGCAGCTCGTAGTTCTTCGCCTGGCGGAGGGCCTCCTCGAGGGCGCCCAGGTCGTGGCCGTGGATCGGGCCGATGTACTTGATGTCGAGGTTGGAGTACAGGCCCTCGTTGCCGGCGAAGCGGCTGAGGAATCCGTGCAGCGCACCCCGGGTCGCCCGGTAGATGGCGCGTCCCGGACGACCGAGCCGGTTGAACAGGTTGCGCGAGCCGAGATAGAGGTCCCGGTAGGCGCGACGCGTCCGCACGTCGTTGAGGAATCGCGCCAGTCCGCCGATGGTGGGCGCATAGGAGCGGCCGTTGTCGTTGACGATGATCACCAGGCGGCGGTTGTTGTCGTCGCTGATGTTGTTCAGCGCCTCCCAGGTCATCCCGCCGGTCAGCGCCCCGTCGCCCACAACGGCGACGACGTGGCGATCGGTCTGCCCGGTGAGGCTGAAGGCGCGCGAGATCCCGTCTGCCCAGGACAGCGAGCTGGAGGCATGGGAGCTCTCGACGATGTCGTGCTCCGACTCCGAGCGCTGCGGGTATCCGGCGAGGCCGTCCTTCTGCCGCAGCTCCGAGAAGTCCTGGCGCCCCGTGAGCAGCTTGTGCACGTAGGACTGATGCCCCGTGTCGAAGACGATGGCGTCCTTCGGCGAGTCGAAGACGCGATGCATGGCGATGGTCAGCTCGACGACGCCGAGGTTGGGCCCGAGGTGCCCACCGGTCTTGGAGACGTTGGCGACGAGGAACTTCCGCACGTCGGCGGCGAGCTCGACGAGCTGGTCCCGGGACAGCCGATCCAGGTCGCGGGGACCGCGGATCGTCTCGAGGATTCCCATCAGGCGAGTCTATTCACTGCCGCTGGACGCCCTTGCATTGGGGCGCTCGGCACTCCGATGTCGGCAGAGGGCCTCGAGACGGCGTTGGGCGCCTACTCGACCAGCGAAGTGAGTTCGTTGGTCGAGTAGGGCGTTCACGCCCGTATCGAGGCCCGTGCGGCTCAGACCAGCGACCTCAGTACGTACTGGAGGATGCCGCCGTTGCGGTAGTAGTCGGCCTCACCGGGAGTGTCGATGCGCACGACCGCGTCGAACTCGATCGTCTGCTTGCCGGCGGGCGACTGCTCGCTCGGCTCGGCGATCACATGCACGGTCTTCGGGGTCTCGCCGTCGTTCAGGGCGGTGATGCCGGAGATCGAGATGGTCTCGGTGCCGTCGAGGCCGAGCGAGGCCCAGCTCTCCCCCGCCGGGAACTGCAACGGGAGCACGCCCATGCCGATCAGGTTCGAGCGGTGGATCCGCTCGAAGCTCTCGGTGATGACGGCGCGGACGCCGAGCAGCGAGGTGCCCTTGGCCGCCCAGTCGCGCGACGAGCCCGAGCCGTACTCCTTGCCGCCCAGGATGACCAGAGGCGTGGACTCGGCCGCGTAGTTCTGCGCGGCGTCGTAGATGAACGCCTGCGGACCCCCGGGCTGCGTGAAGTCGCGGGTGTAGCCGCCCTCCACGCCGTCGAGCAGCTGGTTCTTGAGGCGGATGTTCGCGAACGTCCCGCGGATCATCACCTCGTGGTTGCCGCGACGCGAGCCGTAGGAGTTGAAGTCCTTGCGGTCCACTCCGTGCGCCTCGAGGTACTGGCCGCCGGGTGTGCCGGCCTTGATCGAGCCGGCGGGCGAGATGTGGTCGGTCGTGACCGAGTCGCCGAGCTTCGCGAGCACGCGGGCGCTGGAGATGTCGGTGACCGGCGAGGTCTCGAGCGTCATGCCGTCGAAGTACGGGGGCTTCCGCACGTAGGTCGAGTTCTCATCCCACTCGAACACCTCGCTGTCGGGCGTGGGCAGCGAGCGCCAGCGCTCGTCGCCCTCGAACACGCTCGCGTACTCGTGGGTGAACATCTCGGTCGAGATGGAGCTGTCGATCGTCTTCTGCACCTCGGCGGCGTCGGGCCAGATGTCCTTGAGGTAGACGTCGTTGCCGTCGGTGTCGGTGCCCAGGGAGTCGGTCTCGAAGTCGAAGTTCATCGATCCGGCGAGGGCGTAGGCGATGACGAGCGGCGGGCTGGCCAGGTAGTTCATCTTCACGTCGGGGCTGATCCTGCCCTCGAAGTTGCGGTTGCCGGACAGCACGGCGGTGACCGCGAGGTCGTTGTCGTTGATGGCCGCGGAGACCTCGTCGATCAGCGGGCCCGTGTTGCCGATGCAGACCGTGCAGCCGTAGCCGACGGTGTAGAAGCCGAGGGCCTCGAGGTCGTCGGTGAGTCCGGCCTTGGTGTAGTAGTCGGTGACGACCTTCGATCCGGGCGCGAGGGTGGTCTTGACCCACGGCTTGGCCTTCAGGCCCTTCTTGTTCGCGTTGCGGGCGAGCAGGCCGGCGGCGAGCATGACGCTCGGGTTCGACGTGTTGGTGCAGGAGGTGATCGCGGCGACCGCGACGGCTCCGTGGTCGAGGGTGTACTTCGTGCCGTCCTGCAGGGTGATGGGAACGGGCTTCGACCAGTTGGCGGGGGCGACGCTCTCGTGGGTGTGCGAGACCACCTCCTCCTTCGTGTCCTCGTCCTGAGGGGTGAAGCTGATCGGGTCGGACGCGGGGAAGGTGCCCTCGACGGCCGCGTCGACCATGGTGATGTCCTGGGTCGCGTAGTCGTTGATGTCGAGGTTGAACTGGCTCTTGGCCTGGCTCAGCTCGACGCGGTCCTGCGGGCGCTTGGGGCCGGCGATCGACGGGACGACGGTCGCGAGGTCGAGCTCGAGGTACTCGCTGAACACGGGCTCGACCGCGGGGTCGTGCCAGAGCTTCTGGATCTTGGCGTAGGCCTCGACGAGTGCGACCTGGTCCTCGCTGCGGCCGGTGAGGCGCAGGTAGTCGAGGGTGACCTCGTCGATCGGGAACATGGCGGCGGTCGAGCCGAACTCGGGGCTCATGTTGCCGATGGTGGCGCGGTTCGCGAGCGGCACCTGGGCGACGCCCTCGCCGTAGAACTCGACGAACTTGCCGACCACTCCGTGCTTGCGCAGCTGCTGGGTGATGGTGAGCACGACGTCGGTCGCGGTCACGCCGGTGGGGATCGAGCCGGTGAGCTTGAATCCGACGACCTTGGGGATGAGCATCGAGACGGGCTGGCCGAGCATGGCGGCCTCCGCCTCGATGCCGCCGACGCCCCAGCCGAGAACGCCGAGGCCGTTGACCATGGTGGTGTGCGAGTCGGTGCCGACGCAGGTGTCGGGGTAGGCACGGAGAACGCCATCGACCTCGCGGGTGAAGGTGACGCGGGCCAGGTACTCGATGTTGACCTGGTGCACGATCCCGGTTCCGGGCGGGACGACCTTGAAGTCGTCGAACGCGGTCTGTCCCCAGCGGAGGAACTGGTACCGCTCGCCGTTGCGCTCGTACTCGATCTCGACGTTGCGCTCGAGGGCGTTCTCGGTGCCGAAGAGGTCGGCGATCACGGAGTGGTCGATGACGAGCTCGGCGGGCGCGAGGGGGTTGATCTTGTTGGGATCGCCGCCGAGGGCGCCGACCGCCTCGCGCATGGTGGCGAGGTCGACGATGCAGGGCACGCCGGTGAAGTCCTGCATGACCACGCGGGCCGGGGTGAACTGGATCTCGGTGTCGGGCTCCGCCTCGGGCACCCACGACCCGAGGGCACGGATGTGCGCCTCGGTGATGTTGGCGCCGTCCTCCGTGCGCAGGAGGTTCTCCAGCAGGATCTTGAGGCTGTACGGCAGCTTCTCGTAGCCGTCGACCGTGTCGATCCGGAAGATCTCGTAGTCGGTCTCCCCGACTGTGAGCTGCGCCTTGGCGCCGAAGCTGTTGACCGTGGACATGTGTCCTCCTCCGCTGCGGACCGGTCGAACGCGGCCCTCTGCCAATCTTCGTTCCCTCGCCCCGCGGGCACTAGTGAGGCATGCCTAACACTGCGGCGGAGCTGGGTCATCGAGCCGAAAAGTATCTCGACGTCGAGATAAAACTATCACGCGCTCCGGCGCGGGCAGCCGGTCAGGACGGGGTGTCGGAGGGCTTCGCGGAGCTCGTCGCGGTGCTCGGGGCCGAGCTCGCATCGGTGCTCCGGGCAGTGCCTGCGGGCGAGCCCCCGAGCGGCCGCGCGCCGGGGAACACCGCGCGGACGATCAGCCAGGACAGCACGAGCAGCGGAGCGTAGAGCGGCAGGCCCATGACGAGCTTGAAGGTGGCGAGGAGCTCGAGGTTGCCCGCGAGGTAGAGCGGCACCTGCACGGCGAGGCGCGCGGCGAACATCGCCACCCACACCAAGGTGAGCCCCTGCATGGCGCGGAACTTGCGTCGGTCGGCGCGCCAGGCGGTCCCCTCGCCCAGCAGGAAGCCGACGGCCAGGCCGATCAGCGGCCAGCGGACGAGGACCGAGATGAGCAGCGCGACGCCGTAGGCCACGTTGGTGATCAGGCCGAGGATGAAGTTGTTCTCCGCGCGGCCGGTGACGAGTGCGAGCGCCGCGGATGCCGCTACCGCGACCAGGCCGCCGATGGCCTGGGTGAACGGGCCCTTCTGGATGATCCGGATGATGGAGAAGACGGCCGCCACTCCGACCGAGACGCCGAGCGCCAGCGGCAGGGACGGCGTGAGGGTGAACAGAAGCAGGAAGACGAAGCCGGGGAGGACCGCCTCGAGGATGCCGCGGACTCCGCCGATCGCACCGAGCACGGCGCCGCCGGTGACCCGCTCCCCCGATACCGCCTGTGCGAAGCCCGCGCGTCGGGCCGCCTCCGCGAGACTGTCCGCGAGCGGAGCGGATGCCGCCGACCCGTAAGCGTCCCGAGCGCCGCGATCGCGGTCGTCGGACAGCGCGCCGTTCAGTTCAGTGCCGTTCGGTTCCATGCCGTTCGGTTCAGTGCCGCTCACGTCAGCCGAGTGGTCCGGCCGCCGGACCAGTGGTGCCGCCCGGGACGTGCAGCGGGATGAGGTCGCGCGGCGGCATCGGGGTGGTGCCGCGGACGACCACGACGGAGCGGAAGAGGTCCTCCACCTGCACGGCGGCCTGCGGATTGACCGCTCCCTCGCCGGCGATGACGCCGCGGAGGAACCAACGCGGTCCGTCGACGCCGATGAAGCGCGCGATCCGGGACTGCGGCGGGGCGCCCGGGCCCGCGGCGACGGGAATTGTGGCGACCAGCTCGGGGCCGAACGGGCCGTCGGCGAGACGCGTGGTGCCGCCCTGCTTCTGGATCTGCTCGACGATCTGCGCGCGGATCTCGTGCCAGAGGCCGCTCGTGCGGGGCGCCGCGAACGGCTGGACCTGCAGGGTGGATCCGGCGTAGTCGAGCCCGACTGCGACGACCCGCTTGGTGCCGTCCTCCACTTCGAGGCGGAGGTGCAGTCCTTCGCGCGGGACGATCTTCACGCCGCCGAGGTCGACGTAGGGCCGCACCGCGTTGGCCTCGGTGACATCGAGCGGGCCGTTCAGCTCTCGATCCTCCGGGGCCGACTTCGGCTGCAGATCTGCGTCCTGGGGATCGCTCACAAGCTCAGTCCTTCCTCGCCGGCAGGGCCGGGTGACTCGATGCCGGATGACCCGAGGCCGGTCGACCCGAAGCCGCCCGAGCCGCGGTGGCTGCCAGGAAGGCTGTCCACGCGGAGGAACTGGGCGGGTGCGACGGGCATGACGATCACCTGGGCGATGCGGTCGCCCGCTCGCACCTGATAGGGCTCGGTGGAGTCCGTGTTGAGCAGGATGACCTTGATCTCGCCGCGGTAGCCCGCGTCGACGGTGCCGGGTGTGTTGACGATGGTGATGCCGTGCTTGGCCGCAAGGCCGCTGCGCGGGACGACGAAGGCGACGTGGCCGTTCGGCAGCGCGATCGACGTCCCCGTTCCGACGAGCGCCCGCTGACCGGGCCCCAGCAGCACGTCCTCCGAGGAGGTGAGGTCCGCTCCTGCGTCGCCCGGATGGGCGTACACAGGGGTCTGTTCGCCGGTGAACAGCACACGCACGGGCTCTGGCACGTGTCGAGGGTAGTCCACGATGTCTGGTGCAATGGGGAGGTGTCCTACTCCGAGCGTCTGTGGCCGAGCGCGTGGCTCTACATCGCCTGCGCGCTCGTGATTCCCGCGAGTCTGCTGGTCTTCCTGCCCATCTCGATCACCGCCGGCGTCATCTGCGCTGCGGTGCTCTACCTCGGCGCCATGGGACTGCTGATCATCCCCGCACCGAGGATCGAGGTCTCCGGACGCACCTTGCGGGTCGGTCGCGCACACATCGATGTCGCGCTGGTCGGCACCGTCGCCGCCTATCGCGCGGCGGAGGCGACAGCGGAGCGCGGCGTCCGTCTCGACGCCCGCGCCTTCCTCTGCCTGCGTCCGTGGATCGACCCCGTCGTGCGGATCGAGCTCCTCGACATCAGCGATCCCGCTCCGTACTGGCTGGCGTCCTCCCGACGACCTGACGAGCTGATCGGCGCCATAGAGACGGCGAAGGCCCTCACGTCCTGAGACGTGAAGGCCTTGATTCACCGCGATAGTCGGTCTCCGACTACAGCTGGCACTCCTGGCAGACCGGGCCGAGGCCGGTCTCGTGGTCGAACTGCGAGCGGTTCTTCACGAGGAAGCACGAGACGCAGGTGAACTCGTCCGCCTGAGGCGGCAGGACGATGACATCGAGGTCGAGATCGGAGAGGTCTGCACCGGGAAGGTCGAAGCTCGCGGGGTTGTCGGCGTCCTCGACGTCGACGACGCCGGAGAGCCGGTCCGGCACTCGCTCCTTGAGCGCCTCGATCGACTCGGAGTCGTCGTCGGTCTTACGTGGGGCGTCGTAATCGGTCGCCATGCCCATCCACTTCTTCTGTGCTGTGCCAACGATTGGCGGCGACAGTTTGCACGATCGGCTTGGGGATAGCAAACCGGCGCAACCATCGGATTTCTGCAACCCTCGGGCAACTTCCGGCACGCCCCGCGTATTCCCCGTAAAACCTCATCGGAGGTGGCATTCTGGGCGCATACCGGGGGGTAGGGAAACAGCTGTGGAGACTTTACGGGCGATCCGCGTCGACGACGGGCGCATAGTGGCGACCGCGCCCGATGGGACGCAGTTCCTGGTCGAGGTCGACGACGCCATCCGAGCGGCACTGCGTCAGGCGGCGCTGCGCACCTCGAGCCTGCACGAGCCCACCCTGCAGACCGGCGCACTGCGCAAGGTGCCCGTCCGCGACATCCAGGGCTACATCCGCGAGGGTCTCACCTCTGAAGAGGTCGCCGAGCTCACCGGGTTCCCGGTCTACGACATCCGCCGCTACGAGGGCCCCGTGCTTGCCGAGCGCGAGCACGTCATCACGAGCGCCCTCGCGGTGCCCGTGCAGCTGCCGGGCGGCGGCCTCGAAGCGCCCGTGGCACGGTTCGGCGCCGTCATCGCCCGACGACTCGAGCAGCTCGCCGCCCGCGGTCCGCGCTGGGCGAGCTGGAAGGACCCGAAGGACGGCTGGATGCTCAAGCTGAACTTCACCTCCGACGGCGTCGACCATGATGCCCGCTGGAGCTTCGACCTCAAGAAGGCTGTCCTCTCCCCGATCAACAGCGAGGCCACCGCCCTCTCGCAGCAGCACGAGGCCACCGGCACGCTCATGCCGCGCCTGCGAGCCCTGCCGTCCGACGAGGCGCCCGCCGCACGGCCCGAGCCTCGGGTCGAGCCGATCGCTCCTCCCTCAGAGCCCCCCGCGATGGACTCGAGCCGCTTCGACTCCGCCATCTTCGACCTCACGCCCCGGGAGCCCGGCTCCCGGTCGGCCGCCGCCCGAGAGACCACCGAGCTGCCCCGCACGACTCAGCGGGACGCGCCTGCGGCCGGGACTCCGATCGTCGGCACGTCCATCATCAGCAGCGGTTCCGAGTCGGAGACGCCTCGCTCGCCGCGGGACGTCGACACGACCGAGGTGCTGCCCGGATCCCGCGGGGCGGGCGAGCGAACGGCCGGCGAGCGCGTGGACAGGAACGGCGATCGATCGGGTCCGGCACGTCGGGTCGAGCCGCGGACCGGGTCCGTCACGCCCGTGGGTCGGGACACCCTTCCGCCCGACCTCGGCGAGACAGCAGACCTCCTCGACGCGCTTCGCCGCCGCCGCAGCGAACGCGAAGCCGCCCGGAGCACGAGCCTCGGTGCGGGATCGGCCTTTCGCCGTCCCGAGGCCGATCCGAGCGACGGCCGCAGCGATCGATCGACCGGTGCAACGGTGAAGATGTTCGAGCGTCCGACATCGGGCGGCACCGGCCAGCTGCCTCCTCCCCCGCGCCAGCTGCCGAACTCCGGCAAGGGTCCGCGCCGCGGGCGAGCCAACCTGCCCAGCTGGGACGAGATCGTCTTCGGCGCCCGCCCCGACGACGAGGATCCGGCCTAGCCCCTCCTCGGCGGGTCTCGATTAGCTCGGCCGGTCTCGAGACGCTCGTTCCTCGCTCCTCGACCAACGGAGGACGGCTGGGTCGCCAGAAACCTCGTTGGTCGAGGAGGCCGTTCACGGCCGTCTCGAGACCGGCAGAGCCAGTGCAGCGCTGACCTCGGCGGGTCTCGAGACGCTCGTTCCTCGCTCCTCGACCAACGGAGGACGGCTGGGTCGCCCAACGCCTCGTTGGTCGAGGAGGCCGTTCACGGCGCTGGGCCCACGTCGCACGCTTGCGACGGGGACTCGAGACCGGCGTAGCCAGTGCAGCGCTGACAGGCCGCTCTCAGCGCTGAGCGGCGCCGAAGCGCAGCAGGGGAACCCGGCGCTCCTTATCGCTCCACGCGCCGTGCTGCCCGACCATCGATCGGGGCGACGATGGCCCGCCGCCGTCGTAATAGGCGATCTCGGCGCGCGCCTCGATCAGGATGTCGCCGATCCGAGGAGCGACCTCCGGATCGACAGGGCCGAACCAGTCGTCCGCGATCGCCTGATCGCGGGTCAGGACCCTTCCTCGCGGAGCTTCATCCTCGGCCCAGCGGGCGGCCAGCGCGTCGCGATCCTCGGTGCTCGCACCCGGATCGAGGTAGAGGTGCACGAGTCGCGGATCGCCGCCGACGTGCCGCACCGCATCGAAGCCGTCCCACTCGTCGATGAGCACGTGCCTCTCGGCGGGCACATCGATCAATCCATGGTCCGCGGTGACCAGCAGCGCCGTATCCGGGCGGAGTCGGCGCAGGGCGTCGGCGAGCGCGGAGTCCACCTCCTCGAGCGCGGTGATCCACCGATCCGAAGCCAGGCCCACCGCGTGGGCCGCCATGTCGAGCTCGGGCACGTAGAGGTAGACCAGGGTCGATCCGGACTTCCCGACCACCCGCAGTGCGGTGTCGAAGCGCTCCTGGATGTCCTCGGCGCCGACGTACTCGGCGCCGCGCAGGATGGCGGCGGAGAAGCCGGACGATGCGAACCGGGCTGGACCGACAGCAACAGACCGAACGCCCGTCGCCGTCTCGAACACCGTCGGCATGCGCTGCCAGGTCGCGGGGTCGACGGTTCCGCCCCAGCCGGTCAGCTGATTGACCACGCGGTCGGCGACGGGGTCCAGGGCGGAGTAGCCGACGATGCCGTGCCGGCCGGGCAGCGTCCCAGTGGTGAGGGTGGCGAGCGCGGCGGCGGTGGTCGTGGGCGCCCCGGTCTCGATGACGTCCTTCGAGCCCATCCGCGATGCCAGCGTCCGCGCGTGGCCGGAGCGCTCCTTGAGTGCGGCGGCACCGAGGCCGTCGACGAGCACGACGATGGCGGCTCGGATCCGCGGGAGCCCCAGCCGGTTCGGCTTGCCGGCCATGGCGGCGACAGAACTGGGCAGAACCGCGTCGAGATGCGGCCCGGGGTCGGACCCGCTCACTAGCATGGGGGGCATCCGCGTCAGTCTGGCACAGCCCCGAATCGCGAGCTCGCGGACCCATGTCTTCACCGCCGTCCGCCGGAGGGAACCGGCAGACGGTCGGGTGGCCCCCGAGCCGCCCACCGCCGCGCACCCGCGCGGTGATCGGCACGGAGGCCGGCACACCGTGCGATGCGCATCCCGCGCACCGCGTCCGACGAGGAGCCCATGACAACCACAGACGGCGCAGCAGGCGGCCCGGTCGAGAAGATCCAGGACGTCGACGTCTCCACCGAGATGCAGGGGTCCTTCCTGGAGTACGCGTACTCCGTGATCTACTCCCGCGCGCTGCCGGACGCCCGCGACGGGCTCAAGCCCGTGCAGCGTCGCATCCTCTACCAGATGAGCGATATGGGCCTCCGGCCCGACCGCGGCCATGTGAAGTCGGCCCGCGTCGTCGGTGAGGTCATGGGCAAGCTGCACCCCCACGGCGACTCGGCCATCTACGACGCCCTGGTGCGCCTCGCGCAGCCGTTCACGATGCGCCTGCCCACCATCGACGGCCACGGCAACTTCGGATCGCTCGACGACGGCCCCGCCGCCGCCCGGTACACCGAGGCGCGACTGGCGCCGTCGGCGATGGCCATGGTGGAGAACCTCGACGAGGACGTCGTCGACTTCGTGCCCAACTACGACAACCAGCTCACACAGCCCGACGTGCTGCCCGCCGCGTTCCCCAACCTCCTGGTCAACGGGGCGGCCGGCATCGCGGTCGGCATGGCAACGAACATGGCACCGCACAACCTCATCGAGGTCGTCGCGGGCGCCCAGTTCCTCATCGAGAACCCGAAGGCCACGCTCGAAGAGGTCATGCAGTACATCCCGGGACCCGACCTGCCCACGGGCGGAACGATCTCGGGCCTCGACGGCATCCGCGACGCGTATGCGACCGGCCGCGGCAGCTTCAAGACCCGTGCCCGCGTCTCGATCGAGAGCATCACCCCGCGCAAGATGGGGCTCATCGTCACCGAGCTGCCCTACCTCGTCGGCCCCGAGCGCGTGATCGAGAAGATCAAGGACGGCGTCAACGCCAAGCGCATCCAGGGCATCTCCGACGTCAACGACCTCACCGACCGCAAGCACGGCCTGCGCCTGGTCATCGGGATCAAGACCGGGTTCAGCCCCGAGGCAGTCCTCGAGCAGCTCTACAAGCTGACCCCGCTCGAGGAGTCGATGGGCATCAACAACGTCGCTCTCGTCGACGGCGGCCCGCGCACCCTCGGTCTGCTCGACCTGCTGCACGTCTACATCGGCCACCGCTTCCAGGTGATCATCCGCCGCACCAGGTTCCGCCTCGCGCGCCGGAAGGAGCGCCTGCACCTCGTCGAGGGTCTGCTCGTCGCGATCCTCGACATCGACGAGGTCATCCAGGTCATCCGCCGCAGCGACGACTCCGAGCAGGCGCGCACTCGCCTGATGGACATCTTCGAGTTGAGCCAGCTGCAGGCCGAGTACATCCTCGAGCTGCGCCTGCGCCGCCTGACCCGGTTCTCGCGGATCGAGCTCGAGACGGAGCGCGATGCGCTGCTCGCCGAGATCGCCTATCTCGAGGAGCTCCTCGGCAGCGAGCAGCTGCTCCGCCAGGTGGTCAGCACCGAGCTCGACGAGGTGTCCGAGAAGTTCGGCACCCCGCGGCGCACCCTGCTGACCGAGGCCAAGCCGTCGCTCGCCACCACGGGCCGCCGCGGTGCCGCTCCCGTCCTCGAGATCCAGGACGTGCCGTGCACGGTCCTCCTCTCGACGAGCGGACGGGCGCTGCGGATCGACCAGCCCGACGGCACCGCCATCGTGCGGCCGCCGCGACGCAGCAAGCACGACGCCATCCGATCGATCGTCTCCGCGACGAGCCGAGGGGAGCTCGGCGCGGTCACCAACAAGGGGCGGCTGCTGCGCTTCTCCCCCGTCGACCTGCCCGTCGCGCCCGCCAACTCCGTCCAGCTGGGCGCGGGGGCACGCATCGCGGACTACCTGCCGCTCGGCAAGGGCGAGCACGTGCTCGCGCTCGTCTCGATGGTCGCCGAGCTGCCGATCGCGCTCGGCACCAAGGACGGCGTGGTCAAGCGCGTCACTCCCACCGGCTATCCGAAGGGCAGCGAGTTCGAGCTGATCGCGCTCAAGCCGGGCGATGAGGTCGTCGGCGCCTTCCAGGGCGGAGACGACGACGAGCTCGTGTTCGTCACCTCCGACACCCAGCTGCTGCACTTCGCCGCGTCGAACGTACGTCCGCAGGGTGTGGCAGCGGGCGGCATGGCGGGCATCAACGTCGCCTCCGGCGCGCGCGTGATCTACTTCGGCGCCGTCCACGATCCCGAGAACGCCGTGGTCGCCACGATCTCCGCGACGACGGGCGCCCTGCCGGGAACCGACCCGGGCCGCGCCAAGGTGTCGCCGTTCTCCGAGTTCCCCGCCAAGGGCCGTGCGACCGGTGGAGTGCGCTCGCACGCGTTCCTCAAGGGCGAGGATTCCCTCGCGCTGGCCTGGGTCGGCGACGGTCCCGCGATGGCGGTCGGCGCCGACGGAGCCGTGCGGTCCCTTCCCGAGGCGAGCGCCAAGCGCGACGCATCCGGCACGCCCCTCGACGCCGTGGTGGCCAGCATCGGCGGTCCGCTCGCCTGATCCCGCCCGTGGCCGCTTCCACGGTTCAGGTGATCTTCACGGTTCAGGCTTTCGATCACGGTTCAGGCAAAAATCGCCTGAACCGTGATCGAAATCCCAGAATCGCCTGATCCGTGAAACAGCTGGTCTGCCGGTATCAGCGCTTCTTGGCCTTGAGCGCCTTCTCCTCGACGGGGGCGTTGCCGCTGGCCCGGAGGTCGGCGTAGTACACGGCCGCCTCGTCCTGGCGGGCCTGCTCGGCGCCGGATGCGATCTCCGCGCGGAGGTGCTCGGGCTCGAACCCGAACGCGTTCACCAGATCGAGCGCGTGCGGCCGCAGGCGCGGCAGCAGGCGGTCGTCGATGTAGTCGGTGATCGCCTGAGCCCGGTGAGCGGAGAGCCGTCCGTTGATCAGGTACCAGGCGGCGTGCTTCTCGATGAGGCCGAGCCCGAACAGGTCGCGCACCCAGGTCATCACCTGCCTGGTCGCGGCGGGCATCGACTCGAGCGCCGCGGTGAACGACTCCCACTGCAGCAGCTCGCCGTGGGCGCGGGCCGCCTCGATGAGCTCGTCCTGGTTGGCGTTGAACAGATCCGCCGCGGCAACGGGGCCGAGCTTGCTGGCCGCGCGAAGACGGCCGGCGAGCGCAGCCACCATGCTCTGGACACGGTCGGTGAGCAGCTGGCGCTGCGACGCCTCATCCCGGACGTATCCCACCGAGCGGGCCGTCGAGCCGAAGTCGACGATGCTCTGGGACAGCTGGCGCAGGCCGCTGCGGCTGACCGCCGTGGCTCCAACTGAGCCGGCGACGTAGCGCGCGAGCGTGGCTGCGTCGGCATTCTTGAACTTCGCCGCGTAGTCGCCGAGGAGGCGCTTGGCGACGAGCTGCAGCAGCACGTTGTTGTCACCCTCGAAGGTCGTGTAGATGTCGAGGTCGGCGCGCAGCTGGGTGAACCGGTTCTGGGCGAGGAAGCCCGCGCCACCGCAGGACTCCCGCGACTCCTGGAGGATGTCCAGCGCGGCCCAGGTGCTCAGCGGCTTGAGGGCCGCGGCGATGGTCTCGAGGTCCTGCCGGTCCGCGTCGGTGTCGTGCGCGCCGGAGAAGACGCCGTCGAACGCGTTGAGGAAGGTCTCGTGCGCGAACGACATCGCGTAGGTCTGCGCCAGGCGGGGCAGCAGGCGGCGCTGGTGGCGCTGGTAGTCGAGGAGCACGACCTCGTCGTCGCTGGCGGCGGTGAACTGGCGGCGCTGCGTCGCGTACGTGATGGCGATGGTGAGCGCCAGCTTGCTCGCGACGACGGCCGAGCCGTCGAGGCTGACCCGTCCCTGCACGAGCGTCCCGAGCATGGTGAAGAAGCGGCGGCCGGGGCTGCCGATGACCGAGCTGTAGGTGCCATCCTCGGCGACATCGCCGTAGCGGTTCAGCAGGTTGTCACGGGGAATGCGGACCTGGTCGAAGTGCAGCCGCCCGTTGTCGATGCCGTTGAGGCCGCCCTTGATGCCGTCGTCCTCGCCGCCCACGCCGGGCAGGAATCCGTTCTCGTCGCGGATGGGCACGTAGAACGCGTGCACGCCGTGGTTGACGCCCTTCGTGATGAGCTGGGCGAACACGACCGCCGCGGTGCCGTGCAGGGCGGCGTTGCCGAGGTAGTCCTTCCATGCGGCGCGGAACGGAGTGTGGATGACGAACTCACCGGTCGCCTCGTCGTAGGTCGCGGTGGTTCCGACGGCTGCCACGTCCGAGCCGTGACCTGTCTCGGTCATCGCGAAGGCGCCGGGGACCTTGAGGCTCATGATGTCGGGCAGCAGCCCGGTGTGGTGCTTCTCGGTGCCGAGGTGCATCACGGCCGCGCCGAACAGACCCCACTGCACGCCCGACTTGATCTGCAGCGATGCGTCAGCGAGCACCAGCTCCTCGAAGGAGGCGATGTTGCCGCCGTGATTGTCCTCGCCGCCGACCGACTTTGGGAACGCGCGGTGCACGACTCCCCAGTCGACGAGCAGGCCGAGCTGGCCGAGCACCCGCTCGCGGTGATCGGCCATGCCCAGGCCGTCGATGCGGTGGAGCTCGGGGCGCTTGATCAGCTCACGGGAGTGCTTGCGCTCCTCGGCCCACGCTCCGAGCAGGTACTCGCCCAGCCAGGCGACGTCGATCGTGGCGGGCGCCGTGGCGGCGGCCGCCGTGCGGGCGGTTCCGGTCGTCTCGGGGCTGGTAGTGGGCGGGGCGAGTTGGGTCACTGGTGCTCCATCGGAATCGTTGACATTCCGACGCTACGAGCTGATTGCAGGACTGCAAAACCTCTCGTCCGTGAACTACGAACGGGTAAGCCCCTGATCGCGTGTTGATTGTGGGACACCACAGTGCGGGCTTGGCCGGCTCCGGTCAGGAGACGAGGCGCGGGCGCCGCTCGAGCATGGCGTAGGCCACGCCGCCGAGCATGACCGCCCCTCCGACCAGCTGACCGACGCCGGGCTGCTCGCCGCGCAGCAGCCATGCGGCGAGGATCCCGACGATCGGGATGAGCAGGGCGAACGGCGTGACGGCGGATGCGGGGTGACGCGCCAGAAGGGTGTTCCAGATCCCGTAGCCCACGAACGAGGCCAGCACCACGGTGTAGAGCGTGGACAGCAGCGAGACGACTGTGAAGGAGCCGATGGAGGCCACGATCGCGTCCGGGCCGTCGATCAGCAGCGACAGCAGGGCCGTCGGAACGGGAACGACCAGGGCCGACCAGACGACGAGCGAGAGCCCGGACGCCGCCTTGGCCCGCCTGCTGAGCGTGTTGCCGATCGCCCAGCCCAGCGCTGCGCCGATGGTGAGCGCGAACGGGATCGCCGTGACTCCGAGGCCCGATGCGACCGCGACGATGACGAGGCCTGCCGAGCCGATCAGGATGCCGATCAGCGCCCGGCGCGAGGGGCGCTCTCCGAGGAAGAGGGCGCTGAGCATCACGGAGAACACGACCTGGATCTGCAGCACGAGCGAGGCGAGCCCCGCGGGCATGCCGAGCGCGAGCGCGAGATAGAGCAGCGAGAACTGCGCCAGGCTCATGAAGGCGCCGATGCCGAGCACCCGCCAGAAGCCGATCCCCGGCCGAGGCACGAAGAGGATGGCCGGGAACGCGACCAGCGTGAACCGGATGGCCAGGAACAGCAGCGGTGGGACGTCGGCGACACCGGCGTCGATCACGACGAAGTTGACGCCCCAGATGAGGACGACGAGCAGCGCGAGATACTTCGATCGGGTCGGCACCGTCAGTCGAGCGGGATGGAGCAGGCGGGCTGCTCAGGCATCGATGCGGTCGCGGTCGAGGTCGCGCGAGCCGTCGATGATGAACTCCTTGCGCGGCGCCACGTCGTTGCCCATCAGGAGCTCGAAGACGTTCTCGGCCATCGCCGCATCGGACACCCGCACGCGGCGGAGCGTGCGGTATCGGCGGTCCATGGTGGTGGAGGCGAGCTGGTCGGCATCCATCTCCCCCAGTCCCTTGTAGCGCTGGATCGGGTCCTGGTACTTCTTGTTCTGCTTCTCGAGGCCGGCGAGCAGGCCGTGCAGTTCGGCCTCGGAGTAGGTGTAGATCGTCTCGTTCGGCTTGGAGCCGTGGTTCATGACGACGACCCGGTGCAGCGGCGGCACGGCGGCGAACACGCGGCCCTCGTCGATCAGCGGCCGCATGTAGCGGAAGAACAGCGTGAGCAGCAGGGTGCGGATGTGGGCGCCGTCGACGTCGGCGTCGCTCATCAGGATGACCTTGCCGTAGCGGGCGGACTCGAGGTCGAAGGTGCGCCCGGAGCCGGCGCCGATGACCTGGATGATCGAGGCGCACTCGGTGTTGCTCAGCATGTCGGCCACGGAGGCCTTCTGCACGTTGAGGATCTTGCCGCGGATCGGCAGCAGCGCCTGGTACTCGCTGTCGCGCGCGAGCTTGGCGGTGCCGAGCGCCGAGTCGCCCTCGACGATGAACAGCTCGCTGGAGGTGACGTCGTTGCTGCGGCAGTCGACGAGCTTCGCCGGCAGCGAAGAGGACTCGAGCGCGTTCTTTCGGCGCTGGGTCTCCTTGTGGGCGCGCGCCGAGATGCGCGCCTTCATCTCGGAGACGACCTTGTCGAGCAGCTGCGCCGACTGCGTCTTGTCCTCGCGCTTGGTCGAGGTGAACTTCTCGGTGAGCGCCTTGCTCACGACATTGGTGACGATGCTCCGGACCGCGGGGGTGCCGAGCACCTCCTTCGTCTGGCCCTCGAACTGCGGCTCGGGGAGGCGCACGGTGAGCACGGCGGTCATCCCGGCGAGGGCGTCGTCCTTCTCGAGCTTGTCGGTGCCGACCTTGAGCCGGCGGGCGTTCGCTTCGACCTGGGTGCGCAGCACCTTGAGCACGGCGGCCTCGAACCCGGCCTGGTGCGTACCGCCCTTGGGCGTCGAGATGATGTTGACGAAGCTGCGGAACGTCGAGTCGTAGCCGGTGCCCCATCGCAGTGCGACGTCGACGCCGCATTCGCGTTCGACCTCGGTGGGCACCATGTGCCCGTTCTCCTGGAGCACGGGCACCGTCTCGACGAAGGTTCCTGTGCCCTGCAGGCGCCAGGTGTCGGTGACGCCGGCGTCGGGTGCGAGGAAGTCGGTGAATTCGGCGATGCCGCCCTCGAAGTGGAAGCGGTGGTCGACGGGCTCGGCGCCGCGCTCGTCGCGGATGCCGATCGCGAGTCCCGGCACGAGGAAGGCCGTCTGGCGGGCGCGGGCGATGAGGTCGTCGGTGGAGAACGCGGCGTCGGGCGAGAAGATCTGCCGGTCGGCCCAGTAGCGGATGCGCGTGCCGGTCTTGCCGCGGGCGGCCTTGCCGACGATGCGCAGCTCGCTGTTCGAGACGAACGGGGTGAACGGCGCATTCGGCGACGGGGCGCCGCCCTTGTCATCGAACAGTCCGGGCTCGCCGCGATGGAAGGACATGGCGTAGGTCTTGCCGTTGCGGTCGACCTCGACGTCGAGGCGCTCGGAGAGGGCGTTGACGACGGAGGCGCCGACGCCGTGCAGTCCACCCGAGGCGGCGTAGGAGCCGCCGCCGAACTTGCCGCCCGCGTGCAGCTTGGTGAAGACCACCTCGACGCCGCTGAGGCCGGTCTTGGGCTCGATGTCGACGGGGATCCCGCGTGCTGTGTCGCGGACCTCGACGCTCTTGTCGGCGTGCAGGACGACCTCGATGGCGTCGCCGTGCCCGCCGAGAGCTTCATCGACGGAGTTGTCGATCACCTCCCACAGGCAGTGCATGAGACCGCGGGAGTCGGTGGAGCCGATGTACATTCCGGGGCGCTTGCGCACCGCCTCGAGGCCTTCGAGGACGGAGAGGTGACGGGCGTTGTAATCCGGTTGAGCCACGACGTCAGGCTAGACCGAGCTTCAGACAGGCCGTGCGGCGCCCCGCCGCGCATCGACAACCGGTCGCTTTCCGCATGTTCTCGGCCGATTCGCGGTTTCCCTGATCGAACGGCGGGAATTCGTGCCCGAATATGACATCCGATCGCCCCTTGTGTAACGAATAGCTACGCGGAGGGCGAAACGGCTCGTCCAACGCGCAAGAGGGAAGACTGGACGTGTTTACATTGTTCCAGTCAGTACCGCACTCGAGTTCTGAAGGAGCCCCACATGTCGAACACCGTTACCGAGGCGAGCAGCGTGGAATCACTCGAGTCCGCTTTCGAGCTCACCGCCCTTGACCGCTGCGACAGCTGCGGCGCGCAGGCCTACATCCGCGTCGAGATGGCCAGCGGCGAGCTGCTCTTCTGCGCCCACCACGGCAAGAAGTACCAGGAGAAGCTGTCGGGCGTCGCGCGCAGCTGGCACGACGAGTCGGCCAAGCTCAATGCAGACCGCAACAGCTGACCTCTAGAACCTCGATAACGAGCCGTCCACCTCCGGGTGGGCGGCTCGTTCTCGTTTCCCGCGAGCTGCCCAGTTCTGCTGCCTGAATCCCGGTCCGAGCGGCAGAACTCGGCAGCTCATCACCTGGATCCCGTCACTGGTCGGCGGGCACGTCCTCGGCGGGCACCTGATCGGCGCGGACCGGGCCCGGCTCCATGAACCACTCCACGAACGAGGACGCGCGCCCATCCGGCGCGAAGCGAATCACCCAGAGGTTGGCGTAGACCCGACCGTCCGTGTAATCCGAGCGGCCCTGGACGATCCCGACGCCATCGCCGAAGCTGATCGGCGCCCCCTCGAAGCTCCAGCTGCCCGGCTCGTTGAGATGCGCGATCCAGCCCTCGACGATCGCCTCGCGGCCGATCCAGGGCTCTGGGTCGAACGGGCCCCCCGCGTAGGTCCCATCCTCGGTGAAGAGGGCGCGGATGTCGTCGGGATCGTTGGACCTCCACGCCAGCAGGTATCCGTCGAGCCAGCGCTGCACGATGTCGTCCATGCCTCCGTCCTACCGGTAATCCGCCGAGTTGCCCAGTGCTGCCGCCTGAATCCCGATTCGGGCGGCAGGACTGGGCAGATCACCGCATCCCTGGAGCGGGCGGAGAGCGGGCGGGCCGATAGCCTCGGCTGATGGTGGAGACGCGGCCGGTCCGGATGCCCGAGATGATGTCGACGGATCGAGCGCTGCTCGACGCGCTACTGGACGACACCGTGCTCGCCCACATCGGCTTCATCTCCGACGCCCACCCCGTCGTCATCCCGACGGGCATCTGCCGGATCGGCGATCGAGTGCTGGCGCACGGATCGACCGGATCGCGCTGGATGCGACTGCTCGCGACGGGGATCCCCGTCTCCGTCTCGATCGCGACCGTCGACGGCATCGTGGTCGCCCGATCCGCCTTCGAGTCGTCGTTGCACTACCGCAGCGCGGTGCTCTTCGGATCGTTCTCCCCCGTCGAGGGCGATGGGAAGCTCGCCGCCCTCGATGCGTTCACCGAGCGCCTGCTGCCCGGACGCACCCGCGAGGTGCGCCCGTCGTCCAAGAAGGAGCTCGTCGCGACGAGCATGCTCGCCTTGACCATCGACTCATGGTCGCTGCGGATCTCGGACGGCTGGCCCGAGGACCCGGAACACGACCTCGCGAGCGACGCGTGGGCGGGCGTCGTGCCCATCGAGCGTCACGCCGCGCACGCGAAGGCCGCCCCCGACCTCCGGCAGGGCATCGCCGTCCCGCCCTCCGTCGAACGCCTCGCCACCGAGCCGCCGCGACTGTAGAGCGCTTCGCCGCCAGCACGCGTACGTCGCGATGGCGGGCTTCGACACGGGCGCTGCGCGCCCGGCTCAGCCACCGGATGAGCCGCGGCCGGGCTTCGACACGGGCGCTGCGCGGCCGGCTCAGCCACCGGAAGTCCGACTCGGTGGCTGAGCCGCGCCGCACGTGCGTGTCGAAGCCCGTGGCGCCTACCGCTTGACGGCCGAGCGCAGCAGCGTGAAGGAGCAGTCGCGCACGATGAGAGTGCTCACCGGAGCCACCACCTGCTGCTCGGGGTCACTCGACAGCGCGAGCTCCCACTCGCCGTGCGGCGCATCCGGCACGGTGAACTCCACGCCGTTCTCCGCCGCATTGAGCAGCAGGGCGAAGGTGTCGCTGCGCTGATGCGCGAGGACGAAGGTGACCGAGCGGGCGTCGGGGTTGTCCCAGTCCTCCTCGGAGAACTCCTCCGCGTCGGATCGGATCACGCGGACCGTGTCGAGCTCGCCCCGCGCGGGCGCGTGGCGGAACCAGAGCGGGCGCAGGGCCGGGCTCTCCCGCCGCAGGGCGATCAGCCGGGTCGTGAACTCCTGAAGGTCGAGATCGGCGTTCGCCCAGTCGAACCAGGAGATCTCGTTGTCCTGGCAGTAGGCGTTGTTGTTGCCGCCCTGGGTCCGCCCGATCTCGTCGCCGCCCAGGATCATCGGAACGCCCGCGGACAGCAGGGTCGTCGCCAGCAGGTTGCGTCGCTGGCGATCGCGACGCTCATTGACCGCGGCGTTGTCCGTCGGACCTTCGGCGCCGTTGTTCGACGACCTGTTGTCGCTCTCGCCGTCGTTGTTGTCCTCGCCGTTCGCCTTGTTGTGCTTCGAGTTGTAGCTCGTCAGGTCCGCGAGGGTGAAGCCGTCGTGCGCGGTGATGAAGTTGACGCTGGACAGCGGTGAGCGGCGGTCCGCCTCGTAGACGTCGGGGCTGCCGAGCACGCGCTGCGAGAGGGTGCCGAGCACTCCGTCGGTGCCGTTCCAGAAATCCCGCACGTCGTCGCGGAACTTGCCGTTCCATTCCGACCAGTCCGCCGGGAAGCCGCCGACCTGGTAGCCGGCGGTGTCCCAGGGCTCGGCGATCATCTTCACCGGCGCGAGCACCGGGTCCTGGGCGATGAGCGTCAGGAAGGCGCTGTGCAGCTCGGCGGAGCCGTCCTGACGGGTGAGCGTGGTGGCGAGGTCGAAGCGGAACCCGTCCACGTGCATCTCGGTGACCCAGTAGCGCAGGGAGTCCATGATCAGGCCGAGCGCGGCCGGGTGGCCGACGTTGAGACTGTTGCCGGTGCCGGTGGTGTCGAAGTACGAGGCGCGGTCATCCTCGACGAGGCGGTAGTACGACGCGTTGTCGATGCCCTTGAAGGAGAGGGACGGACCCATGTGGTTGCCCTCTGCGGTGTGGTTGTAGACCACATCGAGGATGACCTCGAGGCCCGCAGCGTGCAGATCCTTGACCATCTGCTTGAACTCCCCAACCTGTCCGCCCTCATCGCCCGCGGAGCTGTACTCGCCGTGCGGCGCGAAGAAGCCGAGCGAGTTGTAGCCCCAGTAGTTGCGCAGGCCCTTCTCCTCGAGATGGCTGTCCTGCACGAACTGGTGGATGGGCAGGAGCTCGACCGCGGTCACGCCGAGGTCGGTGAGGTGCTTGATGGCGGCCGGGTGCGCGAGCCCCTTGTAGGTGCCGCGGATCTCCTCGGGCACATCGGGATGCAGCTGGGTGAAGCCCTTGACGTGCACCTCGTAGACGATGGTCTCGCTGAGCGGGGTGCAGGGCGCCTCGTCGTCCGCCCAGTCGAAGCCGCCGTTCGTGACGACGCAGAGCGGGGTCGCACCGGCGCCGTCCGTCTCGTCCATCGTCTCGGGGTCGTTCATGTCATGGGCGAAGACGGCCTGTCCCCAGTCGTACCTCCCCGAGACTGCGGTGGCGTGGGGGTCGAGCAGCAGCTTGTGCGCGTTGTGGCGCAGTCCCTCCAAGGGATTCCATGGGCCGTCGACCCGGAGGGCGTAGCGCGTCCCCTCTGCCATTCCGTCGACGATGCCGTGGAAGACGTGCCCGGTGCGCTCGGTGAGGCGGGTGCGGGTCTCGTTCTCGCCCTCGAAGACGCAGACCTCGACGCTGTCCGCCGTCTCGGAGTAGACGGCCACATTGGCGCCCTTCGAGCGGAGGGTGACGCCGAGCGGATACGGAAGAGAGCGTGCGGATGCCATGTGGTCCTTCATCGGCCGGGGAGAAGACACGCCCCCAGCCGGGGGCGCACAGGCGTAAGCCTAGGGCGTGCCGGAGGCGCGAGCCTGGCAGGTGGCCGTCAGGCGGCCGCGCCGGAACAATGCCGCCTCGATGACCCGCAGAGGGAGCGGATCCATCAGTGTAATTTTTCGGGCTCCTCGATCGCGACGAGCTCCTGACGACGCTTGCCTCCGGTGAGGTAGGTGACCAGCCACAGGAGGATGCCGATGCCGAGGAGGACCCCCGCGATCTGGTACTGCTCGACCGCTCGGCCCGACACGGGCAGCACCAGGTAGGCGCAGAACACGGCTCCGAGGATCGGCAGCGCGGTCGGCGTGCGGAAGTGGTCATGCTCGACCCGGTCCTTACGCAGCACGAGGACGGTCACGTTGACGACCGCGAACACCGCGAGCAGCAGCAGCGACGTCGTGCCGCCGAGCAGCGCGACGATCGGGCTCTCGGGGTCGAGGGACACGTAGCTGATCAGGCCCAACGCGATGGCGGTGGTGAACAGGATGGCGGCGAACGGGGTCTTCCGAGTGCTGTGCACCTTGGCCAGGAAGGACGGCAGGACACCCTGACGGCTCATCCCGTAGAGCAGCCGGCTCGCCATCATCATGTTGATCAACGCGCTGTTGGCGACGGCGAACATCGAGATGAACGGCAGCACGACGTTGATCGGGAAGTCGGGTGCGGCGGTCTGCACAACCGTCACCAGCGGAGTGGCATTGCCCGCGAGCTCTCCGACGGGCACCAGGGCGACGGCGCAGATAGAGATGAGCACGTAGACGACGGCGGTGATGCCGAGGCCGGTGAACAGAGTCTTCGGGAAGATCTTGCTCGGCTCCTTGGTCTCCTCGGCCATGTTCACCGAGTCCTCGAAGCCGACCATCGCGAAGAAGGCCAGGGAGGTCGCGGTGCTGATGGCGAGGAAGACGTTCTTGCCGTCCGGGGTGTCGAAGGCGACGACCCGCGACCAGTCGGCCTGCCCGCCGAAGATGGCGAACAGGCTGATGAAGATGACCATCAGCAGGCCGGACAGCTCGATCAGGGTGAGCACCACGTTGAGGCCGACGCCCTCCGCGACGCCGCGGAAGTTGACGGTCATGATCAGCAGCATGAACGCGATGGCGATGAAGAGCAGCGCTGCTGGCCCTGCATCGAGGCCGAATCCGACGGCCAGGTTGCTCGCGAAGGCGCTCGACGCAGCCGAGGCGCTGGTGATCCCCGAGCTCATCACGGTGAAGCAGACCATGAAGGTGACGAAGTGGATGCCGAACGCCTTGTGCACGTACAGTGCGGCGCCCGCCGCCTGCGGGTACTTGGTGACGAGTTCGAGATAGGACGCGGCCGTCAGCGCCGCCACCACGAAGGCGGTGAGGAACGGGACCCAGGCCGCTCCCCCGACCTCGGCGGCGACCTGACCGGTGAGCGCATAGATGCCGGTGCCGAGGATGTCCCCGACGATGAACAGCAGCAGGAGCTTCGGACCCAGCACTCTGGTGAGCTCGGGCTGGGTGGTCTTCTTCTCTTCGGCGAGTGTCATGGCTGCCATCCCTCGGGTCGGCGGAGCCAGGGCGCCGCTGTCGGAAGTCGCTCGGAGTCGGCGATCGCTGCGTTGCGACCACCTGCTGTGGCCCAGTCTGTTCCGGACGGGGGCGCGCGTCCATACCCTCCCGCGTTTTCAGAGGCTGGCGTCACGTGCCCGAAGTGCGGCGCAATTGCCCCCAGGCCGATCAGCCGAGAGCGAGCTGCTTCACCCAGTGCGCGAGGAACGAGGCACCGGCCTCGTCGTGGATCTTGTCGTCGATCGTGATCACCGGATAGTCGCGCTCCAGGATTCCGTCGCTCGGACGGACATCGACGTGCGCCACTTCATACCCCGCGGCATGCAGGTGATCGGCCATCTTGTGATCGCTGCGGGAGTCGCCGACGCTCCGCCAGCGTCGCGGAAGCCGACCGAACGTGGCGAGGTAAGCGAGGGAGCGCTGAGCACCGCGATCCTTGTCGAGCAGCACCGACTCGACATCGGTGCTGATGATCGTGGGATCGATCCGGAACGGGACCGCGCCGGTCGAATCAGCCGCCTCGCGCTGACGCCCGCCGTCGTGCTGGCGGATGCCCAGGCCGTGCGCGACCATGATGTCGAACGCGGCGTCGTCGAACTCCTGCTGCCTGGCGTGGAACGCGTCGGCTGAGACCTCCGTGCGCTGCTCGACCGAGATCATCGCCCGCTTCGTCTCGTCGAAGAAGACGACGTCGGAGAAGTGCGTCTCGACGAGGACGCGGACGGCATCCACCGCCGGCGCGGGAATCGCGACGCTCGTGTCGACGATCACCTCGCCCATGCCGTCGGAGGTGATCGGCGCCCAGGTGGCACCCTTCTCGAACACCCCGAACATGCCCGCGCCGCCGACGGCGAGCGCGTCGGCGAGCCCCTCGTCCAACAGCGGAGCGACGATCTGCTCGGCGATGAAGGCGTCGGATCGTCCGGTGATGAACGAGATCGGCACGCCGCCCCGAGCGAGATTCACCAGGTCGTGCAGGATGCTGCGGGTGACGACGCTCCGAGTGATGGGGCTGGCCAGCGGTCCGTCGACGTCGAAGAGCAGTCCGAGGTTGGGCACGATCCATCCTGACGCACCCAGCACCTGCCTCCGCGCGGCGGGTAGCTTTCCTGCATGCCCCGCACCCGCCGCCTGCGCTCGACTGGGCGGGCTGCCGGGGCGCTGGCACTGTTGTTAGGAGTGGCCTTGGGGGTGGCCCTCGCCGGCTGCTCGAGCGCTCCCCTCGGTGCTGGTCCCGGCTCGTCTCCGGACTCGAACGTCGTCCTGCCGCCATCCGGCGGGATCGCCGACTACCAGCTCGGCGGTGCCTACCCACCGGCCGACGCGGTGACGATCGTCGAACGCGACAGCACGGATGCGCCTGAGCCCGGGCTCTACTCCATCTGCTACCTCAACGGCTTCCAGTCTCAGCCGGGCGAGACTGCGGAGTGGATCGCCGATCGCAGCGATCTCGTGCTCACCTCCGACGGGGCGCCGATCATCGACGAGAACTGGCCGGACGAGGTGATCTTCGACACCTCCACAGCCGAGAAGCGGGAGTCGATCCTGGCCGTTATCGGGCCGCTCATCGACGGCTGCCGTTCGAGCGGCTTCGACGCCGTGGAGTTCGACAATCTCGACTCCTTCAGCCGGTCGGCGGGGCGGATGACGGCCGAGGACAACTTCGCGCTGGCTGCTGCGTATGTGCAGCGCGCCCACGCCTCCGGTCTCGCCGCTGCCCAGAAGAACAGCGTGGAGCACTCCCGTCAGCTGCACGACGAGGTCGGCTTCGACTTCGCCGTGACCGAAGAGTGCTGGCGGTTCGACGAGTGCGACGGCTACATCGACGTCTACGGCGATCGAGTCCTAGACATCGAGTACTCGGATGACCTTCGCGAGGAGTTCGCGAGCTCGTGCGCCTCAGCGGACCGGCCGGCGACCATGATTCTCCGAGATCGCGACCTGGTGACGCCGGACGACCCGGCCTACGTCTTCGAGCACTGCTGATCCGCGCGGCCGGGCTTCGACACGGCGCTGACGCGCCGGCTCAGCCACCGGATGCGGCCGAACCGAGCCACCGATGGCTGAGCCGGGCGCACAGCGCCCGCGTCGAAGCCCACCCGACCTGCCGCGGTCTGATCAGTCAGCTGCGGCCACGCTCGTTCGCATCGTGAGGCCGAAAGCGCCGTCGAGCTCCGAGCGCTCCAACGTCACCCGGATGCCATTCAGCGCCGACAGGGAGACCGCGTGCGTTCCACCGCAGGGGATGCGAGCGCCGCCCTCGATGTCGCAGACCCATTCCCGCAGGTCGGTGAGGCCGTCGCCGGCGCGCTCGATCCGGACTTCGGCGCCGGTCGCGACCCACTCCGCGAGCTGCGCGTCGACGACCGCCGCGATTGCATCCAGCTCATCCAGCGCCGCGACGGAGAAGCCCTTCTTGCGCAGCGACTTGCCGATCCGATAGTCGTCCCGCGAGCCGTTCTCGAGGATCGAGGTCGTGTCGACCGCCAGGGCGTCGAAGTTCGGCGTTCCGAGCGCGTCGGTCGCGACGTCCTTGGACCATGCGTCGGCGAGTGCGCGGTTGAGGGCGAGAGACGCCAGGTGGCAGGCGGTGTGACCGACGGAGAGCCCGGCGCGATGCTCCTCATCGACGCTGACCTCCACGTCATCGCCCTCGGCGATCTCGCCCGAGCCATCCACCAGGTGCGCCACCACGAAGGTCCAGCCCTCGGTCCCCTTGCGCACCGGGATGTCGGCGCCCACGAACAGGGCGTGGCCGTCGGTCGCGGCGACGATGACGTCGAGCAGCGGATGGATGAGGCCGTCCACAACCAGGATGCCGCGGTCCGGCCCCTGGTCGGGCCACGCCGAGTCGACGGGGTGCGCGGCGGTGCGGTCGAGCAGGATCGCGGCGCGCCCGTCGCCGAGCACCTCGCGGTGCAGGACGGTCCCCGACGACTCCACCGCCCCGCTCGGGTAGTCGACGATCGTGGGCGAACTGGGCAGGGTCACCCGCTCCACGCTAGCGCCCATCGAGATGCCACTTTCCGTCCTCAAAACCGTCGGATAGGGACGGAAAGTGGCATCTCGATCGGTTCTACGGGATGAGCAGGGTGCGGAGGGCGCCGCCGCTCTGCAGGTCGGCAAGGGCATCCGCGGCCTCGGCGAGCGGGCGCCGTCCCGAGATGAGCTCGTCGAGCAGCAGCTCCCCCGCCATGTAGCGGTCGACGAGGACGGGGATGTCGATGGCCGGCCGCACGCTGCCGTAGTTGGAGCCGAGGATGCGCTGATCGGCCTCGGCGAGCACCAGCGGCTCGAACGAGGCGCGCGCGCCGGTCGGCGGCAGGCCGACGATGACGGCCGCTCCGCCGATGGCAAGCATCTGGATGGCCTGCTCGGTCGTCGTGGTCCGGCCGATGGCGTCGAAGGCGTAGTCCGCGCCGGCGGGGAGCAGCTCGAACAGCGACTGGACGGCGTCGCCCGCGGATGCGTCGATCACGTCGGTCGCACCGAACGCACGGGCGAGCTCGATCTTGTCCGCGCGCAGGTCGACGGCGACGATTCGCGAGGCGCCGGCCAGCCGTGCGCCCTGCACGATGTTGAGCCCCACTCCTCCGCAGCCGATCACGACGACGGTCGATCCCGCCTCGACTTCCGCGGTGTGGCTGACGGCGCCGATGCCGGTGGCCACGGCGCAGCCGACGACGGCGATGACATCGAGGGGAGCATCCGATCGCACCTTGATCGCGCCGGACGCCGGCACGACAACCTCCTGCGCATACGAGGAGACGCCGAGATAGTGATGCACGGCTTCGCCGTCGATCGAGAGCCGCGAGGTGCCGTCGAACAGCACGCCGAGCGGAGCGATGACGCTCGCCACCTTCAGGCAGCGGGCCTCGCGGCCGGCGAGGCAGTTGCGGCACTCGCCGCACGGCGGAACCCAGGACAGCACGACGTGGTCGCCCACCGCGAGGTCGGTGACGCCCTCGCCGAGCTCGACGACGGCGCCCGATCCCTCGTGGCCCATGACCATCGGCGCGGGCGCCTGCCACTCGCCGCGCATCACGTGCAGATCGGAGTGGCAGACTCCGGCCGCGGCGATCTTCACCCGCACCTCGCCGGCCTTGGGCGAGGCGAGCTGCACCTCCGCGACCTCGATGGGCTGATCGGACGTCCGGAACACGATTGCCTGCATCCGACGATCGTATTGACCACCCGGCACCGGCCACGCTGCTCGCGCGGTCGGTGCAGCCGAACGCGGTGGGTGCACCGACCGCGCTCGGTGTTCGAGACCGCGTGAGGCGCGCGCTCGGTGGACGTCACCGCCGAGAGGCGGGCGCCCCTCAGCTGTCGTAGACGGTGCCGTCCAGGTAGAGCCACTCGCCGTCGACGCGCACGAAGCGGCCGCGCTCGTGGATGAAGCCGGTGCCCTGCGGACCGCTGTAGATCGCACGGAATTCGACGATGCCCTCGGTGTCGTCCACTCCCCCGCGGACGGTGTCGACGATCTGCAGTCGGCGCCAGAGGAATCCCTCGTCGAAGTCGATCCGCTTCGGCCGCGTATCGGGATGCCAGGTGCGCAGCAGATGACCCGCGAGCTCGAGGGTGAACGCGGTGAAGCGGGAGCGCATGAGGGCCAGCGCGGTGGGTGCGGGCGTTCCATGCTGGATCGGACCGCAGCAGTCGGCGTAGTCCGCCTTCGAGCCGCACGGGCAGAGCACGACGTCGGTGGTCGCCGGCACGGGCAGGGAGATGTCTGCGGCGGTCGGATCGTTCATCGCGCTCCCGGTGCGGCGACCCCGAGCCGGCGGAGCGCGTCGGCGTTGATCGTGTCGGCGATGCCGTCGGCGCGCGAGCGCCCGTAGACGTCCTCGGCCTCGCCGAAGGCGAGCGCGGAGATCGCGATGGCCAGCGTCGGATTGCGGGCGAGCACCGGACCGTGCAGGTGGGTTCCGAAGATGAATCCCGAGTGGATGCCCTCGCTGCCGTCGCCGTTGCCGATGCCATGGCCGACTCCGCCGAGCGTGGTGATGCCGGGATCGCGGGTGTCGTAGCCGCGAGCGTGGTTCTCGTAGCCGACGAGGGCGCCCCACGGCGAGTGCACGACGAGCTCGCCGGTCGCCCGATTCTCGAGCGGGATGGAGGTGCCCGGGATGGCGCCGAGTCCCTGGATAGTCTCGCCGTCCAGGGCGATGGATCGTCCGAGCAGCTCCATCCCCGTGCCGACGGCGAGCACCGGGACCCCGTCGGCGATCCAGTCTCCGAGCGCTCCGACGATCTGCCCGAGCGCGTCTCGAGTGCGGGCCAGGCTGGAGTCGACTCCCGAGCCGAGCACGATGGCGGCTGGCGTGATCGCCGGCGCAGACTCGCCCGCGTGCAGCGCGACGACCTCCGCATCGATGTCCGACCACCGCGCGCGCTGGGCGAGGACGAGGGCGTTCTCCGCGTCGCCGTTGACGTTGGTGAGCTCGGGGAACAGCTGGAGCATGTAGGCGGTCACGTCAGAAGACTTGCACGACTCCCGGCGCGGACAGATCCGAATCGCTCGGGGATGCCCAGGACGCCGAGTGAACCGCCTCGCTGCGCTCGTGCAGCCGGGCGTCCGATCGGTGCCTCAGCCGGCTCGGATGGCCCGCTCGAGCGCAGGAAGTGCCGCCGTGATCGCTGCGCGCTCCGCGGCGTCGAGCTCGGCGAGGAGGTCAGCCATGGCGATGGCGCGCGCCTCGCGGGCACGCTGCACGGCCGCCGTGCCCTCCTCGCTGACCTGGATCAGGTAGGCCCGCCCGTCGATCGGATCGGAGCTGCGCTCCACCAGCCCGCGGGCTTCGAGATCGGCGATCACCCGCGTGATGCTGGGCGCCGAGACCAGCTCGGCCGCGGCCAGATCGGCCGGACGGATGGGGCCGCGATTGGCGACGGTGGCCAGTGCGGAGAGCAGCCCGTGGCTGAGGCCGCCCGTCGCGCCCTGCAGCCGGCGGTTGGCCCGACCGACCACGTAGGCCAGCCGCCACTCGAGCGTGCTCGTCGCGTCCTGCACTGCGGCTCCTCCCACCGGATGCGGCGATCTCGTCGCCCGCATCCGATCAGACGTCGCTCATGGCGCTGACCGGCTGGTCGGCGACGGCGGAGCCCGCCGGCGTCGTCTCAACATGAATGTACTTGCCGCCCGCCGCGAGCGACGCGACGGCTCCGATCAGGGACATGACCGCCGCCGCGATGAACACGATGACCAGGCCGCTGTGGAAGGGCTGCGAGATGAGCTCGGGGAAGAACGACTTGCCGGTGAGCGCCGCTGCGTCCGCGTCCTTCAGGGTGTCGAGCACGCCGGTCGGGCCGAGGATGCTCTGGATCGGGTTGTAGCCGAGGAAGGCCGCGAACAGGCTGCCCACCGGCGGCGTCGCCGCCACCTGGTCCGCGACGGTCGAGGTCACCCCGTGCGAGGTCAGGCCCGAGCGCAGGGCGGCCGGCAGGGTGTTCGCGAGCCCGGCGATCATCAGCGAGAAGAAGATGCCGATGGAGAGCGAGTTCCCGGCGTTCTGGAACGTGCCGGTCATCCCCGAGGCGGCTCCTCGCTGGTCGGCGGGCACCGAGTTCATGATCGCCGTGCGGTTGGGCGCGGCGAACATGCCCGATCCCACCCCGTTGAGGAAGGTGATCACGGCGAAGACGGGGTAGGCGAAGTCGACCGGGATGAGCAGTAGCGCGATGAAGGTGACGCCCACCAGGGTCAGCCCCGCCGTGGCGAACAGCCGAGCGCCGAAGCGGTCGGTCAGCGTGCCCGAGATCGGCCCCGAGACCAGGAAGCCGATGGTAAGGGGCAGCAGGTAGATGCCCGCCCAGAGCGGCGTCGACTCGTACGAGTAGCCGTGCAGCGGGAGCCAGATGCCCTGGAGCCAGATGATGAGCATGAACTGCAGCCCGCCGCGACCGACGGAGGCGAGGAGGCCGGCGAAGTTGCCCCAGGCGAAGGCGCGGCTGCGGAACAGGCGCATGTTGAACAGCGGATCCTTGGTGTGCAGCTCGACGAAGACGAACGCGACGAGGATGGCGAGGCCCCCGAGGATCGATCCGAGCACCCACGGGTTGAGCCATCCGGTGGCACTGTCGCCGTAGGGCTGGATGCCGTAGGTGATGCCCGCGAGCAGCGAGGTGAGACCGACGGCGAACATGATGTTGCCGGGCCAGTCCACCTTTCCGGAACCGCGGACGCCGACCTCGTGCAGCGACTTGTAGGCCCAGATGCTGCCCACGATGCCGACGGGCACGCTGACCAGGAAGATGGCGCGCCAGTCGATCTCCGCGAGCACGCCGCCGATGATCAGCCCGAGGAAGGTGCCGGCGATCGCGGCGATCTGATTGATCCCGATCGCCATGCCGCGCTTGTTCGCGGGGAACGCATCCGTGAGGATCGCGGTCGAGTTCGCCATCAGCATCGCGCCGCCGACCGCCTGCACGACCCGCCAGGCGATCAGCCACATGGCGCCGGCGCCCGAGGTGAACGGGTCGAGGGTGAGCGCGATCGCGGACAGGGTGAAGACGACGAAGCCGAGGTTGTAGATCCGGACCCGGCCGTAGATGTCGCCGAGCCGGCCGAAGCTCATCACCAGGACCGCGGTGACCAGGATGTAGCCCATCAGCATCCAGAGCAGGTAGCTGACGTTGCCGGGTTCGAGCGGGTTGAGCTGGATGCCCGTGAAGATGGCGGGCAGCGAGATGAGCACGATCGAGCCGTTGATGGTGGCCATCAGCATGCCCAGGGTGGTGTTGCTCAGCGCCACCCATCTGTACCGCGGGTGGTCCTTCGTGAACATCGGGGAACGGGCGGACTTCCGCGCGGATCCGGGTGCGGGTGCAGTCGTGCCTGCCGATGTGCGTCGCTCGGCCATGGCCGACCTCCTGGGATCCGGGGTCTCGCCATCGAGCACCAGCTACTTAGTTTGTGTGTACTAACTATAGGACGGACGGGCATGAGATCGGACACGAACCTCGGAATCCTCCGCACCTGGCGCAGCGCCGCTGCGGCATCTGGGACGCTGTCGAGCATGACGCTCATCAGCCGCAGCGACCGGACGGTCCCGGCCACCGTGCAGGCCCGCAGTCGCCGCACCCCCGCCGAGGCCTTCGCCGTCATCGTGCCGGGACCGCTCGCCCTCATCTACGAGAAGTGGGGGCCCTTCCCCGCGACCCGCGAGGCCCGCGATCAGACGGGCGCGTGGGACGGCGTCGGTCAGTCGCGCACCCTGGTGCTCGGCGACGGCACGACTCTGAAAGAGGTCATCGTCGAGTTCCAGGGCGGTCGGACCTTCTCGTACGAGGCGACGGAGTTCACCAACGCGCTCGGCCGGCTCATCCACGGCGTCCGCGGCGACTGGACCTTCATCGAGGACGGGACCGGATCGATCGTCCGCTGGACGTGGGAGTTCAAGCCGCGCCCGTTCTGCCGCCTGCCGGTCCGCCTGCTCCTGGTCCCCCTCTTCCGGAACTACATGCAGCGGGCGGTCGGTAACGCCGTCCGCCTCGCCGACCGCTCCTGATGTGTACGTTCCGGCCCGATACCTACGAAATTTCGTAGGTATCTGCCGGTTTCGTAGGTACACCTCGATTCCCCAGACCGTCCCCACGAGGACGAGATCCTCATCGGGCTTACCTACGAAACCGGCGGATGTGCGCGTAATTTCGTGCACATCGGGCCGGAACGTAGGAATCGGGGGGCGCACTAGCCTGGATGGGCGGCGCCGCCGCATGCAGAGGATCGGATTCAGATGGCAGACCAGACCGAGGGGCGCGTCGCCGTCTACATCGACTTCGACAACATCGTCATCAGCCGTTACGACGAGCTGAACGGCAACGGATCATGGCGGCGGGACAACGCGCGCAGCGTGCTGCCGGCGAAGAAGAGCGACGATCCGGTCGCCACCAAGCTCTGGCAGGCCGAGATCGACGTGAGCGCCATCCTCGACTACGCCTCGTCGTTCGGCGTCGTCGCGCTCAGCCGCGCGTACGCGGACTGGTCCGTTCCGGTGAACGCCAGCTACCGCAAGCAGCTCGTCAACCGGGCGGTCGACCTCACTCAGCTCTTCCCGGTCACCAAGGCCTTCAAGAACGGCGCCGACATCCGGCTCTCAGTCGATGTGCTCGAGGACCTGTTCCGACTCCCCGACCTCACCCACGTCGTCATCGTCGCCGGTGACTCCGACTACATCGCGCTCGCGCAGCGCTGCAAGCGGCTCGGCCGCTACGTGCTCGGCATCGGCGTCGCGGGACGGACCAGCACCGCCCTCGTCTCCGCCTGCGATCACTTCGAGATGTACGACGCCATCCCCGGCGCGGTGGACCCCGAGCGGGCCAGCATCGAGACCGCCGCCGAGGACGCGTCGATCGTCGAGGAGGCGCCGAAGACGACCGCACGACGGTCGCGAGGCGGAACGCGGTCCTCGGCCACCACCGAACCGGGCACGGATGCCGACGAGGCCGGCACCGCGAGAGGCGCGATCGAGTCCGATGAGGCCCCCGTCGCCCCATGGGCGCCGTCGCTTCCTCCGCTGTTCGCCGACGGCACGGCACCCATCGCATCGCCCGCCGCGACCATGACCGAGAAGGCGGCGACCCGACTGCTCCTCCGCGCGCTCGAGCTGCTGCTCGCGAAGGACGACGAGGAGTGGAAGCCCGCCGCCGCGGTGAAGACCCAGATCCGTCGCCTCGATCCCTCGTTCAGCGAGCGCTCGATGGGACACCGCACCTTCACGGACTTCCTCACCTCTCGCGCCAGCCTGGTCGAGGTCAAGACCGAGGGCTCCGACCGGTTCGTCCGACTCCGCTGACCTGCCCGTGGGGCTCGGCGTGCCGAGATCGTTATGCGCATGTGACACGCCGAAACGGCCGCGAAACCGGTCTGCCTTTCCGAGGCAATCCGGTACTGGCAGTCTGAACCCATGGACATCGCCGAATTCGCGCGCAGGATCCCCAAGGCGGAGTTGCATCTGCACCTCGAGGGGACCCTGGAGCCCGAGCTGAAGCTGGCGCTCGCCCATCGGAACAACATCCCGCTCACGGAGACGACGGCGGAGGAGGTCCGCGACACCTACACCTTCACCGACCTCTCCAGCTTCCTGGCCGTGTACTACCCGAGCATGGAGGTCCTGCAGACCGAGGACGACTTCTTCGACCTCGCCATGGCCTACCTCAACCGGGCGAGCGCCCAGGGCGTGCGCCACGTCGAGATGTTCTTCGACCCGCAGTCGCACACCAGCCGCGGCGTCCAGTTCTCCACCGTCATCCGCGGCTACCGACGCGCGCTGATCACCGCCCGTCGCTCGTTCGCGATCCAGGGCGAGCTGATCATGTGCTTCCTGCGCGACATGGATCCGAGCTTCGCGATGGCGACCCTGATGGAGGCGCTCCCCCACCGCGACTGGATCATCGGCGTCGGCCTGGATTCGGATGAGCGCGGCAATCCACCGGCCAAGTTCGCCGCGGTCATGGCTCGCGCCCGGGCCGAGGGCTTCCTGGTCACCGTCCACTGCGACATCGATCAGCAGGACTCCGCCGAGCACATCCGGCAGGCCATCCACGAGCTGCAGGTGGATCGGATCGATCACGGCACGAACATCGTCGAGGACCGCCGCCTGCTCCGCGAGGCCAAGAGCCGCGGGCTGGGACTCACCGTCTGCCCCCTCTCCAACGGCTTCGTGAGCGACGCCATGAAGACCGACGAGATCATGCAGCTGTTCGACGCGGGCCTGCTCGTCTCCATCAACTCCGACGACCCCGCGTACTTCGGCGGCTACATCGGCGACAACTACGCCGCGCTGGCCAAGGCGGCCGACCTCACCCGAGAGCAGCTGACCAGGTTCGCGCGCAACTCGTTCGAGTCGTCCTGGCTGTCGCCCCGCATCCGGGACCACTTCCTCGAGGAGATCGACGCCTTCGTGGCGGCTCACCCCGACTGAGCGGCACCCAGCCCATCGAGATGCCACTTTCCGTCCCCATTCCGCCGTTATAGGGACGGAAAGTGGCATCTCGATCGTGGGAAGGGCGCCGCCCGGATCAGGTCGGGGCGTCGACCTTCTCGGGGGCGGCCACCGCGATGGGCGGCAGCGGATCCCGGCGGATCGTCAGGCTGATGATCGACGCGATGATGCACAGCCCCGCTGCTCCGAACCAGGCCATCGTGTACTCGCCGGTCGTGTCGCGGACGATCGCCGCGACGGACGCCGCGGTGGCCGCGCCGATCTGGTGCGAGGCGAAGACCCAGCCGAAGACCAGCGGTCCGTCTGCGCCGAACAGCTCGCGGCAGAGCGCGACTGTGGGCGGAACGGTGGCCACCCAGTCGAGGCCGTAGATCACGATGAAGACGATCATCGGGGGATGCACGGTTGCCGACAACAGGAACGGCAGCACGAGCAGGCCGACGCCGCGGCCCGCGTAGTAGACGCCGAGCAGGATCCGCGGGTTGTAGCGGTCCGTCAGCCAGCCCGAGGCGATGGTGCCGATCACGTCGAAGATGCCGACCACGGCCAGCAGCCCCGCTGCCGTGGTCTCGGCCATCCCATGATCGTGGGCGCTGGGGATGAAGTGCGCGCCGACGAGGCCGTTCGTGGTGGCGCCGCAGATCGCGAAGCCGGCGACGAGGGCCCAGAAGGTGCGGACCTTGCTGGCCTTCTTCAGCGTCGCCAGGGCGAGCTTGGCGGCGTTGCCGCTGCGACGGGGCGGCGGCGTCCAGGATTCCGGAGCACCGAAGGGGGTGATCCCGATGTCCTCCGGTCGGTTGCGCAGGAAGATCAGCACCAGCGGGACCACGGCCAGAGCGGCCGCCGCGACCACTAGGGTGGCCTGGCGCCATCCGGAGTCGACCACCATCTGCGCGATCAGGGGCAGGAAGATCAGCTGCCCGGTCGCTCCTCCGGCGGTCAGCACGCCGACGACCAGTCCGCGCCGCTTGAGGAACCACTGATCGGCGATCGTCGCCGCGAAGACGAGTGCCATGGACCCGGTGCCGAGGCCGATGAGCAGCCCCCAGGTCGCGATGAGCATCCACGGCGCCGTCGCGAAGATGCTGAGCGCCGCTCCCGCCGAGACGAGCAGGAGCGCGACGCTGGTGATGGTGCGGACGCCGAACCGGTTCATCAGCGCAGCGGCGAACGGAGCGGTGAGGCCGTACAGCAGGAGGTTGACGGTGATGGCCGCCGAGATCTCGGAGCTGCTCCAGTCGAACTCCTCGTTGAGCGGCAGCATGAGCGCGCTGGGCGCCGCCCGGAAGCCAGCGGCCGAGACGAGCGCGATGAAGGCGACCGCGGCGACGAGCCAGCCGGGGTGCAGGCGGCGTGTTCGCGTCGGAGCGGTGGTCGTGGGCACACGTCATTCTGCCCCGCGTCGCCCCAGCTCCTGTCGCGCCGCGCATCGGCTCGTCCCGCGTGGCAGGAAACAGCGCCGAGTTGCCACTTTCGGCTCTCAGATCACGAGCTTGAGAGCCGAAGGTGGCAATTCGGCGGCTCTAGGTGGCGAGGCCCAGGTGCGACCTGGTGCGGCGCATCGGGTCGGCGGTGAAGACGATGGTCTTGATGCCGGAGGTCGGATCGGGCAGAGCCAGGAAGCGATCGAGGGCGGCGGGCAGATCGGGATCGACCTCGTCCACCTGGACGCCCTGGTAGGCGAGCTGCAGCGCCATCTCGTTGGCCTTCGAGCCGCTGACGATGCGCGCGCGACCGATCCGCGAGGCGTCGACCGGCCAGAAGTAGGAGGGGTCGGCGACGTCGGAGCCCATGGCGACGAGGACCTGGTCGAGGCCCTCGTCGAGCTCGTTGACGTTGAGCTGGAAACTCGCGGGGTTCTGGACGAGCACGAATTCCACCTGCTTGCCGCGAACGGTCACCACCTCGCCGCGACCGAACACGGCCTGCATCGCCGAGATGGCGGCCAGTGCGACCGCGGGATCGAAGGCGTCGCCGAGCAGCGATCGGGCCGCGGCGAGAGCGGCTGCGGCATCCACGGCGTAGTGCACCCCCCGCGCCGGCAGCGTCACCTGGTGGATGGCCTCGTCGAAGGCGATCGACGCGGATCTGCCCTTCACGGCGGTGACGATCGTGCCGCCGTCGCCGACCCGCTCCGGAGTGGTCTCGGCGTAGCCCAGTCCGCCGGGGACCGCGTCGAACACCTCGACGCCCACCCCGAAGCACTCGATCGAGACAGGCGCCGCGACGCGCTCGGCGAGCTTCTCCAGCATGGCGTCGTCGCCGTTGAGCACCAGGGACTCCTGCGCACGCGACGCGATCCGACCCAGCATGCCGAGCACCTTCTCGGAGTCGTGGAAGCGGTCGATCTGATCCGTCATCACATTGGTCAGCAGCACCGACCGCGCGGTGAAGCGCGGCGAGAGCAGTGCGCCGTGGCCCTCGTCCATCTCGAGCACGGCGAGGTCGGCGTCGATCCGGCCGGTCAGCGACGCCCGCTCGAGCAGCGCGGATGTGAGGCCCTGACTGATGTTGGCGGTCGAGGGATTGGTGAAGATCCGCTTGCCGTGCGCCTCGAGCACCGTGACGAGCATCTTCGTGGTCGTCGACTTGCCGGACGACCCGCTCACCACCACGAGCCCCTCGGGGAACGAGGAGAGCACCGAACCCAGGAAGCCGGGCGCGATCCGATTGACCACGAGGCCGGGCACCGCCGATCCTCCCCCGGGCTTGCGGATCCGGGCCGCGGCGCGTGCAGCGCGGCCGATGAGCACAGCAGGGATCCATCGAATCGACGCCATGGCCCCAGTCTCGCAGTCGGCGTGCGGAATGAGCCGCCTAGGCTCGGCGGGTGACGATCACGGACATCGATCAGACGGACATCGAGGAGTACAACGCGTTCGGCCCGTGGATCGCGGACGTCGCGTCCGTCGACCAGGTGCCGCGGGTGTTCCGCAGGCTGGCCGGCGATCCGGCCGACGCGACCCTCGCCCTGAAGATCCCGCGGGACATCGCCCGGCGGGACGCGCGGCCGGGAATGGATCTCTTCGACCGCCTGCTTCTGGTGCGCGACGACACCCTGACGGTGCTGACCCGATCCGCGCAAGGGGTCGACGAGGAGACCATCCCGCTGGGTGAGATCTCCGCATTCGAGGACAGCGTCGACCTGCTCGATGGCCGCCTCGTGATCCACGCCTCGGACGGGACGATGAGCGTGCCGTACAACGGCTCGTCACGCGCGCAGATGCATCGGCTGATCGACGTCCTGCGGCCGCCGCGCCCCGAGCTGTCGGTGGCCGATGACCGGCTCGCTGCGCCGGCCCGGATCGATGCACTGACTGAGCTCGGGCAGGCCGACGTCGGGCTCGGCGCCGACTTCCGCGAGCTGCAGCGACGCGAGCCGGGCAGCGTCCTGCTCGCCGCCCACGGCAGGCGGATCCTGGCACCGCCGCCCGGCCCGATCGCCGCGCTGACGCATCGCTTCCGCCCGGCGACGCTGCACGCGGCCGTCGTCTACGCGACTCCGAGCGAGCTGCATGTGCTCCACCGGCGCGTGCAGCTCGCACGCGGCGGCAAGCCGACGCTGTCCAGCGCGCACACGATCGTGGTGCGCTCAGCGATCCGCTCGGTCAGCGTCCACCCGCATCCCGAGTATCCCGAGGTGAGCGCCGTCACCGTCGCCGTCGCTGGGAGTCGGATCGAGCTGCTCGTCCCGCACGGCTCCACCGCGGAGCAGGCGCTCGAGAGGCTCGGCTGAGAACCTGGTTCTGCCGGCACGCGAAAAGCGCGGCGGCACGTGATCTCTCACGTGCCTCCGCGCTTTCGACGTGCCGGGTCCTGAAGGGCTACCTGATCACTCGAGGTAGTCGCGCAGCGACTGCGAGCGCGACGGGTGGCGGAGCTTCGCCATCGTCTTGCTCTCGATCTGGCGGATCCGCTCGCGGGTGACGCCGAATGTGTCGCCGATCTGGTCGAGCGTCTTCGGCATGCCGTCGCCGAGGCCGAAGCGCATGCGGATCACGCCTGCCTCGCGCTCGGACAGGGAGTCGAGCAGGCTCTCGAGCTGCTTCTGCAGCATCGTGAAGCCCACCGCGTCGGCGGGGACGACAGCCTCGGTGTCCTCGATCAGGTCGCCGAACTCGCTGTCGCCGTCCTCGCCGAGAGGGGTGTGCAGGGAGATCGGCTCGCGGCCGTACTTCTGGACCTCGATGACCTTCTCGGGCGTCATGTCGAGCTCGCGCGAGAGCTCCTCGGGCGTGGGCTCGCGGCCCAGGTCCTGCAGCATCTGGCGCTGGACTCGGGCCAGCTTGTTGATGACCTCGACCATGTGCACCGGGATGCGGATGGTGCGCGCCTGGTCGGCCATGGCGCGGGTGATGGCCTGACGGATCCACCAGGTGGCGTAGGTCGAGAACTTGAAGCCCTTGGTGTAGTCGAACTTCTCGACGGCACGGATCAGGCCCAGGTTGCCCTCCTGGATGAGGTCGAGGAACTGCATGCCGCGGCCGGTGTAGCGCTTGGCCAGCGAGACGACGAGGCGGAGGTTGGCGCCGAGCAGGTGGCTCTTGGCGCGCTGGCCGTCCTTGGCGACCCAGCGGAGCTCGCGGATGAGCTCCTTGCTGAGGCCGGTCGCGTCATTGGCCAGCTTGTCCTCGGCGAAGAGACCTGCCTCGATGCGCATGGCGAGCTCGACCTCCTCTGCCGCGTTCAGCAGGGGGACCTTGCCGATCTGCTTGAGGTAGTCCTTGACGGGGTCGGCGGTGGCACCGGTGATCGCGGTCGAGTAGACGGGGACCTCGTCCTCGTCGTCGACGAGCGACAGCACGAGCGCTCCGGTCGGCAGCTTCTCGTCGGCGGAGGATGTCGAGCTCTTCTTGGAGTCGTCGTCATCCGACTTCTCGTCGGAATCGTCCTTGTCCTCGGCGTCCTCGTCGACCACGACGTCCTCGACGACGACCTCTTCGACCTCGGCCTCCTCATCGGGCTCGGCGTCGTCGCTCTCCTCGTCGTCGGACGAGGCGGCCTTCGTGGCGGTCTTCGCGGCGCCGGCCTTGGCAGCCGGCTTCTTGGCGGCGGGCGCCTTCTTGGCGGCGGGCTTCTTCGCTGCGACGGTCGTCGCCGCAGCAGCTGCGGGCAGGCTGGCGCCTGCCTCTTCGGTCTCAGAGGACACGTTCTGGTCCTGGAGAGTTGGGGTCTTGGCCATTGTCATCGGATCACCTTTCACACCGGTTTCGGCGGTATCTAGGGCGGACGGCTGATGAGCCCCCGGAGTACTGACACGGGCTCCTGCTGGCTCCTGAGAGCTAAAAAGGACAGCACTAAGACCCATGTCAAGTCCCCCGAGTTCGCATGACGGAGATCCAGCGGATCTTCCGACAGAAAGTCGGCGGCCCTGAACGGGTCCAGTTATTGATTATTGCACGTGCGGGGTGCTAAGGAGTTCAGTCGCTCGGGAACCGTGGACGGACGGTCGGGTCGGCGTCCGCTCTGGGCGTGGATCGTGCTGGCGAAGTCAGCTGTCCGTGTTCCGTGCCTTGCGCTCGAGCCGTCGTCTCGTGGGTCCCCATGCCCTGTTCAATGCAACCCAGAGGGGGCCCACATATATTCCCTCCTCCTCGGCCAGCAGGCCGCGGGTGTGCCGGCGGGCGCGGATGAGCATGATCACTCCGAAGCCGATCACGGGGTACTGGATGAGCAGGGCGATCCGGAAGGCGTCGAGCCGGTAGAGATCCGCGGGGTCCCCGCCGACGTTCTGCAGGTCGAGCAGCACGCCGATCAGGAACATCATCGAGAAGCTGGCGGTGAATCCTCCGACGTTCACGATGCCGTTCGCGGCGCCGAGCCGACGGGGCGGGTTGAAGGTACGGGCGTAGTCGAAGCCGATCTGCGAGGCCGGTCCGCCGATGCTGATGCAGACCACCAGCAGCACGACGAGCGGGATGGGGACCGGAGCGGGCCAGACCAGCACGAGCGTCCAGGCGATCGCCATCAGCAGCACGATGCCGAGCACGAGATTGGATCGGCGCATCGGATGGCGCACCGTGAGCACCCCGAGGATCGGCCCCACGATCACTCCCACGACCACCATGAGCGCGAGCAGCGCCGAGGCGAGCGCCGGGGCCAGGCCGAGACCGGACACCATGAAGGGGAAGCCCCAGAAGAGCGCGAACACCACTCCGGACGACTGGGTGACGAAGTGGGCCCAGAATCCGAGCTGGGTGCCCGGTCGTCGGAGGCTCTCACCGAGCTGGGTGATGGACGCGCGGATCGACGCGACCCGCTCGGCCCCCGGTGCGACTCCGGCACCGTCGGAGATCAGGATGAGGACCACGACGAACGCGAAGGCCGACAGGCCGGCCGCGCTGAAGAACGCGGGCTCCCAGCCCTGTGCGTGCAGCACGATCGCGAACGGGATGGCGGAGAGGATCTGGCCGAACGCGCCGAGCGCGCCCATCCACTGGCTGAGCACGGGGACGCGCGTTCCCGAGAACCAGGTGTTGATCAGGCGGAGCACGGAGATGAAGGTCGCCGCGTCACCCGCGCCGACCAGCACCCGCCCGACTATCGCGAGCGGGAGGGTCGTCGATACTCCGACGATCAGCTGGCCGATCACCATCAGCGCGGCGCCGCTGAGAAGCAGGGTCTTCGGACCGATCCTGTCGATCAGCACGCCGACCGGGATCTGCAGTCCTGCATAGACCACAAGCTGCAGGACGCCCAAGGTGGACAGCGCGGACGCCGCGGAGTGGAACCGCTCCCCCGCGTCGACCGACGCGACGCCGAGCGAGGATCGCTGCGAGACGGAGACCAGATAGGCGAGCGCGCCGGCGGCGAAGATGAGCCAGGAGCGTCGCGAATTCACTGGATCAACGGTAGCGCGGGCTGAGGTCCGTTCCGTGGGATCGGTGTGCCGATTCTGTTCAGCGGTGATCTATACGATCGGTCCGTGCATTCGACCGAGCGGGGCCGCGTCGTGCTGACCGGGGCCACCCGCGGAGTCGGCCTCGCCACCGCGCTCCAGCTCGCGGCGCTCGGCCATCCGCTCGTGCTTCCGGTGCGCGACCCGGATCGCGGCGCGGCGACGCGCGCGCTGATCCAGGAGGCGAACCCGTCCGCCGTCGTCGACGTGCTGCCGCTCGACCTCGCTGCGCTGTCGTCGGTCCGCGAGTTCGCCGCCCTGTTCGCCGATCGGATCGGCTCATGGGATGCGCTCGTCAACAACGCCGGAGCGATCCTCGTGCCCGAGCGCACGCTGACGATCGACGGCTTCGAGATGCATCTGGGCGTCAACCATCTCGCGCCCTACGCGCTCACCGGGCTGCTGCTGCCGTTCGCCGCACCGGGAGCGCGCGTGGTGACGGTCAGCTCGCTCGCCGCGCGATGGGGGCGGATCCAGTTCCACGACCTGCGCTGGGATCACGGCTACTCCCCGTTCCGGGCCTACGCCGCCAGCAAGCGGGCAGGCCTGCTCTTCGCGCGCCGGCTGCATGCCAAGGCGCAGGACGAAGGCCTGGCCATCACCTCGGTCGCCACGCACCCCGGCTACTCCGTGTCGGAGGAGCGTCTGAAGTCGCCGCGGACCTTCTACGAGCGGGTGATCGGCCAGGGCTACGCCGCCGGAGCCGCGGCCAATGTCCGCGCGGTCACGGATCCGAGCCTTCGGGGCGGGGAATTCCTCGGCCCCGGCAATCTGCTGCAGACCGCGGGCGGGGCGAAGATCGTGGGACCGCCTCCGCTACGCGACGAGCTCGAGGTGTCCGGCCGACTCTGGCGCCTGTCGGGCCAGCTCACCCGCATCCCCTGGTAGCGATCGACTCCGCCGGTGGTCGAGTCATGGCGGGCTTCGACACGGGCGCTGCGCGCCCGGCTCAGCCACCGGTGTCGCGTCGCGGCGATCCCGGTGGTCGAGTAGGCGCGCCAGCGCCGTATCGAGGCCCTCGGTGCGAACTAGGCCTGCTCGTCGTCGCGGCGACGGCGGGTGGCGAGGAACTTCTCGAGCTCGGCGGCGATCTCGTCGGCGGACGGGATGACCCCGTCCTCGTCGGTCAGCGGCGACTGCAGCGTCATGCCTTCCATGTACGTGTCGTGTCGCTGCTCGAGGGTGCCGACGAGTCGACGGAGTTCGTCGTTGCCGGTGACCTGCTCGTCCACCTTGGTCAGGAACTCGCGCCCCTCGGTGCGCAGCCGATCCGTCGGGAAGATGAGGCCGGTCGAGGCGCTGATGCTCTCGAGCGCGGTCACGGCCGCATTCGGCAGCTCGGTGTCGGCGAGGTAGTGCGGCACGAGCAGCACGAATCCGACGACCTCGTCGCCGCGCTCCTGCATCCGGTACTCCACCAGGTGCAGCAGGTTGGCCGGCGCCTGGGTCCGGGGCTTCCACACCGACATCGACTCGATGAGGTCGGTGCGCGTCCCGCTCACCGTCACCTGGATCGGCCGGGTGTGTGGCACGGGCATCGGGATCGCGTGCACCCAGGTCATCGACGAGACGGCGAAGCGCTCCATCAGCAGGAAGAGGGCGTCGGCGAAGCGCTCCCACTGGAAGTCGGGCTCGTAGCCGGTCAGCAGCAGGAACGACTGGCCGACGTCGTCGTGCGCGATCGAGAGCGTCAGCTTGGGCGGCGTGTACTCGGCGAGATGGTCCTGATCGAAGACGATCGTGGGTCGCCGTGCCCGGTAGTCGAGCAGCGCGTCGTTGTCGAACTCCGCCAGCGGCACGACTTCGAGCGCCTCGAGCAGATAGGAGTTGAGCTGGGTGACCGCTGACCCCGCATCGGCGAAGCCGGTCAGACCCGCGACCAGCGGAAGACCGGGCGGAACCTCATCGGCGGCTGCCGTGAGTTCGAAGAGCAGCTCAGGATCCCGCATTCCTTCACAGTAGTGGCGCCTCCTGAGCGCGGGGCCGCGTGCGAGCGGTCCTGAATACGCTGACAGCGAGCGGTGGATACGCTGGCCCGATGCCCATCCCCGAGCTCTCCGTCTCCTCCCTGTCCCCCGCCGAGATCGAGACGGACGTGCTCGTCATCGGAGTGAGCACCGAGGGCGATTCCGCCGTGGTGCAATCCGTTCCCGGACTGCCGGAGCTCGGCGAGATCGAGCTCTTCGGCGCGAGCGGACGTCGCGACCACCTCGTCCGCATCCCCTCGGTGGGCATCGCCGCGAAGAGCGTCGCCCTGATCGGGCTCGGCACCGGCGAGCTGACCGCCGACAGCCTGCGCTACGCCGCCGGATCGGTCACCCGGCAGCTGCGCGGAGCGACGACGATCGCCTTCGCCCTTCCGACCTCCAGCGTGGATCAGGTCACCGCAGTGCTCGAGGGAGCGGCGATCGGCGCCTACTCCTATACCGAGTATCGGGTCGACTCCCTCGCCGGAGCGAAGCCGCCCGTCAGCTCGATCACCGCCGTCAGCGCGCTCGACGGCGCGGACGCGGCGCCCGTGCGAGCCGCCGTCACCGCCACCGCCATGGCCACGGTCCGCGACCTGGTCAACGCTCCCCCGTCCGACCTCTATCCCGAGACCTTCGCCTCCCGTGCCGCCGAGCTCGCCGACGGCCTTGACGTCGAGCTGACCGTCTGGGACGAGGAGGCGCTCGAGCGGGACGGCTTCGGCGGCATCCTCGGCGTCGGCAAGGGCTCGATCCGCGGCCCCCGCCTGGTCAAGGTGGTCTGGAGTCCCGAGGGTGCGACGAAGCACCTCGCTCTCGTCGGCAAGGGGATCACCTTCGACAGCGGCGGACTCTCGCTCAAGCCGGCCGCCTCGATGATCGGCATGAAGTACGACATGACCGGCGCCGCCACGGTGCTGAGCGCCGCGCTCGCGGCCGCCGCGCTCGATCTCCCGGTCAAGGTCACCGCGTGGCTCTGCCTCGCCGAGAACATGCCCAGCGGTTCGGCCGCCCGACCCAACGACGTGATCCGGATCCGCGGCGGCAAGACGGTCGAGGTGCTCAACACCGATGCGGAGGGTCGCCTCGTGCTCGCCGACGGCCTGGTCGCCGCGGGCGAGGAGCAGCCGGACGCCATCATCGATGTCGCGACGCTCACGGGCGCGGCGTCCGTTGCGCTCGGCACCCGCTATGTCGGCGCCATGGGGGACGAAGGGCTCATCGCTGAGCTGCTGGCCGCCGGACGGAGCGCCGGCGAGCTGCTCTGGCATATGCCGCTGCCCGCCGAGCTGCGCCCGCTGCTCGCCTCCGACGTCGCGGACATCGCCAACATCAAGCCGGGCAACACGGCCGGAGGAATGCTGATCGCCGCCGTGTTCCTCGCCGACTTCATCGCCAAGCGCGAGGCCTCGGAGCCGTCCGACTCGACGAACGCCACGACGAACGCCACGAAGGACGCCACCGGGGAGAAGATCCCGTGGGCGCATCTCGACATCGCGGGGGCGGCCAACAACGCGGGAGCCTTCCACGGCTTCACCGGCAAGGGTCCGACGGCCGTCATGGTGCGCACCCTCATCGCCCTCGCCGAGTCGTACGCCTCCTGATCGACGACCCGCTCGCCTGCTCGGCCGCCCTTCCTACCGTCGGCCACCCTTGTCAACCTGGCCGACGGGAGAAAAGGGGGCCGTCGCGGGTGCAGAGGGTTCGCCGACGGCATCATGGGCGACGCCACCCACCCGCGCCGCGGGGGCGGGAGCACGGCGCTCAGGTAGTAGGGTTTTGGGGGCGATCGGGGGGACTGATCGCCGGGCAGCAACGCTGCGAAACCTGTAACGCGAGGAGCATCTGAGTGGCCGAGCAGACTTTCGACATCGTCATCCTGGGCGGCGGAAGCGGAGGCTACGCCACCGCACTCCGAGCCAGCGAGCTCGGCTTCACCGTCGGGATGATCGAGAAGGACAAGGTCGGCGGCACCTGCCTCCACCGCGGCTGCATCCCGACCAAGGCGCTGCTGCACGCCGCCGAGGTCGCGGACTACTCCCGCGAGTCGAGCCACTTCGGGGTGAACACCACCTTCAACGGCGTGGACATCACCGCCGTCACGGCCTACCGCGAGGGCATCGTCGCCAAGAAGTACAAGGGCCTCCAGTCGCTCGTGAAGGCGCGCGGCGTCACCACGATCATCGGCGACGGCAAGGTCACCGGCCCCACCTCGGTGAAGGTCGGCGAGGACACCATCACCGGCAAGCACCTGGTGCTCGCCACCGGCTCCTACTCCCGCAGCCTCCCGGGCCTCGAGCTCGGCGGACGGGTCATCACGTCGGAGCAGGCGCTCACGCTCGACTTCATCCCCAAGAAGGTCGCCGTGCTCGGCGGCGGCGTGATCGGCGTGGAGTTCGCCAGCGTCTGGAAGTCCTTCGGCGCAGACGTCACCATCATCGAAGGCCTGGCCCACCTCGTCCCGAACGAGGAGGAGGTCATCAGCAAGGCCCTCGAGCGCGCCTTCCGCAAGCGCGGCATCGGGTACAAGCTCGGCATCCGCTTCCAGAGCGTGACCCAGGACGACCATGGCGTCGTCGTGACCCTCGAGAACGGCGAGACCGTCGAGGCGGAGCTTCTGCTCGTGGCCGTCGGTCGCGGCCCGGCAACCGCCAACCTCGGCTTCGAGGAGAACGGTATCTCGGTCGACCGCGGGTTCGTGGTGACCAACGAGCGCCTCGCCACCTCCGCGCCGAACACGTACGCCATCGGCGACATCGTCTTCGGCCTGCAGCTCGCGCACCGCAGCTTCCAGCAGGGCATCTTCGTCGCCGAGGAGATCGCGGGCCTCAACCCCGTCGTGATCGACGACGTGAACATCCCGAAGATCACCTACTGCGAGCCCGAGATCGCCTCCGTCGGCCTGACCGAGGCGAAGGCCGTGGAGAAGTTCGGGGCAGACAAGGTGAGCTCCTACGACTACAGCCTCGCCGGCAACGCGAAGAGCGAGATCATCAACACGAGCGGCTCGATCAAGGTCGTGCGGGTCAAGGACGGCCCCATCGTCGGCGTCCACGGCATCGGATCGCGCGTCGGCGAGCTCATCGGCGAAGCGCAGCTCGTCGTGAACTGGGAGGCGTACCCCGAGGACATCGCTCCTCTCATCCACGCGCACCCCACGCAGAACGAAGCCCTCGGCGAGGCGTTCCTCGCGCTCGCCGGCAAGCCCCTGCACGCCCTCTGAACCACCCGTCGACCCGAGCCGAGCCCGGGCGACGACGCCCTCGCGGCCTAGACTGATCACAGCATCCTGCACGAAGGAGACAACCGAATGAGCGAGTCCGTCAACCTCCCCGCACTCGGAGAGAGTGTCACCGAGGGAACGGTCACACGGTGGCTCAAGAACGTCGGCGACCGTGTGGAGGTCGACGAGCCCCTGCTCGAAGTCTCCACCGACAAGGTCGACACCGAGATCCCCTCGCCGATCTCCGGCGTCATCGAGGAGATCCTCGTCGCCGAGGACGAGACGGTCGACGTCGGCACCGCGCTGGTGCGGATCGGCGACGGCTCGTCGTCCGGCGGATCGTCGTCCGACGCTCCTGAGGCGTCGGCAACTCCCGCTCCCCCGGAGGAGGCGGAGTCGGCCGCGACTGCTCCCGAGCCCGTGTCCGAGCAGCCCGCTCCCCCGGCACCCGCCCCGAGCGCCCCGACCGAGACCGGCTACGGCGATCTGCAGGAGACCGCTGCCCAGGGCGCGCCGACCGAGGTCCCCTCCGTCGACGCCCCGATCGAGTCGGAGGCTGCGCCCGCCGCGGCCCCCACCGCGCCGCCTGCACCTGCCGCCGCTCCGGCAGCCCCCGCACCCGCTCCGGCCCCTGCTCCTCCGGCCGCCGCCCCCTCGACTCCAGCACCTGCTCCTGCTCCTGCTCCTGCAGCTCCCGCGCCGGCCGCGGCTCCCGCACCTGCTGCTGCGCCCTCCGGCGGATCGCACGCTGCGGCGTCGGGCTACGTCACGCCGATCGTCCGCAAGCTGGCGAACGACAAGGGCGTCGATCTCAACTCGCTGACCGGCACCGGTGTCGGCGGACGCGTCCGCAAGGAGGACGTCCTCGCCGCCGCCGAGAAGGCCCCCGCAGCGGCCACGCCCGAGGCGCCGTCGACCGCCGCCGCGGTCGAGATCTCCGAGCTCCGCGGCACCACGGTCAAGATGTCGCGCCTGCGCAAGGTCATCGCCGAGCGCGCGGTCATCTCGATGCAGAGCAGCGCACAGCTCACCAGCGTGGTCGAGGTGGACGTCACCAAGGTCGCCCAGTTCCGCGACGCCAAGAAGAGCGAGTTCCAGCAGAAGACCGGCCAGAAGCTGTCGTTCCTGCCGTTCTTCGCCCTGGCCGCCGCAGAGGCGCTCAAGACGTACCCGATCATCAACGCGACCGTCGACGGCGACACCATCGTCTACCCCGACACCGAGAACATCAGCATCGCCGTCGACACCGAGCGCGGTCTGCTCACCCCGGTCGTGCGTGACGCGGGCTCGCTCGATCTGGCCGGTCTCGCCGGACAGATCGCCGACCTGGCCGCACGCACCCGCGACAACAAGCTGAAGCCCGACGAGCTCGCCGGCGGCACGTTCACGCTGACCAACACCGGTTCGCGCGGCGCACTGTTCGACACCCCGCTGGTGTTCCTGCCGCAGGTCGCGATCCTCGGCACCGGCATCGTCGTGAAGAAGCCGGTCGTGGTGAAGGTCGACGGCGCCGACGCGATCGCCGTCCGCTCGATGGTCTACCTGGCCCTCAGCTACGACCACCGGATCGTGGATGGCGCCGACGCGGCGCGGTTCCTCGTGCAGGTCAAGAACCGTCTCGAGGCGGGCGACTTCGCGGCGAACCTCGGGATCTGACTCCTCCGATCGAGCCTCTGCGAAACGTCGACTCGACATCGACGACTGACGCCGGAAGCGGCCCCTCACCTCGGATCATCCGGTGAGGGGCCGTTTCTGCGTCTGCCCCGGCGGGCGCCCGTCACTCGGCTGAGGCGAACGCATCACGTATCCGCCACCCGAGGTCGGTGCGCACGAGAAGGACCGACGAAGCGCCGAAGGTGACGAGCGCTGCATCGCCCAGCCGCTGGACCTGCGCCTCGCCCTCGAGACCCAAGCCCGCGAGGCTGGTGCCGGAGTCGAGAGCCGAGCGGTCGGCCGCCTCCTGAGCCGAACCGGTTTGATCCACTTCGGCGATGCAGGCCGTCGCAGTGTCCGCCGTGCACTGGGAACGGCGTGCGTCCAGCGCTGACGCCGCGGCGGCCGGATCGTCGCCGACGATGGCCGCGACGATCGCCGCCTCCGCTGGGGGCAGCAGGACTCCGTCCGACGCGGCTGGCGTCGGAGGAACCACGGCGCCGGAAGCCGGGGACTCGACGGGGACGGCGAGCACCGCCACCAGCAACGCGGCTGCACCTCCCGCGCCGAGCAGCCAGAACCTCGGCCGTATCGAGCGCAGCGCGGAAGCGGCCCTCGGAAGGAGCACCTGGGCGGCGGGCTGCTTCGAGGCTTCTGTTCGGGCCCGCACGCGCGCCGACGACCTCCGCCGGCTCGCGGTCGTCGAGGGCGCGGCCGATGCGGTTCGGACCTTCGGCCCTCGCCCGAACCATCCCCCGCCCGAGGCAACAGGTCCGTCGTCCTGCTGTATGGCCGGCTCCTGCACGGGAATGCCGCGTCCCGGGATCCGGCTCCATACCTCTCCGACCTCGAGACGATGCCGCGGCGAAGCCATTCGATCGCCGAGCACCCGGACCGGGATCGGCTCGGCGACGGCGAACAGACGCTCCGCCGCATCCTCGATGCCTCCCTCGCCCGCCGCGAGGTCGTCCACCACGGCAACGGGAAGAGTCGGCAGCAGGGCACCGACCATCCGGGCCCACGCCGCGCGGTCTGCGGCGACGCCGTCCGCGTCACGATGACGGGCGGCTCCGAAGCCCACCAGCACCGGCGTGCCATCCGATCGAAGCAGCAGATTGCCGGCGCCCACCCGACCGTGGACCCATCCCGCAGCGTGCAGATCGGCGAGACCGCGCGCGGCCGAGATGAGGAGGGTGACCGCCTCACCGGGATCCAGCCGCTCCCGCCGACGCAGCAGCTCGCCGACGCCGTCGGGTTGCAGCGCCTCGAGGATCAGGCAGCTTCGTCCGTCATCGGTCGTGACGACGTCGAGCAGTCTCACCACATGCTCCGAGGCGGTCGCGCTCAGGGCGAGCAGTTCGTCGGAACCCCCTGCCCCGTCGGCGGTGGAGCGCAGCAGCTTGAGCACGACCTCGGCGTCGACCGCCCCCGGGACCGCTCCCCTACCGTCTTGTGCCGTCGATCCGCCAGCCGACGTGTCCTGATCCCGCGCATCGGGCGACGCCGACGCGGAACCGGTCCGCAGCCGCTCCGGCAGCCGAGCGAGGTGCACGTCGCTGCGCGCGCTGCTCGCCAGCTTCCGGACCAGCTCGTACCCGCCGATCGTCTCCGTCATCCCGGCAGTGTGACCGCCGACTCGACCCTGCGGACGCCGATCGGCGGATCTGTGCAGAACCTGCCCGATTCACGGCCTGTGGACGATCGATGCGACCTCCCGCGCGGCGGTATCCTTGGTGCCATGGCTCGACCCACGACTGCAGAGAAGCCCAAGGCGAAAGAGCCGGGACGGCTCCGTCAGATCTGGGACGTCCTCAAGATGACCCGACGGCTCGATCCGCCGTCCACCTGGTGGCTCCTCGGATCGCTGCTGCTGCCGATCATCGCCGGCCTCATCATCGGCCTCACGACCAATCAGGGCAACGGCTTCGTGCTCGCGCTCTGGATCGTCGTCGGTGTGCTCCTCGGCGTCCTGCTCGGCCTCGTGGTGCTCGGCCGACGGGCCGAGAAGGCCGCCTACTCCCAGATCGCCGGGCAGCCCGGTGCCGTCGGAGCCGTGCTGCGCAGCTCGCTGCGCCGCGGATGGCGCGGCAGCGAGATGCCGGTCGCCGTCAACCCGAAGACGCAGGACGCCATCTACCGCGCCGTCGGGCGCCCGGGAGTGGTCCTGATCGCGGAGGGCCCCAAGACCCGCACCGCGCGCATGCTCGACAAGGAGCGCAGCACGATCGGCCGGATCCTGCCGAACGTTCCGGTCTCCACCCTCCAGGTCGGTCCCGACGCGGAGTCGGTGCAGCTGCATCAGATCAACCGGCGCCTCGGCAAGTTCAAGCCCAAGCTGACCCGCGCGGAGGTCGTCGCGGTGAGCAACCGGCTCAGCTCGCTGACGAGCAGCCAGCTCCCGATCCCGAAGGGGATCGACCCGCTCAAGGTGCGCTCGCAGCGCATGCGCTGAGCGGCGCCATGACGCCCGCCGAGGCCGCCGCAGCTCTCGGAGTTCCGCTCGACGCGACATCGCCCGAGATCCAGCACGCCTTCCTCCGTCGCGCACGCGTGACCCACCCCGACGTGCTCGCCGACGCATCCGACGCCGATCGACGTCGGGCGGGGCTGCAGTTCGCCGACCTCAAGGACGCACGCGACGTGCTGATCGCCATGCGTCCCGCATCCGAGTCCATGGGGCCATCCGAGATCGGCGACGATCTGCGCAGCGACACCCGGCCGAGTGGCGCTGTCCCGGGTCAGCCGACCTTCCGGCGGGTCCGCTCCCGCGGCATGGCCGGCTCGATCATCGCTTTGATCCTGCTCGCCGTCCTGCTCGTCGCCACCGTCAGCGCTCAGGACGCCTTCCGCACCTCGACGATCGTCCCCCTGACCACCCCGACCCCCTGACCGCTCGAGATGCCAGTTTTCGTCCCTATCCGACCGTTTTAGGGACGGAAAGTGGCATCTCGATCGCTTCAGGCGCGGACGATGACCAGGCCCGAGAGCACGTCGTGCAGGCCGCGCTGATCGCGGTCCCAGATGACGGCGGGCACGAAGAGGCAGAGCAGGATCGTGCGCAGCGCCGGACGCCAGAGTCCGCACCAGCCGCCGCGCAGCGGGGTGACGCGCAGTCCGGCCGCGAGGTGGCCGATGCTTCCGCTGAACAGCGTGATGAAGACGTACTGCAGCACCGCGAAGATGATGAGGCTCGCCCACTGGTCCCCGAAGAAGAACAGGGCGTAGACCGCGAAGCTCACGCCGAAGTCGATGAGGATGCCGGCGATCCGACGCCCGGGGCGAGCCACGGACTGCGGGCCGAGGCGGGGCCGACCGAGACGCTCGCCGGGAAACGCCTGGTCGATGGGCGCGGCCGGTCGACTGGACGCCCCGTCCTTCGCCGATGCTCTGCCTGTGGCCACCCTCCAACGGTAGCCGGTGGAATCACCCCTGTAATATTCAGGCAACATTCGCGTCACGACGGGGAAACCGCAGGCTCCTATCGTCGGAGGGCGTATGCAACGCCGATCTCTATCAAACGCACACCCGCATCGAGGAGTACTGCTCTATGTCTCACCCCAAGTTCAGTGATTCATCCGAGGTAATCAAGTTCATCAAGGACACCGGGGTCAAGTTCCTCGACATCCGATTCACCGATCTTCCCGGGGTGCAGCAGCACTTCAACATCCCCGCCTCGACCGTCGATGAGGAGTTCTTCTCCGTCGGCCAGCTGTTCGACGGCTCGTCCATCCGCGGCTTCGCGAACATCCACGAGTCCGACATGCAGCTCATCCCCGACATCTCGACCGCGTACGTCGACCCGTTCCGCGCCGAGCGCACCCTGATCGTCGTCTTCGACATCTTCAACCCGCGCAACGGCGAGGTGTACGGCAAGGACCCGCGCCAGGTCGCCAAGAAGGCCGAGAAGTACCTCGCCTCGACCGGCATCGCCGACACCGCGTTCTTCGCGCCCGAGGCCGAGTTCTACATCTTCGACGACGTGCGCTACGAGGTGAACCAGTACTCGAGCTTCTACCAGGTCGACTCCTCCGAGGCGGCATGGAACAGCGGGCGCGAGGAGGAGGGCGGCAACCTCGCCAACAAGACGCCGTACAAGGGCGGCTACTTCCCCGTGAGCCCCGTCGACCAGCACGCCGATCTGCGCGACGACATCTCGCTCAAGCTGATCGACGCCGGCCTGATCCTCGAGCGCGCCCACCACGAGGTCGGCACCGCCGGCCAGGGCGAGATCAACTACCGCTTCGACACCATGGTGCACGCGGCCGACGACATCCTGAAGTTTAAGTACATCGTCAAGAACACCGCCTTCCAGTGGGGCAAGACCGCGACCTTCATGCCGAAGCCGCTGTTCGGCGACAACGGATCCGGCATGCACACTCACCAGTCGCTGTGGGCCGACGGCAAGCCGCTGTTCTACGACGAGGCCGGCTACGGCGGACTGTCCGACCTCGCGCGCTGGTACATCGGCGGCATCCTCAAGCACGCCCCGTCGCTGCTCGCCTTCACCAACCCCACGGTGAACAGCTACCACCGTCTGGTCCCGGGCTTCGAGGCGCCGGTCAACCTGGTCTACTCGGCCGGCAACCGGTCGGCTGCGATCCGCATCCCGATCACGGGCACGAACCCCAAGGCCAAGCGCATCGAGTTCCGCGCGCCCGACGCCTCGGGCAACCCGTACCTCGCCTTCGCCGCGCAGCTGATGGCCGGTCTCGACGGGATCAAGAACCGGATCGAGCCGCACGAGCCCGTCGACAAGGACCTCTACGAGCTGCCGCCTGAGGAGGCCAAGTCCATCCCGCAGGTTCCCGGATCGCTCGGCGCCGTCCTCGACGCGCTGGAGGCCGACCACGACTACCTGCTGCAGGGCAACGTGTTCACCCAGGACCTCATCGACACCTGGATCGACTACAAGCGCGAGAAGGAGATCAAGCCCCTCGCGCAGCGTCCGCACCCCTTCGAGTACGAGCTCTACTACGGGGTCTGATCCTCAGCGTCACTATTCGACGGGCGGTCACCTCGGTGGCCGCCCGTTCGGCGCTCGCAGGCCACTCGCGCGGTCGTCGCAACCGAACGCGGTCGGTCTATTCACCGCGCTCGGTCGCAACGACCGCGTTCGGCGTTTGAACGGCGGATCTTGAGAGGGGGGCGTGCGGATAGCCTCGAACCATGAGCCGTCCGCTGCCGATCGCCCTCGTCCAGGAAGCCTCTGTGGCGGGAGGCGACCTGGCTCTCTTCGCCACCGACGTCGAAAGACTGACCCGCATCCACCCGAGCACGCGGCTCTTCGTCTACCCCGAGCTGCACCTGACGCCCGGTGAGGAGTTCGCCGACGGCAGCGGCGACGAGTTCGCGCTGGCCGAGCCTCTCGACGGTCCGCGGGATGCAGCACTGTCGCAGCTCGCCAGCGATCTCGGCATCTGGTTGGCGCCCGGCAGCTTCCTCGAGCGCGGCGCGAACGGCGAGTTCCACAACACATCCGCCGTCTACTCTCCTCGCGGAGAGCGGGTGGCCAGCTACCGCAAGATGTTCCCGTGGCGGCCGTACGAGACGGTCACCCCGGGCACCGAGTTCGTCGTCTTCGACATGGAGGACTTCGGTCGGGTAGGACTGTCGATCTGCTACGACTCGTGGTTCCCCGAGAGCACGCGCCACCTGGCGTGGATGGGCGCGGAGCTCATCCTCAACGTTGTCAAGACGCCGACGGCGGATCGCGCTCAGGAGCTCGTCATCGCGCAGGCGAATGCCATCGTCAATCAGGTGTTCTTCGCGAGCGTCAACGCCGCGGCGCCGGATGGACGCGGCCAGAGCCTGCTCATCGATCCGCAGGGCGGCATCCGCTCCCAGGCTGTGGACTCGTCCGCCCAGGTGCTCAGCACGGTGATCGACCTCGACGACGTGCAGCACGCCCGCGACTTCGGCACCGCGGGCGTCAGCCGGCCGTGGCAGCAGTTCGTGCCGGGCGATGTGAACGTGCCGCTGCCGCTCTACTCCGGCCGCCTCGACGCCGACGTGTGGAAGTCCCGCCTCTAGCCAAACCGTCGGTGCGCGGTGCGCGGTGCTCGCGCGGTCGCTATAGCCGAACGCGGTCGGTGTACCGACCGCGTTCGGTTCTGCAGACCGCGCAAAGGGCGCGCGACTCAGAAGGTGGGCTCGCGGAGGCGCTCGACCTCGCCGTAGAACAGCCGCTCGAAGACGGTCCGCGAACGCCGGGTCACCCGCAGGTAGTGCTCTTCGAGCAGCGCCGCCGAGCCGGGCGGGTATTCGAGCAGCCGCGCGACGCCGTCGAGCTGGGTGACCTCCGACGGCAGGATGTCCGACGTCTTGTTGGTCGACAGCGTCATCGCCGAACGCAGCCGTGACGCGAGGATCCACGCCTCCCTCAGCGCGGCCGCATCGTCCTTCTTCAGTAGCCTCGACGACTCCGCGGCAGCCAGCGCAGCGAGCGTCGACGGCGTCCTCAGGCCCTTCACCCGCGAGCCGTGCTGCAGCTGGAGCAGCTGGACGAGCCACTCGACGTCGCTCAAGGTTCCGCGACCGAGCTTGAGGTGCCGCGCGGGATCGGCGCCATGCGGCAGGCGCTCGTTCTCCACCCGCGCCTTGATCCGCTTGACCTCCCGCACGTCGTTCTCGCTGATCTTCCGGGGATACCGGACTCGATCGGCGAGCGCCGTGAAGTCCTGCACGAGGCCGTGGTCGCCGGCCACACCGCGCGCCCGCAGCAGCGCCTGGGCCTCCCAGGTGAGCGACCAGCGCTGGTAGTACGCCTCGTAGGAGCGCAGCGAGCGCACGACGGCGCCGTTCTTGCCCTCGGGCCGCAGCCCGATGTCGAGGTCGAGCGGCAGGCGGTGATCCTCGGTCAGCCGGGTGAACTCGCTGACGATGAACTCGGCGCGGGACTGCGCGAGCTCGGGCGCCATGCCGGCGATCGGCCGATACACGTAGATGATGTCCGCGTCGGAGCCGAAGCCGAGCTCCGCTCCCCCGTATCGGCCCATGGCGATGATCGCGAACTCCGGCCACGGTCCCTCGTCGCGCCGGATGCTGCGCAGGACCCCCGTCAGGATCGCGCTCGTCACGCTGGACAGCGCCTGCCCGAGCTCCTCGATCCGGATGATGCCGAGGATGCCTGCCAGCGCGAGCCGCAGGTACTCTCGGCGTCGAGCGGTCCGGAGCGCGGCTGCTGCGGAGTCGCGGTCGGCATGCCGCGCCACGGTGGCGAGCGTCTCCTCGCGGAGGGCGTCCCAGCTGCGCGGCCGGAGCTGCTCGTCGTCCTCGAGCCAGCGGGTGGCCTCCGGGTAGAGCTCCATCAGCTCGACCACGAAGCGCGATCCCGCCAGGACCTGGGTCAGCCGGAACGCGGCTGCTTGAGAGTCGCGCAGCATGCGCAGATACCAGGCGGTCTCGCCCAGGGACTCGCTGATCCGGCGGAAGGCGAGCAGACCGGCATCGGGGTTCGCGCCCGCGGCGAACCATTCGAGCAGGACCGGGAGCAGGGTCCGCTGCATCGTGGCGCGGCGGGAGACGCCCTGGGTGAGCGCGGCGATGTGCGCGAGGGCGCCGTGCGGATCGATGAAGCCGATCGCCTTGAGTCGCGCTTCGGCCTGCGCGCTGGTCAGCTGCAGCGACTGCTCGGGCAGCCGCGCCACAGCGGAGAGCAGCGGCCGGTAGAACAGGCGCTCGTGCAGGCTGCGGACCTGGCGCTTGGTGCGCTGCCAGCGCGCGGTGAGCTCCTTCGCCGACGAGCCGAGCCGGGTGGCCCGGGCGAGCACCCGCAGCCGCTCCTCGTCTCGCGGCATGAGATGCGTTCGGCTCAGCTGCTCGAGCTGAAGCCGATGCTCCAGCAGACGCAGCACGCGATAGTCCTCGGCGAACTCCGCGGATTCCGTCCGTCCGATGTACCCGGCGGCGGCGAGGGCGTCCAGAGCACGCAGCGTGCCGCGCTCGCGCACCGACGGGTCGGTCTGGCCGTGAACGAGCTGGAGCAGCTGCACGGTGAACTCGATGTCCCGCAGCCCTCCGGGACCGAGCTTGAGCTGGACCTCCCGCTCGTCGGCCGGGATGAAGTCGGTGACCCGCTCGCGCATGCGCTGCACCTGCTCGACGAAGTTCGGTCGGCTGGCGCTGCTCCACACCTTGGGCGCCAGCGCCTCGACGTAGCGCTCCCCCAGCTCGCGATCGCCGGCAAGGGGCCGCGCCTTCAGCAGCGCCTGGAACTCCCAGTCCTTGGCCCAGCGGTCGTAGTAGGCGATGTGCGATTCGAGGGTCCGGACAAGCGCGCCATCCTTGCCCTCGGGGCGGAGGTTGGCGTCCACCTCCCAGAGCGGCGGCTCGACGGCGGTCTCGTGCACGCCCTGCATGGTCAGCATGGCGAGCCGGGTGGCCGCGGGGATCATCCGATCCACGGCGATGTCGGTGTCGGTCGCGCACTCGGCGACGAAGATGACATCCACGTCGCTCACGTAGTTGAGCTCGCGGGCACCCGCCTTGCCCATGCCGATGATGGCGAGCCGTGTCTGGGCGAGCACCTCGGCGCTGAAGACGCCGGGACCGGTGCCGCGGCGGGTCGCGTCGAGGCGGGCGACCGCCAGGGAGGCGTCCAGCGCTGCCGAGGCGAGATCGGCGAGTGCGGCGGTGACGACGTGGATGGCGTCGACCGGGCGCGGCTGTCCCAGATCCCAGGCGGCGAGGCGCAGCAGCTGCCGGCGGTAGGCGACCCGGAGCGCGACCCGGCCCTTGTCGCCGCCGACGGTGGCGACGCCGGTCGGCTGGGCGCCGACGGAGGCGAGCAGATCGTCGGTCAGCTCCTCGGGAGTCGGCGGGGTGACGATGGGCTCGCCGAGCGCCGCGATCTGCTCCGGGTGGCGGAGCACGAACTCGCCGAGCGCCGACGACGCTCCCAGGGCTCGGACGAGCCGACGGGTCACTCCCGCGGACGCCAGGGTCGAGCGGAGCGCATCGGGATGTCGCCGGCCGAGCGAGATCAGCCAGTCGAGGGCCTGATCCGGATCGGCTGAATCCCCGAAGACGGAGAGCAGCTCCTCCGATGGAGTCCGTCCCAGTTCCTCGAGCTCGACGAGGCGGTCGGCGACAGTGCCGAGGTCGGCGAAGCCGAGCTTCGCCATCTCGGTGAGGGACATCAGCTCACGGCGCATGACCTACCCGCACTGTGCCGCCGCACCATCACGTCGCACCGTGTCGTCGCACCGTGTCGTCGCATCATTGCGCCGCCGTTCAGCCGGATCCGCTCGAGTCGCCGCTGGCTCGATCGCATGGCGCGACCGCTCAGAGCACCTCGAGGTTGGAGCGCAGCTCGTAGGGAGTGACCTGCGCGCGGTACTCGCGCCACTCGCGGCGCTTGTTGAGCAGCACGTAGTTGAAGACCTGCTCGCCGAGGGTCTCGGCGACGAGCTCGGAGTCCTCCATGTGCTGGATGGCGTGGTCGAGGCTCGCAGGCAGCGGCTTGTAGCCCAGCGCGCGACGCTCGGCGTCGCTCATCTCCCACACGTTGTCCTCGGCCTCGGCGGGGAGCTCGTAGCCCTCCTCGATGCCCTTGAGGCCGGCGGCGAGCATGAGCGACAGGGCGAGGTACGGGTTCGCGGCCGAGTCGATGGCGCGGTACTCGACACGGGACGACTGGCCCTTGTTGGGCTTGTACAGCGGCACGCGCACCAGCGCGGAGCGGTTGTTGTGGCCCCAGGTGACGAAGCTCGGCGCCTCTCCCAGCTTGGACTGGCCCGAACCGCCCCAGAGCCGCTTGTAGGAGTTGACGAACTGGTTCGTCACCGCGGTGATCTCGGGAGCGTGGTGCAGCAGGCCGGCGATGAACTGACGGCCGATCGTGGACAGCTGGTACTGGGCGCTCGCGTCGTAGAACGCGTTGGTGTCGCCCTCGAACAGCGAGAGGTGCATGTGCATGCCCGAGCCCGGCTCGTTCTGCAGCGGCTTCGGCATGAACGTCGCATAGACGCCCTGCTCGATGGCCACCTCCTTGATGACCGTGCGGAAGGTCATGATGTTGTCCGCGGTGGTCAGCGCATCGGCGTACCGGAGGTCGATCTCGTTCTGGCCCGGGCCGGCTTCGTGGTGGCTGAACTCCACCGAGATGCCGAGGTCCTCGAGCATCCGGACGGAGCGGCGGCGGAAGTCGTGCGCGGTGCCGCCGGGCACGTTGTCGAAGTAGCCGGCGGAGTCGACCGGCTCGGGGCCGTCGGCGCCGAACTGGCTCGACTTCAGCAGGTAGAACTCGATCTCGGGGTGCGTGTAGAAGGTGAAGCCGCGCTCGGCGGCCTTCGCGAGGGTGCGCTTGAGGACGTTGCGGGGGTCGGCGGCGTGGGGCTGGCCGTCGGGCGTGGTGATGTCGCAGAACATCCGCGCGGTCGGGTCGATCTCGCCCCGCCAGGGCAGGATCTGGAACGTCGTGGGATCGGGGTGCGCCAGCACATCCGCTTCGAACGCGCGGGTCAGGCCCTCGATCGCCGAACCGTCGAATCCGAGGCCCTCGGCGAACGCGCCCTCCACCTCGGCCGGCGCGATGGCGACGGACTTGAGCGTGCCGACGACGTCGGTGAACCAGAGTCGCACGAACTTGATGCCGCGCTCCTCGATGGTGCGGAGTACGAAGTCGCGCTGCTTGTCGACCACTGGCCGGCCTTCCTCGCAGGCCAGTCGGCCCGCCTGATCCTCGAGCCTTGCGGCCTTCGCGTGTCTGCTGTCGAGGCGTCGCAGCGCCTGCGCAGCACGGGGGCGAAACCCCCGTTTGGTGCCCTATTAGGCTAGTGGCTGTGCCAGCCGTTCGCTTGGCGCTCGCCCAGACGAACCCTGTGGTCGGCGCCCTCAAGGCCAACTCCGATCAGATCGTCGAGTTCACCCGGCGCGCCGTCGCGGCCGGGGCCGATCTCGTCGGCTTCGGCGAGATGGCGATCTCCGGATATCCGATCGAAGACCTCGCCACCCGCCCCTCGTTCCTGCGGTCGGCGCACGACTCCGTGCTCGCGCTGGCGACCCGGCTGAAGGAGGAGGGCCTGGGCGACGTGCCCGTCATCGTCGGGTACCCGGACGGCCCGTTCGATCCGCGCCTCGAAGGCACGAGCAACGCGCCCACCGCGATCGCTCAGAACTGCGCTGGCGTGCTCTACGGCGGCGAGCTGATCGGGCGTCAGGCCAAGTTCCACCTGCCCAACTACTCGGTCTTCGACGAGTACCGTAACTTCATCCCGGGCGACGAGCTGATCGTGCTCCGCATCGGCGACGTCGATGTCGCGCTCGCGGTCTGCGAGGACATCTGGCGCGACGGCGGGCCGGTCAGCCGGGTCTCGAGCGCCGATGCCGGCGTGCTGTTCGTGATCAACGCGTCGCCGTACGAGCGGGACAAGGACGACATCCGACTGCCGCTCGTGCAGAAGCGATCGCTCGAGACCGACACCGTCGTGGCCTACGTCAACCTCGTCGGCGGCCAGGACGACCTCGTCTTCGACGGGGACAGCGTCGTGGTCGACCAGCACGGCAGGATCCTGGCCCGCGCCCCGCAGTTCGAGGAGCACCTGCTGATCGTCGACGTGCAGGCGGAGGCGGCCACTCCCCCGTCGATCACCGAGGGGATCAACCGGATCGAGCTTCCGAAGCGCGGGGGCGCCAAGCCTCCGCTCGCCTCGGACATCGCCGAGCTGCCCGACGACCGCGAGCAGATCTGGAACGCCCTGGTCCTCGGCCTGCGCGACTACGTCGAGAAGAACGGCTTCCCGTCCGTCATCCTGGGTCTCTCGGGTGGGATCGACTCGTCCGTCGTCGCCTCCATCGCCGCCGACGCGATCGGCGCCGATCGGGTCTACGGCGTCTCCATGCCGTCCCGGCACTCGAGCGACCACTCCCGTGGAGACGCCGACGACCTGGCGGAGCGGATCGGAGTGCACTACCGCACCGAGGCGATCATCGACCTGGTGACGCCGTTCGAGACGCAGCTGCACCTCGACGGCCTCGCCGCCGAGAACCTGCAGGCGCGCGTGCGCGGAGTCATCCTGATGGGCCTGTCCAACGCCGAGGGTCACCTGGTGCTGACGACGGGCAACAAGAGCGAGCTCGCGGTGGGCTACTCGACGATCTATGGCGACTCCGTGGGCGGCTTCGGACCGCTCAAGGACGTGCCGAAGATGCTCGTCTGGGAGCTCGCGCGCTGGCGCAATGAGGCGGCCGCGGCCCGCGGCGAGGTGCCGCCCATCCCCGAGAACTCGATCAGCAAGCCGCCGTCGGCCGAGCTGCGGCCGGGCCAGGAGGATCAGGACTCGCTGCCGCCCTACGAGGACCTCGACGCGATCCTCGACGCCTTCATCGGCCGCCGATTCGGCCCGCAGGACATCGCCGACCTCGGCTATCCGCCCGAGCTGGTGGACGACATCCTGCGCCTCGTCGACCGCGCGGAGTGGAAGCGCCGGCAGAGCGCCATCGGCACGAAGATCTCGCAGATGGCCTTCGGCCGCGACCGCCGCCTGCCGATCACCTACCGCCCGCATGGCTGACCGCTTCGGCAACCGGTCTCGAGACGGCGCTGGCGCGCCTCCTCGACCAACCACATGAGCACGACCCGACCACAGACGTTGGTCGAGGAGCGCCGTCTGCGGCGCGTCTCGAGACCGGCCGAGTCCGTCCAGCCCCGGGCATCCCACCCCCGCCCATAGACTTGCGGACATGACAGAGCAGTCGCCGTCCACCGGCGAAACGGCCGAGACCGCTCCCTACGGAGGCTCTGCAGCGTCCTCCGACGAGCCGCTGAAGCGGGTGCGCAAGCGTCACTTCCAGCGAGCTCGCGACACGGGGGTCCCCATCGTCGGACTCACCAGCTACGACCAGCTGAGCGCCCGCATCTTCGATGAGGCGGGGGTCGACTTCCTGCTGGTCGGCGACTCCGCCGGCAATGTCGTCTACGGCTACCACTCCACGGTTCCGGTCACCGTCGACGAGCTCATCCCCCTCACCCGTGCCGTCGCGTCGGCCACCAAGCGGGCCTTCGTCATTGCCGACATGCCCTTCGGCTCCTACGAGCTGAGCCCCGAGCAGGCGCTGACCACCGCATTCCGCTTCATGAAGGAGACGGGTGCGCACGCCGTCAAGCTCGAGGGCGGTGTGCGCAGCGCCGAGCAGATCCGTCGGATCGTCGGCGCCGGGATCCCCGTGATGGCGCACATCGGCTTCACTCCGCAGAGCGAGCACCAGATCGGCGGGCACGTCATCCAGGGTCGTGGCGACCAGGAGGAGGCCCTTTTGGCCGATGCCCTCGCCGTCGAGGAGGCCGGTGCCTTCTCGGTGGTGCTGGAGATGATCCCGAGCAGTGCGGCCAAGCGGGTGACCGAAGCGCTGACCATCCCCACGATCAGCGTGGGGGCGGGCCCGCACACGAGCGGGCAGCTCATGGTCTGGACCGACTTCGCGGGCTTCAGCGGCGGTCGCTACCCGAAGTTCGTCAAGCGGTACGCCGACCTCCGGGGCGTGCTGACCGATGCGGTCACCGCCTTCCGCGACGACGTGGCATCCGGCGCCTATCCCGCCGCGGAGCACGAGTACGACTGAGCGCTGCACCGCGCAGCCCTCATCGGGATGACGGGAACCGCCGCTCTGAGCGCCGGATAGCGGCGATTGGAGACATCTCGGCCGGACCGGGCAGCTCACTTCCGCCGGAGCTCGGAGAACCCTCTGCCGTCGACCCACGACTGGACGATCAGCAGCGATTCGGCGGCATCGACGAAGGTGAGCACCGCCTCGCGGATGTCGAGAGCGAAGTAGGCGCCCTCGGGCTGTTCCGCATTCGGCGGCGCGATGCTGAGCAGTCGGCCGCTGAGCTTCGCGTCACCCCGCCACTCCCCCACCTCCTTCGGCGGTTCGAGGGTCGGGCTGTGGATGGCCACTCGCGGATCGCGCTCGACATCGGCGAGCTTTCGTGAGCCGGGCATCATGCCGAGCGTCACCCGCTCGCCATCGAACTCGAGCTCGGTTCCGCTGATCCGCGGCGACCCGTCGCGCCGAAGCGTCGCGATGGTCTTGTTGGTGCCCGCCGAGAACCGCTCGTGCACCCGCCCGGCGAACCCGGGTGCGTCGACCGCGATCTCTCGCCACGTTGCCATGAGGGAAGTCTGCCGCGCACCGCCGACAGAGCGCCGCGCACCGCCGACAGAGCGCCGCTCACCGCCTCATCGGGGTGGAACCTCCCGAAGCGGTCAGCTCCTCCAGGAGTCGGAAGCCTCTTCGGCCGCCCACTTCTCGCTGTTCGCCTTGATCTTCTCCGGTGCCTTGGCGGCCTCCTCCGGGGTGGCGAACGGGCCTGCGAGGTCGAGCGAATTGGACTGCTTGCCCGTCTCCACCTCGCCGGTGCGGGTGTTGTACCAGTACTCGATGTCAGCCATGGCGCCCTCTCCGGCCCCGGTCCCGGCGCCTCTAGGCTGATCCTATGCCGCGCTCCTCCGACGGACGTCTAACGCCGGGAACGCTCAGCCCCCTCCGAGAGGTGCCCGCCGACATCGCCCGTCCGGAATACGTCGGACGGCCGGCTCCGGCTCCCTACACCGGCCCCCACGTGATGAACCCGGACACCGTGGATCGCATCCGGATCGCCGGCCGGATCGCCGCACAGGCGGTAGAGGTGGTGGGCGCCGCCATCCGTCCGGGCGTGACGACGGACGAGCTCGACGCGATCGGCCATCAGTTCCTGATCGAGCACGGCGCGTACCCGTCGACGCTCGGCTATCGGGGGTTCCCGAAGTCGGTCTGCACCTCGATCAACGAGGTCGTCTGCCATGGCATCCCCGACGACACCGTGCTCGAAGACGGTGACATCATCAATATCGACATCACCGCGTTCACCGGTGGGGTGCACGGCGATCTCAACAGGACGTTCGCGGTGGGCGCGATCGGCGACGACGCCCGTCAGCTCATCGAACGCACGCGCGAGGCGCTCGCTCGCGGCATCAGGGCCGTGGCTCCAGGGCGGCAGGTCAACGTCATCGGCCGCGCCATCGAGAGCTACGCGCGACGGTTCGGCTACGGCGTCGTCCGTGACTACACCGGGCACGGCGTGCACACGACGTTCCACTCGAGGCTGGTCATCCCGCACTACGACGCGGCTCCGGCGCACGCGCTCATCATGGAGCCCGGCATGGTGTTCACGATCGAGCCGATGCTGACCTTCGGCGAGACCCGCTGGGATCTCTGGGCCGACGACTGGACCGTCGTCACCCGGGATCGCGGGCTGACCGCGCAGTTCGAGCACACCCTCGTCGTCACCGAGACGGGCGCGGAGATCCTCACCCTGGTGTGAAGGACGGGGCCGCCGCCCGGGTCAGGGCTTCTGCAGGCCCGAGCCGGTCTCGAGCACGCTCTTCAAGCCGCTCAGCACCCGCATCCATCCCGCTCCGCCGACGTCGGCGGCGGTGCGCGGCGAGTTCTCCAACCGGTCATGGGTGAGGGTCAGCTGGCAGAAGCCCTCGGGCAGCTCCTCGATCTCCCAGGTGACGCGGCTGGTGGGCTCATCGGCCAGCGACGGGTCGTAGAGGGACCTCCATCCCACGACGAGGCGAGTCGGGCGATGCGATTCAAGGACCACCTCGTCGCCCCACAGGTCGGCCCCGTCCGGCGATCGATAGCGGAACGGGGTCCCGACCTCGCCCGTCGTCTCGACGAGAGCCCCATAGAAGTACTGGGCGCTGAGGCGCGGCGACGTGATCGCCTCCCAGATCGCCTCGGGTGACGCCGTGATGAAGATCCGGTGGATCTGGGTCGAATCGGCCGCCGACGGGGATGCAGCGCTCATGAGTCTTCCTCCAGCTGTCGCTTGAGACGGACGAGCGCCGCGGTCGCGGGCTCGGTGTACTTGTCGATCCAGCGGTCGTGGATCTGCCGGATCGGGATGCGGTTGAGATGGCTGCGCCGCTCCCTCCCCACGGTCCGCACGGTGATCAGGTTCGCCTCCTCGAGCACGCGGAGGTGCTTGGCGACCCCGAACCGGCTCATCGGCAGCTCTCGTTCCAGTTCCGAGACCGAGAGTCCGTCCGTGAGGAAGAGCCGGTCGAGGATGCTCCGTCGAGTCGGATCGGCCAGCGCCTTGAACACGAGATCGTCGTCCTCGGGCATGCATCGACCATAGGTGACCAGAGGGTCACGTGTCTAGATGCGTTGGGCGGAAGGGAGCGGATCGCAGCGGCCGGTAGGTTGGAGCCGTGAGCACTGCAGCCATCGGCATCGACATCGGCGGAACCGGCATCAAGGGCGCGGCGGTCGATCTCGACACCGGAACCCTGACCACCGAGCGCATCAAGCTGAACACCCCCAAGGGCGGCAAGCCCGACGCCATCGTCGAGACCGTCGTCTCGCTGATCGGCAAGCTCGGCGGCGTCGCGGCCGATACCCCGGTCGGGGTCTGCTTCCCGGCCGTGGTCCAGCACGGGCACACCATGTCCGCGGCCAACGTCGACAAGTCGTGGATCGGCCTGGCCGCCGAGAAGCTGTTCGAGAGCGCCCTGGGTCGCGACATCACCTTCGTGAACGATGCGGATGCCGCCGGCTATGCGGAGTCGCAGTTCGGCGCGGCCAAGGATCGGAAGGGTCTGATCCTGATGACGACCCTCGGCACCGGCATCGGCTCGGCGATCATCTACAACGGCGTGCTCGTGCCCAACGCGGAGCTCGGCCACATCGCGCTCGACGGCTACGAGGACTACGAGAAGCAGGCCTCGTTCATCGTCAAGGAGAACGAGGGACTGAGCTGGAAGCAGTGGGCGGCCCGGCTGCAGAAGTACTACTCCAAGCTCGAATCGCTCTTCACCCCCGATCTGTTCATCGTCGGCGGCGGCGTCTCGAAGCACCACAAGGACTTCCTGCCCCTGCTCGATCTCAAGACGAAGATCGTGCCGGCGGAGCTGCGCAACAACGCGGGTCTGCTCGGTGCCGCATCCCTGGCCGCGCACGGCGCGGGCACCCGGGTGACCGATGAGGCTCAGGACCTCATCGACAAGGCGAGCCCCGCCGACTCCTAGGCGTCTCTTCTCGCGCGGATCCGGAAAACCTCAGTAGAGGTCGGTGCGCCGGTCGTCGAGCGCGTGCGCCAGCGCGGTGTGCTGCTTGTCGCGGGACAGGCTGAGGTCGAGCTCGGCGATCGCCGTGCCGCCCTCTTCCTCCGTTGCCGCGACGATGTCGCCGGTGAGGTCGATGATGCTGGTCCCGTGGTTCCACTGCTGGCCGCGCTCATCGCCGCTGCGATCGCAGGCGGCGATGGCGACCCGATTGATCCGGGCCATGGCCATCGCGATGACGACTTCGGGGCGCACTCCCCCGGCGACCTTCGGCATCCGCGGCCAGTTGGTCGGCACGGCGATCAGGTCTGCTCCGGCGATCGCCAGGTGCCGCGACAGCTCGGGGAACTCGAGGTCGTAGCAGATCAGCACACCGATCCGCCCGACAGCCGTGTCGAGGATCGGCGGAAGCTCGGCTCCGACGGCGAAGAACAGCTTCTCCCGATCCCACAGGTGGGTCTTCCGGTAGACCGCGCGCACGCCGGACCCATCCACCACGATCGCGCTGTTGAACAGGGTGCCGTCGTCCGCGAGCTCCGCGAATCCCGCGATCACGACGGCGTCGGTCGGGCGCGCGAGCTCGGACCAGAGGGCGAAGAGCGGGTCGGATGCGGGCACCGCGGCCGCGCGCAGCTCGTCGACGCTGTCGAACATGTAGCCCGAGGTGGCGAGCTCAGGGAGCACGATCACCTGGGCGCCCGACTCGAGCGCATCCACGATCGCGGCGGTGGCCCGCAGACGGTCGGACTGGGGCTCGCCGACGCGGGGGGCGAGCTGCCGGCAGGCGATCCGTGTCATCCGAAGTCCGTCCGTGAGTACCTGCGTTCCGGCTCGCTTCCTGCGGAATCTCGCAGGAATCGAGCCGGAACGCAGGAAAGGAATGGGCCGGCTGCTACGCCGGGTTCTGTCCCTGCTTTCGCAGGTGACGGTCATCTATCTCGGGACTGCGTTGCCGCAGCCCTCTAGCGGTCTACCCGGGAACTCGGCGAGCCGCCTCAGCGTTCCCTGCTTGACCTTGCTCCGGGCGAGGTTTACCTAGCGAGCCTGATCACCCAGGCCCCTGGTGGTCTCTTACACCACCGTTTCACCCTTACCCCGTGCTTGCGCACGTGGCGGTCTGCTCTCTGTTGCACTTGCTCTCGGGTTGCCCCGGGTGGGTGTTACCCACCGCCCTGCTCTGCGGAGCCCGGACGTTCCTCGGCATCACAGCGCCCTGCGTCTTGCGACGCGGTGCGAAGGATGACGCGACCGTCTTGCCGACCCATTCGAGCGTTCACCCTATCCGCAAAGCCTCGCTGCGGCACATTTTCACGGTTCAGGTGATCGAACGCGGATCAGGCGAAAATCACCTGAACGGTGTGCGAAACGGCGGAATCGCCTGATCCGTGAAAGCAGCGGGGCGAAGGGGCAGGGCGACCGGTCAGAGCCCGGACTCCTCGGTGCGGATGAGGATGCAGCCGCTCTCGGGGTCGAGGACGACCTCGTCAGGCGCGGCACGGCGGATCTCGGCGAGCTCGGACGCGTTGAGGGCGAGCTGGCTTCCCCCAGACACCCCACGGGTGAGCAGCGCCGCCCCGATGCCGTAGCGGGTGCGCTGGCGCTCGTACAGGCCGAGGAGATCCTCGGGCAGCTCGGCGGCGATGCGCTCGCGCCGGCCGGTCATGTCGGCGAGCTCGTCGCGAAGCAGTCCGAGCGCGCTGTCGCGCTCCTCCTCGAGCGCCGCGATCCGGGCGGCATGGGCCGCCGCCGCGGAGTTCAGCTCGGCGACGGCGCCCTCCTGCGATTCCACCCGCTCCATGACGGCCAGCTCGATGTCCTCGAGATCGGATCGGCGCCGGCCGAGCGAGGCGAGCTCATGCTCGAGGCCCTGAGCGTCCTTCGCACTGCTCACCTGGGCGAGCCGAGAGGTGTCGCGCGCCATGCGAGCTTCGACCAGGGAGACGTCGGACTCGATGCGGGTCAGCTCGGTGCGGATGTCCTCGAGCACGCCGCGCTCGATCGTGAGCTGCCGACGGGTGGCCTCGGCCTCTTTGCCGACGGCGGCAAGCTCGGCGAGCTGGGGCAGGGTCTTCTCCTGGTGCCGCAGCCGCTGCGCCCGAGTGTCGAGCTCCTGAAGATCGAGGAGTCGCTTCTGCAGGTGGGGGCTCGCGGTGACTGTCACCCGCTCAGACTATCGAGCCGGTCCCTCAGCGACGGGCGCGGGAGCGAGCGGGCAGTCCGGTGCGACCGCGAGACCGCGCCGGCGCGACCCGCTCGTTGCCTCGCGCGGTCGCCTGCCCGGTCCCCCGCCCGCTGACCCGCCCGCTGACCCGCCCGCCGCCCAGAGCGCCGAACAGAGGAACGATCAGGCCGAGCACCAGGGCGCCGAGCAGACCCAGGTCGCTGCGCGCGAGATCACCCGCAGGATCAATGCCGCCGAGGCGCCACAGGTAGCCCTCGAAGCCGAAGCCATCGGAGCCGAGGAAGCCGATACCGACGACCGTGACCACGAGCAGCCCGACGAGGTTGAGGATGCGGTAGTCGGGATACTGTCCGCCGCGGCGAAGCAGGGCGAGGCCATCGATCTCGCGGTTGCGGGTGAGCAGGTCGGTGCAGACGATCCCGGCCCAGGCCAGCACCGGCACGGCGATGGTCGGCAGCAGGGCGAAGGTGAGCGGCACCGTGCGGCTGGTCGCCAGCATCGCGACGGCGCCGAGGGCCGCCGCCACGCCTCCGAAGATGAGGGTCGAGGGCACTCGTCCGAGCGGCACCCCCGCGCCGGGCAGGGTGAGGCCGCCCGAATACACGGTCGTCGTCACGCCGGCGATGAGGCTGGCGAGCACGGCGAAGAGCAGCGGGACCGGGAACCAGATGGGCATCTGGTCGGCCAGGGCGGCGATCGGGTCGGCGGCGAGCCCCGCGCTCATCGCATCGGACGATGCGGCCAGCAGGGCGCCCCAGGCGACGAGGATCACGGCGGGCAGCGCACCGCCGAAGGCGGCCCACGCCACGGTGGCCGAGCCCGAGGTCTGGGTGCGCTGGTATCGAGCCGTCTCGCCGCCGCTCGCGAGCCAGGCGGTCGCGAGCACGCCGAGCACGGCCATCGCTCCGCCGACGAGGAGCGGCCAGGATCCATCCGGCCGGGAAAGCGCGACGCTGAGATCGACGAGCGGAGCGGTGAAGCCGATGACCAGGGCCACGGAGATCGCCGCGATGCCGGTGACCGCCAGCTGCACGCGCGCGAGGAGCCAGTAGCCGAACGTCGCGACGGCTGTGCCGAGTGCCGCCACGAGGACGACCGCCACGATCGCCGCGATCGGCGGCCCGACGAAGATGTCCCAGCCTGCTTCGAGCACGATCGAGCTGACGCTGCTGCCGACCAGCCAGAGCAGCACAGCGGCCCAGGCCAGGCGGATCCCGACCTGCAGCGCGGCGGGCACGACATTGCCCACCAGGCCGAAGGTGGCGCGCGAGGCGACGGCCATCGGCTGCCCGGTGCGCTTGGCGCCGAGCACGGTGATCCCGAGCGGCAGGCAGGCGATGAGCGTGCCGACGAGGGCGGCGACGAGCGCCTGCCGGAGACTCACGCCCAGGGCGACGACCGAGGCGCCGAGGGCAAGGGTGACGATGGAGGCGTTGGGCGCGAACCACAGCCAGAACATCCGCGTGGCGCGACCCACGCGCTGTTCCAGCGGAGTCGGCTCCACGACGGGCTGCTCGATGCTGAACGCCGGCCGGCCCTTGGCCACCTCGTTCGGGAGCAGCAGCGGTGCCTCCTCATCGAGGCGCGGGGTGAAGATCGGAGTGATGGGCCCGGTGTCCTGGCCTCGCACCGGCGGTGCGACCGGCGCGTAGTCGCCCGGATGCAGCACCGCCTCCTCCGGCTGCCAGACGTCGTCGGCGTCGTCGGCGAGGTCGGGGTCCACGACGGTCACGATCGGCACGGAGCCCGTGTTGATCGGGATCGAGCCGGTGTTGCTCGTCTCGAACGGCTCGTAGACGTACTCGTCGTCCAGCTCCTCGTCGAGGCGAGGGACCGGACCGGTGGAGCTCAGCCGCGGATAGGCGAGCATCGGCTCGCCGAAGTCGGAAGGCGGCCCGACCCGGACGTCCGTCGGACTGGTGGGCGGGAACGTCAGGTCTTGCCGCGGCAGATCGAGAGGCGGAGGCGTGGGCGAGATCGGCTGCGGGGCGCCGGAGAACGACGGGTCCGCTGGCTGGCTCGGGTTCTGCCGTCGGTAGGGCACCGGCGTCGATGGAACGGGGTCGATCGGCGTGATGGGAGGAGGTGTGACCGCAGCCGGTGTGACGGAGACGGGCGTGATCGGCGTCGGCGTAGGTGTCATCGGCGTCGGCGTGACGGCAGAACCGGAGGGCGGGAGCTGAGTCACCTGCCAGGTCGGGGCGGAATCGGCCCCGGATGGGCGTCGCGGTGACGCTTCCGACTCGGATGAGGCGTCGGCGCCCTCAACTGCTCGCTCGTCGGGACGGCTGGCCGTTCCTACCGCGGGATCCTCGTCGACGTGAGCCGCCTCGCGGAGACGGCTCTCCCAGGCGAGGTAGTCGGAATCGTCCAGCTGCTTGCTCGCGAGCAGGGGCATCAGCCGCTCGAGACGCTCGATCGCCTTCGAGTCGGCCGCGATGCCGTTCGGGCCGGTGACGGGCGTCGCCGTCGATCCGGTCGTCGGCGTCGTGTTCGGGCCGGTCACCGGACGGTCCATCGGTCCGGTCGGCGGGAACGCGGGCGCGCCGGCGGGTGGCGTCACTGGTGCCGCGGGCGGGGCGCCCGAAACGGAGCCACTCGGTGTGCGCGACGGACGCGACTCCTGCAGGAAGGCGGTCCAGTTCGCCTCCGCGTCGGACAGCTCGGGGGTGGGGGCGGCGTGCCGATGCGAGGACGGCTGGGAGGGCAGCTCTGTCGGAGCGGTCGGTGGCATCCGCAGCGATGGCGGATTGAACTGCGCGAAACGAGGTGGGCTGTCCTGCAGCTCGTCGTCGTCGAGATCAGCAGGATCTGCATGCGCATCCGTGCGGTCCTCGGATGGATATGACGGACGGGCGGTGGGAGCCGCCGGCGGGGACACGGGCGGTGTATTCGGCGAGCGCGTTCCCTGGCCCGTGCCGAACGGCATCGAGGAGAAGGATGGCGCGCCGTGCAGAGGACCTGCGGTCGGATTCTCGACGGCCGCTGAATCGCTGAATGGCGGAGATGGCGGAGATGGCGGCGGGGTCGCGGGCGCGGACGGCAGGCGCTGCTCGCCGCCCGTCGGCCGTGGCGGTCGCATCGGCAGCCCGCCCGCGGGAGTCTCCGGCGTCCAGCGGTTCGCAGGCGGCACCGGCCAGTCGCCCGGCGACTCGGGGACGGCCGCCCGACGACCCCGACCCGGCACTGCCGGGATGCCGTAGGCGGGCGTGAGCGTGGTGGGGACGGGAAGAGGCACGTCGGCGCGCGGAAGAGTCACGTCGTCCGGCTCGACGTCGACAGGAGTGCGGGCGGCGCGCCAGGCCGGACGCTGCGGCGCGTCGGGCGAGGCTGCCGCGGCGTCGCGCGCACGTGGCTCCCGCCCGGTCGGCTCGGACTCCGCTCTCGCGACAGGCGCAGGCGTGACAGGTGCAGGGGCGGCGGGCGCAGGGGCCGCGGGTGCGGAGATCACCGGGATGGAGCCGGTAGGGGCGAAGCGATCGAGCTGAGCCTGGAGGGCCGATGCGAGCTCGTCGTCGTCGTGGCTGGCGGGGGTTCCACCGCCCGCAGACCGCTCGTCCCTCCCGTCAGCCATTCGCACATAGTAGCGACGAGCGGTCGGGAGCGCGGCGGTGCGTGTCGCTCTCAGCCGCCGCCGGAGAGCCTCGGCACCCGCGCGGCCCGGGGTCGCGGGCGGACCATCATGATGAGGATTCCCAGGAGAATCGCGGCCACCCCGAACCATGCGGGAGCATCGAGCCGCTCTCCCACGACGACCACCGCGAGCACCGTGGCCACGACGGGCTCGAGCAGCGTGATGGTGGTCGCAGTGCTGCTCGACACATGCCTGAGTCCTCGTCCGAACAGGAGGTAGGCGGCGAACATGGGACCGATCGCGAGGTAGAGGGTGATGCCGATCGACGATCCGGTCTGCAGGATCGGCGCTCCGACCACGAGGAGCACGACGAGCAGCGGCACGGCGCCGGCGCCGAACACCGCGCCGACCACGCCACCCGACGGATGGCCCTGCTGGAGCAGCCGCCGAGCGGCGTAGGTGTACCCGGCGTAGCTGAGGCCGGCGACCAGCGCGAGGCCGACGCCGAGCATCGGCGATCCGGAGTCGGAAGCTGCGGCGTCGGATCGGCTGTGCGCGACGTCGCCCGTGATGCCCAGCGCCGCGACGCCGGCGACGGCGAGGGCCGTCGCGATGCTCCAGCGGACCGTCAGGCGCGTGCGCTCGATCGCGAACTCGAGCAGAGCCGCGAAGACCGGCGCCGAGCCGAGGCTGACCACATTGCCGACCGCCACCCCGGCCGACGACATGGCCGAGTAGAACGCGAGCGGATAGATGACGACTCCCACGGCGCCGAACACGATCCACGGCAAGGCCGCCCGTGAGCGGAGGATCGGCAGCGCCTGGCGCCAGCCGACGGCCAGGAGCAACGCTCCGCCGACGCCCATGGTCGCCGCGCCGGTCGCGAGCGGCGACACCGACGCGGGCAGGAAGCTCGCGGCCGTGCCGGTCGTGCCCCACAGCAGGCTGGCGAGCACGAGATACAGCATCGCCCCCAGTGTGCCGGATCGTGGGCCGATCCCGGGTCAGGGGCGCCCCGGTCCGCTCCGAGCGCGGTGGTTGCGGCCGAGCGCGGTGGGTGAACCTCCCGCGTTCGGTTGCAGCTACCGCGCTCGAGCGCCCTGCAGCGGCAGTCGGTCAGACGGCCGGGGTGATGTTGAAGTTGTCGCGGAACAGGTTGCTCGGATCGAGCTGCTCCTTCAGCGCGCGCAGGCGGGCCAGCGTGGCGGGCGGGAAGGCATCGGATACCCGCTCGGGTCGAAGATCCGTCTCGAAGCTGATGTAGAGCCCCGAGAAGTGGGAGGCGAACTCCTCCCACAGCACGTTCATCCGCTCGAGGTCGGATCCGAACGCCACGACCGAGAAATTGGCGCTGCGCCCGGCATAGGCGGTCGCATCGGAGGGCACATCGGCGACGGCGCCGCCCACGGAGCGGATGCCGAAGAAGTAGACCTCCCCCGTGGCCAGCAGCCGGGCGGCCGCCTCCGCGAACTCGCTCGTGATGTGGTCGAGTAGTCCGGACCGGGCGACCGGGTCCCCCTGGCCGCTGTGCGCTCCGCCCTGCGCGTTGGCCATGACCGCGGCGTAGGGCTTGAGCTGAACGGTCTGATCGAGCAGCGGCGCGACCTCCGCCAGGGGCTGGAGTCGCTCGAGGATGACATCGGGATCATCGGAGTCGACGACGGCCATCACGGTCGCGACGACCTGACCCCCTCGGGAGCCGCCCATCATCAGGAAGCTCGTGACATCCCGGGGCGCGCCCTCGATGTAGGCGCCCCAGCGCTCGAGGAAGCCCGCGCGATCGGTGGCGTCCATCGCGAGCTGCGCCCAGCCGACGTCGCCGACCTCGTCCACCTCGAACTCGAACGCCACGGCGATCCCGAAGTTCGCTCCCGCACCGCGCATCGCCCAGAACAGCTCCGCGTGGTGCTCCGCGTCGGCGGTCACCAGGCTGCCGTCGGCGAGGACCACGTCGACCGAGCGCAGGTGATCGATGGTCAGCCCATGCTCGCGGACCAGCCAGCCGATGCCGCCCGCGGTCGCCAGCCCGCCGACGCCGACTCCCCCGTAGTCGCCCGAGCTCAGCGCCCAGCCGCGTTCGCCGAGCACGCGCGCCACATCCATCCAACGGGCTCCCGGACCGATCCGCACGCGGCGGGCCGCCACGTCCACTACCTCGATGGAGGCGAGGGCGCCGACGTCGAGGACGATCCCGCCCTGATTCGTCGACCGGCCGCTGATCCCGTGCCCTCCGCTGCGCACGCCGAACGGCAGGTCGGGATGGCGGCGGGCGAAGCCGACGCCGTCCTGCACCTGCTCGACATTCGTGGCCGCGAGCACGATCCCGGGCCGACCGCCCCGCATGTAGGTCGAGCTCACCCGCGAGTAGCCGGAATCGCCCGGCTCGACGGCGCTCGCCGCGAGCGAGGCGGGCACGTCGTCGTAGTCGAGGCCTGCCGCGCGCAGTGCGAGTGCAGCGGCCCCGCGTCGCCGCGGCTCGACCGGTCGATCGGCACGCTCGCGCGCAGCCGACTCCCGGAGCTCAGGCATGACCTCCTCGGCGAACCGCCGCATGGTGTCGGGATCGTCGGACGCGAGGATGAGGGTGCTCACGCCGTCCTCGAGGATGAGCGGCAGCAGCTCATCGACCCACTGCGAGCTCGGACCCGTCAGGAATCCCCCGCGCTGAGGCGCGAAGCGTCCCGAGATGTTGAGCATGCGGCGGATCTCGCGGGGATCGCGGCCCGCATCCGCCGCAGCCGCGTCGATGATCGCGCTGCCTGCGGCCAAGCCGCCCGGCTCGAGGTAGGCGAAGGACGGCAGCCAGCCGTCGCCCTTGCGTCCGATCAGTCGGAGCATCCGCGGCTTGAGGGCGCCGATCCAGATCGGCATCTCGTGGGCGGGTGATGGGCCGCGCTTCGTCCCGTTCACCCGGTGGTACGTGCCGGGCACGCGCAGCGGACTGCGGTCGTCGGCCGCCCAGATGCCGCGGATGATGTCGATCGCCTCGCTGAGCGCGTCGACCGCCTGGCCCGGGGTGAGCCGGGCGCCGCCCATCGCCTCGATGGCGTCCCAGAACCCTCCGGCGCCGAGCGCGAGGTCGAAGCGACCGTCGGAGAGCAGGTCGAGGCTGGTGGCGGCGCGGGCGAGCACGGCCGGCGGCCGGAGCGGCACGTTGAGCACATTGGCGGCGATGTGGATCCGCTCGGTCTGCGCGGCCACCCAGGTCATCACGGTCCAGGTGTCGAGGAACGCCGGCTGATACGGGTGGTCCTGGAACGTGACCAGGTCGAACCCCAAGGTCTCGCTCAGCTGCGCCCGGGCGACGGCACCCTGCGCTGGTGCGGCAGCCGGAGTGAGAAATGTGCCGAACTGCAGCTCGTGCCCGTAATCCATCCCGTCAGCCTTCCCAGTGATCAGCCCCGACGCAAACCCTGAGTGAGCGGCTTACTATTGGATAGTGACCATCGAGACGTCCGCTCCGTCAGCCCTCTCTCCCGAACTCGACCTCGCCCATATCGACGATGCCGAGTGCCGCCGCTTCACCAGCGCGGTCGAGCTGATCGGCAAGCGCTGGAGCTCGGGCATCCTGCTTGCGATCGCGCGTGGGGCGAGCCGGTTCAGCGAGATCGTCGCCGTGGTCGACGGACTGTCCGACCGGCTCCTCGCCCAACGGCTCCGCGAGCTCGAGGCCACCGGGCTGGTGCGACGCACCGTCATCCCGTCCACGCCGGTGCAGGTCCGCTACGCCCTCACGGAGCGCGGGCGGGAACTGCTCGAGTCGCTGCAGCCGCTGGCTCGGTGGGGTCAGCGCTGGCTGGAGCCGCGAGCAGAGCGCCGCGCCGACGCAGGCGGCGGTAAGGACCGGGGCGCGCAGGACTGATCCGGTGTCGACCGCGTCTGATTCGCCCCCGCGACTCCGCGGCCGCGGGTCAGAGGATGTCGGGGACCAGCTCGTCCATGTTGAACATGGATGCCTGCAGCGGGCGGAACTGCGAGGAGAAGCTGGCGAAGCCGGCATCGATGCTCGCCTCGTTGGCGTAGGCCATCTCGGGGGCGGGCTCGTCGGCGCTCGGCACATCGCCCACGTAGAACTCGGCTCGATCGGCGGCGATCTCGAAGTCGCACCACGGCTCGAGGCCGCCCCACATCTTGATCCGGTTGCTGGCGATGGTGGCGTTCCACTCCATGATGGTCCAGGCGGTGCGCTTGCCGATCGGCGTGCGGGCGTCCCAGCGGAGGTAGTTGACCCCGGTCGCGACGATGAGAGCCGTGTTTCCGGAGGTGATCTCGAGCGCTCCGCGGGTGTCGAAGATGCACCAGGCGGTGGAGCGGATGGCGTCGAAGCGGATGTCGATCAGCGACGCCTCGTCCAGGGCATGCGCCTCCGACAGCGGGTCCATGTCAGGCCGGGCGATGATCCCGAACCTCGAGGGGCTCCGGAGAAACTCTTCGATCGTTGCCACGGTCACACGTCCTCAGTAAGTCGGCTGTCTGTCGGCGAGTGGGCCGCAGCCCACAAGGGCGATGCCCCCATCGCTGTACATTGTGGCCGATGACCCCCGTTCCGACGTGCGTATAGCCGCGTTCTGGGGTCGAGTGTCGCCCGATTCGGGGGTACGGAGGCACCTCAGAAGGCTGGAATCAGCCGTCGTGCGAGGTCGGACGGGTCGCGGCGTACACCGCGACCGCTCCCAGCGGGATGCTGATGAGCACCAGAGTCGCCCGGATGGCCGGAGCTCCGCCCTCCGACATGGCGATCGCGCAGGCGATGCTCAGCGCCACCAGCGCGGCGAAAACGACAAGGGCGACGGCGATCAGTCGGGGCGATCGACGGGGCATGTCGGGAGTATCGCACCGGGCCGTCCGCGGCTGCTGACTTCCGGCTGACAGTTGCTGCGGATGACCTGCACCTCCGACCGCTACGGTGCTGCAGGTGATCCCCGGTTCCGATCTCCGCGCCGAACGGCGGAGGCTGGTGGTCTACCTCCTGCTGGTCAGCGTCGTCGCTGCCGTATTCGTCGCGATCGGGATCGCCACGGGCAAGCCCGCGCTCGTTGCGGCAGCCATCACGGCGTGGCTGTTCGCGGTCGGCAGGACCCTGCTCGATCAGCACCGCGAGCGCGTCCGTCGACGTCGCGAATGAGGGCGCCCGAGACGGGTGTCGGGATGAGTGTCGAGCTGCGTCGTGGGCTGGGTAGCGGGCGACCGCTCAGGACTGATCGCCCCGACGGTGGACGCCCCGGGCGGCGATCAGGAAGAGGGTCCCGAGCACGGTGAGCCCTCCCAGCCCGAAGAGCTGCGGGTTGACGGTGAAGAGGAAGTCCTCGTACACGATGTCGTCGAGCGTGCGGCCGGTCTCTGCGCTGTAGACGTCGCCGTACGAGTCGACCGCGTAGCTGCCGCCGCCCTGCGCGAGCCAGCCGAACTTGTAGAGCAGCGCCGAGGCCGCGATCAGGGCGATCCCCGTGACCAGGAGCGCCACGATCCAGCGGATGTCGATGCCCGCGCGCCGCGCAGGTGCGTCGTCGGTCGGAACAGTTGCTTCATGCCGTGCCGACTCATCGTCGATGGCCGCCGCATCCGGGGTCGATAGGCCCGTGTCGACCGCCGCCGCGCCTCCGGTCGCCGCATATTCGCGCTGGAAACGTGCGTGATCCGCTGCGTTGCCCGATCCTGACGACATCGTCGACCTCCTTCTGGCGGACGCCGACAGCGCCTGCACCCTCGATCCTGGAACGGATTCGGAGCGGACACCAGCGGCGCTTGCTCAATGCTCAGGCGGCCCGGCGTCCGTCCCCCGCGCCACCCGCGTACCGATAAGCGGACTCGACGCCGAATCCGACCGTTTCGAGGCCGGATTTGGGCGCAACTCCGCTGATCGGTACGGCCGGTCCGCTGATCGGTACGGGCGCGAGGACACACGACCGGAGCATGACGGTCGATTCAGCGAAGGTGGCGCAGGTACTGCTCGGGCGATCGGAGGAAGCGCTGCCAGTGGCCCACCATCTCGAGGTCATCCCAGGACGTGCGGTGGAATCCGTGGGCATCGACCTGGATGATGTCGGCACCAGGGGTCGCGGCGATGATCGGCGAATGGGTCGCGCAGATCACCTGGCCGCGCTCGGACGTCACAGTCAGAAGCGTGGACACCAGCGCGAGGCTCGAGGTGAAGGAAAGTGCCGATTCCGGCTCGTCGAGCACGTAGAGGCCTGGCCCATCGAAGCGTCCACGGAACAGCTGCAGGAATCCCTCGCCGTGGCTGATCTCCGCCGCCGACTCGTCGCCGTAGCCGTCCACGCCCGCGCCGGTCATGTACTCGAGCACCCCCATCGCGGTCTCGGCTCGAAGGAAGTAGCCGGCGCCGCGTGCCATCCCGTACAAAGGTCCTCGATCGAATCGAAGGCGCTCCCCGAGCGAGCCCTTCGGCAGCGCCGAGGCGTATCGGCGGGCGCCGTGACCGCCGCGGACGTCGACCCCATAAGACTCCGCCATCGCTTCGACCAGAGTGGACTTGCCTGCTCCGTTCTCACCCACCAGAACGGTGATCGGGGCGCGGAAGCGCATTCCGTCTCGCGTGAGCTGTGCCACGGCCGGCACGGTCCACGGCCATTCCCCCGAGCGCGCGTCCTCGTCGAGCCGAGCCCCATCCACACGGAACCCGTCGACGATCATGCCGCCGACGCTAGCGCCCGCCTCCGACGGCCCGGAGCCCGTCCCCCTATCCGCGTACCGCTAAGCGGACTCGACGCCGGATTCGACCGTTTCGAGGCCCGATTCGGGCTCATGTCCGCTGATCGGTACGGGCGTGAGCGGTCCGAACGCCGAACGCCGAGCGCGGGCGGGACCGATCAGCGGGTGGTCGTCCAGTCGAGGTTGATGACCTGGCCGATGTAGAGCGTCTCGCCGAAGTCGGGGATGGACGGATTCATCCGGAGCAGCTGCTGCTGCGGCACGTCGAAGCGCTGGGCGATATCGAAGAAGGCGTCACCCGAGACCACCGTGTAGGTCAGCAGATTGCCGTCGGCGTCGGCTGTCGTGGAGCCGCGCGCGGCCGGAGCGGAGCCGAGATCGACGGCCGGTCCCTCGACCACCTCGGGTGCCGACGCGTTGGGCACCGGATCGATCGTCGGCGCCGGAGCGGGAGGGGCGACCACGGGAGTCGGCGTGGGAGTGGGTGTCGGGGTCACCGTGACGACCACCGTCGGCGCTGGGGCGGTGATGGTGACCGCGGGGGCCGGTTCAGCCGCGCATGCGGTGAGGAGCAGGAGCGCGACGCCCGATGAGGCCGCCATCGCCACTGCTCGCGTCGTCCGGTTCGTCATGGTTCCCCCATCCTGCCTCGATTCCTGCGCTCCACAGCGCAGCCGATCGTCCGGCAGGCGCTCCATAACCTGTCCTTGACGCCCGCCCTTCTCGGCATACGGTGTTCCCATGCTGGCGCTCATCTCGGAGGCACCGCGCTCCTGCCACGTCGCGACGACGGTCTGCGAGGACACGTTCGGCTTCGACGCGGGGCCGCTCCTGATCGTGCTCTTCGCGCTGGCCGTCATCGGCTTCGTCGTCACGATCGTGCTCGGCGCCCGCCGCCGAAGCCAGCAGCTGCGGGATCACGACGAGTCGAGCGGCCCCAACGGCCCGACGGACGACTGACCGACGAACGACTGACCGACGACCGTGCAGCACATTGACTGAGCGGACATACTGCGCCGGTCGTCCATACTGGCGCGATGGCGGAAACCGAGTTCGACCGTGAGCGTGCCACCAACTGGGTGCTCGTCGGCACCCTCACCCTCGCCGCGCTCGCCTGCCTGATCGCCGGCGCGGCCGTCGCCGCTTCGAGCGGCAACCTGGGCGGATGGGTGAGCATGGCCCTGGGCGTCGTCCTCGCGGCACTCGCCGCCTTCCAGCTGCGGAACCAGCTGCGCTCACGCCGCGCCGCCACTCGCTCCGACTCGGACGGCGCACCGCCGCTCTAGCCACGCAGCGGCACGAGAGCGCCGTCTCCTCGAACTGCTCCGTGGTCAGGTCAGTCGCATCACCGTGACGGTCTCGAATGCCGGATCGCTGGCACCGTGCAGCCGAGCGCCGCTCGCCACCAGACTGCGCAGATGCGCGACCATCGCCTGCGAGATGAGCTCTCCGGGCAGCAGCGACGGGACGCCGGGCGGATAGGCGGCGATGGACTCGCAGGAGATCCGTCCGACCGCCTCGTCGACGGGTACCCGGATGCCGTCGCTGAGGAACGCCGTCCTCGGGGTGACGGGCATCGGCGGCAGGTCGGCCGTGAAGGTGCCGTCGAGCACAGACACGGGCTCCGGTCGCCGCAGGCGGGCCACCGTCTCCTCGATGTCGCCGGCGACGCGCAGCAGCGCGGACTGGGTCTCCCCCAGTCCCACGATCAGCACGATCGTGGTCTGCAGCGCGAGCTCGACGTGCACGTCGTACGTGCGGCGCAGCTCGGCGGCGAGCTCGACGCCCGTGCACCCCGTCGCCCGCACATCGAGGACGATCCGCATGGGGTCGTAGGCGGCGATGCCCTTGCTCCCCACATGCCGCTCGTCCAGCAGCTCGATGCCGTCGATGGTGCGGAGCTTCGCGCGCGCCACATCGAGTGCCTGAAGGGTCTCGTGCAGCAGCTGCTCTCCGTGCATCGCGAGCTGGCGGCGAGCACTGTCGAGCGACGCGATGAGCAGCGAGGACGGACTGGTGCTCCGCAGCAGACGGAGCACCCGGGCCACGGCCGCGGTATCGATCCGACCGGAGCCGGCGATGTGCAGGATCGCGCTCTGGGTGAGCGACCCGGCGATCTTGTGCGTGCTGGTGAGCATCGCGTCGGCTCCCTGCGACAGCGCGGTCGCCGGCAGATCGGGATGGAAGCCGAAGTGCGGACCCCAGGACTGGTCGACGACGAGCGCGACATCGGCGGCGTGCGCCACCTCTGCGAGCCCCGCGATGTCGGCGGTCATTCCGTAGTAGGTCGGCGAGACCACGAAGACGGCCGTCGCCTCGGGATCCGCTTCCAGCGCCGCTGCCAGAGCCTCGGGAGTGACGCAGTGCGCGATGCCCAGCTCCGCGTCGTACTCGGGGCGGACGAAGGTGGGGCTCCCGCCCGACAGCACGAGGCCGTCGATGACGGACGCATGCGAGTTGCGCTGGGCGATGACGTGCGTGCCCTCGGGTGCGAGCGCCAGGCAGAGCGCGTGATTGCCCTGGGTGGCGCCGTTGGTCAGGAAGAACGAGCGGTCCGCGCCGTAAGCCGCCGCCGCCAGACGCTCGGCGCGCTCGTAGGGGGTCGGCACCGATCCGAGGTCGATCCCGTGGATGTCCTGCGGCACGTCGGCTGCGAGCGCATCGACGCCGATCGCCTTGCGCAGCGCGGGGTCCGCGCCGGGGCCGCCCTTGTGCCCGGGCACGTGGAAGCGCGCGGGACCGCGGAACCCGTACGCCACCAGGGCGTCGAGATAGGGGGCGGATCTCTGGGCGCCCAGGTCGTCCTCGTCGAGGTCGGTCATGCGGCTCCCTTGGTCAGCGCGGCTCGGGCCCGGCCGAGCGAGTTGGTCAGCCCCCAGCGGGCTCCGAGCGCCTCGATCGCGGTTTCGTCGATATGCGCACCGACCCGCGCGTCGACCTCCGGCAGGTCGAGATCGCGGGCGACGGCGACCACCGCAGGTGCCCGGCCGAGATAGTCCTCCGCTGCCCGGATCTTGGCCCGCACGCTCGCCGACAGGCTCACGTCCGGGTCGTCGACCGCTGCGACGATCCCCGCGAGATCGCCGAACTGCGCGAGGAGGGAGGCGGCGGTCTTGTCGCCCACTCCCGCGACTCCGGGGAGCCCATCGGAGGTGTCGCCGCGCATCGTCGCGAAGTCGGCGTACTGGCGGGCGTCGACGCCGTACTTGGCCCGCACCACATCATCGGTGACGAGCTCGAGGTTGCTCATGCCACGAGCGGTATAGATCACGCGCACGCCGCGGGAGTCGTCCACGACCTGGAACAGGTCCCGGTCCCCCGTGACGATGTCGACGGCGATCGAGGAGGTCGAGCCGAGGGTGCCGATGATGTCGTCCGCCTCGTAGCCGGCCATGCCGACGATGGGGATGCCGAGCGCGCGAAGGGTGTCCTCGATGATCGGCACCTGGACCTGCAGCGGGTCGGGAACCACCTCGACATCGGGACCCACCTCGATGACCTCGGCGACCCGATGGGTCTTGTACGTCGGGATGAGGTCCACCCGCCACTGGGGGCGCCAGTCGTCGTCCCAGCAGGCGATCAACTCGGTCGGCTCGAACTCGCCCACCAGGCGGCTGATCATGTCGAGCAGGCCGCGCGCCGCGTTGATCGGTGTGCCGTCGGGGGCTTGCACGGTGTCCGGCACTCCGTAGAAGGCCCGGAAGTACAGGGCTGCCGTGTCCAGCAGCATCAGGCGGCCATCGCTCATGCCCCCAGTGTGGCGGATCCGCACCGGAAGTAGGCTCGGGGCGATGACCAACACGCGCGGCGCCGGCACGAAGGCCGCCATCCAGGCCGCCGCCGCCGACCTCTTCGCGAAGAGCGGCTACGCCACCACCACCGTGCGCGACATCGCGAGCGTCGCAGGGGTGGATCCGGCTCTGGTGATCCGGCATTTCGGCTCCAAGGAGAGCCTGTTCCTTGAGACGATGCAGATCGAGACCGAGCATCAGCCGCTGCTCGAGGAGCCTCTCGAGTCCCTCGGCGAGCGCTTCATCGAGTACACGCTCAGCACGGACGAGCAGGTCCGCGGCGTGTACCTGGCCCTGATCCGCGCGAGCGATGCGGGTGAGATCGGATCGCGGCTGCGCGCCGCCCACGATGCGGGCTTTGTGACTCCCCTGATGGCGCGGCTGACCGGAGACGACGTCGAGCTGCGCGCGCGGCTGGCCGCCGCCCTGGTCGGCGGCCTGCTCTACAGCCTGTGGGTCGTGGGCGACGAGGCGCTGCTCGCCGCTGATCACGACCACATCGTCGCCCGCTACGGCTCGCTGCTGCAGCAGCTGATCACCCCACCGAGCTGATCTCTCCACCGAGCTGCCCAGTTCTGCCGCCTGGAGTGCGTTACAGGCGGCAGAACTGGGCAGCTCGCGGATCGGACGGGCGGCCCGTGCGCGGCTAGCGTGGAGCGCACAGCACGACGATCGAGGGTGACGGGTGGACGAGCGGGAGCCGGACGATGCGCGCGCTCCGGGACGGATCAGCCGGCTCGCGGGGATCGGCCGACGCGCACTCGCTGCGCTGGGCCGCGCGCTGGTGCGCGCCTTCGCCCGCGGGAGCGAGGAGGACCTCGCCTATACGCCGAAGGTCATCCCCACCTATGCGCCCATCGACGATCAAGTCGACGACGGCGTGCTGATCGCCAGCTCGGGAGTCCGCCTCGCGGTGAAGAACATCCTGATCATCCGCGCATTGCGGGACTCCAAGGACTTCGACCTCGACTGGTATCTCGACGCCACGCGGCACGAGTTCCAGCTGATGGCCGACGAAAAGCTGCGGGACGCCGATCGGATCGCCGAGTCCAGCGTCTCCGCCGCCCAGCGGCTGGGGCGGCCGACCCGCTTCGACGACTTCCGCACCCACGACGTGCAGCACCTCGACGTCCGGGAGCAGATCGCCCGCAGCCTGGGTGAGCGTCTGCGCGCCGCAAGCGCGGACGACGAGTTCATCCGCGGTCAGGTCGCGCTCGCTCAGGAGGCGGCGGCGGATGAGCTGAGTCGCGCCATCACCGGGCGGATCATCGTGCAGAACGTGGGCGACGCCGACTACGCGGAGCACCGTGAGGCGCGACTCCAGCTGCTGGAGGCCGACCTCGCTCTGCTCTCCCTTCAGCAGCGCGGCCTCTGATCACGGCCTCTGAGCTGGACCTTCCGCGATGACCTGATCGCGTCCTCGATTCGCGGCGCTCGCGCCGGACCGGGCGCACCGCCCGGCAGAATGGAGTTATGGCCCGAAACTCCCGCGTGAGCGAAGCGACGAAGCAGGAGCGCCGCAAGAAGAAGACGTGGCTGGCGATCGTCATCCTCGTACTCGAATACGTCGTGAAGATCGCGGCGCTCGGAGTCATCCCCGAGAATCGCAAGCCCGGATCGGCGTTCGCCTGGCTCCTGCTGGTCATGTTCCTGCCCGTGGTCGGGCTCCCGCTGTTCCTGCTGCTCGGCAGCCCCTACGTCCGCGGACGCAGGAACAGGATCCAGAGCGAGATCAACGCGGTGGTGATGAATCAGACCTCCACGCACCCCGTCTCCGAGACCTACCTCGAGGACATCCCCGGAGCCGAGGCCATCGTCGATCTCAACCGCCGGCTGGCCGCGCTGCCGCTCACGATCGGACGCAACGAGGGTCTGCACGGCGACTACATCGAGTCGCTCGCCGCGATGACGGCGGCGATCGAGAAGGCCACCGAGGCCATCCACGTCGAGTTCTACATCATGGCGTGGGACGCAACGACCGATCCGTTCTTCACCGCACTCTCCGACGCCGTCGATCGCGGCGTCGTCGTCCGGCTGCTCTTCGATCACATCGGATCGATCCGCTACCCCGGGTATCGGAAGTTCACGAAACGGCTGACCAGGGCGGGAATCATCTGGCACCCGATGATGCCGATCGATCCCCTCCGCGGCCGCTGGCGCCGCCCCGACCTGCGCAATCACCGCAAGCTGCTGGTGATCGACGGCGACGTCGGCTTCATGGGGTCGCAGAACATCATCGAGCCCGGCTACCTCAAGCGGCACAACGCCAGGATCGGCCGGACCTGGCAGGACCTCAACATCGAGCTGACCGGACCCGTCGTCGACGCGCTCAGCGCCGTCTTCGCGATCGACTGGTACGCCGAGACCGGCGAGGTGCTCGACTTCGAGAGCCACCCCGCCGAACACGATCTGGATGTCACCGACGAGCGGCACGGGGCGTTCCAGGTCGTGCTGTCCGGCCCGGGTTTCCCGACGGAGCCCAACCTGCGGATGTTCGTCTCGCTGATGTACGCGGCGAAGGACAAGCTCACCATCACGAGCCCCTACTTCGTGCCGGACGAGTCGCTGCTCAGCGCGATCACGACCGCCGCGTTCCGGGGCGTGAACGTCGAGCTGTTCGTCTCCGAGAAGGCGGACCAGTTCATGGTCCAGCACGCGCAGCGCTCCTACTACCGCACCCTGCTCGAGGCCGGGGTGAAGATCTACCTCTACCCCGCCCCGACCGTGCTGCACGCCAAGCACTTCACCGTCGACGGCGAGATCTCGGTGCTGGGCTCGAGCAACATGGACATGCGCTCGTTCGCCCTCGACTACGAGATCATGCTGCTCGGCTTCGGCGCCGACCTCGCCGAGGATCTGGCCAAGATCCAGGACGGCTATCGCGCCAAGTCCCGGCTGCTGACGCTCGCGGAGTGGAAGGCGGAGCCCTGGTACCGCCGCTACGTCGACAACGCCCTGCGGCTCACCTCCGACCTCCAGTAGGTCATCGACTTCGGCCCGCCTCGAGCGCGGTCGCACACACCGAGCGCCGTCGGTATACAGACCGCGTTCGGTGTTTCAGAACGCGCGGGAGGCGCGCTCGCGGAGGACGACGGCGCTCAGGCGCGGGACCAGGCGATGACGTCGGGGATCTCGCCCTCGGAGTCGAGCTGGCCGGTGCGGGCGAACCGCGCCCAGAGCGCACGGAGCCGGGCGCCGTCGCGCTCCACGCGGTCCCAGTCGGCACCCGCGACGATGGCGGCCTTGGCCCAGCTCGTCCGGTTGCCGAGAAGCAGCGGGAGGTCGATCGTGTGCCCGGATCCGACGGGGTTGCCCGGCACCTTCCACGAGAGGGTGTAGCGGAAGGCGCGTCCTCCCGCCTGGGCGTGCCGGCGGGCGAAGCGGTCGATCGCGCGCCCGTAGACAGCGGCGGTGACGGCGCTCGAGACGCGCCGGGTGACGCGCTGCCCGACGAGCGGCAGCCCGCGCAGGCGGTTCACGATGGGGATCTCGCCGGCGAAGAACTCCGACTCGTCCGCCGTGTTGCCGATGAGCACGTCGATGTCGGGAGCCACGCGGAACCAGGCGGCGTCGATCTCCGTCTCGGCGGGCAGAGGGGCGATCCCGTACTGGGTGCCGAACGGCATGGCCGACTTGAGCCCGTAGCGGGCAGCGGCCGCCGCTGCGCGCCGCTCGGCGTCGAGGATGTCCTGCACGCTCGAGTCGCGGCCCAGAGTGCCGGCGGCGAGGGTCATCGCGGCGGACATCCTCCGACGGTTCAGGGCCAGGCCGAGCGGCGGGCTCTGCAGGATCGCCCGCTCGAACAGGCGCTCCCGTCCCGAGGCGATCATCAGGTGGGCGATGGCGTCGGCGCCGGCCGATTGGCCGAAGGCCGTGACGTTGGTGGGCTCGCCGCCGAATGCGGCGATGTTGCGACGCACCCAGCGGAATGCCGCGTGCTGGTCGAGCAGGCCGAGGTTGGCCGGACGGGACGAGCCGTCGCCGAGGAAGCCGAACAGGCCGACCCGATAGGTCACGGAGACCACGATCACCCGCTGCTCGGTGACGAGGTTCCGAGGGTCGGTGATCGGCGCGTCACCGGCGCCCCAGACGTAGGAGCCGCCGTGGATCCAGACCATGACGGGCAGCGCGTCCCCGACGCCGACGTCGGCCGGCATGGTGATCGACAGCTGGAGGCAGTCCTCGTCCGGAGCCGCGACGCCTTCCGCGTCGCCGAGCATCCGCTCGAGGAACGCGCTGGGCCACTGCGGACACGGAGTGGACGCGCGGGTGGCCTCGAACGGCTCGTCCCACTCCGGCATCGGCAGCGGTGCGGCGAAGCGCTCGGCGTGCGCATACGGGATGCCCGTCGCACGGATCACCGAGCCATCCGCATAGCCGCGGACGGGGCCGCACGGCGGATCGAACTGGACGGTGGTCAGGGTCGGGGAGCTGTCCTTATTCATGCGCCTCTCCTCCGTCCGTATCGCGGGTGCTCGGCACAAATGCGCGAAGCCCTGCCGTCGTGATCCAGGGTACGGACCCCGGGTTCCCGAATCCTGAACGGCCGGTTCGCACCTGGGCCAGGCGGATAGGCCCGAAGATGGAGAGCAAGAGGAAGGCAGCAATGACGCGACACGCTCTCATCGTCCGGGGAGGCTGGGACGGCCACGCGCCCGTCGCCACCACCGAGCTCTTCGTGCCGTTCCTCGCGGAGCAGGGGTACGAGGTCCGCATCGAGGAGTCGCCGGCGATCTACGCCGATGCGTCCGCGATGGCTGAGACCGACCTCGTCGTGCAGTCGGTCACGATGTCCGAGATCACCGGGGATCAGGTCGCGGGGCTCCGCGACGCCGTCATCGCCGGAACGGGCCTGGTCGGCTGGCATGGCGGCATCGCCGACTCGTACCGGGCGAGCTCGGACTACCTGCATCTGATCGGCGGCCAGTTCGCGACGCATCCGGGCAAGGATCCCGCGCTGCGCGTCGGCGAGCCGAGCGACAACTACCTCCCGCATTCCGTGGAGATCACCGACCTCGGACGCAGCCATCCGATCACGGCGGGGATCGAGGACTTCGTGCTCGAGACCGAGCAGTACTGGGTGCTGCACGACGACCTCATCGACGTGCTCGCCACCACCACCCACCCCACCCAGCCGTGGCAGCCCTGGCATCGACCGGTGGTCTCCCCCGCGGTGTGGACGCGACTCTGGGGCGCGGGTCGGATCGTCGTCGCGACGCCCGGCCACACCGTCGAGGTCCTCCAGCACGAAGCCGTCCGGACCATGCTCGAGAGGGGGATGCTGTGGGCGACCCGCACGGCATAGCCATCGTCGGCCTCGGGGTCATCTCCCGGGCCTACCTCGAGACGATCGGCCGCCACCCCGGAATCCGGATCGTCGCCGTCGCCGATCTGGACGTCAGCCGCGCGCAGGCCGTCGCAGCCGAGTTCGGAGCCGAAGCGCTCGAGGTCGCCGCCGCGGTCGCCCGCCCCGGCGTCCAGACGGTGCTCAACCTCACCATCCCCGCCGCGCACGCGCAGGTCGCCCTGACCGCGATCGCCGCCGGAAGGTCGGTCTACGGGGAGAAGCCGTTGACGGCGACGCTCGACGAGGCGCGGCAGGTCCTCGATGCCGCGGCCGACGCCGGCGTCCGGGTCGGCAGCGCGCCCGACACCGTGCTCGGCACCGGCATCCAGACCGCCCGCGCCGCGATCGACGCGGGACGGATCGGCCGTCCGATCTCCGCGACGGCCACCTGGTATGCGCCCGGCCACGAGCGCTGGCATCCGAACCCGGACTTCTACTACCAGCCGGGCGGCGGACCCCTGCTCGACATGGGTCCGTACTACCTGACCTCCCTCGTGCAGCTGCTGGGCCCTGTGGTCTCGGTGACCGGCGCCGCGAGCAGGACCCGCGATTCGCGGACCATCGGCTCGGGCCCGCGCGCCGGCGAGGTGATCCCGGTCGGCGTCGAGACGCACGTGACCGGCGTGCTGGAGCACGAGGCCGGCGCCCTGTCGACGATCACGATGAGCTTCGACGGAGTGCGCACCGTGGCGGAGCCGATCGAGGTGCACGGCGAGCTCGGATCGCTGATCCTCCCGGACCCGAACGGCTTCGCCGGCGATGTGCGGCTGTTCCGGCTGGGCGACGACGAGTGGCAGGTGCTGCCGCCCTCGGCGGGATTCGAGGACGGCGCGCGCGGCGTCGGGCTGCTGGACTTCGTCGCCGCGGCGCCCGGCGAGGAGCGCGCGAGCGGCTCGGTCGCCCTGCATGTGCTCGAGGTGATGACCGAGCTGCTGGCTTCGGCGAAGACGGGCACCCGCCGTCCGATCGGCTCGCGACCGGAGCGACCGACGCTCGTTCCGCTGACTCCGGCCGCGGTATGGCGGGCGTCGAGCTAGAGCCGCTGATCCAGCCCCTCACAAGAGAGCGGACGCCCGGCGGGTGCTCATCACCCGCGGGACGTCCGCTCCTGTCGGTACTGCTCAGGCGGCAGGCGTCGGCCTCGCCACCGACTCGACTCGGACGGCGACGATCCGGTCCTCGGAGGAATCGACCTCGTGCACGGCGCCGACGAGCTCTGTGCGGGCCACGGTCTCCTTGACGGCGCTCGATGGCCCGACCCACAGCTCGATGTCCCCGGGTTCGACGATCCGACGCAGTGCTCGGCCGGTGAAGGCGAGGCGCGAGGTCGGAACGTCGAAGGCGAGGATCGCCTCCTCCCCCGGCTCCAGCGCCACGCGCTCGTAGCCCACCAGCTGGGCGACCGGACGGGTCACGCTCGCGGCCGTATCGCGCGCGTAGAGCTGAACGACGTCGGCGCCGGGGCACCGCCCCGTGTTGCGCACACGGACACGGACGACGAAGCTCCCCGTCGTCGGCACCTGCTCCGCCACCTCGAGCGCCTCGTGGGCGAACGTGGTGTAGCCGAGTCCGAAGCCGAACGGTCGCACCGGGGTGCTGTCCGCGCTCGTGATGTCGGACGGGCCGCCGAGGATCGGGTGCAGGTAGCTGAAGGGCTGCGCGCCCGCGGATCGGGGCAGCGACACCGGCAGTCGACCGGACGGGTTCACGTCTCCGGCGAGAATCGCTGCGAGAGCCGTGCCGCCTTCCTCGCCGGGGAAGAAGGCCTGCAGCACCGCGGCCGCTGGATGGGAGCCGTCGAGGAGCCAGCCCAGCGCGTAGGGCCGACCGGTCAGCAGGACGACGACCGTCGGCGTGCCGGTGGCGATCACCGCTTCGACGAGCTCGCGCTGCACGCCGGGGAGCTCGAGCGAATCCGCGTCATTGCCCTCCCCCACCGTGCCGCGGCCGAACAGGCCGGCTCGGTCGCCCACCACGACGATGGCGACCTCCGCGGACCGGGCGGTCCCGACCGCCGCTCCGATGCCGTCGCGGTCGTCTCCCTCGACCTCGCAGCCGCGACTGACGAGAAGCTGCGACGACGGGAACCGCTGCTCGAGCCCCTCTCGGACGGTGGGGATCGCGAAGCCGAACTCGGTGCCGGGATGATGGGCGAGCACGTGATTGGCGAACGAGTAGCAGCCCATCAGCGACTCGGCGCTGTCGGCGTTCGGCCCGATCAGCGCGATGCGGCGAGCGCCCTCGATCGGAAGCGAGCCGTCGTTGGAGAGCAGGATCACGGATTGCTCGGCGAGCCGGCGGGCGATCTGCCGGTGCTCGGCGTCGTCCAGATCGATCCGCTCGGGCGGATCGTCGAAGGTCGCGTCGAACAGCCCGAGATCCTCCTTCTGGCTCAGCACGCGCAGGACGGAGCGGTCGATGAGCTCCTCGGGCACCTGGCCCGAGCGGACCCGGGCGGCGAGCGGGGCGAGGTACGCGTCGCCGCTCGGCAGCTCGACGTCGATTCCCGCGTCGAGCGCGAGCTGAGCCGCTTCGCCGCGATCGGCGGCGATGCCGTGCATGGACTCGAGGAAGGCGACCGCGAAGTAGTCGGATACGACCACACCGTCGAAGCCCCAGGTGTCGCGCAGCAGTCCGGTGAGCAGCTCGGACGCGGCCGCCACCGGCACGCCGTCGATCTCCGCGTAGGAGTTCATCACGGAGCGCGCGCCGCCGTCGCGGATCGCCATCTCGAACGGGGGAAGGAACACATCGGCCAGCTCCCGCGGGCCGATGTGGGTCGGCGCGTGATTGCGCCCCGCCTGCGAAGCGGAGTAGCCGACGAAGTGCTTCAGCGTCGCGTGCACGCCCTCCTGCTGCAGCCCGCGCACGTAGGCGGTGCCGATCGTGCCGACGACGTAGGGGTCCTCGGCGATGCACTCGTCGACGCGACCCCAACGCGGGTCCCGGATGACGTCGAGCACCGGAGCGAGCCCCTGGTGGATGCCGAGCTCGCGCATCGACCTGCCGATGGCGGCGCCCATCCGCTCGACGAGCTCCGGGTCGAACGCGGCGCCCCACGCGAGCGGGGTCGGGAAGGTCGCCGCCTTCCAGGCCGCGAGGCCGGTGAGGACCTCCTCGTGCACGATCGCCGGGATGCCGAGGCGGGTGCCGGTGACCAGGCGACGCTGCTGCTCCCACAGCCACCGGGCCCGCTCCAGCGGCTCGACCGGGAAGGTGCCGTAGACGCGGGTGAGATGGCCGATCCCGTGCTCGATGGCCTCCTCGAAGCTTGCGGGCGGGGCCATCTCGCCGGACATGGGCGCGACCGCGTCGGTGGTCTGGTCCGACCAGTAGCCCACCAGCTGCGCGAGCTTCTCCTCGAGCGTCATCCGGGCCAGGAGGTCGCGGACTCGCGCACTCACCAGGCCGGCTGCTCCCCGATCGTGTCCCGAGTTGTCGGGCACGTCGGCCGCGCCCGTATCGTCAGCCCTTGACAGCACCGGTCAGCCCTCCCACGATCCGTCGCTCGAACAGGCTGAAGAAGATGAGCGCGGGGATCATCGAGAGGGAGGTGAAGGCGAGCACCTTCGACGTGTCGACGGCGTACCGGGACGCGAAGGCCTGGGTGCCGAGCGGCAGCGTGTAGGCGGACTCGCTGTTGAGGATGAACAACGGGAGCATGTACGAGTTCCAGCTGGCGACGAAGGCGAGGATGCCGACGGTGATCACCCCGGGGATCGCGAGGCGCACGACCATCCGGAAGAAGAAGCCGAGCCGACCGAGTCCGTCGATGGCGGCAGCCTCCTGGAGCTCGCTCGGGATGGCGGCGAGGAACGGCACGAGGATGATGATCGTGATCGGCAGCGCGAAGGCGATCTGCGGCACGATCACGCCGCCGAGGGTGTTCGTCAGCCCGATGCTCCGCACGAGGATGTACAGCGGCGTGATCGCGACGGTCATCGGGAACATCAGTCCGGCGGTGAAGAGCGCGTAGATCGCTCCCCGCCCGCGGAAGGCGTAGCGCGACAGGGCGTATGCCGCCATCAGCCCGAGGGCGACGACGAACAGCGTCGTGGCCACCGCCGCGATGGTGGAGTTGCCGACCTGCGTCCAGAACGTCCCGCTGCCGAGCACGTCGGTGTAGTTCGACCACTGCCAGCTGCTCGGGAAGCCCGAGGGGTCCACGGTGATCTCGGAGTTCGTCCGGAACCCGCCGAGGATGATGTAGGCCACCGGCGCGAGGGTGAGCCCGATGAGGATCAGCGCCACGAAGTAGATGACCAGGTTGGTGCTGCGCCGCTGGCCGGGAAGCCCGGACGGACGTCTGCCGAGCTCGGCGCCGGTGCCGGAGCCGCGGGACGCGGTCCGCGCGGGGAGGGATGCGGTGGTCATCGGGTCTTCCTTCCGAGGGCGGACGCCCCGGTGAGTGCGCCTGCCGTGTCGCGGCTGAGCACGAAGCGCTGGTAGACCAGCGCGACGGCGAGGGAGATGAGGAACATCACGACCGCGACCGCGCTGCCGTAGCCGTAGCTGCCCGCGTTGCGGCCGTTCGAGACCATGTAGGTCGCCATGGTCGAGGTGCCTGCGGTCGACGAGGCGAACTGGCCCCAGACGATCCAGACCAGGTCGAAGAGCTGCAGCGATCCGATGATCGAGAGGAACGCCCAGATCCGGATGGTGGGGCCGAGCAGGGGCAGCACGATGTAGCGCTGGACCTGCCAGTAGCTGGCGCCGTCGATGGCGGCCGCCTCGGACAGCTCGTCGGGGATCCCCTGCAGTCCGGCGAGGAAGAGGATGACCGCGAATCCGATGTACTTCCAGCTGATGATGATCAGCAGTGTCCAGATGGCGATCGCCGGGTCGGACAGCCAGTCGGCGGCGATCGCTCCGAGCCCCAGCTTGTCGAGCATGCTGTTGAGCCCGCCGGCCGACTGGAGGATGAGCCCCCAGCCGATGCCCACGACGACCTCGGCGATGACGTATGGGACGAAGATCAGCACCCTGATCAGCGACTGGAAGCGCAGCCTGCGGTTGAGCAGCAGCGCGAGCGCCAGCGAGACGGGGCCCTGCAGCACGAGCGACGCCACCACGATGAACGCGTTGTGGCCGAGCGCCTCATGGAAGTCCGGGTCGGAGAGGATCGTGACGTAGTTGCGCAGCCCGATGAAGTCGGTCGCCGGCCCGAATCCCGACCAGCTGAAGAAGCCGTAGTAGGCCGCCATCAGCACGGGCAGGATGACGAATCCCACGAAGACGATCAGGGCGGGGCCGAGCAGCAGCGCGAGCTCCGCCCTGGTCATCCAGCGACTGACGCGGTCCGACCGGACGGAGACCGCCCGGTCGGTGCGAGGGGTGGGTGGGGGCGTCAGGAGTGCGCCGCCCCCACCCGTTCCGATGCCTTCGGGCGCGCTGGGCCCTGTGGAGATCTCATCGCGCACGGAAGTCATCGAACTCCTCTTTCCGGATGATGCGGGTGTCTGGACTACGAGGTGCTCAGGACTTCGCGGCCGCGTCGTTCACCGCGTCCACGATGTCCTGCGCGGATCCCTGCCCGGCGAACATGTCGACGACGGCGCCGTTGAGCGCGTTGCCGATGTTCTGTCCGTACTGGGTGTCGAGCCAGAGCACCACGTATGGCGCCTTGTTGTAGGCGGCCAGCACATCCTGCAGAGCCGGGTCGCTGATGACGCCCTGCGCCTCCTGCGACGCGGGAAGGGTCTGGAATGCGGTGGCGTAGCCCTCCTGGTTGTCCTTCGTCACCATGAAGTTGAGGAAGTCGACGCACTCCTTGGGTGCGTTCACCCAGCAGCTGTAGCCGTCGACGCCGCCCATCATGGCCGCGGCATCGCCGTCTCCGCCGGTGACGGCCGGGAACGGGAACCACTTCAGGTCGGCGAGGGGCTTCGCGTCAGGCGTGAGGGAGGCGATCACTCCGGGGTCCCACGCGCCCATGAGCTCCATGGCGGCCTTCTTGTTGGCCAGCAGACCCGCCGACGAGCCGGCGCCCTGCTGAGCGGCCGTGGTCAGGAAGCCCTCGTTGTACGGCTCGGAGTCGATGAAGGACTGGAGGTCCTCGCCGGCCTTGAGCCAGCACGGGTCGTCGAAGCTGCGGGTCTTGCCCGCCTCGTCCATCGTCTCCTTGGAGCAGTTGCGGAGCGCGAAGTTGTAGTACCAGTGGGCCGCGGGCCAGGCGTCCTTGGCGCCGACGGCGATGGGATCGATGCCCGCGTCCTTCAGCTTGCTGTCGGTCGACTCGAGATCCGCGATGGTGGTCGGCGGCTCGGTGATCCCGGCGCTCGTGAAGAGGTCGGAGGAGTAGTAGATGCCCGAGGGCAGCACGGATACGGGCATGCCGTATGTCTTGCCGTCGACGTCGAAGGCCGAGACGGTGCCGCCCAGCGCGGTCTTGGCCTCGGACGAGATGCCGTCGCTGATGTCCATCGCCTGGCCCGCCTTGACGACGTCGGCGAGCTTGCCGCCGCCACGGGCGAGGAACACGTCGGGAGCGTCGCCCGAGGCGAGCGCGGTCTGCAGCTTGCCGTCCATCTCCTCGTTCTGGATGGCCTCGATCTGGACGTCGACGTTGGGGTTGTCCGCCTCGAACGCCTTGGCAACGCCCTCCCAGTACGCCTTGCCGTCACCGGTGGTCGAGTTGTGCCAGAAGGTCAGCGTGACCTTGCCGTCGGCGGAATCGCCCGATCCGCCGCCGCTGCAGCCGCTGAGGGCGAGGGCACCGAGAGCCACCACCGCCGACCCGGCGAGGAGCTTCTTCCAGTGCCTGCTGGAAACGAGATGCTTCATGTGAGTGCAACCTGTTCTCTTCGTTGAGTGCATCGGTCCGCGACGCGATGCTGTGGTGTCGCGCCTCCTGCGGATCGTCTGCCGTGACGATCCGAGCGGGTGACGCGTACTGCCCAGCCTCTGGACGCGTTCAGTGTGCATCGGGTCGAATCGACCGTCAAACGTTTTCGAAAACGGTTTCCAAACCGTTTTCGGCTCCCTATGCTCGTGCACCATGGCGACCCGCGCGAGCATCCACGATGTCGCCGCCGCGGCCGGTGTCTCCGTCGCCACCGTATCGAAAGCCGTCAACGGCCGGTACGGCGTGGCGCCCGGGACGGCGGCCCGCGTGATGCGCGCCGTCGCCGAGCTCGGCTACGAGTCGAGCCTCATCGCGAGCAGCATGCGCTCCCGCAGGACCGGGGTGATCGGGGTGCTGGTCGCCGACTTCGAGCCGTTCAGCGCCGAGGTGCTCAAGGGCGTCGGCGCGGGACTGCACGGATCGCAGTACGACCTGCTGGCGTTCAGCGGCTCGCACCTCGGCGATGGCGAGGGCTGGGAGCGCCGCTCCCTCAGCCGGCTGAGCGGCACGCTCATCGACGGGGCGATCATGGTGACGCCGACCGTCACCAATGTCTCGGCCGACGTCCCGATCGTGGCCATCGATCCTCACGCGGGCCGCGCGGACCTGCCGACCGTCGAAGCGGACAGCCACGGCGGGGCGCGTCGCGCCGTGGACTACCTCATCGAGCTGGGCCACCGACGGATCGGCTTCATCGCGGGTCGCCCCGATCTCAAGTCGTCCCGACTGCGTGACGCGGGCTACCGGGACGCTCTGCGGTCCGCGGGCATCCCCTTCGACCCCGTCCTGACCCGGGTCGGCTTCTACGAGTCCCAGTCGACACGCGATGTGGCGCGCACCCTGCTGCTGGAGCCCGACCGACCGACCGCCGTCTTCGCGGCCAACGACCTGTCGGCCATCGCCGTCATCGAGGTGGCGCACGAGCTCGGACTGGATGTGCCGCGGGATCTCTCGGTCATCGGCTTCGACGACATCCCCGAGGCCGCGCAGAACGGCGTTCCGTTGACGACCATCCGACAGCCGATGGGACGGATCGGACAGACGGCGGCCGAGATGGTGACCGCGCTGATGGCGGGAGAGAAGCTCGCCGCCACCCATGTGCTGCTGCCCACGCGCCTCATCCCGCGGGCGTCGACCGCCGCCCCGCGCTGACCGGCGATGACCGGCGACCGCGACCCACCCCGCTGATACGCTCCGACACTGATGTTCACCGACCTTCCCCTCGATCAGCTGCGCGCCTTCTCCAGCCGGGTCGAGGACCCGACCGACTTCGACGACTTCTGGGCCGCCACGGTCGATGAGGCGGACGACGCATGGCGCCCGCCCACCCTGACCCGGGTGGAGGACGGCACGCTCCGCGCCATCGAGGTCTTCGACGTCACCATGAGCGGCTACGCCGGTCAGCCGGTGCGCGGCTGGCTGCGGATGCCCGCAGGCAGCACGGAGCCCCTCCCCGCGGTCGTCCAGTACGTCGGCTACGGCGGTGGACGCGGTCGGCCGATCGAGAACCTGGCGCTGGCCGCCTCCGGATTCGTCCACCTGCAGATGGACACCCGAGGCCAGGGCTCCTCATGGAGCGCAGGGGCCACGCCCGACGACGCGCCGCCGTCCGGACCGCAGATCTCCGGCGTCATGACCCGCGGCATCGAGTCGCGCGAGAGCTACTACTACCGGCGGCTCGTCACCGACGCCGTGATGGCGGTGCGCTCCGCCGCGAGCCTCGACCTCGTCGACGCCTCTCGGATCGGGGTCGCGGGCGGAAGCCAGGGCGGCGCGCTTGCCCTCGCCGCGACTGCCCTGAACCGCGAGTTCGTGGCCGCCGCAGCCGTGCGCGTGCCCTTCCTCTCCGACATCGCTCGAGCGATCACCCTGACCGATTCCGACCCGTACCACGAGGTGGCGAGATACCTGGCGACCCATCGGGAGAGGGTCGGCTCCGTCACGGCGGTCCTCGCGTACTTCGACAGCGTCAACTTCGCACGCCGCGCGGTGGCGCCGGCTCGCTTCTCCGTCGCGCTGATGGACGCGATCACTCCCCCATCGACCGTGTTCGCCGCCTACAACGCCTACGCGGGGCCGAAGGAGATCACCGAGTGGGCCTTCAACGGACACGAGGCGGGCGGCCCCGATGACGACGAGGCGGAGATCGCCTTCCTGCAGGCCGCGCTCCACCACGCTTGAGCGGGCATAATCCGGGGCGATCCGAGGTTGTAGGTGACATGTCAACGACCTCTCTCGAACCGCTCACCATCGGCATCCTCGGCGCCGGCAAGGTCGGCACCGTGCTGGGTCGGCTCGCGGTGGCGGCGGGCCACCGGGTGCTGATCGCCGGCTCGGGTCCGGTGTCCAAGATCGGGCTGATCGTCGAGGTCCTCGTGCCCGGTGCCGTCGCGGTTCCGGCGGAGCAGGCCGCGCGGGAGGCCGACATCGTGATCCTCGCCCTGCCGCTCGGCAAGGCCGTGACCGCAGGCGGTCTGGGGCGCATCCCGGCCGACGCGCTCGCCGGCAAGCTCGTGCTCGATGCCATGAACTACTGGTGGGAGGTCGACGGGATCCGCGACGACCTCGCCGATCCTCGCGTCTCGACCAGCGAGCTCGTCCAGGCGCTGCTGCCCGAATCACGGATCGTCAAGGCCTTCAACCACATGGGCTACCACGACCTCGACGAGGGCCCCCGTCGTGTCGGCGCCGCCGACCGCAAGGCGATCGCGATCGCGGGCGATGACGCGGACGATCTTGCGTCGACCGCCGCCCTGGTGGACTCGCTCGGCTTCCACCCGGTCGTCGCCGGGACCCTGCGCGAGAGCATCTCGATGGAGCCGGGCAGCCCGATCTTCGGTGCGAACCTGCCGGTGCAGGATGTCGTCTCCGCGCTCGCCGCGTTCCCGGAGTCCGAGCGCGGACGGATCGTCGCCAACGCGCGCACCGGCGAGGCCGACGACCTGCGCGAGGCCGCGCTGGTGCGCGGCTGACCGTGACCGCCTCGCCTCGGCGGGCGACCGTCGTCGTCATCGGCGGCGGCCAGGCCGGCCTCTCCGCCGCCTTCCACCTCAAGAAGCGCGGCTTCATCGGGGCTGACGCCCATGCCGATCCGGTGTCCGACCTCTCGGTGCCTGCTGACCCCGACGGGCGGAGCTTTGTGGTGCTCGACGCCGCACCGGCGCCCGGCGGCGCGTGGCAGCACCGGTGGGACTCGCTCACCATGGCGACGGTCAACGGCATCTTTGACCTGCCCGGATACCCGAAGCCCCCGATCGACTCGGATGAGCCGAGCCGCAGCGCGGTACCGCGCTACTTCGCCGCGTTCGAGGAGGCGAGCGGGCTCCCCATCCTCCGGCCCGTCACCGTGACCTCGGTCCGCCGCGTCGACGGCGATCCGCACGGCGAGCTGCTCGTCCAGACGGATGCAGGCGACTGGCTCGCCCGGTTCGTGATCAACGCGACCGGCACCTGGACCAACCCCGTCCTCCCCCGCTTTCCGGGCTCCGACGCCTTCCTCGGCCGCCAGCTGCACACCCGCGACTACGTGGACCTGACCGAGTTCGCCGGGCACCGGGTGGCTGTCGTCGGCGGCGGCATCTCGGCCGTGCAGCAGCTCGAGGAAATCTCTCGAGTCGCCACCACGTTCTGGTACACGCGGCGCGAGCCGGTGTTCCTCGACGGCCAGTTCACGGCCGAGGATGGCCGAGCGACCATCGAGAGGGTCACCGCCGACGTGGCGGCGGGACTGCCGAGCGGCAGCATCGTCTCCTACACCGGCCTCGGCTGGACTCCGTACGCCATCGCCGCCCGCGATCGCGCTGTGCTCGTCCGCCGTCCGATGTTCACCGCGCTCGAGCCGTATGGCATCCGCGAGGCGGATGGCAGCTTCACGTCTGCCGACGTCGTCCTCTGGGCGACCGGATTCCGCGCGGCCCTCGACCATCTCGACCCCCTGGAGCTGCGCAACGCGCACGGCGGAATCGCCCTCGACGACACCGAGGTGGTGAGCGAGCCGCGCGTCCACCTGATCGGCTTCGGCCCATCGCAGTCGACCGTCGGCGCCAATCGCGCCGGCCGCGCCGCGGCCCAGAGCATCGCCAAGCGCCTCTCTCGTGCGCGTTCGGTGGCTGAGCCGAGCGCGTAGCGCTCGTGTCGAAGCCCGCGCCGCGGCCCAGAGCATCGCCAAGCGCCTCTCTCGTGCGCGTTCGGTGGCTGAGCCGAGCGCGTAGCGCTCGTGTCGAAGCCCGCGCCGCGGCCCAGAGCATCGCCAAGCGCCTCTCTCGTGCGCGTTCGGTGGCTGAGCCGAGCGCGTAGCGCTCGTGTCGAAGCCCGCGCCGCGGCCCAGAGCATCGCCAAGCGCCTCTCTCGTGCGCGTTCGGTGGCTGAGCCGAGCGCGTAGCGCTCGTGTCGAAGCCCGCGCCGCGGCCCAGAGCATCGCCAAGCGCCTCTCTCGTGCGCGTTCGGTGGCTGAGCCGAGCGCGTAGCGCTCGTGTCGAAGCCCGCGCCGCGGCCCAGACAAGCGCCAAGCGCCTCTCTCGTGCCCGTCCGGTGGCTGAGCCGAGCGCGTAGCGCTCGTGTCGAAGCCCGCGCTCGGGCTAGGGCGCCGGGGTCGGGGACTCGGTCGTGTGCGGCAGGCCGTCCTCGTCGGTGACGCTGCCGCCCAGGTAGAAGTAGCGCGTGACGACCGGCACGATCGAGCCGTCCGGGCCGATGCTGATGCCGACTGCACTCGGCTCCGGCGGTCGTCCCTCGCGGAAGTTCTCGGTCGTGGTCCACGAGATGCTCAGGCCGGCGACGGCGAACTGGCCCGGAGTGGCGCAGGAGCGCGCGATCCGGCCGTCGTCGTGGGTGAGGAAGACGCACACGTCGCCCTCGTTCGCCTTCGCGATGTAGGCGTGGTTGAGCACCGCCTCGCCGTTGAGGCCGAGGTCGAGGGCGCGGGCGCTGTCGACGTCGATGTCGCTGATGCCGCCGATCTGAGCGAAGATCACGCTCGTCGGCACGTCGCTCGCCCGTTGAGGCCGGTCGAAGAGGTCGTCGATATCGGCCGCGAGACTGGCGCCGGGTGCCGGAGCCGCCGCGCCGATTCCGCGGGTCAGGCTGCCGTCGGCCAGATTGCTGCCCAGCCAGCCCACGCCGACTCCCACCAGGAGCACAGCGGCGGCGGCGATCCCCAGCCGACGACGGCTCCGTAGCGCGGGACGCGACAGGTCGCCCGCTGGCTGCTCGGATGCCCGTTCGGATCGGGCAGAATCCTCGATCTCATCGAGGCCCGGATCGACGCTGCTGCCCGCTTCGCCGTCTTCCGCCGATGCGATGGCCGCCTGCACGCGGTCCCGCTCGGCGGCCGCTTCGCCGTCCAGCGTGTCCAGCTGCCGGAGCGCGGCCTCGCGGCGGGCCGCGTCGGAGCCTTCGGAGTAGGCGGCCTCCTCGAGGGAACGCCGATCGGCCCAGGGTGCCGGTGCTCCACTCGGTCCCGGCTGCTCGGGATGCGCCGCCCAGAGCAGAGCGTCGAGCGGCTGGTGCGCGCCTCGATACAGCGTCGCGAACGCCCGAAGGAATCCGGGATCGGTCCGCGCTCGCTCGTAGGCCTCGTGCAGATCCATCAGCCGGCCTCCTCGCGCGTCGATCCCATCCTTCTCCTATTCGGCACGGCGAAGGCTGTGGAGGGCATCCGATCCGACGCACTCGCACCCGACTGGCACCCGAATCCGCTCATCAGTGCGCGGACTCCGCTGATCAGCGCACGACTGCAGGGCCGACAGCTGCAGGGCCGTCAGCTGCGGTGCGGGTCGCGGTGCTCGGATCGGAGCGCGTATCCCGTGGTGATCGCGGCACCGATGGTCAGCAGCACGGCGCTTGCTAGCACGGCACCGCGAAGGCCGAACGCCGCGCCCAAGCCGGCGACGATGATGCCGCTGCCGGTGCGCAGTCCGCTGCCCACCATGCCGCTCAGCCCCAGCACCCGACCGCGGGCCGCGACCGGTGCCCGAAGCTGCAGCACGGTCTGCGCGGCGGTCAGCGCCGCGATGTTCGCGACTCCCGACAGCACCAGCGCGAGAACGGCGATCACGAGTGATCCGGTGAGAGCGAAGATCAGGATCGTCACCCCGAAAGCGATGGTCGCCCAGAGCGCCGTCCACGTCGTGGGCCGGACCACGCGGGTGGCCTCGAGCAGGAATCCGCCGACGACCGCCCCGAGTCCGTTGGCGAACAGCAGGACGCCGTAGGCGGTCACTGCCGCGTCCGCACCGTAGGACTGCGACATGTCGGGGATCGCGACCTGGATCGCACCGCCCACGAACAGCGCGCCGAGACCCGAGATGACGAGCATCTGCACGATCTGTCGATCTCCGCCGACCTCGCGGAAGACGCCCAACGTGTCGCGGAACCCGGCGCGCGGTGCGGCCACCACTCCGCCGTCGCGCACGTGACCGGTCCAGCGGGTGAAGAAGAGGAAGACCGTCATCGGCAGGTAGAACAGCATGTTGGCGAACATGCCCCAGGCCGGGCCCAGCCCGATCAGCAGCGCGGCACCGACGGCTGGACCGGCGAGCACGCCGAAGCTGCGCATCGTGGCGTTGAGGCGCACCGCGCTCGGCAGCTCGTGCTCCTCGACGAGGTCGTGCAGCAGCACCTGCTCCGCCGGCCCCCACAGCGCACCGGCGCAGCCGTGCAGCACGAGCAGCACGCACGCCTGCCACGCCTGCAGGGCTCCCGTGAGGAACAGATAGCCCCAGGCGAGGGAGACGAGCAGGAACAGCAGCTGGGCGCTCTGGATGATCCGGCGGCAGTCGTAGCGCTCGGCGAGCCGTCCGAACGGGACGGACAGGAACAGGAACGGAAGCCAATGGCTGATCACCTGGAAGCCGGTGAGCAGCGGCGAATGGAAGGTGTTCCAGAGCACCCAGTAGGTGATCACGTGCTCGATGTTGTCGGCCATCATCGACAGCCCCGCGGTGGTCACGTAGATCGCGGAGTCCCGCGAACGGAACGCGGCGAACCGCCGGGGAGTCAGCGCGGCCGCCGAGTCCCGTTCCGGGACGGCAGCCGAATCAGCGGCCTGCGGATCACTCACCCATCCACGCTAGGCCCTATCCGCGGATTCACCGGGGCATCGCGAGCCGCACCAGATACGCACCGAAGAGCACCACCGCCGCGACGCCGATCACCTCGAACGCCGCGCTGTCGATGGCGAGCGCCGTGACCATCACGACGACCCCGACGACCAGGCCCACCCAGCCGACCGCGAACAGCATCAGCTCGCGGCGCCTCGCCGCCTCGTCCTTGCCGAAGCTCACGATCTCACTCTGCCCCGTCAGCCCTCCGCGAGCGACCCGTTGCCTGGGAGCGCGGCATGGGCGCGGATCAGTGATCCGTACCAGCGACCGCTGAGCTTCGGGATGCGCTGCTGGGTCGCGAAGTCCACCCAGACCAGTCCGAAGCGCTTGCTGTAGCCCTCGGCCCACTCGAAGTTGTCCATGAACGACCAGGCGAAGTAGCCGCGCACGTCGACGCCCTCCTCGATCGCCTGCGCGACCGCATCGAGGTAGCCGCCGAAGTAGGCGACGCGCTCGGGATCGTGCACCTCGCCGTCGGGCGTGACGTAGTCGGCATAGCTGGCGCCGCTCTCGGTGACATAGATCGGCAGCGATGTGCACTCCCGTGCGACCCGCTTCAGCACGTTGCTCAGCGATTCGGGCAGCACGGACCAGCCGAACGAGGTGTCGGCGGGCGCCGCCGCTCGCTCGACGGCCTGGAGGTAGCCGCCGTCGGGATCGGCGGAGACCAGGATGCGCTGGTAGTGGTTGACGCCCGCGAAATCCGTGGGTGCACCGATCAGCTCGAGGTCGCCCTCCTGGATCACGGAAGCGAGACCGTGCTCGTCGAACACGTCATGCACCGCGCTGGAATAGCGGCTGGTGAACACCGGATCGAGGAAGAACCCGTTGCAGGCCGCGTCGGTGCGATCTGCGGCCGCGCGATCCGCCTCGCTCTCGGATGCGGGCACGAATTCCTGGATGAGGTTGGTGATGCCGACCTGCAGCGAGGCGTCGAGCGAGCGGATGCGCTGCAGCGCGAGTCCATGCGCGAGATTGAGGTGATGGCCGGCGGCGACGGCGGCCCCGATGTCGGTGCGGCCCGGGGCGTGTGCTCCCCTGGCGTAGCCGAGGAACGACGAGCACCACGGCTCGTTCATCGTGATCCAGTCCGTCACCAGGTCACGGAACTCGGCCACGACCAGCGCCGCGTACTCGGCGAAGGCCACGGCGGTCTCACGAGCCGGCCAGCCGCCGGCATCCTCGAGCTCCTGCGGCAGGTCCCAGTGGTAGAGCGTGACCCACGGGGTGATGCCGCGCGCATGCATGCCGACGATCAGAGTCCTATAGAAGGCCACGGCCACCGGATTGAGCGGACCGCGACCGCCCGGCTGCAGCCGACTCCAGCCGAACGAGAACCGGTGCGCGGGATAGCCGAGCTCCGCCATCAGGTCGAGGTCGGCCTCCCAACGGTCGTAGTGCTCGCAGGCCACGTCGGCGGTGTCGCCGTGGAGGCTCCGTCCGGGCGTGTGGCTGAAGGTGTCCCAGATGCTCGGGCCGCGTCCTCCCCGGTCGTGCGCGCCCTCGATCTGATAGGCCGCCGTCGCGACGCCCCAGACGAAGTCCCGCGGCAGCAGCTCGAGGCGGACCGCATCGCTCGGATCGAGCAGCGATATCGGCCGCGAGGGGTCGTCGTGCGGAGTGATGAGGGGCGCGGCGAGCGGCGGAGCGCCGAGTGCGGTCGGGGTCCCCGTCGCGGTCACAGGCAGAGTCACAGGTCCAGCTCGAGACGACCGTCGACTGTCGACGAGGTGCTCGCGCCGACGATGCGCACGCTGAAGGCCTCTGCACCCGTCGAGGAGACGGCCAGTCGCCCGTCCGCCCGCACGACCGAGAAGGAGGCTCGCGCCCCCGTCGGCGCGACGACCTCGATGCTGCGCTCGTCGTCGCCGCTCGCCGGATAGACGTCGAGCGTGAGACCGTCGAAGTAGTCGTAGTCGGGCCGATCATCTCGCGCGCCGACCGGGATCACCGCACCGTCTCGGGCGTACAGCGGCAGGCTGAGGAAGTCGTGCACCTCGCGCAGCCACTGCCCGCCGACGACCGTCTCCCCCGTCAGCAGGCTGGTCCAGGTGCCGTTCGGCAGATAGAACTCGACCACTCCGTCCTCCCGGAATACCGGCGCGACCAGGAGATCCGCTCCGAGCATGTACTGCCGGTCGAGGTAGCGCACCGCCGGATCGTCGGTGAACTCGAGCAGCATCGGTCGCATCAGCGGGGTGCCGGTCGTGCTCGCCTCGACCCCGGCGGTGTGCAGGTACGGCATCAGCCGGAGCTTGAGGCGGGTGAACTTCCGGGTGACGTCCACCGCCTCCTGGTCGAAGATCCACGGCACCCGATACGAGTCGCTGCCGTGGAAGCGCGAGTGGCTGGACAGCAGCCCGAACGCGGTCCAGCGCTTGAAGACGCCGGCGTCGGGCGTGCCCTCGAAGCCGCCGATGTCGTGGCTCCAGAAGCCGAAGCCGCCGAGCGCGAGCGACAGGCCGCCGCGGAGGGTCTCCGCCATCGACTCGTAGGTCGAGGTCGAGTCCCCACCCCAGTGCACCGGCGTCCGCTGCCCGCCGACCGTCGCGGATCGCGCGAAGACGACGGCGTCGCCCGTGCCGCGCCGCTCTTCGAGCACGCTGAATACGGCCTGGTTGTAGAGCTGGGTGTACCAGTTGTGCATCCGCTCCGGGCTCGAGCCGTCGAAGTAGTCGACGTCGAGCGGGATCCGCTCGCCGAAGTCGGTCTTGAATGCGTCGACGCCCTGATCGAGCAGGTGCCTCAGACGGTCTTGGAACCAGGCGGTCGCCGCCGGATTGGTGAAGTCGATCAGCGCCATCCCGGCCTGCCAGAGATCCCACTGCCAGACCTCGCCGCTCGGTCGCTTCAGCAGGTAGCCGTTCGCCTTCGCCTCCGCGAACAGGCCCGACCGCTGCGCGATGTACGGGTTGATCCAGACGCAGACCCGCAGGTCGCGTTCATGGAGGCGGGCGAGCATCCCCTCGGGATCCGGGAAGACACGAGGATCCCACTCGAAGTCGGACCAGTGGAACTCGCGCATCCAGAAGCAGTCGAAGTGGAACACGCTGAGCGGCAGCTCCCGCTCGGCCATCCCGTCGAGGAACGAGGTGACGGTCTCCTCGTCGTAGTCCGTCGTGAAGCTGGTCGACAGCCACAGCCCATACGACCAGGCGGGCACCTCGGCGGGTCGTCCCGTCAGCCGGGTGTACCGGTCGAGGACCTCCTTCGGGTCTCCCGCGATCACGAAGTACTCGAGCGACTCCCCCGATACCGAGAACTGGACGCGCTCGACGGCCTCCGAGCCGACCTCGTACGAGACGTGACCGGAATTGTTGACGAGCACGCCGTAGCCCGCGCTGCTGAGATGGAACGGCACGTTCTTGTAGGCCTGATCGCTGGAGGTCCCGCCGTCGGAGTTCCAGACCTCGACCGTCTGACCGTTCTTGACGAGGGGTCCGAATCGCTCGCCGAGCCCGTAGATCAGCTCCCCCACTCCGAGTGAGAGCTGCTCGTGCACGAACGTCGACGGCTCGTGCGCCCCGCCGTTGCCGGCCGGCACTCCGACCGAGCGGCCGACGCTCCCGCCGAACGGACCGCCGGTGGTCGCCGCGGCGCCGCCCGACGCGCCGTTCGGAGCGACCGTCAGGTAGCCGGGTCCGCGGTGGCCGCTCCTGGTGAGGACCCGGCCGTCCCGCACGAACTCCAGCGACCACGGAGCACCGGAGGTGATCCGAGCCGTGAGATCTCCGCTCGTCAGGGTCGCCCCGGTCGCGGTGATCTCGGCGACGCCGTGCCCGTCCTCCGCACCGACCAGGTCGAAGCCGGCATACGCCCCGACGCCCGTGAAGTGCTCGATCCGCACGCCGATGACGCCGGGCAGAGGCGAGCTGAGGGTCACCGTCAGCGTGGCCAGATTGAGGGTGTCGCCTCGGGATGCGATCACCCGCGTCGGCGCCGTAACCGTCAGTCGATCGCCTTCCGGAGCGCTCTCGACACCGATGTCGTACGCCTCCTGCGCGTACTGGGCGGTGACCCCGTTGCGCACCAGCCAGAATCCGTCGGTGAACTTCACGTGGTGCCTTTCGCGGTAGCGCTCGCCCCGGCGGCGTCGATGCCGAGGGGCGTGGGCCGCGTTCCTCCGCATTCAGCGGGCAGGACCGGGCGCCGGACGCGCTCGGTCTCAGCATCCCGGCCGCTCGCCTCATCGGTCAAGGACCAATAATTCGAGTCGTAAAAATAGTGCGCGGCGACCGCGCCGGTCGAGTTATGCTGACCACCCACAGGATCGGTGCAGAGTCGCATCGGGGTTGTCGATATTTTTGTCTGCAACGTCGTGTGTCATGCGACCGCCTCCTGGAGCCTCTTTCGGAGGTTCCGAAGAGAGGAGTTCGCAGATGGAGTCGACAGCTCGGGGTCTCCGACTCCGGCATCGCAGCCTCGTCCTCAGCGAGGTCCTCCGCTACGGACCCACGACTCGCGCGACCCTCTCCGCGGCGCTCGGCCTCTCTCCCGGCACCATCAGCAACGTGCTCAGCGACCTGAGCGCCGAGGGCCTCGTGCAGGAGGAGAGCAGTCGTCCCACCTCCGGACGGCCGACGATGAACGTCTCGATCCGACCCGAGGGCGCCTACCTGGTGGGCGCGGACCTCGCCGAGCGGTCCGTGCGCGTCGTCGTGTACGACCTGGCGTTCAGCCAGCACGCCAACGTGGTCCACCCGATCTCATCGCGCTCCGACGTGGTGGCCGAGCTCTCGGACAACCTGCATGCCGCGATCGACGACGCGGTGGCGGTTGCGGGCAGCCCGGCACTCTACGGAGTCGGATTCGCCCTTCCTGGCGTGATCGAGCACATCGAGGGCTCCCCCGACGATGGCACTCCCGATCGGATCACCATCTACGCGCAGAGCCTCGGCTGGCCGGACACTCCGCTCGAGGCCCTGTACGGCCGCTCCGACGTCCCGGTCATCGCCGACAACGCCCCGAAGGCCCTGGCGCTCGCCGAGCTCTGGTTCGGCGCAGCCCGCGGCATCGACAACTGCCTCATCGTGCTGCTGGCCCGCGGAGTCGGGCTCGGCATCATCAGCAACGGCCAGATCTTCCAGGGCCACGCCTCCAGCGCCGGTGAGTGGGGCCACACCAAGCTCTCCCTCGGCGGTCCGCTCTGCAACTGCGGCGAGCACGGCTGCGTCGAGGCGTACGTCGGCAGCATCGCCATCGCGAACCGCTGGCGCGAGCACGGCGGTCAGCCGTCCGACAACGAGCAGGTCGCCTACGCCGAGCTGCTGGCCGCCGTCGAGGCAGGCGATCCCGTAGCGACCGCGGCTCTGGATGAGACGCTCGAGCTCATCGGCACGGCCCTCAGCGATCTGGTCAACCTGCTCAATCCGGAGCGCATCATCATCGCCGGCGCCAACGGCGTGCAGCTGACGTCGGAGCAGATCGCCGTCATCGAGCGGGCGACCCGCGCGCACGCCCTCCATCGCCCGGCATCCCAGTTCGACATGGTGCACGCCACCGTCTCCGGAGACGCCGGCGCACTGGGTGCCGCGATCCTCGCGGCACAGCGTCTGATCCGCCTCCCCCTGGCCACCGGGCGGATGTGACCAGTGCTCATCTCCGTTACATAATCGTTACTATAAGTCTTGAAGAAAGTGCAAGACTTCCCGTGGCTCGCCAATGGAGGCGGGTTACGGAGCCAGCTCCGTCAGTTTTGAAAGGTAATGACGCCGTGAAACTGTCTACCAAGGGCCTGTCCCTTCTCGCCGTGGGGGCATCGATCATCGCCCTCTCCGGCTGTTCAGCTGGTGGCCCGACCACCGGTGGCGATTCCTCCGAAGGCGCGGCGAGCACCCGTGCCTGCGTGATCCTCCCCGACGCCGACTCCGGCACCCGCTGGGAGCGCGGCGACCGCCCCGCTCTCGACAAGGCGCTCAAGGACGCCGGGTACGACACCGACATCCAGAACGCCAAGAGCGACACGACCGCCTACGCGACCATCGCCGATCAGCAGCTCGCCCAGGGCTGTGGCGTCATGATCCTGATCGACTACCAGGGCGCGGCCATCCAGGTAGCCGCCAAGGCCAAGGCCCAGGGCATCCCGGTCATCGCCTACGACCGCCCCATCGAAGGCGCCGACTACTACGTCTCGTTCGACAACTTCCACGTCGGCGAGCTGCAGGGCCAGTCCCTCCTCGATGGCCTCGAGGCCGCAGGGGTCGACCCCAAGGCCGCCCAGGTCATCTACGTCGGCGGCGACGCGACGGATGGCAACGCGAAGCAGTTCCACGACGGAGCCGACTCGATCCTGAAGGCCGCGGGCGTCGTCCCGGTCTTCGAGACCAAGGGCACCTGGGTCGCCGCCGAGGCCGGAACCGCCTTCGAGCAGGCCTACACCACCGTCCAGGGCAACCTCGACGGCGTCTGGGTCGCGAACGACACGAACGCGCAGGCCGTCATCGCGGTCCTCGACAAGAACGGCAAGAAGATCCCGGTCACCGGCCAGGACGCGTCGATCATCGGTCTGCAGAACGTGCTGCTCGGCAAGCAGGTCTCCACGATCTACAAGCCGTTCACGGTCGAGGCCGACGCCGCGTCGAAGCTCGCCATCCAGATCCTCGGCGGCGAGAGCCCGTCCGTCGCGGACAAGACCGATGACGGCGTGCCGTACGTCAAGCTCGACCCGGAGGTCATCACCCCCGACAAGGTCGTCGACGTGATCGACGGCGGCGACGCGACATACGCCGACGTCTGCACCGCCGACGTCAAGGCAGCCTGCGACGCCGCAGGCCTGACCGAGTAGTCGCACACCGCCGCATCGCAGCATCTGCACCACACCGCCGTGGGCCTGAGCCGTTCGTGACTCAGGCCCACGGAGGTGGTTTCACCCCCTCGCGGCGACGGTGCCACGAGGGAAGTGGTCCGGCTGGGCCGGCTCAAGAACGGGAGTGTGGACGTGGAAGTCCCGATTATCGAATTGACCGACATCCGCAAGAGCTTCGGCCCTGTCGAAGTCCTCAAGGGGGTCAACCTCAAGATCTATCCCGGCAAGGTGAGCGCCCTCGTCGGCGACAACGGCGCCGGCAAGTCCACGCTCATCAAGGGGCTCGCGGGAGTGCAGCCGTACGACTCGGGTGAGGTGCTCATCGACGGCACCCACACCGACCTGACCTCCCCCAAGGTCGCGACCGCGAACGGCATCGAGGTCGTCTATCAGGACCTCTCGCTCTGCGAGAACCTCGACATCGTCCAGAACATGTTCCTCGGCCGCGAGGAGCTCCGTCACGGCACCATCGATGGCGGGCGGATGGAGCGCGAGGCCTCCGCGACCCTGCAGTCGCTGTCGGTCAAGACGGTGAAGTCGGTCCGACAGAAGGTCTCGTCCCTGTCCGGCGGCCAGCGCCAGACAGTCGCCATCGCCCGTTCCGCGCTCAAGAAGGCGCGCGTCGTCATCCTCGACGAGCCGACGGCCGCGCTCGGCGTCGCTCAGACCGCCCAGGTGCTCGACCTCGTCCGTCGGCTCGCCGATCAGGGGGTCGGCGTGCTGATCATCAGCCACAACCTGGTCGACGTCTTCCAGGTCTGCGACTACGTCAACGTGCTCTACCTGGGCACCATGGTCGCCTCCGTGCCGGTCGCCGAGACCAGCAACTCCGACGTCATCGGCTACATCACGGGCGCCAAGACCTACCAGGGAGTGTCCCAGTGAGCGCCGGACCCGCGGCCCAGCCCATCGGCAGCGGACACGAGGGATCGGTCCGCGAGCAGCTGAGCGCCTACCTGTCGCGTGTGCGCGGCGGCGAGATGGGCGCCCTGCCCGCCATCGGCGGCTTCATCGTGCTCAGCGCACTCTTCACCGCGTTGAGCCCGTTCTTCCTCACCCGACTGAACATCGCCAACCTGCTCACCCAGTCAGCCACGCTGATGATGCTCTCGATCGCCTTGGTCTTCGTGATCCTCATCTCGGAGATCGACCTGTCCGCCGGTGTCACCGGCGGCGTGGGCATGGCGATCTTCATCCTGCTCACCAACTTCGCCAAGGTGCCCTGGATCCCCGCCCTGCTCGCCGCGCTCGTCTTCGGCCTGCTGGTGGGGGCCTTCATCGGCTTCTTCGTGGCGAAGGTCGGGGTGCCATCGTTCGTGGTGACCCTCGGGCTCTTCCTGGGCTTCCAGGGACTGCAGCTGGTGCTGCTCGGCAGCGGCGGCGTCTTCCGCGTGGAGACGCCCGAGCTGATCGCGATCATGAACAACAACCTGCCCGTCTGGGGAGGCTGGGTGATGCTCGCGGTGATGATCGTCATCTCGATCGCCACCGGGTTCTACGACCGCTACCGCCGCACCGCATCCGGCGTGCCGAACCGCCCGATCCTGCTCATGTGGGGCAAGGTCGCCGCGCTCGCCGTCGGATTCGGCATCCTCGTCGCGCTGCTCAACCAGAACCGCTCGGTCTCGGTGCTGCCCATCCAGGGCGTGCCGATCGTAGTGCCGATCGCGCTGGTCATCCTCTGGATCGGCACCCAGATCCTCGACCGCACGCGCTTCGGCCTGCACCTCTACGCGGTCGGCGGCAGCCCCGAGGCGGCACGCCGAGCGGGGATCAACGTCGCGGGCATCCGCATCGCGGCGTTCATGATCTGCTCGGCTCTCGGCATCGTGTCGGGCGTGCTCTCGGCCAGCCGCGTCGGCGCCGTCGAGGCGTCGTCCGGACGCGCGATCGTGCTCTCCGCGGTTGCCGCAGCGGTGGTCGGCGGCGTCAGCCTCTTCGGCGGACGCGGACGCCTCGTGCACGCGGCGGTCGGCGCGCTGGTCATCTCGGTGATCGACAACGGGCTCGGCCTGCTCCGGCTCCCCGCGGGCATCAGCCTGCTGGTGACCGGCGGGGTGCTGGTGCTCGCGGCCACGGTCGACGCGGTCTCGCGACACCGCTCGGGCGGCAATCTGACGCGCACCTAGCCCGCGTTCGACCACGAAGGGGCTCGGATGCACGTCGCATCCGAGCCCCTTCGCCGTCGCTTCTCCGCTGTCGGCCCCTCCGCACCTCTCACACGGATCCGTGCCAGTGGCTCACGCCTTGTCGGGCCACCTCTTCCAGCCATCGGGGAGTGCATCGAGCCGCGCCTTCGCCGCCTGTGCCCTGTCGAGCGGAAAGCCATCGAGCGTCGTCTCGCCGCTGCGTCCGCCCTCGAAGTTCTGCAGCGAGTACCCGAAGAACCCGCCGCTCCCGAACCGCACCCTCTCCGCGAAACCGCCCGCGGCCACGACCAGGGCCGACCACTCCAGCTGCTCGACCTGGGTCGACCAGGTCTCGTCGCACGCCTCGCAGCTGCAGGTCGGGAACGGGAACTCCGCGAGGACTCCCGCCAGCAGCCACATGGACGGATACGACGTGTAGACGAAGGTGAGCGGCGCGCCGTCCGGATCGGCCGGCGCGAGCCGAACCGCGCGGATGACATCCGTCCGACGAGCGAGCAGGCCACCCGCATGGGCGATGTCGTCCTGGGCCTCGACGAGGTAGCGCGAGCAGAGGTGCTCGATCAGCGCATCGGCCACCGCATGAAGGGGAGCGAATCGGTCGAGGTTCGCCTCCACGCTGTAGGTGTCGAGTGGGGGCGACTCGCCCTTCCAGCGGTCGCCGTACTGGATCACCCGCCCCGCGGGGTCGCGGAACACCTCATCGCGGATCGCGGGTCGCACGTAGTCGCTCACCAGCCGAGCGTACGGCGACCCCTGGATCAGCAGGCGGACTCGTCGACGGGTCGGACCACAGCGGCGCTCGCCTGGGCCCGCCCCGAGCGGTCGATGGCCGCGACCACGAAGGAGGTGGCGATGAGGATCGGGCCCAGGATGTAGGCGACCTGCTGGATGGGCGAGAGCACCGACATCAGGAACAGGGTGATGTCGAGCAGGCTGAGCGAGCCGAGCGGATTCAGCCGCAGGTCGGAGGTGGATCCGCCGTAGACCAGGAAGCTCCCGACCACGGCCAGCGCCGTGATTCCCACGCCCGCCCAGAAGATGCGGATCGGCGTTGCTCGTTCCATGGGCTGGCACTCCTTCGCTGCAGGGCTCTCATCCTCGTCCCGGTATCGGGCAGGGGAAAGCTCCAGTTTCCGACCCGCGGATGGGACGCGACGGCCGGCCGACTACCCGATCGCGGAGCGCACCTGCTCTGCGACCTTCCTGCCCTGACGCCCCGGCGCCTGCGGGTTCTGCGCCTGCTGCGCGGCGTGCAGCGCTCCCAGGTACCCGAAGATGCCGGCCGGAGAGATGCTGCTGCCCGGGCCGGGATAGGTGTGGCCCATCACGGATGCCGTGTTGTTGCCGGCCGCGTACAGCCCGTCGATCGATGAGCCGTCCTCGCGCAGAACCCGCGCGTGCTCGTCGGTGACGAGGCCGCCCTTGGTGCCGAGGTCTCCCGGGTAGAGCTTGAAGGCATGGAACGGACCCTTCTCGAGCGCGCCGAGGTTGGGATTCGGCTTCACTCCCGGGTCGCCGTAGTACCGGTCGTAGGAGGTCCGACCGCGCTGGAAGTCCCGATCCACCCCCTCCTTCGCGAAGCCGTTGAACCGCGCCACTGTCGCGAGCAGCGTCGCGCGGTCCATTCCCGTCTTGGAAGCCAGCTCCGCGAGGGTGTCGGCGACGACGATCTCGCCCTGCTCGATCAGCTCCTTCTTGCCCATGAGCGTGAAGGTGTTGAGGTAGCGCCGGGTGTGCCGTGCGTCCGTCACCAGCCACGAGTGGATGGCCGGGCTCACCTTGTCGCGCTCGAGCATGTGGTGCCCGAAGTCGACGTACGACTCCGACTCGTCGAGGTACCGCTCGCCGCTCTGATCGACGACCATGCTGTAGGGGAAGGACCGCTCCCCCAGCACGAAGCTGTTCGCACCCGACGCCATCTTGACGCCCGCACCCCACCAGGCGTCCTCCATCATCGCGATGTCGCCGCCGATGTCCATGCCCACCTTGATGCCGGTGCCGAGCTGGCCATCAGGAGCGGCGGACCACCCCGGGATGCCCTGGTACTTCTCTCGCCACTCCGTGTTGCGGGCGAAGCCGCCGGCCGCGAGCATGACGCCTCGGCGAGCGCGGATGCGCAGCTGCCGTCCGCGATTCGTGACGATGGCACCCACGGCCCGGCCGTCCTCGACGATCACCTCGGTGATGGGCGATCGCAGCCAGACGGGCACTCCGTGTCTACGGACGATGTACATGAGAGAACCAGCGAGGGCCGGGCCCATCCCCCGCTCCTGATCGCCGGCCACCAGGTGTCGGAGCGTGCGGAAGATGAACTGCGCGCCGCGGAGGAAGCCGTGCGGCGAGGACCAGGCGCGGCCGAGCAGCCACACGTCGTCATTGCGCAGCGGCGCCGGGATGCCCTGATCCATCCGGGACTTCTTCTGATAACCGCGCAGCTTGCGCATGTTGAAGGAGCGCAGCTCGATGGCCCGACCGGTCTTGCTGCCCGGGAGATCGGGGTAGTAGTCGGGGTAGTCCTTCGAGCGCGACCAGACGATCCCCTGGTCGGACAGCATGTTCACGTACGTCGGGATGGCGGTGAGGAACGCGAGCTTGCGCTCGCGACTGGTCCACGGACCGAGGTCGGGGATGATCGCGTCCATGTAGGCGAGCGCCTCCTCGATGGAGTCCTGGATGCCCGCCTTCTTCATCACCGGGTTGTTGGGCACCCACAGGCCGCCGCCCGAGATGCAGGTCGTGCCGCCCCACTTCTCCTCGCTCTCGACGACCAGCACGTCGAGCCCGTTGAGCGTGGCGGTGATGGCGGCGGACAGACCCGCGGCCCCCGATCCGGCCACCAGGAAGTCCACCTCCCGGTCCCAGGCTGTCGCCGTTCCTCCTGCGCTGCCTGAGCCGCCTGACTGGGAGAGATCTGCTTCGGCCACCGTCACCCCTTTCGCCGAGCGTCGATGCTCGGTCGCGATCTGCCGATTCTTCGCCTGCTCACCACGGCTGTCAACAAAGTTGATCGACTTCGGCGTGGCCATCGATGTGGCGGCGGGACGGACTGCTCCCGACGCTCGTCCCGGTCGATGTCGGCGCCGAAGATTAGCGTGGAGGAATGGTCGCTTCCTCCGACGCCGATCCGTCGACCTGCGCCATCCCGGGTTGCCTGAGCGCGAGCGACGATCCGGCGGCCATCTCGCTCTGCGCCGATCACCTCGCCATCGCCGCAGAGCTCCACGGGTTGCAGCACGGAGCGAGCGACCCATTGCCCGAACCGTGTGTGCTCTGCGGCTCCCGGCTCGGAATCCGCCTTCCCACGGGCTGGACCTGCGCGGTCTGCGAATGGCCTTACGGCGAGCATCCCGACGCCGAGTTCGCGGCGCCCCGCGTGGACGTCGTGTACTACCTCCGATACGGCGATCGGGTGAAGATCGGCACCACCGTCAGCCCACGCCAGCGCTTCGCGGCGCTCTGGCACGACGAGGTGCTCGCCTTCGAACGCGGCGATCGCCGCCTGGAGCATCGCCGGCACCAGCAGTTCCACAGTGCCCGTGCGGGCACCAGCGAGTGGTTCCACCTGACGGACGAGATCCGGGCGCACGTGGATGTGCTCGCGGGCGGCGTCGATCCCTGGGACCGCTGGCGGCGCTGGATGGCGGAGGCGACGGCGATCCGCTGAACGCCCCTACCTGAGGTAGGCATCGACGATCAGACCTCGGATGTCGCGCAGCCGGTCGATCAGCGCCGTGTAGGTCCGCTTCGTCACGCTGCTGACCTGCAGGTCGTAGGGGCCGAGCGCGGGCAGCTTGCCGGTGCGCACGCGCACCACCTCCCAGTGCGCGGCTCGGATGGCGCGATCCTTGCGCCGGTCCGCCGCCTCACGAGACCCCACGTGCTCGAGGCCGTGCCGGCCCGTGCTGTCGTATTCGATGGCGACGCGCAGTTCGGGCAGCAGGATGTCGGGCCACGCCTCGAGGTGGTCGAAGAAGGGTCGCCCCAGCCGGATCGCGTTGACCCCTTCGGAGAATTCGATCCGCTCGCGCAGCCCGGCCCGCAGCTCGGCCTCCACGACGGACGCCGGCTTCGGGGCGCAGGCGGAGGCGAACGGCTCCCCCACGGGCACATCGGGCGTCTTCGCGCACAGGACGCGGAGCGGCTTGGCCGGTCGTGGCAGCGCAGGCTCCTCGGGCACCCGGATCCGCGGCGGGCTCGCCTCATCGGAGCACTGCGGGCACCACGCGGATCGCCGCCGCTGTCGGCCCGGCCGAGTGCGCTGCTCCTCAGGGGTCGCGACGAAGACGTGTCCGACCTCGCACTGCCACTGAAGGAGCACCTCGGCCGCGGGCGGGATCTGGGTGAGGGTGATGCCCCTATTCAGCTCGGGGTGGTACTGCCTGATCAGAGCCGGAAACGACGACCACGCTTCCCGGTAGGTGCCGACGGGGTATGGCACGTCGACACCGCGGGAGAACTGCCGCCGCGCCCACCACCACTCCACCGGCTCCGCCATGGATGCGAGAGTACGAAGCACCACCGACACCCATCGACCACCTGGCGGAAGCCCGGCGAAGCAGGAATTCGCGGATCACTTCAGCGGCGCGGATGACGGTCGGCGCTCACCCCGCTGGGATATCGCAGTTCGCCACTGCCCGCTCGAGGGCGTAGCCGGGCACGACCTCCGACCAGGGCGACCATCTGGTGCCGGCCTCCTGCGCGGCGTACTCCGCGAAGGTCGGCGGCGTCGACAGCGTGTAGCCCGCGTGAACGAAGCATTCGTATGCCGCGACATGCCCGTCATAGCTGGCCGCCAGCTCGTCGTCCGCGGTCGGAGTCGATGACGCGGATGATCGAGCCTGGGTGGTCGTGATCGTGCCGTCGGGGCGCAGTTCGACGCTCACCAGCGAGAACGATGATCCCGCCGCGTCGCCGAGGGGATCGGCGACGCTCCAGGTGATCCGCAGTCCTGAGTCCTCGACCACGCTCCGCTTCGCGCAGCCCTCGACGAGCTGCCCGTCGAGCCTCTGCGCCTCGAGGCAGATCAGGTCGTCGACGTCACGAGCGATGTAGACGGCGGCGGCGCCTGCGTCCGCGGCGACATCGGGATCGGCGCTCGATACGTCGAGCTTGCGGACAGAACTCAGCTCGATCCCCGAGAGGAACATCCCGGTCGCGATCACGCCCTGGGGCCGATCACCATCTGCCTGATCGTCGAGCAGCCTGTCCAGCGCCGCATTGCGTGCGGGCGCCGAGGTCGGAGGGGTGGATCCGGCAGCGAGCTCGGCTGGCGGTGCGGCCGTCTGCAGGACGGCCGCCGTGACCACTGCGCCGACGAGCGCCGCGAGGAGGACGGGCAGCGCCAGTGCACGGACCCCGGCTGCGGCCCGACCGGCGGCCGACGGCGGAGTATCCGCGTCGTGCGTCGCATCCGGGTGGGACTGCTCGGGCCGATCCTCGATCGCTCGCCGAAGGGCGTCCGTCAGCTGGGCGTCCTCCGTCGAGACCTCGGACTCGAGCTCCGCCAGCCGGGCCAGCGCGCTGTCCCGAATCGCCTCATCACTGACTGCCGAGTAGGCGGCCTCCTGCAGGTCGCGCATCTGAGCACGCGGCGACACCGCGCCACTCGGCCCCGGCTCGAACGGATGCATCCGCCACCACAGGGCGTCCGACAAGTCGTGATCTCCGCTGTAGCTCGCCGCCACCCGGGCGAACAGGGCGGGGTCGACGCGCGCCATCTCGGCTGCATCAGTCAGATCGGGCACCGGCGCCTCCGAAACGGGGTCGTCCGCCATCCTGCATCAGATCCCACCGGACGCGAGCATTTCCGGGTGCAGTCGCAGGCCGAAGCCACGCCCGTCCGATCAGGCGGGCTGAAGCACCTCGGCCATCGCGTGCCGGTAGTGACCGATCAGCTCGTCGCAGATCGCCGCCCACGACCTTCCTTCGACGGCGATCCGTCCGCGATCGCCCATCTCCCGTGCAAGGTCGGGTTCCTCGATCAAGCCGGCGACGACCGCGGTCAGCTCCGCATCGTCGAGCGGGTCGTAGAGGAACCCGGTCACCCCGTCCGCCACGATGTCGAGCGGACCGCCCGCGGCAGGCGCCACGACCGGGATCCCGGTGGCCATCGCCTCCTGCAGCGTCTGCCCGAAGGTCTCCTGCGTGCCCGTGTGCACGAAGATGTCGAGGGCCGCGTAGGCGTCCGCGAGCCGGTTGCCCCGAAGCTCGCCGAGGAACGCCGTGTCCGCGGGCAGCAGCGCTTCGAGGGTCGACCGCATGGGACCGTCGCCGACGATCACCAGCGAGGCGCCGAGACCGGTCAGGGCATCGAGACGCTCGACCTGCTTCTCGAGCGCGAGTCGACCGACGTATCCGACGATGGGACCGCGCCTGCCCCGCAGCACCGACTCCCGGAGCCGGGCCACCTTGTCCGAGTCGCGACGATCGGGGCTGAACCGGATCGTGTCGACCCCGCGACCCCACTGATGCAGGCTCCGCTCTGCGACTCCGAACCGGATGAGGTCGGCCCTGGCCGATGATGAGGGAACGAGGTTGCGTGTCGCCAGGTTGTGCAGCTCCGCCATCATCTGCTCGGCCCGCTGGGTGATCAGGCGATTGCGGAACCGCCGGGAGTAGCGCGGGATGTCGGTCTGGTAGACAGCGATGGATGGAACCCCGAGCTGACGTGCCCCGAGCAGAGCGGTGCGGCCGATCGTCCAGGCCGGCGAGGCGACGTGCACGACATCGGGTGCGAAGCGCTCCAGCGCGTTGGGAACCCGCCGGGGCCCGGGCACTCCGAGGTTGAAGCCTTGGAACGGGATCGAGTTGGTCGTGACGACCTCGAAGCCTGCGAACGACTTCGGGGCCGGCTTCGGGCAGACGACGATCGCCTCGTGCCCCTGCGCACGCAGATGCTTGAGCGCCTGCCGCACGCTGGTGGTCACGCCGTTCATGTCGCTCAGCGGCGACTCGCTGACGACGGCGACCCGGAGCTGTTCGCTGCGGTGGTCCGTCCCGCTCGTCGACTCGTCGATATCTGTCAAGCGGAACGACTCCCGGTCCTGTCAAGCTGTCGCATCATCGTCATCGCGGCCGACGCTATCCGCCCGATGCGAACGCAGTGATTCGGGCGCTGATCAGGAGATGAAGAGCAGGTGAACACACGGCTGACACCGGACGCATGGCCGATGCCGCGCAGCTCCTCCCCGACCCGCATGCGCTCCGTGCGGGACAGCGGCGGCACGGGCCCCGTCATCGTGCTGCTGCACGGCTTCCTGGCCTCCTCCGGATACTGGAACCGGCTCGAGCCCCATCTCGTCGCTTCCGGGTATCGGGTGATCGCCGTGGACCTGCTCGGCTTCGGACTCGCCCCCAAGCCGCAGCGCTCGCGGTACGGATATCCGGAACACGTCGCCTACATCGATTCGGTCGTCGCCCGGCTCGGTCTGCGCCAGCCGTTCCTGCTGGTGGGCCACTCGATGGGTGCGCTGATCGCCGCGCGCTACGCGCTCGAGCACGAGCAGCGCGTGGAGGCGCTCGTCCTCCTGAATCCCCCGCTCTATCGAGATGCGCAGGAGGCGAGGGCGGTGCTTCGAAGGACCGGGCGGGTGTACCGCTTCCTGCTGGACTCGCGCTTTCGCCAGTTCGGCTGGAGTCTCCTGCCGACCATCACCTTCTTCCGGATCAGCCGCCACAGCCTGCGCTCACGAGAGCTCAGCCTGCGGAACGTGATCGAGCGATCCGGCATCGACGATGATCTGGCACGCCTGGGGACGCGGACGCTGCTGCTTGTCGGTCTGCGCGACCGTCCGGAGTACGGCGTCAATCTGCGCAGCTGGGCGCGCAACTCCCAGGTCACGGTGCTCACGGCCGACGTCTCGCACCACTCCCCTGTCATGAGGCCGCGCCAGGTCGCAGACGCTGTGGATGCGTTCGCCCGAGGCGCCTGAACGCGCCTCAGTCCGATCGACGCGGGATCTCGATCTGGCGCAGGCCGACCCGCTCGGCAGACCGGCCGAGTCGCAGATGCTCGGCGAGCTCGCGCGCCAGAGGCCTCCATTCGGGCAGGATCCGCGCGAAGACCTCCTGCCATCCGGAATTGCCGTCCTCGATGAAGTAGGTGACGCTGAATCCCGCGAGGTCGAGGTGCCAATAGCCCGTCGCCGGAGCATCATCCGCCACCGACGCCACCAGGCTCACCGGCGGCAGTCCGGCGAAGGCGAACTGCCGAAAGGTCGGATCCAGGACGAGCGCCGGGTCGCCGACACTGACCACCATGTGGCCCGCGCGCTGGAATTCCGAGCCGTCCATCGCCGGATTGTCCGGCGCGATGTCGTTCGTCGTCATCGGCCGTCCGGAGCTGCCCGCGAGATCGGTGAGGAAGGCACGAGCTCGCTCCCCCGTCGCGACCATGCGCCCCGTCGCGTGCACGTACGCGGCGATGGATACGGCTCGCGGTCGCACCACGAGGCCCAGCTCATCCGCGGTCGCGGTCAGCAGGGCCGCGGCTTCCACGCACTCCGCCTGCCGCCCGAAGAGGTCGCCCACCATCGCGGTGGCCTGCTGAAGGGTTCGGAAGGACGCGGCCGCTGAGCCATCCGGAGACGATGTGCCGTCTGCGCGCTCGCCCATCGACCCCTCGTCCTCGTCCGCGTGAGCCCGGATCTCGGCCCCAGTTCACTGTGGCGGCCCGGACGCCAGGCACACCCGAGACGCCTAAACGAGCTTTGCTCAGATACTTGAGCAGTCGCTTCCACGACGCGCGGCGGAGCTCAGGGCACCCCCGTGTCAGACCATCTCAGGCGCGGTCGTGGAGAGTGATCTGGTAGCCGTCCGGATCGGCGAAGGTGAAGGTGCGACCGAACGGACCGTCGATCGGCGCGCTGACGATCGTTGCGCCCGCGGCCGCGAGCTCGTCGTGGATCGTCTGAGGATCGGTGGCGTGCAGCCAGATCGCCGCGCCGATTCCGGGCTGAGCGACTGCGTCGAGGTCGACGCCGGGAACGAGGTCGCGCACCGCGAACGCGACGGGCTCGGTGTCGAACACGACGGCATGCGGCGGGCCGGCCGGCGATCGCGTGAGGCCCAGGTACTGCTCGTAGAACGCGGCCGAGCGCTCGAGATCGCGCACCTGCAGAGAGATGAAATGGGGTCCCGTGACGGTCATGATGATGCTCCTTGTCTTCGATGTCAGCCTTGTGACATCGTTCGAGGCTATGTCAGAATACTGACATGAGTCAAGCTGCGCAGGGCATCGACCTGGACACCTCGCTCGGTTACCTCTTGAAAGAGGCGTCGAGCGCCCTCCGAGCCGCCATGGAGGCGGTCCTCCGCCCGCTCGGGATGACCGTCACCCACTACTCGTGCCTCGAGCTGCTCGCCCAGCGGCCGGGACTGTCCAACTCCGACCTCGCTCGCGGAGCCTTCGTGTCGCGGCAATCCATGAACGTCCTGCTGCAGTCCCTGGAGCGGGACGGCTTCGTGGTCAGGCCGGCAGACGAGGCGGTCGGACGCGTGCAGCCGACCCGGCTGACCCCGCGGGGACGCAGCAGCCTCGCTCAGGCGACCGAGGCCGTTCGGTCGGTGGAGCAGCGGATGCTGAGCGGCCTGACCGAGCGCGACCAGGGGGAAGCGCGTCGGGTGCTGCGCAGCCTCGTCGCGTCGCTTCGCGATCCGTCGGGCGGCGTGGTGGGTTAGAGGTGGGCCCTGAGGGACTCGAACCCCCGACATCCTCGGTGTAAACGAGGCGCTCTACCAACTGAGCTAAGAGCCCGGACTGAGCGGTGAGCCCGGAGGCTCAAGTCTAGAGAAGGCAGCGATCACCGCGAGGACGGCGGACAGGAAGCACGAGATGGCACGCATCACCGAATTCACCCGCGATGGCCTGACCTTCGACGTCACCGACGCCGGTCCCCTGGACGGCCCCGTCCTCGTCCTGCTTCACGGCTTCCCGGCGGATAGATCGAGCTGGCGAGGGGTGGCACCGCTGCTGCACGACGCCGGTTTCCGCACGCTCGCACCCGATCAGCGCGGATACTCCCCGCGAGCCCGACCCAAGGGTCGGGCTGCCTACCGCGGGCGCGAGCTCGCGCGCGATGTGCTCGCCCTGATGGATGCGGCCGGAGTGCATCGAGCAGGCGTCGTCGGTCACGACTGGGGCGGCATCGTCGCATGGTGGCTCGCCATGGCGGCACCGACGCGCGTGCGGCACCTCACCGCAGTCTCGGTGCCTCACCCCACCGCGCTCCGACGTTCTCTCCTGTCCTCGGATCAAGCCCTTCGCTCCAGCTATGCCGCGTTCTTCCAGCTGCCCCTGCTGCCGGAACGCCTGATGATCCCCCGCCTCGACGGGCTGCTCGCCCGCTCGGGAGTCCCGCACGACTTCGCCGTCGACTACGCCCGCCGCATGCGGGAGCCGGGCGCTCTCACGGCCGCCCTCGACTGGTACCGGGCGGCAGCGCTGCCGGGTGGTGGCCGTCCGAATCGGGACGGCCTCGTCCATGTGCCGACTCGCTACATCTGGAGCAGTCGCGATGCCGCTCTCGGTCGACGTGCCGCGGAGCTGACGCGCGATCAGGTCGCAGGACCATACGAATTCGTGGAGCTCGACGAGCTGCACTGGATCCCCGAGCGCAGCCCCGAACGGCTCGCCGCCGCGATCCTCGCGGACCGGATCTGATTCGACTCCCGACGCCGGGCCACAGCCAGCCGATCGCCGAGGCAGGTCTGCGACGATGTGGCGATGCCAGCGCCTCCGAGTCGTCGACCGGCGCGATCGAGGGTCCGCGTGCTAGTCGCCGGGCTGGTCGTGCTCGCGCTGGGCCTCCTCTCGACTCGACTGCTTGACGGGGTGGCTGGCGACGTCGTGGGTGGCGGCCTGTACGCGCTGCTCGTCTATCTGGCCATCGCGTTCGGGCTCCCCCGCATCAGCGCGATCGCAGATGCCATCACCACCTTCGTCGTCTGCGCGCTGATCGAGCTGTGGCAGCTGACCGGGATGCCGGCTCAGCTGGCCGAGGCGTTCCCGCCGGCCGCGCTGCTGTTCGGCACGACGTTCACACTGGCGGATCTGCCGCCGTACGCGGTCGGCGCTCTGGCCGGCGTCGCGATCGACCGTCTGCTCCGCAGAATCCGACGGTGATCTCTCGTTCTCCAGAATCTGCCGAAATGATCGAGTCATTCGGGCGTTTTCTGGAGATCGACCCTGTCGCACAGGCCCTACGATCGCGCCATGGCCCAGCATCCGTCCCGCTCCGTCGAGACCGAGCACCGCTGGCCCGCGGTCATCGCCATCCTCGTCGCACTCGGTCTCTATGCACTCCTGCCCGGGTCGTTCTTCCCGGAGCTGCGCTACGTCGTCGTGGCCGTCGGGCTGATCCTGCTGGTCCCGATCGTGGTGCTCAATCCACGACGCCTCAATCGGGAGACGCGGTGGTCGCGGATGATCTCCATCGCCCTCGGACTACTGCTGCTCGCCGCCAACTCCGTCGCGCTCGTCGTGCTGCTCAGCCGCCTCCTGGCGGGCGGTGACACCGACAGCGTCAGCATCCTCATCGCCGGATTCCAGGTCTGGCTGACCAATGTGATCGCCTTCGCGCTCATCTACTGGGAGCTCGACCGCGGTGGCCCCGTCGCACGGCGGATGGACGCCCGCGCCGGGCTGCCCCTTGCGGACTTCATGTTCCCGCAGGACCAGAACGGCGACGCGATCGTCGAGGTCGCGAAGGGCTCGTCTGCCAAGTCGGACTGGATGCCGGGCTACGTCGACTACCTGTACTTCTCCCTGTCGAACTCGATCGCCTTCAGCCCGACCGACGTGATGCCGCTCACCCACCGCGCAAAGCTCCTGATGGCCGTCCATGCGCTGACCTCGTTCGTGACCCTTGCCCTGGTCATCGCCCGCGCCGTCAACATCCTGAACTGAGCCGGCACGAGTTGACAGTTGTGGTGGGTGCGCGACCTGCTGCACCCACCACTACTGTCACCTCACGGATTCGGCGGCCGAATCCTGCGGATCCGCCGCCCCGGACACACCCTGCCGGGCGCGCGCCGATGACGTCAGGACAAGCGACTAGGCTCACTGATTGGCTTTATTGGTTGTCGCAAACCGACAACTCCGGCCCCGTATCAGCAGGCACGATCTGCCGCGAAGGAAGGTCTAGGTTGACCGTCAACGACCAGGATCCGTACTCGGTGAACCACACCGACCCCGACCCCGAAGAGACCGCCGAGTGGAATGAATCCCTTGACGCGCTCGTCAAGGAGCACGGCCACCAGCGCGGCCGCGAGATCATGCTCAGCCTGCTGAAGCGGTCGAAGGATCTGCATCTCGGCGTGCCGATGGTGCCGACCACCGACTACCTAAACACGATCGCGCCCGAGAACGAGCCCGAGTTCCCCGGCGACGAGGCCATCGAGCGCCAGTACCGCGCCTGGCTCCGCTGGAACGCGGCCATCATGGTGCACCGCGCTCAGCGCCCCGGCATCGGCGTCGGCGGCCACATCTCGACCTACGCCTCCTCGGCGACGCTGTACGAGGTCGGCTACAACCACTTCTTCCGCGGCCAGGACGCCCCCGGCGGCGGAGACCAGATCTTCTTCCAGGGTCACGCCTCCCCCGGGATGTACTCCCGCGCGTTCCTCGAGGGCCGGCTCAGCACCGACCAGCTCGACGGCTTCCGCCAGGAGAAGTCGCACGCGGGCGGTGGGCTCTCCTCGTATCCGCACCCGCGCCTCATGCCGGAGTTCTGGCAGTTCCCGACCGTGTCGATGGGTCTCGGGCCGATCAACGCGATCTACCAGGCGCAGCTCGCCAAGTACCTGACCAACCGCGGCATCAAGGACGCGTCCGACCAGCAGGTCTGGGCGTTCCTCGGCGACGGTGAGATGGACGAGGTCGAGAGCCGCGGGCAGCTGCAGGTCGCCGCCAACGACGGCCTCGACAACCTCAACTTCGTGATCAACTGCAACCTGCAGCGCCTCGACGGACCCGTCCGCGGCAACGGCAAGATCATCCAGGAGCTCGAGAGCTACTTCCGCGGCGCCGGCTGGAATGTCATCAAGGTCGTCTGGGGCCGGGAGTGGGACGAGCTGCTCGCCCGCGACACCGATGGCGCCCTCCGCGACGTCATGAACCAGACGCCCGATGGCGACTACCAGACCTACAAGACCGAGAACGGCGCCTTCGTGCGCGAGCACTTCTTCGGCAAGGACCCGCGCGCACTCGAGCTCGTCAAGGACTACACCGACGACCAGGTCTGGGCGCTCAAGCGCGGCGGCCACGACTACCAGAAGGTCTACGCGGCCTACAAGGCGGCGACCGAGCACAAGGGCCAGCCGACCGTCATCCTGGCGAAGACGATCAAGGGCTACGGCCTCGGCCGCTCCTTCGAGGGTCGCAACGCGACCCACCAGATGAAGAAGCTCACCCTCGACGACCTCAAGCAGTTCCGCGACGAGATGCGCATCCCGGTCACCGACGCTCAGCTCGAGGAGAACCCGTACCAGCCGCCGTACTACCACCCCGGCCAGGACGACCCGGCGATCCGGTACCTGCAGGAGCGCCGCCGCGCGCTCGGCGGCTACATCCCCGAGCGCCGCACCAAGCACACCTCCTTCACGATCCCCGAGGCGTCGACCTACGCGATCGCGAAGAAGGGATCCGGCACCCAGCAGGTCGCCACGACCATGGCGTTCGTGCGGGTGCTCAAGGACCTGCTGCGCGCCAAGGACTTCGGCAACCGGATCGTGCCGATCATCCCCGACGAGGCCCGCACCTTCGGCATGGACGCGTTCTTCCCGAACGCCAAGATCTACAACCCGTTCGGCCAGCACTACACGTCGGTCGACCGTGAGCTGCTCCTCGCCTACAAGGAGAGCCCTCAGGGTCAGATCATCCACGTCGGCATCAACGAGGCGGGCGCGCTCGCGGCCTTCACGGCGGTCGGCACCTCGTATTCAACCCAGGGCGAGCCGCTCATCCCGGTCTACGTCTTCTACTCGATGTTCGGATTCCAGCGCACCGGCGACGCGGTCTGGGCGGCGGGCGACCAGATGGCCCGCGGCTTCATGATCGGCGCCACGGCCGGCCGCACCACGCTGACCGGCGAGGGACTGCAGCACGCGGACGGCCACTCGCCGATCCTCGCCAGCACCAACCCGGCGGTCGTCTCGTACGACCCGGCGTACGGCTACGAGATCGGCCACATCGTGCGCACCGGCATCGACAGGATGTACGGCGGCACGCACCCCAAGCCGAACGTCATGTACTACATCACGGTTTACAACGAGCCGATCGTGCAGCCAGCCGAGCCCGAGGGCTTGGACGTCGACGGCGTGGTCAAGGGCATCTACCTGCTCAAGGGCGCGTCCATCGGCGGGCCGCGGGCGCAGCTCATGGCGTCCGGCGTGGCCGTGCCGTGGGCGCTCGAGGCGCAGAAGCTGCTCGCCGACGACTGGGGCGTCTCGGCCGACGTGTGGTCGGTGACCTCATGGTCCGAGCTGCACCGCGACGGCATGGCGGCGGAGGAGCACAACTTCCTCAACCCCGACGCCGAGCCGCAGGTGCCCTACGTCACCTCGCGTCTGCAGGACGCCCATGGCCCGTTCATCGCGGTCACGGACTACTCGCACGCGGTGCCCGACCTGATCCGTCAGTTCGTGCCCGGCGACTACTCGACGCTCGGAGCGGACGACTTCGGCTTCTCGGACACCCGAGCCGCCGCCCGTCGCTTCTTCAAGATCGACGGACCGTCGATGGTCGTCCGCACCCTGCAGGCGCTCGCGCGTCGCGGTGAGATCGACCGCGCCATGGTCAGCCAGGCGATCGACAAGTACCGCCTGAACGACGTCAACGCCGGCACCAGCGGCAACGCCGGCGGCGACAGCTGATCTGTCCCTGAGCGACCAGGCAACTTCCTCGACACCTCTCTCGACAACGGAGCGAACAGGCCGGCAGTGGCGCGTACCAAAGCGGAGACCCTCGCCTGGCTGCGCACTGTCTCCGGCGAGCTCGCGACCGCGACGCTGAAGCGGCTCGAGGACACCCTTCCGTGGTACTCCTCGATGCCGCCCGGCCGACGGTCCGCCGTCGGCCTGGTCGCACAGGCGGGGATCACGTCGTTCATCAGCTGGTACGACGACCCCGAGTCGCTGCCGTGGATCGCGGCCGACGTCTTCGGAGCCGCTCCCCGCGAACTGCTCCGGTCGGTGTCGCTGACCCAGACCCTGCAGCTGATCCGCGTCACCGTCGAGGTCGTCGAGGATCGCGTGCGCGATGGCGGCGACGGGCTGCGAGAGGCGATCCTGCTCTACTCCCGGGAGATCGCCTTCGCGGCGGCCGACGTCTATGCGCGCGCCGCCGAGGCGCGGGGACTGTGGGATGCCCGACTCGAGGCGCTGGTCGTCGACTCCATCCTCTCGGGTGAGGCGGATGACGAGCTGCCCTCCCGGATCGCAGCCCTGGGCTGGCACGGACACGGCGAGGTCTGCGTCCTCGTCGGGACCACGCCGCAGATGCTCGATGTCGACCAGCTGCGCAGAACCGCACGGCATCTGCAGGCGGACGTGCTGATCGGTGTGCAGGGCACCCGGCTCGTGCTGGTGATCGGCCGGGCCGAGAACATGCCGGCCGATGTCGAGGACCAGCCGTCACCGTCGGGACCGCTGAGCTTCATGGAGATCGCTCAGCGGCTGGAGCCTGGCTTCGGGCCGGGCCATCTCGTGCTCGGACACGAGGTGCCGGATCTGGTGCAGGCGTCCCGCAGCGCCCGAGCCGCCCTGGCCGGCTTCGCGGTCGCGCGGGCCTGGCGGAAGGCGCCTCGCCCGGTGCACGCCAACGACCTGCTGCCCGAGCGTGCACTAGCCGGTGATCCTCTCGCCCGATCCACGCTCGTCAGCAAGATCTACCGGCCGCTGCACGACAACTCCCCCGAGCTGCTGACCACCCTGTGGTGCTATCTCGACAACGGCCGCTCGCTCGAGGCGACCGCGCGCGAGCTCTTCGTGCATCCGAACACCGTGCGGTACCGCCTGAAGCGCATCTCGGAGACGATCGGCTGGGACGCGACCGGCGCCCGCGAGGCCGTCATCCTGCAGTCGGCGCTGATCCTGGGCGCCATCGCCGAGCCGGCCGCCCCGGTGAAGCGCCGCTGACCCGAGGGCTCGATACATCTCGCTGGTCGAGGAGGGCGCCCAGCGCCCGTCTCGAGACCGGCTGCGGAAGCTGCCCGGTAGTCCTCCTGCGGCAGCCGGTCTCGAGACGCGCCGCAGACGGCGCTCCTCGACCAACGAAGAGAGGTCGAGTAGGGCGCCCCGCGCCCGTATCCAGGCCCTTGCGCCCGCCGCCTACGTGCGGGAATTACGGAGGCGGTCGCGAGCATGGGTGCGCGCCTCACGCTCTGCCTTGCGGGCCTCGGCGAGTGCCTTCTGGGCCTCCCGCACCCGCTTGCCCGCCTCTCGCACCTTGGCGTCGGAGGCGATCCTCGGGTCCTCGCCTGTTTGAGCCGGCCGCTCGCGAACGGCCGGTCGAGTGTCGATGTAGCGCTCGATGCCGTCCAACACACGATCGAGGCCGAACGCGAACGGATCGTCCTCGCCGGGCTCCAACGCACCGTCGTCGAGGATGCGGCGGACGAAGGGCAGATGCTCCGCCGTCACGAGCGCCTTGAGGGTGTCGGCGGCGACCAGGTCGAGCGCGTTCTCCGTGCGCCCTGCCGCCGTGGCCGCCTCCCGGTAGCCGCGCTCGATCGACCCCTGCCACCGAGTCTGCGCCAGCACTGCGAGGGAGATCGACAGCTTCTCCTCGGAGTCGAGCGGCTGGCCCTCGAGCACTTCCAGCGCCACGTCGAGCCACGCGAGGCTGTTCGGCGTGACCGGGGTTCCGGTGATCGCGATGTCGAGCAGCCACGGGTGCAGCTCGTAGACGCCGACCTGCTCGCGCGACCAGACCCGCAGCGCTTCGCGCCAGCCATCCGCTTCACGCACGCTTTCGGGCGGGATGCCGTAGCCCTGCTCCCCCATCAGCATGACCAGTTCGTCCTTGTTGCTGACGTAGCGGTAGAGCGACATGGTCGAGAAGCCGAACTCGGCTGCGACGCCCGCCATCGAGACGGCGGCGAGCCCGCCGGCGTCGGCGATGCCGATCGCGGCGTCGACGATCCGCTCGATGCTCAGCTCGCGCTTGGGCCCGCGCTGCGGGTTGGCCGCGATGCCCCACGCAAGTGCGACGCCGCGCGGCAGGTCGGGCTCGGCCGGGTCATCCACGGCTTCATCGTATGTCGCTCTTGACAACTGTGTACCTTCTACGCATTATAGTCTGTGACGTACACAGTATGCGGGCTACGCAGTTAGCACAGGCCCCAGATAGGGAGTGATGCAGATGATCGAGGTTGAGAAGCTGTCCAAATCGTTCGGCAGGCAGGAGGTGCTCCGCGGAGTCGATCTGACCGTGGAGGCCGGCGAGATCGTCGGGCTCCTCGGCCCCAACGGAGCCGGCAAGACGACGCTCGTCAACATCCTCAGCACCCTCGTGCTGCCCGACTCGGGAACGGCGAGGGTCGCCGGCTTCGACGTCGTCACAGAGTCCGACGAGGTTCGGCGCCGGATCAGCATCACTGGGCAGTCCTCAGCGGTGGACGAACTGCTCACAGCGGATGAGAACCTGCGGATGATCGGGCGGCTCTCCGGCCTCAGCGCCTCGAGCAGCCGCCAGCGATCCGCCGAGCTCCTCGCGCGTTTCGACCTCGTCGACGCAGCCCGCAGGCGGGTCGCGAGCTACTCCGGCGGTATGCGCCGACGGCTCGATCTCGCGTTGAGCCTCGTCGTCGCGAAGCCGGTGGTCTTCCTCGATGAGCCGACGACCGGGCTCGACACCCGCAGCCGACGCGAGCTCTGGGCCGCCATCCGCACCCTCGCGGACGACGGGGCCGCGGTGCTGCTCACCACCCAGTACCTCGAGGAGGCAGACCAGCTGGCGGACCGCGTGGCGCTGCTCGACGGCGGTCGCGTCGTCGCATCCGGCACTGCAGACGATCTCAAGGCTCGGATCGGCGATGAGCTGAGCCTGCCTGCTCCCACCCTCGACGACGTATTCCTGGCACTCACCGGAAGGAACTGACATGACCACCCTCGCCAGCAGCACCGCCTTCGTGCCGCGCCCCCTCGCTCCGTTCACCGAGGAGGGGGTGTTCATCCGTCGCGCGCTGCTGCACTCTCTGCGCAACACCGAATCGGCCGTGATGGCGATCATGCTGCCGGTCATGCTCATGCTGCTGTTCACGTTCGTCTTCGGTGGAGCCATCGACGGATCCGGCGACTACGTGGACTACGTCGTCCCGGGGATCATCCTGCTCTGCGCCGGATTCGGCGCCGCGGCGACAGCGGTCAGCGTCAGCCAGGACATGACCACCGGCATCATCGATCGTTTCCGGACCATGCCCATCCGCGCATCGGCTGTGCTCACCGGACACATCGTCGCGAGCCTGGTCCGGAATCTGATCGCGACCGGGGTCGTCATCGGCGTCGCCCTGCTGGTCGGCTTCCGACCGAACGGCGGAGTCGTGGATTGGATCGCCGCGATCGCGCTCGTCGCCCTGTACATCCTCGCCATCACGAGCCTGTTCGCCGCCGTCGGACTGGCGGCCTCCAACGCCGAGGCGGCCAGCGGATACGGATTCATCCTGCTCTTCCTGCCCTATCTCTCGAGCGCCTTCGTGCCCGTCGAGACGATGCCCGCCTGGCTGCAGTGGTTCGCGGCCCACCAACCGGTCACGCCTCTGGTCGAGACGATCCGGGCGCTGCTTCTCGGCGGGGACGCCTCGACGCGTTGGCCGACCGCCGTGGCCTGGAGCGTCGGCATCATCGTCGCCGCGTCGATCTGGGGTGCTCTGCTATTCCGCCGCAAGGCCGGCCGCCGCTGACCGAGGGCCTCGATACGGCCGTGAACGGCCTACTCGCCCACCGAGACGGCCACCTCGTTGGTCGAGGAGGGCGCCCCGCGCCCATCTCGAGACCGGCTGCGAAGCACCGCACCGCGATCCTCCCGCGGCGGCCGGTCTCGAGACGCGCCGCAGACGGCGCTCCTCGACCAACGAAGGAGGATCCAGGCCACGCGTACGCGCAGGATTAGTGGACGCCCCACAACGGATTCGCGGATCTTTGGTGTGCCATGACGCTGAGTCGGGGTCGCGGGTTGGCAGGATGAACAGGTGATCGTCGTCGTCGCCCCGGGTCAGGGTTCCCAGACCCCGGGTTTCCTCAGCCCCTGGCTCGAGCAGCCCGCCTCCCGTGAACTCCTCCAGACCCTCTCGACCGCCGCCGATCTCGATCTGATCGAGCACGGCACAGTGTCGGACGCCGACACGATCCGCGACACCGCTATCGCGCAGCCGCTGATCGTCGCGGCGGGCATCCTCACGCTGTCGGCTCTCCTGGATGGCGCCAGCACCACCCCCGCCGGGATCGCGGGCCACTCGGTCGGAGAGATCACGGCGGCGTCAGGAGCGGGGATCCTCACTCCTACGGACGCGATGACACTCGTCGCGGCTCGCGGGCGCGCGATGGCCGAGGCAGCCGCGCTCGTCGACACCGGGATGAGCGCGGTCATCGGCGGCGACATCGCCATCACTGAGGCGCGCCTTGCCGAGCTGGGTCTATTTCCCGCCAACTACAACGGCGGCGGCCAGCTCGTCGTCGCCGGCGCCAAGGATGCGCTCGCGACGCTGGCGGCCGAGCCGCCTGCTGGTACCCGCGTGATCCCCCTGCAGGTCGCTGGCGCATTCCACACCAGCTACATGCAGTCCGCGGTCGAGAAGGTCCGCGAAGTCGCCTCGACGCTCGCACCCGCCGACCCGACCCTCACCATCTGGACCAATTCCGACGGAACGCAGGTCACCTCGGGCCGGGCGTACCTCGACCTCCTCGTCGGTCAGGTCTCCTCGCCGGTACGGTGGGATTCGACGATGGAGTCCTTCAGCGCGGCCGGCGTCACCGGCATCATCGAACTGGCCCCGGCCGGGGCCCTCGTCGGTCTCGCGAAGCGCGGCCTCAAGGGAGTGCCGACCGTGGGCATCAAGACACCCGCCGACCTCGACGCGGCTCGCGCCATGCTCGAAGGCGCGGCAGCCTGATGGCCGCTCCGGCCCTCATCCAGTCCAAGGGCGTCGAGTACACCCGCATCCTCGCCATGGGAGCCGCGCGCGGCGATCTCATCGTCCCGAACGACGACCTGATCGGCCCGATCAACTCGTCCGACGAGTGGATCCGTCAGCGCACCGGCATCATCACCCGCACGCGCGCCTCCGCCGACATCAAGGCGCTCGATCTCGCGACCGAGGCCTCTCAGGAGGCCATCGCCGCGTCGGGAATCGCCCCCGAGCTGATCGACCTCGTGCTCGTCGCGACGATCAGCAACATCCAGCAGACGCCGTCGCTCGCCGCGGTGCTCGCAGACCGGGTGGGCGCCAACCCTGCCGCGGCGTACGACCTCAACGCAGCGTGCGCCGGCTACACCTATGCCATCGCCCAAGCGGATGCCCTGATCCGGGCGGGGGTCGGTCACTACGCGCTCGTGGTCGGCGCCGAGAAGCTCTCCGACGTCGTCGATCCGGGCGACCGCAGCATCTCGTTCCTGCTCGGCGATGGAGCCGGCGCCGCGGTCGTCGGCCCGAGCGACTTCCCCGGCATCTCCGCCACGGTCTGGGGGTCGGACGGCTCCAAGGCCGACGCGGTCGGGATGAACGGAACGCTCACCGAGTACCGCGACGGCACCTCCGCATGGCCCACCCTGCGCCAGGAGGGCCAGACGGTCTTCCGCTGGGCGGTCTGGGAGATGGCCAAGGTCGCCAAGCTCGCACTCGAAAAGGCCGGCGTCACTCCGGATCAGCTGGCCGCCTTCATCCCCCACCAGGCCAACATGCGGATCGTCGACGAGCTGGCCAAGCAGCTGAAGCTGCCGGACACCGTCGAGATCGGACGGGACATCGCCACGACAGGCAACACGTCGGCCGCATCCATACCGCTCGCCACCCACCGACTGCTCCAGGAGCACCCCGAGCTGTCCGGCGGTCTCGCCCTGCAGATCGGATTCGGCGCAGGTCTCGTCTACGGCGCGCAGGTCGTCGTCCTCCCCTAGAGCGGCCGTTCCCGCCCCCTTATGTCCCGGGCCGTGCGAGACCGCTTCGCTAGGCTTTGACCCGCCTCACACCGCAACTCAAGGAGAAACCCATGGCCCTGTCCACTGAAGAAGTACTCGCCGGCCTCGCCGAGCTCATCAGCGATGAGACCGGTATCGCGACCGACACCGTCGAGCTCGACAAGTCGTTCACCGATGACCTCGACATCGACTCGATCTCGATGATGACGATCGTCGTCAACGCCGAGGAGAAGTTCGACGTCAAGATCCCCGACGAAGAGGTCAAGAACCTGAAGACCGTCGGCGACGCCGTCGGATTCATCGTCAAGGCTGCGGGCTGACCCAGCCGCACGAGCCGGTCTGAGAAGACCGCGCACCACGGCTGCATCACCAGGATCGCGCACCAGACCAGCAGGAGCACCACATCATGCCCAAGAAGATCGTCGTCACCGGGATCGGAGCCACCAGTCCCTTGGGCGGCAACGCCCGCGACTCATGGAACGCCCTGCTTGCCGGGGAATCCGGAGCCCGGCCGATCGAAGCCGATTGGGTCGCCGCACTCGAGCTGCCGATCACCTTCGCCGCGCAGGCGAAGGTGCCGGCCGTCGAACAGCTCGCTCGCATCGAGGCCAAGCGCCTCGACCCGGGCAGCCAGTTCGCGCTGATTGCGGCTCGTGAGGCGTGGGAGGACGCAGGTCTGGGCGAGGACTTCGTGCCGGAGCGCTTCGGCGTCGACTGGGCCACGGGGATCGGCGGCGTCTGGACGCTGCTCGACGCATGGGACACCCTGCGCGAGCGCGGACCGCGACGCGTGCTGCCGATGACCGTGCCCATGCTGATGCCGAACGCTCCGGCCGCAGCCATCGAGATGGCGCTCGGCGCCCGCGGCGGCGCGCGCACCGTGGTGTCCGCCTGCGCGTCCAGCACGGAGTCGATCGCCAACGCGTACGACCACCTGCAGCAGGACCTCGCCGACGTGATCATCGCCGGCGGCAGCGAGGCGGCCATCCATCCGCTGCCGCTCGCCTCGTTCGCCGCCATGCAGGCGCTGTCCAAGCGCAACGACGACCCGGCGACCGCCTCCCGCCCGTACGACCTCACGCGGGACGGATTCGTCCTCGGCGAGGGTGGCGCAGCAGTGGTGCTCGAGACCGAGGAGCACGCGCTCGCCCGTGGTGCGAAGATCTACGCCGAGGTGGTCGGCGGCGCCGTCACCAGCGACGCGTACCACATCACCGCTCCCGACCCCGAGGGCTCCGCCGCCGCTCGCGCCATGATCCGCGCGATCGAGCACTACGGCTACTCGCGCACGGATATCACCCATGTGAACGCCCACGCCACGAGCACGCCGGTCGGCGACATCGCCGAGTACAACGCGCTCAAGCGGGTGTTCGGCGACCACCTGGCGAACATCGCGGTGTCGGCGACCAAGGCGTCCACCGGTCACCTGCTGGGTGCCGCCGGCGGCATCGAGGCGATCTTCACCGTGCTGGCGCTGCACGAGAAGGTGCTGCCGCCCACGATCAACCTCTCTGAGCAGGACCCGGACATCGATCTCGACGTCGTCCGTGAGCCGCGCAAGATCGAGGGCGACGTGATCGCCCTGAGCAACAGCTTCGGCTTCGGCGGCCACAACGCCGTCGTCGCCTTCAAGTCCTACTGAGTATCGGACCGTTGGTCGAGTAGGGCGCCCCGCGCCCGTATCGAGGCCCTCGCAGAGCCCGAAGTCCCGTCGAACCGGCCTGGACACGGCCCTGGCGGTCCTAGGCGACCGACAAGGGGCTTATTGAACCTCGCTCGCCCACGGTGGGTTGGCGCCCTTGCGGGAGACGGTGATCGCGGCGCACTGCACGCAGAAGTCCCCGATCCGCTCGAGTTCGACGTCGGGCAGCGCGTCTCCCGACGCGAGCTCCGCCGCGGTCAGTCCCTTCTCGAGCAGCTCGATGACCGAGTGGATGAGCGCGGACATGAAGGAGTCGCCGGCACCGATGGTGTCCGCGACCTCCACCGCCACGCCGGGTGCCGTGTAGCGGTGCACAGCGGTCGCCAGGAGCGCTCCCTCTCCCCCGCGAGTGATCGCAGCGACCGCCGGCCCGAGATCGAGGATGTGGTCGAGCACCTCGTCCAGCGATGCTCCCGGGTAGAGCCAGGCCGCATCCTCATCGCTCATCTTGAGCACATGGCTGAGGCGGGCGATCTGCTCGAACTGCGCGAACGCCTGCGCGTGGTCCGGCAGAAGGGACGCGCGGACGTTGGGGTCGAAGGTGATGATGGAGCCGGAACGGTGCTCGCCGAGCAGGCGAACCACCACATCGGCACCGGGCGGAAGGAAGGCGGCGATCGATCCGGTGTGGATGACGTCGGCGTCAGGAAGGCGCGCGTCTTCCGGGAGGCTCCAGTCGATCTGGAAGTCGTAGGTCGCCGCGCCCGTCTGATCGAGGGTGGCTGTGGCCGTGGAGGTCCGCGGGGCGGACTGCGATCCGACCACGAGCTGCACGCCGGCATCGGCCACGTGAGCCGCGATGGTGCGTCCTCGCTCATCGCCGCCCAGCGAGGTGAGCAGCGAGACGCGGTCACCGAGCCGACCGAGGCCGAAGGCGACGTTCATGGGCGATCCGCCCGCGTACTCGACGCGGCCGTTCGCGGACTCCACGATGTCGACGAGTGCTTCGCCGATGACGGCGACCTGCAGGGCCGATTCCGTCGCCTCGGTCGTGCTGTCGGGATTGCTCACCATCGTGGCGACCTCTCTGTCGCTTCCCATCGTGCCAGAGCGGACGCGGCCGTACGTCCAAGCGGAGATGGGACCGGATCCGGGTTCGAAACGACGCAGACGGCCTCAAGTCCGCTTGCGTGCACGCATGGAGACCGGGGATGGAGCCGTTAAAGGATGAAGAGCCCCCGGCGCGGTACCCATCCGGCCAGGGGCTCTTCTGTCGCAATCGCTAAGTTCGAGGGCTACTACCCAAGTAGCCCGAACGGGTTGGAGCGCGAGGCGAACACCTTTAAGTTATCTGCACCCACCGACTCTGGCGGGTCGTGTCGCGGCGTGTCGGCAAGACTTCCTCGATGACCTTGCCGGCACCGCCGCGAACGGGTCAGCCGGCCCGGTGCAGCCAGACGACGGGGCTGTTCTCGCCGGCGTGACGGAACACGTCGAGCTCGTCATCCCAGTCCTGGCCGAGGGCGGTGCGGAGCTCGCGGTGCAGGTCGAGCACGCTGGCGCCGGCGACCTCCATGGCGTAGCGGATGCGGTCTTCGGGAACGACGACGTTGCCCGCGGTGTCGGTCTGCGCGTAGAAGATGCCGAGCGCGGGAGTGTGCATCCAACGGGCGCCGTCGGTGCCGTTGCCGGCATCCTCGGTCACCTCGTAGCGCAGCTGCTCCCATCCGCGCAGAGCGGAGGCGATGGCAGCGCCGGTGCCGGCGGGGCCCTCCCAGTAGAAGTCGGCGCGCTGAGCACCGGGCAGGGTGGGCTGGTCGATCCAGTCGAAGTTGACGGCGCGACCCAATGCGCGTCCGGCCGCCCACTCGACGTGGGGGCTGAGGGCGCGTGGGGAGGAGTGAACGTACAGCACACCCCGGGCAAGCGATGCAGACACGATGATTCTCCGTTCGATAGGTGCGTCTTCCCCAACGACCTTTTGAACGAGCAACTTCGAGGTGCATAAATGAAGTTCTCAAGCATCAGCATGGCTGACTCGAAAGAGTATGCCGGACGACACGCCGGAATGACAAGGCTGTAGTGCACCGATCAGGTCTCGACCGGCGTGTCGCCGAATAGCATGTCGAAGGCGGAGCGGGAGGGCCCAGATGTCGGTGCGAGGAGGGCTCTTGGCTGTGCTCACTCTGGGCCCCGCATACGGCCAGCAGCTGCATGGCGAGCTGCTGGATCGGGCCGCGCACCGGCGGGCGATCAACGTCGGCCAGATCTACGCGACGCTGGATCGGCTGCTCACCAGCGGACACGTCGAGCGAGCCGGAGAGACCGACGACGGCCTCCCCCTCTATGCGCTCACGGCGGCCGGACTCGTGGAGGCAGAGGGCTGGATGGCCGGATTCGACGAGCTCGAGGCGGATTGGATCGAGATGCTCGACCGGGTGCTCATCGCCAGCTCGATCGACGGAGCCGGCGTCGGCCTCATTGACCGGTACGCCGAGCTCTGGACGATGTCGGCGGCCGGAGGCGTTCAGGCGAGCGGATCCGCGCGATTCGCGGATGCAGCCGCGACTGAGCTGGCCGGGGCGGCGCTGCGCTGGCTGGATGGGATCCGGCCGGCCGCCGCATCGGGCGATCTGGCGCACGGCCTCCGGGAAGACCGCCCACGACGCGGTCGCCGCCCCGCCTCCGCCTGAGCGCACGGCCTCGATACGGGCGCGGGGCGCCGGAAGACTCGTTAGTCGAGGAGGCGCCCCAGCGCCGTCTCGAGACCGGTTGCCCAAACTCAGCCGGTCTCGAGACGCTCCTTCGTCGCTCCTCGACCAACGGAAGATGTTCGTTGGTCGAGGAGGCGCGCCAGCGCCGTCTCGAGACCGGTTGCGCGGGCTCAGCCGGTCTCGAGTCCCCGGCGCAAGCGTGCGCCGTGGGCCCAGCTCCTTCGTCGCTCCTCGACCAACGGAAGATGTTCGTTGGTCGAGGAGGCGCGCCAGCGCCGTCTCGAGACCGGTTGCGCAATCCCGAACGACCAGCGGACTGCCGGACACTCGTTGGTCGAGTAGGGCGCCCCGCGCCCGTACCGAGGCCCTCGAGCTCAGTGGAGCAGGGAGCCGTCCTTCGCGAGGACGTTCTTCTCGCCCGCTTCGACCTTGAACGGGAAGCGGTTCTGCTTGGGCGGCATGGGGCAGTTGAAGTTGTAGCTGAACGCGCACGGCGGCAGCACCGCGGTGTTGAAGTTCAGCGTGATCGTGCCGTCCGGGTTCGGCACGGTGAAGAGGAACCGGCCGACGCTGTAGGTCGAGTCGCCGCTGGTCGCATCGGAGAAGACGAGCTGCAGCGCGCGGCCCTCCTGGAACGCGACGATCGTGTACTCGGTGCCGTCGTGCTCGAAGGTGATCTCGCCCGGGATCACCTTGTCGCGCGACTTGCCCTCGTCCTGCAGGTGCTGGAAGCTGAGGGTCGTGCCTTCGGGGTTGGGCGTGAACCTGCCGGTGACGATCCAGCTCTCGTCGAACGGGAACGCGTCGATGCCGCCGAAGTTCTGGATCGCCTCGGACTGGGAGTCCCAGACGCGCAGGCCGTAGTTGCCGTCGTCGCCGGTGATGACCGTGCCGACCGTGTGGTCGTCGAAGGACACCTCGCTGGGCTTCTCCGCGTCGCGTCCGTGAACGATGACCGATCCATCGACCAGCTGGCCGTCGACGGTGATGCCATCCGATGCCGTCGCCGTCAGCTGGAGGCCCGACTGACCCTCGGGCAACGGTGCCCAGATGCCGGGGACACCCCAGATGGGCTGCTCGGAGTCCACCCACTGGGTGTTCACCAGGGCGAGGAAGCCCTTCGGGGTCACCACGGCCTCGCCGCGGCGAGCGCGGAAGCGCTCGACGATCTGCTCGGCGGTCGGCTGGGCGGGAGCAGCACTGGTGGTCGCGGTCGTGTCGGTCATTCGTCCATCCTTCAGTTCTGCGGGGCTGTCGTCGAGTTCGACACGGCCGGTCGCCACAGCTCCAGCTCGGGAACCCCCGGCACCTCGAAGCCGAGCACCTGACCGTAGAAGGACAGGGATGCCTCCCGGGCACGGATGCGCGTCTCCGTCTTGCGGAAGCCGTGCGACTCTCCTTCGAACGCCACGTAGGCGTGCGGGATTCCCTTGGCCAGCAATCCGTCGCGGAACCTCTCGGATTGCGCGGGCGGCACCACAGGATCGTCGAGGCCCTGGAGGAGCAGGACCGGTGTGCTGAGTCGGTCGATGTGGTTGAGCGGAGAGCGCTCGTCGTAGATGGCCTGCGCCTCGGGCAGCGGACCCACGAGGCCGTCGGTGTAGCGGGACTCGAAATCGTGGGTGAACTCGGCGAGCGCCGTCAGGTCGGCGACGCCGTAGAGGGACACCCCCGCTGAGAACACGTCGCTGCCGGTGAGGGCGGCGAGCACCGTCCAGCCGCCTGCCGATCCACCCTCGATGCCGAGCCGCTTCGGGTCGGCGGAGCCTTCGGCGGCCAGCCCCTGGACGACGGTGATCACATCTTCGACGTCGACGATTCCCCACTGACCCCGCAGGCGGTTGCGGTACTCCCGGCCGTATCCGGTGGAGCCGCCGTAGTTGACGTCGACCACGCCGATCCCGCGGCTCGTGTAGTACGCGAAGACCAGGTTGAGCGAGGCCTGGGTGTGTGCGGTCGGACCGCCGTGCACGAAGGCGATGTACGGCGGCAGCTCGCCGTCGGGCGCGGTGTAGTCGGGGTTGCGCGGCGGATAGACGATGGCGTGCACCTCACGTGCGCCCGCGAACGTGCGCTCCTCGGCCAGTGGCAGGTACGCCTCGTCGGGCAGCGCGTCGACGTCGAGCCGGATATCGCGGAGAGCTCCGGTGTCGAGGTCGAGCTCGCGCATGCCACCCGCGATCCCGGCCGCTCCCCCGTCGAAGAGCAGTCTCGAGCCGCGGCGGTCGGCGAGCAGGATGCTGGTGAACGGCACGTCCAGCTCGACGGCTACCCCTGTGCCGAGATCGAGGAGCTCGAGCCGGTCGCTGCCGAAGGTGGACTGGAGGAGCACGCGACCGCTGCCGGTCCCGGATTCGAGCGGCGCGTACCAGGTCGTGCCGACGTTCCAGAGCGGGCCTCCGGTGTCGCGCTCCTGCGTGAGCAGCGGCGAGCTGGTCCCGTCGAGGCTGACCGTGGCGAGGTTCCAGAAGCCGCTGGCGTCGGTGATCGCAGTCAGGGTCGCGTCGTCGCGCCATTCGGGCTGCAGCACGGATTCGTCTGGGCCACCCAGCAGAGTGCGCGGTTCTCCGATTGTGCCGTCGGCCGCGATGGGGGCGACGCGGAGCTCGGTGCCGTCCCACGGCATCTGCGGGTGGTCCCAGGCGATCCAGGCGAGGTGGGTGCCGTCGGGTGAGAATCGCGGGGCGACGACGAAGTCGCTGCCCGAGGCGAGGGTTCGGATGCGGGCCGGATCATCGGCGGCCGTGCCGTCGAGCGGGATGGCGACGATGTCTCGAGCGACCCGCTTGCCGTCTTCGAGCTCGCGGATGGCGATGACCTCATCTCCTCGGACGGAGAGCTCGCCGAAGCTGAAGTGCTCACCGCCAGGGGTCAGCGGTGTGGGCTCGGCGCCGGCGCGGAGCAGGTGGACCCGCTGGTCGCCGAACTGCACGAAGACGAGCGCCCCGTCGTCCGTCGCGGTCCAGGCGCCTCCCCCGTACTCGTGCACTCGGCTGCGTGCATTCCATGGCGCCGGGAGCACGGCGATCGGCTCGCCGCCGTCCGGGTTGGCCCGGAAGACTCCGTAGCGGCCGCCCTCGGAGCCGCGCAGCTCGGACCACCAGATGTCGTCGCCCACATACCGGCCGGACTGCACGGGGTGCGAGCCCTGAGCCACGTCGGCGGCGCTGATGGGTGAGACCCATGATCCGTACGGAGCGATCGTCATGGATTCAGCGTAGGAGGTGCCTCCGACCGGGCAGGTACCGAGGGCCTCGATACGGGCGCGGGGCGCCCTACTCGACCAACGAGACCCGTTGGTCGATTAGGCCGCTCACGGCCGTATCGAGGCCCTCCGGCGCAGATCCGCTCAGAGGGTGACGATGACCTTGCCGCCCGCGTGACCGCTCTTGACCAGGTCGTACGCCGCGGACACCTCGCTCAGCGGGAAGATATCCGAGATGACGACCCGGAGCTTCCCGGCGGCGACGAGGTCGAGCAGAGGCTTGCCGGAGGCGCTGCGGATCGCGTTGCTGTCTGCCGCCGGGAGTCGGGTGATCCCGAGCTCCGCCGCCTGATCCGGCTCGGCGGCGACGGTGAAGATACGGGCCTTCTCCACGAGGGCGATGGACGCGTCGAGCGCCTCCTGGGTGCCGACCGCATCCATCGCTGACGCGATGCCGGACGGCGCGAGCGCGGAGAGGCGTTCCTGGAGCCCGTCGCCGTACAGGACGGGCTCGACGCCGATCGCAGTGAGAGCGTCGGAGTGCCGAGCCGACGCGGTGCCGAGCACGCGTGCGCCCTTGGCGACGGCGAGCTGCGCAGCGATGAAACCGACTCCTCCGGAAGCCCCATGCACGACGACGGTGTCGCCCGGCTTCGGATTCGCGTGCTCGACGAGATCCCATGCGGTTGTGCCTGCGAGGAGCAGACCGGCGGCCTGCTCGAACGTCACGCCTGCCGGCTTGGGCGTGAGAGATCGGGTCCGGACGTTCACCTCGGTGGCGAGGAGTCCTCCCGCGTTGCTGATGACCACTTCGTCACCGACCGAGACGGGGCCGAACTCGGTCGACGCTCCGTCCGAGATCGCGGTGACGACGCCGGCCGCCTCGTTTCCGACGCGGAGGGGCAGCTTGGCGGGATCGGTGCCGTAGAGCCCGGTGAAGACCTTCCAGTCGTAGGGGTTGAGCCCGGCGGCTTTCACGGCGACGGTCACCTTGCCCGCTTCTGGTGCGGGAACCTCGACCTCGACGATGGACAGGGTGGACGGGGCACCGTATTCGGTGGCGACGACTGCATGGGCCATGATCCCGCCAACCTACCGGGGCCCGGATCTATGCCCGGCCGATCATCCTCGCCCGGGCGACCGGGCTTCGACACGCGCCTGCGGCGCGGCTCAGCCACCGGGATGGACCAGACCACTCCTCCCCGGTGGCTGAGCCGGGCGCGGAGCGCCCGTGTCGAAGCCCGCTGGTGCCGGCTACTCCGCCATGCCGTAGTCGTCGACCACCGCGACGTCGAGCGGGAAGTCGATCGGGAAGGTCCCGAACATGATCCTCCCCGCAGCGGCGGCCGACTCCAGCACCGCCTGCCGGACCTGCTCGGCGAGCGCGATCGGCGTGTGCACGACCACTTCGTCGTGCAGGAACAGCACGAGGTGCGGACGACGGGACGGATCCCAAACGTCGTCTCGCGGCGGGTGGCGGCCCGCCCCGGGAACGGGCAGCGCGACGAGCCGATTGCGCAGCTCGGCGAGCCAGCACAGCGCCCACTCCGCCGCCGTGCCCTGCACCACGAAGTTGCGGGTGAAGCGTCCACGATCCCGGGCAGCCGATCCGGCCCGCCGGTCCGCGGCGGCGAGGTCGGAATCCGACGCCGTCGCCCGCGCCTCCGACACGTTCTCCATGGCAGAGCCGTCGATGCCGCCTCCGCGGGGCGAGCTCCGCCCGAGGCGGGTGGTGACCTGTTCCCCGCGCTCCCCCGCTCGCGCGGCATCCTCGACGAGCGAGATCGCCCGCGGATACGCCTTCTTCAGCCGCGGCATCATGGCGCCACCGGCTCCCCGGGTGGCGCCGTAGATGGCGCCGAGCATCCCGTATTTGGCGGACTTCCGATCCGGCACGGCACCCGAGGCGACGATGCCCGCGTAAAGGTCCGCTTCTCGACCAGCCTCGGCCATCGCCAGGTCTCCGGCCATCGCGGCGAGCACCCGGGGCTCGAGCTGTGCGGCATCCGCGACGACCAGCGTCCAGCCGGGATCCGCGACGACGGTGCTGCGCAGCTGCTTGGGAAGCTGCAGCGCTCCCCCGCCACGGGTGGCCCACCGCCCGCTGACGACTCCGCCGGGAACGTAGTCGGGATGGAATCGACCCTCGGGGGTGACCCAGGCATCGAGCCAGGTCCAGCCGTTGGCAGTGAGCAGGCGGGCGAGCTGCTTGTACTCGAGCAGCGGCGGGATCGCCGGATGCTCGATGCGCTTGAGCTCCCACGACCTCGTGCTGTCGACGCGCAGCCCCGCAGCCCGCAGGGCCCTGAGGACGTCGACGGGCGAATCGGGGTTGAGCGTCGGCGCGAGCAGTCCGTCACGGATGACCGCGGCGAGCACCTCGAGCTTCTGCGGCCGGACCCCGTACGGCACCCTCGGTCCGAGCAGCTCGGTCAGCAGGGCGTCGTGCCGTTCGATGCTCCACGGCATTCCTGCGTTGCGCATCTCGGCGGCGGCAAGGGCACCCGCAGACTCCGCCGCGAGCAGCAGTCGAAGCCGTCCCGGCTCCGCGCTCTCGCTGACCGCCGCCAGTTGGCGCCGCAGCTCGTCCACGGGATCCGCGACAGCGGGGAGCGCCTCGGCGATCTCGAACAGCGCGCTGACCGTCGACTCGGCCGCCGGCGATGCCTCATCCAGCTCATCCCGCGGCAGACCCGCCACCCCGCTTGACGCGCTCAGGGTCGACGAGCGGAGGATGGCGCGGCTCAGGCGGAGGTCGTGGCAACGGGCGATGCGCACACCCGCCGCGAGCAGCTGCGCATAGCTGACCGACGTGTCGGCCCAGACCCAGCGTGGAGCGTCCGCCCGTTCGCGCTCGCGCACGAACGCGATGAGCTCAGCATCGTCGAGCACGAGCTCGTCCGCCGGCGAGTGCTCGCGATCGAGCGCCGATCCATCGTCGGCGAGCGCGACCGCACGGGTGCCGTGGGGCACGCGGGCGAGAACGATGAACACCTGAGAAGTCTCCCGTGCCCCACCGACGTCAGGAGTACTCCGCCGACTGCTCAGGCGGGCAGCGATGCCTCGATCAGCTCGACGATCTGGGGGGCGTCGGGCTCGGTGCGCGGACGGAAGCGGTGCACGGTGCCGTCGGCGGTGATCAGGAACTTCTCGAAGTTCCAGCTGACCTTGCCGGCCTTGCCGTCGGCGTCGGCCGTCTTCTTCAGCTCGGAGTAGAGGGGGTGCTCGTTGCGGCCATTGACCTTGATCCGCTCGAACATCGGGAAGGTGACGCCCCACGTGGTGGAGCAGTACTCCTCGATCTTGTCCTCGGAGCCGAGCTCCTGCAGGAACTGGTTGCTCGGGAAGCCGAGCACGGTGAAGCCTCGATCGCCGTACTGCTTCTGCAGGGCCTCGAGCTTCTCGTACTGCGGGGCGAGGCCGCAGCGGGATGCGACGTTGACGATGAGCTTGACGGGCGAGTCGAACTTCGACAGCGACGTCACCTCACCCTTGATGGTGGTGACGGGGATCTCTGTGATGTCCATGAACTGATCGAACCATGCAGTGGATGCAGAAATGCCCGGCTCGAGGATCTCTCAGCGCCCGCTCGGTCTCGCATGACACTCGGTCGCGCCTGGACACCGTCCGTTCACCTGCCGGGGGCATCCTCATCGGATGGATACGCCCGATGAAGACGCAGCGGTCGCTGAGGTCGTCGACCGGCTCGCAGCGAAGCACCCGGATATCGAACGGGAGCGCATCGCCAGCATCGTCGACGACGTGCACTCCCACTTCCGGGGCGCCTCGGTCACCGACTTCATCCCGGTGCTCGTGGAGCACGACGTGAAGGAGCAGCTCCGCGAGATCGAGCAGGACGAGGAGCCGGCCGCTCCCTAGGCCCGTGGGAATGCGCCTCTCATAAGAGAAGGGGCGGCGGGCGGGGGCTCGACCGCGCTAACCTTGCGCGATGAGCGCGCCCGAGACGAAGTACCTCCGTCCGCGCCTCCACGACCGCATCTTCAACGCGGTCATGCTCGCCGCGCAGAAGGTGGGGATCAGCTTCGTCGGCTCCCGGACCCTCACCGTGAAGGGTCGCAAGTCAGGCCAGCCCCGCACCACCCCGGTCAACCCGCTCGTCGTCGCCGGTTCCACCTATCTCGTCGCCCCGCGCGGGACGACCAACTGGGTGCGCAATCTTCGTGAGGCGGGCGAGGGCGAGCTCACCATCGGTCGCCGGACCTCCCGCTTCACTGCGGTCGAGGTGCCGGATCACGAGAAGCTGCCGATCCTGCGCACCTACCTCGTCAAGTGGGCGTGGGAGGTCGGGATGTTCTTCGACCTGCCGAAGAACCCCACCGATGATGCGATCAGGACCATCGCGCACCTGCACCCGATCTTCCGCATCCAGCTGGACAAAGACCTCAAGATCCGCTGAGGCGCACCCTGTCCTTTCCCGGTGGCTGAGCCGGGCGCCCGCGCCCGCGTCGAAGCCCACCCACTCCCCGATGGCTGAGCCGGGCGCCCGCGCCCGCGTCGAAGCCCTCCTGCAGAGCCTGAACACGCTTTGTCCGAGCTCGGGCATACGGTCGTCTCATGATCGCAACGGGCAACTTCACCACGTCGAATTTCATCCCCGCACCGGTGGAGCCCGCAGCTCCGATCGAGACCGGGCTGCCGGTCGGCGTCGCCACCATGATCAAGACCTTCACCGGCGAGATCGACGGGCGTGCGTCGACGATCTTCGTCTCGGCGTTCGACCCGAGCACCGGGGTCGGCACCTACATGGCGCTCGAGTCCTTCGAGGGCTCCATCGGCGGCAAGACCGGCGCATGCAATCTCCTGCACGTGGCCTCCACCGGCGGAGACGACGCGTACAACCAGCTCTTCATCATCGTTCCCGCCAGCGGCACGGGCGAGCTGGCTGGCATCACCGGGACTGGCGCTCTGTCCGTCGGCGAAGATGACGCATACACGGTGACGCTCGACTACTCCATCGTCTGAGCGAGGACACGGCGCTGCGCCGAATAAGCTGTGTGCGTCGAGGGGCGGTAGCTCAGCTGGTTAGAGCACTGGACTCATAATCCATCGGTCACGGGTTCAAGTCCCGTCCGCCCTACAAGCCCGGAATTATGCGGATCTTGAAGCCTCCAAACGTCTGTAGCGAGGCACTCGGATCGTCGCGTGACAACATTTTGACAACACTTGCCGAACGAGGGGCCTGATCGAGACGGGTCGCAACCTCGTCCAGATCTCGCTAGAGGGGCGAAGTGAGCGGTCCGCCTCACTTCCGTCGATACGGTGCGAGCGGGTCGGCGTAGGTGTCAAGCACTATCTCGCACCAGGCGCGAGCAGCGTTACCGCCAGCCGAGCGTGACGCGCCGTAAGACGGGTGCGCGCGACCTGCCCGTGCCCTCCGCCTTCCGCGTTTCGAAGCTCGGACACCCCTTGGGCCACCGAAAGGAGCCCGCCAAGGATGCGTCGAATAGAGGGGGCACCGTCGATGCTGTCCTTAACATCGGCCGGGCCTAGCCCTAGTAGCCGTTGCGAACGCGCCACCAGTCCGGTCAAGCTCTCTGTTTCCCCAACTTCCTCGTTAAAGGCGGCTAGAACCGTCTTAGCGGTCGCCTCGATGAGCTCTTTGGCTGCTCCGACAACACCCCCTGGATCCCCATCTAGAAGGAGCAGGATTCGTTCGAACGCCTCGAGGATCCCTTCCGCATCCCGGAGGGACGTCATCCCGGACAACGAGGCAAGCGGAGCAACCGCCGTGACGATTCGTCGTCGCTCATCGATTAGCAGACCGTCGAGAGCAAGGATGTTCTCGAATCGAGTTAGACCGTCGTCCGGCGGAAACTCGATGAGGACGCTTTCGTAGACTCGGAACACCCGCCGTATGTGATCCCGGTCGTCCCAGTGAACTGCAGCTTCGTAGTCAGCCCAGAGCGCAACCCGTTGCCCTCCGTAGGACGCGCTTCCTTGACCAGGAGCAAAACCCTCGGCTTGCCAGACACGTTCGATGTCTCGGAGAACAATCGAGCTTGCCCAATCACGGAATACCCCTCGCACACGGCCGGTGATCCTCGTCATAGCTGTCAGAGTACGAGTCACGCTATGACTGCGCTCCCTGAGATGGAGGCCCATCGTGCAGCATCTTGAGCTCCTCACTGATCCGACCAGCTGGGATCGATTCCTCGATGATTTCGATGATGAGATGGCTGGGATCTCCGGGATGCACCGATTCCTCGTCATGACTGCGCACGCGCAGTTTCGGGAAGAGTTCGACCGGCTCATGGCGGACGTCACCGACGACTCGTACGACGGTGGAGATGCGATTTGGGACGCGGAGAATGCCCTCGGCATCAACCCTTGGGACGTCGAGGGGCACGCCGGCTTGATGGCGATCACCCGAGCCGTGTCTCTCGCTGAAGTAACGCTGGCGAGAATGGCGGCCGCATGGGTAGGTCCCGCTCACCACTATGTCTTCCCGATGGGAAACCTATGGTCCAGGCAGTGGGAGGCACTGTTTTACAGGACTGTGCTGGTCAAGCCGTTCCTAATGAGCGCGAACGGGTTTTCGGCTGCGCGAGACCTGCGAGACCTCTACACGCACGGATATGGCGTCCCGGCCACCGAGGAACGACGTAGCCAGGTCGCGCAGTCGCTCTACTCAAACTTCAGTTCCAGTTCGGCGACGCCGGAAGAGCACGCGCTGGGATTCGACGGCGAGGCGTACTTCTTTGGCCAGTTCGCCCGTTTTGATCCGAAGGCTGGGCGGATTGTTACTTATCTTGGGATGTCGAAACGAGCCGAGGTCTCGAAGCTGGCGGCACATCGGGTCATGCGCCAGATCGCTATTCATATTCACGCCGCTCACGCTTCGTTCGAGGCAGGTTTGAGAACGGACCTGAGCAGCACAGGAAACAAGTTTGTCAGGACCGCGACACGTTGGTGGGAGAGGAGAAGTCAGCCCGACTGAGTCAGGTTGGACGTGATGGGGCCAGCCGTCTACCGGGATGCTGTGGCCGCGCCTGTCCTACGAATCGGCCAGTTTGATGACACTTGCGGAACGAGCGGCTTGATCGAGACGGGTCGCAACCGCGTCCAGATCGTCGTCGAACAGGTCCGCATAGACGTCGAGAGTCATCGCCGCGGAGGCGTGACCGAGCATCTTCTGGACGGCTTTGACGTTCGCGCCAGCCGCGATCGCGAGCGAGGCTGCCGTGTGCCGTAGATCATGGATGGTCATCCCAGGCAGACCCGCTGCGGCCATTGAGCGGTTGTACCAAGAGTGTGGCTGAGCGGTGGGAGTAACCAGGGGCCTGCCCCGCAGATCGGCGAAAACGAAGTCCTCCCGTTCACGACCCGCTAGCGCTGCAGTCAGAGCCGGTACGAGGAAGGCCGGAAATGGCACGGAACGGCGCTTGTGCGTCTTGGGCGTACCGATGATCACCTCGCCCTTGACCAGCACGGCGTTCTGGACGACGGAGATTCTTCTCCGTTCGAGATTGATGTCCTGCGGTCGAAGGCCTGTGGCCTCACCCCACCGAAGCCCCGTGTAACCGAGGAGTCGGATGAGCGTCGAGTAGGTCCCGCTCGCTTCTGCGAGTCGGTGGAGCTGCTCGTGGGTGAGATACCGATGCTCGCGGCCGACCTTCCGAGGCAGCATCACTCCGCGCGCTGGGTTTGACGGGATGCGATGGTCTCGGACGGCGGCTTCAAGAACGGAAGCGAGGATCCCATGGGCTCGCAGCACCGATGAAGCCGACTTAGCCTTGACCTCGGAGGAGCCTCGCGCAAGGTCTGCTACCCAGGTCTGCACATCGCTGAAGCGGATCTCGCCCACACTCTTCGAACCCCAAACGGGCTCGACGTGCAGCCGCCAAGAAGACTCCACGACTGCTATCGACGAGGGCTTGAGGTGAGTTTGGCCGGCCAGCCACCCGACGCCAAGTTGACCCACGGTCGCTCGCGCGGACGCAGGGTCAATGTAGGTTCCATCGGCCTTTCGCGACTCAACATTGGCGAGGAAGATCTGAGCTTCCTTCTTCGTCCGGAAGCCGCGCTTGGTCGTCTGCAGATGGTCAGGCTTGCGATACGTGACGCGGTAACGGTTTCCGGACGACGTGGGGTAGCTGTCAATTGTTCCCATGGTCGGGCACCTCGATTCCTGCGTTGTGGAGCATGCCGATCGTCATTCGGAGGCGGTTCTCGAGTAGCCGGAGTTCCTCGCGGGTGTCCTCACCGGACTTCGTGCGGAGGTGGATGAGCCGCCCGCGGACGTTGGCGATCGCAAGCGTGTCCAGATCGTCCAGGTAGGCGTCGACGAGTCGCAGCACCTGATCCACGCGCACGGATGACGGCAGCCGCGGAGTGATGTTTGCCTGGCCATGGAGCCAGTGCGTGACGGCAGCGGCCGTCGACCCACTGGCATACGGCGTCCCACCTCTGTCCTCGGGCTGCCGCTCGAACGGTTTCTCCAGATCGACCAGTAGTGCGGCTGGCGGGATCTGGAGCGCGAAGCAGATGGCCATGAACTGGCGGACCGTAAGGTCTTCGCGGCGCCCGCTCTCGATGCTGGCGATGATGGAGCGGCTGACCTCTCCCCCGGTGTGGTTCGCGAGCTGCTGCGCGCTCCACCGGTTCAGCTTCCGGTAGTGGTGGATGCGGGAGCCGAGGCCCGGCATCGGCAGCTGTGTCATGGGCAGACGATAGATCGATCCGTAGTGCTCTTCCAGCTCAACTTCTGACTCGATTACTCGCACTGGAAGATGATCGCGCACGACTTAAATCGATATGTAGCGAATGACATATCGGTGGATAACTGACCATGATTCGAGATGGCCTTCTCGACTGAGCCCTCAGATCCGGTCCAGGATCCGGTGAATTTCTCGACTGAGCCGCATGTACGCCGGATAGATCTGATCAACCTCGGGCGGTAGCCGCTTCTCCGCATTCGCGAACCGAGCGCACGCGTTCGTGAACGCCGCCAGGTGTTGCAACGGAATAAGGATCATCGACAGCTCCATCCGAGCGCGCCGCTGGTCCTCCGTCAGCGTCGAGGTCGGCACCATGCTCATCTCCCAGAGGAAGCGCGAGACCGTCATCTCGTACTTGTCCGCCAGCGCCTGCAGCGCCGCATCCTCCTCCAGCGTCAGCGTCACAACGTGGCGATGGGTTCGAGGTGTCGAAGAGTTGGGACGGCGTCGAGGGGCGGGCATCGGGCCTCCATGAGATGGCAGTTGCCTGCCATCGTCGAAGAGATACCCGGACGTGCGCGACCGACCTGTGCCTCCGAGACACAACCAACCGCTACTTGGCTCGGCGCTTAGAGTCCGTAGCCCCGTGTCGACTTGTCGACACGGTCCCTCGCCCGTCGTGCGACCTCGTCGTCGGACCACGAGCGCCTGATCGGTTTGCCCGATCTCGCCGGCCTGTTCAGCGAATCAGCGAGGGCTTCCGGGAAGTCCGACGCGGCGACCTGCAAGGCCCGCAGCTCATCTCGCAGAGCAACGACGTGAGTTCGCATCGTGTCCGCGAGCTGCTCTGCGCGCTGTGCCTCACCGGCAGCACGGTGCGCTTCGAGGATTGCAACAACAGCACGGCCCACCTGTTGGATGAGTGCGGCGTCGGCTGCCGCCTGGCTCATCTTCGGATCCGCCAGCGCGAGCAGTGACGCGACCGAGGACAACGAGTGCAGCTTGAAGGACGGCGCCTTCACCTCATGAGCCGGCAGGTGCGCGCTCTTGGCGAGCGACCGCGCCGTGGCGGCAAGCTTGCCGGGCGTTGGCTCGAGCTTCATCGACCAGGCGGCGAAGACGCCGGACACTTCCCGCGCGGCCAGAGACCAAGCCACGCGGTCATCGACCGGGACGGCCTTCAGCTGCTGTGCCAGCTTCGCAACCTCCGCAGCGAGCTCCCGCTGATCCGTCGCCGACGGCTGCTGGCTCGGTTGGCCGGACTGGGACGAGCTGTAGCGCCAGGGATTGCGGAATGCGCTTTGCCACTCGCCCACCGCGGCAGCGGCCGCCTCGACTGAATCCGTCCATCCCCCGCGCAACCGCGGAAGCGTCAGATCCCGGGCGAGACGACCTCCTCCGTACCAAACCGGCCGATCACCCTTGGCCGGACGCAGGGCTACCGAGTACCCGGCGATGACGTCATCGCGACCTGCCGCAAACCGCGGTCGAATCAGAACACCCTGGCCGCCCATCCGCTGGAGGAAGCTGGCCTCAGTCGTTGATGCTGCTGCTGCACCGCGAACCAGCCGCTCGAGCCGATGCGAGTCCACCTCGACCGCACCAGCACGCTCCGCCCGCGCCCGCTCCCCCGGCTTGACTCCACGCTCACCCAGCCCGTTCTCTCGCGACTCGAGAATCCGCAGCCCATACTTCTTCTCCAGATCACGAGCTGCGTTCTGCGCCTTCCGGAAGTCATTGTGGGTCGAGGCCTTCGTGCCGTCCTCACGGACGAGAGAGACAGCGATATGGATGTGATCGTTGCCGTTCGAGGAGACCCCATGCCGGATGGCCACCCACCGGCACGGCGCCTCACCGGTGGTCTCGCTGAAGCCCATCGCGTCGACGAAGTCGTCGGCGATTGCCGCCCACTTCTCATCGGAGAGCTGACCCTCCTCCGCACTCAGGGAGAGGGATGCATGCCAGACGGACGCGGGCACTCGGGCCTTGATCGGCTCGCCGCCATCGGGATCCTGGACCGTCATTAGTCGAGTGACCTCGGTACCGAAAGCCTTGCGAGGCTGATCGAGCTCTTCGGCTATCGCGAGGGCCGTCGCGCGATCGAGCACTCCATGCCCGAAGAAGGTGACCGTGGCCTCGTCGCCGGAGACGATGTGCTGCTCTTCGTGCTCGTCCTTGCGTCCGTCGCCGGCGAGGTAGACGAGCAGGCCGGCCATCTTGGCGCCGCGAGTGATGTTCGGAATCACCGTCGTCACCGCCTCTGCCCAGCGCAGCGACCGCGAATGCGGCCACACATCAAGTGTGGGCAGGACCGCCCCGACGGGCCAGGGTTACGTGCCCTAAACCTATAGCTTGCTCCGCTAACCGACCCCGGCAGAGACCCTTCGACAATCACGGACCAGGATTCGATCCTCTAGCGGATCGTCCTTCGGCCGATCTCTGTTCTTGGGCAACTTCGTTGCGTTTCGGCCTTGGAGTGTGTTCGTCGTGCTCGCTCCGGCAAGGGCGCTTTGCGTCGCTACGCGATGCCGACGAAACCCATGTCGGCACCCATGCCTGCGCTGTGCGCGACGAAGGCTTCAACTTCTGCCGAAAAGCAATTCAGTTGGTGATTGGGCGAGCGCGTCGGGCGTTGCTCCTACGCTTGAACCATGAGTAAGAACGGTCGCGTCGCACGCGCCAAGGCGCGAATGCATGCGTCGAGTGCCGCCCGGTCGCTGGCTTCCTTCTACACGCCCATTCCCGCAGTGACGCAGCCGCCGTACGAGCTGATGTCGCTGGAGCCCGAGTACGACGAGGACTCCCACGGGACCTACTCGAGTCTGCTCATTCACGAACTCGAGAAGACGGGCCCGCGAGCTCCGCGAAGCATCGCTCTTACGGGGCCGTACGGATCCGGGAAGAGCAGCGTCATCGACCGAGTCAAGACACACTTTGGGGATCGGGCGATCTCCATATCGTTGCCGACCCTGGGTGACGGAGTGATCGAAGAGAAGCGAGACACGTCTCGAGCCTCGGACTCGAATCGATTTTCAAAGACCAACATCGTTCAGAAGGAGATCGTCAAACAACTTTTATACATCGAGAAGCCGACGAAGATGCGAGGCTCACGTTTTCAACGGATTGCCCCGATGCGATGGAGCATCGCTATCGCGCTGTCGTTGGCTGTCGGCCTTGCGGCCGCGGTCGCCCTATACGCAACCGATGCCCTCGCTAGCGTGGTCGCGCTGCTCCCGGCTCATTGGCTCTCGGCGTGGGCGGTGCACCTTGTTGCGATGGCGGCGATTGTGGCGGTTGCACTTATCGTCCAGTCTGCGTTGCACAACCGCGTCACCCTCCAGGAGGTCGCTTCTGGCTCCGCCTCCATAAAGCTGACCAGTGCCAGCACCAACTATTTCGACGAATATCTCGACGAGATCGTGTACTTCTTTGAGCGCACGGAAGCAGAGATCGTCATCTTCGAAGATCTCGACCGGTTCAACGAGCCTCACATCTTCGAGACCCTGAAGGAACTGAACGGGTTGCTCAACGGCTCGAAACAGCTCCGCCGCAAGAAGACCGTCCGCTTCGTCTACGCCATCCGCGACAGTGTCTTCGACCTCGAGCGAACACCCGGCGGCACGGATGTGGGCGACGGATCCGAGCGGGCGAAGTTCTTCGGCGCAATCATTCCCCTCGTTCCGTTTATCACTCACCGAAGTTCAGCGGCGCTCCTTCTCCAGGTGCTTGGCCAGAACGCGCCCAGTAGTTCCATGCTGATCGAGACGGTGGCGGCGCATCTCACAGATATGCGACTCATCAAAAACATTAGGAACGAATGGGAGGTGTTCCGACGGAGGATCCTCTCGACGACCGGACTCCAGGGACTAGATGCTGACAAGCTGTTCGCGATGGTCGTTTACAAAAACCTCCATCCAGGAGACTTTGAGAAGATCCGGTCCGGGTCCAGCTCACTCGATGTCGCGTTCAGGGCTGCAACCGACACAGTGCAACAGAATTCAGACCGGCTGGCCAAGGAAGCCTTGGACCTGAGAGACCGCGCCAAGTCGCAGACAGCCGAGACGAGAGCTGCCGAGCTAGGAGTAGCTCTGCGCTCCATCTTCGACCAGATCTTTCCTCGCCTCGGTCATGGGGCTCCGACCGACTTCCGGGTCGGTAGTGCCAGCTTTGCACCCGTCGAACTTGAGACACCTGCATTCTGGCGTCGACTGAACTCGAACGGGGCGAAGCTAACAGTTACATTTCTCACCGTCCGCAACTACCAACAGCAAACAGCCTCTCTCGAATTCAGCAGGGAGGAAATCTGGACTTTCCTTGGAGGCCTGAACCTGGATCTCGATCAGTGGGAGCGTGAAGCAAGCGAGACATTGCGCCGAAGAGCTAACTCTTTGATGGACGAGCGGCAAGGTCTGGAGTCGATGAGCCTTTCGGAACTGCTAAGCGCAGATCAACTTTATGAAGTTGTGCTCACATCAGACGATCTACCACTACTGCCCGTGGCTATGAAGGCGAGCAAGGGTCAAGTTGTGTTCAACAGGTTGATCGCCGAACTCTTCACCGATCCGCTTACGACCGCGTTACTGCAGGCCGAACTCATCGACCTCAATTTCACCCTGTATTCCTCGGAATTCAAGGATGCTCGTATCTCCGCGGCTGCCATGACGTATTTCATACGGTTCGTGCAGAAACACGAGGCTAACCTTCTTTACGCCTTCGACGAGGTCGCCGACATCGAGGGCCTGGTGAAGTACGCGGGATTGCCGGCCCTGGAGGGACGTTCGCTCTACAACGTGCAAATCCTGGACCACCTCCTCACTGGCAGTGCGACGGGAGGCCCCCTTGACGAAGCCGTCCACCTGGTATCGAGCCTCGCAACTGGAACAACAGTCGACCGCGCATTCCTCTACGAATATGTGGAGCGCAGCGAGAACGCCTTGGCGTTGCTTCATCAACTGGCACCACTGGACCGCGATATTTTCGCCTGGCTAGTCGACCGATATGGAGAGGATCCCCGCTTGCCATCCTTTCTATCCTCCGCCCTCGCAGGCGCCTCGAATCGGCCTTACGACACGAACGCAGCCGTCCGAAAGGCGATCGAGGGGGCGCCGGAGAAGCTGCCCGTGTTCTCAAAACCGGCCGCCCCTGAGACCGCGGATTCCATCGCCACAGCGGTAGCGCGACTGGGGGTGGAATTTCTTGACCTGCGGCAACTGCACGCGTCGCTGCGGGCAGCCGTCATCGACAGGCACGCCTTCGCCATCACGGAAGCGAACCTTCGGGACGCGGCCCCCGAGAGCGGCCTCAGCCTTGACGACCTGCGGTCGGACGACCCACCGCTTGCCGAGCACATGCTGGCACACCTGGCCGACTACGTCGAAGTCATACACGCTTCGCACGGTACCCGGACCACGATCCGCGACTCGGGCCAATTCGCTGCAGTTCTTTGGTGGGTCAACGGTAAGGCGCCGGCGTTAGTCGAACGGGTGGCCGAACTGGCGTCGACGGAGTGCACGGCCGACGACATATCCGAAATCGCCGAAACCCTCTGGGGAGCGGTCGCGCGAGCGGGCCGCGTGCGCCCTACCTTGAGCAACCTTAAGGCGCTCATGGAAAGCGCCGCCCGGGGCGCTATGTCCGCCGCGGACCTCGAGCAATTGCTAGCTCGAGTCCCGTCCATCGAGGTGGACCCAGCCGGCGAGTCCTTTGCGGCAGAGCTGCAAGGCCTTGTACTTCTTGCGGCGAACATGACACCGGAGCAGAAAGTGCGACTCCTAGTCAGCATGGGAGACGCGACCTCCATAGACATTGGCGATGTGGCGCCCGACGATTCGGAGCTCGTCGCCCGGCTGGTCGAGGCTGGCCGCCTACCCGACACTGCGGATACCTTCGCCCATGTGCGTGGTTACCCGCGGGCACGGGCGGCGTTCATGGCACAGTCCCCCGGGTTCCCCGCCTTCGTCAACGACACCGAGCTCGACGCGAGCGACCTTCAGTCCATCGCTGGAAACGAGGCCATTCCAGACAACGTCCGGACCGCGGTCCTGTTCGCCACCGGCTCGTTCGATCGCGGCAACCAACGAACGGTGGATGAGCTGCTCAGATTCGCGACGGCGAATGGCAGCAACGTGCAAACACGGTTGCTGGTAAGGGCGGTCGAGCTGGGAGCGGCACGGGACCGTGTCATGGCCCTTGTCCCCATCAACATCGGCGCTCGAAACATCGGCAGTCTCACAGCGCTCCTGGTAGCGCTCGGCGGTGAGTACGCGAAGCTCGCGACCGCCGGGTCAGGAACCGCCAAGCTCATCGACGACCCCGCGCACAGGTCACTAGTCGGGCGACTGCAAGTCGACGGATTCGCTGGAAAGATCGCTGAGGATCGTGGCAACCCGACCACGATGGTTGTCTATCGGCGGCGCGGTGCGGCGGGCTAAGCGTTCGGCCTGGACGAGCGAAGGACGCTTCTCGCATAGATGCGCCGCTTCTCGCAGATGGAGCCGTCACGACGGCGCCAGAGAACCGCCCATCGCGACGGCGCGAACCACTGCGCCGTCGACCGTCTCGTGAGCAAGAAGCTCATCAGCAAGCCTGTCGAGCGCCGCGCGATTCTCAGTGAGCACCCTTATCGCTCTGGCCTCTGCTTCGCGCATCAATCTCGCGACCTCGGTGTCGATCACCCGCTGGGTCGCCTCGCCGTAGGCGTGAGCCTCTCCCCCACCGACGCCGAGGTAGCGGGGACCGTCGGACGAGTAGCCCACCGGCCCGAGCTCCGGCGATAGCCCGAACTCGGATACCATCCGCGTCGCGAGCTGCGTTGCGCTCGCAAGGTCATTGGACGCGCCCGTCGATCCTTGACCGAAGACGACCAGCTCGGCAGCGCGACCGCCCAGCCGGACGGCCAGGCTGGCTCGGAGGCGTTCCTCCGTGTATAGGTGGCGCTCCTCGTCCGGTATTTGCTCGGTGACGCCGAGAGCCATACCGCTCGGCAGGATCGTGACCTTGTCGACAGGATCGGCTCCGGGCGTCAGTGCGGCTACTAGGGCGTGACCGGACTCGTGGAAGGCCACGCTCTTGCGCTCGTCCTCCAGTAGGAAGTTGGATCCGAGCCGCTGCCCCAGGAGGATGCGGTCGCGTGCACCGGCGAAGTCTTCGCGTGTCAGTTCAGTTCGGCTGTCACGTACCGCGAAGATCGCCGCCTCGTTGACCAGGTTGGCTAGGTCGGCTCCGGAGAAGCCTGGCGTCGATCGCGCGACCGCTCCGAGGTCGACGCTTGCTGCGAGCTTCTTGCCTCGGGCGTGCACGGCGAGGATCTCCGCCCTCTCCCCCGCGTTCGGTAGCGGGACTGTGACTTGTCGGTCGAACCGGCCTGGGCGGAGCAGCGCGGGATCCAGCGTCTCGGGGCGATTGGTCGCGGCGAGAACGACGACGCCGGTCGATGGATCGAAGCCATCCATCTCGGCCAGCAGCTGGTTGAGGGTCTGCTCGCGTTCATCGTTGCCGCCGAACTGACCGTTGCCGCGACGCTGACCGATGCCGTCGATCTCGTCGATGAAGATGATGGAGGGCGACCGCTTGCGGGCCTCCGCGAAGAGGTCGCGCACTCGGGACGCGCCGACTCCGACGTACAACTCGATGAACGACGAGCCGGTCACGGGGAGGAAGGCGACGTTCGCCTCGCCGGCGACTGCGCGGGCCAGCAGGGTCTTGCCGGTGCCAGGAGGGCCCGACATCAGCACGCCCTTCGGTCCGACCGCGCCCGCCGCCGCGTACTTAGGGGCGTCTCGGAGGAAGTCGACGACCTCGCTGATCTCCTTCTTCACGCCGGCGTATCCCGCGACGTCGGAGAACTTAGTCGTGGGGCGCTCGGTGTCGATGACGCGTGGCTTCATCCGGCCGATGGCACCGCCCAGCATGCCTCCACCTTTGCGAGCCACGCGTCCCACGTAGATGAAGTACCCGATGAGCAGCGCGAGGGGAAGGAATGACAGCAGGACGCTCAGGAACGACTCCGCGACAGGGATAGCCCGGAAGTGCGGCACGATCGTCGGGTTCGTGACCGCCGCGAGGAAGTCAGGATCGTTCTGTGCCGCGGCCGTTGGGTAGCGGGAGGTGAATGAGGCGCCGTCCTCGAACCCGTCAACATATACGCCCGTGATACCGCCGTCGGCGCTCAGGACAAGGGTGTCGACCTTCTTGGTCTCGAGTTGGCCGACCAAGTCGCCGTAGTCCACCGCTATGGCCGCGGCGCCGAAGAGGTTCGGCATGAGCAGCAGGAAGGCGGTGATCGCGAATCCAGCGGGCACGAGCCAGCGCCGCCACGCGGGCGGTGGCGGCGGGGCCGGGGCGACCGGCTTGTCCTTCGGAGGAACAGGTCGTCCGGTCGCAGTCATACAGCCGAAGCTAGTTGTGGCTGAGAGTGTGCATCGATCAGCTTCCGGTCACTCGGTATGTGCAAGACGCATGGCGAGCGGACATCTGGCCGGGGGCGCTCTCGCTCCAGGGGGGCAGGCCAGCTGCTCGCCCCCGGTCATAACCACCATGCGAGCAGCGCATCGCCCGATCGGCTCTTTGCATGTCGCCTTCGACGGCGCGAGTGGAGAACTAGCCTCTCGACGGTGCCACATTGCACCCCGATCCGAGCCCAAAGGGAGCATTCGTGCCAGTCGTGACCATCTCGGATGCTCCAACCATGGCGGCCGGCGCCATCAATTTCCGCGTTCTTGCCACTCCCAGCCGGGGTACCTCAGAGCTGAGCGCGTGGCGAGCGGAGCTGTCACCTGGGGGGAGCTCGGGCATCCACTCGCTCAATCACGAGCAAATCGTCATTGTCGATGAGGGCGAGATCACGCTGCTCGTGTCGGGCGAGACGGATATCGGGACGCATGGAGACATCCTCGTTATCCCCGCCGGTCATCTCGTGGAACTCATCAATATGACGGATGCCGTTGCCTCCGCGACCATCGTCAGCCCTGCGGGGTTCCTGGCCACCGTCGCGGGGAAGAGCTTCGCTCCGCCCTGGTCGCTCTGACCGCTTAGAGAATTGTTCGAGTTTCGGTGGCGCCCGCATTCGAGGCCGATGCTGTCATCCGCCAAGTGACGAACAAGCTCGTCATCGCGTATCCGGACCGGAGCCGTGATCTTATCGAGCTTCGGGTTCGCGACGAGGTGCGAGCGCTCGAAGACTCACCTGTGACCGCGTACATCGGGATCATCGCCGAGCGTCGGGTCAGGTCCCGCCTGCGGGCTGGCTGACCGGCGGACGAGTCGACGCGACGTCAGAGATCCGACGCAGATGCTCGAGTACCACGCGTACTCGCGACCCGCGACATGTGGCTCTGTACAGCCAGGCGCGTCGACCTGATTGCAATGACCGCGACTAAAGCGGTCACGACGATGACAAGAGTGATCGACCACGCGAACCATCCGGGCGGCCGGGCGATCGATATCCACGTGATCGCGAAGGTGGCTGCTGCGCACGGCGAAAACGTGAATGACCAGAAGCCCAGACTGAACTGCAGGTGCCGATAGACGGGAATCAGGGCCACCTGAACTGCGAGCATCAGCACTAGAAGCGCGGCCAGGATGACTTGCGCGCGCGCCCCGGTCCCTTCTCCTAGTGCGAACATCGCGTTGCCGGCGACGGCGGGTGGGGCCACGAGTATCGCGAGAGTCGGAAGAAGTGGCGCGGGCAAAGGTGGGTGCAACATGAGGCGCGTCACGAACAGCCCCATCACGAGGATCCAGAAGAACACGCCGATCCCGAACAAGCCGACGGCCAGTGCTGGAGCACCCACTCGCGTCATGGACAGGGCCGCGATGAAGGGAGCCGCGACAACCGGGAGAAAGTAGCCGCCGTGCAGGCTCTCGATAGCGATATGACCCAAAAGCCATTGTGCGATGAACCAGGCGATGAACGCCGTCAGGAGGACTAGAAAAACGATGATCAGCGCAGAACCGACGATCGGAGCCACATGGATCAGGTGCGTGGAAAGAAGCAATCCCACGACTAAAGGAACTGCGGCAAACGGTCCTTGGGTCGGATGCCTGATCTGCGTAGCCAGCGATTGCAAGCTTCGTCGACCTGCGACCAGGTGAATCACAAGGAGCACCAGCCATGCGACGAACGCGATGCCCCAGAACGTTTCGGCGATAGCGTCGGGCAGGTGCAGCGATTCTGCTGTGGCCGTCCAGGTTCCGGCCAAGCCGACTAGACCGAATGAGATCGCGAAGGTATTGAGCGGTATCCGCTCCCCGGTGGTTGGAGCCTGCGTCATCTATTCGTTCCGTCTATACGTGTTCGCTGCCTATGGAGACGCCGAATCCCGCCCCGCTACGAGCAACGCGGCGGGGCGGGATCTCCGGATCAGCGTTATTTGACGCTACGGGCGGCGTCCAGGATGACCTTCGTCACCTGAAGCGGCTTGGCGAGCATGGAGAGGTGGGGCGCATCGATCCTGGTGATTTGACCGTTTGAGCGCTTCGCCATGATCTCCTGCTCGGCTTTAGGCAGCAGTTGGTCTGCAGTGCCGATGACGAACCAGCTCGGAACCGTCTTCCAGGCGGGGGTGCCGACGAATGGCGAGCCGATGGATGCGAGAGCTGCGGGGCTCTGGCTGGCGGCTAGGAGGTTGGTTTCGACGGTTGGCAGGCTGGCGGCGAAGATGGCCTTGAACTTGTCGAGCTTGATGTAGCTGTCGTAGAGCGCCTGGGGTGCGTCCGGAGCGGGCAGGACGAAGTCGAAGACGTCGGTTGCCGGGACGTTCAGCAGCGATCCTGGCTGTGCGTTCGTCAGCGACTGCGCGCTTTCGCCAGCGTCAGGGGCGTAGGCGTCGATGTAGACCAGCGCCTTCACGTTGGCGTTGCCCGACGCTGCTCCGGTCATCACCATGCCGCCATACGAATGGCCCACGAGGACGACGGGGCCGGACGTCTTCTGAGCAAGGAAGTCGGCGAGCACCTTCGTGTCGTTCTCAAGACTGCGCAACGGATTGGGGGCGACCAGCACCTTGTACCCGGCGGCCTGCAAGGCGAGCGTCACGGGCGTGAAGCTCGAGCCGTCAGCCCATGCTCCATGGACGAGCACGATGCTGGGTTTGGCGGCTCCGGACCCGCTCTGCGGGTGCGTGGCTGGGGACGGGGTGGCTGACGCGATCTGCGACTGTCCTGCGACGAGCAGCGCGAATGCGGCGAATGCGCCGGCGGCGAGGGTGATGGCCCGAAGGCGGCGGGGGTGGGAGCGGAGGTTGTTCATGCGGTTGAGTATGGATTCCGTCCCAGCCCATGTCTCATGCCGAAGATGCATAGCCATGGGCCACGATTCGGATGGCTCCACAGGGCATGCAATTGACAGAACTGCGCATGCTCTTTCGACATGGGCTGCCTAATCCAGCGGTGCGAGGCTGGCGTTCGACCTGATCGGACGACACAAGGAGTACCCATGAGCAAGACCACGACACCGGACGGAACCGAGCTGTTCTACAAGGATTGGGGTTCGGGCCCGGTGGTCACGTTCTCCCACGGATGGCCGCTGAATGCCGATGCGTGGGACAGTCAGATGCTCTTCCTTGTCCAGCAGGGGTATCGCGTGATCGCGCACGATCGGCGGGGCCACGGACGATCAAGCCAGCCCCGCGAGGGCAATCACATGGATCAGTACGCCGATGATCTCGCCTTCCTCATCGAGTCGCTGGATCTGACTGGCGTGACTGCGATCGGCCACTCGACGGGCGGAGGCGAAGTCGCTCGCCTGATCGGCCGCCACGGAACTAGTCGTGTCTCCAAAGCGGTGCTGATCGGCGCCGTACCGCCGATCATGGTGGTCAGTGAGAGCAATCCGGAAGGTTCGCCGATGAGTGTTTTCGACGGCCTGCGCGCGGGCGTGGCGGGCGATCGTTCCGACTTCTGGCGGGGGCTCGCTGTTCCCTTCTACGGCGCGAATCGCGGCGGTTCAGAGGTCTCGGAAGGCATGATCGAGCAGTTCTGGTTGTGGGGAATGCAGTGCGGGGTACTCAATGCGTATGAATGCGTCGAGGCGTTCTCAGAGACGGATTTCAATGAAGATCTGAAGAAGATGACGATCCCCACGCTCGTGCTCCATGGCACAGATGACCAGATCGTGCCGATCGAAGCCTCCGCGGAGAAGGCCATCAAGATCCTTCCCGACGAGAAGCACATCTTCTATCCCGGCGCCCCGCACGGCCTCACGGCCACCCTGCAGGACCAGGTCAACAACGACATCCTCGAATTCCTGCGGAGCTGACGCACCGCATTGACCTGATCGTCTCCGATTCTCCGGTGCGGCTAGCGAACTCGGGCGAGTTCGTTGGCCGCACCGGTCGTTCATCGGAGGTGTCGCTGCTCGGACAGCCATCAGAGCTCGGCCTGCGCCGAGGCCGATCGGCGGGCTAGGACTTCTTCCGCGGGCGAGCGACGCGGGTGGTTGCTCGGGGCGTTGTCGGCGTCTCCATGCGGTGGTACAAACCCGCGAGCTCTACCCGGGAGTGAACAGAAAGCTTGGTGAACGCGTAGCGCAGATGCGCGTTCACGGTGTGCGGGGACAGGCGCAGCTTTTCGGCGACTTGGCGGTTCGTCAGACCCTGAACGATCAGCGCTACCACTTCTCGCTGCGCGGCGGAGAGACTCGTCCACGCGACGGTGCCGTCGGCGCTGACCTTCCCCTCATCCCGCTCGCCGAGCGCGGCGAGCTTCCTGTTGACGCGAGCCTCCTCGCGAAAGGCGCCGGCCTCTGCATAGAGAGTCTTTGCAGTTCTATACAGGTCGATCGCTTCGAGCGCACTCACGGGTCTTGTCATCCGAGCCAGGTCCTCGACGGCCGAGGCGAGGACGATCGGACGTTCGATCGATTCGAGGAGAGTGATGGCCTTCACCATTGCCATCCGGTCGTCCGTCAGCAGTGCTCGCGCGTGCAGGGCCGTGGCTCGAAGGATCGAGAAGGTGTGGTTCTCCCGCGCTCGATTTTCGATGAACTCGATCATCTTGAGGGCCGCGTTTTGATGGCCGGTCCGAAGTGCAAGTCGCACGAACACCACGTCGTCTGCCGCGTCAGTGCTTCCGACGAAGTAGGGCGAAGGAATGTGGAGTCGGTCGATCACGGGAAGGGCGAGGGCGATCGCCTCGTCGGATCTGCCCTCGAATTCGTAACAGAGCGCAACTAGCCAGGAGCCCACGTTCTGGATTCGGGAAGCCTCGTCTTTCATCATTCGCTCGGCGTCGGGACGCCACCGAGCCATCGCCTGCACGTCTCCCTCATAAAGCGCCACACGCACGAGCGTGTAGATCGCCGTGATGTCGGCGAAGTTTCCGGGACCGAGCTCATCCACCATTTCAAGCACGGCGTTTGACTCGACGGTTGCGTCCGCTAATCGCCCCGCGTCGAGAAGAATGCGTGATCGCACCATCACCCAGAGGCGCATGGCGCCTCCCTGGCGTGAACGAGTCGTCTCTTGCACTCCGCGGTCGGCTTCACGCAACGCGGACCGTATGTCTCCGATGCTGGCGTAGGCGAAAGCCAGGAACACCGCCTCCGTTGAAAACGACGAAAGGTAGCGAATATGGGCTCGATCGGCGATCACTAGCGATTCATGCGAGGACGCGAACGAGGCCTGCCACTGACCTCCGTAGAACTGGGTGGCAGCTCGCGCCATGGTGTGGCTCGCTAAAAGCGCGAGATCGTTCGGTTCGGCACTCATCTTGTCGACGACGCGCTGATGGTCGCCTGTCATCAAAGAGTTCATTGCGAGTTGTGACTCGAGGAGCGCGCGAGTACCCTCGCTGAGCCCGGGAAGCGCCAAAGCCATCCTCGAGTGCCGAACGGCTTCTGCAAAGGAGAACTGACGCGACATGTCGGCGATGCCGATTCGCAGGCGAGCCTCCTCTTCGGACGATGTCGTCCTGCTGAGCTCCTCCTCGATGAGCTGCCTAGCCTGCTTCGCCTGACCGCCCTGCCACATGTACGTTGCGGTCTCGGTTACGAGCTCCGCCCGGTCGAGGTAGCTATCTGGAGCGAGTTCCAGGGCACGCAATACGAGATCAGCTGCGGTCGACGGCGTCAGTGAGCTCAACTGACGCGCGGCGCTGCGAAGGAGCAACACCGCCTCGAGGTCGCCGAACTGCGCGCTGCTCGCCAGCATCGTCGCAACTTCGACGACGTCGCCGCCTCTCGCCAGTTGGACGTCGATCGCCTTTCGCTGCAGGATCCGATGGGCGCTGGAGGGAACTCCCTCCTGGATGATCTCTCGAAACAGATCGTGCGAGAACCGAAGGTCATCGCCGACCTCCAGGAGCAGTCCTGCTTCGACCGCCTCTCGTACCGGATCGATGAGTTCCCGCACGCTGACGTCGAGCATGTCAGCGAGCACGTCGAGAGCGAACGACTGACCGATGACAGATGCCACTTCGAGTGTCTGGCGTCCGGGGCCGGACAATGCCATGGCTCGCGCTCTCACGGATTCGCGGAACCGCTGGGGAACGGCTGCGCCAAGCAAGGTGGCGACGCCGTTCTCGACCTGGACGAGGCCCTCATCGATGAGGCCGGTGAGGAGTTCCTGCACATAGAGGGGAAGGCCTTCTGCTTGCAGCACGGATTTGAGCATGCCTGCGTCAGGAGGGAACCCGACGAGGTCCTCCACCATCATCGCAACCGCTTCGTCGGAGAGCGATTGCAGAGTGACCACGTTCGCCTCGATGTCCGCGTAGCGCTCGAATACGCTGACAACCCGGCTCGACCTCAGTGCGCTTTGGCGGACTGCTACGACCCAGAGGATGGGTGAAGCGACGAGACGCTGAGGGAGCGTCTTCATCGCGAGCAACGTTGCGTCGTCGCACCACTGAACATCGTCGATCACGACCACCATCGGGCCACCGAGCGAAGCATGGTCCAAGCCGTCCTGGAGTTCCTGGAGGATCCAGAAGCGGTCCTCTGGACTGGATTCGAGGCCCTCTACTTCGTGTTCCTCTAGAAGCGAGATGCCGCCCGACTGCATCGCGTTGAGCAGCGGCGCGAACGGGGTCAGGTGACCTTCTGAATCGCCGCTGCCATAGAAATAGCGTACACCGGCCGCGCTCGCCAGAGCCTCAAGGTCTTCGAGCACTCGAGTCTTGCCCGATCCCGGCTGTCCGGTGACAGCCACCCATCCGCCGAGGCCGGCTGCAGCTCGTCGCACTGCGCTCTCGAGGAAGCGCAACTCTTCATCGCGTCCACGCGTAGGCGCGCGGCGTGTGCGAGCGCGTCCGCTCGGCCGTGTGCCGTCTACGTCAATCTGCGTCATGGGGGCCCTCGACAGGAATGTCCGTGTGCTCGGCGCGGCCTCGCAATGGGCAGACACAGTTCATCTTGGACCGGGACTCTACCCCTGAACGCATCTCCGCCACGCGAGACACCTGAGATGCACCGTCGACAAGACACACCCCCGTTGCGCACCGGCCGGTATCGGCCGTAGATCCAGGGTAATTGGCGAGTTCCCGGATCAACTCCTCAAACTGCGCAATCCACACGACTTCGCCCCAATCCCAGTCATTTGACTGGGCCTTCCGGGTGGTGGATTGAGCAACGCTGATACGGGAGTGAGGACAAACCATGGGCAGGCCAGGTCGTCCGGTGGTATTCATCCACGGGTTATGGAAGGGCGTCTCGATCTGGTCCCGTTGGGTCGATCGGTTCATCGCTGAGGGGTATCGCGCCGAGGCGCCTACCTGGCCCGGCGAGCGTACCGACGTCGAGGAGACGCGCTCGCACTCGAAGGATCTTGAAGGGATCTCGCTAGACGACGCGGTCAGGCACTTTGAGGATCGGATCGCGGCTCTCGATGAGCCTCCGATCGTCGTCGGGCATTCTTTCGGAGCTTTGATCGCCGAAAGGCTCCTCGCAGACGGGGTCGCCATCGCGGCAGTAGCGATCGATCCGGCCCAGTCAGGAAATGCGCTGCCGGGCTCGATCGAGCGACTGCGCCTTACAGATCCGGACTTTGGGTTCGACCCGCTAGGCAGCTCCATCGTCACGATGACCGTGGAGCAGTTTCACAACGCGTTCTGCACTGCCGCGTCCGATGACGAGGCAGCCTCGTATTACGAGCGTTTCTACATCCCCGCATCAGTGAATCCGCTGCTCGAGGTGGCGTCGGATGGATTCCGATTGATCCGGACTCCTCCAGAAGGGCCTGCGGGTCCATTGCTCCTCCTTCCAACGAACCGACCCTCAAAGGACCTAATCGCGCTAGAGGACCCCTCGATACTCGCTTTTCGCGATTCGATATCTGTCGAACAGAACTTCGAATTCCTGGGAATCGGGCACTCATTGGTATTCGACGAGAACTGGGAACAGGTTGCGAATGTAATTGTCGATTGGTTGGAGGAGAAGGGCCTGCGGAACTGAACCTCTCATCGCGAGAGCTCTACGGCGGAAATGCAGGTGAGGTGCGTCTCGTCTTGCCGAGACAGGGTGGCGCGGGCGCTCGTCACAGGCCTCCCTCTTCCGTGGAGTTCAGAGCGTCCCGCAATGCCGCTCGTGACGTGATGCCGAGCTTGGGAAAGAGGTTGTAGAGGTGGTAGCTGACCGTCCGAGAGGAAATGAAGAGCCTCTCGGCGATCTGCCGGTTCGTTAACCCTTGTGCGGCCAGCGATGCCACGACCCGTTCCTGCGGGCTGAGAGCGCCGCCGACCTGAGATGGATTCGAATACTGGTATGAGGCGAGCTCGCGGTTGCCGCGAGCTGTCCATCCCTTCGCACCGAGCGCGTCGAAGTCCGGTATCGCGCGGCGAACCTGTGCTCGAGCCCTGAGAGGGTCACGTCGGTGCCGAAAGAGGAAGCGTGCGTAGAGCACGCGAATCCGCGACGTGTCGAACGGAGCGGCGACCTGATCACTCAGGTTCAGAGAATCGACGAATAGTGTCTCGGCGTCGTCAATGTCGGGCTCGATCACCGCGCGAGCTGCGCTGAGGTGCATCGCGTGTCGAGGAGATAGGTCGGCCACACCACTTGCGAGGGCCAGATTGATTCGAGCGTCCGCATCGCGCGGGCGGCCGACGCCCTCGCACGCATCCGCAAGATCGAGGAGCTCCGCCGGGCCCCAGAGCGAGGCGGACCATCGAGAAGGCTCGACCGGCAGGTCGCAAAGAAGGGCGTAGGCGCCTTCGAAATCGCTTCTCTCCAAAGCCACGGTGCTGCGGGTGTGCCATACGTCTTCCAGCAACGGCTGAACAGCCCGAGGTAACGCCCACTTCTCGACAATCCGGGCATGCTCTAGCGCCTGCTCACCGTCGCCCATGTAGGCACATGAAATGGCGATTATCCCATGAAGTCTCGCCTCCAGATATCCGGGGTTCGGTCGGGCGAGACCGGTGAGGGCTCCGACCGCTTGAGCGCTCAGCACCGCCCATAGCCCCGAGGGCTTTTCGGACGTGTTCACTTCAATAGTCGACGTCTCCTCCGGTTGAGGCATCGTCGCGGTCAGCAGCTGATTGATGAATCGAGTCTCATCGGCGCTCCAGTTGAGGCGCATCGCGGTAGTTGTCAGGACAGAGAGTTTCCACTCAGGACCCGAGCGAGCCGACTGCTCTACTCCGCGTCTCAGTTCCTCTCGGACCATTGGATCATCGGATTCGCCCCGTTCGTGGAGCGCGAGCGCAAATGCGTTGACTGGGTCCACCAACCAGGTGTTGTCGCTCACGAGGTCCTCGGCCTGCTGCCACCACGAAGAGTCGTAGGAGAGCTGGCCGCACACGATCACCATGCCGAGCACCTCGTTGAATACACGGGGATCGTCGAGCGCCACCTTCTCCATCCGGCTCTGATCGAGGCGCCTAGTCTGGACCTCTCCCGATTCGTAGACCGGCCGTGGCCGGCCGGGCGCGGACGAGGCCTGTACCTGCACGGGCGGGGCGGTTGGCCTTAATTCGGCCGCCAGCGAGACTGTCGCCGCCGTTCCCCGAGACGCTGCGTCTTCATCCACGCCATCACGCTAGGGCGAGGCGTCCTTCGGCGTCGTCGCATGTACGTGCTAAATCTCTGATCGTCGATGCTCGGGCGAGGGCACGAATTCGATGGGTCCACACATGAACGTGCGATGCGCGTCAGTGCAGGAGCAGCACCCAGTTTGCTGGCACCCGACCCTGTGGCCCTGGAGACGATTGAGCCAGTGGGCGACTCAGGGGCGGATGCAACGCGGGCCCGTATGTGAAATCCCCCAGTTCGTAATTCCAGAACCAGTCCTCGCTTGGCTCGAATGACTGAGCGACGGCATGGCCGCTCTCATGCGCGTGCGATGAAGCATGTTGAGACGGCGACGAATCGCAGCACCCGACGTGTCCGCAGGCGGCACAGCGACGAAGGTGCAACCACCATCCGCCTGTTGGAAGGCATTCGACGCATCCCGTACCCGAAGGCGCGATGATTGTGTCGAACAGTTCGATCTCTGGCATGTGCCCTTCTCAGTTCTTTGCCCAGGGTGTTGGATTTTCAGCTGGCTAGGGATTCGGCCGACTCGAGGAGCTTCGGCACGAATGTTCGAGCGGAGGCTTTCGCAGTTCTGACGAGTCGTAGGAATCTCATGACCGAGGGCGATGCTTCATCGAAGCGTCGGGCAAGACTGATCGTCGCAGTCATTCGCTCTGGCGGACTTGCGACGAATGCTCCCTCTTCGAAAGCCCGCATCGCCTGAAGCCGAGGGACGATCGCAACACCATGCCCACCGATCGCGATCGGTACGAGCAATTCGCAGTGCTCGGTCTCGATGCGAGAGTCGGGCTCCACCCCGACCATGTCGAACAGAGCCTGCCCCTGCTCGATCGGGTGCGAGCTCCGGGGCATGTGCACCAGCGGACGACCTCGGATCATGTCTGCCGTTACGGTCGGAATTACGTGTGATCTTGCGGCTGTCTTCGCGCCATGAGCCATGACGGCGAAGTAGTCGTCCTCCCAGAGCTCGGTGAGCGCGAAGCGATCTGAGGTTGGCTGGGAGTCGACGATGGCAAGGTCGCGCGTGCCCGATTCGACCGCTTCGAGGGCTGCAGCAGTGGACCGCGAATGGCCCACTCTGATGTCGACTTCCGGATGGACCTGCTGGAAGCGGCCTATCAGGCCGCCGATGTGAGCGAGGTTGAGGTTGGGCGCACCGGTGATGAGGAGGCTCCCCCGGCTGCCAGCGTGGATCAAATCCAGTTCCCTCTTGATCCTCTCGGTCTCCGAGATTGCCCTGCGCGCGGGCTCGATGACGATCCTTCCCGCATCGGTTAAGAAGACTCCACGTGGTGTGCGGATGAAGAGCTTGAGGTCGAGCTCTGCTTCGAGCAGCGCCACGCGCCGGGTCAGTGCCGGTTGCGAGATGTAGAGCGCCGTCGCGGCAGCTGAGAACGAGCCGAGCTCGCTCACCGCGATCACTGCCTCTAGTTCACGAAGGTCCAATCTGTCCTCACCTTCAACGTGCAGGAAAAGCTCGAGCTTTCGCCCGGCGCGGCAGCTGAAGGCCGCCCTAGCTGATGGTCGCGTTCCGCCTTCGGCCTCGACCCAGTCATTCGACTGGCCTTTCGACTGGACGGCCGGTGACCTGGCCGTTTCAAAGTCCGATCAGGCGCATGCGCATTCGGCATGGAGGCGAGCGTGATGGCCCCGTAGCGTCCCAGGTGAGCCCAGCCGTCGAAAGCAACCAGATTGAGGTGGATCCGTGAGCCAAACGGATGTGGTGAGAGAGAACAATGACGAGTTCGCAGCCCGACGCGGATACGAGGGCGCGGCCATCTACCCATGGCAGAACATCTGCGTGATCACCTGTTTGGACCCGCGAACGGATCCCGCTGGATTCATGGGTCTCGGCCTTGGAGCCGCAGCCACGCTGCGCAATGCCGGAGGGCGCGTGACCAGCGCCATGTTGGCGGATCTCGCGCTGATCAGCTTCCTTTCGGAGCGGCAGCTCAAACCAGGAGAGCCGATTTTCGAGGTGATGGTCGTCCATCACAACCAATGCGGCACCCACTTCCTCGCCGACGACGCATTCAGGCATGAGCTCATGCAGCGTGCAGGTGGCGATGAAGAGGATTGGATCGCCGAAGCCGTGGTGCATCCGGAGGAGACAGTCGAGAAGGACGTCGCTGCGATCCTCGCCGATACGGGCCTGTCGCGGCGGATGACCGTTTCCGGTCATGTCTACGACGTGACAACGGGGATACTTCGCATGGTGGTTCCTACCGCACCGATGCCCTCACTTTGAGCCGATGACTGGCGAGCGAGAGGTCATAGCCGACGGAGACTCCCGTGCACAGGCATTCCTTGACGGCGTAGGTCTGCGGCCGGTGTATCCGACTCCTGAATCTCGACAGGCGCTCGAAGGCTTTGACGAGTCCCTCCCTCGTCACGGTCTCGGCGATCAGGCCACGATCAAGCTGCTGGACGACCTCGGCTCCCCCGGAACCGTCGCTACCAATGGCGGTCGGTACTTCGGCTTCGTAGTCGGCGCGAGCCTTCCGGTTGCGGCCGCCGCAGAGCGCCTATTGCTTGCCTGGGACAACGGAGCAGCGGCGTATGTGACCGGGCCGAGCGCGGCGGCAATCGAAAAGGTCGCGGCTCGATGGATGCTCGAGATTCTCGATCTGCCGTCCGAGAGCGCCGTGGGGTTCACGACGAGCGCATCCACCGGAACCCTGATTGCGCTGATCGCCGCCCGTCGAACTTTGCTTGGGCGCCTTGGATGGGACCTGGATCGGCGTGGCACCAGCGGAGCGCCGGACATCCGCATCGTGACGAGCGACGTCGCCCATATCAGCGTCACAAAGGCGGTGCGGGTTCTGGGGTTCGGCCTCGAGAACGTGGCCACGGTTCCCAGCGACGAGTTCGGCCGACTCGACGCATCAAAGCTGCCGGCGATAGACGACCACACGATCGTGGTGCTGCAGTCAGGCGAGGTCAACACCGGGGAATCAGATCCGTTCCGGGACGTGATAGCCGCGGCCCAGGCAGTCGGCGCCTGGGTGCACGTGGATGGAGCGTTCGGCCTGTGGGCTCGCGCCTCCAAGCACCGAGCCGAGACTGACGGCGTCGATGCGGCCGACAGCTGGACGGTCGATGGGCACAAGTGGCTAAACACTCCCTACGACTCGGCAATGGTCATAACTCGTCGGTCAGAAGACCTCGTAGCTGCCATGCAGTCCGACTCCCCGTACGCCCCGTCCTCTCCTGACGCACAGAAGAATCTCTCGCTCGACTTCTCCCGACGCGCGCGCGGCGTGGCCATCTGGGCTGCTCTCCGATCACTCGGACGCGACGGAGTGGCCGAATTGATCGAACGCACCGTCGACCTCGCTGCCGTCGTCGCAGATGGCCTCCGGGATGCGGGCTATTCGGTGCTGAATCGTGTGGTGCTCAATCAGGTGCTCTTCGCGTCTGACGATGACGAGGGCACCCTGCGGATCCTTCATGCGGTGCAGGACAGCGGGAAGTTCTGGTTCGGCCAGACACTGTGGCGTGGGAAGGTCGCCCTCCGTATCTCCGTTTCTTCATGGAGAACGACCCGTGATGACGTGGACCAACTGATCGTCATGCTGGCGCTACTGCGCCAGTCGGACTCTTAGCGCTCTGGCGGCGAGCGTCGCTCAGAAGTAGCGGGTCAAGGGCTCTCTGATCGGTCGATTTCACCGTCGAGCCGGTATCGGATTTGTGAGATCAGCCATGCGTTTCCGCTATTGGACGCTCAGTTCTCGGCCTCCCTAGCCTGGGGCCACGCCACAGAGCTCGGACATCCTCAACACGAATTGGAACAACCATGACCACAGCCGCCACCCCTGTCATCTTCATTCACGGCCTTTGGGTCCACGGATCCGCCTGGGCCGACTGGATGGCGAGATTCGAAGTGGCCGGCTACCTCCCGGTCGCGCCGGGCTGGCCCGGCGACGCCGAGACAGTGGGGGCCACTCGCGCACACCCGGAGGCCGTCGCCAACGTCAGCGTCCAGCAGGCAACCGATCATTTCGCGCGCATCGCAAGAGAGTTCTCTGTACCGCCAATTGTGGTCGGACACTCCTTCGGCGGCTTGATCGCTCAGAAGCTGCTGGAGGCCGGCGTCGTCTCTGCCGCTGTCGCCATCGATCCCAGCGGAATCAAGGGCGTGAAGGCTCTACCCATTGCGCAGATCCGTGCGGTGTTCCCGATTATCAGCAAGAAGTCCAACCGCACGAAAGGCATCGCGCTGACCCGCCGCCAGTTCCGCTTCGCGTTCGGCAACAAGATCGCCCGTCAGGAAGCCGACTCGCTCTTCGACAAGTGGTCTGTGCCGTCGACGGCTCTTCCCGTCTTCGAGACTGCCTCGCAGAAGAAGGACGCGAACTCGGGGACGAAGATCAACACGGCCAAGCAGGATCGCGGCCCGCTCTTGATCACCGGCGGACAGTTCGACCACACGGTGCCCGAGGTGGTCACCCGGCAGTCATACGAGCTGTACACCGGCTCAGCGAAGACGGACTACCACCGCTTCGACAATCGAGGGCACAGTCTGACCATGGACCATGGGTGGACCGAGGTCGCAGACTATGTCCTCGGTTGGCTTGGCCGGCAGTCGCTCGGGACCGTGACCGGAGGCGCCACAACCCGCGCCGAGAAGATCTGACAGCGGCTTCTGCGACTCGCCAACCGCTCGCTGGGTAGGTTCGATGCCTTGTTGACCAACTCGTGTCAGTCGGAAGCTGGGTGGGCAGGTCACCAGATCTGAGCCAAGCTACGAGCGAGAAGATCGCGAGGAGTAGGCGCATGTCGCAAGGCGAAGATCCGACCGGGGCACGAATGCCCATCGTGCCCCAGACCGTGGACGGACCGCTGTCGAGCTCCGCGGTCTTCCTTACTCTCGTACTCTCCGATCGACCAGGCGCCGCCACCGATGCGCGAGCGGCACTCGGCGAGCTCGGTGGTCTCGTCCGGGCAGTCGGGTTCCGCGACCTTTCCGGCCATCTATCCTGCGTGGCCGCCATCGGCGCCGACGCTTGGGACGCGATCACAGGACTGTCCAAGCCGGCGCAGCTGCATCCGTTCGTCGAGGTGAAGGGCGATGTGCACACCGCACGCTCGACTCCCGGCGACCTGTTCTTCCATATCCGTGCCGAACGCGCAGACCTCTGCTTCGAATTTGAGCGGCTGCTCCTCGCCAAGCTCGGCGATGCGGTCGTGCGCATCGACGAGACAGTCGGTTTCCGCTACTTCGACGACCGCGACCTGCTTGGCTTCGTCGACGGCACCGAGAACCCCACCGGCCGCGGCATGGCGCGCTGGGCGCTCGTCGGTGACGAGGACCCCGATCATGTGGGCGGCAGCTACGTCGTGGTGCAGAAGTACGTGCACAACCTGCGGAACTGGAACGCGCTCGGAACCGAGCACCAGGAGAAGGTGATCGGGCGAACGAAGGCCGACAATGTCGAACTCGACGAAGCCCCCGCTGCGCGCAAATCGCATAGATCGTTGGCCACGATCGTCGACGATCAGGGCGTCGAGCACGACATCCTGCGCGACAACATGCCGTTCGGCCGGCCCGCTTACGGTGAGTACGGCACCTTCTTCATTGGCTACTCGAAAGACCTGTGGGTCATCGAACACATGCTGACCCGAATGTTCGTCGGTGAGCCGCCCGGTCAATACGACCGCATCCTCGACTTCTCCAGCGCCACCAGCGGTGCGGCGTTCTTCGCGCCGTCCAACGATGTGCTGGAGTCTTTTGGCGACTAGCGCTCCTTGACTCGACCAATTCACCTAGCAAAGCGGGCTAGAGCTCGCCATGGGGCCTTAGCCCAAGAGCCCTGGGGTCCTGGCGTCACCAGGCGTCCGTGGTGGACCGCGTCGATGACCTCCTCCGGCACGGAAATCGAGAGAACGCGTCGCGAAGTACAACCGGCTCACCGAGATCGCCGGAGAACAATCCGGAGCTGCCCTACGGGCTGCGCTGACTCCGACCGGTCGCCTCGTGGGCGACGCGCAGGAAAGCAGAACCAGCTGGCTGGGGCTCTCCCGACCAGATCGCCCGCAACGGCCGGGCAAGTGGCGGCCCAGAGAGCGGGACCCGCACCAGCGACCCGTCGTTGATGTCGGCGGCGACCGTGCGGAGGCTCATTACCGCCGGTGCGATTCCAGCCCGCGCGTTCGCCCGGATGATGCTCGTGGTCTCCAGCACCGCGGCCGGAACCGACGTGTTCAAACCGGCCTCCCTGAGCCATGCGGCGAGGGTCGCGCGAGTCCCGGAGCCTTCTTCCCGCAGGAGCAGAGCCGTCGCCGCAAGGACCTCCGCAGTGATCCCGGTCGACCGAGCCCAGGGATGGTCCGGCGCGACGACGACCGCGAGCTCATCGTCCGCGATCACCTGCGCGGACACACCTGCCGCCAGGGCCGGCGTCTCCGTGAACCCGAGGTCGGCGCTGCCGGAGCGCACGAGGCTCGTCACCGCAGCAGAGTTCCCGGCGAGCAGTCGCACGGTCACGTCGGGTTCACGGCGTCGGAACTCGAGCAGCCAGCCCGGCAGCAGCAGCTCCGCGATGGTCTGCGACGCCGCGACGACGAGCAGCCCCGCCGGAGCTCGGAGCGCGCCCACCCCCGCCTCGAGGCGGCGAGACGCGTCGAGGACCGGCCCGGCGAGCCCGAGGACGAGCCGTCCGGTCTCGGTCAGCACCGACCCGGTGGCCGACCGGTGCACCAGCGGGTGACCGACCGAGCGCTCGGCGACCCGGATACGAGCAGACACCGCCTGCTGTGTGATCCCGAGCGCGCCAGCGGCAGCGGAGAAGGAGCCGGTCTCGGCGACGCGTTCCAGGACCTCGAGGGTGTCGAGGTCGAGAGCGCGGTCCGTGAGTCGCCGTAGTGCCACAATCATTGATTGTGCCCTACCACGAGGTTCGGGGTACTGCCGAGACCGGGACGCGTGCAGGCTTGACCCATGACCACACCCCGCACCGCCCAGGCACCCGCGACCGGTAGTCAGATGCACCGGCGACCGCAGGCGGCGTTGTTCCGTGACCTGGAGCGGCCGGGTCTGATCGTGTCGAATCTCACACCGAACTGGTTCGCGTCGATTATGGGCACTGGGATTGTCGCTGTCGCAGCTGCGTCACTCCCACTGCAGCTCCCGGGACTCCGGTTCGCAGCGACGGTGGTGTGGGCGATTGCCGCGGTCCTGCTCGTCGCCCTCACTGTCGCGACGGTGCTGCACTGGGTCCGCTACCGGAGCACCGCAGCCAGGCACCACCTCAACCCGGTGATCTCGCACTTCTACGGCGCCCCGCCGATGGCGTTCCTCACGGTCGGGGCCGGCACGATCCTTCTCGGCAAGGATTGGATCGGCCTGCCCGCCGCCGTGACCATCGACTGGGTGCTCTGGACCATCGGCACCGTCGGAGGACTGCTCACGGCAGTCCTGGTGCCGTACCTGGCGTTCACCCGCCACGAGAACAAGCCGGACTCCGCGTTCGGCGGTTGGCTGATGCCGATCGTTCCGCCGATGGTGTCCGCTTCGACCGGCGCACTCCTGCTGCCGTACGCCCCCGCCGGTCAGGCGCGGGAGACGCTGCTGTGGTCCTGCTACGGCTTCTTCGGCCTCAGTCTCGTCACGTCGCTGGTCGTGATCACGTTGATCTGGAATCGACTGGCCCAGCACAAGGTCGGTGCCGCCGGCATGGTGCCGACCCTGTGGATCGTCCTCGGACCCGTCGGACAGTCGATCACGGCGGTGAACCTCCTCGCATCGAACGCACCCACCGTCGTCGACGCGTCCACCGCTCACGCGCTCCTCGTCGTGGCGCTGGTGTACGGGTTCGCGATGCTCGGCTTCGCGCTGCTGTGGACCGTCATCGCCCTCGCCGTCACCGTCCGGACCGCCCGCGAGCACCTGCCGTTCAGCCTGACCTGGTGGTCGTTCACATTCCCCGTCGGCACCTGCGTCACCGGACTCAACGGGCTCGCCCTGCACTCAGGCCTCACCGTCGTCGCCGTCCTCGCCGTCATCTACTACGCCGGCCTCGTCGCCGCATGGATCACCGTTGCCCTTCGCACCTTCCACGGATCCGTCGTCCGTGGCACCCTGCTGGCACCGCCACAGCCGGCATGAGCACCCCCGAGGAACTCGCTGACGTTCGATCGCTGAACGGTCTCGCGGAGACGTGGCGGACCGCGGCCAACGGCAGCCGACGGTTCGTCCCGAGCTTCGACCCACGATCCGGCGGCAGATCCAGCCGCGTCCTGGTCCTGATGCAGTCGCCCGGCCCCCAGACCATCGCCGCAGCGCACGCAGCGATCTGCAGCGAGGACAACCCGGGCCCGACCGCGGCCGCGTTCCGAGCAGCCCGTATCGAGTCCGGACTCGCACGCGGCGAGTACGTCCGCTGGAACCTCATCCCATGGGAGCTGCCCGACCGCGTGCGACTCGCGGACATCGACGAGGGGCGGCATGCCCTCGCCACACTGCTCGCGGCCCTCCCCACGCTCACTGCGATCGTCACGTACGGGACCGTCGCCCTCGACGGCGTGATGCGACACCTCACCCTGGACGAGCACCCCCGACTCCTTCCGGTCATCGCAGCACCACATCCGTCTCCCGCTAACGGCCGCCACCGCTCGGAACAACACTTCCGTTCCGTGCAAGCACTCCGGCTCGCGGCGCTAGCGCGACAGACGTGACAAAAACGAACGATTCCGCTATTAGTGACCGTTGGCTGGAATCGGCCTCTCGTCCAAGCCTTACGAGAGGAAAATCACACTAGTAACGCTGGACAGTAACAACGGTGCGCGGCACTATGACCGTCGTGATCCGCTCATTCGCAGACCGCGACACCGAGCGGATCTGGTTGCGTCAACGGGTCGCAGCCCTGGGCCCTGAACTCCAATGCGGCGCCAACCGGAAGCTGCTTCTTCTCGACGCCGCTGAGAACCTGCAGGATCTCCGGATTCCGCCCGGCAATCGACTTGAGCAGCTCAAAGGCGACCGCTCCGGTCAGCACAGCATCCGCGTGAATGACCAGTGGCGCATCTGCTTCATCTGGACAGAAGCAGGAGCCGAGAATGTCGAACTCGTCGACTATCACTAGTCGAGGCAACCGCAGAAAGAAGGCCATGGACACCGCACACGTACCGATCCACCCCGGCGAGATTCTCGCCGAGGAGTTCCTTGGTCCCCTTGGCATCACCAAGTACCGCCTCGCGAAGACGATCGATGTGCCGGCGACTCGCATCGGGGAGATCATCCGCGGCACGCGAAACGTCAGCCCGGATACCGCGCTACGTCTCTCGAAGGCGCTTGGTACCTCCGAACGCTTCTGGATGAATCTGCAGTCGCACTACGACCTCGAAGTCCAGCGCGAACTGCTCCAGGCCGAGCTCGAGCGGATAAAGCCGCTCGTTGCCAAGATTGACGGGCGTCTCAGCGAGTGATCTCCTGAAGCGCCCAGGAATTGCCGTCTGGGTCGGAGAAGTAGGCGTAGCGGACACCGCCGCCCATGTCACTGATATCCGACACTTCCACGCCACGGTCCAGCAACGTGCTGCGGACCAGGGCGAGATCATCGACCACGAGATGGAGGCCCTTCACGGGCGACGCACTGCTGCCGAGCATGCCGGTCCCGATGACGATCGAGCACGCAGATCCAGGAGGCGTCAGCTGGACGATGCGCATTCCATTGCCCGGTTCCACATCGTGGTCGAGGTTGAACCCGACTCTCTCCGCGTAGAAGGCCTTGCTGCGTGCGATGTCCGCCGAAGGCAGCGGGATGAGTTCGAGGCGCATGTCCATGGCGGGGCGGTCCATCTCTCTTGCGGTGGGTGCTGATTGTGGCAGGTGGTTTCGTGCTGCGGAACGTGGCAGCTCACTGCGCAGGGGTGCTCGCCGCTGATGGCGGCAGGGACACGACGACCGTGAGCCCGTCGCCCGGTTGGTTGTCGAGGGTGATGGTCCCATTGGCTTGCGCGACGATGGCGGCGGCGATGGCCAATCCGAGGCCCGCTCCTTCGCGGCGGACGCGAGCATCGTCCGCGCGGGTGAAGCGTTCGAGTGCGAGCGGTTCGAATGCCGGATCAAGGCCTCCGCCGGTGTCAGCAACGGACAGCTCGAGTCCCTTCGATGCGGATGAGCATCGCACGGTGATGGTGCCGGACTGGCCGACAGCAGTGATGGAGTTGGTCAGGAGGTTGTCGACCAGACGTCCGAAATCCTCGTCGCGAACGGCGTAAAGGATGGACCCGTCGAACGCGGAGCCGAATGGGTAGTCAACGACGATCCCCGAGCCTGGTGTGCGGAACCTGGCGCGTTCGACGGCCTCGGAGACTTCGCGTTCGAGCGAGCGCGCGGTCGCCAAGGCTGCAGGAGGGGCGGAGGACTCGATCGTCGACAGCACGAGGAGCGAGCTCACGAGAGACGCGAGCCGGGCAGCACTTCGCTCTGCGCCTTCGATGTCGGTGACGAGCTGCTCGATCGATGACGCCTCCGCGCGAGCGAGCTCGAGCTGGGTTCGCAGGATCGCAAGCGGGGTACGCAGTTCGTGGCTCGCGTCGGAGACGAGCTGGCGCTCTCGATCCGCCGAAGCGCGAAGCCGTTCGATGAGCTCGTTGAGGGTGCGGGCGAGCTGCGCGATCTCGTCGTTCGCACCGCCCACGGGAAGCAGATCCGATCCTGGCGCGGTGCTCAGCGTCTGGGCGCTCTCGCGAAGGCGTCCGACGGGCGCAAGTGCTGCGGACGAGAGCAGCCAGGCCGTGCCGCCGACCGCGAGGTCGATCACCGCAAGCAGGACGAACAGGAGGTTGCGCAGCTGATCCGCGACCGTGTCCTCCTCGCTGGCGGCGCGCGCGGCAATCACCGTCCAGGTTCGGCCTGCGATCTCCACCTCTGTCTTGTACACCACATATTCGTCGCCGGCCGCGAGCATCGTGCTCGTCCCATCCGTGACATCGTGCCGGCGCACTGCCTCGCTCAGCTCTTCGGGAAGGGTGTCGACCTGCGCCACGCCGGCAGGATCGATGACTGCGACCAGCTGGCCGGGTCCGGCCGCATCGAAGCTGTCACCCGGTTCGTTCTGCAGCGCGACGACGAATGGAGCGGCGTCGCTCATGAGCACCTGAACGGTACCGTCGCGCACGATGCGCGCGATCTGGGCGTCGATGATGATGCCGGCGATCACCGACAGCAGGATCGCGATGATAAGGCTGCCGCCGGCGATGCGCGCGCGGAGTCCGATTCCAGCGAGCAGTGGCGCCCGGCCGGAGGTCGGCGCTCCCGTCATGATGGCTCAGGGGTGACGAGCGAGAACCCCACACCCCGCGCCGTCACGATCCGCACGTCCGCGCCCGAGGCGTCGAGCTTGCGGCGCAGGTAGCTGACGTACTGGTCGACGATGTTCGGATCGATGTTGTCGGTTGTTTCCCACACCTCGCCGAGCAGCTGCACGCGGCTGACCGTCTCCCCCACGTTCTCGGCGAGCACGCGCATAACGTCGAACTCAGTCCGGCTGAGGGGAACGTCCTTCTCCCCGGATCGAACACGGTGACGGCGGAGATCGATGATGACGGTGCCGATCTCCATGCGGGAGGGTGCGCTGAGCGCGTCTCGGCGACGGACCGCGCGGACACGGGCTGCGAGCTCTGCGAAGGCGAACGGCTTGATCATGTAGTCATCCGCGCCCGCGTCGAGCCCGCGAACTCGATCGTCGACAGCATCCCGAGCGGTCAGCAGGATGACGGCGGTGGTCTCGTCCTCCTCCTTGATCCGCCGGCAGAGTTCGAAGCCCGACATCCCCGGGAGCATGACGTCGACGACGGCGAGCTCGAACGGGGACGACAGCACCTCGCCGAGGGCAGTGACCCCATCGAGTGCGGAGACGACGTCGTGCCCTTCGGCAGTGAGTCCGCGTGAGACGAGGGCGGCCATCTCCGGTTCGTCATCGACGACGAGGATGCGCATGGCGGCTCCCTTCCGAGCGGACTCCTCGCATCCTAGGTCGGCGCCTCAGGCCGTCACGGTCGCCGTGGCCGTCGACCCTTGGACCTGACGACGCTGTGCTGCCAACCGCACCGACAGGTAGACGACGAGGGCGATGATCACAGCCCCCAGAACGACACTGGTGATGGTGTATCCGAGTCCGAGGCCACCATCTGCGGTTGGTGCTGAGGAGAGGTCTCCGATTGAGGCTCCGAGGGGTCGGGTCATGATGTACGCCGCCCAGAAACAGACCACCGCGTTGGCCTTGAAGACGAAGAACGCGATGGCGATCACGCCGATGACCGCAGCGAACAGGACGGCCGCGACGAGGTAGCCCAGGCCGAGCGCCTCGGAGAGGTAGTCACCGGCCGCGGTGCCCAGCGCGAACGTGAAGAGGATCGCGAGCCAGTAGAACGCTTCGCGCGGTCGGCTCACGATGGAGTGGATCGAGAGCGTCCGCTCCCTGAGGAACCAGACAGTGAAGGTGGCGGCCAGCAGGACGCTGAAGACGATCGTCGACGCGAGCAGCGGGACGCCGACGACGTCGGTGAGGTTGTCGGTGATCAGGGTGCCCACGACGCTGATCAGGACCACGGTGAGCCAGTACACGACGGGCGTGTACCGCCTGGTGGCGAACTGCACGGCAAGGGCGATGAGGAAGAGAGCGCCGACGAGGATGGTGGTCAGGGTGAGCCCGAAGCCGAGCGTGTCGTTGAAGTAGTCGGCGGCCGTTTCACCGACCGTGGTGGAGAAGACCTTGATGATCCAGAAGGCGATAGTGACCTGCGGGACCTTGCTGAGCAGCAGATCGCTGATCCGGGTCGATGCGGGGTCGGAGACGCTGCGCGAGGCGGAGGCATTGCGTGGTGAAGTCATGCGCTCAGGTTTCCGATCAGCGCTGTCCCGCACCTGGGCCGCGGGGACCTGCGGGCTGAGGGTGCGTTCAGAGAACCGGCCGAGGAGCCGATCCTGTACGGACTCTCACCCGTGCGAGGCGGTGCACGGATCGCGGTGCACGCCTCAGGTGGTGGAGCGTGCGCGGCGCTGACGAAGCAGATTGACGAGGAGGGATCCGACCGAGAGCACGACGATTCCGATGAGGATGATGTCGATGTACTTCGAGACGAAGTCTGCGACCCCGGGGATCTGACCGAGGAAGTAGCCGGCGAGGATGATCAGCAGCGCCCAGAGCGCTCCCCCGACGATGTTGTAGATCAGGAAGCGCCGGTAGTGCATTCGCGCTGCGCCGGCGGCGACGGGTGCGATGGTGCGCACGACGGGCACGAAGCGCGCGATCGTCACCGTCCTCGCCCCGTATCTCTCGAAGAATGCGTTGGTCCGGTCGAGGCTCGCCTTGCTGATGAGCCCGGCTTGCTTCCGTTCGAAGACGGCGGGGCCGGCTCGGTGTCCGATGAGGTACCCGAGCTGGTCGCCGATCACCGCCGACAGGATCACCGCGCCGATGACCACGGGCAGCGGGACGTTCAGCACTCCAGAGAACGTGAGGACTCCGGTGAAGAAGAGAAGGGTGTCGCCGGGCAGGACGAACCCGATGAGCAGGCCCGTCTCGACGAAGATGATCGCACACACCACCAGGAGGCCCCACGGGCCGCTCGATTCGATGATGCTCTGCGGATCGAAGATGCCTCGGATCACTGGGCTGCTCCCTCAGAGACGAATGTCGAACGGGATCCGACTCGGCGGTCGCTCTGCAGGGCGACCAGGGCTGCTGTGACGCCGGCGGCGATGATCGCCACGGTGCCGGAGCCGACTCCGAGACCTCCGCGGGAATGGGAGACTCCGAGCCAGTCGGCGACCGACGCGCCAAGGGGTCTGGTCACGATGTAGGAGGCCCAGAACGCGGCGATCGGGCCGAGCAGTCGGAACCTGTAGGCGAGGCCGGGTAGGGCGATGATCACGGCGAAGAGCGCGGCCGACCCCAGATAGCCGAGGTTCAGGGCGTGCGCGGTCATGTCGCCCAGTGCGGTGCCGAGGGCGAAGGTCGCGACGACGGTTGCCCAGTAGAACAGCTCGCGTCGTCGCGAGGTGATGGTGTGGATCGAGATGCTGCCCTCGATGCGCAGCCATGCGATGAGGATTGCGGCGAGCAGGAGCGCGAAGACCGCACTGGACACGAGGTACGGCACTCCGAGGACGACGTGTGCGACGTCGGCGACCATCGTGCCGAAGATGCCGACCATGGCGACGACCAGCCAGTACTTCCACGGCACGTAGCGCGGCGCACGCAGCTGGACGGCCAGCGCGATCGCGAACAGCACCGCGGTCACCACGACGACGAGCACGGGTTCGAAGGTCACGACCAGGTAGTCGGACGCGGACTCGCCCATGCCGGTGGTGAGGATCTTGATCACCCAGAACAGGACGGTGATCTGCGGCACCTTGGATGTCAGCAGAGCCGACGGCCGCTGCCCCGAGGGCGCTGTGGGTTCAGACATCGTCTCCACTCTGTCCTGCCAGCGCTGAGAGCTGACCCTTGAGGTCCGCCTAGTAGGTGAACAACCCTTCAGAAAGCATCCGATCCCGCCGGTCGCACCTGCGCTCGGCGGGATCGGATGGGACGGTTAGCTAGTCGCTGATCCGCTGTCGTCGTCGTTGGTCTCGGCGTCGTCGGCACTGTCGTTGACGTCGTCATGACCGCCGCCGTGTCCCGACTCCGTGCCGGTGATCGCGAATGAGGCATCGAGCTTGACCGTCGCATTGGTGCCGTCGGCCTGCACGATGTGCGCTTCATAGGTGGCGCCTTCGGCGTCGTTCTCCATGCGCTCGATCGTCGCGCCCGGGTATGCAGCCTCGACCACGGCCTGGACCTTGGTCGCGATATCGCCAGTGAGGATGGCCTCCGTGATGCCGTTGGCGGTGTGCCCGCCCTGGCTCGGATCCGGCGCCGTCGTCGAGGTGGAAGTCGTCGGCGACGTCGTGCTCTCGGCCTGGGCGGGCAGCGCCGCGGCGGTCAGCGCTCCGACCGCGATGACGCCGGCGAGGCCTATACCGGCCAGTCCGAGCTTGTTCGTCTTCTTCATGATTGCTCCTTGCCTGTTGTGCCCGCCGTCTGCGGGTGAGGCCACGGTGAGCGGGGCCCTTATCGACGGCCTATGAATTCGACCCAGCGACGCCATCCCTGAATGGACGTTCAGGCGCCCGGGCCCGAGGCAGACAGGAGGCTGAAGAGACCTCGCAGTTCGCTATGTCCGTGTTCTTGCCGGTCAATGACTTGGGTTCACTACCGCCCGAACAGACTGCGGAGAGCCGCGGGGATCCGGACGAGCACCACGATGACAATCGCGATTCGAGCCCATTCCACCGACCCGAGCGTGAGCGACGCAGCCGCGTTGTTTCAGTTCGAGCGCCCGTCAATCCGAGGCTGTGAGGATCCTCAGTCGCCATCGAGGCCATACGGGCGCATTCCAAGAGCGGCCCGACACACTTCGTCGGAGGAGGCGTTTTCGTGCGTGTGCTGGTGGTGGAAGACGACGATGCGATCGCGCGCTCGATCGTCCAGGCTCTCCGCGAGGCGAGTTATGCAGTCGACCGCGAGGCCGATGCCGCTGCTGCCCTGTACGCCTTCGAGATCGATGAGCCGGACCTCGTCGTCCTCGACCTGCGGTTGCCGGGTTTGCGAGGCGGGGGCTTCGAGTTGTGCCAGCGCATCCGTGAGATCTCTGCTTCGGTGCCGGTGATCATGCTGACGGCGATCGACTCTCATACCTCTAAGGTGCGGGGCTTGGATGCGGGCGCCGACGACTACCTGACGAAGCCGTTCCATATCGACGAGCTGCTCGCCCGGGTTCGGGCGCTGCTCCGCCGCTCACCCATAGCGCAGCCCCCGATGCTGCGAGCGGCGGACCTAGTGCTCGACCCCGCCACCCGGAGCGTCCAGCGCGACGGTCGTCGGATCGAGCTCACGGCCAAAGAGTTCGCCGTGCTTGATTACCTGGTCCGAAACCAGGGTCGCATCGTCAGCTCCTCGGAGCTGATCGATCACGCCTGGGACAGCGCCTACGAGGGGTACAGCAACGTCGTCCCGACCTACGTCCGCTATCTGCGTCGGAAACTCGCCGTCCCGGGACGGTCGGACCCGATCACCACCCACCGCGGCAGCGGCTACTCGATCGCCGCCTCCCATTGATCCTCCGCCGCGCACGGCGTCGACTCGCAGTCGTCTTCGCAACGGCACAGCTCACGCTCGCCGTCGCTTTCGCCTTCGCGGTCTACGGCTACGTCACCATCGCATTCGACTTCGACGGCCCCGCGGAGAGCGGCGTCGGCGCATCCGCCGAGGCCGGGTTCGCCGTCCTGAGATCCGGGCTGGTGTGGGCCTGCCTTGCCCTGCTGCTGATCGCACCTGTCACGAGTTGGCTGCTAGCAGGAATGGTCCTGAGGCCGGTCCGGCGCAGCTTCGAGGCACAGGAGCGCTTCGTCGACGACGCGTCGCATGAACTCCGCACGCCCCTGACCGCTATCCGCGCTCAGCTGGAACTCGCCGTCCATCGCCAGCGGGCTCCCGACGAGTACGTGGACGCCATTCGCCGCTCCCTCGTGGCCACCACTGTGCTGGAGCAGACGCTGTCCGATCTGCTCGTGCTGTCTCAGTCGGATCGCGAGATCAGCGCGGATCGGACGCCGGTCCGCCTCTCCGCCGTGCTCGATCGGTGCGTCTCACTCCTGCCGGATGTCGCCCAACGAGTCATTGCGGAGGTGGATGACACGGCCACTGTCGAGGGTCTTCCGGGCCTGCTCGATCGCCTGCTGCTCAACCTGCTATCGAATGCGGCCCGCTACTCCCCCGCAGTCAGTCCCATCCGTGTTCGCATAGCTCGCCGACCCAACGGGGTGGCACTGACCGTCACGGACACCGGCATCGGCATGAGGGCGTCCGAGATCACCCACGCGACGGAACGGTTCTGGAGAGCGGACTCCTCGCGCGCATCGGACGGGAATGGGCTCGGACTGGCCATTGTCCGTCAGATAGCCGACCTTCATCACGCGCGGCTCACGATCGAGTCGACCGTCGGAGCCGGGACGAGCGTCGGCGTGCTGTTCCCTCTCTCACGTTGATCTCACGGGGCACTTCCTAGCTTGAAGATGAGCGGCATCCCGCCGCACAGAGAAAGGACCCAATCATGACGAAGCGACAGCGCATCATCGTCGGCTCGAGCGTCGCGATCATGGCCGCCGTTGCCGGTGGGCTCGCGATCGGACTGCCCGCTCAGGCATCATCCGTCAGCACGACCAACACGGTCTCGACCACCGGAGCCGTGGAAGACGGCACCGCCGACGGCGAGACCGCCGACGATCAAGGCATCGAAGATGGTACGGCCGACGGCGAAACGGCCGACGATCAAGGCATCGAGGACGGCACCGCGGACGGCGAAACCGCCGACGACACCCCCGCCACGCCCGCAGGCTGACTCACGGGCCAGAATGGCCCGCGTGCTCAAACGAGTGCGCGGGCCGTTCCATTCGGCCGCCTCTGCTTATGCGATGCACCGACCAGAAGACCACTACCGAGATCGAAGCGCCGAGCACAACGCCGGCAACGGTGTCAGAGAGCCAATGCACCAGCAGATAGGTGCGGCTCCACGCCATCAGCACACCCCAGACGATCGCCAACACCCACACCCACACTCTGCGGACGATGAGCGCGATGCCGACGGCCAGCGCGGCGGCCATTGTGCTGTGGCCGGACGGGAACGAGTCACCGCCCGCCGCCACCAGGGCGTCCAGGGGCCGCGCGCGACCCACCACCGCCTTGAGTGCGTTGAAGGCGATGAGCGAGATGAGGATGCTCGCGACGAGCGAAACCCCCACGCGCCACTCACGTCGCGCGAGCAAGACGATCGCCAGGACGACCACCACGGTCGTCACATCGAGCGTACCGCCGACCGCGTTCAGCACGCGCGCCAGCGAGTCAGCGAACTGGGTACGGAGGGTGGCCATCAGGTCGTGCCAAGACTGATCCGGACCGATGGCACCGCCCGCCGCGACGAAACGGATGGCCACCCCCGAGGCGATGACGAACAGGATCGCGAGAGAGGCAGCGGACACCGCTCGCGGGTGGATCTCGCGTCCGATTGGAACCATACGTCGTGTCCTTTCGATGGACAGCAACGCTATGAAGCGAGCTCGACAGGCCCATGAGACCAACACTCGTTGGGGGTGAGAGTACTCACAAGATGCGCCGTCGGCGTCGAGACTCCGGAGTGATCGCGGCGTTCCCACGCATACCGACGACGGCCCAGCGGGCGCCCGTGCTCCGCCGCCGTCGACGAGGTCTGCGAACCGACGGTGGAATCTGAGGGAACTTTCATGAACGCCGGGATCGACGATCGGGGGTCACTGATTGCGGTTAGGTTCGCCTTACCAACCCGCCGCCCGACGAAGGACAACCGTGCTCGCCAACTTCCTCATCGGCCTCCGTGAGGGCCTCGAGATCGGCCTCGTCGTCGGCATCCTCATCGCCTACATCAATCGGGTCTCCCGGCGGGATGTGCTGCCGAAGCTCTGGCTGGGTATCGGGATCGCCATCGCGCTCGCCCTCGCGGTCGGCGCGATCCTCACCTGGGGCCCGTACGGATTGAGCTCTCAAGGTCAGGAGGGTATCGGCGGAGTTCTCTCGGTGCTCGCCGTTGGCCTCGTCACCTGGATGATCTTCTGGATGGCTCGCAACGCCCGTGAGCTCAAGGGCGAACTGCACGGGGCGCTGGATAAGGCCCTCAGTGGCGACGCACGCGGGCTGGTCTTACTCGGCGTGGTCGCTGTCGGTCGCGAGAGCATCGAGACTGCTCTGTTCCTCTGGGCGGCAGCGAAATCGGAGACCAACACCCTGCTCGGCACCGCCGGCGCCATCGGCGGGCTGGCCGTCGCAGCCGCACTCGCCTATCTGATCTACCGCGGTGCGATGCGGATCGATCTGCGCCGATTCTTCTTCTGGACTGGACTCTTCCTGGTGCTCGTCGCAGCGGGCGTGCTGTCCTACGGCCTGGGCGAGCTCCAGGGCGCAGGACTCGTGCCGGGCAACGGCCAAGCCGCGTTCAGCGTCGCCGGTGTCATCCCACCCACCAGCTGGTATGGCAGTCTGCTCTCCGGCATCTTCAACTTCAATGCGGAGCCGACGTGGTTGCAGACGGTCGGCTGGGGCGCCTACCTCGGCATCGTACTCACGCTTTTCCTCCGGGCCAGTGGGGTGGGCAGGAAGGCCGCTCTCCAACCGTCCACATCCACCGCCGTCGCATCCTGACGTCCAGACGCCGAGTGACCGGGGACAGACGAAGACTTCAGCAAGGACGCGCCTGTTATGGGGTGGCGACCGGGAGAAACGACCCGATGTAGTTACGCTGGACAGTAATAACGGCGTGCGGTACTATGACCGTCGTGATCCGCTCATTCGCTGACCGCGACACCGAGCGGATCTGGTTGCGTCAACGGATCGCCGCCCTGAGCCCTGAACTCCAACGCGGCGCCAACCGGAAGCTGCTTCTTCTCGACGCCGCTGAGAACCTGCAGGATCTCCGGATTCCGCCCGGCAATCGACTTGAGCAGCTCAAAGGCGACCGCTCCGGTCAGCACAGCATCCGCGTGAATGACCAGTGGCGCATCTGCTTCATCTGGACAGAAGCAGGAGCCGAGAATGTCGAACTCGTCGACTATCACTAGTCGAGGCAACCGCAGAAAGAAGGCCATGGACACCGCACACGCACCGATCCACCCCGGCGAGATTCTCGCCGAGGAGTTCCTTGGTCCCCTTGGCATCACCAAGTACCGGCTCGCGAAGACGATCGATGTGCCCGCGACTCGCATCGGGGAAATCATCCGCGGCACGCGAAACGTCAGCCCGGATACCGCGCTACGTCTCTCGAAGGCGCTTGGTACCTCCGAACGCTTCTGGATGAATCTGCAGTCGCACTACGACCTCGAAGTCCAGCGCGAACTGCACCAGGCCGAGCTCGAGCGGATAAAGCCGCTCGTTGCCAGCTGACTCGCTGACGGTGTCTCCACGAACGCCTTACAACATCACAGTCCAGGACTCGATCCGTGACAACAATTTGACAACACTTCGCGGAAAACAAGGGTGATTCAGGCACATCGAGGGAGCTCAACTTCCGCGTAATTCCGGGCTTCTGTAATTGAAAAAGACGCCTCTGATCAGCCGACTCGAGCACTGGACTCATAATCCATCGGTCACGGGTTCAAGTCCCGTCCGCCCTACAAGCCCGCAATCATGCGGATCTGAAGGCCTTTGAGCAACTTTTCTGAGGGTCCCGAACCTCCGTCTGACCACATCTTCACCACACTTGCAGAACGAGCCGCCTGATCGAGACGGGTCGCAGCCGCGTCAAGATCGTCGTCAAAGAGGTCTGCCTAGACGTCCAGCGTCATCGCTGCGGACGCATGACCGAGCATCTTTTGCACCGTTTGACGTTCGCGCCAGCCGCGATCGCGAGTGAAGCGGCCGTGTATCGCGGATCGTGAATGGTCATTCCCGGGAGCCCCGCCGCAGCCAGCGAACGGTTGTACCAAGAGTGCGGTTGAGCCGAGGGCGTGATGCGCGGCCTGCCTCTCAAACCGGCGAAACGAAGTCCTCACCTTCGCGCCCTGCCAGCGCTGCAGCGAGTGCCGGCACAAGGAAGGCCGGAAATGGCACGAAACGACGCTTGTGCGTCTTCGGCGTGCCGATGATCACCTCGCCCTTGACCAAGACGGCGTTCTGAACAACGGAGATTCTCCGTCGTTCGAGATTGATGTCCTGTGGGCGAAGACCTTTTGCCTGGCGGTCATGCGAGGGAGCTTGACAGGTCGCGCCAGGTGTCGAGGTCGCTCTGCCGCTTGGGCAGGACGATCTCGCCGACGACGTGGACGGCGTCAGCTCCAGCGGTGAAGCGCAACGGCGGGGTGTCGATTTCGGCAAGGGTGAGCAGCGCGGCGGCGAGCTTGGCTGGGTCGCCGACCTGCTGGTGGTTCATCTCGTCCTGTGAGCGGCGGAACTGGGCTGATTCCTCGGCGTAGGCGTCGACCACGATATCTCCGTAGGCGACGGAGCTGGTGTCGAGGAAGTCGGTCTTGAAGTAGCCGGGTTCGACGATTGTGGCGGAGATGCCGAACGGTGCCAGTTCGAGGGCGAGGGATTCCATCCACCCTTCGACGGCGAACTTGGACGCGCTGTAGGTGCCGCTGCCGACCACTCCGACGGTGCCGGAGATGGAGGTGATGGTGAAGATGTGCCCGGCGCCCTGTGCGCGCATGGTTGGGAGCGCTGCGCGGGTGATGTTCATGGTGCCGAAGGTGTTGGTGTCGAACTGCTTGCGGATCAGGCTCATCGAGGTCTCCTCGAACACTCCGAGCTGGCCGTAGCCGGCGTTGTTGACCAGCACGTCGATGCTCCCGAACCGGTCGACAGCGGCTGCGACTGCGGCGTCCGCCTGTGCGTCGTCGGTGATGTCGAGCGGCAGGGCGAGGAGGTTCGGTGAATCGCCGAGGGCGGCGGTGACGGTTTCGGGGTTGCGGGCGGTGGCTGCGACGCGGTGGCCGGCGTTGAGTGCTGCGGTGGCGATGGCGGCGCCGAGGCCGCGGTTCGCGCCGGTGATGAACCAGGTCTTCTGCTCAGGCATGGTGTTCCTTTCGAAGGTGCTTCGGTGGGTCAGAGAGTCGGGTATCAGCGCAGGTAGCGCTCGGACTGCACGAGGAGGCTGAGCGCGCCTGCTCCGCCGCGTGCGATGAGCTCGTCGAATGCGGCCCGGTTGGCGGCAACTCCGGTGCGGAATGCGGTGAGGGTGGGCCACCACAGTTCCCGGGCGCCGAGCCATGTCGCACCGTCCGGGTGCGCTTCTGCGGAGACGTGGTCGCGGACGTGCCGGAACGCACCGATCCGGTTGCCAAGTTCCGCGTCATCCTCCTCTGCCCAGTCGGGGTTGCCGTCGCGGTGGATGAACTGGAGCATCTTGATCGAGAACGGCCGGTCCAGCGGTGACCAGATGACGTCGGCGTAGGAGGCGCCGTCCTGGGCGCGCTTGCGCGGGACGATCACCTCGGGCTTGGAGTAGAGCCATTCCAGGCCTTCGCCGACGAAGTTCGGCTCGTCGGGCTGGACGAAGTCGACGTACTGCGGCTCGCTGCCGAACGCCAACGCGTCGTCGAGCGTGTCGAACTCGGTCTCGGCGATGCCTTCGTACCGAGTCTGGTCCTGCCCGAACAGGTCGGAGGGGATGTGGTGGGACTGGACGTAGCTGACCATGCTCGGGATGGGTCGGCCCATGCTGGCGTGCGGGTGGCGCCAGTGGTCGTGGAACTCCTGCACCGGGACGGACTCCTGGCGCGGGATGAGGGCGAAGAACTTGATCACTGCGGGGCTCCTTCTGGCCGACCGGTAGCGTCGACCGCCCTCCCATTCCACGACCGCACCTGTGGGCGTACCAGTGCTCAGGTCACCCAGGGTCTGACAGACCCCCTCAACCGCGGTGGGTGCGGCGTACCGTTGATGGCATGGAGAAGCGGGATGAGGTGCGGGAGTTCCTCGCCACACGCCGCGCCCGGCTGACACCTGAGCAGGCCGGCATCGTCAGCTACGGCACCCGACGAGTCGCCGGGCTGCGCCGCGAAGAGGTCGCGCAGCTGGCCGGGGTCAGCGCCGACTACTACACCCGCCTCGAACGGGGCCGCACCACCGGCGTCACCGAATCCGTCCTCGACGCCATCGCCCGCGCCCTCCAACTGGACGACACCGAACGGGCGCACCTGTTCGACATCGCCAAGCCCTCCCCGACCCGCATCGGCACCCGACCAGCGACGCCGACCCAACGAGTCCGACCTGGGCTGCTCAGGTTGCTGGACGCTATGAGTGATGTCCCGGCGATGATCCAGGGCCGACGCATGGACATCCTCGCCACCAACCCGCTCGGCGAAGCCCTCTACCTCGGATTCGGTCAGGAGCCGGGACGGCCGAGGAACATGGCCCGGTTCGTCTTCCTCGACCCGCAGGCCCCGGAACTGTTCCAGAACTGGGAACGCTCCGGCCGGGACTGCGTCGGGATGCTGCGGTACTCGGCGGGACGGCATCCAGACGACCGGCAGCTCAACGAACTCATCGGCGAGCTGTCCGTCCGCAGCCCGCACTTCCGCGCATGGTGGGCCGATCACAACGTCCGTCGGCACACCACCGGCACCAAGCACTTCAACCACCCCATCGTCGGCGAGATCACCGTCGGCTTCGAATCCCTGTATGTCGGCGACGACCTCGAACAGAACCTCGTCACCTACACCGCCGAACCCCACTCCACCTCGGCCCAAGCACTCAAGCTCCTCGCCAGCTGGACCATCACACCGGTCACCGCCAGCAACACCGACACGACGTCCGCGCGGATGGCACAGGACAGCTAGCCTCGCCAGGACACTGCCCGAGACATCGCCGCCAGGACATCGGTAGATACGACCGGACACGAGCAGAGGGCCGCCGGGACACCGCGACGGACACGGCGCTAGCCGTTCCCGTCCCGCCTGCGGGACATCCGCGTGCGGTAGCGCTGGCCCGCGTTCACGCGGGCCTGGCACGCCGAGCACCCGCAGGGCGGTCGGGCGGAGCGGTTGGCAGCTTGGCGGGAATATCGGGCGCTGCCGAATGATCCACGGCCGATGGCCTGAACGTGCGACGGGGCTCCGTAGTGCGGACGGTCAGAACGCGATGACTGTGGCGCTCTCAAGAGTGAACCGGACGAACTCGTCACGGGCGACGCTCAAGAGCAGCCCGCGGGCCAGCAACGCGTCCTCGGCTCCGTCCGCTTGGGCGGAGTTCACGCACGCTCCCACTCGTACGCCATCGGCGATGAGCGCGTCGATCTGAGCGTTGAAGACCGCGGTTGTTTCGTCGTCGGTGCCCGTGAGCTGACGTTGCGCCGGCCCGAAGCAGAAGACCTCTATGTCGACGCCACGCTCATGCGCGACTTCGTGGATGCGTTGCGCGGCGCGGGTACCTGTACGGAGCGAGTCGGGGTCATCGTGAAAGATGTGCACAACGGTCTTGGGGTTGGTCATCGTGATCTCCTTCTGACGACTTCGGCGTAGTCGGCTGCCCGTTCGGCAGCGTCCGCCTCACTGTAACGGCCGGTCAGCAGGCGCTCAGTCGGAGCGATCATGGCCGGCAACTGACCCGTTCCCAATCGGATGCACCTCGACGACCCGGGACACTCATAGGTCAGGGCGCGGGCGGTCTGGGACGTTCATCTGGACACCGGCGCTAGCCGTTGCCGTCCCGCCTGCGGGACATCCCCGACGCGGTAGCGCTGACCCGGGGAGGCCAATGGCAGGGGGCTGCGCCCGGGACGCGACGAGCCCCCGGCTGGCTGGCCGGGGAGCATCGTGTGCGACGAGCCCTAGCCTGTGATGCAGGTTGGAGACTGGTCGGGGCGAGAGCGTCATCGGTCGATGGAGGCCATGTTGGTGTCGTCGTGTCGTTCGCCGGCTGCGGGCTCCAGCGCAGTGAGGCGAGCGATCTGGTCATCGATGAGTTCGACGCGGTCGGCGGCGGTGTTCTCCTCGACCCGCTCGACTCGGCGCGTTCCTGGGATTGGGGCGATGTCGTCTCCACGTGTGAGGATCCAGGCGAGTGCGGTCTGCGCGGGGGTCGCTCCGATTTCGGCGCCGATCGCTCGGACCTCGTCGGCGAGGCGGAGGTTGCGGGTGAAGTTCTCGCCGACGAACCTCGGGTTGGTCTTGCGCCAGTCATCGTCAGGGATGTCGGCTGCGGAGCGAATCTGCCCGGTGAGCAGGCCATGGCCGAGGGGTGAGTACGGGACGAATCCGATGCCGAGCTCGCGGAGCACGGGAAGGATCTCGGATTCCACGTCGCGGGTCCAGAGGGAGTATTCCGTCTGGAGCGCGGTGACCGGTTGCACGGCGTGCGCGCGGCGGATGGTGCGCGCGGAGGCCTCGGAGAGGCCGAAATGCAGCACCTTGCCCTCGGCGATCAGCCCGGCGACGGCACCCGCGGTTTCCTCGATGGGAGTGTTCGGGTCGACGCGGTGTTGGTAGTAGAGGTCGATGTGGTCGGTCCGGAGTCGCCGAAGGGAACCTTCGACGGCGGTCCGGATGTTCTCGGGGGTGCTGTCGACGACGCCGGGACCGGCGCCGGAGTGTGAGACGAGTCCGAACTTGGTGGCGACTTTCACCTGATCGCGGCGGTCGCGTATGGCCTTGCCCACGATCTCTTCGCTGAGGTAGGGGCCGTAGACCTCGGCAGTGTCGATGTGGGTGACCCCAAGGTCGAGGGCGCGGTGAATGGTGCGGATGGACTCGCCGTCGTCGAGGCCTCCGCCTGTTGTGTAGGTGCCGGCCATGGTCATGGCGCCGAGGCCGATGCGGGATACCGGGAGGTTCCCGAGGTGTGCGTTCTTCATCGTGATGTCCTTTCGCAGGTAGTTCAGGCGTCGTGGGAGAGGGATGCGGACAGCTCGCGGTTCGCGTCGATCTGCTTCTGGATGGTGGTGAGGTTCTGCTCGACTGCGCCCATGGCGTCGGCGCCGGCAATGAAGCGCAGCGGCAACGGCTCGATGTCGGAGACAGTGACGATGGCCTGACCGAGCTTGCGGGGGTCACCGCCTTGCTGGCCGTTCATCCCCTTCCAGATTTCTATGGTCCGCGCCGTGCGCTCGGCGTAGTCGGGGATGTCGAGCTCGGGCCAGATCGTGGAGGCACCCTCGACTAGGAGCTCGGTACGGAAGAAGCCCGGCTCGACCGCCATGGTCGCGATCCCGAACGGCTCGACGTCGAAGCGGAGCGATTCCATCCACCCTTCGAGGGCGAACTTGGACGCCGCATAGGCCGAGGTGAATTCACCACCAACGAGCCCCGCCGTCGAGGTCACAGTGATCACCTTCCCGGAGCGCTGGTCGCGCATGACGGGAGGATGGCGCGTGTGACGTTCAGCGGGCCGAAGAAGTTGGTCTCCATCTGAGCGCGGAACTGGTCGGGGCTGATGGTCTCGAAGGCGCCGGCATAGAAGTTGCCCGCGTTGTTGACGAGCACATCGATCCGGCCGAAGCGGTCCACCGCTGCTGCGGCAGCATCCTCCGCCGCCGCGGGGTCGGTGATGTCCAGTGCGACGGTGAGGAGGTTCTGATGCGCTCCGATCGCGGTCTCCACGCGGGCGGCGTCTCGGCCGGTGGCGACAACCGACTGTCCAGCTGCGAGCGCGGATCGGGCGATGTCGACGCCAAGCCCTCGTCCCGCTCCGGTGATGAACCACACCTTGCTTGCCATGACAACGCCTTCCTCGCATACAGTCCGCCCGGTCGGCGGCTGATGGTGAGAGTCAACGCTTGTCCCCTCCGGTTAGCGTGGCCCTGTCTACGGGTGCCCTGACAGGGACCCTTCACCGCTGCTACAGCGGCGTACTTTCGAAGGAATGAACACCTCGGACGCGATCAGCCAGTTCCTCACCACTCGGCGCGCGAAACTCACTCCCGCACAGGTGGGTCTGCCCGACTACGGCGGCCGTCGCCGTGTGCCCGGGTTGCGGCGCGAGGAAGTCGCCATCGTCGCAGGGATGAGCGCGGAGTACTACAAGCGCCTAGAGCGCGGCAACGCTGTTGGAGTATCGGAAGCGGTCATCGACGGCGTGAGCCGAGCGCTCCAACTGGACGAAGCCGAGCGCGCACATCTGCACCAGTTGATCCGCGCGGCGAACGACGGCGTCCATCCACAGCGCCGTGCACAGACTGTCCGGAAGACTCAACTCACCTCAGACCTGAGGCAGACCATCGACGCGATGTCGACAGTGCCGGTCTTCGTGCAGAACGGCCGTCTCGACGCCGTCGCCACCAACCGGCTGGGTGCCGCACTGTTCTCAGAGATGCTCGACGGCTCACCGCAACCGGCCAATGCGGCCCGCTTCATCTTTCTCGACCAACGCGCTCAGACCTTCTACCGGAACTGGGACGCGCAAACCCGGCAGATCGTTGCAGTGCTGCGCGCTGAAGCCGGCCGATCCCCCTACGACCGACAACTCAGCGACCTCGTCGGCGAGCTGTCCACCCGCAGCGACCTGTTCCGGAAGCTGTGGGGTTCGCACGATGTGCGTGAACACCGCATAGGCCTCAAGCCTGTCCACCATCCGGTCGTCGGCGACCTCGACCTCACGTTCCAAGCGCTGGACGTCTCGGCGGACCGCGGGCTTCAGATGATCGTATTCTCCGCAGAACCCGGATCGCCCTCGCACGAGCGGCTACAGCTGCTCGCCAACGTCGCAGAGACCTCGGACCAACCGGTCGTCTCCTAGCTGCACGCCGCGTCACATAGGGCACGAATGTCGGGCAGATCCAGGAGACATCAGCCGGGAGATGGATGCGACGTTCAGGCCTCCGCGGGCGCTAGGCGCTCCACCACCGCCGTAGTGGTCGTAGCAGTGCGACGCGCCGGCTTCGGGCCGGGTGCGCATTGGGGGCGACGTGATCGCTTCGAGTGTTGGCGGCGGGCCGCGTCCTAGCAGTTGGCATCTTCCTACGCGGGCTGGGCGGCCTTGGAGGCCTCGATGAGTTGCTCCAATGCGGTGATCGGGATGATGTCGCCGGTGAACGCGAGGAACTGCTTCATCGGCATCGACTCGACCATCCGGAGCTGATCTTGCTGGTCGGCGGCCTGCGCGCGCTGTTGGTCCGTCATCGCGGCGGCCATGCCCTGAAGCAGGGCCGGTCCGGCGATGGGGTGCGCGAACCAGTCGCCGACGGTCGATTCGAGGGAGAGCACCGGGATGATGACGTCGCCGGTGAGCGTGATCTCCTGCTCGGCGATGATCGTCGACGAGTCCTCGCCGACCTCGACTCGGTACTGCCCTGGCGCGACGACCCACTGACCGAGTGGAGTGTCCCAGTATGCGAAGGCACGTCGGGGCAGGTCGAGGGTTACGGTGCGTGACTCCCCGGAGGCGAGGGCGATCTTGGTGAACGCGCGGAGCTCCCGGATCGGGCGGCGGACCGGCCCCGCGTCGGTGCCGACGTAGAGCTGCACGACGTGACTGCCCGCGACCGCCCCCGTGTTCGTGACGGTGACAGCTGCGGTGGCGGTGTCGTCGCCGGTTAGCTCGACGGAGAAGTCGCTCGTCTGGAAGGTCGTGTAGCTGAGCCCGTGGCCGAACGGGTAGCGGACGGGTGCCTCGACGGTCTCGTAGTGGCGGTATCCGATCATGACGCCTTCGCCGTAGCGGACATGCCCCTGCTCGCCGGGGAAGTTGAGGTAGCTGGGGGTGTCTTGGAGCCGGAGGGGGATGGTCTCGGCGAGGTGGCCGGAGGGGTTCGCGACGCCGAAGAGGAGGTCGGCGATGGCGGAGCCGCCGGCCTGACCGAGGAGGAAGCCTTCCAGGATCGCGTCGACGTCGTCGTGCCAGCCTTCGAGGGAGACGACGCCGCCGTTGCTGAGCACGACAACGGTGCGGGCGGAGGCTGCAGCGACTGCGCGGATGAGCTCGACCTGGTCGGCCGGCAGGTGGAGCGAGGTGCGGTCGAATCCTTCGGACTCCTCCTTCTCCCCCAGCCCGGCGAAGACCACAGTGATGTCCGCGGCCGCGGCGGCCTCGACCGCTTCGGCGCGAAGCGCGTTCGGCTCGATGGAACCGTCTATGGCGTAACCGGCTGCGAAGCTCACGGACTGGTTGCGCTGCGCGGCCAGAGCTTTGATGGCGTCCAGTGCCGCGTCCGTGCGGGTGGCGTTGATGTGCGAACTGCCGCCGCCCTGGAAACGGGGCGTGGCTGCCAGCCCGCCGACGACGGCGATGGTCGTCACATCATCGATGGGCAGCGCGGCGTTGTCGTTCTTCAGCAGCACCGCGCTCTCTGCGGCAAGCTCCCTGGCCAGCGCATGGTGAGCGTCGACGTCGAAGGCCTGCGTCGGGTCAGGTGCGTGGGCGGCCAGAGCGAGGACGCGCTGCACCGCGTGGTCGACGAGTGCCTCGTCAAGGTCGCCGCGGCGGACAGCGTCGACGATCTCCTGGTCGGTTGCTCCACCTGATCCGGGCATCTCCAGGTCGAGGCCGGCGCCGAGGGCTGCAACTCGGTTGCTTACAGCTCCCCAGTCCGAGATGACCGCACCACTGAAGCCCCACTCTCGGCGCAGGACATCCGTGAGCAGCCAGGCGTTCTCGGACGCGTACACGCCGTTGATCTTGTTGTACGCGCACATGACGGTGGCCGGCTTGGCCTCGGTGACGACGCGCTCGAAGGCGGGCAGGTAGAGCTCTCGAAGAGCGCGCTCGTCGACGTCGGCGCTCACTCGCATCCGCTCGGTCTCCTGATTGTTCGCGGCGTAGTGCTTCACCGAGGCGCCCACGCCCTGGCTCTGCTGACCGCGGACGTGAGCGGCACCGAGCACGCCCGAAAGCAGAGGGTCCTCGGAGTAGTACTCGAAGTTCCGGCCGCAGAGCGGGGACCGCTTGATATTGATGCCCGGCCCGAGCAGAACAGCAACACCGAGCGCGCGGGCTTCTCGTCCGACGGCCTCGCCGAGGCGCTCTGCGGCCGCAGGGTTCCAGGAGGAGCCGATGGCGACAGCGGGCGGGAAGCAGGTGGCGGGCAGGCTGTCGTTGATGCCGAGGTGGTCGCTGACGCCGTTCTGCATGCGCACGCCATGCGGTCCGTCGGTGAGCACGATCGACGGGATGCCTGCTTCCAGGAGCGGCTTGGTGCTCCAGAAGTCGCGACCCGAGAGCAGCGACGCCTTCTGTTCCAGGGTCAGGGTCGTGATGTCGAAGTCGGGCATCAGCGTGCTCCTTCAGGGGTCAGCGCCGAACGGAGATCGGCTTCGAGATCGGCGGGTGCGCCGGGGATGTACTGCATGACGATGTTCAGCGACATCGCGGCAGCTTCTGGGGCGGAGCCGTCGAGTGGAATGCCTGGGAAGTGCTTCTGGAAGGCGTCAGTGACAGCGCGCCAGACGACCGGGTCGCTGGCGAGTTCCTTCAGTGTGGTGTCCATCGTGTACAGCACCGTCTCACCCCAGCCCTGAGGGAGCGCGTACCGCCAGGAGTGACTGCCGGCCGCTATCTCGACGACTGAGCCCCTTGGGTGCAGGGGAAGTTCGACGAGCGCGGTGGTTCCGTCGGGGATGGTGACGTCGAGCGCGACCTCGCCTTCCTCGATCCGCCATTCAACGTCAGCCAAGCCGTGCACGGTCTGGTGGGTGAGGTGGGCGGAGGTCAGGCCGCCCCCGGGCTGTGGTGCGATGCGCATGCGGCGGTAGCCCGGCTCCAGCCGGCTGAGGCCGCCGATGACGCGATGCATCCAATCGGAGACCGCGCCCAGCGCGTAGTGGTTCAGCGACGTCATCCCGGTCGAGTTCAGGGTGCCGTCGGGCAGGACGGAGTCCCACCGCTCCCAGATGGTGGTGGCACCCATCGTGACGGGGTAGAGGAAAGACGGGGCTTGCGTCTCCATGAGCAGGAGGTAGGCGGTGTCGAGGTGGCCGGTCCTGGTGAGCGCGTCGGTGACCAAGGGTGTGCCGGCGAATCCGGTGGCGATCTTGTACCCGGCCTTCGCAACCAGCTCCGCCAGACGGTTTCCGGCTTTCGCCCGTTGGTCGCTGTCGAGGATGTCGAAGGCGATCGCCAGCGCATAGGCGGTGGCCGTCTCGTTCATCACCCGGCCCGATTCGGAGACGTATTCGCGTCGGAACGCGGCGCGAACGCGATCGGCGAGGGCGGCGAAGTGGGTGGCGTCGTCCTCGTGTCCGAGCAGCGCGGCGGTCTGTGCCATTTCGCGGGTGGTCTTGCAGAGGTAGGCGGAGGCGACGAGGTGGCGGTCGGTCTTGCCGCCGGCGGGGTTGTCGGCTGGTGCGTCCGGGTCGAGCCAGTCGCCGTACTGGAAGCCGCTGCTCCACAGGCCCGTCTCGTCGAGCAGGCCTTCGACCTGGCGGATGAAGGTTGCCATGGAGGTGTAGCTGCTGGCGAGGATGTCGAGGTCGCCGTACTCCTGGTACATCGCCCAGGGCAGGCTGACCGCGACATCGCTCCACAGCGCGGTCGGGCTGGAAGGGGTGGAGAGCATGTTGGGGACGACCCAGGGCACGTAGCCCTTCTCCACCTGCTCGGCGGCGAGGTCTTGCAGCCACGATCCGAGGACGCCGCGGACGTCGTAGAGGAACGCGGCGGTGGGGGCGAAGGCGTTGATGTCGCCGGTCCAGCCGAGTCGCTCGTCCCGTTGCGGGCAGTCGGTGGGGAGACCAACGAAGTTGCCCCGCATCGACCAGACGGAGTTCGAGTGCAGCTGATTGATCAACGGGTCCGAGGTGGTGAGCCAGCCTGTTCGGGGCATGTCGGAGTGGACGACGATGGCCGTGAGCGAGTCGGCAGTGAGCTCCCCCGGCCATCCGTCGACCTGGACGTAGCGGAACCCGTGGAAGGTGAACCTGGGCTCCCACGTCTCCGACTGCGCGGCCCCGCCGGCATCGGTCGCGCCGCGCATTGTGTAGGTGTCGGTGGCGCGGGCGGTACGACTCGTCTCGAAGTCCGCCTCCCCCGCGATCATCAGTTCGGCGTGACGGAGGGTGATGGTGGTGCCTGCTTCGCCGGTGACAGCGATGCGAACCCAGCCCGAGATGTTCTGTCCGAAGTCCAGGACGGTCTTGCCACTCGGAGTCGTCAGTATCTCGACGGGTGTCAGCTCCTCGACGCGCCGGATCGGCGGCGCCGTCGGCTCGATCAGCGACGCTTCTGGCCACTCGACCGCTTCGACGGCTGCCCATTCGCTGTCGTCGAAGCCCGGGGCGTCCCACCCGACGGGCTCCAGCTGAGCGTTGAAGTCCTCCCCGTCGTAGATGCTGTTCGCCCGTACTCCACCGGTGCCTGCGCGGAAATCGAGGTCACTGATGATCGTCTCGATGCGGCCATCGGTGTACTCGATGTCGAGGTGCAGCCAGGCGGCCGGCCGATCGGCGAAGTGGTTGCGCTTCTCCTCCCATCCCAGGCGCCCCAGAGCCCAGCCTTCCCCGACGATGGCACCGACGACGTTCTCCCCGAGGACCACCTGATCGGTGACGTCGTGCGAGCTCACCGACAGGCGGTGCCGGTAGGAGGTCCAACCTGGTGCGAGCACCTCATCTCCGACGGCGTTGCCGTTGAGGTGCGGCTCGATGAGTCCTAGTGCCGTGCTTCGCAGCGTCGCCTTCACCGGCTGGTCCGAGAGGGTGAAAGCCTTGCGGAAGTAGGCGGCCGGCTCATCCTCGGCACCGGTAGAGGTGAGGGGGGTGATGAAGAGGGCGTTGGTGCTCGGCATGGGGTCCTCGTTGGGATCGGGGTATCGGTCTGGGGTTCGGGCCGCCTGGCCGCTGACGCGCGCCGTTGCGAGGACGCGCACAGCGGCCCTCGTCAGCGGACCGACTTGATGCGCAGCACGACCAAGCCGCCAGCGACGGTGCAGGCCGCGGCGATGATGTAGAGCAGCGTGTAGTTCTTATCCGTCGAGCTCACGGCACCGATCGCGAGGAAGACCGGCGCGATGAACGGCGCGACCGCCTGCGGGATAGAGGTGGCGAAGCCGGTGATGCCCATGAATCGACCCGCGTCGGTCTCGCGCTCCGGGAGCACGTCGAGCAGCAGCGCCTGATCGACGGCGGCGAAGGCGCCGATGCCGACGGAGCCGAGAAGCGATCCGACGACGAGGAAGGTGACGTCGGGGGCCAGCGCCATGGTGATGGCACCCGCGCCGAAGATGATGCCCGCGGCGAGGACGAACAGGCGTCGCTGCCGAAGCCTGTCGGAGAGGAACCCGCCGCCGATCGCACCCAGCGTGGTGGCGAGGATGCCCGCGCCACCGACGAGTGCGATCACACCCGCGACGGCTTCGACGGTGATGCCGAGCTTCTGGGCGAAGAAGAAGGCGGTGAATGTGGTGTTCAAGGTCAGGCCGAAGTAAAAGAGGAACCTTCCGAGCCAGTTGATGGAGAAGTCCGGGTAGCTCTTGGGGTTGTACAGGTACTTCGCGAACACGGCCTTCACTCCGAGCACGGTGTCGAACACTCGTCCTCGGCTGTCGTCCTCATGCACCAGAAGGACGAACAGCCCGACAAGGATCACGCCGACCGCGCCGGGCACCAGGAAGAGCAGAAGGTTCTGGCTGGTGAGAGATCCGGCGATGACGACACCGAAGACCGGGGCGATCTGGGTAGCGAAGCCGACGAGGCCGGCGACCTCGCCGCGCTGCGATTCGGGGAGGCGGTCGGCCGTGGAGATCTGGAGGTTGGCCAACGCCTGACCCCAGCCCATCTGGGCGAGGATCCAGCCTGCGCCGAGCAGCCAGATGTTGGGGGCGGAGGCCATGACGATGAGAGAGATCACACCGAGGACCGTCCCGCCGATGAGCCAGGGTCGGCGCCGCCCGATGCGTGTGCGGGTGCGGTCCGAGAGGATGCCGGCGATCGGGCCGACGATCACGACCACCAGCGCGCCGGCGCCGGTGATGTAGCCCAGGTACTCCTGATGGTCAGGCTCCAGCTGGCCGACCCGGATTGCCAGCGAGATGGCGATCGGGGTGATGAATGCGACGAACACGCCGAACTGGGCGAGCACCATCAGCCAGATGTAGCGGGCGCCCACCTTGGTCTCGGTGGGTGGCGTGGACTCGGCGACGTTCTCCGTCACGATCCCGGGGACGGCTGCTGTCGGCTGAGGGCTAGGGGGTGTCACTGCAGCGGCGGGGACGTCGCCGGGGAGGTTCGTCATGAGGACTCCATTGTCGTTATGGGGGCAGACCTGGTGCTAGAGCGGGCTAGCTGGAGCGACACTAACCGGGCGGCGCTAGCGCGCGCAAGCCAGCCACGCACTAGCTTTCGCTAGTGCACTAGAGCGCGAAAGCGATACCATCCGACTCGGAGGCAATATGTCCGGCTCCCCAGCCACCCGACGCGTCACAGCAGCGGATATCGCACGCGAGGTCGGCGTATCTCGCGCCACAGTCGGCTTCGTGATGAACGCCACCCCGGGACAGACCATCTCCGCGGGGACACGGGACAGGGTCTTCGCCGCAGCGCGCCGACTGGGCTACCGACCTCATCTCGCAGCACAGGCTCTCGCACGGGGACGGACCCGAATCATCCTGCTCGTACTCCCCGACTGGCCGATGGAATACAGCATGAGCCGTCACGTCGATGAGGCATCGAACTTCCTCGACGAGGCGGGGTACTCCCTCGTCACCATGACCTCGCACCGCGGGGGCAACGCCCGGCCGCTCTGGGAGACGCTTCAACCCGACGTGGTGATGGGCATGCTCCACTTCGATCAGGACACCTTCGACGACATCCGGGCCGCGGGCGTCACCGCGATCATCCCCGACCCATCCAGTGCGGCAGCCGAGCCGGAGGCGCCGGTGAGCGCCGGACCCCGCCTCCAGGTCGAGCACCTGCTGGAGCGGGGCCGCCGCAACCTCGTCTACGCGACCTCGGCCGATCCCCGCCTGGAATCACTCACCTCCTCCCGCTATGCACTTGCCGCCGCAACCGTTGCGGAGCACGACGCTGGCGTCCTGCCGGAGCACGCTGTCAACCCGGAGAACGTTGCTGAGCTGGTCCTGCGCTGGGCACGGGAGGGTGTCGATGCCGTCGTGGCCTACAACGACGACATCGCCGCTCTGGTGACCGGAGCCGCCATCAGGCAGGGCATCGAGATACCCAGGCAGCTGGCCGTCATCGGTCATGACGACGCCCCGATCTCCCGGATCTTCGTCCCGTCGATCACAACGGTCCATCTGGACGATGTCGGCCTCGGTCGATACTTCGCCGACCTCGCGCTCAGCGCCGCCAACGGCTCCCCTGCGCCGAATGCCGAGTCGAGCCCGCAGCTCTCGCTGACCGTCCGAGAGACCACCTGATTTGCACCCCTGGTACCCGTCCGCACGAGCCGATGGCCGCCGCCCACCACTCTCCGTGGCCGGCCGGCGGACACCTCAGATCCTGATCTCCTGGAGCGCCCAGGAGTTGCCGTCCGGGTCGGAGAAGTAGGCGTAGCGGATACCGCCGCCCATGTCACTGATATCCGACACTTCCACGCCCCGGTCGAGCAGCGTGCTGCGGACCAGGGTGAGATCGTCGACCACGAGGTGGATGCCCGTCACGGGCGACGCACTGCTGCCGAGCATGCCGGTGCCGATGACGATCGAGCAGGCAGAGCCAGGAGGCGTCAGCTGGACGATGCGCATCCCGTTGCCCGGTTCCACATCGTGGTCGAGGTTGAACCCGACTCTCTCGACGTAGAAGGCCTTGCTGCGTGCGATATCGGTCACAGGCAGCGGGATGAGTTCGAGGCGCATGTCCATCGTGAGGCGGTCCATCTCTCTTGCGGTGGGTGCTGCTTGTGGCATGCGGTTCCGTGCTGCGGAACGAGGCAGTGCGCCAACGCAGGTGACGCCGTGCGCAAAGTCGGATTGCACGTGAACCACATGCCTCGGCGAAGAGCGCTCCCTCTCAGCCGTCGGTCTCGGCGTCGCTCTCGGCCTCCAGCTTCTTGTAGTGCCTGTTGCGCGGGCGGAGTACCACGACGGCGAGGACCGCGGCGAGAACTGATGCGACGAGGATCGCGACCTTGGCGTCGTCGTCGTGCACGCTGCCGAGACCGAAGCTGAGCTCCGCGACGAGCAGCGACACGGTGAAGCCGATCCCGCCGAGCAGCGCTACGCCGGTCAGGTCAATCCAATGGATGGATCGATCGATCGTGGCCCTGGTCAACCGGGTGGTCAGCCAGGTGGTGGCGAGGATGCCGATGGGCTTGCCGAGCACGAGCGCGGCGATGATCCCATAGGTGACGGGGCTCGCCAGAGCAGTGGTGAAGCCGTCCCATCCGCCTATCGCGACGCCGGCCGCGAAGAAGGCGAAGACCGGCACAGCGATGCCTGTGGAGATGGGCCGGAAGCGGTGCTCGAACACCTCGGAGAGGCCGGGACCCGCTTCAGGTCCGCCGCTCGCCTGGCTGCGGATGACCGGGATGGCGAAGCCGAGGAGCACTCCCGCGACGGTGGCGTGGATGCCGGAGGCGTGGATCAGGGCCCAGACGACTACGCCGATCGGCAGCAGGATGAGCCAGGCCGCCGCCTGCTTGGTGCCGAAGAACCGCCGGTAGCGCTGGGCGAGAAACGTGTACAGCGCGAGCGGGATCAGCGCGAACAGCAGCGGCGGGAGGTCGATGTCGGTCGTGTAGACGAATGCGATGATCGCGATCGCGATCAGGTCGTCGACCACGGCGAGGGTCAGCAGGAAGATCCGCAGCGCGCTCGGGAGCTTCGATCCGACGATGGCCAGGACGGCGACGGCGAAGGCGATGTCGGTGGCGGTCGGGATCGCCCATCCGCGGAGTCCCTCGGGGTCGACCAGGTTGAATGCGGTGTAGATCAGGGCGGGGACGATCACTCCCCCGACGGCAGCCGCTACAGGCACGACCGCCTTGCTGAACTCGCGCAGCTCGCCGGCGACGAACTCGCGCTTCAGCTCGAGGCCCACGAGGAAGAAGAAGATGGCGAGCAGTCCGTCGGACGCCCATTGCCCGACGCTCAGGTCGAGATGCAGCGACTCCGGTCCGAAGGTGAAATCGCGGACGGCGAAGTAGGCGTCGGCGATCGGCGAGTTGGCCCAGATGACCGCGATCAGCGCGGCCACGACGAGGATGCCGCCGCCCACGGTCTCCTTGCGGAGGATCTCGGCGAGACGGGAGGACTCGGCGGATCGACTGGGCGAGAAGAGGTTGAGGACTGCGCGAGCGGGAGCGGGCTTCGGCATGGCGCCTTTCGGAAGGGTCGAAGAAGAATCTGCCGACCAGACTTCCCGGCGCACCGAGCTCGACTCTACCGGCCCGCCCCACGGCCGACGGATCGTCGAACGGGAGGTGTCGTCGACACTCACATGAGACGTCGGTGATTCAGACGCGTGACAGAAGGGAACTCGATCGCACCCGCGCTCACCTCCCGGAGGCGGACCGGCCATCCGTCATACGCTGAAGTGGTGGCAGATGAAGCGATGATCATCCGGGACATATCGCGCGACGACTTCGACCAGTGGGCCGAGCTGTTCCGCGGCTATCGGGAGTTCTACCGCCTCAGCCCGGACGACGACGTGATCCTGCGGGTGTGGGAGTGGATCCACGACGAGAGCATCGAAGTCCGAGCCCTCGTCGCCGTGCTCGACGGGCAGGTGGTGGGGTTCGCCCACTACCGGAGCTTCCACCGCCCTGCCTCCGGCACAGTCGGCATCTACCTCGATGACCTCTTCACCGGCCCCGCCGCGCGAGGCGCCGGCGTCGGACAGGCGCTGCTCACCTCCCTGGGAAGGCTCGCCGGGTCCGAAGGACGATCGGTGGTTCGGTGGATCACCGCGGCCGACAACGCCACGGCGCGACGGGTCTACGACAAGGTGGCGACCGCTACGCCGTGGGTCACCTACGACCTCTTCCCCATCAGGTCAGCAGGCAGAGACGCCTGAGTCGAATCCTGCGCGCATCGCTCGGCGGCTCGAGTCTGAATCTCTGCCCTGCCTCGGCCGAACTCCCCGGCGGGCGCATCGGTGTTGGCGGAAGAATAAGCGCATGCGCATTCCCGAGTCTCGCGGCCCAGCCAGCGCCGTCCTTCTCGACATCCTCGCCACGGGCGGCGGATCGGCTCCGGAGCGGGACTCCCTGCGTGGCTCGGTCGATGACGCCCTCGCGGCGACCGAGGACATCTTCCGGGACGACGACCTGCAGCTCACCCTGTTCCTCCTCTACCAGCTCGGCTACGGCGGGGTCGACGGCAGCGACGAGCTCGAATGGGACCTGACCCTGCTCGGAGCTCGCGCCGCGCTCGAAGCCGCGCTCGAGACAGCTCTGCGCGACCGAGTGCCCGTGCCGAAGCGGCCCGAGCCGAATGCCGAGTCGGTCGCCACCGCCCTCTTCTCCCTGACCGGTCAGGATTCGGGCCCGAGCCTGTCGCGGTTCGTGGCGAAGAAGGCAACGGATGGGCAGCTCCGCGAGCTCGTGGTCCTGAAGTCCGTCTATGCACTGAAGGAGGCCGACCCGCAGAGCTGGGCGATCCCCCGCCTCCAGGGCCGCGCCAAGGCCGCACTGGTCGAGATCCTCGCCGACGAGTACGGCGGCGGGCGAGCAAAGCGCATGCATTCGACGATCTTCGCGGGGGCCATGACGGGTCTGGGACTGGACAGCACCGACGGCGCCTACCTCGATTCCGTACCCGCATTGGCGCTGGCGTCGGTCAACGTGATGTCCCTCTTCGGACTGCACCGGCGGCTGCGCGGCGCGTCCGTCGGTCTGTTCGCCGCCTACGAGATGACCTCCTCGCTGCCGAACCGGCAGTATGGCAACGGAGTGCGCCGACTCGGATACGGCGACGACGTCGCCTGGTACTTCGACGAGCATGTGGAGGCCGATGCGGTGCACGAGCAGATCGCCGCGCGCGACATGGCCGGCGGTCTCGTCGAGGCCGAGCCGCACCTGCTCGACGACGTCCTATTCGGCGCAGCAGCAGGCATGACCGTCGACGGCTGGTTGGGAGAGGACGTGTTCCGGGCATGGAGCGAAGGGACCAGCGCCCTTCGACGCCCATTGCCGGTGGCGGCCCCGGCACAGGCGGGGCAGACATCCACCCCGGCCACGGGGTCCGCGTGACGAGCGCCTACACCGGTCGCGACGATGACGGCGAGATCGTGGCCTGCCCCGACGGCCCCTTCCTCGTGCGCGGCAACGTCGAGATCGTGCTCCCGGACGGCACCCCGGTGCCGCGCACCCGCCGAACCGTCGCGCTCTGCCGATGCGGCCTGTCGACCATCAAGCCCTACTGCGACGGCACCCACAAGGTGACGGGCTTCCGCACCGGCTGACGCACCCCTGCGCATACGAGCCCTCAGCGACGGTCAGATCGTTCCCCGTGCGAGCCCGATGAGGCGATCGAGCACCCGTTCTCCCCCGGTGCGCAATCCGTTGTGGAGGTGCTCGTTCGTCACCCATCTCCGCAGTCCGGGCAGCACGTCGGCGGTCTCCTCCGACAGCGCGCGATCGACGTACGGGTCGTCGACGTAGATCACCGCTGCGCAGGTCACATCCACTCGACTCAACACGTCCAGATCGAACAGGCGCGGCCACTCATGCTGGGCGAGCAGTTCGGCTGCCTGCGCGTAGGGCCGGAGCCCTGGCATGTCCTCGAAGTGCCAGGGGTAGATGTGCTCCGCCGTCAGCAGGCTCGAGCCATCGGCGAAGTCCTCCGGCTGCACGCGGTGGGATGACCAGCGGGTGGCGACCCCATCGGCGTAGCTGGACTCATGGAGCACGGAGTAGATGGGATTGCGCGTTCCGAACGGCAGCATCTCCATCACGTCGTGCGAGAAGGCGAGCGACGCGGGATCCAGCTCGAGCAGGAAGTGCAGCTCTTCCGCGCCTCCGTCCATGCCGAGGTGATGGCCGAGCGTGCGGAGGAGCCGGGGCGTGATCACCTCGCCAGAAGGACCGAGGATCTTCCCCGCCGCGGACAGCGCCAGAACCCGGTCGAGACGCTCCTGGTCTTGGGGAAAGCGGCGGTGGTACTCGCGGTTCAGACGCCGCATCGTGCGGAAGGTGGTCGCGTACACGTCGTCGACCGACCGACCTATCGGGGGCAGTCCACCGGTGAAGATGACCTCCTCCAGGCTCTCCGGGTGCACCGTCAGGTAATGGAGCGCGCAGAATCCGCCGAACGACTGCCCGAGCACACTCCACCGCTTCGCCCCGAGGTGCTCTCGCATCCGTTCGGCGTCCTGAACGATGGAGTCCGCCCGGAAGTTGGTGAGATATCTCGCGTCGTCCTCTGGGTCGCCGGCGTGGCCGAACGGCGTCGAAAGTCCGGTGCCGCGCTGATCCAGCAGCACGACCCGGTAGTCCTTCAACGCCCGTGCGATCCAGCCGGGCTCCGCAGCGGAGGGCGTCCGCGGCGACTCGAAGCCCGGCCCGCCCTGTAGGAAGAGCAGGAAGGGCCGGTCGGTTCCATCCGGCGCCGCAACCTCGCGGGCGAAGACCTCGATCGTTGGACCGTCGGGCTTTCCATAGTCCAAGGGCACCTGGATCCGGTGCTCTCGCAGGACGAGCCCGCGGACGGATCGATCTGTCATGTCGACCCTCCTTCCGACCGCACTGCGACGCGGCACGGAACGATTCTCCTCCGCTCGGCGACCCGGCCTACAGCACGGTGGTCTCGTCCTTCCAGGCCGGCTGCACTGCGTCGTCGAGCTCGACCAGCAGCGGCTCCTTGTCGGAGAGTGTCCACTCCGGCAGGTACATGCGCTCGCCCCCAGCCATCACCGACGCGTGGGAGAGGATGCCGGACGCGGTGATGTTGGCCGCCTGCACCGCGTCGGGGTAGGCGGTCTCTTCGCCGAGCACTGCCATCAGCAGCCGATGGGCGAGGTGCGGGTGCGAACCGCCGTGTCCGCCACCCTGGACGAATGAGCGGTGGCTCTCCACGTCGTCACCCTCGCCGTAGACGCCGGCTCGGGTGAAGGACTGGATCTCCGCAGGCAGACGGTCTGCGAAGTCGGGAACCTCGATAGGTTGCACCTTCTCCCCCAGATACATCAGGTGGGAGCCACCCTCTGTCTGCGACCACTCGAACGAGCGCGTCGCGCCGTAGACGTCGAAGCTCTCGCGGTATTCGCGGGCGACCGCCCACAGGTGGCGGGTCACCTCTGCGCCCACATCGCTGCCGAGGAATCGGATGTGCGTCGACTCGATCGCGTAGGGCGAGTCGTAGCGCCCCTTCATGCTGTCGAAGACGCTGCCCGAGCCCAGAGCCTGCACGTATTCGGCCTGGTGACCCGCGATTCCGAGAGTCGGCCCGATGGCGTGCGTCGCGTTGTACATGGGCGGCATGCCGTCCCAGTACGACGGCCATCCCGTCATGTCCTGATGATGGGACGAACGGAGGAACTGCAGCTTGCCCAGACGCCCGGAGCGGTAGAGGTCCTGCACGAAGAGGAACTCGCGCGTGTAGAGGGTGGTCTCCATCATCATGTAGGTCAGTCCGGTGCGCCTCTGCGCATCGACGATCCGCTTGCAGTCCTCGACCGACGTGGCCATGGGAATGGTGCAGCCGACGTGCTTGCCTGCCTCGAGCGCGGCGACCACCTGGTCGGCGTGCAGCTGCAGCGGGGTGTTGATGTGGATCACGTCGATGTTCGGGTCGGCCAGCATCGCGTCGTAGTCCGTGTAGCGCACGTGGATGCCGTACTTGTCGCCGACCTCGTCGAGCTTGGACTCGGTTCGCTGGCAGATCGCGTACATCTCCGCATTCGCGTGACGCTGGTAGATCGGGATGAACTCCGCACCGAACTCGAGCCCGACGATGCCGACTCTCAGAACCTTCGTGGTGGTCATGTGCTGCCTTTCGTGTGTGCGTGCTTGGGGGCGGGCGGGTCAGCCCGCTCGGGCGCCGAATCGATCCAGGAGCCGGTCGGCTGCGAGGTAGGCGAGGGCCTGGATCGTCTGGTTGGGGTTGTATCCGCCGTAGCTGACGAAGCTTCCGCCGCCGACGGCGTAGAGGCCGTCGACCTCGTGGACCGCACCGAACGGGTCGGTGACGGATGCCGCCGGGTCGTATCCCATGCGGTGAACGCCCACGTCGTGCGCGGACAGGTGATAGGGCGGTCGCGGGGAGTCCATCCAGGTCTCCTTCGCTCCCATCTCCTGCGCGATCCGGCGCTTGATGTCCCCGAACAGCTCCACCGAGTTGGCGTCGTGGTCCTCCCACTCATGGGTGATCCGGATGGCGGGCACCCCCCAGCGGTCGGTGATGTTCGGATCGAGGTCCACGTAGTGCCGCTTGTACGGGAAGTTGGTCGTCTGCGAGTACATGCGGTGCATGTGGGTGTAGTTGTCCCGCATCCAGTGCTTGAACTCGAGGCCGAACTTCTTCACACCCGGATTCATCAGGTGGTACGCCTCGATCGGCTGCAGATCGCCCGTGACACTGATGACCGGCGATCCCCACAGCACACCGAGGTCGTTGTCGGGGACGAGCTCCGAGGTGAAGTCGTCGACCGCGCTCGACGCATTGAAGGTGCCGAGGAACGGGTTGGTGGCCTCCGGCAGGATCGACGCGAACCAGCCGAAGTTGTGGGTCATGAAGTTCGCCCCCACCTGCCCGTTTCCGCGGATGCCGGACACCAGCATGAGGCGGACGTTCTCGAGGGCGTAGGCGGTCAGGATGACCGTGGGCGCCTCGACGTCGTGCACGACATCCGCACCGTCGACGTAGGTGACCCCGACGACCCGCTTGCCGTCGGGCGTGCGGTTGACCCGCAGCACCCGTGAGTGGGTGCGCAGGTCGAGGTTGCCGGTCAGCTTGGCCGCCGGCACGCTCGTGACGTGGGTGCTCGACTTCGCTCCCACATGGCAGGGGTAGCCGTGACAGAATCCGCAGTTCACGCAGGCCGCACGGCCCTTGTACTCCGTGGAATTGAGCGCGAGCGGCTGCCGGAACGGATGCATCCCGAGTCGCTCGGTCGCAGCCACCCACGGGATGTCGCCCGGACCCTGCGGCACGGGCGGCATCGGGTAGTCGCGATTGCGAGGTGGATCGAACGGGTTGGTTCCCGGTGCGAACTCCCCCTTGACGTTGCCCGCGCGCCCGGAGTAGCCCTGCTCCCACTCGACCTTCTCGTAGTAGGGCTCGAGGTCGGCGTACCCGATCGGCCAGTCCTCAACCGTCGAGCCCTCGGGGAGCTTGTCCACGCCGAACCGCTCGGAGATCGCCGACTTCATTCGGAACTCCGCCTCGCGGAAGCGGTAGGCGGCGCATCCCCAATGCAAGGTGCCTCCGCCGATGCCGATGGAGGGCATGCCGTACAGGGGCTCGTCGGAGCCGAGGGCTCCCGCGGACCAGGGCAGCACTCGGGCCGTGCTGTTCTCGTCGGCGCGCCACGTGACGGGGTCGACCGTCACGCCCGACACGATCGCTCCGCGCTGGTAGTAGCGGAGTTCGTCCTGCTTGATCGCGAAGTCCTCTTCGCTGTAGTCGCTGCCCTTGTCGAGGCCGAGCACCCGGGCGCCCGCCTTCGTGAGCTGCTCGGCGAGGATGCCGCCGGCAGAGCCCAGGCCGACGATGATGACGTCGAACTTCTCGGTCATGTGCGGTTCGCTCCGATCCGGGAGTACAGGTCGCCGATGGTCAGGATGGGGATGCTGCGGGCATCGACGCCGGGCTGCATCTGCTCCCGGCTGTAGCCCCACTGAGCCCCCGGGAAGCCGACGAGCTTCCAGCCCACGACGTCGCGGTTGCCGCCATAGGCGGGATCGCCGAAGAAGCCCTGCACGGTGTGCTCGCGCACGACCCGATAGAACTGCCCGGCGAAGTCCTCGGGCTGAGACTGCGAGCGGGCATCCAGCCCCGCCACCAGGGATCGCTGTTCGAAGTCGTACAGCATCGAGAACTCCTTCCCGAAGACGCTGACCGCGAGGTCCGAAATCGCCTCGAGACCCCGTCGGTAGAGCGGCTGGAGATCCCGCATGAAGCCGGCGAGTGCACGGTCGATGTAGTAGACGACGCCTGCCTCGCGTGCGCCGGGCGAACCTTCCTCCGACGGGATGATCTGCGCCGCGAACGCGTCGATCGTCGCTGCGTCGGCCCTGTTGAAGAACAGCAGCGCCTCGGTCGGAACGAAGGTGGACTTCACCATCGTGCTACTTCCGGTTCGCGCGCTCGGCGAGCTTGCGATCGACGAGCGGTCGCAGGTACTCGATCCCCTCACGGGCGTCCTGGTCTGGTTCGATGCCGCGACGGTGGAAGCCCGTCTCCATGGTCAGGTAGCCGTCGAATCCAACGTCCAACAGGGCATCGACGGTCGACGGGAAGTCGACCACGCCCTGACCGGGCGGGAGGCGATCGTTGTCCGAGATGTGGATGTGCTTGAGGTCGGCGCCCATCTTGTAGACGTAGTCGGTGTTGACCTCACGGCTGTAGTTGACGTGGAAGGTGTCGAACATGAGCTTGACGTTGGGCCGGTCGACGTCCTGCATGAGCTCGATGGCATCGTCCGCCGACATGCAGAGGTTGGTGTCGTGGGAGGTGGGCTCGATCACGAGTGTGACGCCCGTGTGGGCGATGGCGTCGGCCACCTCGGTGAGCACCTCGCGGCTCCATGCCCATGCCTGGCGACGGCTCGTGCCGAAGATGCTCCATCCGGGCAGGTAGATGAGGGTCTTGCCTCCCCAGAAGGCGACGAGCTCCGCCAGCTCCTTGTAGTGCGCGACGGTGGCGCGGCGCTCCTCTATGTAGGGGGACGCGGGGTTGTTGCCCGGTCCGCCGGACGGCGCCGGAAGCATGCTGGACAGGGCGATGTCGTGCTCCTGGAGCAGGTCGCGCACCTGAGCACGGCGGTCGGCTCCCAGATGTGCGGGATACGCATGGGGCGCTGCGGCCCCGATCTCGATGCCGTCGTATCCGAGGCGGGCGATCCGCTTGATGGTCTCGTCGAGCGTGTACGAGGGCACCCAGACGAAGAAGCTGGAGTACGACCAGGTGTTGTAGGAGATCTTCATGTAATTTCGTCCTCTGTTGATGGGAGGAGGGGTTGGGCCGTATTCCCAACCCCTCCCTTGCTGCTGGTGAAGCGGACCTGCCGCTACTCGGTCTGGGGGCTCTTGCCGACGTAGTCGGCGACGTTCGACTCGTCGATGAGCGTCGAGTCGAGCGTGATGCGCTCGTCGATCGCCTCCCCCGAGCAGAGCTTCGCCGCGGCGATCACCGACTCCTTGGTCACCAGCGGGTACCCGACGGTCGACTGCATCTCGCCGTTCTGGATGTACTCGAGCGCCTTGTCCTCGCCGTCGATGCTGAAGACCTGGATCTCGCCTTCCCTGCCGGCCTCCTTGATCGCTTGGATGGCGCCGAACGCCATCTGGTCGTTGTGCGTGTACACGCCGTCGATTGATCCGGACGGGTACTTCTGCAGGAGGTCCTGCATGACCGTCAGGCCCTTCGCCTGGTCGTAGTCGGCCGTCTGGCTGTCGACGATCGTCACGTCGGAGCCCTCGAGCCCGGTGCGAAGTCCGTCTCCGCGAGCGATCGTCGGTGACGCGCCGAGGCTTCCGGCGAGCTCAATGAGCTTGCCGCCGTCGCCCAGCACCGCGGCGATGTTGGTGCCGCTAACAACCCCGGCCTCGACGTTGTCGGAGCCGATGTAGGTGTCCACCGTGGTGTTCACGTCGCGATCAGCTGCGATGACCTTGATGCCGGCCGCGACCGCGCGATCCACGACACCGGCGAGGGCATCCGAGTCACGCGGAGAGATGATCAGCACGTCGATGCCCTGCGCGATCATCTCGTCGATCTGGCCGGACTGGACCGCCGCGTCGTTCTGGCCGTCCGTGACGGTGACCTTCATCCCCGGGAACCACCTCGCAGCGAGTTCGGGGATCTGCTGGGACGACGTGGCGCCGTATGGGAACGACGTGGCGCTCCATGAGACGCCCACGCTGCACTGGACGGAGTCGGGTGCAGCCGCGAGTTCGAGCTGCGCTGCGCACTCGTCGCCGCAGTAGATGCTCGGCTTCGGAGTCTCCGAGACGATGCTGGTCGACTGCGGAGACGTGGTCGTCGCCGCGCAGCCGGCGGTGCCGAGCGCGATTCCGGCTGCGAGGGCGAGCAGCACTGCTGCGCCCTTGAGCCTGGGTCTGGTGAAGTGCATTCTGTGGCCTTCCGTGTTGGTGTGATGGGTGGTGCCGTCTGAGACCTACCGGAGGAGGCGGTCGCGGACGCTCTCCTGAGGCGCGGGCTTGGCCCGGCGGTCGGAGATCCTTCTGCGGGTGGCCTGAATGGCGAACAGGACCGCCAGCACGATGACCACGCCCTTGACGATCTGCTGATCGAAGGGTGAGATCCCGATGAGGTTCATCAGGTTGGAGAGCACCGCCAGCAGCACGGCGCCGAAGACGGTGCCGAGCGCGCCGCCGACCCCGCCCATGAGGCTGGTGCCGCCGATGACGACCGCGGTGATGGCGTCGAGGTTCGCGAGCCCGCCGGCAGTCGGTGCGCCGACGCCGAGGCGGGACGCGGTCATCACCCCGGCGAGAGCTGCCGTCACTCCGCTGACCGCGTAGGCGAGGAGCAGGGTCCGGGTGGTGGGGACGCCGGACAGCCGTGCCGCCTCGGAGCTGCCGCCGATCGCATAGAGGAACCGGCCGAAGGAGAGGTAGCGCAGCACCAGGACACCGATGGCCGCCACGATCAGGAACACCAGGAAGGGGCCGGGAAGACCCAGCACCTGCCCGCTTCCCAGGAAGTTGAACAGGTCGCCGATGTTGTTGAACGCCTGAGGGCCGCCGTTGGTCACGCGCAGCGCGAGACCGGTGATGGCGACCATCGTCGCGAGCGTCGCGATGAACGGCTGGATCTTGAGGACGGCGACGATGAGGCCGTTCAGCAGGCCCGCGCCCACGCCGACGAGCAGTGCGACGACGATGGCGAGGCCCGGCACCATCCCCTGATTGATCAGGATGGCCATGGTCACCCCGGACAGCGCGAGGATCGAGCCCACCGAGAGGTCGATGCCGCCTGTCAGGATGACGAAGGTCATGCCGATGGCGACCACGCCGACGATGGACGACTGTCGCGCCACGTTGAGCAGATTGGCCGGCTGATAGAACGCCGGCACGAAGACGGCGAGCGCGATGAGCATCACGATGAAGATCGCGATGGTGATCCAGTTCCGACGGAGGGTCCTGATGACCCCGTTCGATCGGATCGACGGACTGAAATCGGTCACTGTCCTCTTCCTCCTACTGCGTAGTTCATGACTTGCTCTTCGGTTGCCGTCTCGCCATCGAGCTCGGCGACGGCGCTGCCGTGGTGCATCACGATGATTCGATGGCTGAGCGACAGCACCTCGGGGAGCTCGGAGGAGATCACGATGATGGCGAGGCCCTGCTCGCACAGGCCGCGGATCAGCTCGTAGATCTCCTGCTTGGCACCCACGTCGATGCCGCGCGTCGGCTCGTCCAGGATCAGGACGTCGACACCCGCGTCGAGCCACTTCGAGAGCACGACCTTCTGCTGGTTTCCCCCGGAGAGCTGGGCGACAGGGGCATTCACATCGCCGACCTTGATCCGCAGCTTGTCCTTGTAGGCGAGCGCGAGCCTGCGCTCGGCCGCAGGGCGGACGACGCGCAATCCGCGCCGCAGCATCTTGACGACCGGGATGTTCGCCGCAGTGGACAGGGCGATGAAGATGCCCTGCGTCTTCCGCTCCTCCGGCACCAGCCCGATGCCTGCCCGGATGGATCGCAGGGGGCTGCCGTTCGGCACGTCGACGCCGTTGACTCGCACGGTTCCGGAGTTCACGGTGTCTGCGCCGTAGATGGCTCGCGCGAGTTCGGTGCGGCCGGCTCCGCGGAGTCCCGCGATGCCGAGCACCTCGCCGGCCCGGACCGTGAGGGAGACATCGTCGAGCACTCCGTCTCGAACGAGGTGCTCCACCGCGAGGACGACGTCGCCGAGGTTCTGGTTGACCGAGCGGGAGGACCGCGCGAATTCCCGCCCGACCATCTTGGAGACGAGATCGTCGTGGTCGGTCTCGGAGATCCGCCCCGCGCCCGTCAGTCGGCCGTCCTTCAGGACCACGTAGTGATCGGCGAGACCGAACACCTCCTCCAGACGGTGCGAGACGAAGATGACGCTCACGCCACGCTTCTTGAGTCCTTCGACGAGGGCGAGGAGGTGATCGACGTCCTCGCCGCCGAGAACGGCGGTGGGCTCGTCGAGGATCACGATCTGCGCGCGGCGATGGAGGGCCTTCGCGATCTCGAGCATCTGCTTCTCGGCGATGCTGAGCTCGCGCACCCGCTTGGTGACGTCGATGTGAACGTCGAGACTGGCGAGGAACTCCGTCGCCTCCTTGCGAGCCGAGCGCCAGTCGATGATCCCCCGGCCCGGGAACGATCCGAATACGAGGTTCTCGGCCACGGACAGCTCGGGGAAGAGGCTCAGCTCCTGGTAGACGGTGGCGATGCCGAGATCTTCGGAATCGCGAGGGCTGAGGATGTCCACTCGCTCCCCGTTGACGAGGACCTCGCCCGCGTCCGGGCGGTGCGCACCCGAGAGGATCTTGATCAGCGTGGACTTGCCGGCACCGTTCTCGCCGATCAGAGCGAGGACCTCGCCCGCCTCGATGGTGAAGCTGACATCATCGAGGGCGTTCGCCCCCAGGAAGCTCTTGCTGAGGCCCGATACCTGGAGCCTCGGAGCAGACGCATCCCGGCCTGCCGCAGGTGCAGCCTCTCCCGGAGTGAATCGTCGTTGGTTCATGGCTCGACTATAAGTAGCCGCGAAACGGTGAAAAAGTGCCTGATTAATTATCATTTCGACATATATGTGGCGTAAAAGGCGTGCGTATGATCGGAGTATGGGTACGTTATGGACGGAAGTTCAGCTCCTTGAACCGGACCGCCAGCTCTCGCCGAGTGCGCACGCCGCCCGCAGCACGATCGCGCGCATCATCGCCAACGGCGGCGAGGTGAGTCGGCGAGAGATCATCGCCTCGACCGGCCTCGCGCGATCCACCATCGACGGTCATCTGGAAGTGCTCCTCGACGCCGGACTCATCCGGGACGCGGGAACACCGAGCCAGCCCGCCCGAGGACGCCCGGCCCGCTCGTTCATGATCAACCCCGACCGCGGGGTCGTCCTGGTGGCTGACATCTCCATCGATCTGGTCCGGATCGCCATCACCACTCCGGCCAAGCAGGTGCTCGGGCGCCGCACCCTCTCCGTCGACGTCAGCAGAGGTCCCGACGAGGTCGTCGAGCTGATGGCAAGCGCCTTCGACGCTCTTCTCGAGGAGCTGGGGACGCCCGACGCCGAAGCGCTCGCAATATCCGTCGGCATCCCCGGACCGGTCGATTCGCGCCGAGGCATCGTCGTGCGCCCGCCCCTCATGCCCGGCTGGGACGGCTTCGAGGCATGCAGGTTCATGGCGGACCGCTTCAACTGCGACGCCGTCGTGGACAACGACGTCAACCTGAAGTCCCTCGGTGAGGCACGCGCCCTGGGAGGAGCGACCCTTCCCCTGCTGCTCGTCAACATCGACACGGGCATCGGCGGAGGCTTCGTGAGCGAGAGCGGCCTTCTCCTGCATGGCGCCGATGGATCGGCCGGCGACATCGGCCATGTGCGAGCAAGCGGGTCCTCCGACGTCCTCTGCAGCTGCGGCAACCGCGGGTGCCTGTCTGCGGTCGCATCCGTCGACGCGATGGCGGCGAAGGTGGGCGAGGCGCTGGGTCGAGAGGTGACCTCGCGAGAGCTGATCGATCAGCTCTCCCGTGGCGACGCCACCACCGTCAGCATCGTGAAGGAGGTCGCCGCCGTGCTCGGCAACGCGATCGCCGATTTCGTGAACTTCTGCAACCCCGCCCGGGTGGTCATCGGCGGTGAGGTGACTCAGTGCACCGACGACGTCCTGTCGCAGATCCGCAGCGTCGTCTACCAGCAGGCGCAGCCCCTGGCGACGAGGAACCTGTCCATCGTGCACACCGAGCTGGGCGACGAGGCGGGCCTCATCGGCGGCATGGTGTCCGCCATCGAACAGGTTTTGTCGCCCCGAGGCATCCAGTACCACACGCGACCGGCCGACTCGGACATGAAGCCGTTGGGCAAGAACTAGGCCACGCAACACCGAACCAGCGCCTGCACAATCAGATCAGCAGGCGGGGCCTGTCCTGTGACGACCAGGTCGCGCCGCAACCCGGTAGTGCGCCACGTCGGGCGCGCTGACCACGCTACGAAGCGACCCCCCAGATCGAAATCCGACGAACGCGCGCTCCGATCCGATTTGCGCGAGAGCGCGAATCAGCGCGCGCTGTGCGTGGGCCCGGCGATCAGATCGCGAGCCGCGACGGCCGTTCTGCAGATTCGGCCGCCCGCCGAATGGTCTCGGAAGGCTTCTCGCCGAATCGTCGCTGGTAGCTGGCGGCGAATCGGCCCAGGTGCGTGATTCCCCATCGAGCAGCGACATCGCTCACGGTTGCGCTGCCCGGTTCGGCGTCGAGGAGCTCGTCGTGTATCCGCTCCAGACGGAGTTGGCGCAGATAGCCCATCGGGGTGCTGCTCGTGGACCTGCGGAATTCCTCCTGGAGACTTCGGACGCTGACCGAGACGGCGACGGCGAGCTCGGACACCGTCCATGCGTGCTCGAGGCTCCCTCGCAGCAGTTCGATGGCATGGGCCACGGGGCGGGGGCCGGCGGCGGCGACCGGGGCGGCGAGGGATTCCTGATGATTGTGCGGCTGAGCGAGCAGGAGCGACTCCATCAGCACCTGCTCGAGGCGCTGGGCGGCGATCGGGTGCTGCAGCATGTCGGGCGCGCTCGTGGACACGTGGTCGATGAATCGAAGTGTCTCGAGCACCGCGCATCCCGGCCCGCTGGTGAGGTCCAAGCCGGCCGAGAACACCAGCGGCTTCGTGACGCTGTGTCCGAGCAGATTCTCCAGTTCGATCTCCAGCTCCGCCTTGGGGATCATCACCGCCATCTGCGAGAAGTCCTCATCGCAGTCCAGATCCGCAGGGTGGCCGGGCATGAAGATGGCCCCGGTGCGCGGTGATCCATGCACGGGGGTCTGCGAGCCGGCCCGCATCGTCGCTCTGCCGGTCAACGGCATGTCGACGTGGAAGTCGGTGGCCTCACTCGTTCGGATCCGGATGGCATCCCCGAATCGCAGGTAGCCGGCGGTGATCCGGCCGACCTTGACCATGTTGAGATGGAGATCGACGGCTGCGGTCGGCGATGCGGAGGGGAAGTCGAGCGGGAGGTAGACGTCGCTCAGGACTTGGCGGGCGTGGTCGATGTCGACTGTCGCTGCGAGCGGATGGCTCGTGAACAGTTCCGTGGCGGCTTGTGGCACCCGGGGAGTATAGATCTGACGCAAACGCCGCATGTCGACATCCGACCTCGGTCCCCGATCTGCTGGGGATTCCGGGGAGGCTCGGAGTGCCCCTGCGCCGCGCAAAGTGGATAGTCATGCGCGGGTGGCGGATTTCTCCCCCTGCGTCCCCGACCTACCGTGAAGGGATCCCAGTCCGCCGGCTGCGATTCCGACGGAGAGGGTTGATGGTCAGGGTGCCTCGCAGAATCCTGGGGCCGGACGTCTCCTTCCCGCAGACGCGCGCTGCGGCTGCCCAAGCCCTCGCTCCACTGATACTGGGCGGGACCTGGCCACTCGACGAGGTCGTCACGATGGCGTGCAGCTCGTTCGACGTGAATGCCGCGACGGTGAGTGTCATCGACGGTGGGCGCTTATTGCATAGGGCCCAGACGGGCGTTGTGCCTCAGCGGATCCTGCTCCGAGAGTCATTCACCCTCGCCGCCATCCAGGAACCGGACGGGATGGTGGTTCCCGACGCCGCGGCCGACCCGCGGTTCCGGAGACTGCCGCACGTGCTGGGAGCACCGCACATCCGCTTCTATGCCGGCTTTCCGCTCGAGAGCGCGGAGGGCGGACGCATCGGCTCCTTGAACCTGTTCGATCCGAGCCCGCGCCCCTTCGAGCAACCTTCGCGTTGGCTGCATCTCCTGCGCCTATACGGCGTCTTGGCGCAGTTGGACCTGCACCGTTCCGCTTCCGTCCGACCACCGCACTGAGGAGCACCATTGACGCGACACTTCGATTTTGAAAGTATCGCTGACATGCCCATCTTCATCACCTGCCCCGTCGACAGCGTCGACCGCGCCACCGCCTTCTACACCGCCCTCGGCTGGACTCTCAACACGGAGATGTCCGACCACAACGTGTCGTGCTTCGCGATAGCGCCGGAGCAGTACGTCATGCTCGGCAGCCGCGAGATGTACGCGAGCGTCGGCGGCACCGAGGACCTCATCGGTGGCCCCGACACACCCTCCAAGGTCACCGTCTCGTTCGACATGGGCAGCCGCGAGGCGGTGGACGAGCTCACCGAGCGCGCGGGGGCTGCCGGTGGTCGGATCGGCGACACCGACGACTACCCCTTCATGTACCAGCGCCAGTTCGACGACCCCGACGGCTACCACTACTCGCCGTTCTGGATGAAGCCGGACGTCGCTCCGACCGCGTGAGCGACCTCGCGGCGGCGCTCGACGTCGTCGGATCGCGATGGGCCCTGCTCATCGTCGAGCGCCTGCTCGACGGCCCTCAGCGCTACGGGGACCTGCAGCGCGACCTCGGAGTGCCGATGAGCATGCTCGCGACCCGTCTGCGAGAGCTCGAGGTGGCCGGCGTGCTGACCCGGCTGCCTCTTCGTCACAACACCAGGGCCTATGCCCTGACCGAGCGCGGGCTCGCGCTGCGCGAGGCGATCGGCGCGCTCGGCCGCTGGGGCGCCGACGAGACGCAGCACGAACCCTGAGACCGGTCACCGCACCGACCGGATGATGATGCGATAGACCTGCATGGTGGACGATGCGGAGCTGAGGCGCTGGCTGCTCGGCGGCGATCCGTCCATCACCGCACAGGTGCTTGCTCACGCCGACCGAACGGACTCCTCCGGCCGGTCGTCCACCGGCGACGGCGAGGATCTCGTCAGCAGGATCCTCGACCTGCAGCAGCCCGACGGCAACTGGGGCGTAGGCGTGTACGACTCCGAGGGCTGGAACTCGACCACCGACGCCCTCTGGCTCCTCTTCGAGCTCAGGGCCGACCCCGACGACGAGCGAGTGCGCCACGCGGTGCACCTCGTCCACGATCAGGTGCGGTGGGAAGCGCGCAACGGCGGCCTGCCGTTCTTCTCGGGAGAGACGGAGGCGTGCGTGAACGGCCGCGTCGCCACGCTCGGGGCGTACTTCGGCCGTCCCGACCGGGCACTCATCGACCGCCTGCTCCGCGAACAGCTTCCCGATGGGGGCTGGAACTGCGATGCACCCGCGAGCACTCGATCCTCATTCCACTCCACCATCTGCGTCCTCGAGGGGCTCCTCGAGTTCGAGCGAGTGACCGCAGCCCGGGAACTCGCCGTTGCACGGCATCGAGGCGAGGACTACCTGACGGAGCGGGGGCTGCTGCGCTCGAAGTCGAGCCACCGTCTGCTCGACGAATCCTGGGCGACTCCCCATGTCCCGAGCTACTGGTGCTACGACGCTCTCCGCGGCCTCGACTACCTCCGAGCGAGCGGATCGCGACCCGACGCTCGGATCACGGAGGCGGTCGCGACCCTGCATGACGCACGGCGCAGCGACGGAACCTGGCGGTCCGCATCGCACGCAGGGACTCCCATCATCGAGCTCGAAACGGCCGGAGATGCGAGCCGCCTGACCACGCTCCGCGCCCTGCGCGTGATCGAGTGGGCCTCCCCGGTCGCCTGACACCCCGGCAGCGCAACATGGCCGGGCTAGCGGCCGTGAGCCACCCACGACAGTGACGTCTCGGTCAGACGTCGCGTTCTGACGTCAGCTCGAGGTCTCGTCCGTCTTCACGCGCCGGCCCCGAAGGTAGAACGGGAGAACGACGATGACCAGCACGAAGCTGGCGACGAGCACCGCACCGGGGATGGCCGGATTGAGCTGCACGAGGTTCGCGACAACGACGGCGATCAGACTCACGCCTGCCACGGCGACCCCCAAGATCAGCAGACCCCGGGCGGTTGAGCGGACGCGAGAGCTTTTTGCCATAGGTCCACGCTAACCGAGGTTTTGCCCTGGTCTGCCCCGCCTTTTGCGACGGATGCTCATGTTCGCCGGGATCGCACAGCGCCCATCTCCGCTGATCCTCGGAGGGGCGAGGCTCGGATCTGGGTGTCCGCTTGCAAGACTTCGACGGGCAAACGGAAAAGGGGATCCGCCGTGTGGCGGATCCCCTTTTCGTTGATCCAGGCTTGGCTGGATCGCCA